>CAVZDS010000008.1:0-25367 GCA_963774095.1 uncultured Thermoleophilaceae bacterium
GGGAACCTGTGGAACTGGACGAATAGCCTGCTCGCTCTCGCATGTCCGATCTGCCGATCGCCCGCAACACCGCTCTCCTCTCCGCTGCGCTGGCGGCCAACTCGGGGATGCTTCAGCTTCAGGCGGCCGTGGCGTCGCTGACGCTCGTTCAGGTGCTCGGAATCAAGGGGTTGCTGGGGCTGGGTCCCGCAATCGTGCTCGCCTCCGGGGCGCTCACGGCGCCCTTCGCGGGCCGCCTGATGGATCGCGTGGGCCGAGTGCCGGTGCTGGCGGTTGGGTTCGTGATCGGCGCCACGGGTGGCGTGCTGGCCGCGATCGGCTGCGCGGGGGAGGTGGCGGTCCTGGTGCTGGCGGGCTTCGTGCTCGTCGGGATGGCGAGCGGCACCGCGCTGCTCGCCCGGACCGCGGCCGGCGACATGTACCCGCCCGAGCGCCGCGCCCACGGGATCGCGCTCGTGCTGTTCGGCGCGGTCTTCGGGGCGATCCTCGGCCCGGCGGTCTTCAGCCCGCTGCTCGCGGGCCGCGACCTCGACGGCGACGCGCTCGCGCCGCTCTGGCTCGCCGGCAGCGGCTTCATGCTCGTGGCGCTCGTGCTGGTGCTGCTCGTGCGGCCGGACCCGAAGCGGATCGCCGAGCTGCTCCACACGGGCGACCCGCCGCCCGAGACGCAGGTCCCGCTGCGCCAGATCATCTTGCGGCCGGGCGTGATCCCGGCGCTGCTGGCGGCCCAGGCGAGCTTCGGCGTGATGGTGGGGGTCATGACGCTCACGGGCGCCGTGGTGGTGGACCACCAGCACCACGCCGCCCACAACGTGTTCCCGATCATCGGAGCGCACGTGATCGGCATGTACGCGCTGGTGCTCGTGGTGGGCCGGATCATCGACCGCATCGGGAGGCAGGTGGCGCTCTCGGGCGGGCTGGTGGTGATGGCGTTGTCGGTGATCTCGCTGCTGTGGGTCGACAGCGTCCCGGCCACCGCCCTCGCTCTCTTCGGCCTCGGCCTCGGCTGGAACTTCTCGTTCGTGGCCGCCACGGCGGAGCTGGCGGACAGCACGCTCCCGTCCGAGCGCGGCCGGCTGATCGGCTTCAACGACCTGCTGAGCGGCCTCACCGGCGCCGGGCTCGCGCTCCTCGGCGGTGTCGCGCTCGAGGCGCTCGGCGTGGCGGCGCTGGCCCTGGGCGCGGCGGCGCTGGTGTCCGGCCCGGCGCTCTGGCTAGCCCGCCGGCCGCGAATTAGCCTGTCGCAATGATCGAGATCTCAGACCTGCCGTACGAGACCTTCATCGATTGAGGACGCGACCATCCTGCCTAAGGGTTGCCTACCAACCGCTATCCAGGATTGTTGACTCCGTCAATGCTGCCGTACGTCCAGCGCCCGCCCATCATGGTTGCCTCCACCCGCAGCGAGGGCAGTTCGTCGGGTGGGCAGGTGAGCGGGTCGCGGTCGAGCACCACCAGGTCGGCCAGCATTCCCGGGCGCAGCCTGCCGCGGCGGTTCTCGGCGTGCTCCAGCCAGGCCGGCGCGACGCAGGTGGCAAGCAGCGCCTCCTCCACGGTCACGGCCTGCTCCGGCCGCCAGGCGGGGCGCTCGTCGAGCGTACGCAGCACGCCGGCCACGATGCCGGCCAGCGGGTCCAGCTCCTCCACGGGCGCGTCCGAGCCGTTGGCGAGCAGCGTGCCCGCGTCCAGCAGCGAGCGGTACGCGTACGCGCCCTGGCGACCCTCCCAGAGCCGCTCGGCGAGGTCGCGGTCCGACGGCGCGTGGCTGAACTGGACCGACGCCGCCACGCCCAGCTGGGCGAAGCGCTGCACGTCCGCATCGTCGAGCAGCTGCGCGTGCTCGATCCGCGGGCGCAGGCCGCGCGGCTGCCATGCGTCGCGCGTGGCCTCGAAGGCGTCGAGGGCGGCTCGGTTGGCGCCGTCGCCGATCGCGTGCACCGCCACCGGCCAGTGCGCCTCGGCGGCGCGCCGGACCACGTCCTCCAGGCGCTCGCGTGAGCTGATCTCGACACCCGACCCGTCCAGCAGCCGCGCCGTGGCCGAGCCGAGCGTGCCGTCCATGAAGCCCTTGAGGTAGCCCATCCTCAGCATGTCGTTGCCGAAGCCGGAGCGCAGGCCGAGCGCGCGCAGGTCGTCGAGCTTGTCCCACGGGAACGACTGCCACACGCGCAGGTCGAGCTCGCCGGCCTCCAGCAGGCGCGCGAAGACCTCGAAGGCCCCGAGCCAGCCGTCCTTGTCGTGGATGGCCACCACACCGCGCGACGCCGCCACGCGCAAACCCTCGCGCGAGGCCTCGACCATCTCGTCCATCGTCGGATGCACGTAGCGGTCGCGGAACGCCCAGGCCGAGTTCTCGCGCAGGATGCCGCTGGGCTCCACCACGCCACCGGCCACCTCCAGCGGCGCGTCGGCCAGCGCCAGGGCTGCGCTGTTCAGCCAGAGTGAGTGGTAGTCCTTCGACATCAGCGCCACCGGCACGTCCGGCACCGCGCTGTCGAGCGCCTCGCGGGTCGGCGCCTCGGTCCAGTCGCCCTCGCGCCAGCCGAGCCCGCGCAGCCAGCCGCCGGGCGCCACGCGAGCGCGCGCCTCCACCACCCGGTCGAGCGCCTCCTCGAGCGAGCGCGCTCCGTCGAGGCGCGCCTGATGGAGACCGAGCGACCAGGTCGGGAAGTGCACGTGCGAGTCCGTGAAGCCGGGGAGGACGCAGCGCTCGCCGAGCTCGATCACCCCGGCGCCCGCCTTCTCGTCGTCGACCACCCACGGGCCCCGAACGGCCAGCTGCCCCACGACGGGGGCAGCCGGGTCCAGCGTTCTGATAGTTCCGCCGGTGAAGAGCACCGGCGCGGAATCTAGACGGCTACGGCCGGTTCAGCAGGCAGAAGTACGTCGTGCCTGCCACGCCCGGGGTGGGCCTCCCGGCCAGGAAGACACTCGCCTCCTGCGCGTTCATCCACTTCCCGCGGCTCTTCGGCTTCTTGCCGGCGCCGGTGTAGTGGTAGACGTCGAGCCCGCGGGCGATGTCGTTCCCGAACAGGTAGAAGTCGCCCGTCTTGCGGTCGATCTGGGGCGTCTTCGCCGACCACGTGTCCGCGTCGGGCATCCGGTAGTAGCCGATCTCCTTCATGCCCTCGCCGACCAGCTGGCTGCTGCCGAGCGAGATCCCCTCCAGCCCTGAGAGGTCGACCACCCGCACGCCGCCGTTGTAGAACGCGGCCGTGAGCAGCTGCTCCTTCTGGTGCACGCGGAACACGTGCGCCGTGCAGGTGCCCTCGGCGTTGCCCGAGAAGCCGGCGTCGTCGATGTTCCAGTAGCCGACCTTCTCGGGCGCCTTCTCCAGCTCGCCCGTGATCTCGTAGACGTGGAAGCCGCCGCTCGGGCAGACCGGCCCGCCGGCCGCGCCTGCGAACTCGTCCTCGGCGATAAGGAAGTTCCGCTCGCGGCCGCTCGAGTCGCGGACGTTGTACGGCTCCACCTCGTGCCAGACGTTGATCGTGGGGTCGACCCAGCTCGAGATCACCGTCGGGTCGGCGGGGTTCTCGGTGTTGATCACGACCCCCTGGGACAGCGCTGCCGAGTACGCGCGCGTGCCGTCGCTCTTGAAGCTGATGTCGTGCGACTCGGTGCCGAGGCCCGGCCGCGTGGGCAGCGCGAGCTCCTTGACCTTCGTCGGAGCGGCGAAGTTCGAGATGTCGAACACCTCGATCGCCGGTTGGAACGAGGTCATCAGGTCGGAGTTCGAGTTGTAGAGGTAGTTGCCGCTCGGGTGCACGGTCTGGTTGTGCGCGCCCTGCGTGATGTCGACGAACGAGACCGTCGTGGGGTGAAGCGGGTCGGTGATGTCCGCGATGAAGGTGCCGTTGCGACCCGAGCCGTTCGACTTCGTCACCTCGAAGCCGAGCGCCGCGGCCTCTTGGTAGCACGTGGACGTGCCGTCGCCGAACGTGTCGGACGCGTAGGCCACGAACGTGCGGCCGGGCTTGCTGGCCTGCCGGAACACCTGGATGTCGCCCTGGGTCACGCCGCAGTCGTAGACGCTCGCGATGTGCGCATCGCGCGGGTTCGTGATGTCCACGATCTGCATGCCGTTGCGATACGAGCCCGCGAGCGCGTAGCGGCGGCCGGCGAGGTTCGCGAACTCGATGTCGGTTCCGAAGCTGGTGGTCCCGCCGTTCTTCAGCTCGTACGGCAGGTTCTTGACGAACTCCATGTTGTCGCTGTGCTCGCCGGAGGTCGCCTGGCCGAAGGCAGGCGCGGCCGCCAGAGCGAGCATGAACAGGACGCTGAATCCAAGAACCGCGAACCGGGGCATGGCTATTGCAACGCCCCGGCGCGCGGAAACTTGCGCGCGGAGGCCCTACGTCTGCGTGCGGGCGGCCGTGCGCGGGTTTACGAGCGGCCTGACGGTCTCCTCGATCTGCTCGCGCAGCTGCTCCAGCCGCGGCGGGATCGACAGCTTCTCGCCAAGCGTCTCGAGCGGCTCGTCGATCGTGAAGCCGGGGCTGGGGGTGGCCAGCTCGAACAGCACGCCGCTGGGCTCGCGGAAGTAGATCGACTTGAAGTAGTGCCTGTCGATCACGGGGGTGGGGTGCGCGCCGTTCTGCGTCACGCGGTCGCGCCACGCCTCGTGGTCCTCGTCGGCCGAGTTCCACGCGATGTGGTGCACCGTGCCCGCGCCCTGGATCCCGCGCTCGGCGGGCGGGGCGTCGTAGAGGTAGAGCCCGCCGCGCGCGTCGCCGCGCGCCTCCCAGCCGTCACCCGAGGCCTGGAAGCCGAGGCCCTCCTCGAGCAGCTGGCGGCTGCGCTCCGGGTCGGAGGCGTAGGCGCGCGCTGCGTGGAAGCCCTGCAGCGCGTGCTCGGCCGGCACCTCGGGATGCTCGGCGATCAGCGGCTCGTCCGGCACGTCGGCGACCAGGAGCTCATGCTCGAGGCCCTCCGGGTCGCGGAAGACCAGGTTGTTGCCCTCGCGCTCGGTCTCGACGCCGGCGGCGCCCAGGCGCTGGCTCCAGAAGTCGAGCGCATCGGGTGAGCCGACCCGCCAGACGACGCGGTGGATCATTCCCTCACCGGCGCGGCCGGGGGCGGCGCCGGGGTATTCGAAGAAGGTGAGGTCGAGGCCTGGCTTCGCGTCCTCGTCGCCGTAGAAGAGGTGGTAGACGGTCGGGTCGTCCTGGTTCACCGACTTCTTCACGAGTCGAAGCCCGAGCACGCCCACGTAGAAGTCCACGTTGCGCTGGGCGTCGCCGGTGATGGCAGTGATGTGGTGGATGCCGTTCAGCTCCATGTCCGTCTCCTGTGTGCGCTCGGGGCGATGATTGCATGTGCAACTATATCACGGATAGCCGAGTGAAGGCGGGAACGTCCGCAGGCACGTTCAAGATTGCGCTGGCTCGCAGGCTGGAACTTGCAAGCTCCCGTTAGGCCCCGAGACGTACCGAGGAGACACGATGGACTCACCACGCGGGCGACCCGGCCGGACGCCGGTCAGCGTGAAGCCGATCGCGGCGGCCCTGGCCGTCGCGCTGATGGGCATGGGCGGTGTGGCGCTCGGCGCCCCGAAGGCGGATCAGAGCGCACCGGCGCAGGGGAACGGTCCCGCGCCTCAGGCTCAGGGGTCCGCGCCGGCGCAGGGCAATGCGCCCGCCGCGCAGGCGCAGGACAGCGCCCCCGCTTCGCAGGGGAACGGTCCCGCCCCGAAGGCGCAACACCCGGCGCCGCCTCCGCAGGCCAGGGCCAAGGGTCACCAAAAGCCCGCCGAGGTGCCGCCGGCCCAGGCGCCCCAGGGCGGTGCGAGCGACCCGGCATCAGGCGGCGGGCAGTCCGGCAACAGCGGTCGCCATCGCGGACGCCCGGCCCCGGGCGAGGTCCGCGGGTTGGGACACAGCCGCGGCAACTGCCAGTCGGCCGCATGCCGAGGCGCTGGGCCCAAGCCGGACGCGGGCGCGAGCGAGGAGCAGCCGCTGCCCGTGGGCGGCCAGGAGGATCCCACCGGGGGCGCCGCGCCCGGCGGATCCGAGGGACGGCCCCATCGCGGCCGGGCCGAAGGCGATTCCGGCGATGGTGGAGCGGCAGCTCCGGAGACGGGATCGGTGCTCGGTGCAAACCAGGGTGGCGGCGACCAGGCGGTCGAGGCTGACACCCGCAACTTCGACACCGCGCTGCCGTTCACCGGCTTCGAGGTCGTGCTGCTGGCCGGTATCGGAGCGCTGCTCTGGCTGGTGGGCGTGCGGCTGCGCCGCTCGACCGCCTGACCCACATCAGGGGGACCCACGCGAGGGGGCGGCCGAGCCGCCCCCTCGCGCTCTGGGTGGGGCTCAGCCCGCGAACGCCTCGGTGGCCGCGCGCTTGCGCAGCTCTTCGACAGTCTTGCGCTGGCTCTCGCCGCTCTCGCGCAGGCGCTCGAGGCGGGCGGCGTCGAGCCGGGGCTCGTCGGGTGCGATCTGGAGGAGCGCGCCCCAGAGGGCGACCTTGCCGCTGATGCCCGTGACCAGCCCCTCGAACTCGACCAGCCGGCTGAGCGGCGAGTAGCCCGTGATCTGCCCGTTCAGCTTGAGACGACCCGCCTTCTCGAGCGTCCAGGCGCCGAGGTCCTTGATCTTGTCGGGCTCGAAGCCCAGGTCGTCCATGATGCTCTCGAGCGCCTTCCGGTCGGCGGCGATCTCGTCGACGATCGGCGCCATCGCCGCGCCGTACTCGTTCCCCTTGTTGCTGCCGAGGATCCGGCGTGCGAGCTCGAGCCCCGTGGTGGAGCCGGCGTGGTGGTCCTGGAGGTAGATGCGAAGCAGCTTCTCGTTCACGGTAAGCGACTCGTACCCGCAGGGCGGCCGCCTCACTCGACGCCGCGTAGGCTGGCCGGATGGCTCCGGCTGGCAGCGAGCTCGAGCAGGCGCTCAGTGAGGCCGGCGGCGCCGACGCGCCCCGCGATTCCTCGGCACAGCTGCGCCGCCTGCTCGATGCCGAGCTGCGGCGCGGCGCCCGCGAGCTCGCTGAGCCGCGCACCGGCTACGGGACGCCGATCGCTGTGGCCGTGGCCGCCACGGAGAGCGAGCTGCTGGCCGCCCTGCCCGTGGCGCCGGAGCTGCGCGCGGACCCCGGCGCGGTGGGCGAGCGCGCGGCCGCGCTGGCGGCGGCCGCGGTGGAGCAGCTGGTGGAGGGCGCCTCGCCCGGGCCGCCCCGCGCGCGCGCCGACCTGCGGCTGCGCCTCGGCGAGCTCGACGGCATGCTCCTGCTCGCCTACCCGGCGGCCGAGCCGGTGGAGGCGGCGGAGTATGCGCACGAGGCCCTCAACGCCGAGTTCGAGGAGCGGCGCATCGACCGCCTGCGGGCGCGCTCTCACCTGCTCCCCGGCCACGTGCTGGAGGGCGGGGCGGACCTGCGAGCGCCGATCGGCGCGACGCACCCGCTGCGAGTGGCGGAGGCGGTGACCCGCCTCGGCGGCTCGCCGCTCGACGACGAGACGGTCGAGGCGCTCGAGGACCAGGTGCTGCGCCTGCTGGAGCCCGCCGGCGCCGTCTCACGCGCCCACCAGGACCCAGACCCCGTGCGCCGCGTGGCCCGCCGGATACTGCAGCGGCTCGACGGCATGGGCAAGTGGGGCGGCTACCACACGGCCTTCGACCACGTGGCCCGCGGATTCGCCGGCCACGACCGCGCGCTCGCCTACGAGGTCGGCGAGGCGCTCGTTGAGGCCGGCCTGCTCGAGCAGAAGCCGAGCGTGGGCCAGCGCCACGTCTACCTGAGTCCGAAGCGAAGCGGCGACATACGCCGCCTGATCGACGAGGGCGAGCTGCCACCCGGCCTCACCTTGCCCGACGAAGCGTCCTAGGCCTCGCTCACCACGAGCCCGCCGTCCGGATCCACGCTCAGCGCCCGGCGGCCCTGGACCAGCTCGCGCAGCTCGTCGCCCACCAGCTCGCGGCGCCAGCCGTGCGATACGCGCACGTTGTCGCTGTCGCTGCCGTGGCGGACCGAGTGGACGAGGCTGGCGAGCTCGGATTGGGTTGCGATCAGCTCCACCGCCACGCCCGACTCCATCGAGCGGTGGCGCACCAGCGCCTGGGCGAGCGATACGAGTGGGGCGTCGGCGGGGTCGCGCGGGGACGACTCGGGTGGCGGCTCCGGCGCCTCGCGCTCGCGGCCGCGGGCGATGGCGGCCAGCAGGGCGTCGCCGCGGCGGTGCATGGTCTGCGGAGGCAGTCCGCGGATCTGCTCGAGGCCGTTCTTGTCGCGGGGCGTCCGGCGCGCCAGCTCCACGAGCGCCTGGTCGGGCAGCACGGAGCCGGGCGGGCGGTCGGCGGCGCGGGCCTCCTCCTCGCGCCACTCGGCGAGCTCGCGGGCCACCGCGCGCGCCCTGTCGCCCAGGCGGCCGAGGCGCGGCAGGCGCTCGTAGGAGCGCTCGGCGTCGCGCTCGTCGTTCACGTCCTCGAGCGCGCGCGACTCCTCGCGCGCCCACTCGAGCCGGCCGCGCTCGTCGAGGCGGCGCTCCAGCTCGTCCCCGAGCGCCAGCAGCAGCCGGGCGTCGTCGCCGGCGTACTCGAGCTGCTGCGCCGTCAGCGGGCGGCGGTCCCACTTCGTGAAGCCCTCACTGCCCTGGAGCTTCACCTTCAGCACCTTGCGCACCAGCGACTCGTACCCCTCCTGGTTGCCGAACCCGAGAAAGCCGGCCGCCACCTGGGTGTCGAACACGTTGGTGACCTGCGTGTCCCAGGTCCGGCGCAGGATCCCGACGTCCTGGCGGCCCGCGTGCATCACCACCTCGACCCCGGGGTCCGCGAGCACGCGGGCCAGGGGGGAGAAGTCGAGCTCGCCCTCGAGCGGGTCGAGCACCTCGGTGCGCACGCCGCCCTCGACACCCGGATCCGGCACGGCCACCTGCACCAGACACAGCAGCGCCTGGTAGCGGCGCTCTGAGACGAACTCCGTGTCGATTGCGATCCGCCCACCCGCGGAGGCGCGTTCGGCCAGGTCTGCGATCACGAGCGTCTGACCCTAGCGCGGCCGCCATACTCGGGTGGGTGCTGCTCTCCGCGTTCCTCGCAGGCATCGCGGCCGCCGCGGCGGCCAGCGCGCCGGCGGCTCCCGCGCAGTCCGCCGCCTGGGAGACGATCGGGCACTCGGCCCAGGAACGGCCCATCCGCGCCCTGCGCGTGGGCAGCCCTCGCGCGCGCGTGAAGGTGCTCGTGGTGGGACAGGTGCACGGCAACGAGCCGGCCGGCCGGGCGGTGATTGCCCGCCTCGCGAATGCCCGCCCGCCGCGCGGCACCGCGCTCTGGCTGGTAGACGACGCCAACCCCGACGGCACGACCGCAGGCACGCGCCACAACGCGAACGGCGTTGACCTCAACCGCAACTTCCCGTACCGCTGGCAACCCCAGGACGGCGTGTACGAGTCCGGCTCCGGTCCCGCCTCCGAGCCCGAGACCCAGGTGATGCAGCGCTTCATCGAGCGCGAACGGCCGCGCGTGACGCTCTGGTACCACCAGGCTCTGCGGATGGTGGTGAAGAGCAGCGGCGACCCCGTGATCGAGCGCCTCTACTCGGCGCGCAGCGGCCTGCCGCGCAGGAGCCTGCCGCGCTACCACGGCACCGCCGTCTCCTGGCAGAACCACAGCTTCCCCGGCGACAGCGCCTTCGTGGTCGAGCTGCCCGGCGGCCCGCTGCCGAGCGCGGGCGTTCGCCGCCACACGAACGCGGTGCTCGCAGTGGCCCGCGCGATCGCACCGCCGCGCGAGGTCTCGAAGCCGATCCCGTTCGGTGACGAGCGCCGGGCCGACATGGTGGACTACGCCGAGCGCCACTACGGCATCCACGACTTCCGCCTGCGCGACCCGCACGTGATCGTCGAGCACTACACCGCCACGAGCAGCTTCCAACCGGTGTTCGACTACTTCTCGCGCAACGAGCCCGACCCGGAGCTGCACGAGCTGCCGGGCGTCTGCTCTCACTTCGTGATCGACCGCGACGGGACGATCTACAGGCTCGTGCCGACCTCGATCATGTGCCGCCACACGGTTGGACTGAACTGGACCGCCATCGGGATCGAGCACGTCGGGCAGAGCGACGCGCAGGTGATGGGGAACCGGGCCCAGCTCGCGGCGTCGCTGCGGCTGACCCGCGCGCTCCAGGGCCGCTACGGCATCCCCACACGGGACGTGATCGGCCACAACGAGAACCGCTCGAGCCCGTACCACCGGGAGCGCGTGGCGCGCCTTCGCAGCCAGACGCACGCCGACTTCCCGCGCGCGGTGATGGACGGCTACCGCCGCCGGCTGGACGCGCTCCCAGCGCCCGCGAGCCTGCGGTAGGTTGCGGCCGTGGAGAGACGCCAGGTCGCAGCGGTCGTGCTCGCCGGAGCCGGCGGCGCGTTCGCGGTGGCGAACGTCGACGAGGTCGACGTCAACTGGGTGCTCGGCACCTGGAGCACCCCCCTGATCGTCGTGATCGCCCTCTCGATGCTGATCGGCGCGGGGCTCGGCTACCTGGTGTCGCGCCGCCGCGGCGGCTGATCAGGCGAACGACAGGCCGGCGGCCACCGCGAAGCCGAGCGTGGTCACGAGACCCGTGGTCCTTCCGGCCTGCTCGGTCGCCTCGGGGATCATCGAGTCGACCAGCATCACGAGCAGCGCGCCTGCTGCGAAACCGTTCACGCCCGCGCGAAAGTCGCCGCCCGTCACGTCGGCGAGGCCATACCCGACCCCCGACGCGAGTGCGCAGAACGCGGCGATCCAGAGCCAGTTGAGCATGACCTTGCGAGTGCTGTGCATCTGCCTGCGCATGTCGGTGGCGCCGCCGATCGCCTCCGGTAGGTTCGACACGAAGATCGCGGCGAGCAGCCCGGCGCTCACCGGCTCGCCGCCGGCGAGGCCGATGCCGAGCACCATCTGCTCGGGGATCCCGTCGAGGAAGGCTCCGAGCGCCAGCGCCGAGCCACCGCCCATGGAAGCCACCCTGCCGGCGGCAATGAAGTAGGTCAGGGCGCCGACGGTGAGCCCTACCGCCACGGGTACGCCGCCGGCGATCCTCACGCCCTCCTCGGCGAGCTCGAAGCTAACCGCGCTGATCAGCGCGCCGGCGCCGAAGCCGAGGACGAGCCCGACCAGCTTCCGCGGCCAGCGCCGCAGGAGCCCGATGGCCGCGCCCAGGACGAGCGACGACGCTGCGAGCGCACCCCAGCCGAGCGCGGCCGCCAAGGCCTAGCCCCGGCGAGCGCGGTGCGCGAGGTAGCGGGCCCAGATCAGCGTCATGTCGGCGAGCGCGCTCCAGAGGTGGCCGAGCGGGCCCGTGACGATCCAGGCCTGGAGCTTCTCGGCGGCGGGGCGACGCACGGACGGCAAGCTAGCGCCTCGCATCCGGCGCTACAGTCACCGGTCCAATGGCCGCTGCGGTAAAGACCAAGACAACCGAGCTCCCCGACTCGCGCGTGCGCGTGGAGGTGGAGGTGCCGACCGAGGCCCTCGAGCGCGAGCTGAACACCGCCGCGTCCCAGCTGGGGCGCGAGATGCGGGTGCCGGGGTTCCGCAGCGGCAAGGTCCCGCCCGAGGTCGTGCTGCGTCAGGTGGGGCGCGAGGCGGTGCTCGACGAGGCGGTCCGCCGCGGCCTGCCGGGCTGGTACGAGGAGGCGCTCGCGGACGCCGGAATCCAGACCGTCGGCGACCCGCAGGTCGACCTCTCAGACCTTCCCGAGAAGGGAGCGCCGCTCGCCTTCACGATCGAGGTTGGCGTGGTGCCGCCCGCGCAGCTCGGCGACTACAAGGGCGTCGAGGTCGGGCGGCGCGAGCCCAAGGTCGATGAGCAGGAGGTCCAGGCCGAGCTCGAGCGCCTGCGCGAGTCGCTCGCGTCGCTCGAGACGGTCGAGCGCGAGGCCGGCGAGGGCGACTTCGTCGTCATGGACTACGTCGGCTCGGTGGACGGCACGCCCTTCGAGGGCGGCGAGGGCCGCGGCCAGGTCGTGGAGCTCGGCTCCGGCCGGCTGATCCCGGGCTTCGAGGACCAGCTCGCGGGCGCGTCGGCGGGCGAGGAGCGGACGATCGAGCTCACCTTCCCCGACGACTACCCGGCCGAGCACCTCGCCGGCAAGGACGCCTCGTTCGCGGTGGAGGTGAAGGAGGTCAAGGAGAAGCGCCTGCCGGAGCTGGACGACGACTTCGCCGTCGAGGCGGGCGGCTACGACTCGCTCGACGAGCTGCGCACCGAGATCGAGTCGCGCATCGCACAGGCGGAGGAGCGCGCCATCGAGGGCGAGTTCCGCGAGGCCGCCGTGGACGCGGTGGTGAACCAGGCGAAGATCGAGGTGCCCCACGACCTCGTGCACTCGAAGGCCCACGAGATGTGGCACCGCACCGCGCGCCGCTTCGCCGCCCAGGGCATCAACCCCGAGCAGTACCTCCAGATGACCGGCAAGACGGAGGAGGAGCTCGTCGTCGAGTCCGAATCCGACGCCGAGACCGCCCTCAAGCGCGAGGCCGTGCTGGCCGCGATCGTCGAGGCCGAGGGAATCGAGGTCACGGACGAGGAGATCGAAGAGGCGCTGCGCGCCTCCGCGCCGCCGGACGCGAGCGACAAGCAGCTGAAGCGGGCGTTGAAGCGCGCGCGCTCGCAGGGAGCCGACGAGGCGCTGCGCGAGGACATAGCCATGCGCAAGGCGGTCGACCTGGTGGTTGAGAACGCCAAGCCGATCTCGGCGGAGCAGGCGGAGGATGCCGCCGGGCGCGCCGCCGCGCGCGAGAAGCTCTGGACCCCAGAGAGCGCCGGCTGACCAGCCCGCTAGAGTCTCGACCTCTATGAGCCCTCTCGTTCCAATGGTGGTCGAGCAGACGTCTCGCGGCGAGCGCGCCTTCGATATCTACTCGCGCCTGCTCAACGAGCGGATCGTCTTTCTCGGCACGCCGGTCACCGATGACATCGCCAACCTCGTTGTCGCGCAGCTCCTCCACCTGGAGTCTGAGGACCCGGACAAGGACATCTCGCTCTACATCAACTCGCCCGGCGGGTCGGTGTACGCGGGCCTTGCGATCTACGACACGATGCAGTTCATCAAGCCCGACGTGCAGACCATCTGCGTCGGGATCGCGATGTCGATGGGCGCGCTGCTGCTCGGCGGCGGGGCTGCCGGCAAGCGCATGTCGCTCCCCAACTCGAAGATCCTGATCCACCAGGTGAGCTCTGCCTTCCAGGGCCAGGCCACGGACATCGAGATCCACGCCAAGGAGATCATCGACGTGCGCCGCCGCCTCGACGAGATCCTCGCCAAGCACACTGGGCAGGACCTCGAGAAGGTTGCACGCGACACCGAGCGCGACTACTTCATGAGCGCCGATGAGGCCGTGGAGTACAACCTCATCGACCGCGTCATCGACAAGCACTAGTCCTGGACCGCGCTTGCCGCGCGGATTAATGCGTCTAGGAAGGGACTTTGCCCCTCGCCGCGTATCTTGAGGTGCGCTACCCTCGCCAACGAGGGAGAAGAACGTGGCTCGGCCAACGGACTCGAACGAACAACTCCTCTGCAGCTTCTGCGGCAAGTCCCAGCGACAGGTCAAGAAGCTGATCGCCGGGCCGGGCGTATACATCTGCGACGAGTGCATCGATCTCTGCAACGAGATCATCGATGAGGAGCTGACCGGCGCTCCCACCTTCGACCTCGAGAATCTCCCGAAGCCGAAGGAGATCTACTCGGTCCTCCAGGAGTACGTGGTGGGCCAGGAGCCGGCGAAGCGCACGCTCTCGGTGGCGGTCTACAACCACTACAAGCGCGTGCAGATGATGCAGTCGGAGGGCGAGCAGGACCTCGAGCTCCAGAAGTCCAACATCCTTCTCCTGGGCCCGACCGGCTGCGGCAAGACGCTCCTCGCCCAGACGCTCGCGAAGATCCTGAACGTGCCGTTCGCCATCGCCGACGCCACGGCTCTGACCGAGGCCGGCTACGTGGGCGAGGACGTGGAGAACATCCTCCTCAAGCTGATCCAGGCCGCCGACTTCGACGTGAAGAAGGCCGAGACCGGGATCATCTACATCGACGAGGTCGACAAGATCGCGCGCAAGGCGGACAACCCGTCGATCACGCGCGACGTGTCGGGCGAGGGCGTCCAGCAGGCGCTGCTCAAGATCCTCGAGGGCACGGTGGCCTCGGTGCCGCCGCAGGGCGGGCGCAAGCACCCGCACCAGGAGTTCCTCACGATCGACACCACGAACATCCTGTTCATCTGCGGCGGGGCGTTCGCGGACCTCGACAAGGTCGTGGAGCGGCGCATCGGCCACAAGGGCGTGGGCTTCGGGGCCACGGTCTCCTCCAAGCACAACAAGGACACCGGCGACCTGTTCGAGCAGGCGCTGCCGGAGGACCTCGTCGAGTACGGCCTGATCCCCGAGTTCATCGGCCGCCTGCCGGTGGCCACGGTCATCCACCAGCTCACGCGCGACGACCTCGTGACGATCCTCACCGAGCCGCGCAACGCGCTCGTCAAGCAGTTCCAGCGCTTCTTCCAGTTCGACGGCATCGAGCTGGTCTTCGCCGACGACTCGCTCCAGGCGATCGCCGACAAGGCGCTCGACCGCGAGACCGGCGCCCGCGGCCTGCGCTCGATCCTCGAGGAGACGCTCCTCGACGTGCAGTTCGAGCTCCCCTCACGGCGCGACGTGAAGAAGTGCGTCGTGACCAAGGAGACGATCGAGAAGCAGCTCAAGCCGACGCTCGTGACCGAGGCTGCGCCCGAGGAAGACACGGGCGAGCAGCACGCCGAGTCGGCCTAGCCGGCGAAACTCGCTCCCGGCGTCATCGGGGCAGGGCCGTGCGGAGCACTGTCCCTGCCCCTCTTCCTTGGGCTGCTGGTTTTCGCCGGCTATGCCGACTCGGTCCGACTGCCGGGCGGTTCCGCCTAGTCCGGCCGGTCGCCCGCCAGGAAGCGCCGGCGCGCCTTCTCGGCGTCGCCGAACATCCACCAGCGCCTGAGCAGCCCGTCCTCGAACTGGTGCAGGTGGGCCACCGGCTCCTCCAGGTGGACGCCGCTTCCCGCGCCGCGCATCCGGTAGCCGAGCATGACCAAGACGCAGTCGCCGTCCTCGAGGATCTCCTCGGGCTCCATCACGAGCTCGTGCCACGACTCGGCCCAGGTCAAGAGCCCGCGCTGGAGTTCCGCGTGCCCGCGGAACACCGACGCTCCGGGCGTCGTCGCGGCCAGCGCCATTCGATCTCCGGATGACAGAGGTTCGCGATGGCGGGGTCGCGCTGTGTTCAGCTCGCGCGATGAGCCGCTCGACCCGGAGGCGGTTGGCGCTCGCCACGGCCGCAATTATCCCGCGCTGCGAAACTTGCGAACTCGATGGCCGAGGACAGACTGAAGACGCTCGAGGAGCGCACGCGCTACGAGCCCTCCGACGTTGAGCCACGCGTGTTCGCGCGCTGGGAGCAGTCCGGCATCTTCCATCCGGAGCCCGAGGGGACGCCCGACGAGAACTTCTCGATCGCCGTGCCGCCGCCGAACGTGACGGGCAACCTGCACATGGGGCACGCGCTGAACGCGTCGATCCAGGACCTCAAGATCCGGGTGGCACGCATGCGCGGCCAGCGGGCGAAGTGGATCTACGGCAAGGACCACGCGGGGATCGCCACCCAGCGCGTGGTCGAGCAGCAGCTCGAGGCCGAGGGCATCTCGCGCGAGGGGATCGGACGTGAGGCGTTCGCCCAGCGAGTCTGGGAGTGGGTCGAGGAGTACGGCGAGAACATCACGCGCCAGTTCAAGGAGCTCGGCTCCTCGCTCGACTACGAGGACGAGCGATTCACGATGGACGACGAGTACGTGCGCGCGGTCACCAAGGTGTTCGTGCACCTGTACGAGAAGGGGCTCGTCTACCGCGACAACTACATGGTCAACTGGGACCCTGGGCTGCGCACCGCCATCTCGGACCTCGAGGTCGAGCAGCGCACCGTGGAGGACACCCTCTACATGATCGACTACCCGCTCGAGTCGGGCTCGGGCTCGGTCACGATCGCGACGGTCAGGCCCGAGACGATGCTGGCCGACACCGCGATCGCGGTTAACCCGTCGGACGAGCGCTACTCGCGCCTGATCGGGGAGGCGGCCGTGCTGCCGCTGGTGGGCCGCCGGCTGCCGATCATCGCGGACGACTACGTGGACCCGGAATTCGGGACCGGCGCGCTGAAGATCACCCCGGGACACGACCAGAGCGACTTCGAGATAGGCCGCAGGCACGGCCTCGAGGAGATCACCGTGATCGGCGAGGACGGCCGCATCACCGACGCCGCGCCGGAGCGCTTCCAGGGCATGGAGGTGGACGACGCGCTCAAGGCGGTGGTCGCCGAGCTGCGCGACGAGGGCCTGATCTCGGGCACGCAGCCCTACGTGCACGACGTGCCGCACTCGCACCGCTCCGGCCGCCGCGTGGAGCCGCTGATCTCGCTCCAGTGGTTCTGCAACATGGACCAGCTCGCGCAGCCGGCCATCGAGGTGGTGCGCGACGGCACGGTCAGGTTCCATCCGGAGAAGCCCTGGACGGGCGTCTACCTCAACTGGCTCGAGAACATCCGACCCTGGTGCATCTCGCGCCAGCTGTGGTGGGGCCACCAGCTGCCGGTCTGGTACCGCGGCGAGGAGACCCACGTTGGCGAGGAGCCGCCCGGACGGTGAGGGCTGGGAGCGCGACCCGGACGTGCTCGACACCTGGTTCTCGTCAGGACTGTGGCCGTTCGCCACGCTCGGCTGGCCGAAGGCGACGCCGGAGCTGCGCGCGTTCTACCCGACGGACGTGAACTCCACGGCGCGGGACATCATCTTCCTCTGGGTCGCGCGCATGGTGATGTTCGGCAAGGAGCTGACCGAGCAGGTGCCCTTCACGGACGTGAACATCCACTCCGTGATCCAGGCGCCGGACGGCCGGCGGATGTCGAAGTCGCTCGGCACCGGAATCGATCCATCGGACCTGATCCATGGCGGCCCGCGGCCGCCCGTGTACGAGGAGGGCGGCGAGTTCCCGGCCTACGGCGCCGACGCCCTGCGCTTCGGCCTGCTGGCGATGTCCTCCTCCCAGGACGTGCGCTTCAACGAGGAGCGCGTGAAGCAGGGCCGCGACCTCGCCAACAAGCTCTGGAACGCGGCCCGGCTGATCCTGCTGCGCGTGTCCGACGTGGAGCCGGACCCGAGCGCGGGCGGGGCGGTGGAGGACCGCTGGATCGTCTCCCGGCTCGAGCACCTGACCCAGCGGGTGACCGAGCTCTACGACGACTTCCGCTTCTCCGCCGCCGCGCTCGAGCTGTACGGCGGCTTCTGGTCCGAGCTGGCGGACTGGTACCTCGAGCTCGCCAAGCCGCGCCTGTACGAGGAGGACAACGCCAAGGTCTCTGCCGTGCTGCTGTGGGCGCTCGAGCGCACCTTGCGGCTGCTGCACCCGGTGATGCCGTTCGTGACCGAGGAGATCTGGGACCTGATGCCCGGCGACGAGCGCGGCCTCCTGGCGGTGGCGCACTTCCCGGCGGTCGACCCGGCGCATTTCGACGAGGCGGCCGAGGCCGAGGTTGGGCGCATGATCGAGGCCGTGACGGCGCTCCGGCGCTACCGCGACGAGGTGGGCGCGAAGCCGAACGCGAGAGTCCGCGCGCATCTCGCCGCCGAGGGCTACGACGCCTGCCTCGACCACATGGGCCGGCTCGCGCGCTTCGAGTGGGTGGACGAGGCCTCGGCGGACGGCGACGTGCTCGCCACGGTGCCGATCCCCGGCGGCGGTGCGCAGGTGCTGCCCTCGGAGGCGTTCGACTCCGCCGAGGCGGAGGCGCGCCTCGACAAGAAGGCGGCCGACCTTCGCAACGAGATCGAGCGCGCAGAGAAGAAGCTCTCCAACGAGCAGTTCGTGGCCAAGGCGCCCGCCGCGGTGGTGGAGGAGGAGCGCCGCAAGCTCGAGGAGTACCGCGAAGCGCTCGCGAGGCTGCGGCCATGAACTTAAAGGGACTGTCCCTTTATAAGCTGAGGAGTACCTGCTCTCGCTCGAGCTCTTCGGGATGCGCTTCGGGCTCGACCGCATGCACCGGCTGATGACCGTGCTCGGGCTGCCGCAGCGGCGCTTCGCCTCGATCCACGTGGTGGGCTCGAACGGCAAGTCCTCCACCGCGCGCTTCTGCGCGGCGATCCTGGAGCGCCACAGCCTGCGCACGGGGAGCTACACCTCGCCCCACCTGCGCTCGTTCCGGGAGCGCATCGAGGTGGGGGAGGAGGCGGTGCCGGAGGCCGACTTCGCCGCGGCGGTCACGCGGGCGGCGGAGGCGGCCCAGATGGTGAACCGCACGGCCGACCCGGATGACCACGTGACCCAGTTCGAGGCCCTGACCGCGGCTGCGTACCACGAGCTCGCGCGGCGCGGGGTGGAGGTGGCGGTGATCGAGGCCGGCCTCGGAGGGCGCTTCGACGCGACCAACGTGATCCCGTCGAAGGTCCAGGTGCTCACCTCGGTGAGCCTCGAGCACACGCGCTGGCTCGGACCGACCCTGAGCGACATCGCGCGCGAGAAGCTGGACGTGGTGCACGACTACGGCACGCTCGTGGTGGGCGAGCTGGCGCCGGAGGTTCTCTCGATCGCCCAGGAGACCGCCGTGGCTCACCACTCCAGGCTGGTGGCAGCCGAGCCGTTCCCTCTGGCCATGCAGGCAGCCGGGGGCTTCCAGCACGTGAATTTCGGCCTGGCGGCGGCGGCCTCCGAGGCCTTCCTCGGACGCTCACTGGATCCCGCGGCCGTGACGAGTGCAGCGGCCGAGACCGTCGTGCCCGGCCGCCTCGAGCAGGTCGGCGAGCGGCCACTGACGCTCTTCGACGGCGCTCACAACCCGTCCGGAGCGGGCGCGCTGGCCGCCTCGCTGCCGGAGGTGCTCGGCGACCGCCGCCCGCGCGTGGGGGTGATCGGCGTGCTGGAGGACAAGGATGCGGCCGGCATGCTCGGCACGCTGCTGCCGCACTTCGACCATGCGGTGTTCACGCGCCCCGTGAACCCGCGCGCGCTCTCGCCCGCCACGCTCGCGACGCTCGCCGAGAAGCTCGGCGGGCCCCCGGCCGAGACGGTGCCGGAGCCGCGCGCCGCGCTCACCCGTGCGCGCGAGCTGGCCGGGCCGGACGGCGCCGTGGTGGCCACCGGCTCGATCTACCTGATCGCGGACCTCGTGCGCGAGGACGCGGACGCCCGGGCGTCGACGCTCTAGTGCGCCGCGTCTCCGCGGTTCTGTTCGATTTGGACGGGGTGCTTGTGGAGTCGCGGGAGGCCACGGAGCGGGTGTGGCTGGCTTGGGCCCGTGACAACGGCATTGAAGAGGATGCATTGCGGTCGGCGATGCATGGAGTGCGGTCGGCGGATGTGGTGCGAGCGCTCCGCCCCGATCTCGATGCCGTCGTTGAGTCGGAGGAGCTCGAGCGGCGGCAGGCGGTGGATGTGGAGGGGTTGCGCGCGATCCCCGGTGCCGCTGCGGCACTCCGGGCATTGAAGGGTGATCGCGTCGCCGTGGTCACCTCCGGGACCCGTCCGCTCGCGCTCGCCCGGCTCGCTGCGGTTGGGATCGAGCCGCCGGCGGTGATGGTCTTCGCGGGCGACGTCGCGCGCGGCAAGCCAGACCCCGAGGGCTACCTCACGGCGGCTCGGCGGCTCGGCGCTGACCCGGCCGAGGCGCTCGTGGTCGAGGACGCGCCGCCCGGCATCGAGGCGGGCAGGGCGGCCGGAATGGCGACCGTGGCGGTGCCGAGCACCCACGCGCCGGAGGAGCTGCAGCGGGCCGATGTGGTGCTGGGGTCGCTCGAGGAGTTGCCGGGGGTGCTGGCGACCGAGTTCGACGCCGGGTCGGTGCTCGAACAGCAGCACTGAAAGTGGGTGTGGGGCACAAATCTGTCGCCATGCGACAGATTTCCAGCGCACACGTAGGATTCTGAGGCGATGGACGGCGACGGACCACGCTTCGGCGCGATGATCGGCCTGGTTGCCGTGGTGGTGGCCACGGTGATTCTGGTGTTCTTCGGCATCGGGTACGCGCTCGGGCGGCTCTTTCTGTAGACGGCGCCAGTACACTCGCGCGTTCAATGGGCCTGATTGCCATGTTCGGCATTGAAAACAGCGGGCTGGCATTGGCCGTCAATCTGCTGCTGCTGTTCCTGGTCGTGATCTGGCTGGCGCTGGTCTACTGGACCTACAGCGACGCGCGCCGGCGGATTGCGGATCCGATGCTGGTTGCGTGTGCCACGGCGGCCTCGCTGTTCCCGTTCATCGGGACGATCGTGTACCTGATCGTGCGCCCGCCGGAGTACCTCGACGACGTTCGCGAGCGGGAGCTCGAGATCGCCGCCGCGCAGGCTCGGCTCGCTCAGCTGGAGCACCAGCACTGCCAGTACTGCGGGTTCGAGACCGAGAAGACGTTTCTGCGCTGCCCGAGCTGCCTGCGCCGTCTCAAGGAGCCGTGCACGGTGTGCGGCAAGCCGCTCGACCCGCGCTGGAAGATCTGCCCCTACTGCGAGGCCGAGGTGGGCCAGGCGGCCGAGGGCCGGCGGCCCCGCCCGCGCCGAGCGGCGGCCGCGGGAGCGGTACCGCCGCGACAGGCCGGGCCGCGGCCGTCCTCACGCCAGGGCGGCACGTCCGAGACGGCAGCGGTTGAGCGCCAGGCCCGCGCGGGCCGTGACCGGCCGCAGTCGGCCGGCTGAGCACTCATGGACCGCACCCTGATCCTGGTCAAGCCGGACGCGTTCGAACGCGGCCTCACCGGCGAGGTGGTCGCGCGATTCGAGCGCAAGGGCCTGAGGATCGTCGCCATGAAGCACATGACGGTTGACCGCGAGCTGGCCGAGCAGCACTACGCCGAGCACGCCGAGCGCCCGTTCTTCGGCGAGCTCGTGGAGTTCATCACCGGCGGTCCACTCGTGGCGCTCGTGCTCGAGGGACACGAGGCCGTGAAGGCGGCGCGCCAGGTGATCGGCGCCACGAATCCGATCGAGGCGGCGCCCGGGTCGATCCGCGGTGACTTCGGTCTCGAGGTGCAGACCAACCTCGTGCATGGGTCGGACTCGCCGGAGTCGGCCGCGCGAGAGGCCGCGCTGTTCTTCCCGAGAACTCTGATCCTCGCCTCGAGCTCGCCGCGCCGGAGCGCGATCCTCGCGCAGCTGGGCGTGGAGTTCCGGGTCGAGGCGCCCGACGTGGAGGAGCTCGCCGAGGGCGCTCCGCGTGCGCTCGTGGTCCAGAACGCGCTGCTCAAGCTGCGCGCCGTGCCCGGAGAGCTCGTGCTGGCCGTGGACAGCATGGTGGTCTGGGACGGCAGGGCCCACGGAAAGCCGTCCGACGACGCCGAGGCCGAGCGCTGGCTGCGCGAGCTGTCCGGGCGCTGGCACGAGGTGATGGGCGGGATCGCGCTGCGCGAGGACGGCGAGGAGCGCACGGGGCTGGCGGTAACGCGGGTCCGCTTCAGGGAGCTCGGCCAGGCGGACATAGAGCGCTACCTCGCAAGTGACGAATGGCGCGACCGCGCCGGCGGCTATGCGATCCAGGAGCTCGGCGCCATGCTGGTAGAGGAAATCGAGGGCGACTACTTCAACGTCGTGGGCCTCCCGGTGCCGGCCGTGCTGCGGCTGATGCCGTCCCTGTTGCAGCAATAGTTGGGGTCCTGGGAGTCGTCTAGACTGCTGGGCGCCTGGGGCGCGCGGCCGATGCGTGCCCCGACTTCATCGAACCGACCGCGAAATGGGCTTCTTCAGCTACCTCACAGGTATGGGCGGCCGCGACATGGCCGTGGATCTCGGAACCGCCAACACGCTCGTTTACGTGCGCGGTCGCGGCATCGTGCTCTCGGAGCCGTCCGTGGTGGCGATCGACTCCCGCACCGGGGAGGTGCACGCGGTCGGGATCGAGGCCAAGCGCATGCTGGGCCGTACGCCCGGGACGATCCAGGCGATCCGCCCCCTGAAGGACGGCGTGATCGCCGACTTCGACGTGACCGAGCAGATGCTCCGCCACTTCATCCAGAAGGTGCACCAGAACCGCTGGGCGCACCCGCGCGTGGTGGTCTGCGTGCCCTCCGGAGTGACCGGGGTGGAGAAGCGCGCGGTCGAGGAGGCCTGCCTGAGCGCCGGAGCGCGCCAGGCGTACCTGATCGAGGAGCCGATGGCGGCCGCGATCGGCGCCGGGCTGCCGGTGGGCGAGCCCACCGGGAACATGGTCGTCGACATCGGCGGCGGCACGAGCGAGGTTGCGGTGATCTCGCTCGGCGGGATCGTCGTGTCGCAGTCGATCCGCATCGGCGGCGACGAGCTCGACGAGGCAATCATCAACTACGTCAAGCGCGAGTACAAGCTGATGATCGGGCAGCAGACCTCCGAGGAGGTGAAGCTCGAGATCGGCTCCGCGTTCCCGCTGGCCGAGGAGGTGCAGGCCGAGATCCGCGGCCGCGACCTCGTCTCCGGCCTGCCCAAGACGATCGTGCTCACGAGCGAAGAGGTCCGCATGGCGCTCGAGGAGCCGCTCCAGGCGATCATCGACGCGGTCAAGGAGACGCTCGACCGCACCCCGCCCGAGCTTGCGTCGGACATCATGGACCGCGGAATCATGCTCGCCGGCGGCGGCGCGCTCCTACAGGGGCTCGACGACCGCCTGCGCGACGAGACGCAGATGCCGGCGCACCTGGCCGAGTCACCGCTCACATGCGTGGCGGTTGGCTCCGGTCGCAGCCTCGAGGAGTTCGAGGCGATCCACCGCAGCAACAAGAATTCCCGAATCAGCCGGCGGCGGTAATCCCGCCGCGCGGAGGGCGCTAGGCGTGTACGACAGGAAGGTGGTCCGCAGGCGGCGGGCGGCGCTTGCCGTGTTCGTGGCGCTGTCGATCGCGATTCTGACCGCCTACTTCGGCGAGTCGGGGGGCGGCTTCTTCCACGCGTTCCAGCGCGGGGCGCAGGAGGCGTTCGCCCCGATCGAGACCGGCGCGAGCCGCGCGCTCAAGCCGGTGCGCGACCTCTTCGGCTGGGCCGGCGACACGTTCGACGCCAAGGACGAGAACAAGGACCTCAAGCGCGAGGTCGAGCGGCTGCGCTCGGCGCTCGCCGAGGCCCAGACCGCGCAGCGCGACGCCACCCAGCTGCAAGGGCCTCGTGGGGCTGAAGCAGGAGGACGGCTTCCCGCGCGGCACGGAGCCGGTGGCGGCGCGCGTGATCGCCCGCTCGCCGAACGTCTGGTATTCGAGCATCAAGATCGACAAGGGCTCGAGCGACGGCGTGAGGGTCGACCAGCCGGTGATCGCCGCGGGGAGCGATCCGGACCAGGGCGAGGTCGGCGGCCTGGCCGGCAAGGTCACGAGCGTCACGGGCGGCACGGCGCGAGGTCACGCTGATCACGGACGCCTCGATCGGCGTGGCGGCACAGGTCATGCCCTCGGGCGCCACAGGGGTGGTTCGCCCGAACGTGGGCAACCCGCGTGACCTGCTCATGGAGTTCGTCGAGGGCGGCCGCGTGACGGAGAACACGACCGTGGCCACCTCCGGCTTCCGGATCGAGCAGGGCCAGTCGCTCTTCCCGCGCGGCATCCCGATCGGGCGGGTGACCGACGTGAACCTCGACGAGGTCGAGATCTACCAGCGCGTGCACATCGAGCCCTTCGCCGACCTCAAGTCGATCGACATCGTCCAGGTGCTCACGCGCCGCCCGCGCGGCGCCCAGACCGCCGGGGTGATCATGCCGTGATCCTGTCTCCGGGCGCGATCCTGCGCGTGGGGCTCCTGCTGCTGCTCGCGGTGGTCCTCCAGCTCTCCGGCCTCAGCCAGCTGGGCATCCTCGGCGGTCACATCGACCTCGTGGTGCTGGCCGTGGCGGCGGTCGCCTACTACGGCGGGTCGGTGCCGGGCTGCGCCACGGGCTTCGCCGCCGGCTTCCTGCTCGACCTCACGAGCGGGGCGACCATGGGCGTCTCCTCGCTCGTGCTCACCGCCGTCGGCTACGGCGTCGGCCGCTTCCGCGAGATGCGCGATCCGAGTCACGGCCTGCTGCCGATGGCGGTCGGGGCCGCGGCCACCGGTGGCTTCATGGTGGCGTTCGCCGCCGTGTCGTTCATGCTCGACGTCGGTGCCAGCGTCAGCCCACTGGTGATCCGGGACGCGATCGTGACCACGCTGCTCAACGCGCTGCTCGCCCTGCCGGTGTTCACCGGCGCTCGCCGGCTGCTGCGCCCGGTGCTGAAGGTCGACCCGCTCGAGGTGCGCCGCCGCCGCCGGCCGCCGCGCGAGACCGGCCCGCTCGGCCTGCGGGGGCTGGAGGTCTAGGCCCCGATGTATCTCGACAACGAGCGCCGGCCGACGCTCACCCCGCAGCTCGCCTTCCGCGTGGCCGTGATCGGCGGCGTGGCCTTGGTGATGTTCGCGCTGATCTTCTTCCGGCTCTGGTACCTCCAGGTGCTCTCGGGCGACAAGTACGAGGCCGAGGCGCAGAACAACCGCGTGCGCGAGATCAAGGTGCAGGCGCCGCGCGGGGAGATCGTGGAGCGCCGCGGCCAGCCGCTGGTCGAGAACCGCAACTCGCTCTCGATCAAGGTCACGCCGGACAAGCTCCCCGAGGACCTCGGCCAGCGCGAGGAGGTCTACCGGCGCCTCGCCAAGCTCCTGCGCCTGAAGCCGCGCCGCCTCGAGAACCAGATCGAGGGCGAGCTGAAGGCGCTGCCGTTCTCGAAGCCGACAGTCAAGCAGGACGTTTCGCAGGACCTGGTGGCCTTTGTGCTCAAGCGCCAGGAGCGAGTTGCCCGGCGTGGAGCCCGAGCGCGAGTTCCTGCGCGACTACCCCCACGGACCCGTGGGCGCGCGCCTGTTCGGCTACGGTAGGCGAGGTGAACGAGAGGCAGCTGAAGGACCAGCGCTACAACGGCGTCGAGGATGGGCGATCGCGTCGGCCAGGCCGGCATCGAGGCCGAGTACGACCGTTTCCTGAGGGGCCGAAACGGCGCGGCGCGCCTGGAGGTGGACGCGCTCGGAAACCTGAGCGAATACGCTCAAGCGCCAGCAGCCCATCCAGGGCGAGGCGTTGCCCTCTCGCTCGACCTCGATGTCGAGCGCGTGGCTCCGCAAGCGCTCGCCGGCGGCACCGGCAGGGGCGCCTTCGCGGTCATGGACGTGAGCAACGGCGAGGTGCTCGCGCTCGGCTCCCCAGCCGTCTTACGACCCGAACATCTTCACCAAGCCCCTCCCGCAGAAGCGCCTCGACGCGCTCAGCTCGGAGGATCTCGGCACCGCTGTTCAACCGGGCGATCCAGGGCGGCTATCCCACCGGCTCGACGTTCAAGCTCGTGACCGCCACGGCGGCGCTCGAGAGCAGGCACATCACGCCGGACACGCGTTCTGAACGACCCGGGCTCGCTAACGGTCGGCGGCGTG
>CAVZDS010000009.1:0-208738 GCA_963774095.1 uncultured Thermoleophilaceae bacterium
CTCATCCCCGCGCTCGCGCAGATCTCGCTCTGGGCGCAGGAGCACCTGCCGGACGACGGCTGAGGATCGGGGACGGGGCTGTGCCGAGCACGTGGCCGGAGCTCTCCTACGAGGCGTGGCGCGAGACCTGCGACACGCTGCACGCCCATACGCAGGTGCTCGGAAAGCTCGCGGTCGCCCTCGCCCCGCCCGAGCCGCAGCTCCAGCATGCCGCGCTGCTGCTGACGGCGCGCGGGTGGGAACGCGTCCGCTGCCGGCGCCGAACGGCTCGGGATCGTTCGTCGTCGTGCTCGACCTGCATGCGCACGACGCGGTCGCCGAGCACAGCGACGGCCGCACGGCGCGGGTTCCCCTGACTCCGGACCGGCCCGTCGGCGACGTCACGCGGGACCTGCTGGCCGCGCTACGGGAAATCGCCGGAGATCTCCAGATCAAGGCCACCCCGCAGGAAGCGCCGTGGACCGTGCCGCTCGACGAGGACCACGAGCACCGACCTACGACCCCGAGCACGTCGCGGCCTACTTCGACGTGGCGACCGAGCAGCGCTCGTGCTGGCGGAGTTCCGCGCCCCGTATCGCGGGCCCTCCACCCCTGTCAACGCGTGGTGGGGATCGTTCGACCTGAGTGTGAACCTTTTCTCCGGCGAGCCGGCCGATCCGCCGAAGGACGACTTCATCACCCGCAACTCGATGGATGCTCAGGAGGTCGCCGTCGGCTGGTGGCCGGGTGACCCAACCTCGGGGAGGCGGCCTTCTATGCATACGCCCATCCGGCTCCGGAAGCATTCTCGGAGGGGTCCGTCGCACCGGACGCCGCGCACTGGGACGACCAGCTGGGCCTGTACTCGCTCGCCTGGAACGACATCCAAGCGAGCGGCGAACCGCACGCGGTCGCGCTGGGATTCGCCCGGTCGGCGTTCCTGCACGCCTGCCTCGTGTGCGAGTGGGATCCCGCGCTCGGCGCCAGCGCCGAAGGAGAGCCTCCGCCGGTGGCTTGAGCGCACAGGCGACCTTCACGGAGCGCACGTGTGGCGTCAGCTTCCGCTCAACGACGTGCATCCGCATGCGCAGACGGCCGCCGAGGCGGCCGAGACGGCGGGAGCCCAGGGGAGCTTCTGGGAGATGCACGACAGGCTGCTGGCCGAGCAGGACGAGTTGACCGTCCTCGACCTGACCCGCCACGCCGAGGAGCTCGGACTGGACGTCGACCGCTTCTGGGACGAGCTTCGCCGCCGTGAGCACGCTCCGCGCGTGGACCGCGACGTGGCGAGCGCCGACGCGAGCGGAGTCGTCGGAACACCGACCTTCTTCATCAACGGCAGGCGGCACCGGGGCGCCTACGACGTCGCGCACCTCACGGGTGCGGTCGAGGCTGCGCGAGCGCGCGTGGCGGCATTGCGCTAGAGCAGCTCGGCGATCAGCGCCGAGTCAGCTCCACGGTGACGCTCAGCTTCCCGCCGTTGTTGCCGTACCAACCCGGGTTGCCGATATACGCGTAGGCGTCGGCGAACCCCATGAACAGGCGCGTCGCGGACCGCGGGACCCGGTAGGAGCGGCCGGCGCCGTCGCCAACGAAGAACGTCTGGCTGAGGCGCGGCGCAAGCGTCCTGAACTCCTCGCGTCCCGTGAAGCTCAGCCGCGGCGGCGCGGGGTCGCGTGGCCGCTTGTCGTCGAGGAAGACACCGACGAGGAACATCCCGTTGCGGCGATGGACGATGCCGGAGATCCCCTCCCAGGAGTTCACGCTCGTCGGTCCGCGCCCGTCGCCGCCGGCGCCGTTCCAGGGCGTCTCGCCCCTGATCGGATTGACACGGCCTTTCACGCGCCGGAATGTCACGACCCGATCGGAGCCCTTTGCCAGCCGCAGCATCGTCGGCGGCACCCCGGGTCCCCCGGATCCCGGGTCGGGCGGCTCGGGGTGGCCGGCGCCGAAGACGTTCGCCTGGCCGGAGACGGTGACGGGCTGGCCGAGCTGAGGGCCCGCGGGGGCTTTCTCGCGCTCGGCGGAACCCCGCTCGTCAGCTCCGCAGGCGGAGAGGCCCGCGCACAGCACGACCGCCGCCGGCAGGACACGCCGTCCGCGCCTCATGCTCAGAGCAGCTCGGCGATCAGCGCCGCCGCGCGCGCGGCGCCGTCGGTCTCGACCGGCCGGTAGTCGACCTCGCGGCCGATCTCCTCGGCGATCGCGGCTGCGATCTCGGACGGGCCGTCGGTCTCGAAGTCCATGCGGCGGCCGGCCCGTAGCGCTCGAGCCGGTGGCGCACGTGGAAGTTCTGCTCGAAGTGGTGGCGGAGCGGGAAGTAGAGGAACGGCCGCCGGTTCGCCGTGAGCTCCATCGCCGTGGTCAGCCCGCCCTGGACGATTGCGAGGTCGCACGCGGCGAGATGGCGGTACAGGTCGTGGACGTACGCGCGGATCTCGAGCCCGTCGTGTTGCGGCAGGCTGTCGGGATCGATCCGCGGGCCGGCGACCACGACCATCCTCAGGTCGGGCACGCGCTGCTTCGCCTCCGGGAACGCTTCGATCACGCGCCGCAGCAGATGGGCGCCGACGCCCGACCCGCCGACGGTCACGATGCAAACGCGCTCGTCGTCGCGGTAGCCGAGCTCCCCGCGATCGCCCAGGTCGTGGCGGATCGAAGCCGGTCACGTAGCCGGCGAAGTCGTAGTGCTCCTCCGTCCAGTCGCGGATCGGCGGCAGGTCGGGGCCGAAGTCCTCGGGGACGATGTCGTCCGCGTTGCCGACGAATACGGCCCGGTCACGCACGCGCGGGAAGCGTGCGATGTGCTCGATCATCTCCGCGTTGTAGTCGGCGGTCAGGAATGCCTCGTGGTCGCCGCCGTCCTCCATCGGCAGCCAGCCGACGAAGTCGGTCAGCCACACGTAAGCGGCGCGCTTCTGCTCGGGGTTCTCGTGCAGGTAGTAGTCGAGCTCCCACGCTTCGTCGCCGATCCAGAGGTCGTAGTCCTCCTCGCGGACGAGGTCGTGGAAGACCATGAAGTTGGCGAGCAGGATCTCGTCCATTCGCCGGATCGCCTGGAAGCAGTGCAGGTCGTGCTCGGCCGACTCGCTCTCGATGTGGCCGGACTCGTTCGCCAGATGCTTACTCGCCGGATGGATGCGTTCGCCGCGCGCCTCCAGCACCCTGGTGACTGGGTGCTGCGCGAGCCAATCGATCTCGAGGTCCGGGTGGGGCCGCGCAGCTCGTTCGCGATCGCCGCGTCGCGCTGCGCGTGCCCGAGGCCGATCGGGGACGAGATGTAGAGCGCGCGCTTGCGCCGCGACTTGCCGCGCACCCACGGGCCGCCAGGCGCGGGGGACGCGAAGTCCCGCAGGAGCAGGTTGACCTTGACCGGGTCGCGCGCGTGCGGGCCGTGGCCCGAGCCCTCGAGCATCCGAGGTCGCCGCCGGTGGCCTCGGCGAGCGCGATGCCGCGCCCGGGCCGACGATCGCGTCCTCGGATCCCTGGATCACCAGTACCGGGCAGCTCAGGCGGGCGGCCAGCTCGCGCGGGGTGTCCCGGTCGAGGCTCTCGGGTGAACTCGGTCGCGATCAGCGTCTCCGCGCCCGTCTCGAGCCCCCAGCCGATGCAGTCCTCGATCGGCTTCGTCGAATGCGGCTCGGTGAACATCTGCGAGAAGAAGAACTCGAGGAAGCCGCGGTAGTCCTTGAGCCAGTAGTAGCGGTTGTACTTCGCCCAGCCGTCGTCGGTGTCGAGCTCGTCGGCCCAGCTGCACTATCGGGCGTCCGGCGGCTTCCCGAGCGGGACCGCCGGGCAGATGAAGACGGCGCCATCCACGCGCTCGGGGTGCTCGGCCGCCATCAGCAGCGCGCGCTGTGCGCCCATCGAGAGCGAGACGAGCACCGCCTGCTCCGTCGAGGTAACGTCCATCACCGCCAGGGCGTCCGCCGCGAAGTCGCGCTCGGCATAGCCGCTCTCGGGGCGGTCAGAGCGGCCGTTGCCGCGGCCGTCGAACGTGAGCACGCGGCAGTGCCGGGCGAGGTAGGGGATCTGCATTTTCCAGTGGCGGGAGTGGATGATCGACCAGGTCGGCAGGAGGAAGACGGTGGGCTCGCCGGAGCCATAGACCTCCCAATGGATCTTTCACGCCGTCGCGCTCGACGTAGCCGGAGTCGTCGGGCTAGCGGGCGCGCGTCTGCTCGCGCGCGCGGGCGGTCAGCTCGACAGCCATCCGTCGATCCAGTCCAGGAGCTCGCGGATGGCCCGTCTCGACGCCACCCAGGCGCTCGATGATGATGCCCGGTGTTGAAGGTCACCACGAGCGAGACGAGCGCGTCGAGCGGCAGCTCGATCCCGAGCTCGCGGTGCGGCTCCTCGAACGCCTCCGTGAGCACCGCCCTCCACTCCGTCGTTCACGCGCGCGAGGGGGCCTTGGAGGTCCTCGTCGTTCCAGGCGAGGGCCTGGAGCTCGAGCCAGACCTTCTCGTAGGCCACGTCCTCGCTCACGCAGGTAACGCATCGCGGTCCGCCACTTCTCGACGAAGGGCTCGTCGGCGGCGTACAGGGCGCGCTGGCGCTCGATCGAGCCGCTCGGTGAACCGCTCGAGCGCGCGCACGAGCAGGCCCTCGTTCGAGCCGAAGTAGTAATGGACGAGCCCATGGTTCACACCCGCCTCCTCGGCGAGGCGGCGGGTGGTGATGCCCGGCATGGCCGACCTCGACGAGCAGGCGCTCGGCCGCATCGAGCAGCGCCTCCTCGGCGGCTGAGCGCGCCGCGGTCTTCTTCGCCAGCCCGGTCGCATGCCTGCTTAGTCATACGACTAAGTCGGTTGACCAGATTCGCTCGTCGCTGTCAACCGCCTCCGGGGCGCGGCCTCCCCCCCTCGAGCGGCGGCTCGGCCGCGAGATCCAGCTCGTGCGACTCCAAGACGCTGAGACCACTCCTCTGTTGATGTACGAGGCACTGGCACGCGGGCGGGTGCTCGTCGATCGTGACCACCAGTGGCCGCGGTTGAGGTCGAGGCTGGCGGCTTGGCGGCGCCGGGCCGCCGAGGCCGAGCCGCCGCTACGGGACGCCATGGAGAGCCTCGATACCGAGGCGCCCAGATCAGCAGCCAGGCGCCGCCCGCCACGCCGTTGGAGCGAGACGACCCGGAACGAGCACGGTGGTTGAAGGCGAAGATTCGCGACCGTGTCTCGGACGTGCGTCGCCATTTCGTTGCGCTGCGGACCGCGATGGCCGAGTTCGGCGAGGACTTCGACCTCGACGTATTCACAAACGCATACGACTCCGCCGATCCGGTGCTGCTCAATCGCGTCAACGCCGTAGAGCGTGGTGTCGACAAGCTCTACAACGTGATCGCCGAGCTGACCGCCTTTGGCCTCGAGCTGGCAGAAGTGCGCCCACGTGGAGCCGAGCTCAACGCCCGCCGCGACCTCGACGACCTGCGCCGGATCGGCGTCATCGGCCCTGAGCGGGCACGCCGTCTTGATCGGCTCCGTGAGCTACGGCGCCTTCTCGTGCACGAGTACGCCACTGCGACCGCCGGTCAGATCCACGAGGCCGCCCGGATGGTCGCCGACGAGTTCGCCCCGTTCTACGACGCCTACCGCGACTGGATCGGGCGAGGCTTCAGCCCCCACGCATCCAAGAAGACCACCTGAGGTGACAAGCGGCGCACCCCGACCCGGGCCGGGGCTACGATCCGCCGGTGAAGCTCCTCCGGTCCGCTCTCGCGCTGCTTGCGCTGCTCGCTCTCGGCCTGCTCGGGTCGGTGGCGCAGGCCGACCATCCGTCGGCGGACGGCCAAGCGGCGACCACGGCGGCCCCGGCCAAGGCGCCGCCCGCGCGCTCGCTGGCCTCGGCCACCGGCGACGACAGGCGCTACGCGCTCGCCAACGGCTGCTACGCGCTCCGCTCGCGGTCGGCGGGCGGCTTCGTCGCCAAGGGCGCCGGCGGCTACCGCGCATCGGCGGCCTCGGTCGGGCGCGGCCGAGGCCTTCCGGATGCAGGCCACCGCGCTCGGCAGCTACCTCTTCTACGGGCGCGACCGCGACTTCATGGCGGGCGGCCGCGAACGGCGTGTCGCCCGCGGCGCGACGCCGAGCCCGGCGGCCGACTGGCGCGTGGACGCGAACCCGGGCGGCACCTTCAGGATCGCCCTGCCGTCGGCCGGCAAGGCGCTCGCCGTGGCGGCCGGCAGGCTGGTCCTGGCGGACGCCGGCGCGGGCGCCGGCGCCTTCACGCTTCGAGCCCGCCGAGGGCTGCGCGGTCTACCCGGAGGTCGAGACGCAGCGCGACGGGCACGCCCTTCACGAGCCGACCCCTGGGGCGAGGTCAAGGGGATGATCGACCTCCACCTGCACATGACGGCCTTCGAGTTCCTCGGCGGCCGGGCCCACTGCGGCCGGCCCTGGCATCCCTACGGCGCGCCCTACGCGCTCGTCGGACTGCCCCGACCACCAGGTCGGCAACGGCTGCGGCGCGGCGCTCGAGAACGCGCTCTACGGCAACCCCGCCCGCTGCCACGACCCGGTGGGCTGGCCGACCTTCAAGGACTGGCCCCACCACGACTCGCTGACCCACGAGCAGACCTACTACAAGTGGATCGAGCGCGCCTACATGGGCGGGCTGCGGGTGTTCGTGAACCTGTTCGTCGAGAACCGGGTGCTCTGCGAGCTCTATCCGCTCAAGCAGAACGACTGCGACGAGATGACCTCGGTGCGGCTTCAGAACCGCGACCTCGACGCGCTCGCAGGACTACATCGACGCCCAGAACGGCGGGCCCGGGGCGGGGCTGGTTCCGGATCGTGACCGACCCGTTCCAGGCCCGGCGGGTGATCGCCCAGGGCAAGCTGGCGGTGATCAAGGGGATCGAGTGTCTCGGAGCCGTTCGGCTGCCGGGTCTACAACGACCAGCCGCAGGTGCGACAGGGCGCGGATCGACCGCGAGCTCGACGAGGTGCTACGGCTTCGGCGTGCGCCAGATGGAGCTGATCAACAAGTTCGACAACGCGCTCGCCGGAGTGGCCGGCGACAGCGGCGAGACCGGCGTGGTCGTCAACGCCGGCAACCGGCTCGCGACCGGCAAGTTCTGGCAGATGCAGGCCTGCAACGGGCCGCCGGACGAGCACGACAAGCAGCAGCCCGGCGTCTACGACCACGACGAGAACGACATCGCACTCCAACCTGATCGAGCAGTTCCTGCCGCTGGGCGCGGCGCCGGTCTATCCGAGGAACTCGAACTGCAACGCGCTCGGGCTCAGCGAGCTCGGCGAGCACGCGGTGCGCCGGCTGATGCAGAAGCGGATGATCATCGACCCCGACCACCTCAGCGTGCGCGCGCGCAAGAGCGTGATGGACCCTGCTCGAGGCCGAGCGCTACTCGGGCGCGGTCTCGAGCCACAGCTGGAGCACGGCCGGACGTGATCCCGCGCATCTACAAGCTCGGCGGGGTGGTGACCCCGATGAAGGAGGCGGCGCCGGACTGGATCAAGACCTGGCGCGACGACGAAGGCCCAGCGCGACCCCCGGTTCTACTTCGGGCTTCGGCTACGGCTCGGACCAGAACGGACTCTCCTCGCAGCCCGAGCCGCGCGACGGGCCGGACCCCGTGCAGTACCCCTTCAAGTCGTTCGACGGCAAGGTGACCTTCGAGCGCCAGCGCAGCGGCCAGCGCGAGTTCGACTTCACGAAGGACGGCGTGGCCCACTACGGGCTGTTCCCCGACTGGTGGGAGGACATCCGGCGCGTGGGCGGCGGCGCCGCGGTCAGGGACATGGCGCGCGGAGCCGAGGCCTACCTCCAGGCGTGGGAGCGGGTCAACGGGATCGGCTTCGGCTGCAAGTCGGCGCGCGCGCGCTTCACCCGCGCGGGGGCTCGGCCGCCTGCGGCTGCGCGACACCACCGCCCAGCTGCTGCGACGCGGAGGCCAGCCGAAGGTCCGCGGCAACCGGGGCTGGAGCTGGTGCGTGCGCGGCGCGAAGAAGCGCGGCAAGCGGGTGGCGGCGGCGCTGACGCCCGGCGGCAAGGTGGCGCTCGTGGGCCGCAACGCGAACGCCCCGGCAGCAGGGTGCCCGACGGAGCTGCGGCGCATGGGCAGCGGGCTGTTCGTGCGCGGCGCCGGCCCGAAGGCCCGCTTCGTCTACGGCGTGCGCCGCGGCCGCGTCCGGTTCGCGGCGGTGGCAACGCGGGCGGCCTCGAAGAACCGCACCGCGCTGCGCCGCTACGTGAAGCTGTCCGGCCTTCGCTGAGCCGAGGGCTCAGGAGGACGCGGACTCCATCTCCTCCATGTTCCTGGTCACGACCTCCATGGTCCGGTGGAGCTCCTCGGTGGGGCTGAACTCGACCACCTCGGTGCCGGCGTAGAGGATCGGCGTGTGCCCAGGGCCGACGTAGTACGCGTCGCCGCCCTCGAAGACCTCCTCCTCGTCTCCGGAGCGGAAGGCCAGCTTGCCCTTGATCACGTAGCCCATGTGCTCGCACTGGCACTCGTCGCCCGGGAGCCCCTTGAATAGAGGGGTCAGGTCGGCGTCCTCTGTGTATGTCTCGAAGCCCACCGTCCAGCCATCCTCGAAGTGCTCGAAGTGACCTTCGTAGCCCTCGAGCGTCTCGTGCTCGGACGCGGTTGCTTTCGATGCCTTCGGCATTCTCTGCCTCCTGTTCGGTGGATGCACCGTTCGCGGTTACGATGGCCCTTGAACCGCGGTTCAAGTCAAGGCCCGACTCGAGATGGATGGATTTCCTGAACTGACGATCGGCGAGGTGGCGCGGCGCGCCGGAGTGGCGACGTCGTCGATCCGCTACTACGAGCGGATCGGCCTCCTCCCCGAACCCGAGCGCCTGGGGGATCAGCGCCGCTACGACGCGGATGTGCTCGGCAAGCTGGGGTTCATCGGCGTCGCCCAAAGCGCCGGCTTCAAGCTGCGCGAGATCAAGGAGCTGATCGGGGGCGTCGACGGCGCCGACGGGCTGAGCGAGCCGATGCGCTCGCTCTCGACCCAGAAGCTCGGCGAGGTCGAGGCTCTGCTCGAGCGCACCAAGGCCATGAAGGGCTGGCTGGAGGTGGCGAAGGAGTGTGGCTGCGCGACTCCCGCGGAGTGCGCGCTATTCCCCGCGCCCGGCGATCCCCCGGGCTCCGATCTGGCCCTCCGCGTCGTCCAGGTGGGCGGCAAGGATTGTCGTCGCGTCTAGTCTCCGCGGGATGCCCTCGGCCGACGCCCCATTAAGCGGCAGCTGCGCCTGCGGAGCGGTCTCCTTCGAGGTCAGCGCGCCGTTCGTGACCGCCGGCTACTGCCACTGCAAGCGCTGCCAGCGCCGCAGCGGCACGCTGTGGTCGGTCAACGCGATGGTGCCCGTGGAGGGCTTCGAGATCGTGGCCGGGCACGACGCGGTGCGCACGTGGGAGCCCTCGGACGGGATTCCGAAGGCGTTCTGCGGCGAGTGCGGCGGCCACCTGTACTCCGACGGCGGTGACTCGATCGGCGTGCGGCTGGGTGCGGTCGACGGGGATCCGGGCATCCGTCCCGAGTGGCACCAGTGGCTCGAGTCGGCCCCGGACTGGGAGGCCATACCGGACGACGGCCTCCCGCGCTTCCAGCGCCTGCGCGACTAGGCGGCTGAGCGGCGATGGACTGGTCGCGCACCGTGCACTGCGTCGGCGACCTGCACGCGGGCGCCATCACGCCCGTGCGCCTCACGGCCGTGAGCCGTGACCTTGCGCGGCTGAGGACGCCGGCGCTCCATCTCCAGATCGGCGACGCGACCGAGGCCGGCAGGCCGCGCGAGGACGAGGTCGCGATCGACTTCCTGGGCCGCATGCCGGGCCGGTGGGTGACGGCGCTCGGGAACCACGACGTGCTCCGCAACGAGCGGACGGTCGCCGACTGGGCGCGCGCCTACGGGCAGAGGTCGCAGAACTTCACGGTCGAGCTCGGCTTCGTGCGCCTGATCGTCGTGGGACCGGATCGCACCGAGCCGGGCAAGCGCGCCGGCCGGCTCTCGCCGGCCACGCTGGCCTTCCTCGACCGCGAGCTCGAGCGCGTGAACGGGGACTGCTGGATCGCCTGCCACTGGCCGCTCTTCCACACGGTGATGGGCGACCCGAGACTCCACTACACCTCCGCGATGGACGCGTTCTACGCGAAGCCGCGGGCGCGCATCAGGGAGCTTCTTCTCGAGCACCGGAACGCGAAGCTCTGGATCTCGGGCCACACGCACTCGCCGCTGAGCGCTCCTGGCCTGATCCGGCGCGCGCGCCTGGCGCCGAAGCGCTCGATCGTGGCGATCAACGCCTCGGCGCTCGTCGGCATCGGCAGGAGGCGCAATCCGCGCGCGCCGCTCTGCTCGCTGTTCCTGACCCACCGGCCGGGGCACATCGAGGTGCGCTGCCGCGATCACCGCAGAGGCGAGTGGCGCAACCTCAGGGGCCGCCGCATGGTGGAGATCAGGCCGGCTAGAGGCTGAGCCAGGCGGCGAAGAGCCGGCGCGCCAGGGGAATCATCGCGGCCTCGTGCTCGGCGACCTGCGCGAGGAGCGGGTCGAGTGCGCCCGGGCCGAGCGTCGTCTCGAGGCTGGCGGCGTAGGCCGGGACCTCGCCCCACTCGGTGGCGAGCTCGAGCGGAACCTCGAGCTCGCCACCGAGTGGGGCGAGGTCCCGGCCTACGCCGCCAGCCTCGAGACGACGCTCGGCCCGGGCGCACTCGACCCGCTCCTCGCGCAGGTCGCCGAGCGCGAGGCCGCGATGATTCCCCTGGCGCGCCGGCTCTTCGCCGCCTGGCTCAGCCTCTAGCCGGCCTGATCTCCACCACGCGGCGCCCGCGGATGTTCCGCCACGCCTCCGCCCGGTGGTCGCGGCAGCGCACCTGGACTCCGCCCCGGCCGGTGGGTCAGGAAGAGCGAGCAGAGCGGCGCGCGCGGGTTGCGCCGCCGTCCCGATGCCGACGAGCGCCGAGGCGTTGATCGCCACGATCGAGCGCTCGGCGCCAGGCGCGCGCGCCGGATCAGGCCCGGGGCGCTCAGCGGCGAGTGCGTGTGGCCGGAGATCCAGAGCTTCGCGTTCCGGTGCTGAAGGAGAAGCTCCCTGATGCGCGCCCGCGGCTTCGCGTAGAACGCGTCCATCGCGGAGGTGTAGTGGAGCCTCGGGTCGCCCATCACCGTGTGGAAGAGCGGCCAGTGGCAGGCGATCCAGCAGTCCCCGTCCGCGCGCTCGAGCTCGCGGTCGAGGAAGGCGAGCGTGGCCGGCGAGAGGCGGCCGGCGCGCTTCCCCGGCTCGGTGCGATCCGGGCCCACGACGATCAGGCGCACGAAACCGAGCTCGACCGCGAAGTTCTGCGACCTCTGCCCGTAGGCGCGCGCCCAGTCGGCGACCGTCCTCTCGTTGCGGAGCACGTCGTGGTTCCCGAGCGCCGTCACCCATCGCCCCGGCATGCGATCCAGGAACTCCAGCGCGAGCTCGTCCTCCGCCGCCCTGCCGGCCTCGGTCGCATCGCCGATCTGGAGGTGGAGCGCCGGCGTCCTCAACCGCGCCAGGTCACGGCTCACCGCGCTCAGGCGCTCGAGCGTGATGGCGCCGGCGTGCAGGTCGCCGAGGCAGTGCACGGTGCGCGGACCGGTCCATCGCCGCCCGGCCGCCTAGTCGCGCAGACGCTGGAAGCGCGGGAGGCCGTCGTCCGGTATGGCCTCCCAGTCGGGCGCCGACTCGAGCCACTGGTGCCGCTCGGGACGGTGCCCGGATCCCCGTCGACCGCAGCCAGCCGCACGCCGAACGCGTCGCCTCCATCGGAGTAGAGGTGGCCGCCGCACTCGCCGCAGAACGCCTTCGGGATCCCGTCGGGCGGCTCCCAGGTGCGAACCGCATCGTGTCCGGCAACGATCTCGAAGCCCTCGACGGGCACCATCGCATTGAGCGACCACAGCGTGCCGCTGCGGCGCTGGCAGCCCTTGCAGTGGCAATAGCCGGCGGTCACGAACGGGGCGGTCACCTGGAAGGAAACGGCGCCGCAGGCGCAGCTGCCGGTCAGTGGGGCGTCGGCCGAGGGCATCGCGCGGAGGCTAGCGGCGACGACAGTCCTTGCCGTCCACCTGGACGACCCGGAGGGCCAGATCGGAGCCCGCGGGATCGCCGGGCGCGGGGAAGAGCGCGCATTCCGCCGGGGTCGCGCAGCCGCACTCCTTCGCCACCTCGAGCCAGCCCTTCATCGCCCTGGTGCGCTCCAGCAGCGCCTCGACCTCGCCGAGCTTCCGGCTGGAGAGCGAGCGCATCGGCTCGGCCAGCCCGTCGGCGCCGTCGACGCCGCCGATCAGCTCCTTGATCTCGCGCAGTTTGAAGCCGGCGCTCTGGGCGACGCCGATGAACCCCAGCTTGCCGAGCACATCCGCGTCGTAGCGGCGCTGCCCGCCGAGACGGTCGGGCCGGGAGCAGGCCGATCCGCTCGTAGTAGCGGATCGACGACGTCGCGACTCCGGCGCGCCGCGCCACCTCGCCGATCGTCAGCTCGGAAACCGTCCATCTCGACTCGGGCCTTGACTTGAACCGTGGTTCAAGGGCCATCGTAGCCGCGAACGGCGCATCCACCCAAGAGGAGCAGCACATGCCCAAGGCATCGAAGGAACCGCGTCCGAGCACGAGACGCTCGAGGGCTACGAGGGCCACTTCGAGCACTTCGAGGGCGGCTGGACGGTCGGTTTCGAGACCTACACCGAGGACGCCGACCTGACGCCGCTGTTCAAGGGGCTGCCCGACGACGAGTGCCAGTGCGAGCACATGGGCTACGTGATCAAGGGCAAGGTCGCCTTCCGCTCCGGAGACGGCGAGGAGGTCTTCGAGGCCGGCGACGCCTACTACGTCGGCCCCGGGCACACGCCGATCCTCTACGCCGGCACCGAGGTCGTCGAGTTCAGCCCGACCGAGGAGCTCGGCCGGACGATGGAGGTCGTGACCAGGAACATGGAGGAGATGGAGTCAGCGTCCTCCTGAGCTGGGTCAGCGAAGCCCGGACAGCCCCACGTAGCGGCGCAGCACCGTGCGGTTCGACAACGCCGCCCGTGTGGCCACGGCCGCGAACCGCACGCGGCCGCGGCTAACGCCGTAGACGAAGCGTGCCTTCGGGCCCGCGCTGCGCCGAACAGCCCGTTGCCCATGGCCGGGCTCCGTCCGGCACCCGCGCCGGGACGTTCGCGCCCGTGCCGACCAGCGCGACCCTGCCCTTGGGCGTCAGCGCCGCCGCTGCCCGCGTGCCGCGCTTCTTCGTGCCGCGCACGCACCAGCTCCACGCCCGGTTGCCGCGGACCTTGGGCTGGCCTCCCCGTCGCAGCAGCTGGGCGGTGGTGTTGCGCAGGCGCAGGCGGCCGAGCCCCCGGCGCGTCAGCGGCGTGCGCGCGGGCTTGCAGCCGAAGCGGATCCCGTAGACCCGCTCCCATACCTGGAGGTAGGCCTCCGCTCCGCGCGCCATGTCCCTCACCGCGGCGCCGCCGCCCACGCGCGAGGTCCTCCACCAGTCGGGGAAGAGCCCGTAGTGGGCGACGCCGTCCTTGTTGATGTCGAACTCGCGCTCGCCGCTCCGCTGGCGCTGGAAGGTCACCCTGCCGTCGAACGACTTGAACGGGTACTGGACGGGGTCCGGCCCATCCCGCGGCTCGCCCTGCGACGCGAAGCCGTTCATGTCCGCGCCGTAGCCGAGCCGAAGTAGAACCGCGGGTCGCGCTGGGCCTTCGTCTTCCGCCAGGTCTTGATCCAGTCGGGCGCCGCTTCCCTCATCGGGGTCACAACGCCGCCCAGCTTGTAGATGCGCGGGATCACGTCCGGCGTGCTCCAGCTGTGGCTCGAGACGACGCCCGAGTAGCGCTCGGCCTCGAGCAGCGACATCACGCTCTTGCGCGCGCGCACGCTGAGGTGGTCGGGGTCGATGATCATGCGCTTCTCCATCAGCCGACGCACCGTGTGCTCGCCGAGCGTCGCTCAGCCCGCGCGCGTTGCAATTCGAGGTCCTCGGGTAGACCGGGGCGGCGCCCGCGGCAGGAACTGCTCGATCAGGTTCGAGACCGATGTCCTGCTGGTCGTGGTCGTACACGCCGGGCTGCTGCTTGTCGTGCTCGTCCGGCGGGCCGTCGCAGGCCTGCATCTGCCAGTACTTGCCGGTGGCGTAGCTTGTTGCCGTAGTTCACGACGAGGCCGGTCTCGCCACTGTCGCCGGCCACGCCGGCGAGCGCGTTGTCGAACTTGTTGATCAGCTCCATCTGGCGCACGCCGAAGCCGTAGCACCTCGTCGAGCTCGCGGTCGATCCGGGCCCTGTCGCAGTGCGGCTGGTCGTTGTAGACCTGGCAGCCGAACGGCTCCGACACCTCGATCCCCATGATCACCGCGAGCTTGCCGCCGGCGATCACCCGCCGCGCCTGGAACGGGTCGGTCACGATCCGGAACCAGCCCTTGCCGGGGCCGCCGTTCTGGGCGTCGATGTAGTCCTCGAGCGCATGGATGTCGCGGTTCTGGAGCCGCACCGAGGTCATCTCGTCGCAGGCGTTCTGCTTGAGCGGGTAGAGCTCGCAGAGCACGCGGTTCTCGACGAAGAGGTTCACGAACACGCGCAGCCCGCCCATGCCAGGCGCGCTCGAGCCACTTGTAGTAGGTCTGCTCGTGGGTCAGCGAGTCGTGGTGCGGCCAGTCCTTGAAGGTCGGCCAGCCGACGGGGTCGTGGCAGCGGGCGGGGTTGCCGAAGAGCGCGTTCTCCAGCGCCGCGCCGCAGCCGTTGCGGACCTGTGGTCGGGGCAGTCGACCAGCGCGTAGGGCGCGCCGTACGGATGCCAAGGCCGGCCGCAGTGGGCGGGCCGCCGAGGAACTCGAAGGCCATCATGTGCAGGTGGAGGTCGATGATCCCCTTGACCTGGCCCCATGCCGTCCGGCTCGTGAAGGGCCTGCCGCTCGCGCTCGTCTCGGCCTCCGGGTAGACCGCGCAGCCGCCGGCGGGCTCGAAGCTGAAGGCTCCGGCGCCCGCGGGCTCCACGAGGACCAGCCTGTCGGCCGCCACGGCGAGCGCCTTGCCGGCGGACGGCAGCGTGATCGTGAAGGTCCCGCCCGGGTTCGCGTCCACGCGCCAGTCGGCCGCCGGGCCGGCGTCGCCCGCGGGCGACACGACGTTCAGCGCGCCGGCCGCCATGAAGTCGCGGTCGCGCCCGTAGAAGAGGTAGCTGCCGAGAGCGGTGGCCTGCATCCGGAAGGCCTCCGCCTCGCCGACCGAGGCCGCCGATGCGCGATAGCCGCCGGCTGCCTTGGCGACGAAACCGCCCGCCGACTGCGAGCGGAGCGCGTAGCAGCCGTTGGCGAGCGCGTAGCGCCTGTCGTCGCCGGTCGCCGCCGCCAGCGAGCGGGCTGGCGGCGCCTTGGCCGGCGCCGCCGTCGTCGCCACCTGGCCGTCCGCTGACGGATGGGCGGCGTACGCCACCGACCCGAGCAGGCCGAGAGCGAGGAGCGCAAGCAGCGCGAGAGCGGGCCGGAGGAGCTTCACCGGCGGATCGTAGCCCCGGCCCGGGGAGCGGTGCGCCGCTTGTCACCTCAGGTGGTCTTCTTGGATGCGTGGGGGCTGAAGCCTCGCCCGATCCAGTCGCGGTAGGCGTCGTAGAACGGGGCGAACTCGTCGGCGACCATCCGGGCGGCCTCGTGGATCTGACCGGCGGTCGCAGTGGCGTACTCGTGCACGAGAAGGCGCCGTAGCTCACGGAGCCGATCAAGACGGCGTGCCCGCTCAGGGCCGATGACGCCGATCCGGCGCAGGTCGTCGAGGTCGCGGCGGGCGTTGAGCTCGGCTCCACGTGGGCGCACTTCTGCCAGCTCGAGGCCAAAGGCGGTCAGCTCGGCGATCACGTTGTAGAGCTTGTCGACACCACGCTCTACGGCGTTGACGCGATTGAGCAGCACCGGATCGGCGGAGTCGTATGCGTTTGTGAATACGTCGAGGTCGAAGTCCTCGCCGAACTCGGCCATCGCGGTCCGCAGCGCAACGAAATGGCGACGCACGTCCGAGACACGGTCGCGAATCTTCGCCTTCAACCACCGTGCTCGTTCCGGGTCGTCTCGCTCCAACGGCGTGGCGGGCGGCGCCTGGCTGCTCATCTGGGCGCCTCGGTATCGAGGCTCTCCATGGCGTCCCGTAGCGGCGGCTCGGCCTCGGCGGCCCGGCGCCGCCAAGCCGCCAGCCTCGACCTCAACCGCGGCCACTGGTGGTCACGATCGACGAGCACCCGCCCGCGTGCCAGTGCCTCGTACATCAACAGAGGAGTGGTCTCAGCGTCTTGGAGTCGCACGAGCTGGATCTCGCGGCCGAGCCGCCGCTCGAGCCGAGCGGACAACTCGGCGACACGCCTCGCCGAGGAGTCGGAAAGCGAGACCAGCAGATCCACATCCGATCCCTCATCGCCGCGCCCAGTCGCGAGCGACCCGAACAGCACGGCGAGCCGGACGCTTGGCTCGGTCCGGAGCGCGGCCCGCAACGCACGCAGCAGCGGCCAGTGCTCGCGCAGGTACGCCTCCTCGCGCAGCGAGGTTTCGAAACGGCGCGCGCTCGTACGCTTGCCGTGTACGAGTCCCTGGGCCGCGGCGCGCCGCAGGGTCCGCTCGGGGACGTCCAGGTGACGGGCAAGGGCGCGAAGAGAGGTGGTGGGCATCTGCGGTGGGTCTCGTGTGACCGATAGCCTATCTCGGTATGGCCGTTAAGTCAACTCGGTGTGGCCGATCGTCCTCGGTTGCTTGACAGGAGGAGCGAGATCTGGTCGAATGACTTAGTCGTATGACTAAGTTGGCCGACCCGCAGAAGACCGCCGCGCGCTCGGCCGCGGAGGAGGCGCTGCTCGACGCCGCGGAGCGGCTGCTCGTGGACGTCGGCCACGCCGGGATCACCACCCGCCGGCTCGCCGAGGAGGCGGGCGTGAACCACGGGCTCGTCCACTACTACTTCGGCTCGAACGAGGGTCTGCTCGTCCGCGCGCTCGAGCGCTTCACCGAGCGGCTCATCGAGCGCCAGCGCGAGCTGTACGCGGCCGACGTCCCGTTCGTGGAGAAGTGGCGGACGGCGATGCGCTACCTGCTGAGCGAGGACGTGGCCTACGAGAAGGTCTGGCTCGAGCTCCAGGCCCTCGCCTGGAACGACAAGGACCTCCAAACCCGCCTCGCAAGCGTGAACGACGAGTGGAGGGCCGTGCTCACCGAGGCGTTCGAGGAGCCGCACCGCGAGCTCGGGATCGATGCTGCCGCTCGACGCGCTCGTCTCGCTCGTGATGACCTTCAACACCGGCATCATCGTCGAGCGCCTGGGCGGCGTCGAGACGGGGCACCAGCGAGCTCCTCGACTGGATCGACGGATGGCTGTCGAGCTGAGCGCCCCCGCGCGCGAGCAGACGCGCGCCCGTTACCCGGACGAGTCCGGCTACGTCGAGCGCGACGGCGTGAGTGTCCACTACGAGGTCTACGGCTCGGGCGAGCCAACCGTCTTCCTCCTGCCGACCTGGTCGATCATCCACTCGCGCCACTGGAAGATGCAGATCCCCTACCTCGCCCGGCACTGCCGCGTGCTCACCTTCGACGGGCGCGGCAACGGCCTCTCCGACCGTCCCGAGAGCGGTTACGAGGAGCGCGAGTTCGCCGCCGACGCCCTCGCGGTGATGGACGCGACGGCAACGGAGCGCGCGATGCTCGTCTCGCTCTCGCTGGGCGCGCAGCGCGCGCTGCTGCTCGCGGCGGAGCAGCCCGAGCGGGTCGATGGAGCCGTCTTCATCTGCCCGGCCGTGCCGCTCGGAGAGCCTCCGGAGGCGCGCTACTTCCCCTGGGACAAGGAGCTCGACACCGACGAGGGCTGGGCGAAGTACAACCGCTACTACTGGCTGAGGGACTACCGCGGCTTCCTCGAGTTCTTCTTCTCGCAGATGTTCAACGAGCCGCACTCCACGAAGCCGATCGAGGACTGCGTCGGCTGGGGGCTCGAGACGGACGCCGAGACGCTGATCGCGACGGAGCTGGCCGAGAGCCTCGGCAAGGACGTCGTCCGCGACCTCGCCGGCCGCGTCCGCTGCCCGGTGCTCGTGATCCAGGGCTCGCGAGGACGCCATCACCGGTCCGGGCCGCGGCATCGCGCTGGCCGAGGCGACCGGCGGCGAGCTCGTCGTGCTCGAGGGCTCCGGTCACGGGCCGCACGCTGCGCGACCCGGTGAAGGTCAACCTGCTGCTGCGCGAGTTCCTCGCCCCTCCGCGCGCGCCCGCGCGATGGGTGCGCGGGAAGTCGCGCCGCAAGCGCGCGCTCTACGTCTCGTCGCCGATCGGCCTCGGGCACGCGCAGCGCGACGCGGCGATCGCCGAGGAGCTGCGGCGGCTTCACCCGGACCTGGAGATCGACTGGCTCGCCCAGCACCCGGTCACCAAGGTGCTGGAGGCGCGCGGCGAGCGCATCCACCCCGCGAGCGCACAGCTGGCGAACGAGTCCGGCCACATCGAGAGCGAGTCCGCCGAGCACGACCTGCACTGCTTCCAGGCGATCCGCCGGATGGACGAGATCCTGCTCGCCAACTTCATGGTCTTCCACGACCTGGTCCGCGAGCAGGACTACGACCTCTGGATCGGCGACGAGGCGTGGGAGCTCGACTACTACCTGCACGAGAACCCGGAGCAGAAGCGCGCGGCCTACGTCTGGCTCACCGACTTCGTCGGCTGGCTGCCGATGCAGGACGGCGGCGACCACGAGGCTTACCTGACCGCCGACTACAACGCCGAGATGATCGAGCACATCGCGCGCTTTCCGCGCGTGCGTGACCGGGCCGTGTTCGTCGGCAATCGCCGACGACATCGTGCCGGAGGACTTCGGCCCCGACCTGCCGCCGATCCGCGACTGGACGGAGGAGCACTACGACTTCGCCGGCTACGTGACCGGCTTCGACCCGCCGGCGACCTGGGCGATCGCGGCGAGCTCGGCTACCGCGACGACGAGCGCGTCTGCATCGTCACCGTGGGCGGCTCGGGCGTGGGAGCACACCTGCTGCGGCGGGTGATCGACGCGTTCCCGGAGGCGAAGCAGCGCGTGCCCGACCTGCGGATGGTCGTGGTCGCGGGCCCGCGGATCGATCCGGCGAGCCTGCCGCAGCACGACGGGCTCGAGGTCCGCGCCGTACGTCCACGACCTGTACCGGCACCTCGCCGCGTGCGACCTGGCGGTCGTCCAGGGTGGGCTCACGACCTCCATGGAGCTGACGGCCAACCGGCGGCCGTTCCTCTACTTCCCGCTCCGCCACCACTTCGAGCAGAACTTCCACGTGCGCCACCGGCTCGAGCGCTACGGCGCCGGCCGCCGCATGGACTTCGAGACCGACGGCCCGTCCGAGATCGCCGCGGCGATCGCCGAGGAGATCGGCCGCGAGGTGGACTACCGGCCGGTCGAGACGGACGGCGCCGCCCGCGCGGCGGCGCTGATCGCCGAGCTGCTCTGAGCATGAGGCGCGGACGGCGTGTCCTGCCGGCGGCGGTCGTGCTGTGCGCGGGCCTCTCCGCCTGCGGAGCTGACGAGCGGGGTTCCGCCGAGCGCGAGAAAGCCCCCGCGGGCCCTCAGCTCGGCCAGCCCGTCACCGTCTCCGGCCAGGCGAACGTCTTCGGCGCCGGCCACCCCGAGCCGCCCGACCCGGGATCCGGGGGACCCGGGGTGCCGCCGACGATGCTGCGGCTGGCAAAGGGCTCCGATCGGGTCGTGACATTCCGGCGCGTGAAAGGCCGTGTCAATCCGATCAGGGGCGAGACGCCCTGGAACGGCGCCGGCGGCGACGGGCGCGGACCGACGAGCGTGAACTCCTGGGAGGGGATCTCCGGCATCGTCCATCGCCGCAACGGGATGTTCCTCGTCGGTGTCTTCCTCGACGACAAGCGGCCACGCGACCCCGCGCCGCCGCGGCTGAGCTTCACGGGACGCGAGGAGTTCAGGACGCTTGCGCCGCGCCTCAGCCAGACGTTCTTCGTTGGCGACGGCGCCGGCCGCTCCTACCGGGTCCCGCGGTCCGCGACGCGCCTGTTCATGGGGTTCGCCGACGCCTACGCGTATATCGGCAACCCGGGTTGGTACGGCAACAACGGCGGGAAGCTGAGCGTCACCGTGGAGCTGACTCGGCGCTGATCGCCGAGCTGCTCTAGCGCAATGCCGCCACGCGCGCTCGCGCAGCCTCGACCGCACCCGTGAGGTGCGCGACGTCGTAGGCGCCCCGGTGCCGCCTGCCGTTGATGAAGAAGGTCGGTGTTCCGACGACTCCGCTCGCGTCGGCGCTCGCCACGTCGCGGTCCACGCGCGGAGCGTGCTCACGGCGGCGAAGCTCGTCCCAGAAGCGGTCGACGTCCAGTCCGAGCTCCTCGGCGTGGCGGGTCAGGTCGAGGACGGTCAACTCGTCCTGCTCGGCCAGCAGCCTGTCGTGCATCTCCCAGAAGCTCCCCTGGGCTCCCGCCGTCTCGGCCGCCTCGGCGGCCGTCTGCGCATGCGGATGCACGTCGTTGAGCGGAAGCTGACGCCACACGTGCGCTCCGTGAAGGTCGCCTGTGCGCTCAAGCCACCGGCGGCGGGTGCCCCTCGGCGCTGTCCGCGAGTGCGGGATCCCACTCGCAGACGATGCAGGCATGGTGGAACGCCGAGCGGGTGAACTCGAGCGCGGCCGCATAGGGGTCGGCACTCGCGCGAACGTCGTCCCAGTCCAGCATGAACAGCCCCATCTCCGCGTCCCAGTGCGCGGCAGGGGGCGACAGGCGCCCGGTCTCGAATCCCTCCCGTGGCGGGTGCGCGTAGGCGTAGAACGCAGCCTTGCCGTAGCGCGGGTCGCCCGGCCACCACCCGATCGCGACCTCCTGGGAGTCCATCGAGTTGCGCATGATGAAGTCGTCGGACGGCGGATCGGCGGGCAGGCCCGAGAAGAGGCTCACGGCCAGGTCGAACGAGCCCCACCACGCGTTCACCTGCGTCGAGCGCCCGCGGTACGGCGCCCGGAACTCTGCGAGCACGAGGGCGGCGCTCGTGGCGGCCGCGAAGTAGGACTCGACCTGACGCTCGTCGTAGGTCCTGTGCTCGTCGTCCTCGTCGAGCGGGATGGTCCAGTGCGCCTCCTGGGGCGTCGGGTCGATCCGCGTGGGGCCGCCGAGGTCGCCGACCGCCTCGAGCAGCTCGCGCGTGACCTCACCGACGGGACGGTCCGGAACGAGCGGGACCTGGCGACTGCGCCCGTCGCTGTGCTCGGCGAGCGCCTCATGCTTGTGCAGGTCGAGGGCCACCACGAGCGCCCCGGAGGAATCGGGAAGCGGGAGCGGAGCCGTCTCCCAGCCTCGCGCCGTCAGGCGGAGCGCGGCGTGCTGGAGCTGCGGCTCGGGGGGAGCGAGCACCGCGGCCAGCTTGCCGAGCACCTGCGTGTGCGCGTGCAGCGTGTCGCAGGTCGCTCTCCACGCCTCGTAGGAGAGCTCCGGCCACGTGCTCGGCACAGCCCCGTCCCCGATCCTCAGCCGTCGTCCGGCAGGTGCTCCTGCGCCCAGAGCGAGATCTGCGCGAGCGCGGGGATGAGTGCCTTGCCGCGGTCTGTCAGGGAGTAGGACACCGCCAGCGGAGGACCCTCGTCGACCGCCCGGGCGATGAGTCCCGCGGCGGCGAGGTCGGACAGCCGGTCGGACAGGACCGAGTCGGAGATGCCTCCGATCGCGCGCGAGAGCTCGCGGAAGCCGGCGGGGCCTTCGCTGAGGGTCCCGAGCACGACGCCGTTCCAGCGCTTGCCGAGGAACTCGAACGCCCGTGCCAGCGCGGCATCGCCGCGGGCGCAGGCGTCGGTGGCGGTCGCGGGGCTCGGCTTGGGCGTCGTGGCCATGTGTACGCAATGCTAGCGTCTTGCTCGTTGCTAGCCGTTTCGAAGTGACTAATTCGACGTGGTGCCGAGCGCGGTGTAGGCGGACGCGAAGCCCACTCGCCAGCTTGGGTAGCGCAGCGTCCAGCCAAGCTCGCGCTTGGCCTTGGCGTTCGAGGCGCCGCGCGACTCGGTTCCCATCATGACCGCGGCGTCGCCGGCGAACAGCCGCGCGAGCCAGCGCGGAAAGCGGCGGGGCGGCCCGGCACCGAGGACGCTCGGCGAGCACGGGCAGCCACTCGCGCACCGCCGCGGGCTCGTCGTCGACGATGTTGTAGATGCCGGCGCCGTCGTGCTCGAGCGCGAGCACGGTCGCGGCGGCGGCGTCGTCGAGGTGGATGAACGAGGAGACCCCGCCACCGTCGCCGACGATCGGGAACTGGCGCTTGCGCACCGGCTCGAGGAGCCCGTCGTCGGGGTCGCCGTAGAAGCCGCCGTAGCGAAGCGCGATCCCGCCGGCGGCCGTGACCGCATCGTCGAGGTGGCGCATCGCGGCGATTGGTCTCGCGCGTCGAGGGCACCGGGTCGGGGTCGAGCGGGTCATCCTCGGTCTTGACGGGCCCGCCCTCGCGCGCATAGCGCGCGCTCGCGAAGCTCTGGGCGACGAAGCGGCGCACGTCCGCCTCGCGCGCGGCGGCCAGCAGCGCGTCGGTGCCCTCGGTCCGAAGCCGGTTGGTCTGCGCGAAGCTGGCGTCGAAGTCCCTCGAAGAAGCTCAGGTTCGCCAGGGCGGTCGCCTGGTGGACGATCGCGTCGGGCTCGGCTTCGAGGACGGCCTCCCGCACGGCGCGCGCGTCGAGCAGGTCGAGCGCGACCGGCTCCGCACCCGAGCGCCCGTACGCGTTCGCCGTTATCCGGCGAGCGGAAGGTGCCGATCACCTCGTGTCCTCGGTCGATCAGCTGCGGAACGAGCCGGGTGCCGATGGCACCGCTCGCCCCTGCCACGAATACTCGCATCGTCGTTTCTCCTGTTCGGTCGTCACATCGCCCGGATCTCCGCGGGTCTACTGCTATGACACGACGCGACGGAGGAATGTGACCGATGGATGAGCGCGACTGGCTGGCGGAGCGATTCGAGGAGCACCGAACCCATCTGCGAGCGGTGGCCTACCGGATGCTCGGCTCGCTGAGCGAGGCCGACGACGCCGTCCAGGAGGCCTGGCTGCGGCTGAGCCGCACCGACGCGAGCGAGGTCGAGAACCTGGGCGGGTGGCTGACCACGGTCGTCGCGCGCGTCTCGCTGAACATGCTGCGCTCACGCAACGTGCGGCGCGAGGAGCCGCTCGGCGTTCACGTGCCCGAGCCGATCGTCGACCGCGCCGACGGGACCGACCCGGAGCACGAGGCGCTGCTGGCCGACTCGGTCGGCCTCGCCCTGCTCGTCGTCCTCGAGACGCTGAGCCCCGCCGAGCGGCTCGCGTTCGTACTGCACGACATGTTCGCCGTGCCCTTCGACGAGATCGCGCCGATCGTCGACCGCTCCCCGGAGGCGGCTCGCCAGCTCGCCAGCCGCGCGCGCCGCCGCGTCCAGGGCGAGAACACGGTTCCCGACGCCGACCTCGACACGCAGCGCGAGGTCGTCGACGCCTTCCTCGCCGCCTCGCGCGACGGCGACTTCGAGGCGCTGCTCGCGGTGCTGGACCCGGACGTCGTGCTGCGCGCGGACCTCGGTCCGCTCGCGGGCGGGTCGAGGGAGGTCCGCGGGGCGGCGGCGGTCGCCGGCCAGGCGCTCGCCTACTCGCGCCTCGGCCTGCTACGTCCAGCCGGCGCTCGTCAACGGCGTCGCGGGGCTCGTCTCGACGCGCGACGGAGAGCCGTTCTCGGTCGGGCGCCTTCACGGTCAGGGACCGGAGGATCGTCGCGATGGACATCCTCGCCGACCCCGCGCGCCTGCGAGCGCTCGACCTGACGATCCTCGACGGCTAGCTCAGCCGGACGGCTCGGTGAAGGTGGGCTCCTCGGGTTCGGCGATCTCGTAGTCCCGCTCCCAGCCCTCGTGCTCCAGAGTCAGCGACTCGAACGCCACGGCACCCTCGTTCGCCTCGAGTGCGCCGAGCGCAACGTACTCGGAGGGCCAGCAGCGGAAGACGTTGAACGCCATCACCTTCTGGCCCAGCCTCGTTGAAGAGCTCGATCGTGATGTCCTTGCGGAAGTCCCGCAACGAGACCTCCGAGCCGAGCTTGGAGCCGAAGTTCCAGACCTTGTTGGCCCACTGCTCGAACTCGACGTCGTGCGTGCGCCCGCGCTCCAGCGTGATCGGTTCGAAGCTGGTGACCCCGGGTGAGCGGTGCTGCACGCTCGGGTCGCCTCCCTCACGATGGGAGATCACCTGAGTGCGGCGCCGGAGCGGGGTCACGCGCGATACGCCCGCCACGTAACGGCCATCCCACCGGACCCTGAACTTGAACTGCCTGTAGGGGTCGACACGCTGTGGATTGACGCTGAACGACGGCATCGGCTCGGACGCCTTCGACGTCAGGCGGCAGCCTTCCTGCCAAGACAGCGGTAGAGCGCGTCGCGGAGCGCCTTCTCGCGCGGGTCGTCGTTCAGGCGGAAGCCCATCCGGTTCATCACGTACGCGAAGGCCACGCCCCGGTCCGGGTCCGCGAAGGCGAAGGAGCCGCCCGCGCCCGGATGGCCGAAGGAGCGCTCGCTCGATGCCGAAGCGGAACTCGCCGAGCGGCCGGGCGAAGCCGAGCGAGAACGCGGTGTCGACCTTCAGCACCCGGTCGCGCCAGCCGCTGCGCCGGCGGGGCCGGGAAGCGGGTGAGCTCCTCCAGCGTCGCCGGCTGTGAGCCCAAGCTCCGGAGGCGTCGCGACGAACGCCGCGTAGGCCCGCGCGATGTCGCGGGCGCCGCCGATCGCGCCGCCCGCCGGGAACTCGACCTCGCCGGTACTCCGCGCGGTCGAGGTCCGCCGGCGGGCGCAGGCGCGGGTTGGCGAAGGTCGGTAACGTGACCGAGCGCGGATTGAGCATGGCGAGCGCCATCGGTCGCGGCAGGTCGCGGGCCTGCGGGAGAGCCTTCCAGGCGGGGACCCGCTCGATGCGCGCCAGGCGCTCGCGCGGGAGGTCGGTCGGGCGCGCCGAAGTAGACCTCGAGGCCGAGCGGCGCGGCGATCTCCTCGGCGAAGAAGCGGCCCAGCGTCCGCCGCTGCGGGTCGACGCGCCGGATCAGCTCGCCCTCGTACCAGCCGAGGCTCACGCCGTGGTAGCCGTGCCGCGTGCCCGGCTTCCAGAGCGGCCGCTGCCCGGCGACCGTCGTCCGCCAGGCGGTCGAAGTCCTGGAGCAGGCTCGGCGTCGAGCGGCTCGTCGACCACGGGCAGGCCGGCCTCGTGCCCGAGCAGCTGCCGCACCGTGACCTCCTCCTTGCCGGCCTGCCCGAACTCCGGCCAGTAGCTCGGCCACGCGCTCGTCGTAGTCGAGCCAGCCGCGCGAGTGGGCGAGCGCGAGCGTCATCGCGGCAAGCCCCTTCGAGGTCGAGTAGACCAGCACGAGCGTGTCGTCGCGCCACGGCGAGCCGCGCGCGCGTCGCGCACGCCGCCCCAGAGGTCCACGACCTTCTCCCGGCCACGTAGGCGGCGCAGGCCGCCCCGAGCTCGCCGCGCTCCGCGAAGTTGCGCTCGAACTCCCGCCTGACGTCCTCGAACCCGGGCGAAACCGAACCGTCGACCAAGGGGACAACCTAAGGCAGAATCCGTCTCGTGGGCATCTACGGCGAGCACGTCCTCCCCCGGATCGTCAACCTCGCGTGCGGGACGAAGACCGCCGAACCGCTGCGGCAGCGGGTCTGCGAGCGGCTCGAGGGCGACGTCGTCGAGATCGGCTTCGGCTCGGGGCTGAACGTGCCCTTCTACCCACCCGCCGTCACTCGCATCGCCGCGGTCGAGCCGGCCGACGTCGGCTGGAAGCTGGCCGAGAAGCGCCTCGGGGCGACCACCGTCCCCATTGAGCGAGCCGGACTCGACGGACAGTCGCTCCCGTTCGAGAACGCCAGCTTCGACGCCGCGCTGTCCACGTGGACGATGTGCACGATCCCGGACCTCGCCACAGCGCTTGCCGAGCTGAGGCGCGTGCTGAAGCCCGGCGGGACCCTGCAGTTCGTCGAGCACGGCCTGGCCCCCGACGAGAACGTGCGCCGCTGGCAACACCGGCTCGAGCCCGTGCAGAAGCGAGTGTTCGGAGGCTGCCACCTAACCCGGCCGATGGTCGATCTGATCGCGGCCGCCGGCTTCACGATCGCCGACGTCGACGTGTTCTACGAGGACGGCGCCCCCAAGTTCCTGGCGGCGGACTCGCTGGGCAGCGCCGTGTCGCCCTAGATCGCGAAGCGGCTAGGAGCCGGCGCGGGCCTTCGCCCACTCGGCCTTGTGGACGCGTCTTCTCCGCCTGGTAGTCCTCGAGCGCCTGGGGCGAGTCGACGTCGCCGAGCGTCGGGTGCGGGGGCGCGAGCTCGCGGGCGGCCTCCACGCCGAAGTGCTTGTAGAGCACCGCTCCGAGCGAGCCGACCTTCATCTCGCCGAAGCCCGGGAGCGCGGTGAGGTTCGCGCGCAGCTCGTCCGGGTTCGTCGCGTCGGTCCATACGCGCGCGGCATCGCCGTCGTAGCGGTCCCGCACGTGCACGGCCAGCTCCTGGACCCGCTTCGCCATCGAGCGCGGGTAGCGGTGGATCACCGGCTTGGCGAAGAACACCGGCTCGAGGTCGGCGGAGGCCAGAGTCGCGGCGTCGATCGCGCCGAGGCGCTCCTTCAGCGCGAGCGGCCCCAGGAAGGCCTTCATCACCGTGACGCGCTGGTCGAGCTCGAAGCCCACCAGCAGGGCCATCGGATCCGAGGCGATCAGGGCGTTGGCCTCGTCGGACTCCGTGAAGTACAGGCGCTCGGGCACGCACCCGATCGTACCCTGGGGCAGGCGGCGCATCCCGCCACGAGTTCGCCTACCGTTCCCGGTCCATGCGGCAGGGGTGCGGCAAAGGGATCAGGCTCGGCATCGTGGTTGCGGCTCTGTGCGCCGTCGCCGCGCCGGCGTCCGCCTCGGCGGAGCCGTGGACGCAGCGCGCGCTCGGGCTCCAGTACGAGCTCGCGGGCGACGTGCCGCTGCGCAACGCGCCCTGGGTGGGAACGCACAACTCGTTCAACAGCGTGGCGGAGATGGGCCCGGCGCTGTCGCCACTCGACTCGAACCAGAAGCTGCCGATCGTGGACCAGCTGCGGCTCGGGATCCGCAGCCTGGAGCTCGACGTGCACTGGTTCCCGAGCGCGCGGGCCGGCGGGTTCGCGCCGGTGGTCTGCCACGCGACCGGTGAGCACGGCGGCTGCAGCGTCGAGAAGACGCTCGCCGAGGTGCTGCGCGAGATCCACGGCTGGCTGCGCGAGAACCCCGATCAGGCGCTGCTCCTGTACCTCGAGGACCACCTCGACGGCCAGGAGGGCCACGACGCCGCCGCGGCCGTGCTCGAGCAGGAGCTCGGCTCGGCGATCCACCGGCCGCCGGCCGGCGGGGGCTGCGCGGCCACCCCGCTCGACCTGACCCGGAACCAGGTTCGCTCAACGGGCGCGCAGGTGGTGATCGTGAGCGACTGCGGCTCGGGCACCGCCTGGCCGGCGCAGGTCTGGAGCTTCGCCGACCACGTGGAGACGCGCCCGCGCGGCTACCGGGACTTCCCCGACTGCGGGCCGGACTTCGACCGCGCCACCTACGACAACGAGATGGTGCGCTACTTCGAGGACAGCACGCAGGTGACGCGAGGCGGCTCGGTGGTCGGCGCGACGACCCGCGACGACGGCATCACTCCCGCGACGGCGGCAGCGATGGCCCGCTGCGGCGTGGACCTGCTGGGCCTGGACCAGCTCACGGCCGGCGACCCCCGGCTCGACGCCCTGGTCTGGAGCTGGGCGGCCGGCGAGCCGCTCAGCGGCGACTGCGCCGTGCAGCGCGCGGACGCACGCTGGGAGGCCCGCGCATGCCGCGGCCGCCATCCCGCGGCGTGCCGCGCCGCCGACGGCTCGTGGCGCCTGACGCCGCGCGCGGAGCCGAGCTGGAACGCAGCGCGCGCCTGCGCGTCGGCGTCGGCGGCCTTCGCGGCCCCGCGCACCGGCTACGAGGGGCAGCTGCTTCGCGTGGCGATGGAGGCGGCGGGCGCCAGGGAGGCGTGGCTCGGGCTGGCGCGCAGCGGCGACGCCTGGCGCGCGGCCGACGCCCGCTGACGACCTAGCTCGCTCCTACCAGCACGGAGAGGCAGGTCACGCAGCCCTCCATCTTCTCGAACTCGCCGATGTCGACGGCGATCACGTCGAAGCCCCAGTCGTCGAACAGCTCCGCCGACCGGGGTGCGGACGCCGCCATCAGGACCGTGCCACCGCCGAGCAGGATCACGTGCGAGCCCGCCTCCTCCGGGACGGTCCGCAGCGTCGGGAACGGCGAGGTGTCGAGCGAGCGACGGGTCCGCTGCGATGACCGTGCCGTCCGGCAGGGCGGTGACCGCCGACTTCAGGTGCAGCACGCGGTGCAGCGGGACGGGCACCACGATGAAGCCCTGTGGCGCCACGTGCCGGCGCAGCTGGCGGATGCCCTCGGCGTTGGTGCGCCCGCCACGGCCGGCGTACAGGGTCGTGCCCACGCTCAGGACGTCGCCGCCGTCGAGCGTGCCCGGCTCCTCGATCCGCGCGACCTCCAGTCCGAGCGTGCGAACCGCCTCCTCGGTGCCCGCCACCTCGGCGCGCCGCTCGGCCGCCCCGGGCCGCGTCAGCACGGCCAGGTCGCCGCACACGACCACGGTGTCCTCGACGAACGCCGAGTCCGGGCAGGTCGTCGGCTCGCGGACCTCGCGGATCTCCCAGCCCGCGTCCGCGATCGCCTCGACGTAGGCGGCGTGCTGCTTCGCAGGCCAGGACTGCATCGACCGGCGCGCGATCACCATAGGTCACGATGCCCTCGGCCATTCGGCGGCTGGGGCGCCGGACCAGAGCGACGCGTTCGTCCACGGACGGGACGCTACGCGGTTGCGATCTGGGTCATCACGCTGCCTCGCAGTATGCGGGCTCGGCGAGCAAACGGCGCCTCGGCAGTCGCCTCGTCGGCCGCCTCCGAGCGGAACGCCCGCAGCGCCACCACGATCGCGATGCCGATCAGCGCGGCTCCGAAGCAGGGAGGGCGACAGGTGGTAGCGCGGAGTTCGAGCGCGTACGCGGTCGCACTCGCCGTCGGCGAGCACGGCCATCGGTTCGCTCGGTGGCCGAGCGCTTGCCATCACGGCTAGGCCGAAGAACCCCGACTCGAGACCTGGACGCGAGCGTCTCGGCCTCGGATCGAGGGCGAGGCGCGACCTTCAGCGCGATGCGTGACCCTCGAGGACGCCTTCATCAGCGTGACCCGCTGGTCGAGCTCGAAACCTACAGCAGGACCGAGGACCCGAGGCGATCAGGACTGGCCTCGTCGGGATCCGTGAAGTACAAGCGGTCGGGTGCGCCGATCATCCGCGGGAATTCCCGGCGACGGTCACGATGGGTCATGGGCATCGTTGCTGACGCGCTGGCCCGCGCAAAGACGGTGGTCCCGCTGGTACTGCTGTGCCTGGCGAGCAATCCCGGCCACCAGCCACGCCGCTGAGGCGATCGTCGGTGTCACGGCGAGTGCCTCGCCGGAGCTGGTCCGATTCGATTCCAGCTCGCCCGGAACGATCGTCGCCCGGATGCCGGTGACCGGGCTGGCCGCCGGGGAGACCGTGGCGGGGCTCGACCAACGGCCCGCAACCGGCGAGATCATCGCTTTGACGAGCCTGAACCGGGTGCTGCGGCTCGATCCGCAGGACGGCGCCATGAGCAACCCCGGCGCGATGGGGGGAACGTTCGCGGCAACAGCGTCGGCCGGCTGGGACGTCAACCCGGCGGCCGATCGCCTCAGGGCGGTCAATCGCCGCCAACGACAACGCCCGCTTCAATCCGGTCACGTTCACGTTTGTCCAGGACGACACCGACCTCGCCTACATCGCCACCGACCCCAACGTCGGCGTGGACCCGAACGTGGTCGCCGCCGCCTACGATCGCAACGACAACAACGGCTGCCACCGCGTCGACCCTGTTCGTGATCGACAGCACACTCAACAACCTCGTGCGCCAGGGCGCGATCGATGGCAACGCGGTAGACGTAGCGGGAGGCGGCAGCCCCAACGGCGGTCTGCTGACCACGCTCGGCCCGCTTGGGTTCGACCCCGACAACAGCGTGGCCTTCGACATTGCGACCGCGGCCGTGGGCGGCGCCAGCGTCGGGTACCTGGCGGCGCACACGCAGGGGGCGGCGAACTCGTCGGAGCTGCGCACCATCAACCTGCCGGGCACCGCTCCCGTCGGAGCGACCACGTCACTGGGCACGATCGGCGCGCAGCACACTGTCGAGCATGACGGTCCTGCAGGGCGGTGCGGTTCGCGTGGACGGACCCTCCACACGCGTCAGCGAGGCGGCCGCGCAGGCGGTCGTGCACCTCGAGCGGGTTGGGGACACGCTCACGCCGATTCAGCTCACGTACGAGACCGCGGACCGCAGCGCGCTCTCAGGGCTCGACTATGTGGCAACCAACGGGCTTCTCAACTTCGCTGCGGGGGAGAGTTCGAAGGACATCACGATCCCGTTGCTCGGTGACTCCGAGTTCGAGGGTGCCGAGGTGTTCGATCTCAATTCGGCCAGCCCGGCCCGGGCGCCGTGCTTGACACGCCTTTTTCGCAGCCGATCGCGATCAGCGAGGACGACGCGCCGCCGGCTGGTCCCGCCGGGCCGCCGGGGCCGGCCGGGCCTCCGGCGCCGGCTGCGCTTGACAGCTTGGCCCCGGCCTTCCTGTCGGCGGTTCGCACCCCAAAGTCGCTGGCCGCGCTGCGCAGGGCCAGGCGCCTGAGCGTCGAGTTCGTCTGCTCCGAGCAGTGCGTGGTGTCGTTCTCTCTGAGGCTTGGCAGGACCGAGCTCGGCAACGGCGTGGCGGCCCTGTCGCAGGCGGGCGTTCGCAAGGCGGTCGTCAGATTGACCGACGCAGGGCGCAAGGTGCTCGCCAAGGTCAAGAAGCGCCGCGCGTCGCTCACGCTGGAGAGCACGGCGATCGATCCGGCAGGCAACTCGGCCAACCGCCGCACCACGTTCAGTCTGCCGCGGCGCTAGCAGCGGCCTAGCGGGTCGCCCTGGCCAGGTAGCTCTTGCCGGCGCGCACGATCACGGTGCGCTGGCGGCGGAAGTCGCGCACGACGACCCTGCCGCGTCTGACCCTCGTCAGCGTCCCGTCGCAGCGATCGACGACCTCCCAGATCGTGCCGCGCACGGTCGCGGAGCTGTTGCGCCCGCTCGTGCGGAAGCGGCCGCGCGCGTTGCGCGCAGGCGCCGCACGGTGCGCCGCGAGAGCTGCGCGGCCGAGGCCGAGCGGCCGCGACGGCAGCGGTTGAAGCTCGAGCCCTTGAGCCGCAGCTCGGTCAGCCCCCTCGCCCTGCGTGCGGACGACTGCAGCACCTGGAAGAGGCCACGCGAGAAGTTGCCCGACTGGGTCTTGCCGGCGGTGGTCGTGGCCGAGGTGAGCCGAGCCGTCCCGCGGCGCGTGTTGAGGAACGAGCCCACGGGGATCTCCCGGACCTGCTCGAGCGGTATGAAGGTGAGGCCCTTCTGCGCGGCGTTCGCCCTGCCCGCGGGGAAGCCGGCGGGGAGGGCGATCGTGACGGTGCCGCTCACCGTGCGTGCGACGAGCAGGCTCCCGAGCTCCGGGGTGGAGTCGTTGGCGGCGTCGCAGGCGTCACCAAGGGCGTCGCCGTCGGCGTTCGCCTGCGACGAGTTCGCGGTGAGCGGGCAGTTGTCGGCCGTGTCGGCGACCGCGTCGTTGTCGTCGTCGGGGTCGCAGACGTCGCCCAGGGCGTCGCCATCCGTGTCGAGCGTGTCGGGGCTGGCGAGTCCCTGGCAATTGTCCTGCGACTCGTCCCCCAGCCGGTCGCCGTCGGCGTCCGCCTCGATCGTCGCCTGGACGAGGATCTCGCACGCGTTCTGGGTGGTGCGCGGCCGGAACGGGCCGCCGTCGACGAGCGGTGGCAGATAGAGATGGAAGCTGGCGGTGGCGCCGGCCCCTGGAGAGCAGTTGAAGGTCGTCCCCGTCGACCCGTCGCCCGCCAGATAGTCACCCGCCTGGACTGGTAGGCCCGGGTTGACCGGCACCTCGGTGATCTGACCGGTCGGCTGCAGCGTGGCCGTGGGCCCGGTCCCCGCCCCGGTCGCGTCCTGCATCAGGGCCAGTCGAGCGAGCCGCAGCGTGACCGTGTCGGCGGTGCTGCTGCGGTAGCGGACCGAGGTGATCACCCCGCCGACGGGTGCCGTCGCGGGATGTTGGTTGCCGGTGTGGAAGCTGAAGGCGATGTCGGTGCAGGGTCCCGTGCAGGACCCGTGCACTCCGGCGCCGGCGGCGGGATGGGCGGGAGGGTGAGATCGCTGCCGAAGATGGTCGCGGCGTCAGCGGACCCCGGGGTCGCGAGGCCGAGCAGCAAGAGCGCCCCGACGAGCGCGCACGGTCTCCCCATCGGGCGATCCTAATCCGAGCGCGCTCGCGGCGCCAGCGGGCCGCTACCCCGGGGCCCGGGCCAGGTACTCTTGCCGGCCCGCACGATGACGGTCTTCTTCCGGCGGAAGTCGCGCACCGCGACTCTCCCGCGTCTACCTTCGTCAACGTGCCGTCGCAGCGATCGATGACCTCCCAGATCGTGCCGCGCACGGTCGCCGAGCTGTTGCGGCCGCGCGTGCGGAAGCGGCCGCGGGAGTTGCCGCTCAGTCGCCTGATCACGCGCCGGCTGAGCGCTGCGGCGGGACCCGGCTTGCGCGGGCCGAGCGGCAGCGCTTGAAGTTGCCGCCCTTCATCCGGACCTCGGTCAGTCCCCTCGACGTGACGCGCCGCGACTGGAGCGCTTGGAAAAGGCCCGCCGAGAAAAGACCGTCCTGGATCTGGTCCTCGCGGCGGGTCCTTGCGGTGGTCAGCCGGGCCGTGCCGCCCCTCGCGTCGATGAAGGAGCGGACCGGCAGCTCGCGCGGCTGGGTCAGCGGCGAGAAGCTCTGGCCCTTCTGGCTCGCTCGGGCGCCCCCGGGCCGCCCGCGGCGTCCGGACACGGACCGCTTCCGCTGACGCGCTCCAGCACCGTGCGGACGCCGAGCCCGGGTGCCAGCACGCGGTAGTCGGAAGGTGTCGCGTCGCCTGGTTCTCGCAGAGGTCGGTGGCGACCGGTGAACGTCGCGGCTCCCGCGGGCGCCGGTGTTGAGCCGGTACGCCGGTCGCGCTCGGATCCTGCTCGAGCCCGCTGAGCGCGTCCTGCGCAGACGTTGGCGTGCCCGCCTGGTGATCACGAAGATCGACTCGACCCTGCGGTTCTGCACGCGACCGTGGGCCGCGTTTGTCGACAAGCACGTCCTGAGGCCGTGCCCTGCTGCACCCCGTTCTCCGAACGGCCCCAGTACTCGAGCGTCGACCGGCCCTCCGGAAGTGACCGCGGCGGACGTCGGCGGCGCCGCCGTCCCGGGGTCGTCCACCGCCTTCTGGATCTCGGCTCCCCCGTCCACTCGATAGGAGAGGCCGGCTCACGGTCCCTCCCGGCGCGGAGTCGAGGCAAGCGGGATGACCCCGGTCGGGGAGCAGTCGGGGACGTCGGCGGTCGTGCTCCCGTCGAACTCGTAGCGCGCCGCTGTCGCAGGTCTGGTACCGCTGACGCCCCGCTGGTCCAGCGTGCTCGTGCAGTTCTTCCCGAAGTTCACCGCCGGGCTATCGCGCGCGAGGATGGCGTGAGTCAGGGTGCCGTTGTCGCTGCCGTTGACGGCAAGCGCGCCGAGCCGGGGATCGACGCCGGCGTGGTCGCCGGCGATCGGGTCCGCAGGTGGGCGCGGTGGTGCTCTCGACGTTGCCCTGAGCGAGTCGGCGGAGCCGGCGGCGCAGTTGGGGTTCGCTGGGGCGGTGTTCGCGTGGAGCAAGGAGTTGGCCAGCGTTGTGGTGGCTCCCGCCAGCGCGCCCCCGGCCGGTCGCTGTGGTTGCCGAAGAATGTGGCGTGCTCGATCGACCCGTTCGCGGTCTTAACGAGGATGCCGCCCCCGCCGACGCCCGCCGGCGCGCCGGCGACCGGCCAGATGGCGGTTGGCGCTGAAGGTCACGTTGCGCAGGGTCGGCCGCTGGTTGCTGTAGACGCCGCCGCCCCCGCTGCCGCTCCCGCCGACCGTCGCGGTGTTGCCATAGACCGAGCTGTCCGTGATCACGAACTCCGGGAATCCGGTGCCCGTCCAGCGGATGCCGCCGCCGCCGTTGTCGGTGCCCGATACCAGACCCGCCGTGGTGCTGTTGTGGCGCACGATCGAGTCCAGCACGTAAAGCTCGCCCGCCGCGAAGATGCCGCCGCCGCCGCCCTGCGCCGGCGAGGCGGTGTTGTGCTGGACGACGCTGTCGTCCACGTTGAGGATGCTGCCGATCTCCGCGTGGATCCCTCCGCCCTGGCTGTCCTTGCAGTCGCCGACCCCGCCGGGGGCGGCCCGGCCATCCTGGATCGTGAGACCCCGGACCGTCACCGTATTGCTCAGCCCGTGACGCACAGCACGCGGAAGTTGCCGGTGGACTGGATGATCGGGATGCTCGCCCCGGGCTGGTTGCGGAGCGTGAGGTTGTTGTCGTTGGCCACGAGCTGGCCGCTGGTCAGCGAGTAGGTGCCGGGCGGGACGTCGATCGTCGTCGCCCGGCGATCGCGGTTGCCAGCGCCTGTCGGAGCGACCCCGGCCCGCTGTCCTTCGTATTGGTGACCGGATCGGCCGCATGGGCGCTCGCCGCGAAGGGCAAGCGAGAGCACGGCGAGGAGGGCGAGGAGGCGAAGCACAGGCGAGTCCGACGCCATCCTAACCCGGCTTTACGGGGACGGCCTGCGCCGCTTGCTGAGCCGGACAAGGGTTCCCGTGGAGCCGCGGCAGAGATTGAGCTCGTCCACCATCGTCGCCATGAGAGCGAGCCCTCGGCCGCGACTGGCAGGCTCCTCGTGCACCTTGGCCTGAGGCGCGAACTCCCCGTAGTCCTGCACGCAGAAGACGAGCGCGTCCCTCTCCTCCGCGAAGCGGAGGCGGATCGTTCCCTGCGGCGACGGCGAGCCGTGCTCGATCGCGTTGCTCACCGCTTCGTTGACGGCGAAGGCGAAGGCGAACCGCTCGGGCTCCTTCAGGCCATACGACGCCGCGGCCTCCTCAGCTATACGTCGCGTTTCCGCGAGCTCGGTGGGCTCCGCGACGAGCCACACCTCGCGCTCCTTTGAGGACATTCGGGGTCACACCCTCAGCGCCGGCGTCGGCGTGACCGCGATGTGACGCTCGAGACCCGCTATCTCGACCGTTCTCAGGACGTGCCTGTTCGTGCAGATCAGGTGGAGCCGGCCACCCGCCGCGCGAACCTGCCCCGATGCCTCGAGGAGCACCCCGATCGCAGTCGAGTCGACGAAGGTGGCGTCCGTGAGATCGACGACCACGTGCTTCACGCGCCTCTCGATTGCGCGTCTGAGCGCGTCGCGAAAAGCCGGAGCTGCGCACATGTCGAGCTCGCCCCTGGCGATGATCGTCGTCTCGTCGCCCGTGGCCCCTGTCTCTGTGACGTAATAGCTCATGTTCCCCCTGCCTGGTTGTCGTCGCGGGGCGGCGACGTCCTACCCGAGGCTCCCCGCCGAGAGAGGAGCCCAACCGCGAACTGGACACATGTTGGAAGTCGATCTCGTCCAGATCCACGCGTCGCGACTTGGGGGGTGGCCGGCTTCGCCGACGCCAATCACGATGCCCCGATTTCGAAGTTCGGCGGAGGCGTTTCTTCCGCATGCGGTGGTCGCGACGTTCGCCGTGGTCGTGCTTCCTGCTCTCGCCGTGTCGGTGCTGGAGACAGCCGGGCGGCCATGGCTGCTGCTCGTCTCCGTGCTTCTGGCCATGATGCTGTCGGTCGCGGTTGCCACCGTCGGCTCCGCGCTCTGGGCCCGGCGACCGAACTCCAGGGATCTCGTCTTCGGCGACCTGATGCTCTGGGGCTGGTGCGGAGAGTGCGAGCCGAGCGGCGGTTGGCAGAGGCGCAGGGACTGCTCGGCGGCAGCGATGCCGGCATGGACGGCGTCGGAGCTCAGCCGCGAGCGCCGCTGCAAGATCCTCCAGCGGCTGGCCGCCATGCTCGAGGCGAAGGACCCGTACACGCTCGGTCATTCGCGGCGGGTCACGCGGCACGCGGAGAGGATCGCCCGCGAGATGGGGCTGTCGCGCGAGGACGTGGCGAGAGTACGAATCGCGGCCAGCGTCCACGACGTCGGCAAGGTGCACACCCCGCGGCAGATACTCGCCAAGCCGGGCAGCCTCACCCCGGAGGAGATCGCGGTCATGCAGCGGCACGCGGCGGACGGTGCGCGGATGGTGGCCGAGATCGGCGACCCCGAGATCACCGCGATGGTGCGGCACCACCACGAGCGGCTGGACGGCAGCGGGTACCCCGACGGTCTGCGCGGCGAGGAGATTCCGCTCGGAGCGAGGATCATCTCGGTGGCCGACACCTTCGATGCGATCACCTCGAGCAGGGCGTACCACGGCGCGCGCAAGCACCAGCGGGGGCTCGACGTGATCTCGGAGGAGGCCGGGCCCGCGGCTCGACCCCGACGCCGTCGCTGGGTTCCTGAGCTACTACTCCGGTAGGCGGTCGGTCGCCTGGTCTGCCCTCGGCCTGACGGGCTCGCCGCGGCTCGCGAGCTGGCTCGGCGGCCTGCGAGCGGCGGTGGCGGACTGCCTACCCCGCTGGCCCAGAGCTTCGTCGCGATCCTGGTGGCGGCTCTGGCCGGCGCGTCCCTCGGCGGGCAGCCCCGCGACCGCGGCGAGCGAGCCGGCATCGCCAGGGCGCGGTGGATCCGAGCGCGACCGCGCTGTGCGAGACGGCTCCGACCGGCGCCGGGGGACGCGCCGAGGGAACGCCCGGAAACCGGCACGCCCCGTCGGCGACCGGCCCGGGAACCGGCCCCGGCGAGATGCGGTCGACGGCGGCTCGCCCGGTGGGCCCGCTCCTCCGGGCGGAACAGGCGGGCACGGCACCCGAGGGCCCGCGCGGCGCCGCCGAACGTGCAGGTGCCGGGCGTCGAGGAGCCGGGGGTCGAGCTGCCCGGACGTGAAGGTGCCGGATATGAAGGTGCCGGACGTGAACGTGCCGGACGTCGAGGCTGCCGGACGTCGAGCGTGCCGCGATATCGAGGTGCCGGGGCTCGAGGTGCCGGCTGCCGCGAGGTGCCGGGATCGAGCTGCCGGCGATCGGACGCCCGCCCTCGAGGTGTCGCTGTGACGGGTAGGGCCCAGTGTCCAGGCACGAGCGCACGCGGTGCGCTTCTCGCCGCGATTGTCGGGCTCGCGCTCGGTGCCCCTCCGCCCTCGCCCAGCTGCCGCAGCCGCCCGAGCTCCGCCCGCGGCTCGAGACGTGGTGAGCGACCCACTTCCCGCACCCGTCGAGGACGTGGTGGGAGCTCCCCCGTCGCGCCCGGTACGAGACGAGGTGCGGCGCATCGTGGGCGGAGCCGACGGGCGACGCCGGTGGGCCGGACCGTCGCCACGGCGGACGTCCGGCGCGACTCAGCCGCGATCGCCCAGCGAGACCCCGGTGACGGGCGGCGAGCGTCGACGACGGGACGAGCGGCGCAACCGGCAGCGGCCCGCGCGCCCGCCGGACGCTGCGCGCGGCACGCGACGGCGCGGCAGCGCCCGGCGCGCGCCGCGCCGATCGCCATGCGAACGCGCCGCGCAGCGCAAGCCCGCCGAAGACGGCGGCGGCCGAGGACGCGCAGAATCCCGTGGCCCGCACGATCGAGAAGATCGTGGAGGTCGTGCCGACCGTCCGTCTGGATCGCACTCGGCGTGCTGCTTGCCCTTGCCGCATAGCCCTGGGCGTGCGCACTTTCGTCGAGCGTCGCCGGGCGCGCGAGCTCGAACAGGGACCGCCAGCGGTTGATGCGAGATGTCGGCGCGCTCGAACGCGCGCTCCTGCCGGCGGTGCCGGAGATGCTCGGCGCGCTTGCCGTATCCGTTGCGCACCGCGCGTCGGAGGGACCCGCCGCGGGCGGCGACTTCTATGACGCCTTCGAGCTCGCGGGCGGCAGGGTCGCGGTGCTCGTCGGGGACGTCTCCGGCCACGGACCGGACGCGCTCGAGCGCACCAACTCACTTCGCGCCTGCGCTGCACGCGCGGCTCCAGGCGGGGCTCTCGCCGCGTGCCGCGCTCGAGTCCGTCGGGCGCAGCGCCGTGGCTCGGGTCGAGCGGCCAAGTTCGCTACCGCGGTCGTGGCCGTCCACGACCCCGCGGACGGGACGCTCACTTACGCGACCGCCGGACACCCGCCCCCGATCCTTGCCGGGCGCGGGCGCACAGAGCCGATCACGACGGGTTCGTCGCCGCCGATGGGCGTGGGGCTCCGAACAGGACTCCGAGAGACGACGGGTTCCGCTGCCCGCGGCACGGTCGTCTGCCTCTTCACGGACGGGCTGCTCGAGGCTCGCGTGTCAGATGACCTGATGGGCCGCGAGGAGCTCACTCGCTTCGTGGACGAGCTCGGTCCGGAGCAGTACGCGGATTCGCTGCTCGCGCAGGTGATCGCGGTGCCGACGAGGCCCCGGACGACATGGCCGTATGCGTGCTCAGGCCCGTGGCCGGCGCGGAGACGGCGCGCCACGGGTGGAGACGCTGGTGCTCGACGCCGAGGACATGAGCTCGGCCTGGCGACACGATTCCTCGAGGCCTCGTTCGACGTCCCGGAGTATCAGGCCGTGACCGTCGTCGAAGCGCTGTCAGCCACCGTCGAGGCTGCCGGCGGTGCGGTGCTGGAGGTCACGATCGAGAATCCGGACCGCACGTCCGAGTGACCCGCCGGGAGCCGGATCTTTGTCCGGCCACGATCTAGGGGGAGGACCTCGGTGACCAATCGCCGCGATGTCATTGCGGCCGCCACGGCGGTGTTCTTCGCGGTACTCGGGTTCGCTGCCATCTACGTCGTCTCGAAGGTTGCCGACGTCAAGGACGGCGCCGTGCTTGCCGTGATCCTGGTTGTGCCTGCGCTGCTCTACCTCATGCTTTCTGGGCGAGTGAACGAGTTCAAGGGCCCGGCCGGTCTCGAGGTGCGGCTGTCAGAGGTCGCCGGGCAGTCGATCCCGGTGCACGGCGCGGACACCCACGACAGCGCCCTTGCCTACGAGGAGCTCCGGGCGGTCGAAACCGGCCGCCGCGAGAGCTTTCTGAGGCGCATACAGGACATAACGCTTAAGGAGCCGGTCATCCTGACGCTGACGCTCGGCTGCGAGCCGATCAACGGCGAGGCCGCGGCCAACTACGCGAGGGGGCTGACCCAGTTCCCTCGCTTCAGGTTCGTCGCGGTCCTTCGACTCAACCGGGCACCTGATCTCCTACATGGACGAACGCGCCTTCCGGCACCTGGTGGAAGCGGACGTCGTTGACGCGCAGGAGCTGCTCAACAACATCGAGCACTCGAACGTCGGGCGATACGGGGATCGGCGGGCATGATCTCCGAGACGGTGACACCCAGCACGAACATCGCGGACGCCCTGCGCGAGATGGAGAGGCTTCGCCTCAACGCGCTGCTCGTCACCGAGGACGGGCAGGTCAAGGGAATCGTCGAGCGTGACCGTCTCGCCAACGCGCTGCTGCTCTCGCTGATCGAGCGCCCCCCGAGCTGAGCTGGCCGGCCGCTTCTCAGACCCTGCGTCGGCCCGCAGGAGAACGAGCACTCGCGGCGCCACGGTCGTAGTGTGACGCGAATGGAGCCTTCGATGAAGCATCGCCACCACCTGCCCCAGCTGGACGGCGGCCTGTTCCTGACCGACGGCGGGATCGAGACCACGCTGATCTTCCACGAGGGTCTCGACCTGCCGCTGTTCGCCGCTTTCGACCTGCTCAAGGACGACGACGGGCACGGAGGCCCTGCGCAGCTACTTCGAGCCCTACGCCGAGCTCGCGCGCGACACGGCGTCGGCTTCGTGCTCGAGAGCCCGACCTGGCGGGCGAGCCCTCGCTGGGCCGCCGAGCTCGGCTACTCGAACGAGCAGCTGGCCGACCTGAACCGCAAGGCGATCGCGCTGATGGAGGAGCTGCGCGAGCGCTACGAGTCGCGCGGACGCGCCGATCGTGATCAGCGGCTGCGTCGGGCCCCAGGACGACGGCTACAACCCGTCGCGAGATCCTCAGCGCCGCGGAGCCCGGATACCACTCGACCCAGATCGGGACCTTCACCGAGACCGCGGCGGACATGGTCACGGCGATCACGATGACCTACGCCGAGGAGGCGATGGGAGTGACGCGCGCGGCAGCGCGGCCGGGATGCCCGTGGCGATCTCGTTCACGGTCGAGACCGACGGCCGCCTGCCGAGCGGCCAGGCGCTGGGCGAGGCGATCGAGCAGGTCGACGACGAGACCGATCGCGGGCCCGCCTACTACATGATCAACTGCGCCCATCCCACGCACTTCGAGGCGTCCTCGCAGCCGGCGAGCCGTGGCGCGAGCGGATCCGCGGCGTGCGCGCCAACGCGTCCACGATGAGCCACGCGGAGCTCGACGAGGCGACCGAGCTGGACGACGGCGATCCCGCCGACCTGGGCGCCCGCTACGCGGCGCTCGCCGCGAGCTGCCCAGCTCAACGTCCTCGGCGGCTGCTGCGGCACCGATCACCGCCACGTGCGCGAGGCCTGCGAGGCGTGGCCCTCCCAATCGAGCGGCTGAGCGACGACAGCGCTCCCTTGGCCGGCCGGCGGAGGCGCATGCCTCCCCCGGACCACCGCGACGGGGGATACCCGCTCGCTGCCGCGAGGGCGACGCTCAGAACCACATGGAGGCGCGCTTCCACACCATCCCGTTTCAGGGGCCGCCCGAGCTGACAGCTCTGCACGCGCTTCGGCACGCGCTCGCGGAGGTCACGCGAACGGGGACAGGCCATGTGCTCGTCGAGCTCGGAGCCAGGGACGACGCCGTGATCGCGCTCGACTCGACCACCAACACTTGATTATATGATCGCGTATGCATATAATCGCGGAATGGAACATCCACTGCCCGACCCTCTTGTGGAATTGATCGCCGAGCGTTTCCGCGTTATCGGCGAGCCGATGAGGATCAAGTTGCTCGACCGGCTGCGCGACAGTTCCGCGACAGTGCAGGAGCTGACCGAGGCGACGGGCGGGACCCAGCCGAACGTGTCCAAGCACCTGGCGGTGCTGTATCGGGCGGGCATCGTCGGTCGGGAGAAGGAGGGCATCTACGTCCGCTACGCGATCATCGACGCCTCGGTGTTCGAGCTGTGCGAGCAGGTCTGCGGCGGCCTGAGGCGCCGGTTCGAGGCGCTCGACTCGACGCTGTCAGCCCAAGCGGTCTGGGTCTTGGCACCGGTCGGTCCGATCGGGCGCCTTGGGCGCTGGGTGGCCACTCATGTACGCGCCGTCGTCGTCGTCTGGCTGGTGCTGGCTGTCGGCCTCGGAGTGCTCGCGCCGCGGGTCGAGCAAGCGCTATCGGGAGCAGGCTGGGAGGCCAGCGGCTCGGAGTCGGTTGACGCCCGCAAGGCGATCGATCGCGACTTCTCGGGCGGGGGGAGCTACGCGCTGCAGGTGGTGGTCAGCTCGCCCGGCCAGACGTCCGGCGATCCAGGCTTTCGAGCGACGGTAAGGCAGGTCGAGAGGTTGCTCGGACGCTGACCGGCGGGTCGGTGAGGTCGCGCCCCCACGGCCGCCCGCGGCGTCTCGCCTGACAGGCGCACGGCGCTGGTGGTGGCCGGTGCGCGTGCGAGCTCCCGACGACATGGTCCGTGCCGCTGACGACTTCAAGCGCCGGTCGAGGCGGCGCGGCACGGGCGACGTCCGGGCCGATCTGAGCGGGTCGGCGGGGATGTGGTCCGACTTCAACGAGGCGAACAAGAGCGCGATGCTGAAGTCCGAGGTGATCTCGTGGCCGGTCACGCTCGCGATCCTGCTGCTCGCCTTCGGGTCGCTCGTGGCTGCTGGCTTGCCTTTGATGCTGACGGTCATCGGCCTGATCTCCGCCGCCGGCATGCTGTTCCTTGGAGCCCAGGTGTTCGACATCTCGATCTGGGCGATGAACTTCGCGCTGATGTTCGCGCTCGCGCTCGGCATCGACTATGCGCTCTTCATCGTCGCGCGCTTCCGGCAGGCGCATGTCGACGACGGTCTCGCGCCGGTCGAAGCGGTGGCAGAGGCGATGGATACCGCTGGTAAGGCGGTGCTGTTCTCGGGGGTGACCGTCTTGATCGCGCTCTCGGCGGTGCTGCTGGTTCCGAGCCCGGCCTTTCGCTCGATGGCGGTCGGGATCATGTTCGCGGTCAGCTTCGTGCTCGTCGCCTCCCTGACCCTGCTGCCGGCGGTGTTGGCCAAGCTCGGCGGCCGGCGTGAACCGGCTGGCGTTGCCGTGGGCCAAGCGAGGCGGGCAGCGCTCGCCGCTGCTGGCCGCGTGGGCCGCCACGGCGTCTGGCGGCGCCCGCTTGATCTTCGGGCTCGCGGGCATGCTGGCCGTGGCGGCGCTCGCCTGGCCGGTCTCGCAGCTCGACACGGGGATGCCGTCGATCACGGTCGTGCCCCAGGAGGACGGCTCGCGCCAGGGCTTCGAGCAGGTCGCACGGGCCTTCGGGCCCGGGCGCACCGGGCGCGTTGCAGGTGGTGGCGCCGGCCGAGCCAGGCGGGCGAGGTCACGGACACGCTGCGCGAGCGAGCCCGGCATCGCCCGCGTGCTGCCCGCACAGCGCGGCGCAGGGCAGAGCGTCCTCTTGCAGGCGATTCCCGTCGGCGAGCCCTCGGGCTGATGCGGTGCGGACGACGATCGACCGGCTGCGCGACGCGACTGCCGCCGGCCGCCCTGGTCGGCGGGGCGGTGGCCGAGAACTACGACCTCGAGCTGGCGCTCGCCGACGCCACTCCGCTGGTCATCGGCGTCGTGCTGGCGCTCGGCTTCCTGCTCCTGCTCGTGGCGCTGCAGGCGCCCGTGATCGCGCTCGCCGGAGTCGTGCTCAACGTGTTCGCCACGCTCGCCTCGTTCGGCGTCGCCAAGTGGATCTTCCAGGACGGCGTCCTGTCCGGGCTGCTCGGCTTCGAGTCGCAGGGCTACCTGAACGCCTGGGCGCCCGTGTTCTTCTTCGCGATGCTGTTCGCGCTCGGGATGGACTACACGGTGTTCCTGCTGGCCTCGGCGAAGGAGCGCTGGGACGCCAGCGCCGACGCGCGCGAGGCGGCCGTCGAGGGAATCGCCGTATCCGGGCCCGGTGATCACCGCCGCCGCCGCGGTGATGGTCGCCGTCTTCTTCACCTTCGCCCTGTCCGGGCCGCTGCCGCCGAAGGAGATGGGCGTCATCCTCGGCGTGGCCGTCCTGATCGACGCCGCGCTCGTGCGGCTCGTGCTGATGCCCGCGCTGCTGCGCCTGCTCGGCGCGCGCCGCCTGGTGGCGGCCGCGCTGGCTCGGCCGCCTGCTGCCCGAACGTCCGCTTCGGCCATCGCCGTCGCCACATCCGCGACAGGAGGCCCAGAATGATCTTCCGCCAGGTGACCCACGACGACCTCGGGTGCGCGTCCTACCTGATCGGCGATGAGGAGCGCCGGCGTGGCCGCGGTCGTGGACCCGAAGTTCGACATCGACGAGTACCTGACGCTGGCGCGCTACTTCGGGGTGTCGATCGAGCACATCCTCGAGACCCACAACCACGCCGACCACGTCTCCGGGCCACGGCCGGCTGGCGGCCGCGACCGGCGCGACGATCCACATCCACCGGGACGCCGAGCCCGAGTACGAGCACGAGCCCTTCGACGACGGCTGGGAGCTGGAGCTCGGCGCGGTCAGGGTGCGCGCGCTCCACACCCCGGGCCACCGGCCCGAGCACACGGCGCTGCTGCTCGTCGACACGAGCCGCGGCGATGACGCCCCCTGGGCGGTGCTGACCGGCGACTCGCTGTTCGTCGGCGATGTCGCGCGGCCAGATCTCGCGATCGACAAGGAGGACGGCGCGCGCGGGATCTTCCGCTCGCTGCACGAGCGGCTGCTGTCGCTGCCCGCCGATGTCGAGGTTTGGCCCGGCCACCTCGGCGGCTCGATGTGCGGAGGCCCCGGCATGGACCTCAAGGTCTCCTCGACGATCGGCTTCGAGCACGCTCACAACGAGACGCTGCAGCATCGACGAGGAGGACGAGTTCGTCGAAAAGGCGCTGGCCGGCCTCGGCCCCCAGCCGCCGAACTTCGAGCGGATCGTCGCGCTCAACCGCGGCCCGCTCCGTCGCGAGAGCGTCGAGGCCCACCCACTCGCGCCACGCCAGGTCGAGCAGCACCGCGAGGGCGGCGCGCTGCTCGATCGACGCCCGCACCGACCTTCAGTTCGACGACGGGCACATCCCGGGCGCGGTGAGCAACACGATGCTCCGCGCCGGCTTCGGCAGCAAGCTCGCCTGGCTGGCCGACATGGACCAGGACGTGGTCCTGATCGGACGCGACGACGAGGACGGCCGCCGCGCGGCCGAGCTCGCCGCCGCGGTCGGCATCACCCGAATCGCCGGCTACCTCAGCGGCGGCATGACGGCCTGGCGCGAGGAGAAGCGCGATGTCCAGCGCACCGAGCGGCTCACCCTTGCCGAGTTCCACGAGCGCTGGGAGGCCGACCGCGGAGACGGTCCAGGTGCTGGACGTCCGCGAGCGATCCGAGTGGGACACCGGCCACGTCCCCGGCTCGGTCCACGAGCCCTATCACGACATCCGACAGCTTCCCGACGGGGATCGACCCCGAGCGGCCGCTGGGCGTCGTCTGCGGCTCGGGCCAGCGCGCCGCGGTGGGCGCCAGCCTGCGCGCAGCGCTACGGCGCCAAGCGAGGTCATCCACGTGGTCGAAGGCGGCGTTCCGCTGTGGAAGCGCGCAGGGCTGGCCGATCGAGCAGCCCGACACCTCGTCGGCGACCTAGCGCGTGCTGCTCGCGATCCTCTTCGGGCTCGCCATCGGCGCCTCCGTCGGCATGCTCGGAGGCGGCGGCTCCGTCCTCGCCGTCCCCGTCCTCGTCTACCTGCTCGACCAGAGCGTCCCGGAGGCGACGACGAGCTCGCTCGTCGTCGTGACCGCCGGCGCACTTGCCGGCGGCTTCAGCCACGCCCGCGAGGGCCGGGTCTGCTGGCGCCACGCCGGCTCGTTCACCGCCGCAGCTCTACCCGGGGTGGTCGCCGGGAACGCTCGTCGGAGAGACGGTGAGCGACGAGCTCCTGCTCGGGGCCTTCGCGCTGATCATGCTCGCCGCGGCCGCGGCGACCTGGAAGAAGGCCGAGGAGCAGGACGAGCAGCCGGACGACGGCAGCTGGGAACGCGGCGGCGCATGCCCGCCCCTGCGCCTTCCGCGCGACCTCGTCGCCGGAGTGGCCATCGGCTTCCTCACCGGCTTCCTCGGCGTCGGCGGCGGCTTCCTGATCGTGCCCACCCTCGCCATCGCGCTCGCCTTCACCATGCGCACCGCTGTCGGCACCTCGCTCGCGATCATCACCGCGACCTCGCTGCTCGGCCTGGCCGTCCACCTCCTCGCCGGCCGCTCCATCGAGCTCGACATCACCGTGGCCATGACCGCAGGGTGCATCGCGGCGCGGTCGCCGGCGGCGCAATCGCCACGCGGCATACCCCAGCGATTGATCGGCCGCGGGTTCGCGATGCTCGTCACGTCGGTCGCCGCCTACCTGCTGATCTCCGCGGCCTTCCTCGGCGGGCCGCCGGCGGACTGATCGTCCGCACCCCTCGGAAGGCGGAAAGCCGCTCGGGAGAGCGGCTTTCCGAGTGCTCCCGTGCGCTTCCCGAGCGCCGCGCCGGACGGAGGCTCGGCTCGGGCGCAACGAGCCGTTCAGCTTCCTCTTAGGTTCGACGCTCAGTCTGCCCGGGATGCGCATTCTCGTTGTCGACGACGAACCCGGAGTGCGCGAGGCGCGTCGAGCGAGCGCTGCGCCTCGACGGACACGAGGTCGATGCTCGCCGCGAACGGTGCCGAGGCGCTGGAAGCGCTCTGGCGAGCAGACCCCGGACGCGCTCGTCCTGGATGTGCTGATGCCGCGCATCGGACGGCCTGGAGGTCTGCCGCCGGTGCGAGGCGCGACGGCGACCGGACGCCGGTCCTGATGCTCACCGCCCGCGACGCGATCTCGCGACCGCGTTGCGGGCCTCGACGCCGGCGCCGACGACTACCTCGTCAAGCCATTCGCCCTGGAGGAGCTGCTCGCGCGCGTGCGCGCGCTGCTCCGCCGCGCGCGCGCCGAGGGCGACGCGAAGCGCGCTCTGCTTCGCGCGACCTCGAGCTCGACCCGGCTGCGCACGAGGTCCGCCGCGGCGAGCGCGAGCTCGAGCTGACGCGCACGGAGTTCCTGCTGCTCGAGCTGTTCCTGCGCCATCCGCGCCAGGTGCTCACGCGCGACGGTGATCTTCGAGAACGTCTGGGGCTACGACTTCGGACCGCGCTCGAACTCGCTCGAGGTGTACATCGGCTACCTGCGCCGCAAGACCGAGGCGGGCGGCGAGCCGCGCCTCCTGCACACGGTGCGCGGCGTCGGCTACGTGCTGCGCGAGACATGTGGTTTCGCCGCCGGCTGACGCTGGCGGACCGGCCGCCGTCGCGGTCGCCGATCCTGCTCGCCTCGGCGGTCGCGTTTGCGGTCGTGCGCGGCGAGCTGCGCGGACAGGTCGACGAATCGCTCCGCTCGGGCGCGGACGATGCGGCCGGACGGAATCGTCGTTCTCCGCGGCTCGGAGCCCGCGCCGGCCGACAGAATCGCGCCGGCACCCGCGCCGGGCGAGCTTCCGCTCGTGCAGCGCGAGCGCGTCGCGCCCCCCGCGCTCACCGGTCCGACGCGCTACGCGCAGCTCGTGGACTGGCGACGGGTCGATCGTCGCGCAGCCCGGCGGCGGCACCCGGCTCCCCGCGACGGCCGAGGTGCGCAGGCTCGCGAGACGCGGTCACGGCTCGTTCTTCTCCGATGCAGACGGTCGATGGCGTGCACGTGCGCGTGTACACGCCGCGCGCTCGGCGAGGGACAGGCGCTTCAGATAGCGCGCCCGGTCGAGAGGTGGACGGCGCCATCGCCAGACTCGGATGGATCCTGCGCGGCGGTGGGCATCGGCGGCATCGGGCTCGCCAGCGGGCTCGGCCTCGTCGTCACGCGGACCGCGGCGCGGCCGCTGAGCGAGCTGAGCGAAGCGGCCGAGCACGTCGCCCGGACCCGCGACCTTAGTCGGCGGATCGAGGCAGGCGGCGGCGATGACGAGCTGGGCCGGCTCGCCGGGTCGTTCAACACGATGCTGGAGGCGCTCGAGCGCTCGATGAGCCGCAGCGCCAGCTCGTCGCGGACGCTTCTCACGAACTGCGAACTCCGCTGACGAGCCTGCGCACGAACATCGACCTCCTCGCTGCGCACAAACGGCGTGTCCGAGCCCGAGCGGGCGGCGATGCTGGCGTCGGTCAGGACGCAGCTGGAGGAGCTCAGCGAGCTGGTCGCCGACGTGGTCGAGCTTGCCCGCGACGGGGAAGCGGCGGCCGAGCCCGCCGAACCGGTGCGCCTCGACGTGCTCGCCTCGGCCGCGGTCGAGCGGGCACGTCGCGTGAATCCCGCACGCCGCTTCGAGACGCGGCTTGCGCCGTCGGTCGTGGTCGCGCCGCCAGGCCGCCTGGACCGTGCCGTGAGGAACCTGCTCGCCAACGCCGCGAACTGGAGCCCGGCCGGCGCGCCGATCGAGGTGAGCACGCGCGACGGGAGCTCGTCGTGCGCGACCACGGCCCTGGCATCGACCCGTCCGACCTGCCGCACGTCTTCGACCGCTTCTACCGCGCGCCGTCCGCTCGCGCGACGCCCGGGTCCGGGCTCGGCCTCGCCATTGTGAAGCAGGTGGCGGATACGTGCCGCGGCGAGGTCACCGCCTCGAACGCCGCCACCGGCGGCGCGACGCTGCGTCTCATGCTCCCAACCGACGACGCTCCTTAGGAAGTTCCTAGGGAGGTCTCAGCAGGCGTTCAGGGCCGGACGATTCCGTACCGCCCATGAGCAAACTCTTCAGACCCATCCACTTGGCCGCGGGCATCATCTGCCTGGCCGTCGCCTCGTGCGGCGGAGGCGACGGTCAGGCCTCGACCGGTTCCGCGCAGCGAGAGTTCCAGGAGGCGGCGCTCGAGCACGCCGAGTGCATGCGCCGCAAGGGCATTGAAGTACCTGACCCGACGCCCGGGCAGGGACTGGTGTTGGATGGTCGCGGCGTCGATCCGGAGCGACTCGAACGAGCACAGCAGGAGTGCGACCGCGAGGTCGGAAAGCTCCCGCTCCCGGAGCTGAGCGCCGAGGACCAGCGCGAGTTCCGCGACGCGGCGCTGGCCCATTCGCGCTGCATGCGACGTCATGGCGTCGAGATGCCTGACCCCAAGTTCGGGCCGAACGGATCGGCCACGATCGAGCTGGGTGCTGCGCCGCCGATGGAAGATCCGGCGTTCCGGGAGGCGGCGCAGAAATGCCGCGAACACCTGGCGCGTGCGGTTACGGCGCCGGAAGGCGACCGATGAGTCGCCTCCGCTCGCTGCCTGCGGTCGCGGCGATGCTCGCGGCGGCGGCGTCCGTTGGCTGCAGCGACGACTCGTCGCGCACGGGTGCCGGCGGCGACGCATTCGCGGCGCCCAACGGTGTGGCCGCGGCCGGCGGGCACGCGCTGATCGACGCTCAGGCCGCGTACGCACGCTGCATGCGCAAGCAGGGCGTGGACATGCCGGAGGCCGGCCGCGGCGAGGACTCGCAGCCGGCGCCGGGGGCCTCCGGCGCCGAGCTCCGCGAGGCGGACGCGCAATGCGAGCGCGAGCGGCGCGCGATCGCCGAGGCAGCTCCGAAGCTGTCCGACGCCGACCGCCGCCGCGCGGTGGAGGCCGGCCTTCGCTACGCGCGCTGCATGCGCGCGCGCGGGCAGGACGTGCCTGACCCGAGCCTCTCCGAAGAGGGCGGAGGCACATCGGTCGAGATCCCGGCCGGAGCGAAGGAGAACCCGGCCTTCCAGGCCGCGACGCGCGAATGCGCGGACCTGCTGCGCGAGGCGGGACTCCCGTGAGCAGGGAGGCAGCGATCACGCGGCCGCGCCGGGTGACCGCTGTTGCGCTCGCGACTGCCGTCGCGGCAGCCGCGTGGCTCGCGCTCTCCTCCCTCGACGCGACAGAGACGCGGACGGAGCGACGCTCGGCGACGACGGGGACGACCGCGGTCGTCGCCAGGCGCACGCTGGTCGAACGAGAGACGGTCGACGGGACGATCGGCTTCGGCGACGCCCGTACCGTCATCCACCGGGACGGGGGTTCGGGATCCTCCGGCGGATCGGCGCGGGATGGCGGGACCCCGCCCGACGGCCAGAGCGGCGGCGAAGCGAACACAACCCCCACGCTGACCGCGACGGCCCGCCCGGGATCGGTCGTCGACCGCGGCGAGCCGCTCTACTGGGTGGACGGAGCGCCCGTCGTCCTGATGTACGGCTCCACGCCGGCCTACCGCACGCTCGAGCCCGGAATCGGCGACGGGCCCGACGTACGACAGCTCGAGGAGAACCTGGTGGCACTGGGCTTTGACCCAGGGACGGTCGACGACGAGTTCAGCTCCACCACCGCAGCCGCCATCCGGGCGTGGCAGGACGCCACGGGTCAGACCGAGACCGGCGAGGTCGAGCTGGGCAGGGTCGTGGTCCTCCCCGGAAGGCGGCGCGCCGCTGCCCGCCGGACCGTTGTGGGTCAGCCGCTGACCGACGGACAGGAGGTCATCGACACCACCTCAACGCGCCGGGTGGTCAAGGTCGAGCTGGACGTTGCGAAGCAGACTCTCGTCCGCCGCGGCGACGCCGTTCGCGTCACGTTGCCGGACGGGACCCTCGTGCGCGGCCGCATTGCGCGCATCGGCCGCGTCGCGCGCGCGAAGGACGATGGCGGCGGCGACACGCCGGGCGGTGAAGCCTCGGGCGCGGGCGAGCTCGTCATCGACATGACCGTGACGCTGCGCTCACGGCGCCGGATCGGCCGCCTCGACCATGCGCCGGTCTCCGTCGCGATCGCGAGCGAGAAGCGCCGGCGGGTGCTCACCGTGCCCGTGAACGCCCTCCTCGCCCGGCGCGGTGGCGGGTACGCAATCGAGCTGGCGAGCAGCGGCAGGCTCATTCCCGTGAGGACCGGGATGTTCGCGGACGGGCTCGTGGAGGTCACGGGCGGCTCGCTCCGGGCCAACACGCGCGTGCGGGTCGCGGAGTGAACGCGCTCCCCGTCCTCGAGGTGGCCGGGCTCGTGAAAAGCTATCCGGGAGGCGTCGAGGCGCTGCGCGGCGTCGACCTGGTCGTGCGCGAGAGGGAGCTGCTCGCGGTCGTCGGGCCATCGGGCTCGGGCAAGACGACGCTGCTGCAGATCATGGGCACGCTCGACCGCCCGACCGCCGGCGACGGTCCGGTCGACGGCTACGACGTCGCGCACCCGCGACGACGAGCTCGTCCGCGCTGCGCGCGCGACCGCATCGGCTTCGTCTTCCAGCAGTTCTTCCTCCTCGACGGGCTGACGGCGCTCGACAACGTCGCCGACGGCCTGCTCTACGCCGGCGTCGCCGCCGCGCGAGCGCCGCGCAGCGCGCGCGCGGCGGCGCTCGAGCGGGTCGGCCTCGGCGCACCGGCTCGCGTCACCGCCCGGCGCAGCTCTCGGGCGGCGAGCGCCAGCGCGTCGCGATCGCCCGCGCGCTCGTCGGGCGGCCCGGCGATCGTCTTCGCCGACGAGCCGACCGGCAACCTCGACTCGCGGACCGGGCGCCGGGATCGTCGAGCTGCTGCGCGAGCTCAACGAGGCGGGCACGACGCTCGTGGTCATCACGCACGACCCGCAGCTGGCCGCGCGCGTTCCCGCGCCGGCGTCGAGATGCGCGACGGCGAGATCGTCGCACGCGACGCGCGCATGAGCCGCGCCGCGCACGCGGCTCGCGCCGAGCCGGCTGCTGCCGCCGTCGACGTGCTCGCGCGTCGGCGCGCGTCGGCCTGCGCACGCGCCGGCTGCGCGCCGCGCTGTCGGCGCTCGGCGTCGCGATCGGGATCGCCTCGATGGTCGCGGTGCTCGGCATCTCGGCGTCGAGCAAGGCCGACCTGCTCGCCACGATCGACCGGCTCGGCACGAACCTCCTGACGGTCGCGGCCGGGCAGTCGCTTCTTCGGCGAGGACGAGCGAGCTGCCGGGCCGCGCCGCGGCGATGATCGCCGGCATCGCGCCGTCGAAGCGCCGGCGTCGGTCTACGCGTCGCCGATGCGACCGTGCGCCGCAACCGACCTGTCGACGAGGCGAGACCGAGCGGCATCGCCGTGAAGGCGGCCGACCCGAGCCTGCCGCGACCTGGGCGCGAGCCTCGCGCCGGGCGCTTCCTCGACGCGGCGACCGCGCGCTACCCCGCCGTCGTGCTCGGCGCGATCGCCGCCCGGCGCCTCGGGCATCGAGCCGGTCGCCGGCGGCCGCAGGTCTGGATCGGCGACGCACTGGTTCACCGTCGTCGGGATCCTGCGCCCGGTGACGCTCGACGCGCGACCTCGACCGCGCCGCGCTGTCGGCTGCCGCGTCGCCGCAGCGGCTCTTCGGCATCGGACGCGCACCCCGACGACGATCTACGTGCGCGCCGACGAGGGGCGGTCGACGCCGTGCGCGCCGTCGTCGCCGCGACCGCCAACCCGGAGCACCCCGAGGAGGTCGAGGTCAGCCGGCCCGTCCGACGCGCTCGAGGCCCGCGCCGCGGCCGAAGGGCGCGTTCACCTCGCTGTTCCTCGGGCTCGGCGCGGTGGCGCTGCTCGTCGGCGGCGTCGGCATCGCGAACGTGATGGTCATCTCCGTGCTCGAGCGCCGCTCGGAGATCGGGCTGCGGCGCGCGCTCGGCGCGACGCGCCGGCACATCGCGCGTGCAGTTCCTCACCGAGTCGCTGCTGCTCGCCGCGGCGGCGGCGTCGCCGGCGCGCTGCTCGGCGCGGCCGTGACCGAGCGCCTACGCCTCGAGCCGCGGCTGGCGCGCGGTGGTCCCGGCGGAGGCGCTGGGCGGCGGCATCGCCGCCGCGCTGGCGATCGGCGCGGTCGCCGGCCTCTATCCCGCGATCAGGGCGGCGCGGCTGGCACCGACCGACGCGCTGCGCGCGGTGTGAGCGCTTGATCCGCGTGGCGCTCATCAGCGGGCACCCGGCCTTGCGCACCGGGCTCGCGGAGGTGATCGACAGCGAGCCCGGTCTCCGGACGGTCGTTTTCGAGTCGCGTGAATCGGCCGTCGCCGGCCTTGCGCGTGCCCGCCCCGGCGTGGTGCTGATCGACATGGCGCTCCCGGGCGCGGGGCCGCTCGCCGCCTGCCACGCACTCAAGCAGCTCGTGCGGAGCGTGCCCGTCGCCCTGTACGGCGATCAAGGGGAGGACCGCGCCCGCATTGCCGCATGGATAGCCCGCGCCGACGCGCTCATCGACAAGGCGGCCTCGGTGCCCGAGCTGTTCGAGGAGCTCCGCCTCGTCGCGCGCGGGCGGCGCCGGCTGCGGCGTCCGACGCCCGCCGAGCTGACGGCCGTCCTGGGCGACGCAGAGCCCGTCGAACGCGCCGTGCTGGGCATGTGCCTGCATGGAGTAGGTGTGCACGAAATCAGCAGCGTGCTTCGCCGCGACCCTCTCGAGGTCGAAAGGATCGTCGGCCGCCTGCTCGGGGGTGCGCCCGCCGCTTGACACCGTCGAACGCAGCCGCATATACTTCGTACAAATGATAAGTATCGTCTCCGTTAAGCATCAGGCCGAGACCCACGCTGCGCTGGCGCACGACACGCGTGCGGCCATCGTCGCGATGCTCGCGAGCCGGCCCCACACCGCGACGGAGATCCACGACGCGTTCACTATCGCGGCGCCAGCCGTGAGCCGTCACCTCCGCGTGCTGCGCGAGGCGGGCATTATCGAAGAGAGCAGGCCGGCCGCGGACCGGCGCGTGCGCCTCTACACGCTGAAAACCGAGCCGCTCGAGGAGCTCACGGGCTGGCTTGCGGAGCTCACACGTGGCTGGCAGGCCCAGCTCGATTCATTTCAGGACTTCGTCGCGCTGCGTACCCCACAGCCAAGGGCACGGCCATGACCGGCGGCGATCCCGCAGTGGCGATCGCCGAGGTCGTCGTGGCGGCCACCCCCGACGACGCCTTCTCGATCTTCACCGACGAGGTGGGCCTCTGGTGGCGCGTCGGCACCGCGTACTGGAACGACCCGGAGCGCGGAGTGTCGGTGCGAATCGAGCCGTACGTCGGCGGCCGGTTCCTCGAGGTGCACGACCTCGAGACCGCCGACGGATTCGAGGTTGGCCGCGTCACCGCCTGGGAGCCGGGCAGACGCCTCGCACTCACGTGGACCCAGGTCGGCTGGCCGGAGGGCGCCACAACCGACGTGGAGATCCGCTTCGAGGCCTTCGAGGAGGGCACCCGTGTGCGGTTGGAGCACACCGGGTTCGAGCGCGTACCGGACGCCATGAACTTCATCGGCGGCTACGACGCGGGATGGAAGGAGCTGCTCGGCTGGTTCGCCGAGCACACGAACGAGGAGAAAGAATGAACACGAAGTACGTGGTGCTTTACGAGTCGGCCGACGACGTCCTCGAGACGGCGCCGGTGCACTTCCCGGCGCACAGCGAGCGGCTCCAGGAGTTTTACTCCAACGGCCACGCGCTTATGGCGGGCGCCTTCGGCGATCCCGAACGCCAGGGCTCGATGGCGATCTTCAGTTCGCGCGAGGCGGCGGAGGAGTTCATCGCCGGTGACCCGTTCGTGGAGAACGGCGTGGTCACGGGCTACGAGATCCGCGAATGGAACGAAGGGCTGGTGCCCTAGCAGCGCGCACGGCCAACGTATGAGCCGGCCGACCGTCACCCGCCGAGCTGTCGGACCTGGACAGGGTCGTCCGCTACACGGAGGCCGAGCTGATGCCGAGCTCCTCCGTCACCCGGAAGCACGTGGACACCGGGTTGACGCTTCGTCGGGTTCTGCAGTAGCGGGGGCGGGATTCGAACCCGCGACCTTCGGGTTATGAGCCCGACGAGCTACCTGACTGCTCCACCCCGCGGCGACCCATCAGGTTAGTGAAGGCGTTCGGTAGCGTCAACGCCGTGGCTGAGCTCACGGTCTACGAGAAGAGCACCTGCACGACCTGCAAGAACCTCGCGGTGCTGCTTCAGGAGCGGGGGATCGACTTCGACCGGGTCGACTACCACGTCGAGCCGCTCACGGAGGACGAGATCCGGGAGCTGGTGCGAAAGACCGGGCGCCCCGCTCGGGAGCTGTTCCGCGCGAGCGAGCCCGTCCACGCGGAGCTCGGGCTGGGCGAGCGGGAGCCGGACGACGACGAGGCCATCCGCCTCATGGCCGAGCACCCGGCCCTGATGCAGCGCCCGGTTGTGGTGAGGGGCGATCGCGCCGTGCTGGGCCGTCCGGTCGAGCGCGTGCTCGAGCTGCTCGACTGACGTGCCCGTTGCCGTCATCGACATCGGCACCAACACCACGCGCCTGCTCGTGGCGGAGCGAGACGACGACGGTGCCGTCGTGGAGCTCGGGCGGCGCACCACGATCACGAGCCTCGGCCAGGGCGTCGACGCCACCGGGCGCCTGGCGCCGGAGGCGATGGAGCGGGTGGCGCGCGCGATCGCCGAGTACCGCGAGCTGATCGACCGGCTCGGCGCCGAGCGGATCGTCGCGGTGGCCACCAGCGCCATGCGCGACGCCGAGAACGGCCCGGCCTTCCGCGACGAGCTGAAGGAGCGCTTCGGCGTCGACGCCCGCACGATCTCGGGTGACGAGGAGGCTCGCCTCACCTTCCTGGGAGCAACCGCCGGGCGGCGCGATGACCGTCAGACGGTGGTCATCGACATCGGCGGCGGCTCGACGGAGTACGTGAGCGGTCGGCCGGGCCTGGGCCCCGACCATTACGAGTCCACGCAGATGGGGTCCGTCCGGCACACGGAGCGGTTTCTGAGGAGCGATCCGCCCACCGGGGAAGAGCTGGAGTCGCTCGCCGAGGATGTGAGAAAGACGGTGCCTCGCGTCGAGGCACAGCACGGGATCGCCGTCGCCGGCACGGCCACCTCGCTCGCCGCCATCGACGGCGCCGAGCGGGTGCACGGCTACACGCTCAGCCTCGCCGCCTGCGAGCGCATCGCCGCGATGCTCGCCGCCCTGCCGCTCGCGGAACGCCGCGAGGTGGACGGCCTCCACCCCGACCGCGCACCGACGATCGTCGCCGGCGCGGTGATCCTCACGGAGTCGGTCCGAACGCTTGGCCTCACGGAGGTCGAGGTCTCGGACCGCGACATCCTGCACGGCGCGGCGGCCCTATAAAAAGAGAATCGCCCGCATCATGCGGGCGATTCTCCAAACGGCCCTATCAGGACGGGCAGGGGTACGTGCCATGAAAGGGCCTTGCGGTTCGGACGGCGGGAGGCGCCGATACGATGCGGCTTCGCCCGAACCTATGTACCGGGTGAAGGCTCTGCGGGTTCGCCGCAGGACTACTCCATCCCAGCGGACTCACTATAACCCAGGCCGGGGAATAGCGCTAGGCGAGATTTGCCTTGCGCGGATAGACCACATTCGGGTCTGTCAGCACGTTCACGAGCGCCGGCTGCCCGCTGGCGAACGCACGCTCCAGCGCGGGTCGCAGCTCGTCGGGCCGCTCCACCAGCTCGCCGTGCCCGCCGAGCGCCCTCACGACCTCGTCGTAGCGGCAGCCGGGCTGAAGCTCGGCTGCGACCGAGTACCCGTAGAGGAACTCCATCGGGTGCTTCTCGAGCGCCCAGATGCCGTTGTTCCCCATCACCCCGACGACGGGCACGCCGTGCCGCACGAGCGTGTCGAACTCCATGCCGGCGAAGCCGAAGGCGCCGTCGCCCAGCAGCAGGCAGACCTGGCGGTCGGGATGCGCGAGCTTCGCCGCGAGCGCCGCGCCGGGTCCGCTGCCGAGGCACCCGTACGGCCCCGGGTCCATCCAGCAGCCGGGCTCGTAGGTCTCGATCATGCGCCCGGCGAAGGAGACGAAGTCGCCGCCGTCGCCGATCACGACGGCGTTGCGGTCGAGCACCTGGGCGAGCTCGCCGTAGACGCGCATCGGGTGCAGCGGGGCGCGGTCGTCGGTGAGGTCGTCCTGCTCAGCGGCCCGCTTCCCGTTCTCGGCCGCCCGCAGCTCGTTCACCCACCCGGAGCGATCGGGGCCGCCGGCGGAGCGCAGCGCGTCCAGCGAGGCGGCGACGCTGCCGTACAGCTCCGCCGCCACGGGCCGCGGATGCTCGCGCTCGGGCCGCGACGACCCGATCACGATCAGCTCCGTGTCGTCGCCGAACGAGCCGCCGAAGCCGAGCCTGAAGTCCATCGGCACGCCGACCACGAGGGCCACGTCCGCGCCCTTCAGCCCCGCGCCTCGCGCCCGTGAGAAGAACTGGGCGTCGTCGGCGGGCACGCAGCCGCGCGCGAGGCCGTTCAGGAACACCGGGATCTGGAGCTCCGCGCAGAGTCTCTGGAGCGACTCCTCGGCGCGCGCCCAGTACAGGCCGGTGCCAGCCATCACGACCGGCCGCTCGGCGCCGCGCAGCAGCTCGACCGCGCGGTCGACCTCGTCGCCGCCGGCGGCCGGCAGCGCGCTCGGATCGGGCAGCGACGCGGCCGCGTCGGCGTCCACGTCGGCCTCCATGAAGACCTGGTCCATCGGGAAGTCGATGAAGGTGGGCCCGCTCGGCGGTGAGATGCACGCGGCGAGCGCCTCGTCGACCAGGCCCGGGATGTCCGCCGTGGACTCGGCCGTGCGCGCCAGCTTTGTGAGCGGCGCGACGAAGGGCACGTGGTCGATCTCCTGGAGCGATCCCATCCCCCAGCGCGCCGCGGGCGCGCGTCCGCCGAGAGCCAGCATCGGCGACGCGTTCATCAGCGCGGACGCGAGCGCGCTCATCCCGTTCGTGACCCCGGGCCCGGCGGTCAGTGCGCACACGCCCGGCTCGCGGGTGGCCTTGGCCCAGCCCTCCGCGGCGAAGGCGGCCGACTGCTCGTGGCGCACGTCCACGATGTCGATGCCCTCCTCGCGGCAGCCGTCGTAGATCGAGAAGAGGTGCCCGCCGGAGAGCGTGAAGAGCTTCGTGACGCCATGCGCCTTCAGCCGCTTGGCGATCAGCCGCCCGCCGTGCAGCGCGGTCGACTGCGGGGTCTCGGTCTCGGTGCTCACGAGCGAGCGTGAGGCTACTGGATCGTCTATAAGCCAGGACGCATGGAAGGCGCGGGACTCGCCGGCGATTTCAACGGGACTTTTCCGTTCGAGGCGCGCTTTCTCGAGGCCGGCGACGTGCGGCTCCACTACGTGGACGAGGGCCCGCGCGACGCGCCGCCGATCCTGTTCGTGCACGGCAACCCGACCTGGAGCTACCTCTGGCGCAAGCCGATCGCGGCCCTCTCGCAGCAGGGCCGCCGCTGCGTGGCCTTCGACCACATGGGCTTCGGCCGCTCCGGCAAGCCGCCGCTCCTGGCCCGCTACACGCTCGCGGCCCACGTGGAGAACGCGCTCGCGCTCGTGGACGAGCTCGACCTGCGAGACGTGACGCTCGTGGCCCACGACTGGGGCGGCCCCGTCGGCCTTGGCACGATGCTCGAGCGCAGGGAGCGCCTGCGCGCGGCCGTCCTCGTCAACACCTGGGCGTGGGAGCTGCCGAGCTTCGTCCCGCCCTTCATCCGCGAGTTCCGCACCGAGGGGCTGGGCGAGATCCTCGCCCTCGCCGGCAACCTGTTCGTGGAGTCGATCCCGGGCGGGATGGCGAGCCGGGACACGGACCCCGTGATGATGGAGGCCTACCGCGCCCCGTTCCCCGACTACTGGTCGCGGATCGGCACGCTCGCCTTCCAGCGCGACATCCCGCTGACCGAGCGCGACCGGAGCTCGCGGCTGATGGGCGAGATCCACGACCGGCTCCACGGCCTCGACCTGCCGGTGACGCTGCGTCTGGGGGATGCGCGACCCCGTGTTCCAGCCGGTCTTCCTCGAGCAGTGGCGCGAGCTGTTCCCCGAGGCCCGGGTGGTCGAGCTCGACGATGCGGCGCACTTCGTGCCGGAGGACCGCCCGGACGCTGTGATTGACGTTCTCTAGCGGGCGGCGGCTGCGCGGCGCGAGGCCGCCTCGATGCTCTCCACGTTGCGCGGGAGCACCTCCACCCGAAGGCGGTTGCCGAACACCACGTGGAGGATCACGCCGCCGAAGCGGTCGGAGATCATCCGGGCGTCGTACAGGGCCGACTCGATCTCCGTCGGGGCGACGCCGCACGCCTCGAGGAAGCGGTGGGCGAGGTCGTCCTCGAGCTCGCGCGAGGTGAGCTCGAGCTGCTCGGTGCGGAACAGCCCGGCGGTCGCGGCGTTGGTCGGCTGGATGACGACCGCGGCGATGTCGTCCGACATCACCCGCGAGACGCGGTTGACCGACTGCACGAGCCCGCGGGCCGTGGCGTCGTCGCCGAGCTCCTCGAGGAGCTCCGCGAGCCGATCGCGGCCGAGCAGGCCGCCATCGACGCGGGCCTCGAGCAGGCCGTCCGTGAACATCGCGGCGACCGAGCCGGACACCAGCGGCACCGTCGTCTGGCGCAGGCCCGTGCGCACTCCCACGCCGATCGGCGGGGAGGAACCGGCCGTGACCGGCTCGTGCGGCTGCGGGCCCACGATCAGCGGCGCCGGGTGTCCGGCGGTCGCGTACGTCAGCGAGCCCGTCTCCGGATCGTGCACGGCCAGGAGCACGGTTGCGAAGTCTCCGCCCAGGTTCTCGTCGATCACCCGGCCGGCGACCTGCAGGGCCACGCGCGGCTCGAGGCCTGCCTCGAGGTAGGCGCGCAGGGTGTAGCGCATGAAGGCTGTGCGGGCCAGGGCGCCGCGGCCGTGGCCGGACACGTCGCCGAGGATGAAGCCGACGCGGCCGCCAGGAAGCGGCAGCACGTCGTAGAAGTCTCCGCCCGCGCCCGGGCCGTCGGCGGGCCGGTAGGCCACCGAGGTGCGCAGGCCGCCGACGTGGTCGGGGACCGGCGGCAGCAGCGCGCTCTGAAGCAGGCCGACCTCCTGGAGCAGGTCACGGCGCTGGCGGTCGAGCGAGCGGTTGCGGATCGTGGTGAGGAGGTAGGCGAACCCGAGGAGGAAGGAGAGCACGCCGGTGACCGCGAGCGCGAACTGGAGCGCCGCGGGCACGTCGTTCACGAAGCGCGGGATCTCGCGGATGATCGGCGGGCCGGTCTTCGTGCGCTTCGCCTCGTTGGGGCGCGCGCGGCGGTCCGTGGGGTTCGCGCTGCCGTCGCCGCCACCCTCGGCCCTGCCGACGCGCTCGAAGGCCGGAGCGGCCGCGGCGGGAGCCGGCTGGAACTCGTGCCTGGGTGCCGCCGACGCCGGCCACGGCCGGGCTCGATACCGCCCGCGGACTCGTTGTCGGGGCGCTGGAAGCGGATCCGGTTGGTGCGCGTCGGGCCCGCGCCCTCATTGCCGAGGCTGGCCACCTGCTGGGCGGGAGTGCCCGTGCCTGGAGTCTCCGGCGTGGCCGGCGTTGCCGGCTCGGCCGGCGTTGTCGGGTCGACGTTGCCCTGCGGCTCTGGCTCGGGGTCGGCGGGGTTGCCCTTGCCGGCGCCCGTCTCCTGAGGAACGTCGCCCTCCGGCCTGCCGTTGCCGTTGCCGTTGCCATTGCCGTCGCCGCCGGACGGCGCGGGGTCGGGCTCCGGTGCGGGGGTCGGCTCGGTCGGGGCGGGCGGCGCCTCCGGCTCGACTGGGTCGGGCGGGTCCCACTTGCCCCCGCCGCCGTTGCCATGGCCGTTGCCGTTGCCGTTGCCGTTCCCGTTGCCGTTTCCGTTGCCGTGCCCGCTCTCACCGGCCTCGGGAGGCGCCGGCTCGCCCTGGCCCGCCGGTGCCGAGGTCCCCTTGTCCTTGTCCTTGGCCTCGGCGGTCGCGATGGGCCCCTGTGCGCTCCCCGCGAGCAGGACGACCGAAATCGTGCAGAAGACTGCGAATGCCGCCAGGGCGCGGGCTACGAACGCCCGCGTCTCGTAACGCAGGGGGTGGAAGGGGGCCACGTGTTTCTTCTCGGCAAGATCAGGCTTCAGCTTGAGGGGCTTTTGACACCCATCTCAAACTTTCGTCCAGGCCGAGAGGCACGGCGTAAATCGGCACAGGTTCCGACACGCCTTTCAGCGCAAAGTCGCCACGCGGATCGAGCTCCTCGCCGGCGTCGGAGAGTAGGCAGCGCGTCGCCTCGGTCACGAGCACGACTTCCCCGATCTCCCTGGTCAGGTGCTCCACGCGGGCGGCGACGTTCACGGGGTCGCCGATCACCGCGAACTCGAGGCGCCCGCCCCCTCCCACCGAGCCGACGACGACCGGCCCGGAGTTCACTCCGATGCCGAAGCGGATCTCCTCGCCGAAGCGCTCCGCGAGCTTCGTAGCGATGTCGCGGGACGCGGCCACGGCGCGATCCGCATGGTCCTCCAGCCGCTCGGGCGCGCCGAACACGGCGAGCAGCCCGTCGCCCAGGAACTTGTTCGCGTGGCCGCCGTGCTCGGTCACGCACGGCACGACGATGTCGAACATGGCGTTCAGGAACGCCACCGTCTCGCGCGCGCTCGAGCGCTCCGCGAACTCGGTGAAGTCCCAGACGTCGAGGATCATCACCGTGACCTCTCGCTCCTGGCCCTCGATCAGCTCGCCCTCCTCGAGCACCCGCTCGGCGACGTCGGGGTCCACGTAGGAGCCGAACGCCTCGCGCAGCGCCTCGCGCTCCGAGAGCCCCTCCATCATCTCGTTGAAGCTGGCGGCGAGCCGGCCCAGCTCGTCGCCGGAGGTGATCGGCACGCGCGCGTCGAGGTCGCCCTGCTTGACCGCCTCGGTGGTCTCGAGGAGCTTGTCCACCGGCTGGAGCACGGAGCGCGTGACCAGCACGGTGAGCTCGAGCGAGATCGTGAACGCCACCAGCACCGCCACTACGACGTCCAGGCCGAGGTCCTCGAGGTGGGCGCTCCCGTCCGTCGAGAGGCCGCTGACCACGACTCCCGTGATGACGTTGATCAGCGGGAGCGCTCCGAGCAGCTTCCAGCGCAGCGGGACGCCCACCGGAGCGCCCGCGAACTGCGGCGGCAGCTCCTCCACGATGTCCTCGACCACGGGGCGCAGGAACTGCTCGTAGGAGAAGAAGTGGAGGATCGCGGAATAGGCCACCGCCACGGCGACGCCGGCGAAGATGATGAACGCGCTGTAGGCCTCGAGGTCGGCGTGGATCGTCGCGAAGATCGAGATCGGCACGCCGATCAGGAGGAACGGCTGCCAGCCGACGTTCAGGGTCAGCTCGCGCGGCGTCTCCACCGCGGCCCGCCACGCCACGAGGGCGTCGCCGCTGCCCTCCATCCAGTCGAGGATCGGGCGCACTCGCCGCGCCCCTCCCCACATCATGAACATCGTGCTGAGCACCACGCACGCCTCCGCGAAGGCGGCGATCGTCCAGAACTCCGATGACGACGAGTCGGTGTAGATCGCGAACAGGCCCGAGGGTCGCGAGACACACGATGATCGCCGACACGAACTCGAAGACGACGTACAGGAGGAAGTAGCGCCTCCCCATCCGCCTGTACGCCCGCTCGAAGAAGAACGGCATAAGCGGATTGTCCTAGATAGTCAGTCGTTCGGGTCGGGGTCCTGCGCCGGCGTCGATCCGGCGTTCCCGCGCGGCGCCTCGCGCAGCGGCGCGAACCCCTTGCGCGCGTGCGAGAAGAGGTTGCCGTCGTAGAGGGACGGCGGCACCTCGAAGCAGGGGGCGCGCTTGTCGTCGTGGTCCTGGCCCGGCTTCAGCGCGTCCTCCGGGTACTTGCGCTCGCCCTCGCCGGGGCAGTTGAAGCTCTCCATGCCGCCGAGGTAGAGCGCGCGGTTGTAGGCGTTCGGCTGGAGATAGGCGTTGCCGCGGACCCAGTCGGGCGGCGGCGTGCCCCACTTGTAGTCCTGGAAGTTGCGGCTGTCGGAGGTGATGCCGATCTGGGTCTGGCCGCGCTGCCCGGTCCCGTAGTCGGCCGCCAGGTCGGCACCGCCGTTCGTGATGAAGCCGGCGATCGTCTGCTGGTGGAAGTTCATGTAGGACAGGATCGGGTTGAGCTCCGGGAAGAAGGTGTGGAGCGCCTCGGTGAGCGGCTCTGCCTCGCGCAGCGTCCGCTCGAGCGCCGGGACGCCGGTCCGGCTCGCGCGCGTGAGCGGGACGAGGTCGCCGAACAGCCGCTCGAGGTCGGGGGCGAGGTCGCCGAGGTCGCGCACGGTCGGACCGAGGTCGTCGGCGGCCGGCTTCAGGTCGATCACGAGCGGACGGGTGCTCCGCGAGAAGTCCTCGAGGCGCGCCATGGTGGCCTTGCTCTCGTCGAGGAAGGTCGGGAAGATCGCGAACGTCTCGGCCAGCGCCTCGTCGCGCGACGCGGTGGCCTCGAACGTGCGCTTCGAGTTCACGATCAGCTCGCGCAGCGCGCCCCGCCTCTCGTTGATCGCCCCGAACACCACCCCGGTGTTGCGAACCAGGCGGTGCACGGCCACGTCCTGCTCGTCGAGCACCTGCATCAGCTTGGCGCCGTCCACCGCGAAGCCCTCGAAGTTGCCGAAGCGCGTCGTTCAGGTCCTGTCCGCGACCGTCCTCGATGGCGCCGGAGAGCTCCGTGATCCAGTCACGGAAGGCCTGGCGCGTGTCGGGGTCGAAGGCGGTGAAGATCTCGTCCAGCTCGACCGTCGGCTGGACCCGGGCGTTCGCCAGCCGCCCGCCGTCGGCGAGCATGCCGGCCGACCTGGTTCCCGGGCGCGAGCTCCAGGTAGGTCTCGCCGAGCAGGGTCTTGGCCCGGAGGATCGCGCGTGTGTCCTTCGGGATCGGCGCGTAGGGCTCGTCGATCTCCACCTCCACGATCGTGCGCGCGCCGCCCTCGTCGAGCTCCTTCGTCTTGACCTTGCCGACGTTCACGCCGGACATGCGCACGTCGGCCTCCTGGGCGAGCGTCGCGGCCTCGGTCATGTGGACCGTGAAGCGGTAGCCCTCGGGGTTGAGCGGCACCGAGCCGCCGAACGCGAGCCACAGGAAGATCAGGATCGCGAACACCGACAGCGTGAACGCGACCATCGCGATGATGCGGCTGATGCTGGGGGTTTCCTTGATCATGGGTTCGCGCAGGCCCCGATCCCGCTGTAGAGGTCGGACAGGCCCTCTGCCTCGGCGTCCGGCACGCCGACCTCCTTGGCCCCGGCGGTGAGGACGTCGCAGTTGAGGTTGAGCAGGTACGCGCGCCGGATCGGGCCGAGCGCGTCCGCCGTCGAGAAGAGCGAGACCGTGTTCTGGCCGACCCAGGCGAGCCAGTAGAGGTAGCTCTCGTTGCGCGCGCGCTCCGCTCGCGTGCAGATGCCCTTGGTCTCGCAGTCGGCGCTGATCCCCTCGGTGCCGCCCGGGTTGTAGGCGCCGATGTTGAAGAGCCGGTTCAGCCCGAGGAACGCCGTCGGTCAGGTCCGGGCCCGCCTGTGCGAGGTCCTTGGACGCCGCGCCGAGGTCGCGCTGGAACGGCTGGAGCCTCACGCGCGAAGGGGCGCACCTTGTTCTCGAGGATCGGGGCCGCCTCCTCGACGAAGGGCAGCACGGCCGCGTTCGCGTCGTCGAGCTTCCGGAACGGCGCGCGCAGCGACTCGAAGGTCGGTCCCATCTGCTGCGAGAGCCGGTCGACCTTGCCGAGCGTGGTCGTCGTCTCGTTCAGCGTGCCCGGCAGCTTCGACACGAGCGCCGAGATGTTCTGGTCCTCGTCGGCGAAGGCGCCGAGCGTGACGTTCGAGGCGCGCACCAGGCGGGTGATGTCCTTGTCGCTCTTGCCGAGCTCCGTCATCAGCAGGCCGTAGCGGTTGATGAGCCGCCGCATGTTGTGCCGCCGCTCGGCCACGGCCCGGCTCACGCGCGCGAGGTCCCGGTGCAGCGGGCCGAGGCGCTTCATCACCTCGCGAAGGTCGGTGCCGCGGCCGTCCAGCCCCTTGCCGACGCCCGAGATCAGCAGCTTCAGGTAGTCGCGCGTGTCGGAGTCGAGAACCGCGAGGAACTCGTCGGGGTCGATGTCGGGCAGCGTGTTCGACACCCTGATCGTGCCGTCCTCCGGGAGCGGCTTCCCGTCGCCGGGATCGACCTCCAGGAACATGTCCTTCGTGCCGGTCTTGGCGCGCAGGAGAGCGCTCGCGTCCTCGCGCAGCAGGCCCTTGTACTTCCGCTCGAGCTGGAGCTCGACGACCGCCCTGCCCTCCTCGAGCTCGACCTTGCCGATGTCGCCGATGCGGACACCCGCCACCACCACGGTCTGTCCCTGGCCGGGCGTGACCGCCTGCGCGTCGGGAAGCTCCGCGCGCACGACGTAGGGCGACTCCTCGACGAGCGGGAAGTGCAGGCGCTGGTTGGAGAGGATGTAGACGCCGATCCCGATGCCGAGCACCACCACGCCGAGGATCGCGAGGAAGTCCGCGAGGTTCTTGCGGATCGCGGTCCTCATCCGCCGCCCTCCTGCTTCGCGAGCTGCGCCTCGCGGCGCTGGTACGCCGCGCGCTCCTTCGCCACCAGCGGCAGCACGTCGTTCAGGAACTCCTCGGCGGAGTCGACGAAGTCGCCGGCCCCCGGGACCGACACGGCACCGGCGGCTTGATCACCGACCCCGGGGTCTCGTCCAGCACCGGGAAGGCCGGGATCGGGCCGCCCGGGGCGTGCAGGTTCGGCAGCTCCTGCTCCTCACACGGCACGTCGGGACGGTGCGGGAACGGCTGGCTGCCGCCGTCGGGAGGCGGGCCCGGCCGCACGCGGTCGCCTGGGGGAGTGGCGCCGGCGTGGAAGAACTGGTTGTTGCCGTCCGACAGGCGGCTCTCGCCCGAGAGGCCGGGGAAGCCGCGCTGGAGCTGCTGGCGCACCTTGCCCGTGTTCTCCGCCTCGTTGCCGGACTCGGGGTTCGGGATGTCGAGGCCCATGAACGGCACCAGCACGTTGGTCGTGCACGCCGACAGCGCGCGCGCCTGGCGCAGGAACGGCACCGAGGTCCGGTTGAAGGCCACGAGGTCCGGCATCGTCTGGCGCAGCACGCGCGCGGTCCCGCGCAGCTCGCGCTCGGACATCAGGAGGCGCGCCTGGGTAATGAACGGCAGCGAGGCGTCGAGCGTCTCGTCCGAGCTGCGCACGCCCGGAAGCGCATCGCGCGCGAACGCGCGCAGCGAGGGCAGCGCGGAGTTGAGCGACGCGAGCGCCGGCTGGCCGGCGCGGAGCGTGTCGCGCAGCGCCGGGATGGAGGCTGCCAGCGCGACGTCCTCCCGCGCGAGCGCGCCGGCCGTGACGTTGAAGTTGGTCACGAGGTCCTTGAGCGCGCGCTCGTCGCGGACCAGGGCGGCGAACGTCTTCTGCTGGCCCTTGAGCACGCGCTGGAGGTCGCGATCGGCGTCCTGGCCGAGCGTGGCGTCGTTGGCCAGCGAGGAGTTGCGGTAGGCCGGCTCCCAGTACTCGATCGCCTGGTTCCAGCCCTCGGCGCCGCCGTCCTCGAGCCCCTTCGAGTACTCGCGCAGGAACGTCTGGAGGTCGGTGCGCGTGTCGCTCTGAAGGGCCGTCAGGAGGTCGCCCCACTGGACCGGCGCGGCCGTCCGGGTGACCGGGATGGTGCCGCCCTTCTCGAGCTCGTCGGCGGACGGCGAGCCCGGCTCGAGGTCCACGAAGAAGTTGCCCTCGAGGAAGATGCGCGGGCGGATCTTCAGCTCGGCGTCCTCCTTGATCGGCAGGGCCTTCTCCTGCATCTCCATCGTGACCATCGCCGCGCCCTGGCCCTCGTTCACGGGCTCGACCTTCAGGACCTTGCCCACCTCCACCCCGGCGATCCGCACGGGCGACTTCGGCTTCAGGTTGTTGACGTCGTTGAAGACCGCCTTGAACTCGTACGGATTCGCGAACGGGTTCGCCTTCGAGAACCCGAAGTACGTGAACAGGCAGACGACGACGAGCGCCAGGACGCCTGCGCGGAAGGGGCTCATGCCGTCTCTGTCGAGCCCGGCTCATGGCACGTCCGCCAGGTTGTCGATGCCGAGCTCACGAGACTTGTAGGTCCCTCCGGAGAGCCCCGGCAGGTTGTTGTCGGTGATGGCGCCGTTGGTGCCGGTGCCGAACTGGCCCGGGATCGGGAGTCCCTGGGCGTTCGACCCGTCCTGGATGTTGCCGCGCTTGTAGCGGCCCGGGCCGAGCGAGCCGTTCGGATAGCCGGTCTGGCCGAGCTGGCAGTCCGCGTTGCCCTGAGCGTCGATGGCCGGGTTGTAGGCGGGGGCATACAGGCGGAAGATCGGATTGCCCTGCAGGTCGTGCGCGCCCTGCGGCTTCTGGCCCTCGAGGATGTCCCACGGGCCGCGAGCTGGCCGACGTGGCGTAGTTGTTCTGCTGGTTTGTGTTGACCTCCTTGACGTTCTGGTTCAGCACGGTCCCGCCGCCGGTGGGGCCGGTCTGGACCACGGACTGCACCTCGCCCAGCGGGTGGACGAAGTACTGGAAGTAGTTGCAGACCGTCTGGTAGGGCGCGATGTACTCGATCGCGGGGCGCGAAACCGTCACGGCGGTCGTCAGGTCCCTCAGCGCGAGCAGGGTGCTCGGGTTCTCGAACAGGTCCTCCGCCTCGCGCAGCGCCTTCTCGACGTTCTCGTTCAGCTCGACGGTCTTCGGCAGCACCGGCGTGCCCGCGGCGAACGCGCTGTTGATGGCCGGCAGCGAGCGCGGCAGCTCGGCCGCGGCCGGGCGCAGCCGCGCCGACAGGTCGGTGAAGTCCACGAGGAACGGCTGCTGCACGCGGAACGAGTCGATCGACACGTCCATGGTCGGCGCGCTCTTCTCGATCGTGTCCTGGAGCGCGCGCGGGTCGGCCGAGATCGCGGCGAACGTGTCCGCCATGTCCGTGAACAGGAGCGCCTGGGTGCGCGCGACCGGCGCCGCCTGCGCCGAGGCCCGGCCGAGCTGGAGGAAGAACTGGTCGAGCTCGGTGCGCGGGTCCGAGAGGTTCTCCATCACGGGAGTGAGCGACCTGAAGAACGGGTTGAGCGCCTCGATGGCGCGGTTGATGGACTGGCCGCGCCCGGCGAAAGCGTTCCCGAAGCCGTCCGTGGCGCGCTGGATGTGCGGGCGCGTGTCGCGGTCGAAGGTCGAGAACAGGTCCTCGAACTCGAGCGGCTCGGACGCCTGCTCGACCGGGACCGTGTCGCCCGACTGGAAGGTGGCCTTGCTCGTGCCCGGTTCGAGCTCGATGTACTTCAGGCCGAGCGCGGAGCGCGGGCGGACCCGCAGCTCCGAGTCGCGCGACAGCGGCTCGAGCTTCTTGTCGAGCGACAGCCTGGCCACCGCGATGCTGCGGCGCTCGCCGTCGATCGTCGTGACCTTCGGGGTCAGCTCCTTCACCACGCCGACCCGGAAGCCGCCGACCCGTACCTCGTTGCCCTTCACCAGCTTGGCGCCCGACGGGAGCTCGGCGTTCAGCTCGTAGCTCGGGACGAACGGGAGGCCCGAGTTCGCGTTGTAGGCGATGAACACCGCCACGAGCGCGATCAGCACGGTCGTGGCCCCGATCAGGACCGGGCTGGCGGCGATGCTCTGTCCGCGGCGACGTCTCATGGCGCGAGCAGGTAGTCGAGGAGCTGGCCGGTGGTCTGGTCGTCCGCGGGCGCGCCCAGCGAGCCGAGCTCGCGGCGCAGCGGCATCGGGGCTCGTGGGCAGCTCGCCCCGCCGTTCGAGCCGGCGGAGCTGGCGCTGGTTCAGCGAGTCGAGCAGGTCGCTGGAGGTCAGGCGGCAGCACGATCTGCGGCTTCGAGATGTCGGGCTGGCCGGGGAGCGGGCCGGCCTCGGGCTGGCCCTCGCCGCGCTGCTCGCCGAGCTGGGAGGCGGGCTGTCCGCTCCGCGCGCGGAGGCTGGCAGCCTCCGGGTTCGAGCCGTCGTCGAGCGGGTCGGGGCTGTAGATGCCGGGCTGGTTCGGGCCGAGGTACGAGTTGCAGTTCTCGAACGTCTCGTGGTCCTCGGGCGTCTTCGGCGGCTCGTTGTGCCACTCGATGCAGTGCGGCGCGGCCGTGAGCGACGCGCGCAGGATGTGCGCCGTGTCGTCCAGCATGTTGATGCTGAGCGTCTGCCAGAAGAAGTAGTTCCAGATGGCCTCCATGCCCGGTGAAGCCGCCCTCGCCCGGAATGGCGGTGGGATCCGGAGCCGGCGGCGCGCTGGCCTTCGCGCGCGGGTCGTTCTCGATGGCGCGCTTGCGGTCGTCGATCGTCTGGAGGAACTGGCGCAGCGGCTTGGCGAGCGCCGGCGAGCCGGCGGCGAGCTTGCGCAGCTCGGCCACCTCCTGGCGGCCCTCGCGGAACGCGCGAACGCCGACCTCTCCCGCCTCGCCGAGGGAGCGGACCGCGGGCCGGCTGGCCTCGGCGAACGGGCCGAGGCGCGTGAAGAAGGTGTCGAGATCGGGGGCGGCGCGCTGGAGGTCCGCCATCAGCGGGGTCTGCTCGTCCGCGAGCTCGCCGAGCCTCGCCATGGTCGGGCGGAGCTCGTCGAGGAACTCGGGGAAGCGCTGGAAGCCCGCGCGCAGCTCGTTGCGCCGCGTCGCCGAGATCTCGGCCGCGTCGCCGGCCTCGCGCACCCAGCGGACCACGTCCCGCTTGTTGCGCTCGAGCTCCAGGACGACCGTGTCCGAGTCGGCGATGAAGTTCTTGATGACCTGGTTCTGGTCGCCGAGGATCCGCAGCACCTTCGAGGTCTCGCGCAGGCCCGGGTGCGCGCGCCGGAGCACCTCCTGGAGGTCGTCGGGCCGGCCCGCGAGGCCGGTGCCGAGCTCCGCGATGATCAGCCGGAAGCGCTCGCGGTAGGGGCGCCGCATGATGTTGTTGACGAGGTCCGTGGGGATCGTCGAGGTGGTCTGCTCCACCTGGACCGTGTTGTCCGGGAGCGGCTTCTCGGACGTGCCGGGCTGGCAGTCCACGTAGTACTCGCCGATCAGGGACTGCGGCCGGATGTCGCAGGTGGCGTTCTCGCGGAAGTCGCCGAAGCCGGGCTTCGTGATCTCCGCGATCACGACGGCCTTGGGCGACTCGCCCTGCTTCTTCTCGACGTCGAAGCCCGTGGTCTGCCCGGCGTTCACGCCGCCGACGCGGAAGTCGCCGCCCTTCGTGAGCCCGAAGGCGTTGTCGAAGACGATGCGGTAGGTCGTGCCGTCCGCCTTCTGGTCCGATGCTCCGGCGAGCACGAACGCTCCGGCGCAGACTCCGAGCACGGCGAGCATCACGAGGATCCGCCTCACTTCGGCACCGACCTGTGACCCTCGTCGCACCCGAGCCGCTCGCGCTCGTCGGCCGAGAGCACGTTCGAGCCGTCCTTCAGAGGCGCCTCGGCGGAGCCCGGGCAACGCCGGTACTGCTTCTGCGCGAGCGAGTCCTTGTGCAGGACCGGCGCGAACGAGACCATGCCGCGCGCCGTGGCGCCGAGCGCGTCGAAGCCGCCGCCGGTCGTGGAGAAGTCGTCGAACCAGCCGAGGAAGTCGGTGGTGTACGGGCGAGCGAAGCTGATCTCACCGGCGCCGCCCTGGAGCGCCTCGACCGACTCCTGGAAGGCTCCGCGCGTCTCCCCGACGTCGAAGCGGCGACCGCCGGGCGCGTAGCCGCGCTGCTTCGTGACGGTGGCGATGTCGGCCAGCGGCGGGAACGTCCGCATCAGGTCGATCAGGTCGTTGCCGGCGCCGCGGCGCCGGATCGTGAGGCTGAGGTCGCGCACCGTCGGCTCAGCGTCGGCGGCGAAGGCCCGAGCCTGCGAGAGGAAAGGCTGCAGGCGCTTCGCCACCGGCTTCGACGCCTCGACGAGCGGGTCGACTTCGTCGAGGGTCGATCTGAGGTTCACGAACGTCGTGTTGGCCCGGCGCATGAACGGCGGGAGCCGGCCGATCGACTCGGCAAGCGCCTCCTTCTGGCTGCCGAGCGCGCGGGTTGTCGTCGTTGAGGTTGCCCATCAGGGCCGCGAGGTCGTCGCGCCGCTCCGCCAGCGCGGTGACCATCTCCGAGCTGTCCACGAGGAAGCGCTGGAGGAGCGGGGTGTCCCGCGTGAGCTCGTTGAAGAGGCGGCTGGAGGTCGAGAGTGCCGGGTTGAGGTACTCGAACCCGATGTTCGCCTCGCGCTCCATGTCGCGCCACTGGTCGGCGGAGCCCTTGAAGAATCCCTGGAGCGAGCGGCGCGTCTCCGCGTCGAGCGTGTTGTAGAGCTCGTCGAGGTCGACCTGGGTGACGGTCTTGTCGGTCTCGATCACGCCGCCGTCGGGGATCTCGTCGTCGCTGTCCGGCGGGAGCTTCAGGTCGATATAGCGGTTCGCGAGGCCGGACTGGGAGAACTGGCGGATCTCCGCGCGCGTGCCGACGCGCAGCGGAGAGTGGTCGCCGTCGATCGACATCTCGATCTCGGCGTGGCCGTCGTCCGTGATCCTGATGCCCTTGACGGAGCCGACCGGGACGCCGCCCACCTGTACGGGGTTGCCCTTCACCAGCTGGCCGGCGTTGAGGAAGCGCGCCTTGACCTTGTAGCCGCCCGCGCCGGTGCCGCCGAAGAGGATGAGGCCGACGAGCACGATCGCAGCGATAACCGCGCCGACAGCGGCTACGCGTCCGATGGCGCTCAGCGATCGCACCTACCCCTACTCCTCTCGCACAGCTCCCGACCCCCCGCCGTCCCTTTTGGCGAGGCTCCCAAGCCGGAATCCGAGCTCAGCCGTGAACTCTTACAACCGGTAACGCACCAGTGCGCCGGTTCTTGCGCCCCGCTATTCCCCCGTTGTGGCCCTGGTTAGTCCTGGGTAACCGAATCGGTTACTCGGGATCGGGCCGTTTTTCGCCCGGCCAGGTGCCCGTCGTGCGGTAGAACGCGCGCCGCGAGGCGTGGTCCGTGGCCTCCTTGACGGCGCGGAAGATCGCTCCCTGGATGGCGCCGGCCACGAGCAGCCTGCCCCACGTGATGTCGCGGTGCTTCGAGTCCGGCGGCTCCTCGTCGTCGATGACGCCCCAGAGCCCGTCGAAGAGCTTCTTGCCGACGAAGCCCGCGATCAGGCCGCCGGTGATGGAGACGGGGATGAAGAGGAGCTTGGCCATGCCGGGTGTATACCCGACGCGGTCCGGCACACGCAGCGCTCCGCGTAGGCTTTACCGCGCCCGGGTGGCGGAACTCGGTGAGACGCGGTCGGCTTAAACCCGACTGCCCGAGAGGGCATGTGGGTTCGAATCCCACCCCGGGCACTCATGCCTCCCCGCCCCACCTTGAAGGTCGTCGGCCGCCGTCTCGACCCGGAGGACTACCGGCTGCGCGACTTTCTCACGCGAACGGCCCAGCCACACGACTTCTACGAGGCCGGCACTCCCCAGGCCGATGCGGTGCTCGCCGAGGCCGGGGCGAACGGGGCGGCGCTGCCGGTGGTCGTGGACGGCGACACCGTTCACGCGGGTGCCACCGTCCGAGGGCTTGCTGAGGCGTGGTCCATTCACGCACACCCCGACCGGAAGCACTACGACCTCTTCATCGTGGGCGCGGGACCGGCGGGCCTCGCGGCGGCGGTGTACGGGGCCTCGGACGGGCTCTCGACGGCCGTCGCCGAGGCGGACGTGCCGGGCGGCCAGGCGTCCTACACCTCGGCGATCGAGAACTTCTTCGGCTTCGTCGAGCCCATCGGCGGGGCCGAGCTCTCGCGCCTGGCAGGGCGCCAGGCGGAGCGCTTCGGCGCCGAGCTCCTGCTCCTCAACGGCGTTGTGAGCGGCCACCTGAGTCCGGACGAGCCGCCGCGGGCGGAGCTCGCCAGCGGCGACGAGGTCACGTCCGACATCGTGATCGTGGCCCCCGGGATGGAGTGGCGCCGGCTCGAGCTCGACGGCGTCGAGGAGCTGCTCGGGCACGGCGTGTACTACGGCGCCGGGCGCAGCGAGGCGGTCCAGTGCTCGGGCGAGGACGTGATCGTCGTGGGCGCCGGCAACTCGGCCGGCCAGGCCGTCATGAACCTGGCCACCGCAGGTGCCCGGGTGACCCAGGTGGTGCGAGGCGACAGTCTCCGCAAGTCGATGTCCGCCTACCTCGTGGAGCGGATCGAGGCCAACGACCTGATCGAGGTCCGGCTTCACAGCCAGGTGACGGCGCTGCACGAGCAGGGCGCCCGGCTCGGAGCCGTGACCATCGAGTCCGCCGACTCAGCCGCCCGACACGATGCCGGTCTCGGCGATGTTCCTCTGCATCGGCGGGGTCCCGCGCACCGCCTGGGCGCCTTCGAGCGGCGTGCAGACGGACCGGAACGGCTTCCTCCTGACCGGTCCCGACCTGCTCCAGGACGGCCGGAGGCCGGACGGCTGGCCCCTTGACAGGGACCCGCTCGCGCTCGAGACGAACATCGCCGGCGTGTTCGCCGCCGGCGACGTCCGGCATGGCTCCGTGAAGCGCGTCGGCGGGCGCCGTGGGCGAGGGCGCGATGGCCGTCGCGTTCGCCTACCACCGCCTGGAAGAGCTCCGCAGCGCATGGGCTGAGCGCGCAACTTTTCCGGTGCTACGGTGTCACCGAGGCGGGGTTTCGGCCCGCCCGTGGTTGGCCCATGGAAGCTTCCGCTCTAAGACAGTCCGCCGCACTGCCGGCACTCGCCGGGCGGTCTCCCCTCCTCCGGCTGCAGAGCGACGAGCGGCTGATCGCGCTCACGCGGCGCGGCCACCACGGAGCCTTCGAGGCGCTCGTCCAGCGCTATCAGCCGCGGCTGCTCGCCTTCTGCCGCCACATGCTCGGCTCGCAGGAGGACGCCGAGGACGTGCTCCAGGAGGTCTTCACCGCGGCCTTCAACGCGATCCGCGCCGACGACCGGGCGATCAACGCGCGCCCGTGGCTGTACCGGATCGCCCGCAACCGCTCGCTCAACCACCTGCGCCGTCCCGCAGCCCGCCGGGCAGGACTCGATGGACATCTTCGAGCGCGACGGCGGCGCCACGACGGCGGACACGGTGCACAAGCGCGAGGAGTTCCGCCAGATCGTGGCCGACGTGCACGAGCTGCCCGAGACCCAGCGCACGGCGCTGCTGCTGCGCGAGATCGACGCGCTCTCGTACGACCAGATCGCCGAGGCGATGGACACCACCGTGCCGAGCGTCAAGTCGCTCCTCGTGCGCGCGCGTGTCTCGCTCGCGGAGGCGGCCGAGTCGCGCCTGCTCACCTGCGGCGAGGTGCGCGTGGAGCTCGGCCAGGTGGCCGAGGGGCTCGCGCGGACGACCGCGCCGGTGCGCCGCCATCTGAAGGTCTGCGACCGCTGCCGCACCTTCAGCGGCGAGCTGCGCAAGACGACGCGGGCGCTGGCCGCGGTCTATCCGATCGGGCCGCTGGTGCTTCCTCAAGAAGCTGTGGGTGGCGAAGGTCGGCGTCGGCGGCGCAGGTGCCGCCGGAGCCGCCGCGTCGGGCGGCGCGCCGCCGGTGGCGGCGGAGTGGCCGGCGTCGCGGCCACCGCGGCCGGCGGGCTCACCGCGGGTGGCGCGGTGTCGGCCGGCGTCTCCACGCTCGCGTCCAAGGCCGCGGCCGGTATGGCGGCGGCGGTGATCGTGACCGCGGGCGCCGTCGAGGTGAAGCACGTGAGCGAGCGCCAGGCCCGCGCCCCCGGCGCAGGTGGCCGCCGCCCCCGCGCCGAGACCGGCGCCCGCCGCGCCGCCGGTGGCGCGGCCGGCGCCGGGAGCAGGTGGTTCACGAGCCCGCGTCGAGGTCGGGCCGACGGCCGCGCCCGTGGCTCCCGAGCCCGCGCCCGTCGCCGCGCCGGTTCCCGCCCGAGGCCGTGGAGGCGCCGCCGGCCCACCGGTGCAGGAGGACGGCTCGACGGTCACGCTGCCGCCCCGCGAGGAGCAGCCTCCGTGACTCCACCGCGCCGCCCGGCGAGCCGAGCGACCCGGCCGCAACGCCGGGCGATCCCGCCCAGGAGCCGGCTCCCCCGCCACCCGCCCCACCGGCCGGCGAGCCCAGCGGAACCAGCCAGCCACCGCCGCCCCCGCCGCCCCCGCCGCCGGCTCCGTAGCGGGCTGGGCGGGCGCGCCCCACTCGCGCGCCCGCTTGGCCGACGAACGACGCCACTGAACGAGACCCCCGGCGATTAACCGCGCATGTCGCGGTTAAGTGACGACACCCCCCTTCACCGCTGCAGTAAACGGCCGCCAGCTACGCTGCCCGCCGCGTGATCGACTTCGACGACTTCATGAAGGTCGACATCCGCGTCGGGCGGGTCAGCCGCGTCGAGGACTTTCCGGAGGCCCGCAAGCCGGCCTGGAAGCTGTTCATCGACTTCGGTCCCGAGATCGGCGAGAAGCGCTCGTCGGCTCAGATCAAGAACTACTCGCGCGAGGAGCTCGAGGGCAGCCTCGTGGTCGCCGTCGTGAACTTCCCGCCGCGCCAGATCGGCCCGTTCATGTCAGAGGTACTCACGCTCGGGGTCCCCGACGAGGACGGCAACGTGATCCTGCTGCGCCCGACCGCCGACGTCCCGATCGGCGGCCGGATGTTCTAGGCCGACGGGCGCCAGACCGATCACCTTCAGTCGCCGCTCCAGGGCCTTCGCGGCGAACGCGCGCGTCTCCTCCAGGTCGGTGCCAAACAGCTCCGTCTCGCCCTCCACGTACCACTTGGGCCGGAGCACGGCGTCGGCGATCGGGGCGACCTCGGCGAGCGTGCGCGTGATGGCCTCGCCGTAGCGGGTGTCCGCCTGGGCCATCTCGCGCAGGAAGCGGGCGCCGAACGCCACGTGGCGGTGCTCGTCGCGGGCGATGTTGTTGAAGCCCTCGACGAAGCCCGGCAGCGTGCCCTGCTCCTCGTTGTACTGGAGGATGAAGTGCTGGCCCGTGAGGGCGAGCATCCCCTCGATGACCATGTGGTAGAGCGTGATCGCCTCGACCAGCTTCTCGAGGTCCTCGGGCTGGCGAGCGAGGTGGTCGACACGGCTCTTGAGCATCTCGTCGAAGAGCTCGTTGAACTCGGGGTTCACGTGCTCGCTCGTCTCGGTGAGCCGGCCCTGGAGCGAGTCGGCCTTCAGCACGCCGACCTCCTCGTAGAAGCGGTTGAAGAAGCGCACGTGCCGCGCCTCGTCCGCGATCTGCGTGCACAGGAACACCTGCATCTCCTCGGTGGGAGCCGCGCGCATCATCGGCCCGAGCTCCTCCGCCACCTTCTGCTCACCGATGAAGAACGAGCTGAGCCCGTACATGCGCTGGAAGCGCTCCTCCTCCGGGATGCGCTCGTGCCAGTCGATCCGGTCCTGCGTGAAGTCGATGTCCTGGGTGGCCCACTGCTGGCGCTCCCAGAGCAAATAGAGCTGCTCGTAGCTGAGCAGGTTCACCTCGCCGCGGTCCGCGGACTCCATCAGCCCGGGATCGCTCGTGGCCTGGAAGTCGTCGCGCAGGGTCCGCTCGGTGGCTGATTCGCTCATGGCGCCGCAGATTACCCCATGGTTGGCTGGCCAGCCAGTGGCGGCGAACGGGTGCCATCGGGATATGTCCGGCCCAGCCGGACCAAGTCCGATAGGACCCCCCTTTAGTGCCCGCCGTCGGCGGCGCCCCGGGGGCCGGGCGCCCGCCGTCAGCGGCGCCCCGGGGGCCGGGCGCCCGCCGGGCGGAGCGCCACGCCCCTACGGCCCCGGCTCGGCTGTCGCCTCTATGCGCACGGCGTTGCCCGGGCCGGTCGGCTCTCCCGTGATCGCCTTGCCCGGGCGCAGGCCGTCGATCTTGGTCGAGACCGAGCTGAGGTCGCCGCCCGCGGTGATGGTCACGTCGCCGAAGCGCAGCCCGTACTCGCGGCCGTCCTTCGAGCGCAGCTCCACCTGGACGGCGATGAACGCCGGCACGCGCACCACCCGCGGGGTGATGCGGCCGTCAGCGGCGGTGAAGAGCGCCAGCGTGCGCGCGGGCTCTTCGTCGCCCGCGCCGCCAGGCTGGTCCTCAGGCGCAGACTCGGCAGGCGCCGTCTCGGGCTCCTGTGGCTCCTCCTCGGTGTTGGTGGGTGCCTCGGCGGTGGCGGTCTGTGCAGGGGTGGTGGCGGGATCGGTGGGCAGGCTCGCCGACTCCTCGTCGTCCCCGCCGCACCCGGAAACCGCCAGCGCAAGCGCAATAACCACTGCGGCGAGCAACTTCAGTGTGAATTTACGCGCTGAAATGCCGATGAGGGAAAGTGCGGAGTTCACACGATGCATAAGCCATGGACACACGGTAATCGTCTCGTCGGTTACGACCCCAATCGTCGCCGCGTATGGGTCTGCGGTCAGCGGGTTCACCACGGGGCCACGGGGATCCTGCTCGCTGCGGTCGGCGCCGCCCTGGTCGCGCACGACTGGAAGGACCGTCCGGTCTGGTTCGCGCGCGGCTGGCAGGAGACCTCTAGAGGCTGAGCGTCGCTCCCGGGTCGAGCACCTCGACCGTTGTCTTCCCGCCCGTGCGCTGCTCCACGTCCGCCTTGAACGCCTGAGCGTCGGCCTCGATCGGCGGGAACGTGTTGTAGTGGCACGGGATCACCGTCGGGGCGCCGATCCACTCGCAGGCAATCGCCGCGTCGTGGCGGTCCATCGTGTAGTGGCCGCCGATGCAGACGAGCGCGGCATCTAGCTGGTCGCGCTCGCCGGCGAGCCGGATGTCTGAGAACAGCGCTGTGTCGCCCACGTGGTAGACGGTCTTGCCGCCCAGGTTGATCACGAGCCCGGCCGGCGTGTGCACTGTGCCGTTCGGCGAGGTGGCCGTGTGCCAGGCCGGCGTGAGGCGCACCCAGCCGCCTTCGAACTGGACCGTGCCGCCGATGTTCGGGTCCGCCACGTTCTCGAGACCGCCCTGCCCGCCGAGCTCGCCGGCCAGCTCGGTGTTCGCCACGACATGCGCGCCCGTGCGCTTGCCGATTTCGATCACGTCGCCGTAGTGGTCGGCGTGGCCGTGGGTGAGGAAGATGTGCGTCGGCTCGAGCTCCGAGGCCTCCGCGGCGGCCTTCGGGTTGCCGGTGAGGAACGGGTCCACGAGCACGCGCGTGTCGCCGTCGGTCAGCTCGAAGCAGGCATGGCCAAGGAAGCGGATGTCCACGTTCAGTCTCCTTCGGTGTCTGTTTGGTCCTCGAAATCCCCGAGCTCGCGGGCGAGCTCCCAGCCCACGGCCACGCCGATCAGCATGCCCATGCGCGTCTCCTCCGCGAGCAGCGTCTCGACCCGGGTGGCGCGCGTGGCCTCGTCCGGCTCGGCGACGGCGGAGCGTACCTCCGACTGATGCGCGGCGCCGAACCAGCCGCCCTCCTGGAGGGCGTGCGCCAGGACGCGCTGGAGCTGCGGGGCCGCCGCCGAGACCAGCCGCTCCGCTCCCGCGAAGCGCTCGGGGTCAGAGAGCGCGCGCACGGCGGCGTCCAGCTGCTCGTCGGAGAACATCAGGGGGTTCTGCTGAGCCTCGGCAGCACGAGGCCGAGCAGCGCGCCGGTGAGCGCGCCCCCGACGGCCGCGGCGATGTTCGCCGACTCCGTCGTCAGCGACAGCAGCACCAGCACCGCCGCGATCACGTACACGCCAAGAAGGTCGTTCTCGCGGTCATCGCCGTGCCGCGCGGCGATGCGGTCGTCCACCAGCCAGGCCACGAGCAGGCCGAGCGCCGCGCCATTCGCGCCGATCACGTTCCACGCGACCGGGTCGGAGAGCAGTGGCGGGGCCTCCAGCGTCACGGCGAGGGCTGCTCCCGCGGCCCCGGACAGGATGAAGGTGGCCACCACCGCCACCGGCCCGAAGCGGCGCTCGAAAAGCGTCCCGAAGATCCCGACCGCCACCAGTGCGACGAAGCCGTAACCGAGCTGGTCCCCGTGCAGGAACGGCGTGAGGAACCAGCGCCAGACGTCATCGTTGGAGAGGCCCGGGATGTCGCCCACGATGGTCACGTAGCCCAGGTCCCTCCCAGGATCGGCCGCGTACAGGAGCATCCCCACCACGCCTGCGGTGATCAGCGCGACGGTGGCATACGGCCGCGTGTCGGGGGCGATGCCGGCGATCTCCTCGGCGCGCAGCCGGGGCAGCTTCTTCGGGCGCCGGCGCCGCTTTCGCTCCGGCTCGCCGGAGGAGCGATCGATCTTCGGCGCGCGCTTACGGACCCTCTGCCCGCAGTACGGGCACTCGGTCACGTACGGGCTCACCTCGGAGCCGCAGTTCTTGCAGATGACGAACAGATCCGGCTGCGACACGGTGTCCCTCAGAGTACCCGTCGCCGGGTGCCAGGATCTGCCCTTTAGTCGCCCGTGGCCTCGGCGGTCTCGGGCACCGTCGCGTCGAGGATCTCGCGCACGACCTCACGCAGGTCGTGATTGGCCTCGTAGACGACCTCCTGGCGGGAGGCGCCGTTGCCGCGGTCGAGGATCTCCTCGATGAAGTCGAAGTCCGCCTCGGAGCCGAGATCCTCGGCGTGCGGGCGCAGACGCGCCATCAGCCGCCGGGTCAGCTCCGGCACCGGCACGCGGTCCTTGTCCGGCAGGTCCACCAGCTGCGCCCCGAGCCCGTGCCGGGCCGCCATCCACTTGTTCTCGTCGAGCATCTCGTAGGGGTAGCGCGAGAGCTTCTTGCCCTCGTCGAAGTGCTCGGCGAGCTCCTTCACCATCGCCTGGACGAGGGCTGCCAGCGCGAGCGTGTGCTCCACGCGCGTCTGCGAGTCCATCACCCGCACCTCGACCGTCCCGAAGTTCGGATGCGGGCGGACGTCGTACCAGAGGTAGGTGTAGTCGCCGATGACCTTCGACTGCATCATGAACTCGATCCGCCGGGCCCAGTCCTCGAAGTCGTCGTAGCGCGGCGGGATGCCCACCCGCGGGAAGGCGCGGAAGATCGGCGTGCGGGTGGAGTCGAGGCCGGTGTTGTCGCCGCGCCAGAACGGCGAGTTGCCCGACAGCGCCAGCAGCAGCGGCAGGTGCACGCGCATGCCGTTGGTCACGTGGATCGCCTTGTCCGGATGGTCGACCCCCACGTGCACGTGGATGCCGAAGATGATCTCCTGGCGCGCCACGAACTGGAGGCCCGAGATCAGGTCCCGGTAGCGCGGGCGCGCGACGATCCGCTGGTCCTCCCAGAGCGCGAACGGGTGGGTGCCGGCCGATCCGATCGCCAGGCCGTGCGGCTGGGCCACCTGGTTCACGGTCCGGCGCAGGGCGCGCAGCTGATCACCCGCCTCCGCCGTGTTGCGCACCGGAGTCGTGGCGATCTCGCAGACCGACTCCATCAGTTCCGGCTTGACCTCGCCCTCGGTGGGTACATCACTGAGGTCGGAGAGCAGCCGTTCGATGGAATTCGCAAGATCGAGCGTCTCCTCGTCCACGATCATGAGCTCTTCCTCAATTCCGAGGGTGTACGAGGGGCCCGAGAACCGGTGCTCCATCGCGCGCAGGGTATAACCCCTGGGACACAACAAGGAGAACTTCAATGGCACTCGGCTATGACGGCAAGCTCTACATCCTGGCGTTCGACCACCGCGGGTCATTCCAGAAGAAGATGTTCGGGATTCAGGGCGACCCGACCCCGGAGCAGACCGACTCGATCGCCGACGCGAAGCACCTGATCTTCGAGGGGCTCCTGAAGGCGACGGACGAGGGCGTGGACCCGCACGCCACCGGCTGCCTCGTGGACGAGCAGTTCGGCGCGCCGAAGCGGACCCCAGAGGAGGCCAAGGAGCGCGGCCTGCTGCTCGCCATGCCGGTCGAGAAGTCCGGCCAGAACGAGTTCGACTTCGAGTACGGCGAGGAGTTCGGCGACCACATCGAGAAGTTCGACCCCGACTTCTCCAAGGTGCTGGTGCGCTACAACCCCGAGGGCGACGCCGAGATGAACCGGGTTCAGGCCGAGAAGCTCAAGCGGCTCGGCGACTGGCTCCATGAGCACGACCGCAAGTTCCTGTTCGAGCTGCTGGTCCCGGCGGAGCCGGACCAGCTGGAGAGCGTCGGCGGCGACGAGGAGCGCTACGACCGCGACCTGCGGCCCGAGCTCATGAAACACACGATCCTGGATCTCCAGGACGCGGGCGTCGAGCCGGACATCTGGAAGATCGAGGGGATCGACACCCAGGAGGACTGCGACCGCATTGCGAAGACCACCCGGCGCGACGGCCGCGACGGCGTGATCTGTGTGGTGCTGGGCCGCGGCGCCAACGACGCCAAGGTTGAGCACTGGCTGCGCACCGGCGCCCCGGTGGAGGGCTACGCGGGCTTTGCGATCGGCCGCACGATCTGGTGGGACGCCCTCAAGGGCTTCCTCGACGGCGATATCGAGCGCGACGAGGCCGTCAGCCGGATCGCCGAGAAGTACCTGCGCTTCGTGCGGGTGTACAGGGAGGCGGCGCGGGAGCACGCGACCGCATGACGGTCTCGCTGCGGCTCAGGAAGCGCGCTGCGCTTGGCCTCGGGGCCACTGATAGCCTTCCGCCGAGCATGCGTATGAGGCAGTCACTGGCGCAGTTCGAGGAGGCCTTCCGCGAGGAGGCGGCCGAGTCGATCGTGCGCAGGGAGCGGCTCCGCAAGGAGGCCGCTCAGCGTTCCCGCGTCCGCCGCGTGGAGCGCACGCGCAAGCAGGGTTCGTTCCGCTTCGCCTTTCTCGCCCTCACGATCGTGGTCACAGCCGTGATCGTCACGATCGTGATGTTCGAGACGCTGGCGATGCTGGCCGGCTAGCGGCTCTCGGACCTCAGCCCCTCAGCGCCCGTTCACGTTCGCGACCGCGTCGGCGGCGTCCTGATCCTCCTGGATCTCGACGTACACCTCACGCCGGAAGACCGGGACCGAGCGCGGAGCTTCGATGCCGATTCGTACCTTTTCGCCCATGATCGCGAGCACCGAGATCTCGATGTCGTCGCCGATCATGATGCTCTGGTTGGACTTGCGCGTGAGAACGAGCACGCCGGGCCTTCTCCCCTGCCGAAGGAATTGCCGTACTCAATAAAGCAGCCTGAGCCAGACAGCGCAATGGGCAACCGTTCGGGGTATGGACGCATGTCTAATCCGGTTCCCAGGTTGGTAGTGTCCCGCGCCGATTGGCACGTAGATCGCTCAAACCGCAGCTCAACCAGATCCGCACATGGGTGCGCCAGGGCCGCACCGACGCCTGGATCGCCCACCAGCTGGACGCGTCCGTCGGCGACATCCGCTCCTTCAAGCGGGAGCACGAGCTCGCGGCCGCCGAGGGCGGCGAGGGCGAGGCCTTCGTCCCCGGCACGGAGGCGGAGGAGCTCGACCTGCGGGCCGAGGACGACGCCCTCGTGGCCGAGGCCCTCGAGGCCGAGCGCCAGGCGGAGCAGGAGGCCGACGACGAGGACGAGTCCGTGGAGAGCGACGATGGGGATGGCGACGCCGATGGCGACGACACGCCGCGCCCCCGGCGCCGCCGCGGGCGCCGTGGCGGCCGCGGTCGCGGCCGCAAGCCGAAGGCCCTCGAGGGCACGTTCGACCACGGCGAGGAGGGGTACGGGCTCTGGCTCGACCCGGCCGTGCAGGACGACCCCACGTACGCGGAGCACTGGGCGGGCCACCGCCCGGTCACGGTCACGATCGAGGCCGACCGCATCGTGATCAGCCGCGCCGGCGAGGACGCCGGCAGCGACGACGACGAAGACTGACCCCCAATTCTCGGGCACCAGCCGCTAGCCTCGGCCGCCATGGCCTACGCGGTCGAAAATGCCCTCTACCAGTGGCGCGAAGGCGAGCGGCGGATCGCGAACGCGTCCGAGACCGTGCAGGCCGATCTGGACGACGCGACCGACTTCGTGGTCGAGGAGCTGCGGCGGCGCCTCGGGTCCACCTTCATGGTGGACGAGCTGGCTGACCTCTACGGCGCCGACACCGACTGGGCGCTTGCGATCGCTCGCCGCCAGGGCGCCGGCACCGACTCCGCGAGCGTCGTGGACGCGGCCTTCGCCCGCTACCTGCGCGAGGCCAAGGACTACGCCGGCGGGCGCCCGCGCGAGAAGCACGAGAAGCCCGAGTAGGAATCCCCAGCCCCGCGGCGAAGCGGGTCTGGATGGCCATCGCCACCCGCGCCGCCGCAGCGGCATCCGCTGGGACCGCCTCGGGCGCGTCGCCCTCCTGGGCACGCTCCTGGTGATCCTGTTCTCGTACGCGTCGCCGGCCCGGCAGTGGATCAAGCAGTCCGGCACCGCCGGCCACCAGAAGCAGCAGCTCAGCGAGCTGAACAGAGAGCACCAGGGCCTGAAGCGCAGGCTTCGCGCCCTGCGCGACCCCGGCGCGCTCGAGCGCGAGGCGCGCCGCCTCGGGATGGTCCGTGCCGGCGAGCGCTCCTACGTGATCGAGAACTGCGAGGCTGGCCGGGTAGGCCGCGTCGGCGCCGAGCGCCTCCTCGATCCGCAGCAGCTGGTTGTACTTCGCCACTCGATCGGAGCGTGAGGGCGCGCCGGTCTTGATCTGGCCGCAGCCGGTGGCCACGGCGAGGTCGGCGATGGTCGTGTCCTCGGTCTCGCCCGAGCGGTGCGACATGACGGCCGTGTAGCCGGCCTCCTCGCGCCATCCGCATCGCGGCGAGCGTCTCGGTGAGGGTGCCGATCTGGTTCACCTTGATCAGGATCGAGTTGGCTGCACCGGCCTCGATGCCGCGCTGAAGACGCTCGGTGTTGGTCACGAAGAGGTCGTCTCCGACGAGTTGGACGCGGTCGCCGAGCTTCTCGGTGAGCAGCTTCCAGCCGTCCCAGTCCTCCTCGTCGAGACCGTCTTCGATCGAGATGATCGGGATAGCGAGAGCAAATGTCGCTCCAGTAGTCGACGAGGGCGGCGGAGTCGAGCGTGCGGCCCTCGTGCTCGAGCACGTAGGCGCCGTCCTCGAAGATCTCGCTGGTGGCCGGGTCGAGGGCGATGGCCACGTCGTCGCCGGGGCGGTGGCCGGCCGCCTCGATGCCGGCGATCAGCATCTCGAGCGCGGCCTCGTTCGAGTCGAGGTCCGGCGCGAAGCCGCCCTCGTCGCCCACCGCCGTGGACAGCCCGCGGTCGTGGAGCGTGCGCTTGAGCGCGTGGAACACCTCCACGCCGGTGCGCAGCCCCTCGCGAGTAGGTCGGGCGCGCCCACCGGCACGACCATGAACTCCTGGAAGTCGACCTTGTTGTCGGCGTGCGCGCCGCCGTTGAGCACGTTCATCATCGGCACCGGCAGCACGTGCGCCTCTGAGCCCCCAAGGTATGCCCAGAGCGGCGCGCCGGCCTCGCTGGCCGCCGCCTTCGCCGCGGCGAGCGACACGCCGAGGATCGCGTTCGCGCCCAGCCGCGCCTTGTTCGGGGTGCCGTCGAGCTCGATCATCGTGCGGTCGAGCGCCTCCTGGTCGGCGGGGTCGAGCCCGTTCACCGCCTGCGGCCAGCTCGCCGTTCACGTTCGCGACCGCCTTGGTCACGCCCTTGCCGGCCCACGCGTCGCCGCCATCGCGCAGCTCGACGGCCTCGAACTCGCCGGTCGATGCACCAGAGGGCACCGCGGCCCGCCCAGAGGCGCCTGACTTCAAGACGACATCGACTTCGACGCGTCGGGTTTCCCCGGCTGTCGAGGATCTGACGTGCGTGTACCTGATCGATCCCGCTCAACCTGACTCCACCTCTCGTCTGTATTCGTCCGCCGCCCTACGGAGCGCGAGCTCGGGATCCTCGCCCGCCGCCACGGCGTCATGGACCGCAGCCAGCAGCCGGTCGTTCGACCGAAACTCATGGCCGGCGGCGGCGGCACGCTTAGGATCTTCTTCGCATAGAGCGTCGAGGGCAGCGTCTCCGGGATCTCGCCGAAGATCTCTCCGCCGCGCTCGTCGTCGCGCTTGATCTCGTTCCAGTTGCGGACCACGTCGCCGGCCGTGTCGGCAGCCCGGTCACCGAACACGTGCGGGTGCCGGCGGATCAGCTTCTCGCGGCAGTGCTCGGCCACCTCGGCGAGGCTGCCCTGCCCGCGCTCCTCGAGGAGCAGCGACAGGAAGTAGACCTGGAACAGCACGTCGCCGAGCTCGTCGAGCAGCTTGGCGTCGTCGCCGGAGTGGGCCGCGTCCGCAAGCTCGTAGGCCTCCTCGACCGTGTGCGGCACGATCGAGCGCTCGTCCTGCTCCCTGTCCCAGGGACATTCGCGGCGGAGCCTGCGCGTGATCTCGTCGAGCCGCTCGAGCGCGGCTGAGAGATCGCTCACGCTAGTGCTCCCCGACTACGGCTGCTGCGGGGTCTGCGGCGTCGGTGTCGGCGTCGGCGCCGGGGCCGGCTGCGCGCCACCCGGGTTGCCGCCGGAGGCGGGGCCGGTGTCGGTCTCGTCCTTCGGAGCGTTCTTGCACTCCGCCACGCGATAGTCGTCGGCGCAGTCCGTCCGGTCCTTGTAGTCCTCGCGGAAGGACTTGATGAACGCGTCGAGAGCCTTCTGCTGGCGCTGTGAGCGCAGCAGGTTCTTGATCGTCTCCTTGGACTGGTCGAGCGTCTGCTGCGAGGCCTGGGTGACCTTCTCGACCTTGAAGACGTACCAGCCGAACTGGGTCTTCACGGGACCCTCGATCTTGCCCTTCTCGGCGTCGAAGATCGCCGTGTCGAACGCCTTCTCCTGCTGGCCCTCGGACACCGCGGGGAGCAGGCCGGCCTGCGACTTCGAGGCCTCGTCGATCGAGTACTGCTTCACGACCTTCTTGAACGACTGGCCGGAGTCGAGCGCCTTCTTGGCCTGGTCGGCCTTGGCCTGGGTCTTGGTGAGGACCACGCGCAGGTCGCGGCGCTCCGGCTGTGCGAAGCGCTTCTTGTTCTTCTCGTAGTACGCCGAGATGTCGTCGTCGGACACCTTCTTGGCGTCCTCGGTGACCTTCTGCGTCAGCTTCTGCTGAAGCTGGTCGAGCTTGACACGGAAGAGGATGTCCTTCTCGCTCATCCCGGAGCTCGCGAGGAACTCCTGGTACTGCTTGTCGTTCGGGAAGGCCTGCTTCTTCTGGTCCTCGAACGACTTCTTGATCTGAGCGTCGGTGACCTTGATGTCCTGGTCAGCGGCCTCCTGCTGGACCCACTCGGCCTGGATCAGGAACTGCATGACCTCGCGCTTGAGCTGGTCGTACTCGGTCTTGCACTGCTTCTTGAGCGCGTCGTCCGTCGGCTTCTTCTGACCCTTCGGCACGGGCGTCTTGCTCTTGGCGGCCACGCACTTCGTGTAGTCCGGCGGGTCGGGCACGACGGCCGCGCCACCCTGCGCGTTCCCCCTCGCGGCGGTGTTCAGCCACTTGTCGAACTCGTCCTGGGTGATGGTCGAGTCGCCGACCTTGGCGACGGCACCGGCCGGTACGTCGTTGCCGCAGCCGGCGAAGGCAGCGACGCCGAGCACGAGGGCGGCGAGCGGGAGGAGAAGCTTGGTGAAGGCGCGTGTCATCGCAGCAATGTCTAGGGCGGCCGGGTAAAGACGGGCTAAGGGTCTAGCCCCGAACGGGCGCGAAGGGTAGCGAAAGAGATTTCACTCCCGAGGAGGTTCCGTGGCGACCTCGAGAATCGCCTCGGCGGCGGTCACCACGGCCCGGAAGCGCTCGGCCGGCTCCTCGGGAAGCCGCACGCGCACGGTCTCGCGGCCTGACTCGTACATGGCCTCCGGCACGCGCTCGCGCAGCGCCTTCGCCCCGCGCGAGTCGAGCTCGAGCGGCGCCACGGACAGCCTGCCGCCGGTGAAATCGACCGTCCGCGCGCCCGCTCGTCCCAGCTTGATGCGGGCGTCCTGGAGCCGGATCAGGTTCTCGAGCGGCTCGGGAATCGGGCCGAAGCGGTCGGCGAGCTCCTCGCGGAGCATGATCAGCTGGGCGATCTCGCGGGCGCCCGCCACGCGCCGGTGGATCTCGATCTTGGCCGCCTCGTAGGGCACGTAGTCGCCCGGCACATACGCGTCCACGGGCAGATCCATGCGCACGGGCTCGGCCGTCTCGTCGGCGGCGTCGCCGGCGAGCAGGCGCACGGCCTCGTCGATCATCCCGACGTAGAGCTCGAAGCCGACGGCCGCCACGTGGCCGGACTGCTCGTCGCCCAGCAGGTTGCCCGCGCCGCGGATCTCGAGGTCGCGCATGGCGATCTTGAAGCCGGAGCCGAGCTCCGTGTAGTCGGACAGCGTGGCCAGCCGCTGGCCGGCCTCCTCCGACAGCGCGGCGGCTGACGGGTAGAGCAGGTACGCGTAGGCGCGCTCCCGCGAGCGCCCCACGCGCCCTCTGATCTGGTAGAGCTGGGCGAGCCCGAGCTCGTCCGCGCGCTCCACGATCAGCGTGTTCGCGCTCGGGATGTCGAGCCCCGACTCGACGATCGTGGTGCACACCAGCACGTCGCCGGCGCCACGCAGGAACTCGAGCATGACCTTCTCGAGGCTGCCCTCGGCCATCTGCCCATGGGCCACCAGCACGCGCGCGTCCGGCACGAGCGCGCGCACCCGCTCGGCCGTCTCGTCGATCGTCTCCACGCGGTTGTGGAGGAAGAACGCCTGGCCGCCGCGGGCCAGCTCGCGCTTGATCGCCTTGGCCACCAGGTCGTCGTCGTAGTCGCCCACGTAGGTCTTCACGGGACGGCGCCCCTCGGGCGGGGTCTCGATCACCGAGATGTCGCGCAGCCCGGCGAGCGACATCTGAAGCGTGCGCGGGATCGGCGTGGCGGACAACGACAGAACGTCGACCTTCAGCCGCAGCTGGCGCATCAGCTCCTTCTGCTTCACGCCGAAGCGCTGCTCCTCGTCCACGATCAGAAGCCCGAGCTCTTTCGGCCGCACGTCGCGCGAGAGCAGCCGGTGCGTCCCGATGAGGATGTCCACCCTGCCCTCCTGGAAGCCCTTGAGCGACTCGCGCACCGTCTTCGGCGAGCGGAAGCGCGAGACCATCTCGATCGTGAACGGGTAGTCGCGCAGGCGCTCGACGAAGGTGCCGTAGTGCTGCTGGGCGAGCACGGTGGTCGGCACGAGGAACATCACCTGCTTGCCGTCCTCTGCCGCCTTGAACGCGGCTCGCAGGGCCACCTCGGTCTTGCCGTAGCCCACGTCGCCGCAGATCAGGCGGTCCATCGGGCGCGCCTCCTCCATATCGGCGCGCACGGCGTCGATGGCCTCGAGCTGGTCGGGTGTCTCGCGGTACGGGAAGCGGGCCTCAAACTCCAGCTGCCACTCGCTGTCCATGGGGAACGCGTGGCCGGCGCGGCGCTTGCGCTCGGCGTAGAGGTTGATCAGCTCCCCGGCGAGCGCCTGGGCGGCGCGGCGCGCCCTCAGCTTCATCTGCTCCCACTGCTTGCCGCCGAGCTTCGAGAGCGGCGGGTCGCCGGCGTCGGCGCCCACGTAGCGGCTGATCTTGTGGAGCTGGTCGCTCGGCACGAACACGCGGTCGCCGTCGCGGTACTCGAGCTCGAGGTAGTCGCGGGTGACCCCGCCCACGGTCTTCGTCTCGAAGCCCGTGAAGAGCGCGATGCCGTGGTCCTCGTGCACCACCGGGGAGCCGGCCCGGAGGTCGGTAAACGAGGCGATCGGGCCGGGGCCGCTCGGCCGCTCCGTGCGACGCCGGCGCAGCAGCCGGTGCTCGGGGAGAACGGCGAGCTTCAGGCTGGGCGCGACGAACCCGTCGCGCAGGCTCGCGTGGGCGAAGGTGAGCGAGGCGTCCTCCGGGGCGGGCTTGCCGTCGAGGAACGCCGGCTGCATGCGGGCCAGGTTCAGCTGGGCGCGCTCGGCCTCGCCCCGCCGCGCCCACGCCACGAAGGTGCGGTAGCCGGAGCGCACCAGCTTCTCGAGCTCGGGCTCGGCGTCGCGCAGCGAGCGCGCCGCGGTGTCCGCGGCCTGGGCACGGAACTCGTGCGGCTGGTCCTGCGAGATGCTCGAGAGGCGCAGCTGCGCGCGCTCGTCGAGCGCGGCGTCGAGCGCCTCCGGCTTCACGTAGAGGTGGTGCGCGTCGTCGTCGTGGAAGCTCGTGGTCACGTCCTCCCAGTAGTCGCGCAGGGCGGGCGCCAGCTCCTCCTCGGCGGCGATCGCGACGATGGCGTCCTCGGGCACGAGGTCGAGCAGCTCGCAGAAGCGGTCCACGGGCAGGACGTCGGCCACGTCGGGGCGGTCGTCCTCCTCGCTGGCGGCCGCGATCTCCGCGAGCTCCCGGTGCTCGGGCGCCAGCTCGGCGGCGGGGGCGATCTCCACCCGCTCCGCCTCCTCGAGCGAGCGCTGCGTGAAGGTGGAGAACCAGGTGAGTCGCTCCACCTCCACGTCGAACAGCTCGCAGCGCACGGCGCGCTCCTCGGTCGCGGGGTACACGTCGAGGATGTCGCCGCGGATCGCGAACTGGCCGCGGTCCTCCACCTGCTCCACTCGCTCGTAGCCGCAGGCCACCAGCTGGCCGGCCGTCTCGTCGAGGTCCAGCAGGCCGCCCTTCTCGATCTCGAAGCCGTGCGGGCGCAGGGCCGGGTCAGGCAGCTTCTCCGCGAGCGCGACGGCTGAGGTCACGAGCACGGCCGCCTCGTCACCCAGGAGCGCGTCCAGGGCGGCGATCCGGAGGCCCACCAGGTGCGGCGGCGGCGCCAGGTGCGACTCGTAGCGCATGCCGCGCGCCGGGTAGAAGCGCACGCTGCGCGGGGCGAGGAACTGCTTGAGGTCGGCGGCAAGGTCCCGCGCGGCGCGGTCGTCCCCGGCCACGATCAGAGCCGGGCGCCCAGGATCGGCGTCGATCAGCGCCGCGAGCAGGTACGGGCGCAGGCTCGACGAGACGAACGCGCGCTGAGGCTCGCCGTGAGCGGCCTCGACGAGCTTGGCGACGGAATCGTCGTGCTGTGCATATGTGAGAAGGCTCCTGAGCATGCGCTGCGGCCGCCCGGGGCGCCCGCGCGGCTCTACTCCAAGCTTACGCGGCGCTCGACGGCATCGGCCGCGCTCTCGATCAGCTCCTGAGGGTCCTCGTCGAACCGTCCAAGCACGTAGCGGGACACGATCTCCGGATCCGTGCTGTCCGGGCGCCCCACACCCACCCGCACCCGGGTGAAGTCACCGCTCCCGAGCCCCTGCTTCAGGGACTTCAAGCCGTTGTGGCCGGCCAGCCCGCCGCCCGTCCGGACCTCGATCTGGCCGAACGGGAGGTCGATCTCGTCGTGGATCGCAACCACGTGGTCCAGATCGACACCCAGTGCGCCGCGCGCGGGGCCCGCCGAATTCCCGGACTCGTTCATGTAAGTCTGCGGTAGCAGGACAGCCACCCGCTTGCCCTCGCTATAGAGGCCGCCGTACTTGCTCTTGAACTTGGGCAGGCCCAGCCGCTCAGCCACCAGCTTCGCCACCTCAAAGCCGACGTTGTGCCTGGTCCGGGCATACCTGTCGCCCGGGTTCCCCAGCCCGACTACGAGCCAATCCGCCTTACCGCGGCGGAAGAGACTCACTCGGAGCCCTCGGCCTCCTCGGCGGCATCGGCAACCCTCTGCTCGGCCTCCTCGACAGTCTCGCCCTCGGCGGGCTCGGCGCCCTCCTCGATCGGCTCGCCGTCCTCGCCGATCAGCACGGTCTCCTCCTCGATCTCGGGCTCCTCGACCTCGGTGGGGACGACGACCGTGGCGATGATCGTCTCCTCCAGGTCGTCGAGGAACTCGACGCCCTCGGGGGCGGTGACCTCGGAGAGGTGCATCGTCGCGGCGATCTCCATGCCGGAGACGTCGACGGAGATGTAGTCCGGGATGGCGGTGGGAAGCGCCTCGATGTTCAGCTGGTGGGTCACGTGCTCGAGCACGCCGCCCTCCTTGACGCCCGGCGACTCCTCGCTGCCCTCCACGTGCACCCCGACGGTCGTCTGGATCTTCTCGTCCAGGCGGACCTCGAGCAGGTCGATGTGCATGACCTCGTCGCGGACCGGGTGCAGCTGCTGGTCCTTGACGATCACGGGGCGCGTCTTGCTGCCGACCTTGAGGTCGATCAGCGCCTGGCCGCCCACGAGCACCTGGCGAAGGGCGCGTGCCTCCACCTTGAAGGAGGTGCACTCGCCGTCAGTGCCGCCGTAGACAACGCCGGGCACGAAGCCCTCGCGGCGCAGCCGCTTCATTGGGCGCGTGCCGCGCTCGGGGCGCTCTTGGACGTCTAGAACTGGTCGCTTTGCATCGGCCATGACGGCTGGCCAGTGTAGCGGGCCTATCCTGAAGCCGGGTGGCGCGGGGCGACGACACAGACATTCCCAAGGGGCGCATCCGGCGGACCGCTCAGGTGGGCTCTGTGGTGGGCTCGCAGGGGGCGCGCTACGCCGGAACGCGGGCGCGCAATCTCGCCCGCGACCGCGACGAGGCCGCGCAGGCGCTCGAGCAGCGCCACATGGAGGCGGCGGAGCGGATGGTCGAGACGCTCGGGCGGATGAAGGGCGCCGCGATGAAGATCGGCCAGCTCGCCTCGTTCATCGACACCGAGTTCCTGCCCCCCGAGTACCGCGAGCTCTACCAGGACAAGCTCGCCACGCTGCGCTCCACGGCGCCGCCGATGCCCTGGAAGAAGGTGCGCGGCGTGCTCGACGAGGAGTGGGAGGCACCGGTGGAGGAGCTGTTCGAGGACTTCGAGCACGAGGCCGCCGCGGCGGCCTCGATCGGCCAGGTGCACCGCGCGGTGCTGCCCGACGGCAGGCGCGTGGCGGTGAAGGTGCAGTACCCCGGCGTGGCGTCGGCCATCGCATCCGACATGCAGAACGCCGGGCTGATCCTGAGGCTCGCCAAGGCGTTCGCGCCCGGGCTGGACGCGAAGGCCGCGGCCGCGGAGCTGAAGGAGCGCGTGATGGAGGAGCTCGACTACGAGCTCGAGGCGCAGTCGCAGCGCGCGTTCGCCCGCGGCTACCGCGGCCACCCGTTCATCCACGTGCCGGACGTGGTCACGCGCCTGTCCACGGAGCGCGTGCTGGTGAGCGAGTGGGTGGACGGGGTCGGCTTCGACGAGGTGCGCGCCCGCCCGCAGGCCGAGCGCGACCGCTTCGGCGAGATCGTCTTCCGCTTCTGCTTCGGCTCGATCTACCACCTCCAGCACTTCAACGCCGACGCCCATCCCGGCAACTACCTGCTCCTGCCGGACGGGCGCGTCGGCTTCCTCGACTTCGGGATGACGAAGCACCTCGACCGGGACCAGATCGAGCTGGAGATCGCGGCGCTCGAGGCGATCTTCGACGACGACCCCGAGCGTCTGCGCTTGGCACTCCACGACCTCGGCTTCCTCAAAGACCCGCGCAAGGTGGACGCCGAGCTCCTGATGGACCACGTCCGCGCGGTGGGCGGCTGGTACATGGAGGACCGCGAGGTCACGATCGACTCGTCGCGGGTGATGCAGTCGATCGCGGCGGTGTCCGACCCGCGCTCGGACTTCTACCGCGTCATGCGGCGCGAGAACCTGCCCGCCAACGAGCTGATGGGGCGTCGCATGGAGTCGGGCGTGCTCGCGGTGCTCGGCCAGCTCGAGGCCACGCGCAACTGGTACCGGATCGGGCGCGAGTGGTGGTTCGGCGAGCAGCCGGCAACCGAGCTGGGCGAGCAGGAGCAGGCCTGGGCAGCGAACTCGCGCCGCGCCGGCCCCGGCGCCTAGAAGAGCTGGTTCTCGCCGGCGAAGATCTCGGAGACCGAGTCGTCGACGAAGATCCGGCGGATCGTGTCCTCGAGGATGTCGGCACAGGTGAGCTGGGTGATCAGGTCCGGGGCACCGTCGCGCAGCGGGACCGTGTCGGTCACCACGATGCCGGCGAGCGGCGAGGCCGACAGGGTCTCGAAGGCGTTGCCCGAGAACAGCCCGTGGGTGGCCACCGCGTACACCTTCTCGGCGCCCTCGTCGAGCACGGTCTGGGCCGCGGCCACGAGCGTGCCGCCGGTTCCGATGATGTCGTCGACGATCACGGCGCACTTGCCCTGGACGTCACCGATCACCTTCCCGATCTCGGCCACCCCCTGGGCGGGCCGCTCCTTCTCGAGCAGCGCGTAGGGCGCGCCGACCTTCCGGGCGAAGTTCCGGACCAGCTTCACGCGCCCGGCGTCCGGCGCGATGATCACGAGGTCCTCCTCCTCACCGAGCCGGTCGGTCACGAACTGCGTGAGGATCGGCATGGCGGTCATGTGGTCGACCGTTTTCGAGAAGAAGCCCTGCGTCTGGCCGGCGTGGAGGTCCATGGTCACGAGCCGGTCGATACCGGCGACCTCGAGCGCCTCCGCGACGAGGCGGGCCGAGATCGGCTCGCGCGGGGCGGACTTCTTGTCCTGGCGCGAGTAGCCGTACCACGGGGTCACGGCGATGATCCGGTGGGCGGAGGCGTGCTTCGCCGCGTGGACCATCAGCATCAGCTCGACCAGAGCGTCGTTCACCGTCAGGCCCTCGCGCTCCGAGCCGCAGATCGACTGGACGATGAAGATGTCGCCTCCGCGGATGGACTCCTGGTAGCGGCAGTACACCTCGCCGTCGGGGAACGTCTTGAGGCCGGCGTCGGTGAGCTCCACCTCGAGCTTGTCGGCGATCTTCCCGCCCAGCTCGCGGCTTGAGCGCCCGGCGGTGACCATCAAGCGCTTCTCGTAGCTGGCCGTGATGCTCCGCGTAGGCACGGGCGTCTCAGCCGTCTCGAGGGGCTTGTTCATTTTTGCGAGTCCTCCTCCACGCGATCCGCGTAACCCTCGATGTTCTTCTGCTTTGCACGCCCGATTCCCAGCGCGCCGTCGGGAACGTCCTCGTTGATGGTCGAGCCAGCGCCAGTGTACGCCCGCTCGCCGATGTCGAGCGGCGCCACCAGGGAGGTGTGGATGCCGGTCTTCACGCTCTTTCCGAGCTTCGTGCGGTGCTTCTTGCGGCCGTCGTAGTTCGCGGTGATCGTGCTGGCGCCGAGGTTGCTGTCCTCGCCGACGTCGGCGTCTCCGATGTATGAGAGGTGCGGGACCTTCGCGCGGGCGCCGATGTCCGAGTTCTTGATCTCCACGAAGGCGCCTGCCTTCGCGCCCTCGCCGATCACGGTGCCGGGGCGCAGGTAGGCGAACGGACCGACCTTGGCGCCGGCTCCGATCTCCGCCTCGAGGACGAACGACTGGACGACCGCCGCGCCGTCGTGGACCGTGGCGCCGCGCAGAGTGGTGTGCGGGCCGATCTCGCAGCCCTCGCCGATGACCGTCGCGCCCTCGAGGATCGTGCCCGGCGCGATCGTGGTGTCGCGGCCGATGGTCACCCCTGCCTCCACCCTCGTGGTTCCCGGCTGAAGGAAGGTCACGCCCGAGCGGGCGTGGTCCTCGAGGATCCTGCGCTGGGCGGCCTCCTCGGCCGCCATGAGGCCCGCGCGGTCGTTGATGCCCAGTGCTGCGTCTGCGTCGTCGGTCATGTGAGCCGCAATTGTCGCGCCTTCTTCTCGGATCAGCGGAAACACCCCGGTGAGGTAGCGCTCGCCCTGTTCCAGGCCGACGTTGTCGAGCGCATGGAAGAGGGTCTGAGGATCGAAGACGTATGCGCCGAGGTTGATCTCCCGAACCGACAGCTCCTCCGGCGTGAGGCCGTCGGTGTACTTGGTCTCGTAGATGCGGTCGACGGTGCCGTCCGGGTCACGCACGATCCGTCCGTAGCCCGTGGGGTCGAGCTGGTCCGTGGTGAGCAGCGTGGCCCTGGCGTCCTGCCGCTCATGCTCGTCCAGGAGACCCGCGAGCTGGTCGGAGGTGATCAGCGGGTGGTCGCCGGAGAGGACCACGAGCGGGACCGACTCCGCGCCCTCGCCCGCGTCGAGCACCGCATCGCGCGCGGCGAGCACCGCAGCCCCCGTGCCCTCGCCCTCGCGCTGCTCGGCGACCTCGATGCCGTCCGGAAGACCCTGCTCGACCCCATCCCCCGGCCTAACGATCGCAACGACCCGCGCCGCCCCGGCCGCCCGCGCCGTGTCGGCAACCCACTCGACAAGCGACTTACCGGCCACGCGATGAAGCACCTTCGGAGTGTCCGAAAGCATCCGAGTGCCCTGGCCGGCGGCCATGATGAGGACCGTGAAAGGCGCGGCCATGGGGGGATGAGGGTATCGACGGCCGCCCATCACGCGGCCTCCGCGTCGCGCTCGTACCAGCGCGCCCATTTGCGAACCGCGTTGTCGCTGACGCCGTACTTCCTCCCTACGGCAACCCAACTCATCTGCGCGAGGTCCTCCTTGAGCTGCTCATAGGTGGGCCGCGGAACCTTGCGAGTCTCCGGTCGCGGCATACGAAGGTGCGGCCGCTCGTGGTGGGTTCCGCAGTAGAGAGAGCAGTAGCGCTGCTCAGCGTGGTGCGGCCGATATTCGCGACCGCACTCCTCACATATGCGATCTTCGATCATCCGAACGTTGCGCCCGCAGTGTGTGGCGAGCGTGGCAGCGCAGTTCGGGCAGACGATGCGGAGATTCTCCAGTCGGTGATCCCGGCTCCTCCCATTGATGTGATCGAGAATTAAGGACATGCGGCGACCGCGCCAGAACTCCCCCTGACCGCAGAGTTCGCATCGCGGCTCCTTCAGGCCCTCGTCGTACAACCGCTTCTTCAGGTGACCGCGGTTGAAGCTCGAGTCTTCGACCATCACCTCGGCGAGGGGTCGCCGCTTGTTTTCTCTCGGACCGCGCTGGTGCGCGTACGGATCGAAATGAGCCGTGGAGATACCCCAGCGTTGGATCCATTTGCGGAGAGTGGCGGTGCCACCTCCGCTCGCGCACATTCCCATGCGGCGGAGCGCTTCCGCGTGTGACCGCGAGTGGGCGACTGCTTCCCGCGCTTGGCCCTCTGAGTAGGTAGGAAATGGGCGCGCCATACGAACGTATGTTCCCATGAACGCCGGACGACTTGGCAGCTGGGGGGCCCGGATTCGGACCGGGATTTCAAGGCTCCAAAGGCCTGCGTCTTGCCGTTAGACCACCCCCCAAAGAGGGTTCGGCGAAGGTATCACCGAGGCCCGCTTAGCGGTTCTTGTGTTGGTTCGGCACGCGGCCTGCTTCGCTGCCCTTTTCCTGGGCGGGGCCGCCAGGGGGGACTATGCCGAGTACTCGCATTGCCTTCAGGCCGAGTGAGAGACGCTCGCGGCCGTCGGTGGAGGAGACGTCGAGGGTCGTGAGTTCCTTCACTCGCTCCAGGCGGTAGCGGATCGTGTGGCGATGCGTGAAGAGCTTCTCTGAGGTGCGCGCGACGTTGCCGTCGGCGTCTAGAAACGTCTCGAGCGTGCGGACGAGCTCGGTCTCGTACTGCTCGTCATAGGTGACGAGTGGGGCGACCGTCTCCTCGAAGAAGCCCTGGAGCTCGCGCGGGTCCTCGGCCATGGCGGGCAAGAGCAGGCGGTAGGCGCCGGTCTCCTCGAACGAGAGCTCGGCCAGCCCGCGCGCCTCCGCCACGTTGGCAGCCAGGAGCGCCTCGGCCCCTGCGCGGTGAAGATCGGCCGGCTCGGCCGTGTGGCGGCTGCGGGATACCGTGACCACGAAGCCGGGCAGGCTCGCCTCGAGCTCGTGGAGCACCGCCGTTACTGCGCGGCGGCCTGTGCCCTGGTCGGAGCCGGGCACGAGGATCACCAGCTCGCGCTCGCCGTGGCGCGACCAGCCCGCCTCGGCCAGCGCCGCGAGCGACCCGCGCTCGATCGCGCGGGCGCCGCGCTCGGCGAGGGTGAGCACGCGGGCGCGCCAGTCGCCCTCCTCGGGTCCCTGCGGCCGGGCGCGGACCACCACCGCCGTGGCTCCCGCGGCGAGGTCGCAGCCCAGCTCGGCGGCCCGCGCGACGATGTTCTCGCGATCGGTCACCCGCCGGGCGAGCAGGTCCTGGAGGAAGTCGCCGACCGCGGCCTCGCTGGCGCGCTCTGGCGCCCGCGAGCGCTCCAGCTCGAGGCCGATCAGGTTCGCCACCAGCCGCAGCAGCGCGCCCGGCGGCTGCTCTCCGCGCGGCCGGTAGCGGAGGCGGCCCACCTCCGCCTCGGCCACCCGCAGTTCCACGGTCTCGGTCCCGGCCTCACCGGCCATAACGGCGCGCTCGTCCTCCGGCGAGGCACAAGCCACCGCGAGCACGCTGCTCCCGGCGTCGAGCACGATCACGCTGGCGTCGAGGGCCCGGCCCGCGGCGCGCGCCACGGCCGGCAGCCCGGCGCCGGACTCGACGGCGTCCGAGACCTCGTCGAGAGCCTCCAGGAAGGAGCGGGTCTGTTCGGGCATCAGCCTGCCCTCAGCCCGCGTAGGTGTCGTAGGTCCAGACGATCGCCAACCCGATCGCCGCCCCGATGCCGAGCAGGGTCGCGAGCACGTAGAGCGTGAGCACGCTGGCCGCGATCTTCTCCCACACCCGGCCGTAGCAGCGCGCGGCGGGCAGGGCTATGAGCATGAGCCAGCACGCGAACACCAGGGCGCCCGCCAGGCCGATGACGATCTCTGTGCTGGAGAGGTCGATGTTGCTCATCCCGTCCTGTGCGCGGTCGCGGTTTTCGGGGATTCGGCCGCGCGCTCGCCCCCATTGTGGCGGATGTACTCGACGACCAGCGCGATTCCCGCCAGCAGCGCGAATATCCCGGCGCCGAGGCCCCAGCCTCCTGTGACGTCGGACCACCAGTGCGCTCGCAGATATACGCGCGAGATCCCAACCGCGGCCGCGATGGCCAGCGCTATGAACACGAGCGTGCCGCTGGCCGCCAGCCGCCGCGTTCGGGTGAGCGCCACCGCGACCGCGATCCACGCAGTCGCGTACGCCGCGTGCCCGCTCGGGTACGCGTGCCCGGAGGTGCCCACGAACGAGCCGCCGGGCCGTTCGCGCGCCAGGGCGTCCTTGGTCACGTTCACGGCCACGAAGACGAGCGCCAGGCCGAGCACCAGCACCAGCGCCTCGGCGTAGCGCTTGCGCGTGACCAGCAGCACCGCGGTGGCCACCACGAGCGCCGCGACCGTTGGGAACGCGCCGAGGTTAGTGACCATCTTGGCCACGTCCACGAGCATGTCGTTGCGGATCCGGTCGCCCAGGTCGAGCAGCTCGGTGTCGAGCGGAGTCGGGCCCGGGTCGTGCGCGAGCGTGTTGAGATAGGCGACGAAGACGAAGATCCCCACGCCCGCGATCGCCATCAGCGTGGTCAGCTCGAGCCCGAGCCCACCGGGCGAGATGCGGTCGAAGAGGAAGCGCACATACGGCATCGCCACGTGGGTGACCGGCCGCACCACGTAGCGGTGAAGCGGCCGGCTGATGGCGAGCAGCGGACGCACGAGCGGGTGACGTTCGTGGGCCTCCAGCCAGGCGGCGATGTCCCGGCGGCGCCGGTAGAGCACGACCACGCCCACGATCACGGCCACCGTCACACCAAAGCCGAAGACCGCCTGGCCGACGAGGTGCGCCACCCTGTCGAACGAGCGCCAGAAGATGTACCCGAGCGTGCAGAAGATCGAGGACCAGAGGCCGCAGCCGACGATGCTGTACGGGATGAAGCGCCGGTAGGGCAGCCCCGACGAGCCGGCGATGAACGGCGCGAGCGCCCGCACCAGCCCGATGAAGCGACCGATCAGGATCGTCTTGCCGCCGTGGCGCTCGAAGTAGGACTCCACCTGCTGGAGCCGCTCCTCGGTGATCTTGAAGCGCGGCCCGTGCCGTTCGAGGAAGCGGCGGCCGAGGCGGCGGCCGATGTAGAAGCTGGTGGTGTCTCCGAGCACGGCGCAGAACCAGACGAGGCCGATCAGAGGGAGGAGCTGGATCTCGCCCTGGCCGGCGATCACGCCGCCGGCTATCACGATCGTCTCGCCCGGCGCCACCAGCCCGACGAACGCCCCCGTCTCCAGGAAGGCCGCACCCGCCACCAGCGCGTAGGTCCACGGACCCAGCGCCTGTGCGACGTCCCCGATCACCTTCTTGGGATCGGGCAGTGATCCCAACACGCCGCTCGCGTAGACCCCGAGCGCGAGCACGATGGCAATACCGAGCGCCCGGCGCTCGAGGCTCAGCTTGCGCCAGCGCCAGACGATGAATGCCGCCACCAGCACGGCGGCCACCGCGGCGATCATCTCGCGGACCGACATGGAGCGGGAGGGTACGTCAGCGCAGCTCGGTTACGAGCGCCCCCGGAATCGACGCGGCGGCCTCCTCGGCAGCCTCCCTGTCGGCGAAGAGCCCGAAGCAGGTGGGGCCCGAGCCGCTCACGGCGGCGCCCAGGGCGCCCGCCGAGCGGAGGCTGTCCAGCCTCGCGGAGAGGTCCGGCCGAAGCGAGAGCGTCGCCCGCTGGAGGTCGTTCTCGAGGCCGGCTGCCAGCTCGGCCGGCGCGGCCGCGGCGAGCGCTCGGAGCGGGCCTGGGTCGAGGCTGGCGCGGGTGCCGCCCAGGCGGTCGAGCTCTGCGTAGACCCTGGCGGTCGAGAGACCCTCGGGGTCCGGCACGAGCACGGCGACCAGCGCCGGGAGCTCGAGCGGCTCGACGCGCTCGCCCACCCCTTGGATGAGTGCGTGGCGCGGCTCGAGCTGGCTCGGCACGTCGGAGCCGAGGTCCGCGGCGAGCCTGAGCAGCTCCGCGGCGCCGAGCGGCCGCTCGGCGAGCCCGTTCGCGATCCGCAGCGCTGCGGCGGCGTCGGCGCTGCCGCCGCCGAGGCCCGCGGCCACCGGGATGCGCTTGCGGATGCGCAGGTCGAGTGGGGGCAGCTCACCGCCGGCGCGCGAGCGGAACTCGGCGAGCGCCCGGGCGACGAGGTTCTCGCCCTCGACGCCGGGAGCGTCCACGCTGTCCTCCCCGGAGTCGCGCGGCGTGGCCGTGAGCTCGTCCGCGAGATCGATCGACGCCATCAGCGAGCAGATCGGGTGCATGCCGTCGTCGCGCGGCGCGCCCACGTGCAGGACGAGGTTGAGCTTGGCGTAGGCGAGCTCGCGCAGCACGGGCGGGAGGCTACGCACGCGGTCGCAGCCCGGCGAGCCGCTCGCGGCCGATTGCGTCGGCCAGCCGGGGCCAGTCGTCCGGGGGCAGTCGCTCGGCGCGGGCGTCGGCCGGGTGGCCGAGCTGCTCGAGGGCGGCGCGGGTGGCGTCGCGGATGCCGTCGGGTGCGCCAGGCGTGAGCGCAAGCGAGCCGGCCAGGGCCTTGCGGCGATGCGCGAAGCCGGCGTGCACGAGGGCCACGACCTCGCCGGGCGGCGCCGGCGCCCGGCGGCGCAGCACCACGAGGGCCGAGTCCACGTTCGGCTCCGGGTGGAAGACGCTGCGCGGCACCTTGCGAAGGAAGCGGACCTCGCAGGCCAGCTGCGCGAGCACCGACGTCCCGCCGTAGCTCTTGCCGCCGGGCCGAGCCGCCAGGCGCTCGGCAACCTCGCGCTGGACCATCGCCACCCAGAGCTGAGCTCCTGGCAGCTCGGCGATCGACTTCAGCAGCACGGTCGCGGCCACGCCGTACGGCAGGTTCGCAACGACCTTGTTCGGCAGCGGGTCGAGGGTCCCGAAATCGAGCTTCACGGCGTCGCCGAGGTGGAGCGTGGCGTTGTCGAACGGCTCGAGCGCCTCGCGCAGCGGCGCCTCCAGCGAGCGGTCGACCTCGACCACGTGCAGGTGCGCCAGCTCCGGAGCGAGGAACTCGGACAGCACGCCGAGCCCGCCGCCGACCTCGAGCACCACGTCGGCCGGGTCGAGGTCGGCGGCGCTGCCGATCACGCGCAGGATGTTGTCGTCGATCAGGAAGTTCTGGCCGAGCTCGCGATTGGGGCGGATCCCGAAGGCGCGCAGCCGCCGCAGGCTCGCCTGGCGCGGCTCGCCGGCGGTCACGGCCCGAGCACGCGCGCGGCGTTCGCGTCGACGATCCGCTCGAGCTCCTCGTACTCGCTGCCGCGCAGCTCCGCCACGAAGCGGGCGGTGTGGGTCACGTTCGCGGGCTCGTTCGGCTTGCCGCGCAGCGGCTGCGGCGAGAGGTAGGGCGAGTCGGTCTCCACGAGCAGCAGGTCGGCGGGCAGCTCGCGGGCGGCCTGCTGGAGGTCCGTGGCCTTCGGGTACGTCACGTTGCCGGCGAACGAGCAGAGAAACCCGCGCTCGACGCACTCCTCCACGCGGTCCGGCGCCGAGAAGCAGTGCAGGATCACGGCGGGCAGGGAATCGGCGTGCTCGCGCAGCAGCGCGAAGGTGTCGTCCTCCGCGGCGCGGGTGTGGATCACCACCGGGAGCTGCGTGCGCGCGGCCAGCTCGAGCTGCGCCTCGAAGGCGCGACGCTGGTCCCCGCGCGGGGCGTGGTCGCGGTAGTAGTCGAGCCCCGTCTCGCCGATCGCCCGCGCGCGCGGATGAGCGGCGGCGCGCTCGATCTCCTCCAGGGCGAGCTCGTCGAAGCCGGCGGTCTCGTGCGGGTGGCGGCCCACGATCGCGATCACCTCGTCGTGGTCCTCGGCCGCGGTGAGCGCGTGCTTGATCGACGGGCCGTTCATGCCCACAGTGGCCATCCGCGTGACGCCCGCGGCGCGGGCGCGGCCGACCAGCTCGGCCACGGGCGGCTCGCAGGAGTCGAGGTGGCAGTGGGTGTCGATCACCGCTGGGCGCCTCAGGCGGCCGGCGCCTCGGCCTCGACCCTGGGGAAGAGCTGGCCGAGCTCGCCGACCTTCTCCCCGCCGGGCACGGCGCCGAGCCGCGCGTCGTCGAGCGAGAGCTCCTCGCGGCCGAGCGCGATGAGCAGCTGCTCGGACTTGACGGGCATGAAGGCGTGCAGCAGCACCGAGACCACGCGCAGGCCCTCGGCGAGCGTGTACAGGACCTGGTCGACCCGCTCGGCCTGCGCGGGATCCTTCGCCAGCTTCCAGGGCTCCTCGTCCTGCACGTAGCGGTTGAGGCGCTTGATCCGGCGCCAGATCTCGTCCAGGGCGGCGGTTAGCTCGACCTCGTCGATGCGCTGCTTCACGGCCTCGAGCAGGCCGTCGAACTCGGCCACGATCTCCGCGGGCGGCTCGGCGACGGGCACCACGCCGTCGCGGAAGCTGTTGATCATCGAGAGCGTGCGGCTCGCGAGGTTGCCGTACTCGTTCGCCAGCTCGGTGTTGTACCTCGTCTCGAACCCCTCCGGCGAGACCTCGCCGTCGGAGCCGAAGCTCACCTCGCGCAGGACGTAGAAGCGCAGCGCGTCCGGGCCGTAGACCTCGGCCACGTGGAACGGCTCGATCACGTTGCCGAGCGACTTCGACATCTTGTGCTCGCCCAGGAGCAGGTAGCCGTGGATGGTCACCTTCTGCGGCACCTCGATCCCAGCCGCCATCAGCAGCGCCGGCCAGATGACGGCGTGGAACTTGAGGATGTCCTTGCCAATCAGGTGCACGTTGGCCGGCCAGAACCTCTCGGTGAGGTCCTCACCGGGGCGGGCGTAAGAGAGCGCCGTGTAGTAGTTGAGGAGCGCGTCGATCCAGACGTAGATCACCTGCGAGTTGTCCCACGGGACCGGCACGCCCCACTTGAGCCGAGCGCGGCTGAGGGACAGGTCGCGCAGGCCGCTCTTGATGAACGAGAGCGCCTCGTTGTAACGGTTCTGCGGCGTTACGAAGCCGGGACGATCCGCGTAGAGCTGCTCGAGCGGCTCCTGGAAGGCCGACAGCCGGAAGAACCAGTTGTCCTCCTTCTCGATCTCGAGCACGATCTTGTGGATCGGGCAGCGGTTGCCGTCCTCGAGCTCGGCCTCCGTCTTGAAATCGGCGCAGCGCGGGCAGTACCAGCCCTCGTAGGTGCCGGCGTACACGTGCCCGTTGTCATGGATCCGCTGCACCACCTCGGCGACCTTCGCCATGTGCTCCGGGTCCGTCGTGCGGATGAAGAAGTCGTTCGTGACGTTGAGCCGCGCAGCGAGCTCCTTGAAGCGGACCGCGTTCCGGTCGCCGAGCTCACGAGGCGTGATCCCGAGCCGCTCGGCCTCCTGGGCAACCGGCTCCCCGTGCTCGTCCGTCCCGGTAAGGAAGAAAACCTCCTCACCCCGCTGTCGCATATGGCGCGCGAGAACGTCAGCCGCGATCGTCGTGTAGGCGTGCCCGAGGTGCGGCTCGCCGTTCACGTAGTAGATCGGAGTGGTGACGTAGTAGGACATCACCAATCGATGCTACCCACGGGCGGCGAGGAGGCCCGGGGCGGGCGCGGGACCTTCAGTGGCTCAAGCGGCGTGCGCGACGTAAACGCCGGCGCCCGAGGACGGCTCAGGGGCCGGCTGGGCCTCCGCCGCGAGACCCTCGAGGTGGAATGCGATCGCGGCTCGGAGGTTGCGCGCGCACTCATCGATGTCGTCACCGGTCGCCACACAGCCCGGCAGGTCCGGCGACCACGCGGAGTAGTTGGTTGGCGGGCCGCCCTCGACGAGGATGAGGTAGCGCTGTGCCTGTGTCTCGAAGTCACTCATTAGCGCAGCCCTGCTTGTCGAAGAATGCTAGCGGCGGTGGCGGGGGTCAAGTCGGCGGACGGCCTCCCCGCGATGGTCACGAGGCCGGGCTTGCTCCCGTGCTTGAACTGGCGGTGGCTTCCACGCATACGCACGAGCCGCCATCCATCGTCCTCGATCAGACGGATGGCGTGTTTGACCTTCACCGCCTGCCGAGGAGCGGACGCAGCGAGCCGGCCAGCCGTGAGCTCGTGCGCCCCGTCACCTTGCGGCCATCGCCGCTGAGACCCAGGATGCCGGCGGCCAACAGCAGCCCCCCGCACGCCAGCGCCCAGCCGAGGTCGAGGCCGGAGGATGACGATGACGCCGCCCGGGACGGTGCTGCCGCGGAGGCAAGAGGGGGCGGAGCAGACGCCAAGCCGGGCGTGGCGAGCGGCGCGCGACGGGATGTGGGGGCAGTCAGAGACCAGCGACCCGGTGCGTTGATCGGTCGCGGTGCGCCGCGCGGGGCGGGAGCCGGTCGCGGCGCGCCGTGCGGACTCGGCGCAGGGCGGGGAGCGCGCTCCGGCCGGGGTGAACCGCGCGGCGCGGGGGCGGGCACTCCGCCGGGCGCGCGGCCCGGCGCCGGCACGGCGCGGGGTGTCCGGCCTGGCGCCGGCACCGGACCGGGTGCCCGGCCTCGCACCGGCGCCGGGCGCGGTGCGACACCCGGCGCGGGCACCGTTCGCGGCGCGGGCGCTGCTCGGGGTGCCGGTGCCGGGCTTGGCGCCACCGGCGCGGGGGCCGGTGCGGGCGCTGGGCTCGGCGGCCGCGGCGGCGGGGGCGCCGCGGCGGGCGGCAGCAGCGAGAGCGGGTCCACATACGCGTACCGGCTGCCGGCCTCGCGCACGCCGAAGTGGAGGTGCGGTGCTGTCGCCGAGCGCTCGCCTGTCGTTCCCACCGCGCCGAGGCGCTCGCCGCCCGCCACGCGCTCGCCCGCCCGCACCGAGATCGCTGAGAGGTGCAGGTACGAGGTGTCGTACCCATCTCCGGTCCTCACGCTCACCGTCAGCCCAGACGACCCCGCCGTGCCGGCGAAGCGAACATCTCCGCCGGCGGCGGCCACCACCGCCGTTCCGACGGCCGCCGCAATGTCGATGCCACGGTGTTGCCCGCCCGCGTACGGGTCGGACCCGTTTCGGTACTGGGTGATCACCTCGCCGCGGACGGGCCAGAGCCAGGCCGCTTCGGCGGGTGCGGCGAGAGCTGCAGCAACGGAGAGGAAGGCGGTGAGGACGAGCAGGAGTCGGCGCATCGCGCGAGTGTCAGGGCGCGCAGCCGCGTCGATGGCGGCGGAGTGGCCGAGTTGTTGCGGTTCGTTACTCGGAAGTGAGGGCCCGGTACAGGGCGTTTGCGCTGCCGCCCGTCAGGCCGGCGACCACGGTGGCCGCCTTGCGGGGGTGCGCGCCCGCGTCGACGAGCTGGCGCACGGCGTCGACCGCTGCCGGGTCCGCCTTGGCCGTGCGAACCCGCGGGGGCGGGCCGAGAACCAGGACGATCTCGCCCTTGGGCGGCGCCGAGGCGTACCGGCCCGCAAGCTCGGCCGCCGTTCCGCGGACCACCTCCTCGTGTGCTTTCGTGAGCTCCCGGCACACGGCCACCTCACGCTCGGCGTCGACCTCGGCGAGCAGTGCGAGCGTGGCGGGAAGGCGTCGCGGCGACTCGAATGCGATCAGGGTCGCCTGCTGGTTGGTGAATACGTCCCGCAGCTCCCCCTTCTTGCGCGGCAGGAAGCCGTGGAAGTGCCACTCGTCCGCGGGCAGCCCGGACGCCACCAGCGCGGTGATCGCCGCCGACGGCCCCGGCAGCACCTCGACCGGAAGCCCGGCGGCCACGCACGACCGCACCAGCACGTAGCCCGGATCGGAGACGAGCGGCATTCCGGCATCGGAGACAAGCGCGACCACCGCGCCCTCCCGCATCCGCCCCACCAGCTCAGACGCGCGCGCCTGCTCGTTGTGCTCGTGGTACGAGACGAGCTTCGCCTTCACCCCGTATCGGTCGAGCAGCACTCGCGTGCGGCGCGTGTCTTCGCACGCCACCACGTCGGCCTCGCGCAGGGCCGAGAGCACCCGCAGCGTGATGTCCTCGAGGTTGCCGATCGGCGTCGGGCAGACGACGAGCCGGCCGCTCACGACCCGGCATCCAGATGATCGAACGCGAGCAGCGCCGCGCCCATCATCCCGGCCTCGTCGCCGTAGTGGGCGGGCACGATCCGCACCACGTCGCGCGCGGGCGCCAGCGCCCGCTCCGCCACCACCGCCCGGGCGGGCTCGAGCAGCATGTCGCCGCCGCGCACCGCCCCACCGCCGATCACGATCACCTCGGGGTTGAACGTGTTCACCAACCCGACGAGCCCGTAGCCGAGCCTCCGCCCCACCTCCTCGAGCACCTCGCGCGAGAGCGGGTCGCCGTCGTGCGCCAGCTCGGTCACGAGGCCGCCGCTGATCTCCTTGTCGGCGGCGAGCCGCTGGCCGAGCTGTGAATCCGGATTCTCCTCCGCCACCCGCAGCCCCTCGCGGCCGATCGCGTTCCCGGACACGAGCGCCTCGAAGCAGCCTTTGCCGGGGCAGTCGCCGGGACAGTCGGGGCCGTGGAGCTGGAGCACCACGTGGCCGAGCTCCGCGCCCACCCCCGTCGCGCCCCGGTACACCTCGCCGTTCACGAGCAGCCCACCGGCGATCCCGGTGCCGAGCGAGACCATCACCGCGTGGCGGGCGCCAGCCGCCGCCCCGCTGCGCGCCTCCGCGAGCATCGACGCGTTTCCGTCGTTGTCGACCACCACCGGCAACCCGAGCCGCTCGCTCATCAGGTCGCGGAACGGCACACCGTCGAGCGCGGGCAGGTGGTTCGACCAGCGTGAGATGCCCGTCTCCCGCTCGACCAACGCGGGCACCCCGAAGCCGATCGCCTCCACCTCCGGCGCCGCGGCGCGAATCTCCTCGACGGCCCCGGTGAAGATGTCGAGCGTCTCCTGACGGTCGGCTCCCCGCCAGGTCCGGTGAACCCTGTGGTGGACCACCATTTGCTCGTCAACGACCCCGCCCAGGAGCTTGGTTCCCCCGGCGTCGATACCGATCACGCGGGTCGGCGGCATGGGCAGTAGATATACAGAGGGGAGTGAATGAGCCGACTTCAGGCCCCCCGGAGTACAAGGTCTACCGCTCGCGGCGGAAGCCGCTGGCGCGTGGCGGCGACCTCGATGCGCTCGCGCCAGAGGCTCTCACGCAACCGCGATGGCGACGAGCCACGCCCGCCTCGCGACAAGCCTCCGATCACCCCTGGACGCGTCCTCAAGTGGGTCGCGCTGGCGGTCGCCGGATGGCTCGCGCTCTCGCTGGTGCTGTTCCTGATCAGCGCCCAGACCCAGGAGGGCGTCTCAGCCGAGACCGAGCGCGCCCTCTCCAGCGAGGGGAGCCTGTTCACCGGCAGCAACATCCTCGTCCTGGGCTCCGACGTGCGCACCGGCGAGTCGATCGACAAGTCGCAGTCCGGGCCCGGTCGCTCCGACACGATCATGCTCGTCCACTCCGCCTTCGGAAGCGTCCGCAAGCTGTCGATCCCGCGCGACGTGGAGGTGGACATCCCGGGCCACGGGATCAACAAGATCAACGCCGCCTACGCGCTCGGCGGGCCGGCGCTCACGATCGAGACCGTGGAGTCGTTCCTCGGGCAACGGCCTGAAGGTGAACCACCTCGTCGAGGTGGACTTCAAGAACTTCCCCGACTTCATCGACTCGCTCGGCGGGGTGACGGTGAACAACAAGTCGCGCATCTGCTCGCCCCCGTTCGACAACTTCTGGAAGGGCCTGCACTTCAAGAAGGGCGAGATCGACCTGAACGGGCGCCGCGCCCTCGGCTATGCGCGCGTGCGTAAGAACAGCTGTGCGCCCGCCGAGGACGACCGCGCCCGCGCTGCCCGCCAGCAGCAGGTGCTGAGCGCGATCGGCTCCAAGGTGAAGTCGCCGAGCACGTTCGTGCGCCTGCCGTGGGTGAGCTGGAACGCCCCGCGCACGCTGCGCACGGACATGAACGGCGTCCAGCTGATGGGGCTGTTCGCCGACATGGCCACGGGCACATCCGACAACACCGAGGTCCTCGAGGCCACCTGCTGCCGCGGCAGCAACCTGTTCGTCTCGGACGGAGCGAAGGCGGACGCCGTGCAGAAGCTGGAAGAGGGCGACTAGCGACAGCACTGAAGGAGTCGACCGTCCTGCCTAAAGCTCCGTATAGGAGCAAAAGTCAGGACGGTCGCCCTTAAGTGCTGCTGTAGGCGCCGGGACCGCGGGCCGCGCGTGCCTCTGTAGCCGGCGCGCCGCTGGTCTCAGTCCGAACCGGACGAGCTCTTCGTGGAGCTCGAGTCCTTCGAGCCCGAGCCCGACGAACCTGAGCCCGAGGAGTCCGAGCCCGAGGAGTCCGACTTCGACGAGCCCTCCGACGACGAGCCCTCCGAGGAGGAGCCCTCCGAGGAGGAGCCGTCCGACGACGAGCCGGCCGCGCCCGACTTCTTCTTGCCGTAGTCCGTGTTGTAAAAGCCCGAGCCCTTGAAGTGCACGGCCACGGGGTGGAAGACGCGTTGCACGGGCGTTCCATGCTCGTCACAGAGCGTCACTGGGTCGTCGGTCATGCGCTGCATCACCTCGAACGTATGGCCGCGCTCGCAGCGATACTCGTAAATCGGCATGGCACTCTCAGTATAGGAGTGCCAGAAAACGAGCCTTCAGGCAGACCGAGGCGGCTTGGGGCTCTCGAGGTCTTCGAGTAGCGACACGCGCATCGCGTGCCAGACAACCCAAGCCGTGAGGTGTGAGATGGGCCGAAGGGCCGTTCCGACCATCAACCCGAAAGTACCCCAAGACTGAACAAATGGTCACATTGTGTTCACATGAAGTCGCGGAAGGACCGCGGTTTTTCGGGGCCGCGCGGGCCAGGCGCGGGCGCCGCGCGCGGCGCTAGCCGGGCGCCGCGCAGGCCGATCGCCCGGCGGGCGCGGGGCCGCTGCCGGCCGGTAGGTAGCCTGCTCGGCCGTGGCCTCGCCCGTGACCATGGACAAGGTCGTCGCGCTCTGCAAGCGCCGCGGCCTGATCTTCCCCGCCTCCGAGATCTACGGGGGGATCGCCAACACGTACGACTACGGGCACTACGGCGTCCTCCTGAAGAACAACGTGATCGGCGCCTGGTGGAAGGCGATGATCCAGGAGCGCGACGACATCGTCGCGCTCGACTCGGCGATCATCCAGCACCCGCGTACCTGGGAGGCCTCGGGCCACCTCAGTGGATTCAGCGATCCCCTGGTCGAGTGCCGGACCTGCAAGCTGCGCTTCCGGGCCGATCACCTCCAGGAGGCCCGCGATGGCGTCGCCGAGCATCCGGACATCCGCTGCGGGCACGCTCCCTCGAAGCTTCCGGGCGACCACGCCGACTGCGACCTCACCGACGCCCGCGAGTTCAACCTCATGTTCGAGACGTCGATCGGCCCCGTGAAGGACGCCGGCTCGACCGTGTACCTCAGGCCGGAGACCGCGCAGGGCATCTTCCTCGACTTCAAGACCACGCTCCAGTACGCCCGCAAGAAGCCGCCGTTCGGGATCGCCCAGATCGGCAAGTCGTTCCGCAACGAGATCACCCCGGGCAACTTCATCTTCCGAACGCTCGAGTTCGAGCAGATGGAGATGGAGTTCTTCGTGCCGCCGGCCGAGGCGGAGAAGTGGCACGAGTATTGGATGGAGCAGCGGCTGGAGTGGTACGTGAAGCTGGGGATCGACCGCGAGGGCCTGCGCCTCCGCGCCCACGACGCTGACGAGCTCTCCCACTACTCCAGCGCCACGAGCGACATCGAATACCTCTACCCCATCGGCTGGTCCGAGCTCGAGGGAATCGCGAATCGTGGCGACTTCGACCTGAGACAGCACGCCGAGCACTCCGGTCAGAAGCTGGAGTTCAAGGACCAGGATGTCGCCTACGTCCCGCACGTGATCGAGCCCGCCGCCGGCGTCGGCCGGACCGTGCTGGCACTGCTCTGCGACGCCTATGACGAGGACGACATCGGCGGCGAGCAGCGCACGGTGCTGCGCCTCGCGCCCCACGTCGCCCCGATCAAGGTGGCGGTGCTGCCGCTCGTGAACAAGGACGGCCAGCCGGAGAAGGCGCGGGCGATCTACGAGGAGCTGCGCGAGCTCTGGCCCACCGAGTACGACACCGGTGGCTCGATCGGCAAGCGCTACCGCCGCCAGGACGAGATCGGGACGCCGTTCGGGGTCACGGTCGACCACCAGACGATGGAGGACGACACCGTGACCCTGCGCGACCGCGACACGCTCGAGCAGGACCGCGTTCCAGTGACGGAGCTAGCGGCCGAGGTCGAGCGCCGGCTCGGTTAGTCGGCGTCGCCGAGCAGCCTGCGGGTGGTGACCAGACCGAGGTCGAACGCCGCCTGCTTGTCCCAGTCCGGGTCGGCCAGCACCTGGATGCCGAAGCCGTCCCCGAGCGAGAACAGGATCGAGGCGACGGCCTCGGGGTCGGCCTGGAGGCGGATCACGCCCTCGCGCTCCTTGGTGCGCAGCCAGCCGGCGAGTCGCTCCCGCCACTGCCTGTAGAGCTCCGCCAGCTCGGCGCGGATCTCCTCGGAATGGCGCGAGGCGCTCAGCATCTCGTAGATCACCGCCTGGCCACCGGCGTCGTCCTCCAGGAACTCCTCGAGGCCGACCACGAGCGCGTCCAGGATCTCGTCCACGGTCTGCGCCTTCGCGAGCCGCTCGTCCATGTTGCGGTTGCGCACGTCGCAGTCGTGGCGCACCACCTCGACGAGCAGCCGCTCCTTGGAGCCGAAGTAGTAGTGCAGCAGCCCGCGCGAGACGCCGGCCTCGCGCGCCACGTGGTCGAAGGTCGAGCCCGACGCGCCGCGCTGCCCCACGCTGGCGCGCATGGCCGCGATTATCCGCTGGGCCTTGTCGCCCTCGAGCCGGCGCGGGGCGCCCGTGCTGGTCGCAGCCTCCATCCCGCGCGCATCTTAGTTGGCCAGCCAGTCAGGCGATGCCCTCGCATCGGAACGGGAAACGAAAAGGGCGCCCGCAGGCGCCCTTTCCAAAGCTCTGGTTGGGACCGCGCTAGGAGGTTCCCACCGGTTCGCTCGTGCTGCTTGGCTCCGGGGTGGTGCTCGCCGTGTACTCGAACTCCTCCTCGGCACCGAAGAGCGCGTCAAGCACCTTCTTGCGAAGGCCCTCGCTCGCGGCGAGCGCAATGCCCCCGCCGATGAGTGCGATCAGAAGGAGACGGCCCTTGCGGCGCTTCTTCTTCTTGCCACCGCGCAGGGAGTCAGCGGCATCCTTGAGGGACGTCGCAGCGTCGCGCAGCTCGCGCTGCACCTTCTTGTCCTCCGTCACGGCCTTGACCGGGCCCTTGCCGTTCGACATGCGCGAGTAAGCCTTACGCGCGGAGTCGAATGCATTGCGGAGGTTGTCGCGCAGCTCCTCGTCCTCGACGAGCCGCTGCACGTACGTATTCGAGCGGACCGCCTTGCCGGCGGCGTACGCTCCGGCCCCGGCCTTTACGGCCTTTTTCTTTGCTGCCATTGCTCTCCTCGATCCGCTTGCTAGTGGCGCACTCTACCCGGGTTGAGCGACCCGCGAACGCCGCGCGCGCTTTTGGAGGGCCGCATCCAGCACCTCGTCGACGTGATCCACGAGCGTGAACTTCATCCGTCTGCGCAGGTGCTCGGGGATGTCGTCGATGTCCGGCTCGTTGCGGCGCGGCAGGATCACCCGGTTGATCCCGGCACGCTGCGCGGCGAGCGCCTTCTCGCGCAGGCCGCCGATCGGCAGAACCATCCCCGTGAGTGTGATCTCGCCGGTCATGGCCACGTCGGCGCGCACCGGCCGACCCGTCACGCGCGAAGCGATCGCGGTCGCCATCGTGACTCCGGCGCTCGGCCCGTCCTTCGGGATCGCCCCAGCCGGCACGTGCACGTGGAGGTCGTGGCGCGTGAACCACTCGGCCGAGAGGTCGCTCCCCAGCTCGCCGGTCTCGGTCTTGCTCTTCACGTACGAGAGCGCGGCGGCCGCCGACTCCTTCATCACGTCGCCGAGCTGCCCGGTGATCTGAAGCTTCCCGTCGCCCGGGTACGCGATGGCCTCCACGAACAGCACGTCGCCGCCCACCGGCGTCCACGCCAATCCGGTGGCCACGCCCGGCTCGGCCGTGCGGCGCTTCACCTCTGACGTGAAGCGCGGCTTGCCGAGCAGCTCGGTCACGGTCTCGGGGCGGATCATTCGCTTCGAGCGCCGCGTGCCCTCGGCGAACTCGCGCGCCACCTTGCGGCAGATCGACCCGATCTGCCGCTCGAGGTTGCGAACGCCCGCCTCGCGCGTGTAGCCGTCGATGATCACGTCGAGGGTCTGCTTCGTGAACTGGATCTTCGAGCGCCCGAGCCCGTTCAGCTCCATCTGGCGCGGCACCAGGAAGCGCACGGCGATCTCCCGCTTCTCCTCGTGCGTGTAGCCGGAGAGCTCGATCACCTCCATGCGGTCGAGCAGCGCGGGCGGAATCGTGTCGACCTGGTTCGCCGTGCAGATGAAGAACACGCTCGAGAGGTCGAACGGGAGGTCCAGGTAGTGGTCGCGGAAGGTCGAGTTCTGCTCTGGGTCGAGCACCTCGAGCATCGCGCTCGCGGGGTCGCCGCGGAAGTCCGTGCCCATCTTGTCTATCTCGTCGATCATCAGCACCGGGTTGTTCGAGCCGGCGTCTCGCAGCGCGCGGATGATCGTGCCGGGCAGGGCGCCGATGTAGGTGCGGCGGTGGCCGCGTATCTCCGACTCGTCGCGCACGCCGCCCACCGAGATGCGCTCGAACGCGCGCTCCATCGCCGCGGCGATCGAGCGGCCGAGCGAGGTCTTGCCGACTCCCGGGGGGCCGACGAAGCAGACGATCGAGCTGCGCGCGTCGGGCTTCAGCTTCCGCACCGCGAGAAACTCGAGGATGCGGTCCTTCACGCGCTCGATGTCGTAGTGGTCGCGGTCGAGCACCTTGCGCGCGTGCTTCAGGTCGAGGTTGTCCTCGGTCGACTTGGACCAGGGCAGCGTGGCCAGCCACTCCAGGTACGTGCGGATCACGCCGTGCTCGGCGGCCTGCGGCGGCAGGCGCTCGAAGCGGCCCAGCTCGCGCTCGGCCACCGTCCAGGCGTGCTCCGGGAGTTTCGCCTCCTCGAGCAGCTTGCGCAGCTCCTGGGTCTCCGCCTCCTGCTCGTCGACCTCGCCGAGCTCCTCCTGGATCGCCCGCAGCTGCTGGCGCAGGAAGTACTCGCGCTGGCCGCGGTCCATCTCGGACTGCACCTGCGACTGGATCCGGCTACCGATCTCCACCAGCTCCAGCTCGCGCGCGAGCATCTCGGAGAGCAGGCGCAGCCGCTTCGTCACGTTGCGCTCCTCGAGCAGCCGCTGCTTGTCGTCGGTCTTGATCCGCAGCGACGCCGCGATCATGTGCGCCAGCTCGGCGGCGTCGTCCATGTTGGCGACCGCCAGCTGGAGCTCCTCGGGGAGGTACGGCAGCTCCGCGATGATCCGCGAGAACGTGGCCTGGACGTTGCGCACGAGCGCCTCGAGCTCGGGCGAGGGGATGACTTCGTCGGGGACCTCGTTGATGCGCGCGACCAGGTACGGCTGGGTGGCCACGAAGTCGCCGAGCTCGACCCGCTGCCCGCACTGGACGAGGATGCGCACCGTGCCGTCCGGCACCTTCAGCATCCGCGCCACCACGCCCACGACCCCGACGCGGTAGAGGTCGTCCGGCCCGGGCTCCTCGGTCTCCGGATCCTTCGTGGCGACCATGACGAGCATCCGGTTGCCGCCGAGCACGTCGTTCAGCAGCTTGATCGAGCGCTCCTGGCCGACGGCGAGCGGCATCATCGTGTCGGGGAACGCGACGCTGTCGCGCAGCGGAAGGACCGGCAGTGCGTCCGGGAGCGTGGCCTGGACGTCGACCTCCACAGGCTCGCCGTTCACGGATGGCACGTGGATGGTCACGAGTCCCTGATCTGGACCCGGCGCACCGACTGGTCGGGAGCGGCGAGCGGGATCTCGACCCTGAGCACGCCGTCGACATAGGACGCCGTGGCCTCGTCCGCCACCACGTCGGCCCCGAGCTCGACGACTCGCTTGAAGGGACCGTTCTCGATCTCGATCTGCTGGTAGAGGCGCCCGCCGGTCTCCCCCGGCCGGCGCTCACCCGCGATCAAGAGCTGACGCCCGCGGATCTCGAGCGCGACGTCCGCGGGATCGACGGCGGAGAGGTCCACCTTCACAACCGCGCGCGGAGGGTTGTCCGCGTAGTAGACGTCCACCTTTGGCGAGAAGCCGCGCCCGCGCAGGCCCGCCCGGCGGTCGAAGACGTCGCCGAAGAGCTCGTCCATCTCACGGCGCATTCGATCGAAGTTTGCAAACAGATCGCGCTGAGAGGTCACCGGCTCCGAGGATAAACCGCAGCCCTCTCCGGGCAACCCCTCCTAGACCTCGTAGACGGCCCCCTCGCGCGCAACGTCGACCTGGCCGCCGAAGGCCTCGGCCGCCTGGTCGCGCGCCCACTGCCAGTCGAGCTCGTCGGAGATGTGCACGAGCAGCAGCTGCTTGGCACCTGCCCCGCGGGCGTGGCCGCCGGCCTCGGCAGGCGTCAGGTGTCCCCGCATCCCGGTGCGCTCCGGGCGCGGGAGTGTGGCCTCCACCAGCATCAGGTCGGCGTCGCGGGCGAACTCCTCGAGCGCGGCGGTGGGACTGGAGTCGGCGCCGTACACGATCCGGCCCGAGCCGTTCGCGGAGCTGATGCTCATCGCGAAGGTCTCGGTGAAGTGCGGCACCGGCTGGAAGCGGATCCGGATCGGCCCGATCTCGAGCTCGCTCGACGGGTCGTACTCCTGGAGGTCGAAGGCGTTCTCGATCAGGTCCTCGTTGCCCCAGCTGCCCACCACGCGCCGGAACAGCTCGCGGGCGCCCGGAGGCACGTGCAGGGTCGGGCAGGCGGGACAGTCGGTGCCGGGCCAGCGATCCACGGGCACGGGCTGCTGGCGCGGGGCGTAGGTGAGCGCGTACGAGTACGGCACGAGGTCGAGGAAGTGGTCGGCGTGGAGGTGCGAGATCACCACCGCGTCCACGTCCACGTAGTCGACCCGCTCGCGCAGCTTGGCGAACACGCCGTTGCCGCAGTCCACCAGAACGGCGGTGTCGCCCTCCTCGATCAGGTAGCCCGAGCACGCCCCGCCGGCGTCCTGCCAGGACGGCGACTTGCCAAGCACCGTGAGCCGCATGAGCGGAGACTATCCCCGCGCTGTTGCTACTCGCTACGAGTTCGGCTGCGGAAACGCGTACGCGGCCGTCGTGCGCTCGGTCCGGAAGACGAACGCGAGCTGGCGCTCGGGCGCGAGGCCACGTTCGGCGGCGCGGAACGTGGTGCACGGCTTGCCCAGGTTGAGCGCGCAGAGCATGTTCTGCTGGAAGTAGCAGTCCTCACAGCGCGCGGGCTTCGTCTTCGGCATCGGACGCCCACTCAATAACAAGACCGCGCCCGGCGCCATCCCCCGTTTTACGCAGATTGCAGGGTCGTAATTGAGAAGCCCCGCTCGCTCCGCATTTTTCAGGGGGGCGAGTTTTGGCAAGTACTCTCGCTTGGCCTTGGAACTCGTCACCGGTGCCACCGGATACGTGGGAAGCCGCCTCATGCGCCGCCTCGCCGCGGAGGGGCGCCCCGTGCGCGCGCTCGCCCGGCAGCCGCAGCTCCTGCCGGGCCTCGACGCCGTGCGCGGCGACCTCCTCACCGGCGAGGGTCTCGAGGAGGCGCTCGAGGGCTGCTCGACCGCCTACTACCTCGTGCACTCGATGGAGCCCGCGGCCAATGGCGACTTCGCCGGGCGCGACAGGCGCATGGCCGAGGCGTTCGCCGGGGCGGCGGCGCGCGCGGGCGTGGAGCGGATCGTGTACCTCGGCGGGATCGTGCCGCCCACGGCCCCGGTCTCCCCTCACCTGCGCTCGCGGCTCGAGGTCGAGGAGACGCTGCTCGCCGCGGTGCCCGGCTCGACCGCGCTGAGAGCCTCGATCGTGATCGGCGCCGGCTCGGCGTCGTTTCGGCTGCTTGTGCGGCTGGTCGAGCGCCTGCGCGTGCTCCCTCTGCCGCGCTGGCGCAAGAACCAGACGCAGCCGATCGACGAGCGCGACGTGATCGAGTTCCTCGCCCGCACCCCCCACGTGCCGGAGGCCGCGGGCCGGTCGCTGGACGTGGCCGGGCCGGACGTGATGACCTACGGCCGCATGATCGAGCGAATCGCCGAAGTGATGGGGGTGGGCCGGCTACCGCTGGGGCTGAACCGCTCGCTCACGCCGCCGGCGAGCGCCGTGGTGGCCGCGGTGACCGGCCAGCCGGTCGAGCTGGTGCGGCCGCTGATGGAGAGCCTCGAGACCGACCTGCTGCCGCGCGACCCCGACGAGGCCCCGCGCCTCTACGGCCTGCGGCCGCACAGCTTCGAGCGGGCGGTCGAGCACGCGCTGGCGGAGTGGGAGTCGCTCGAGCCGCTGGGGGCGCGATGAAGGTGGAGCGGAACATCCGGATCGACGCGCCGCCGCAGACGGTCTACGACGTTGTCATGGACCCGGGGCGCCTGAAGGACTGGGTGACCATCCATGACCACCTTGAGGACGCGCCGAACGGCTCTCTGAAGAAGGGCTCCAAGCTCACGCAGGTCCTGAAACTGGCGGGGCGCAGGTTCCACGTGCGCTGGAGCGTCGTGGAGAACGATCCCTGTAAGCGCGTGGTGTGGGAGGGACGGGGCCCGGTCGGCTCGCACGCACGAGTGGTCTACGAGTTCGGTGACTCGTCGAACAGCGAGTCCACCGATTTCCATTACATGAACGAGTACGACCTTCCGGGGGGCCCGCTGGGGCGGGTGGCCGGCCGGGGCGTCGCGCGAGTGACGCAAAAAGAGTTGGACGCAACCTTGCGGAAACTCAAGGCTATTACCGAATAACCGTTACAGTAATTCCTCCAATGGCTGATTTTCTTGACGAGAAGCGCCGCGAGATCGACGCGCGATTGAAGGAACTGCGTCCGCTCGTGGAGGAGTACAACCGCCTCGAGAAGGCGGCGGCCGCCCTGGCGGGCGTGGGCAACGGCGGCACACGACCGACCCGCGCGCCGCGGCGCCGCGGACGCGGCCGGCCACGCGGGAGCGGCAGGCGGGCGCAGCAGGCGCTCGAGCTGGTCCGCGCCCGCCCCGGGATCAAGATCTCGGAGATGGCGGAGGCGATGGGCATCCACGCGAACTACCTGTACCGCGTGATGCCGACCCTCGAGTCTGAGGGTCAGGTGGTCAAGCGCGACAAGGGTTGGCACCCGGCTTAGACCAGGCCGAGCTCGCGGACGCCCTCGCGCTCTTCCTTCAGCTCGTTTGCCGTGGCATCGATCTTGCCGCGGGCGAAGTCGTCGACCTCCAGCCCCTCGACGATCTCGTAGGAGCCGCCGCTCACGCGCACCGGGAAGCTCGAGATCAGCCCCTCGGCCACGTCGTACTCGCCGTTCGAGTGAACGGCCATCGAGCGCAGGCCGCTGGCGCCGAGGACCCAGTCGTGCACGTGGTCGATCGCGGCGTTCGCCGCGCTGGCCGCCGATGAGGCGCCGCGAGCGTCGATGATCTCGGCGCCGCGCTTGCCGACGCGCGGGATGTACTCGTTCTCGTACCAGTCCATGTCCACCTGGTCGACCGCGCGCTGCCCGTTCACCTTGGCGTTGAAGAGGTCCGGGAACATCGTGGGCGAGTGGTTGCCCCAGATGGCGAGGTCCTCCACGTCCTCCACCCCCACGCCCAGCTTCTCGGCGAGCTGCGCGACCGCGCGGTTCTGGTCGAGCCGCGTCATGGCCGTGAAGCGCTCGTTCGGGATGTCCGGCGCGTTACTCATCGCGATCAGGGCGTTGGTGTTGGCGGGGTTGCCGACCACGAGGATCTTCACGTCGTCCGCCGCGCCGGCGTTCAGCGCCTCACCCTGCGGCTTGAAGATCTGGCCGTTGGCCTCGAGCAGGTCGGCGCGCTCCATCCCCTTCGAGCGCGGCCGCGCGCCCACGAGCATCGCCACGTTCACGCCGTCGAACGCCTGCTTCGGGTCGTCGAAGATCTCCGTCGACGCGAGCAGCGGGAACGCGCAGTCCTGGAGCTCCATGGCCGTACCCTCGGCCGCCTTCACGGCGTCCGGGATCTCGAGCAGGCGCAGGTCGATCTTCTCGTCCGGGCCGAGCATCTGCCCGCTCGCGATCCGGAACAGCAGCGCGTAGCCGATCTGGCCGGCGGCGCCGGTGACTGTGACTGTCGTGGCCATCTACGAATTCATCTCCTCGATAACTGCGTCTGCGAACTCGCTCGTACCCACCGCGCTGGGATCGTCACGCGAGGGCTTCAGGTCGTAGGTGACCTTGTCGCCCTTGCGGATCACCTCGGCGATGCCGTTCTCCATCCGGTCGGCGGACTCGGTCTCCTCGAGGTGCCGCAGCATCAGGACGCCGGAGAGCATCAGCGCGGTCGGGTTGACCTTGTTCTGCCCTTTGTACTTGGGCGCCGAGCCGTGCGTGGCCTCGAAGATCGCGCCGTCGGTGCCGATGTTTGCGCCGGGCGCCAGGCCAAGCCCGCCGATCAGGCCGGCGCCGAGGTCGGACACGATGTCGCCGTAGAGGTTCGGCAACACGATCACGTCGTACTCCTCGGGCCGCGACACGAGCTGGTTGCAGAGGTTGTCGATGATGCGGTCCTCGAACTCGATGTCCGGGTGGCGCTCGGCCACCTGGCGGGCGACCTCGAGGAACAGCCCGTCGGAGAACTTCATGATGTTGGCCTTGTGGGCCGCGACCACCTTCTTGCGGCCGTTCTCCTCGGCGTACTTGAAGGCGGCCTCGACGATGCGCTCGGAGCCGAACACCGAGATCGGCTTGATCGAGATGCCGGTCTCGTCGCGCGTCGGCGAGTCGAGCTCGTCGGCCAGGAAGCGCCGCAGCTTCTCCACCTCGACCGAGCCCTTCTCGAACTCGATCCCCGCGTACAGGTCCTCGGTGTTCTCGCGGACGATCACGATGTCGGTCTCGGGGAAGCGCGTGCGCACGCCCTCGTAGGCCTTGCACGGCCGGATGCAGGCGTAGAGGTCGAACTCCTTGCGGAGCGCGACGTTGATCGAGCGGTGGCCGGAGCCGACCGGGGTCGTGGTCGGCCCCTTGATCGCGATGCCGCGCTCGCGGATCGAGTCGAGCGTCCGGTCGGGGAGCGGATTGCCCTCCGACTCGTAGACGTCGATCCCGGCATCCTGGAAGTCCCAGTCGAACTCGACGCCGGTGGCCTCTAGCACTCGCTGTGTGGCCTCGGCGAGCTCGGGCCCGGTGCCATCGCCCGGGATGAATGTGACTCTGTGTGCGCTCATGGGGGCCGCATTACTAGCAGCCGCGCTCAGGCGGCAGCCTCGGCCGGGACGGTCACGAAGTCGCGCCGGCGCACGAGCAGCAGGGCGAGAGCCGCTCCCACGAAGGCCAGGACGGCCGCCACGACCAGGATCTCGTTCAGCCCCTCGATGTAGGCGCGCCGCGCCGCCTGCTCCACGACCCCGCGCACCGGGGCCGGGACGCCGCGGGCGGCCGCCGAGACGCCGCCGGACGACACGGCCTCGGAGATGTGGGTGACCGCGCGATGCGGCAGCGCGGTGGGCGCGAGCGCGACGTCGAGCTTGTCGCTCACCTTCGACTGGAGCAGCGCGCCGAGGCCGGCGATGCCCACAGCGGTGCCCACCTGGCGGAACGTGCTGTTGATGCCGGAGGCAGCGCCGGCCCGGCGCGGCTCGATCACGCCGATGGCCGCGGTGGCGAGCGGCGGGTTGATGAGGCCGATGCCCACGCCGCCGAAGATGAACCCGGCCAGGAGCGTGGTCCAGTCGTCCGACGGGTCGATTCCGGACATGAGCAGGAGTCCCACGCCCACGCAGAACAGCCCCGCGCCGAGGAACGCGCGCACTGGGAACCGCTCGGCGAGCTTGCCGGCGATCGGCGCGGCGAGGAAGGACAGCAGCGAGATCGGCAGGAAGCGCAGGCCGCTCTCGAATGGCGAGTAGCCGAGCACGTTCTGCATGTAGAGCGTGAGGTAGAGGAACATCGAGAACATCGACGCGTGCAGGGTGAAGGCCACGATCTGCGCTCCCGTGAAGGCGGGCTTTCGGAACAGGTGGAGGTCAAGCATCGGCTGCTCGCGGCGCAGCTCGACCCCCACGAACACGGCGATCAGCACGACCGCCGCAGCGAGCAGGCTGACAATCGGGGCGCTCGTCCAGCCCTCGTCGTTGCCGCGGATGAGCGCGAAGACGAGGCAGAAGAGGCCCGCGCTGAAGGTGAGCACGCCGGCCCAGTCGATCCGGGCGTTCGGGTCGCGCTCGGACTCCGGCACGCGGGCGACCGTGATGGCCGCGGTCAGGAGGCCGATCGGCACGTTCACGAGGAAGATCCACTCCCAGCCGAAGGCGTCTGTGAGCGCGCCGCCCACCAGCGGCCCGACGGCCACCGCGAACCCGGTCGTGGCTCCCCAGATGCCGAGCGCGGTGCCGCGCTCGTTGGGCGCGAACTCCTGGGCGATCAGGGCGAGCGAGGTGGCGAACATCATCGCGCCGCCGATTCCCTGGAGCCCGCGCGAGACGTTCAGCATCGTCGGCGAGCCGGATAGTCCGCAGAGGAGCGAGGCCGCGACGAACAGCAGCAGGCCGGCCACGAAGATGCGCTTGCGACCGAGCAGGTCGGCGATCGAGCCCGAGGCCAGCAGCAGGGCCGCGAGCGCCAGCGCGTAGGCATCCACAACCCACTGGAGGTCCTCGAAGCTGGCGCCGAGCTCGTTCTGGATGCTCGGCAGGGCCACGTTCACGACGGTGATGTCGAGAAGCAGCATGAAGATCGCCAGGCACACCACCAGGAGCGTCCACCACTTCGATGCCATGGCCCCACGGTACGCAACATGGTTCTGACACCATCCCCTCCGTGTTCCCCGGCGGCACAATCCAGCTCGGACGGGTCTTTGGAATCCGCATAGGAGTCGACTACAGCTGGTTCATCGTCCTGTTCCTGATCATCTGGAACCTGTCGGGCTACTACGACGATGTGACGCCCGGCTCGGACGCGTTCGTGCTCGCAGTCGTCAGCGCGCTGCTGTTCTTCCTGTCGATCCTGCTGCACGAGCTTGGGCACGCCGTGGTCGCGCTCCGCAATGGGATCCCGATCGAGGGCATCACCCTGTGGGCGTTCGGCGGAGTGGCGACGCTCGGCAGGGACACGGACTCGCCGGGCGTCGAGTTCCGGGTGGCGATCGCGGGGCCGGCCGTCACGCTCGTGATCGCGCTCGTCTGCCTCGGACTCGGCATGGCGGTGTCGAGCAGCTCCGACGCGCTCGACAGCGTGCAGTTCAGCAACAACGCGACAGACGCGACGACTGCCGTTCTGGGCTACCTCGCCTCGGTCAACATCCTGCTTTTGGCGTTCAACCTGATCCCGGCGTTCCCGCTCGACGGCGGTCGCATCGCACGCGCCATCGCGTGGAAGATCACCGGTGACCGCAACAGGGCCACGCGCTTCGCCGCCCGGCTCGGACGCGCCGGCGGTTACCTGATGATCGGCGCGGGAGTGGCGATCTACGCGTTCACGGGTGACCTGGTGGGCGGGATCTGGCTCGCGTTCATTGGCTGGTTCCTCGCGGGGGCGGCTCGCTCGGCCGAGGCGCAGGCGGACTTCTCCGGGCGGATCGAGCACCTGCGGGTGGCGGACGTGATGGACGCCCAGCCGGTGGCGATCCCGGCGGATTGGACGCTTGCGGATGCCGAGCAGCAGTTCTTCCTGCGCTACGGGTGGGCGTGGTTTCCTGTGATTGACGCGAGCGGCAAGCTCGTGGGGGTCGTGTCGCGGGAGGCCGTTCAGAGCGTGCCGGCCGAGGAGCGCAGCGTCCGCCGGGTGTCATCGGTCATGGCCCGCGACGACGGCTCGAGCGGCCTTCGCGTGCGGCTCGACGACCCGCTCGAGAGCCTGCTCGGCCAGGAGGGCCTGGCGCGCCTGGGGGCGATCATGGCCGTGGACGGCGAGGGCGTGCTGCGCGGAGTGGTCACGATCGACGCCGTGCGCCGCGCGCTGCAGGGCGCCGTGACGGTGTGAGCGCGCGCCCCACCTGGTCCGCAACCCGCTCCGGTTCGCGCAAAAGACGCTCGTAAGTAATGCGGATTACTCGCCAGCCGGACGCGGCGAGGTCCGCATCCCGCTCCAAATCCCTCACCCGTCGCCGCTCGCCGCTGTGTGCGGCCGCGCCGTCGGTCTCGACGATCAGCCACTGCTCGCGGCAGACGAAGTCGCACTCGTAGCCCTCTATGTGGACGTTCACCTCGGGGCGCTGGAGGCCGTGGTCGTCGCAGAGGCTTATGAACATCTCTTCCAGCTCCGTGCGGGTGCGGGTGCTTCCTGCTGCCGCGGCGACCGTGTTTCGGGCTCAGTCCTGTGCAGTCGAGGCGGAGGTACTCCGCCTCGTCGATGGCCCGCTCGAGCGTGCGGCGCGGGGCGACGTCGGCGAGGTCGATGAGGGTGCGGGCGGGCGCTGTGACCGGGATGCCGGCGCGCTTGCGGATCTCGTCACCGTCCAGGAGCGCCCGGTGGACGATCAGGCCGGGCCGCTCACGGTCGCGCGGGGTGGTCACGTGGATTATTCCGCCGCTGCTCAGCATGCCCCACAGAACGGCGGCACTGAAGTGGCTCAGGGCGGCTTGGTCTCCGCACGCCAGCACCGCGGCCATGAAATGCCCGTTCCGCGTGAGGGTTCGGTAGCGCACCGCATAGACCCCGCGGTGCGCACGATGTAACCGTCCACGCTTCGCCCAGTCTCCGATCGCGCTCTTCCCGAGCCCAAGCTCGAGCAGCTGCGCGTGCGAGACGACGCCATGCTGCCGCTCCGCGAGCTCCGCCAGCCGCGCATCGATGGGGTCCGATCGGGATTTGTCCGGCACACCAGGACTAAGTCAGATCGCACCCCGGTTCGCCCCCCTTGGCGGGGGTTCCGCCGCCGCTTACGTAGACTCTCGCGCCGATGCCGCAGCATGACGTTTTGGTGATTGGCGCCGGGTTGGCCGGCCAGCGGGCCGCTCTGGCGGCCGCGGAGGCTGGGGCGTCGGTGGGGATCATCTCGAAGGTTCACCCGGTGCGGTCGCATTCGAATGCGGCTCAGGGCGGGATCAACGCGGCGCTCGACCCCCAGGATTCGTGGGAGTCGCACGCGTTCGACACGGTCAAGGGATCCGACTACCTCGGCGACCAGGACGCCATCGAGATCATGTGCCGGGAAGCCCCCCATGAGCTCCTCGAGCTCGAGCACCTGGGTGTCACGTTCCATCGGGACGAGCGCGGGCGGCTGGGGAAGCGCGCTTTCGGCGGAGCGTCCGCGGCGCGGACGTACTACGTGGCCGACATCACCGGCCAGGCGATCCTTCACGTGCTCTACGAGCAGCTTATGAAGTACGAGGAGGTCACGCGCTACGAGGAGTGGTTCTCGACCGCGCTGGTGCAGGACGACGACGGGCGCATCGCCGGCGTGGTTACGCGCAACATCAAGGACGGCTCAACAGAGCTGTTCACGGCCAAGGCCGTGATCCTGGCCACCGGGGGCAACGGCCAGATCTACGACCCCACCACGAATGCCCTGATCTGTACCGGGGACGGGATCGCCATGGCTTACAGGGTCGGCGCCCCGCTGATGGACATGGAGATGATCCAGTACCACCCGACCACGCTGGCCGGGCTGGGCCTCTTGATCACCGAGGGCGCCCGCGGCGAGGGCGCCCACCTTTACAACGCACAGGGCGAGCGCTTCATGGAGAAGTACGCGCCCAACAAGATGGAGCTGGCGAGCCGCGACGTGGTCTCCCGCGCCGAGCAGACCGAGATCAACGAGGGCCGCGGCTTCCCCGACGGGACGGTGGCGCTCGACATCACCGTGGTGCCCCGCAAGCGCATCCACGAGGCGCTGCGCGAGATCGTGAATGTGGGCCGCGACTTCGCCGGCGTGGACATCACGCGCGAGCCGATCCACATCAAGCCGGGCAACCACTACGTGATGGGCGGCGTGAAGACCGACATCCACGGCCAGACGCCTATCCCCGGCCTCTACGCCGCCGGCGAGTGCGCGTGCGTGTCCGTGCACGGCGGCAACCGGCTCGGCGCGAACAGCCTCCTGGACACCCTGGTCTTCGGCCGGCGCTCCGGAGAGCATGCAGCCAAGTCGGTGCACGGATTGGGGATGCCCGAGCCGTCCCGGGCGGCGCTCAAGGACGAGGAGCGCATGATCCAGGCGATCGTGAACCGCGACGGAACGGGCCGGCGCGTGTCCGAGATCAAGGCCGAGCTCGGCTCCACGATGGACAAGTACGTGGCGGTGTTCCGCGACGAGGCCGGACTCAACACCGGCCTCGAGATCGTTCGCCGCCTCAAGGACGAGGCGCAGAACGTGGGCATCGACGACAAGGGCAGCGTGTTCAACCAGGACGTGCTCGGCGCGCTCGAGCTCCAGTTCATGCTCGACAACGCGGAGGCCATCGTGTTCTCGGCGATCGAGCGCAAGGAGAGCCGCGGCGCCCACACACGGCTCGACTACCCCGAGCGCAACGACGAGGAATGGCTGAAGCACATCAACGTCTCGGCCAACGGGTCCGAGCCCGAGCTCTCATACTCGCCCGTGACCATGACCCAGTGGGAGCCCCAGGAACGGACCTATTGAGATGGCCGATTTCAAGCTGAAGATCCGCCGCTTCGACCCGGAATCGGGCGATCCGGCCTACTGGTCCGACTACGACGTGGAGCTGCCGCCCGAGCGCTCCGTGCTCGACGGCATCCTCCAGGTGAAGGACCGCGAGGACGCCTCGATAGCGATCCGCTGCTCGTGCCGCGCGGCTATCTGCGGCTCCTGCGGCGTGCGGATCAACGGCCGCTCCGCCCTGGCGTGCAACACGCGCATCGGGGAGGCGAGCGAGGCCGGGCGGGATGGCGTGATCACTGTCGAGCCGATGGGGAACATGCCCGTCGTCAAGGACCTGGTCACGGACATGGAGGCCGTGCACTGGAAGAAGGTCCGCCGTGTGGTGCCGTGGCTCGTGCCGGCCGAGGAGCCGCCCGAGGGCCAGGAGTACATCGTGCCCGCCGAGGCGATGCTGGACGTGACGCAGGCGATGGCGTGCATCCACTGCGGGGTCTGCGTGTCGGCCTGCCTGTCGCTCGAGGTCGACCCCGAGTTCATCGGCCCGGCCGCCCTGGCCAAGGCCTACCGCTTCGTCGGCGATCCGCGCGACGGCGAGCACGAGGCCCGCCTCAAGGACCTGGCCGAGGACCCGCACGGCATCTACGACTGCACCCACTGCTTCGCGTGCGTGGAGGTGTGCCCGAAGGACGTGGCGCCCATGAACCAGATCATGCGCCTGCGCCGCAAGGCCACGAACGATTACGGCATCAAGGACCAGAACAACGGCTACGGCCACGAGAAGGCGTTCACGAACATCATCGAGCGATGGGGCACCCTGCACGAGGCGCAACTCCTGCCGCGCTCGTTCGGCGACGGCTCACTCGTGAAGGGCCAGACGCGCCCGAGCGCAGTCAGGCAGTTGGTGGAGTCCCTGCCGACCGTGATCCAAGGCCTGAAGTCCGGCAAGGTCACGCCGAAGAAGGCGCTGGTGCATCCCAAGCTGCCGGACCAGAAGCAGGTGCGGCGCATCTTCGACGAGGTCGAATCGCACGACGAGCGCAACGAGCTCAACCTGTACATCATCGGCGAGATGGCCGGCGAGGAGAACGAATGAAGCTGGCGTACTGGCCCGGGTGCGTGTCCCGGGGATTCACTCCGGAGCTGCACGGCTCCGTGGCGAAGGTGGCACCGCTCCTGGACCTGGAGCTGGTTGAGCTCGACCGCGCCAACTGCTGCGGTGCCGGCGTGATCGCCGAGCACAACCAGGAGCTGGCCGACACCCTGAACGCCCGCACCTTCGCGATGGCGCAGCAGGTGCAGGGCGCCGCCGGGATGATGAACATCTGCTCCACCTGCCAGGGCGCGCAGGCCGAGTGCCAGGAGCGACTCGACGCGAGCGGCGAGTACCGCTCCGAGGTGAACACACACCTCGAGTCCGAGGGCCTTTCCTACCAGGCCGGCGGCGACTGGTGGAACAAGAACTTCCTCTGGATCCTCGCCGAGGAGATCGGCTTCGACGCCCTGCGCGAGCGCGTGCAGCGCCCGCTCGCCGGCCTGCGGATCGCACCCTTCTACGGCTGCTACATCGTGCGGCCCTCCAAGCGGCTCGGCTTCGACGAGCATCCGGGACGCGACTCCTACCTGGGCGAGCTGATCGAGGCCCTGGGCGGCGAGGCCGTGGAGTACGCGGGCGCGCGCAAGTGCTGTGGCTTCCCTGTGATCACGATGAACCGCACGACCTCGCTCCGGCAGGCCGGCCGCCACCTCGCCGACGCGATCGACGCGGGCGCCGACTGCCTCGTCACGCCCTGCCCGCTCTGCCACCTGAACCTCGACCTGCAGCAGCCGGCCGCCCAGAAGTTCGTGGAGCGCGACCTCGGAATCCCGGTTCTGCACCTGCCGCAGATGGTGGGTCTGGCGCTCGGGCTCGACCCGAAGGAGCTCGGCATGGGCAAGCACGTGGTGGCCACGGATGAGGTGCAGCGCAAGGTCCGTGACCTCGCTGCGGCCTAGGCGTAAGTTCTAGCCGGATCGGGTAACCCGGGGTTACATGCCCCATCACCCGCCGCACGGATGCCGACGGTAGTAGCAGGCAAGTTCGAGGATCTGGTCTCGGCGGGCCTGAAGGTTCTGATCAGCGAGGATCCCAGCCTGGACCTGGTTGCTCGCGACGTCCCGATGCCGGACGTCGAGGCCATGGTGGCCAAGCACGAGCCGTCGGTGGTGCTGCTCAACTTCGGCGCGCTCGCCGCCCCCGTGGAGGTGCAGCGGCTGCACGAGGCGCACCCCAGCACGCGGATCGTGGTGCTCGCGAACCGGCCGACCGCTGGTGACTGCGACCAGCTGCTGTCGTTCGGCGCGAGCGCCTGCCTGTCGAAGGACACCGAGGCGCGCGACATCATCAACGCCATCCACCTCGCCTGCCGGGGGATGCACGTGCTGCCACGCTCGGCCGCCGCGGGCGGCGGGCTGGAGCGGCTCGGATCCCAGGGCGCCGAGCTCACGCCGCGCGAGGCCGAGGTACTGGCGCTGCTCCAGGACGACTGGAGCAACTCTCAGATCGCGGACCAGCTCTCGATCGGCATCGAGACCGTGCGCACCCACGCACGAGCCATCTACCGCAAGCTGGGCATCTCATCGCGTCGCGACCTCGCCCGGCTGGCGCGCCAGGATCCGGTGGTCGTGGACGAGCAGCGCCGTCCGGTCGCAGGGCCGTCAGGCGGCGCGCGTGGCGCGGAGAAGCCCGCGCACGTGAAGTAGCTCGGCCACCTGCACGGCGTTGGTTGCCGCGCCCTTGCGCAGGTTGTTGCCCACGATCCAGAGGTTGAGGCAGCGCTCGTGCGACGGGTCGCGCCTAATGCGGCCCACGAGCACGTCGTCCCGTCCGGCCGCGTCGAGCGCGGTGGGATAGAGGCCGTTCGCGGGGTCGTCGATCACGGTCAGGCCCGGCGACGAGGCGAGCAGCTCGCGGCACTCCTCCGGCGAGAGCGGCTCGCGCGTCTGCACGTTCGCCGACACAGAGTGCCCCGTGAACACCGGCACCCGCGCGCAGGTGGCGGACACGCCGATGTCGTCGCGACCGAGGATCTTGCTCGTCTCGCGCATGCACTTGCGCTCCTCGGTCGTGTAGTCGTCGCCGTCCTTGAAGGTCTCCACCTGTGGGAGGACGTTGAAGGCGATCTGGTGCGGGTACACGGTCGGCGCCGGGATCGCCTTGGCGGCGATCTGCGCCTCGGCCTGGTCGTGGAGCTCGTCGACCGCCTTCTGACCCGTGCCCGAGACAGCCTGGTAGCTCGACATCACGATCCGCTCGATGCCCGCCCGCTTCAGGATCGGAGCGAGCGCGACCACTGTCTGCATCGTCGTGCAGTTCGGGTTGGCCACGATGCCCTTGTGGCCGTCGAGCGCCTCCGGGTTCACCTCGGAAACCACGAGCGGAACGTCCTCGTTCATGCGCCACTGGGACGAGTTGTCGACCACCACCGCGCCGGCGTCGGCGAAGCGCGGCGCCCACTCGGCGCTCACGCCCGAGCCGGCCGAGAACAGCGCGATGTCGAAGCCCTGGATCGAGTCGTCGTCCAGCGGCTGGACGGTGAGCATGGTGTCGCCCCAATCGATGCTGCGTCCCGCCGAGCGCTCGGAGGCGAACGGCACGACCTCGTCCGCCGGGAACGAGCGCTCTCGCAGCACATCGAGCATCGTTGCCCCGACGGCGCCGGTGGCGCCCACGACAGCGACCCGCATCTGGCTAGGCCACCTTCGGGCGGTGCACGCCCGCCACGTCCTCGGGCATCACTTCGTCGGCGCCGAGCTCGAAGGCGGTGTGCAGCTGCCTCACGGCCTCCTCGACGTGCTCCTCGCGCACGACGCAGGAGATCTTGATCGGCGAGGTGGAGATCATCTCGATGTTCACGCCGGCCTCACCCAGGACCGTGAAGGTCTTGGCGGCCACGCCCGGATGGCTCTTCATTCCGGCACCGACGACGGAGACCTTCCCCATCCGGTCGTCGGACTGGACGGCGCCGAAGCCGAGCTCGGCGCGAAGCGCCTCCAGCGACTCGCGCGCCGAGGCCACGTCGTCGCGCGGGACCGTGAACGACATGTCGGCGAGATGCCCCTCCGACTGCGGCTCGTTCTGGATGATCATGTCCACGTTGATGTTGCCCTCGGCGAGCGCCGTGAGCACGCGCCCGGCGATGCCGGGCTGGTTCGGGAGCCCGGTGAGGGTGATCCGCGCCTCCGCGGTCGAGTGGGTCACGGCTGTTACGAGCGGTCGTTCCATGGTCTGCTCCTCGTCCTGGACCACCGTACCCGGTCCATCGTCGAAGCTTGATCGGCAGTGGATGCTCACGCCGTGGTTACGGGCGTACTCGACCGAGCGCAGCTGGAGCACGCCCGCCCCGCTCGCGGACATCTCGAGCATCTCCTCGAAGGTGAGCACCGGGAGCTTGCGCGCCTCGGGCACGATGCGAGGGTCGGCGCTGAAGACGCCGGCCACGTCGGTGTAGATCTCGCAGACGGGGGCGCCGAGGGCGGCGGCGAGGGCCACCGCCGTGGTGTCGGAGCCGCCACGGCCGAGCGTGGTCACGTCGAGCGACTCCTGCGAGACGCCCTGGAAGCCCGCCACCAGCACGATCTTGCCGTCCTCGAGCCCGCGCCTGATGCGGTCGGCCTTGACCTCGATGATGCGCGCCTTGGTGTGGCCGCTGTCCGTGACGATGCCGGCCTGGGAGCCGGTGAGCGACACCGCCTCGTGGCCGAGGTCGTTGATCACCATCGCGGCGAGGGCGCAGGTCACGCGCTCGCCGGTGGAGAGCAGCATGTCCATCTCGCGCGGGTCGGGCCGGTCGGAGACCTCGTAGGCGAGCGACACGAGCTCATCCGTGTGCTTCCCGCGCGCGGACAGCACGGCCACCACGTTCCGCCCCTCCTCCTTCGCGTTCACGATGCGCTTCGCCGCGCGCTTGATGCGCTCGGCGTCCGCCACGGAGGTGCCTCCGAACTTCATGACAACGGTGTCTGTGCCGGTCATCGGCATGGCGGGGAACGATAGCCGGGTAGCGTTCGGCCGCGTGCAAGCTGAACCGCGCCGGCGCCGCCTCCTGATTGCCGTGACCGCAGCGCTCGCGCTCGGCGCCGGCGTGGCGGGAGTCGTGGTGGGCGCGGGCCACGACGGCGACGACGCCAGCGCCTCGAATGTGCCCACCCCGGGTCGCGGCGCGCCGGAGGAGCGGGTCTCGTTCCTGGCCCGGATCGTGCCGCCCCCGGCGGAGCGCCAGCGGAGCAGCCAGGGGTCCGCGGTGCCGCGCAGCGTGGCCGACCTGGCGCGGCGGCTGCCGCTGGAGCGCAAGGTGGCGCAACTGTTCCTGTTCGGGTTCCGCGGAACGGACCTGAACGCGGACATCTTCGGCCGGCTGCGGCGGCTCGACCTCGGCGGCATCGTGATCTCGGGCCAGAACTACACGGATGCGACGCAGCTCGGCGGGCTCGCGGGTGAGGCGTCGGTGATCGCGCGCGAGGAGCACCACGTGCCGCCCTGGGTGATGACGAGCCAGGAGGGCGGCGAGCTCAACTCGTTCCCGGACCTGCCCCCGGCCGTCCTGCCGGCGGACATGGGATCCGCCGCCGAGGCCGGCGACGCGGCGGGGAGGTCGGCCGCCACATTGCACGGCCTGAGGCTGAACGGCGTGCTGGGGCCGGTCGTGGACGTCGGCCAGGAGAGCGGGTCCGTGCTCGGCGCTCGGCTCTACTCCGACAACCCCGAGGACGTGGCCGCCTACGCCGAGGCCACGGTGTCGGCGTACCGGGCGAAGCACGTGTTCAGCACGGTCGCCCACTTCCCCGGCCTGGGCGCGGCCGACCAGTCCACGGAGGAGGGGCCGGCGACGGTCGGACTGGGCCTCGACGAGCTGAAGGCGCGCGACCTGATCCCGTTCGAGGCGGCGGTCGAAGCGGGCGTGCCGGGTGTGACCGTCGGGCACGCGCTCTATTCCTTCAGCGACTTCACGCTGCCGGCGTCGCTGTCGAAATCGGTGGCCACGGACCTGCTGCGGCGCGACATGCACTTCAAGGGCGTCGCGATCACCGACGACCTCGCGGACCCCGCCATCACGGCGATCCACACCGTGCCCGACGCGGCCGTGCGGGCCCTTCGGGTTGGCGTGGACATGCTCTACATCTCCGGCGGGGCGGGCGACCAGCAGGCTGCCTACGTCGCGGTGCTGCGAGCTGTCCAGCGCGGCCGGATCCCGCGCCGCCGGCTCGACCAGGCCGTCGGCCGCATCCTGCTGGCAAAGCAGGACTACGACCTGATCCGGTAGGCGCGGCTTAGATCGCCTGGCGGCCCCGTAGGGCGCGGCCCAGCGTGATCTCGTCCGCGTACTCGAGGTCGGACCCCACAGGCAGGCCGCTCGCGAGGCGCGTGACCACGACGTCCGGCGCCCGCTCGCGCAGGGCGTCGGCCAGGTAGAGGGCGGTGGCCTCCCCGGTGGTGGTGGCGTTGGTGGCGATCACGACCTCGCGGACACCGGCCCCGTTGTCCACCCGGCCGAGCAGCTCGGACACGTGAAGGTCCTCCGGGTCCACGCCGTCGATCGGCGACAGCGCGCCGCCGAGCACGTGGTAGCGACCGTGGAACTCGCCCGAGCGCTCAATGGGGATCACGTCGCTCGGCTGCTCGACGACGCAGATCGTGGCCGGCTCGCGCCGCTCGTCCTGGCAGATGCGGCAGGTGGCCTCGGTGGCGAGGTTGAAGCAGACCTCGCAATGGCCCACCGTGGCCTTGACCTCACGGATGGCGTCGGCCAGCCCGAGCGCCTCCTCCTCGGAGACGCTGAGGATGTGGAACGCGAGCCGCTGCGCGGTGCGCTGCCCGATGCCGGGCAGGCGAGCTAGCTCGGTGATGAGCCGGTTGACGGGTGCTGCGAACAAGGACCTGAGAGGCTAGCCGGGCGGGCGGCTACTCCCGGCGCCTCTCGGGCGCGGGCGCCGACAGCAGCGGTGAAGGGGTGCTATCGGGAAAGGTCCGGCTGAGCCGGACTAAGTCCGATAGGTCCCCCCTTTAGTGCCGTCGTTCGCTGGTGCTGCCTGGGCGGCTAGAGCCCCGGGATCCCCAGCCCGCCAAGGCCCCCTGGGCCCGCCAGGCCACCCGCGGCCGCGTTCAGTTTCGACGCGGCCAGCTCCTGGGCCGAGCGGATCGCCTCGTTCACCGCGGCCTGCACCATGTCCTGGAGCATTTCGACGTCCTCGGGGTCAACCGCCTCGGGGTCGATCCGCAGCTCCTTCAGCTCGAGCTCGCCGCTGATCTTCACCGTGACCATGCCGCCGCCCGCGCTGGCCTCCACCACCTCGTTCTTCAGCTCCTCCTGAGCCTTGGCCATGTCGGCCTGCATCTTCTGGACCTGCTTCATCATCTGGTTCATGTTCGGCTGACCCATCAGTTGCTCTCCTCATCGGGTTCGTCGAAGACTTCCTCGGCTGCGAATTCCTCGCGCAGCCGCGCGATCAGTTCGTCGTGGTCGAGCGCGGCCGGGCCCGGTGGCGGCGCGACGCTGTCGCTGAGCTCGAAGGCGAGCGCCAGCGAGTGCCCCGTCATGCCGCGCACCGCGTTTGCAACGTGATCGCGGCCCTGCTCCGCCTTCTTCTTGATGAAGGACGCGTCGGACGGGAAGGCGATCGTGAGGCGATCGCCGTCGAGGGCGACCGGGGCGGCGGTCGCGATCGCGTGGCCGAGAACCTCGCGGTCCTCCGCGATGGCGTCGGCCACCGCGGGCCAGAGCGCGACGATCTGGTCGAGATCAACCGCGCCGACGGGCTGGCGCGCGGGCTCGGGCGCGGCCTGAGCGGCGACGGCCGGCTGGCGCGCGGCCTCGGGGGACGCCTGAGCGGCGACGGCCGTGGCCCCCTTCGGTGCCTGCCGTTGAAGCGCTGGCGGCGCAGACGAAGCCGCGGGCGCCTCGGCTGGCGGCGCATCCGCGGCCGCCGCCGCCGCCGCGGGCGCCGCTCCGCCTCCGGCCGCGGCCTCCAGCTGGTCGATCCGGAACATCAGCGCCTGGAGCGACAGGTCCGCCTGCGGCTGCGTGGCCTTCAGGAGCGCCATCTCGAGCTGGATGCGCGGCTCGCTGCCGTCCTTCACGGCTGCGATCGCGCTCGCCAGGAAGTCGATCGCGCGCAGAATCTCGCCCTGAGAGAGCCGGGCAGCCTGGTCCGCGAGCCGGTCGGTCTGCTCGGCCGTGACCGAGAACGAGTCCGGCACGTGGCCGAGCGTCTGGACCACGAAGAGGTGGCGCAGGTGGGCGGACAGGTCGCGCATGAACTGCGTGAAGTCACGCCCCGACTCCGACAGCGACTGCACGGTTAGCAGCGCCGCCTTCGGATCCCGGTTCGCCAGCGCCTCACCAGCCCCGAGCACCAGCTCGGCATCGGCCACGCCGAGGATCTCGAGCACGTCGTCGAGCTTCACCTCGTTGCCGCCGTAGGTGACGAGCTGCTCGAGCGTGCCGAGGGCGTCCCGGAACGACCCGGTGGCCGCGCGCGAGAGCATCCCCACCGCCGGATCGGGGATCGTGATGCCCTCCTCGGCGGCCACGCGCCGAAGCACGCCTGCGATCTGCTCGAGCGACGGACGCTGGAAGTCGAAGCGGTGGCAGCGGTCGATGATCGTGGCGGGCACCTTGTGCGCCTCGGTCGTGGCGAGCACGAACACCACGTGCGCGGGCGGCTCCTCGAGCGTCTTCAGGAACGCGTTCCAGGCCGCCGGCGTGAGCATGTGCGCCTCGTCGAGGATGTACACGCGCTTGCCGCCCTGCATCGGCGCGAGGGCCACGTTCTCGCGCAGCTCGCGGATGTCGTCCACCGAGTTGTTCGATGCGGCGTCCATCTCCACCACATCGAGCGAGGTTCCGGCCGAAATGGCCTTCGCCACGGGCGATTCCGGGTCGAAATCGGCGTTCGCGCCCCCCTCCGCGTTCAGGGCACAGGCCAGCAGCTTCGCCATCGACGTCTTCCCCGTCCCGCGCGAGCCGACGAACAGGTAGGCGTGATGCACCTTGTCCAGGGCGATCGCGTTGCGGAGCGTCTTGACGATGTGCTCCTGGCCCACCACGGCGTCAAATGTCCTGGGGCGGTGGCGGCGATAGAGCGAAAGCATCGTTGCAATCGAGCATAACCACCCCTTGGGCCGGAGGCTGGAATGCCGATAAAACCCCTGTGGAGACCCAGACTCCGCACCCGCTTTCGCTCAGGACGCGCGATGACGCGCGCGCCGCGCTCGCGCGGGCCTTCGAGGAGGCGGCCGTTATGCCCGGCACGCTGCTACCTCACGAGATCCTCACCGAGCTCACCGAAGTGGCCGGCCGCATCGTCGACGAGGTGCTCACGTGCGGGGACCAGCACGCGCTCCCCGGAGACGGCGCCGGGCCGGCCCTCTACATCGTGGAGCACTCGATCGACGCGACCGTGGTCGGCCTGTCGATCGGCCGCCGGCTGGTGCCGGAGGAGTTGCTGCGCGAGCTCGGCACCGGCCTCTTCCTCCAGGACATCGGCAAGCTGGCGCTGCCGCCCAGCCTCGTCCACAAGCCGGGTCCGCTCGCCCCCGACGAGTGGGAGCTGATGATGCAGCACCCGCGGCTCGGCCTCGAGTTCCTCCGCGACGACACGATCACGGGTCAGGCGAAGTCCATCGTCCGCTGGCACCACGAGCGCTGGGACGGGTCCGGCTACCCCAGCGGCCTGATCGGCGAGGAGATCGGGCTGTTCCCGCGCATCGCCGCCGTTGCGGATGTGTTCGGGGCCGTCACGAGCGAGCGCTTCTACGCGCCCGCGCTGCCGCGCCACGAGGGAATCGGGCTGATCCGCGCCGGGTCGGGGCGCGCGTTCGACCCCGCGGTCGTCGAGGCCTTCCTCGACGTGGCGCGCGCCTAGTCGAGCAGGTCGAGCGCGGCGCCGACGATCGTCTCGGCGTCGATCTCGTGGTGGCGATAGACGTCGTCGAGGTCGCCTGACTGGCCGAAGCGGGTGACCCCCAGGGGGGTGAGCCGCACGGCGGTGACCGAGCCGAGGAAGGCGAGCGCGTTCGGGTCGCCGTCGAGCACCGTGACCATCGGGGCGGCGCGGTCGGCGGGGAAGAGCGCGTCGAGGATCTCAGTCGGGTGCTCACCGAAGCCTGCCCGGGCCCGGAAGGCGCGCAGGAGCAGGTCGGCGCTGGTCACGCAGATCACCTCGGTGTCCTCGCCCAGCGTGTCGGCCGCGCGGAGCAGCTCCGGCATCACGGCTCCCATGCCCACGAGCGTTACCGCCGGCCTGCCCTTCGCGCGCCGCAGCGGATAGCCCCCGGCCAGCACGAGCCCGCGGCGCTCATCGGAGCCGTCGCCACCGGCGAGCGCCTGGTCGAGCGGGCGCGTGGAGAGCCGGAAGTAGGCGGACTCGCCGTCCGGCTGGCCGAGGCGCGACAGCGCGTGCAGCAGCGTCCACTCGAGGTCCTGCCCGAACGCCGGCTCCCAGAAGGTGCAGCCCGGCTGGCCGATGCCGATCGACGGAGTGACGATCGACTGGTGCGCGCCGCCCTCCGGCGCCAGCGACACCCCGGACGGCGTGCCGATCAGGATCGACTGCCCGCCCGCGTAGATGCCGAACGACCACGGCTCGAGGGCGCGGCCCACGAACGGGTCGTAGATCGTCCCGATCGGGAGCAGTGGCTGGCCGTAGCGGCTCCAGGTGGCGCCCAGCTCGCTGAGCAGCCCGACGAGGTTCGTCTCGGCGATTCCCAGCTCGATGTGGCGGCCACCCGTGGTCTCGTGCCAGTGCACGAGCGTCTGCGGGTCGTCCGCGAACCAGTCGCGCCGCTCGCCCACCGACCAGATCCCCGACTTGTTGATCCAGCCGCCCAGGTTGGTGGAGCTGGCCACGTCCGGGCTGACGGTGACCACCCGCTCGGCCACCTCCGGCGCGTCGTGCACCAGGTCGACGAAGAAGCGGCCAAAGGCCTGCTGGGTCGACTCCTGCCCGCGGTGCTTGCGGCCGAGCGTGGCCGGCACCTCCGGCGGCCTGCGCGGCTCGGGCTCGTCGCGAGCCAGCGTGGTGGCCGCGGCGGCCGCCAGCTCGCCCTCCGGGCTGCCGGGGTCGAACGAGGCCCACGGGTCCTCGGGGTTGGTTCCCAGCTGCTCGGCAAGCTCGCTGAACTGCTCCACGGTGAGGAGCGCGGAGTGGTTCTCCGGATGGCCCTCGATGGGGAGTGACCAGCCCTTGATCGTGTAGGCGAAGATCACCGTCGGGCGGTCGTGCTGGACCTCGCGATAGGCCTCGATCAGCTTGCCCACGTCGTGGCCGCCGAGGTCGCGGAACGCGGCGCGCAGCTCGTCGTCCCGGAGTTCGCCCGCGAGCGCGGCAAGCTCCCGGCTGCGCCCCGGCACGCGCTCGCGGAACTCCGCCGGCTCTGCGCGCAGCAGGCGCTGGTACTCCTCGTTCGGCATCTCGTCGATGCGCCGCCGCAGCGCGTCGCCGCCCGGGCGCTCGAACAGGCCCTCGAGCCTGCGCCCGTACTTCACGGTGATCACCTGCCAGCCGGCGGCCTCGAACATCCCGGCCAGACGGCCGAAGGCGATGTCCGGCACGACCCTGTCGAGCGACTGGCGGTTCAGGTCCACCACCCACAGCACCTCGCCGAGGCGTGCCACCCAGGGGTCGGCGATCGCCTCCCAGACGGCGCCCTCGTCGAGCTCGGCGTCGCCGAGCAGCGCGATCTGGCGCCCGCGTGGCGGCGCCTCGAAGCGGTGATGCTCGAGATAGCGGCGCGCGATCGCTCCCCAGATCGGGGCCGTCGCGCCGATGCCGACCGAGCCGGTCGAGTAGTCCACCGGGTCCGGGTCCTTCGTGCGGCTCGGGTAGCTCTGAAGCCCGCCGAAGGCGCGCAGCGACTCCAGGTAGGGCTTCTCGAGGCGGCCGAGCAGGTAGTTGATCGCGTGCAGCACCGGCGAGGCGTGCGGCTTCACCGACACGCGGTCCTCCGCACGCAGCTCGGAGAACCACAGCGCGGTCATCAGGCTCACCATCGACGCGCTCGACGCCTGGTGGCCGCCGACCTTCACGCCCGACTTGTTCTCGCGCACGCGGTTGGCGTGATGGACGATCGCGGTGGCGAGCCAGAGCACGCGCCGCTGTACGGCCTCGAGTGTCTCGAGGTCAGGCGTCGCGGGCGGCTGCGACGGCGCTTGCGTGATCGGTACACCACTCAAGGTGAGCGATTCTCCCATCCCTCACGGTGAACACCATGTGGATCGGCATCCGCCCCTCGACCCCGCTCATGCGGCCGGTCGTGCGCCAGTGGCCCTGTGCGACCACGCGGTCGCCGAAGGTCTCCACCTCGCCAGGTTCCAACTCCACCAACCCCCATGCGCCGAGCCACTCCTCGGTGTTCTTCCGAAAGGCGTCCTTTCCCTTCAGCTGCACGGTTTCCAGCCAATCCGGGGATGGCGTCATCACGACGTCCTCGTGGTACAGCGCGAGCATGCCCTCGATGTCGCCATCGTTCCAGCGCTGCGCCATCTCGAGTACGAGGTCGGTGGGGCTCATCGATCAGAGTGGACCGTGCACCCGTCTCTGTAACTCGGTCTCGGGCGTGCCCGCCGGTCTTCGGCTCCGGCCAGGCTTGCCCGCGGCGCACGAGCGGTATCGCTTAAGGCTGCTTCCTCCCGGATCTGACCTGGTTCGCGAGCGCTCGCCGCGCGGGACCCGGCCATCGACGCCTCTGTCCGGCGTACTGGCCCCGAGAGCCGAAGCCCCTCGAACGGGAATTCAGCCCTGCTAGAGCGGATTGCAGGTGACAGGGCACCGCTACCTCCCCGCCTAGCACGGTCCATGTCAGAGGCTAGCGCGAACTCACGTAGGCTGCTCGCCATGGCACTACGACAGTCAGTCTCCACCGACCAAGCCCCCGAGGCCATCGGCCCCTACAGCCAGGGTGTCCGCAGCGGCAGCCTGCTGTTCTGCTCCGGCCAGATCCCGCTGGACCCGTCCACCGGGGAGATCGTGAAGGAGGACGTGGAGGGCCAGGCGCGCCGCTGCCTCGAGAACCTCGCCGCCGTATGCGAGGCGGCCGGAGGCTCGCTCGGGGATGCCGTGCGCTGCACGGTCTACCTGACCGACATGGGCGACTTCGCACGCGTGAACGAGGTCTACGGCTCGTTCTTCGACGGCGCCGAGCCTCCCGCGCGCGTGGCGATCGGGGTGGCGTCGCTGCCGAAGGGCGCCGACATCGAGATCGACGCGATCGTGGCCCTGTAGGGCCCCGCGCGTCCCCTAGACTGGTCGTCTCTCCCGGGCGCGTAGCTCAGCGGGAGAGCGCTCGCCTCACACGCGAGAGGTCGCTGGTTCGAACCCAGCCGCGCCCACTGAAAAGCCCTGCTAACGGCCGCTTTCCGTAGGCCCGCGAGGCTCTAACCGCGGTGACCGGCCGCATGAAAGCGCAAGCGGTGAGGGCTGCCACGGCGCTGCTCACGCCAGGCGAAAGCGGAAGACCTGTTTGCATGATTGAGCGTTGACCTGACCCCCCGGCCTCGACTAGCGTGGGCGAGCCGAGATTCGCAAGCGAACTGGGACGGTGAGTTCGATGGATGCACCGAGGCATGCTCGCCAGAGCACTGGTCTCTGGCTCATTGCGCTGACGCTGTGCGCGGCGACTGCGCTCGTCTTTCCGACGCTGTCGCACGCGGCGAAGAAGCCCCGGCACGGCGGCGCGGCGTACACCGAGACGAACGAGCCGGACAACAAGGTCGTCGTCTACAGACGCGGGGCGAACGGCTCGCTCACCGAGATCCAGCGTGTCGACACCGGCGGAGCAGGGGTCAACGGCAACCCGCCGTTCGGTCAGGGCTTCCTCGACTCGAACGGCGCCGTCGAGCTCACGAGGAGCGGGCGTCTGCTGTTCGTCGTCAACGCCGGCGACGACACGATCAGCTCCTTCCGGGTGAAGGGCAACGGGCGGCTCAAGCTCGTGGATACGGCCCCGTCGGGCGGCGATCACCCCACGAGCATCGATACCCGCAAGGGCCTCCTGTACGTCCTCAACGTGGACAGCAACGACATCTCCGGCCTGCGCTACAGCAAGAAGGGGAAGCTGACGCCGCTCTCGAACTCCACCCGGGAGCTGGCCACACCGCAGGGGACGATCCCCGGGGCGGGCCTCCCGACCCCGTTCGCCGACCAGGTCCTGTTCAGCCCGAACGGCAAGGTCCTGACGGTCCCGGAGCGGCTGAGCAACGGCTTCATGGGCCAGCTCGACACATTCAGCATCGGCAGCGACGGCAGGCCGGGTCAAGCGCAGGCGAATGCCTCCAACGGGTTCATCCCGTTCGGCATGGAGTGGGACAACCACGGCCACCTGATCGTGGCGAACGGCGGTCCACCGCCGAACTTCTCGCCGGGGACCGGCTCCAGCTACAGCCTGTCGGGGACGACGTTGACGCCGATCGACAACCAGCTGGCCGGTGACGACGCCACTTGCTGGCTGGCCGTCACGAACAACGGCAAGTTCGCGTTCATGATCAACCAGCCGCCGGGACGCCACGGGAGCGTGTCGCGGTTCGCGATCAGCCGCGACGGACACCTGACGCTCCTCGGCATCACGCCGACCTCGGGGTCGTCGGCCGACACCGCGCTCAGCCGCGACTCGAAGTACCTGTTCGTGCAGAACATCATCCTGCCCGGCGAGACCGGAAACGCGACGATCGACACCTTCCGCGTCGGTTCGAAGGGGGGACTGACCCACCTCGGCCTGGTCGACAGCGGGGTTCCCGGCAGCGCCTCCGGGTTCGCGGCCCGGTAGCGCAGCGTGGCCGCGGGGCGGCGGCATGCCGCCGCCCCGCGCCGGCGAGAAGCCGTGCGTCGTGCGCACGAGTGACTTGGCTCACACGCGAGAGGTCGCTGGTTCGAACCCAGCCGCGCCCACTCGAAGTGCGGTGCTAATGCGCGATCATCGCTTTGAACACGTCGGAGCCGAACGGCCGCAGTCCGGGCGTGGCCGCGTAGCCGAGGTGCGGCAGCGCGAAGAAGTCCTCGATGCTGCGCAGCAGGCTGTAGTGGTTGTAGTCGAACGAGCTTCGCGTGCCGGGCGCGATGGAGGGCGACAGCAGCACGGCGCCGGTGCGCCCGCCGCCCGGGCCGCCGGTCTGGCCGCCGGGTGCCGGCGTGTTCGGCCCCGGTTGCTCGCCACAGCAGGCGCTCGAGTCGTCCTCGGCCTCGTCGAACGTGATGACGAGAAGGCCATCGCGCCGGTAGGCCGCGGAGGACATGATCCGCGGCACCCACGTCTGCAGGAACTGGTCGGCCGCCTGGAGCCCGCCGGGGCCGCCGTCGGCGCACGTCGCGTCGTGGCCGTCGTGGCAGAGGTCGGGCACGATGACCGACAGGTTCGGCGTCGTGCGCAGCGACCCGAGGTCCCCCATCAGCCTGTCGAGCGGCACGTCGCGCTGCGCGCAGGCGGGCCGGTCGATGATCGAGTGGAAGTACACGAACGGGTTGTGCCGCGTCGCGTACTGGTCGCTCGGGCCGGCCAGCTGGGTCCGGTCGGGAGTGCCGATCGCCGGGTGCGCGCACGTCGTCCCGTTGTCGCGCACCGGGTCGGCGCCCATGTCCTCCATGTAGCCCTTCCAGCTCAGCCCGCGCGCCTCCAGCTGGTCGGCGACCGTCTTCACGCTCGCGGGATAGACGCAGCCCTGCCCGATGACCTGGCCGTCGGAGGTCGGGGTGCCCGGGAGGAAGTCCGTGAACAGCGGGCAGTCGGCCTGCGTCTCGACGTTCGGCGCCTGCCCCGACACCATCGCGATGTAGTTACCGAGCGAGTTGTGGCCGATGCCGTAGTAGCCGGGCACGAACGCGCCCTGCGCCGTGAGCGTCTGCGCGAGGTATGGCGCCGGCGACGCCGGTCCGAACGTCGTGTCTGCGTCCTCGTTCTCGAGCACGATCACGAAGACGTGCTGCGGTGGCTTGGCGACCCTCGCCTGCGTTGCGCCGGCGGGCAGGAGGAGCGCAAGTACCGCCGCGACCACGATGGCGAGCGTTCGCATCGTGACGGGGAATACCCGCGAGAGCGCGAGTCTATCCCCGGCTTCACGCTTTGGTAACGGGCGGTGACCGGTTGCGGGCGGTGGGACTCAGGTAGTTCGGCCGTCGAGCCGTACCGTCTTATCCGTGGCGTCCGGTTTCCTCATCCTCCACGGCATCGAGAACCATCGGCCCCCGGGCCACTGGCAGTTCCTGCTCGCGGCGCGCCTGGTCGAACTCGGTCTGGCGTGCCTGCTCTGGTTCCGCGCGGCCCCCGAGCTCGGCGACGACGAACGCATCGAGCGGCTGCTGCTGGTGTCGCCGCCATCGTCGGATCGCGTGCCCACGGCGGGCGCATCGTTTCGCCTGGGAGAGTTCGACGCGCATGCGGTAAGTACCAGCGTTCGCGGCGAGATCGCGATCTTCTGCTCCGACGCCGACCCATACAACCCGTCCGGCGCGCAGGCCCTCTACGGCGACGCGCTCGGCGTCACGCCGGTTGTCTTCAGCGGCGCTGGGCACATCACCCCTGAGAGCGGTTACGGCCCCTGGAGCGCCGCCGAGGATTGGTGTGCCGGCGGCCTTCGGTTGGCCGGCTGATGTGTACCGAGGCGAGTGCGACCAACGGGGTGCGCGCGGCAGCGCGTGTCGCCGGGCGATTTGGAAAGGGCAATAATCGTCCTCCCGGTTACGCGTGGGTGAGCAGGCGCGAGGCGGCGCCACGCGCGGAGCGCGCGGGCTCGAGAAGGAAGACCACCGTGCTGAGCTCGCCGTCGGGCTCCACCGCGCTGGTGAAGCCGACGACCCTGCGCTCGACCAACCGCTCGATCGTGTCGCTCAGCGGCTCGCGCAAAGCCTCGTCCAGCGCCCGCCTCTGATGGATCACGGCACCCGCCCGGCCGTGCTCGAGCAGCGTCCGCTCCGCCCTCGAGAAGCCTCCCTGGAGCACACAGACGACCAGACCCTCGCCGATGTAGGTGCGCGCCTTGGTGGGCCCCTGTCCGATGTACTCCTTGTGCAGGAGGACGACTGACCGCGTGATCTCCTCGAGTAGCCCTGCACGATCCCGTCGCGCCGCGTCTTGTGGCTGCATCCTGGCCGCTTCCATGAGAGCCTCCGCGAGCTGGAGTTTGGACACGGCGCAGTATAGCGCAATGGCCATTGCAGCAACAGCGATTGCGGCAATAGCAATTGCGGCAATAGCTATTTCTGCTATGGCAGTTGCCGCAATAGCAGTTGCAGCGGTAGCCTTTGGTGACCGTACCGGTTGAGTCCATGGCTGAAGACGAGTTCCTACAAGCTCTAACCGCGCTCGAGGACGGCCTCGACGACCAGCGCAGACGAGCAAGTTTGATCAAGAAGCGGATCGCCCAGATTCGCCGCCGGCGCGCAATGGGCGCGTCCTATACCGAGATCGTCTCCAGCAACGACACGCCGCTCATCGTCCAGCTGCTGACCGAGAGCTCGATCGCTCTGGACACCTGGGGAGCGGATGTCCGCCGGGCCGAGGCCCGCGCCCTCTATGAAGAGGGACTGACGATGGAGCAGATCGCCGAGCACTTCGGAGTCACACGCCAACGAGTCTCGACACTACTGCGAAGGACCAACGAAGCCGCCTGAGCCGGCCCGCGTGGGGCGTCAGCAGCGTCGTGTAGGGTCGGATCTTCTTGCACGCCCGCGGCCCCGACCTGCAGGTGCGACACCTCGCCGCGGCAGCACTGTCGGTGGTGGTCTTCGCGGGCGGCTACGTCGCGGTGGACGACGTAACCGCCGCCACGCGGAAACCCACCAAGGCCGCATGTCCGGCGGGCACCACGCCGATCGTGACCACGCGCGGACGCAAGCCCGTACTCAAGCGGGACAGGCGTGGCCGGCTGCGGTGCAAAGCGATCAAGCGCTCCAACCTCCGCGCGCCGGCGCGGTCGCCGAGTCTTCAGATCGGCCAGGTCGCGGACGTGCTCGGGTCGGCCGCCGACATCAACCCGAAGGCGTTCACGAAACTCGAACGTGCGATCGGCAGGCGCCGCGCCGATCGCCTGCTCGACGTTGGTCTCAAGGCCTGGCGAAAGACCGCGGGGGCGGCGGCCAACGAGACTCAGACGTTCTCGTCGGGCGGCGCTCAGGGTTCGGCGACGTTCGGTGTCGAGAAAGTCGAGGGCGAGCGGAGCGGGTTCACAGCCACCGCCTCGGCTGAGATGAAGGTCTCGCGTGCCGACATCGAGAAGTTCAGCAGCGACCTGACGGACAAGTTGCCGGCCGACGTGACGGGCGCCAGCGCGAAGGTCGACGTGAGCTTCGAGGACGTGGCCACGACCTGCCCGAACGACAAGGGCAACGTGCCGGGCAAACTGCGCGGCAAGGGCTCCATCACCGTCAAGGTCGAGCGCAGCGGCGGCCCGCCGATCGAGGTGAAGCTCAGCGCCGAGGTCGACACGACCTACACCGCCAAGCTCGGAGACGACGGCAAGGTCAGCGCGGTCAATGGCGTTGAGGTTCAGACGACGTTCCAGATGGGCGGTAGCGGCACCTCGACGCAGACCTACCGCGGCCGCGTTCTGGGCACCGGCTTCGGCAGGGACGGGATTCTCGACGCGCCCGCCGGCAGGGCCGGCGCGGCCATCGAGCGGGACGCAGGGCACATCGACCCGAACAGCGGCGGCGTCTTTGGCCCGCATGGTTCATGGCGCTACGGGCGTCCGTTCCCGATCAGCGACCTGAGGACGGTCGACAACATCAAGGCGATGGCGGCCACGAGCATCGCGTCGAACGTGCTGACGCTGGCCTCCCTCGAGTACCTGCGCAAGGTCACGCTCGATCGGATCGAGAAGAGCCCGTGCGGCTATTACGCCCTCGTCGATTTCACCAGCCGCACGGTCACGGCGAGCTATCAATCGTTCGGGAAGCTCTACTTTCCCGTCGTTATCAGGTCCGTGGCTGGAAGCGCGACCCGCTGGAGGGGCACCGCGCCGGCGCAGTTCACGGACCTCTCCTTCACCCCCAAGAGCGAGTGCGCGATGCACACGTTCGTCAACAACGCCGGCACCTTCACGATCGATCTCGAGCTGCTGCCAAGCGGCAACCTCCAGGTCACGTGGTCGGCCGACCCGTCCACCAGCGCGAGCATCGACTGCCCGCCCGACGACAGCGACCCGCCCTACGACCCCCCGCCCGTCCCCGGCATGCCCGGGCCATCGCTGCTGGGCGTGACCCCGACGACCTACGAGCTCCCCGCAAGCGGCGGCCTGCAGGTGATCGGCGGCGGCATCGACGGCGGTGGCGGCGACGGATTCTTCCCCGCCGGCTCGCTGCTGGTCGGGCGTAACAAGTAATCGCTTGGTTATCGCAGCCTGAAGCGCTTCGTGGTGCTGAGGCTGCCCTGGGTCACACGCAGCGTCATTCGCGCGCCTTTCAAACGGCTCCGCTTCTTGCGCGCGGCGGTGGTCAGCCGCAGCCTCACCGTCACGGTCCCGGCGCCCTTCGCGGTCGCCGATCCGGTGGCGACTAGAACGGATCTGCTGCTTCTCAGGACGTTCGCCGGCACGCGTCCGGCGAGCTTGACCTTGCCCGCGTGGGCGACCCTGACCTTGATCGGCACGCCCGTGGCGCGCGCCAGCGCCTTGATGGTGACTCTTCTCGGCACGGTCGCCACGAGCGCGCCGCCGCCCGGTGGCAGGCCGCCCGAGGGCGGGGCGCCGCTTGGTGGCTGACCAGCGGGCGGCAGGAACGCGGCCACGTCCGCCCCGCCGATCGCGCCCTGCGAGGCGGTCGGCGAGATGACGACCGGCGGCGAGGTCAGCTCGCACGGGTCCGCGGCGGTCGTGGGCGCGCCCGCGACCTTGAGGCCCGCGTCGTCAGTCCAGGCGACGCGCGTCCCGTCCGCTGACAGCGAGACATCGGTGGCGACCCCGGCTGTCGGTACGAAGCAGTCCACGGCGGCGGGGAACGTGGGCGGCTGATCGACTCCTTGGATCGCCAGCACGGCGAGCTTGCCGACCTCCTGCGTGCCGCCATTCCACTGCTCCAGCTCGAGCGCGGCGAGCTGGCCGTTCGCCGCGACGTCGGTGCGGCGAAGCTCGAGTCCGCTCCCCGAGACGTCGATCCAGGGCGTGAAGTCGGTCCCGTACGGGGCCGCCGGCGGGTCCTGCACGTTCACCGTCGCGCCCGTGTGGGCGATCATCCGGTTGCCGAACAGCGTTGGGTGCTCCTGGCCGGAGACGTTGATCGGGTCGAGCGAGCTGTTGGTCACTGGCCGGACGTAGGTCCCCTGCGCGAAGGTGATCGGGCAGCAGAAGCCACTGTTCGAGTAGCCGTAGACCATGTGCACGCCGTCCGCGGTGATGTCGAAGCCGAGTGGGTACACCTGGATCGCCCACCCGGACGGGGAATTCAGCGGCCCCTCGACCGTGGACGCTCCGTTCGGCTCCCAGACCTTGAACCACGAGAAGCCCGAGTTCCTTCCTGGCACGTTGCGCGCCGCGACGATCCGGCCGCTGTCGGCAGCCGCGACGGCGAGCCACTTCTCCGTGTCCCCGTCAGCGTTGACGACCGGCGTGGCGAGGCGCACCTTCTGCTGCCCGTCGAGCGACGACAGCCATACGTCGCCGCCGTCGATGTAGGCGATCGAGGCGGCACCGGCCGCGCCCGGTGCGGCGGCGATGACCACCAGGGCCGCGCCCACGGCGATGGCGAGACGAGCGATCGTGCGTCGCCCGGGTGTGTCGGTGCGCATTTGGTTCCTTAGCTCGGGGAGCGCCCGAGCCGGCGACGCATGTCCATCGTACGTCACCTTCAGGCGCAGGGGGAGTCGGTCAATCGTCCAGCCGAACTGCTCGGCCCTTCTCCTGGACGTGCTGCTCGAAGCGGGACACGCGAGCCTCGAGCAGGAGCTGTTGCAGGCGGTAGCGCATCACCCATCCAATCGTTTGAACGGGCGTCCTCCCTCAGTGCGGGCAATCCCGCGATCTCGGGGTTACGCTCGACACCTGGTGGTTCTGCGCTTTCCCGCGTCGGTCTTGGTCGCATCGCTGCTCCTCGTGGCAGCGCCGGCGCTCGCGCGGGCCAAGCCGCCGACGCCCGAGCTCATAGAGCGCGCCGAGCAGGGTGGGCAGCTGGGCCGCTCCCGGGCCGATCTGTACCGGGCGTACGCGCTTGCGGCGCCCGAGCGGCTGCCGGCCGCCTTCCGCAGTGCCGCGCCGTGGGACGGCACGCTGACGCTGCTGGAGCTGCATCGCGACCTGCCGACGCTACGGCAGGCGGAGCGCGAGAAGATCCAGGCGCTCCTCGCTCCGCCGGCGCAGGGTCCGTCCTGCAGCAACGAGTCGAGCAGCCAGACGACCACCCACACGACGACCCACTTCCACATCACCTACGACGGTGTCGACGCCGGCCTGACCGCGGCGGGCTACGCGGCGTCGCTCGAAGACTCGTGGCAGAAGGAGGTCGACTCATTCGGATGGGCGGCCCCACCGATCGGCGGCCAATCCCGCGCCGGGGAACCGCTACCACGTCCGCATCGACGATCTCGGGCCAGGGCTGTACGGCTTCGTCAGCCCGCAAGGAACCTACGCCGGTTTCGTGGGCAACAATCCCGCCACCGCTTGGGACGACGCGGACGCCTACGCCAGCTGCATGGTCCTCAACCGCGACTACAGCGGATTCCCCTCGACTCCACAGGCGTCGCTCGACTCCACCACCGCCCACGAGTTCAACCACTCGATCCAGTTCGGCTACGGCGCCCTCGCTGGAGCGAATACGCCGGACCAGGTGTTCGTCGAGGGAGGAGCGACGTGGATGGAGGACGAGGTGCACGACGCCGCCGATGACAACCGCTTCTATCTCTGGCCCGTCTTCCGCGACAGCATGGGCGACTACGACAACTCCCCGTACCCGTACTGGATCACCTTCCGCGGCATGACGGAGCGCTACGGCGCGGGCAGCGCCGGCGGCGCGGAGCAGGTTATGCAGGACTTCTGGGAACTCACGAGCCAAAACGCAAAGAGCAACCAGGAGGCCATCGCCGCGGCGCTGAGCGTGCGCGGCACCACGCTCGCGGACGCATTCCACGCGTACGCGGTGGCGGCGAAGTTCAACCGCCCCTGCGCAGGTGGCTACGCCTATCCCTACTGCTTCGAGGAGGGCGCCGGGTACGTCTCCATCGCCGGCGCGACCCCCGTTCACGCGACCGTGGCGAGCGTCGGCGCCAGCGCGACGACCTCGGTCGAGGACAACCACGCGCTTGCCTGGGTGGCCTTGCCGTCGAGCGCGGCGCCCTACGACGTGACGCTCTCCAACACGTCAGCCGGCGGCCAGCTGCGCGGCACGGTGGCCTGCGATACCGGCAGTGGCCTGCAGCTCAGCGCGCTGCCCTCAGTCGCGGCCGGCGGGCAGTCGAGCTCGCTCGTGGGGTTCAACCCGGCAGGCTGCGCAGCGCGGGTGCTCGTCGTGACCAACCAGTCGCAGACCGCGGCCAATCCCACCAGCTCGGCTTCGCGGTCCTTCACGGTCAGCACTGCCGGGGCAGCGCCCACGACGCACCTCCTCTCTGTCGCGAAGACCGGCTCCGGTAACGGCACGGTCACGAGCAACCCGGGAGGCATCAATTGCGGGGCCGATTGCTCGCAGAGCTACACGGCGGGCACCGAGGTCGCCCTTGCCGCCACTCCGGCGGCGGGCTCGAGCTTCACCGGGTGGAGCGGTGCCTGCTCCGGCACGAGCTCGTGCAGCGTCACGATGAGCGACAGCCGGTCGGTGAGCGCCGGGTTCGATCTGATCCCGGACAACACGCCGCCAAATACCACCATTACCGGGGGCCCGAGCGGCGAGACGACGGACTCGACGCCGACCTTCGCGTTCGCTTCCTCGGAGCCGAGCTCCACCTTCAACTGTCAGGTCGACTCCGAGCCCGCGGTCGCATGCGCCTCGCCCTACACCACCGGCGCCCTGGCGGAGGGCCCGCACACGTTCTCGGTCACGGCGACGGACGCGGCCGACAACACCGATCCGTCGCCGGCAACCCGCGACTTCACGGTCGTCGGCGCGCCGCCGCTGGATCAGGACCCGCCGGAGACGACGATCAGCGACGGGGTCAGCGGAGATACCACGGACACCACCCCGACATTCGCCTTCGGCTCGGACGAAGCCAACTCGACGTTCGTGTGCCAGATCGACCAAGCGCTGCCGGGACCCTGCACTTCGCCGTATACGACGCAGCCTCTTGGCGCGGGGGCTCACGCGTTCTTCGTATACGCCCGCGACGCGGCAGGCAACGACGATCCGACGCCCGCGACGCGCCAATTCACGGTCGTCCTCAGCGCGCCGCTCGACACCGTCGCGCCGGCCATCGCGACCTTTCGCCTCTCGCCGAGCGTGTTCCGTGCCGCTCGCTCCGGGCCTGCTCTGTCCGCCCTCGTGGGGACCCACATCTCGGTAGCGCTGTCCGAGGCCGCGACGGTGACGTTCCGGGTGACCCGGCTTGTGGCCGGCCGGTGGGTGCGGCAGCGAGGGCGCATCGTGCGGGAGCTCCCCCCGGGTACGACCCGTCTTCGTTATCGCGGTCGCCTCGCCGGAAGGACGTTGCCACCGGGCCGCTACCGGCTACTCGTGCGTGCGCGCGACGCTGCCGGAAACCTTTCGTCTCGGCGGCGCGCCCAGTTCTTGATCGTGCGTTAGCGAGGGTGGGGCGTGAGAATGCCGCCATGAGCTAGCACTCGACGCTGGCTGCTTGTTGCCGCGCCGAGGCTGTGTTACTCACCCGCTTCCGCGAGCCGGATTACTAGCGCCGGCGCATTCAGGTGGAAGCGGAGCAGGAGGACCTCTCCGCCGCCAGCTTAGGGCGTCAGCGGAAGTCGTCTGCCGTCAGCAGATCCAGGCGCAGCGCCGCCCCCAGCGTGTCTGCCTGCGCCGCGAGGGACTCGCGGGCCATCCGCTCGGCCTCGGACCTGATCAGGTGCCTGTGCTCGTCGAGGGTCTGGTCGAACGCATCGACGGTGCAGTTGCTCGCGATCACGTCGCGCCAGGTGCCGCAGGCCCCGCAGCGCAGGAGCAGCCACCAGTCGGCCGGCCCGGACTCGGTCCATGTGACGGGATACACGAATTTCTCGCCGCACCTCGGGCACAGCTCGAGGCGCTGCGCGCGTCGAAATCGGGACATGAGGGCCTCCACTGACCGGCGGACCAGCGCCGACGATGGGTCCACTCGACCGTAACCCCGACCTCCCGTCTGCGCAAGGCCCCTCTTCGCGACGGACCAGATCAGATGGCTCGATAAGCGACTCCGATCGAGCGCGCGCCTGCCTGACCTTACCGTCGGCCTGCACAGGGATCACTCAACGATCCGGTACTCAAAGGGAGGCTCGAAATGAAACGGTTCGTGGCACTTCTCGCCGTGGCCTTGCTGGCCATGGCGGGCACGGCGGTGGCCAAGACACACGGCACGAAGCACGGCGGCAAGCACGGCGCGAAGGTCTACCGAGCGACGCTTGCGCCGATCGACCTTGGCGCCACCGCCCCCACCGGCGACACCGCGCAAGCCGACGACCCCACCACCGACGACCCCGACCACGGATCCGACCACGGATCCCACGGACGATCCGACCACGGATCCCACGGACGACCCGACCACGGATCCCACGGACGACCCGACCACGGATCCCACCGACGACCCGACCACGGATCCCACCGACGACCCGAGCACGGACCCCACCGGGGACACCACCCCCACCGTCTCCGGCAAGGCCCACCTCGTTGATGGCAGGAAGAAGAACAACATCCTCACCATCCACGCGAAGGGCCTGACCGCCGGGACCACGTACGAGTGGCACCTCCACGCCTTCCCGGTTGGTCTCGACAACCCCTGCGTTGCAGGTGCGCCGGTGGGCGCGCTCGACACCAGCTTCGCCTACCGCAAGCTGACCGGCAACAGCGCCGGCAACGGCTCCGCGAAGGCCAAGTCACGCACGTTCAACTGGGACCCCGCCAACAAGTACTACGTGGACATTCATGATCCGCTGACCGACGCGCCGATCGCCTGCGGCGTGCTGACCTCCAAGGCCCACAAGACGAAGACCAAGACCAAGACGCACGGCAAGACGCACGGCAAGAAGAACGGCAAGGGCCCGGTCGCCAAGGCACCCAAGGCCCCGAAGTCCCACCGGACCGGCAAGAAGTAACGGCTTCGAGATGAGGGCGGGGTCTCGCAACCCCGCCCTCATCTGTCTCAGACGTCGACGAGCGACTGCTCGCTCGCGAACAGCCGGTGGAGCAGCTGGATGGCCATCGAGCCCTCGCCCACCGCGGACGCCACGCGCTTCACCGAGCCGTGGCGGGCGTCGCCCGCGGCGAACACGCCGGGCATGGTCGTCTCGAGCACGAACGGGCTCCGCTCGAGCGGCCACGCAGAGGCCTGGGCATCCGCCCCGGTGAGGATGAAGCCGCGCGGATCCCTGCTCACCTCCGCGGGGAGCCAGTCGGTGTGCGGGCGAGCTCCGATCATCAGGAAGAGACCCCCGGCGGGCACGGTCTCCTCCTTGCCACTCGCCACGTCGCGAAGCGTCAGGTGCCGGAGCCAGCCGTCGCCTCCCCCGCCGACCACCTCGGTGCCCAGCCGGATATCGATGTTCGGGTTGGCCTCCACCTCGCGCGCGAGATAGTGCGACATGCCGGCCGCCAGCGATCCCCCGCGCACCACCAGCGTCACACGCCGCGCGAACCGCGCCAGGTAGAGCGCCGACTGCCCGGCGGAGTTTGCGCCGCCCAGGACGTAGGCCTCCTCGCCGGCCATCCCAGGAGCCTCGGCCGTCGAACCGCCGTAGAAGACGCCGGCGCCGTTCATCTCCTCGAGCTCGGGAATTCCCAGGCGGCGGTAGCTGGCGCCGGTGGCGAGGAGCACGGCGCGTGAATGCACCTCGCCGAAATCGGAGAGCTTCACGACGAACCGCTCGCCGTCGCGCCGGAGCTCGAGCGCCCGCTGCATGAACGCGAACTTGGCACCCAGCACCCAGGCCTGCTCGTAGGCCTGCTCGGCCAAGCGGCCGCCGCTGATCCCCTCGGGGAAGCCGAGGTAATTGCGAATCAGCGAACTCGACGTGGCCTGCCCGCCCAGGCCGCCCTCGTCGACCACCAGCGTGCTGAAGCCCTCGGACGTGCCGTAGACGGCCGCGGACAGGCCAGCGGGCCCGGCGCCCACGATCACCAGGTCGAAATCGCTCCCTCCGGGATCGACCGGGGCCCCGGCGGCCTCCGCGAGCTCCGCGTTGGTCGGGTTGGTGAGCACGCTCCCGCTGGGGAGAATCACGATCGGGAGATTCGGGTCGGCGCCCACCGTGGCCAGCAGCTCGCGGCCCTGCGCCGAGTCGGCGATGCAGAACGCGTGCGGTATGGCGCAGCGGCCGAGCACCGCGCGGAGCTCGTAGGCCCTTCCGGACCAGGCCTCGCCGACAACGTAGATCGTGTGCGGAGCGATGCGGTTGTCGCGCGCCCACTCGAGCAGGAAGCTCGAGATGGTCTGGTGGAAGATCTCGTCGGGCGACCCGGAGGGCCTGAGGACGTAGTAGTCGATGCGGCCGTGGGCCATCGCATCGAAGATCGCCTCGCCGGTCGGGGGATCGCCCCAGCCGCCCCAGGTGATCAGGAGGCCGCGCTTGGCGTGAGGGTGGAGGCTCCTGACCTGGCCGAGCAGCTCGGTGCCGGTGGTGCCGCTGAGCCACTGACCGGCGAGCACGAGCGCCACGTCCTCGCCAGCCTTCGCCAGCTTCTCGAGCGTCTCCAGCGCCTCGGTCGCGGAGCGTGTGCAGAGGATTGTGTAGTCGCGCGAGTAGCGGTCGCTGAGCTCGCGCGATATCTCCCGCAGGGAGTCGGGGTCGTCATCGACTGCGAGGAGGACAGGACCAGCCATTGCGAGTGCGGCGAACGTTAACCGCTAGACGGCCAGGATTCCGTCGATGGCGAGGATGACGCCGCAGGCCACGAGCCCCGCTGCGAGCAGGCGGCCCGCCCACCTGAGCGCCCGGCCCCGCGGGCCCTCCGTGGGCCACAGGGCGGCGATAACGGCGAGCAGTGCGATGCCGAGGAGCATCGCGCGGACGCTCGCGAGGACACGCTCGTCGGCGCCCGCTCCCAGGGCCAGCACCAGGAGCGCCGGCCGCGCCACCGCTGGGATGGCGATCGGCACGAGCGCCGCGCGCCAGCCGGGCAGCGCCGGCTCGGGCGCGGGTGGCCGGCGGAACAGGTCGACCGCGCCCGCCACGACGGCCACGATCCCGGCGGCGAGACGGAAGGACGGCTCGCTCACGTCGAGCAGGTCGAGCAGCGGATCGCCGGCGAGCACAGCGACGACCACGGCGAGCCCGCCGATCGCGCCACCGGCCAGCGCCAGGCGGACGACGGCCCGGCGCGAGCGCCCCTCGCGGGGGACCGCGAAGGCGGCCCGGGCCGGGTTGAGCGCAAGCAGGAGAACGGCCGCCCACAGCCAGCCCGACGGTGCGTCGTCGTCGTCCGATTCGGACGGGCGGGCCTCGACGATCGGGATCGTGCGGAGCAGCCCCGCCAGGGCGTGCTGCTGGTCGTCCATGCGGGTCTCGCCGTCGATGAACCAGGCGCCCTCCACCCGCCCGGGCCGCGCGGCGTTCGCGGCATCGTCGCGGTCGGACTGCGCCCTCACGGCCAGCGAGGCGGTGCAGGTGGCGCGATCCGAGATCGCGCCACGCAGGTCCGCGAGCCGCGGCTCCGCTCCGGCGGCGAGCCACCACCCGGTGAGCGCCTCGCTGATCACGCCGTAGCCGCCGCCCCGCGGCGTGTACGTGCCCCGCACCAGCTTGCCCCACGGCCCGAAGCGCTGGCTCACCCAGCGCGCCTGCACGCCGAACAGCTCGGCCTGCCGGCGCGCGTAGTCCACCTCGTCCTGGGTGAGCGGCGGGCGCCCGCGCTCGGGGAACTTCACCGTTTCGGCCATCCCGTAGGCGGCCCAGTGATCGGGCACCGGCGGCCAGTGGTCCTCGACCTCGTCGCGCGACGCGGCCAGGTACGCGCCGATGCGGTCCGCCGTCTTGCCCCAGCCCTCGTCCGGGAAGTTCAGGTGGAGGCGCGCCAGCGCCCAGTACGCCTCGCCGGTGAAGTACTTCGAGTAGTCGCCGGGCACCGGCCTCCCGTTGGCCGAGTCATACGACGCGAGCACCGCACCCGACGGCTGCGTCTGAGCCACGAGGAAGCGCCCGAGCCGGCCGAGCACGTCGTCGTAGCGCGTGTCGCCGGTGGCCTCCCGCCGGATGACGAGGCCCGCGGCCAGCAGCGCGGTGGTGCCCGTGGCGATCCGCCCGTCCGAGTCGACCGCGGCCCAGCCGTCGCGCTCATAGAGCCTGTCGAGCGCCCACTCCGTGCCGCGGTCGGCGGAGCGGAGTGCGCCCGGCAGTCCCGCCGCGGCGGCCTGGTAGAGGCCCATCGTGACCCCGGAGTGGCGCACCGGGTTGTACTCGGAGCTGGTCGAGTCGTCCTCGGCGTTGTACTGGTAGAGCCAGGTGCCGTCCGGGTTCTGATTGCGGACGAACCAGTCGACGCTCGCCTGGGCGGAGCGCCGCAGCTCGCCGGCGCCAATCGAGGGGCAGCTCTCCGGCGGCGCCACGAGCGTGAACGCGAATGCGGCTATCAGCGCCAGGCTCAGGCCGGCGCCCCAGACCCTCCTCGCGATCATCGTCGGCTCAGCGGGCGGCGGGCCCGGCGCACCGCGGGGAGGAGCAGCGTCGGCAGCGCGAACCACGCCGTCACGGGCAGGCGGCTGAGCGCGAAGGCCACGGCGGGCCCGCCGCTGATCGTGGTGCCGTCCCGGTCCACCAGCTCGACCCGCGAGCCGGGCGACGTGCGTTCGATCCGAAAGCGAGCGAGCCAGTCGAGCGCGCGCACCAGCGCGGCCAGCCGCCGCTGGCCGGCGGCGCTCGGGTCGACGCGCAGCACGCGGTCGCGGGTGGACGGCACCGCCCAGATCACCAGCACGGCAATCGCGAGGTACGAGAAGACCTGAACCGACGCCGACCCCTCGATGGCCACGTGGAAGCAGACGGCCACCCAAACGGCCGCGTAGCGAGTGGCGCGGCGCCAGAGGCCCACCGCGATGAACAGCTCCGTGAGCACGACCAGCTTGGCCGCTCCGGTGTGGAAGCTCCGGTTGGTGAGCAGCGACACCAGCCAGTCCGGCAGCGCCCCCAGCTCGTCCCGCGCCCGCTCGACGCGCTGCCAGGTGACGGTGCCGCCGAACCAGTCGGGATCGAGCAGCTTGCTCAGGCCGGACGCCCCGTAGACCGCGGCGCACTCGAACCGCAGCAGCCACAGCGGCCAGCCCGGCGCGCGGGTGTCGAGCGGGGGAAGCCCCCGGCGGCGGCGGAGCCACGCGTCGAGCGACAGCTCCCGCCCGCACGGCGCCACCGCCAGCAGCCCCAGCACGATCACCAGGTACGCGCGGTTGTTGTGGAAGTGCGTGGTGGAGAGGAACAGGTTGTAGGCGACGATCGTGAAGGTCGTGGCCGTGGCCAGGCGGGTGAGGAAGCCGAGCGACATGCGACACGGCCGCCACCACCGCCAGCCCGAGCAGCGCCATGTAGAGCGCATCGGGCAGCTCCGGGTACCACGCGGCGTAGGGCTCGTAGAAGGCGTCGCGGTAGGTCCGCCCGTCCAGGGCGTCGGAGAGGAACGGCTGGAGGTGCAGGAGCACGGCCGGACCCACCAGGACCCTCAGCAGCGCGAGCGAGCGCATGCTCACGCGGCGGCCGAGCAGCTCGTCCAGCCTCGCCAGCAGTCCGCGGGCCTCGGGCGGTGCGTCCACCGCGGCCGTGTTCATCCCGCCCCCTCGCGGAGGTGGCTCCGGAGGACCTCCACCTGAGGCCGGTCGGCGTTGTGCCAGGACGTGACCCTGGCCTCCAGGTAGCGCGTCTCGCCGTCGCGCGGCGTGTTGCTCGCCACCCAGTCGAGCGCGGCGTCGAGAAAAGCCAGCTGGTTGTCGAGCCCGGCGTCGGCGTGGTGGCGTACCGCGGGGTAGCTCAGCCCCCGGTCGCGCACCAGCTCGTCCCAGCGGTACCCCGACCACGGCAGCTCGATCGGCACGCGCCGGCCGTCGTCCGTGACCCGCACCACGTCGGCGCGCCAGGTGCTCGACTCGGGGAACATCTGGAACGCGAACTCCTTGTGGTCGGACCAGTAGCCGCGTGCCACGAACCCGAGTTGCAGCAGCACGACGGCCAGCACCACCGCGCGCCGCGCGACTACCTTCTGCGCCGGCTCCACAGCTCGAAGCCTACGAGCACGGCCGCGGGCGGCACCGTGTTCGGAAGCGAGTCCGTGACGAGGAAGAGCTGGTTCCACGTCTCCGCGGCCAGGAAGGTGAGCCCGGCGGCGAGCAGCTGCGGCTGGCGATCGACCGCAAGGATCGCCCCCACCACCCCCGCGATGAAGAAGTCCCCGTAGTCGGTCGAGGTGAAGCCGACCTCCGCGACCTGGAGTCGCGGCAGCCACTCGGCCGGCGCCGCGGCGTTGAACATCGCGTTCTGCTCGTGGAAGAAGTCGCCGAAGATGAACACGCTGTCCACCACGGCCATCGCAACGACGCCGATCTTCAGCAGGGTGAGCGGCGTGGCTCCCGCGAGCAGCCGTCCCACCGTCGCGCACGAGGTCATGATCAGCGCGAGCCTCGCCACGCGGCCGGCCGCGCCGTCGGGCGACGCGATCGCCACGGCCAGCAGAACCGCGGCCAGGACGGCGAGCCAGGGCCGGGCCCCGTGCATCGCCCAGCCGAACGCGAGGGCGCTGCCGATCGGTATCAGGATGAACGCGATCCAGGTGATGACGTCGGCGCTCGCCGACGCGAGCGTGATCGCCACCACGGTCGCGACGATCGCGAGCGGCCCCACGAGCGCCCAGCCCGCGCCTCGCAGCCGCAGCAGCACGGCGGGCGCCCCGGCGGCCGGGAGTGCGACGCACAGCGACTGAGCGGCGTCGAGCACAGCCGTGTTGAGGTCGAAGTACACGTGACCCACCTCACACTCCGCGCCGGCGCGGGGCGCGATCCTCTCCAGTCATGGAGATCGTGATTTTCTGCATCGTCATGTTCGTGGGCGTCGTGTACGGCTACTACACGGTGGACGGCAGCGGGATCGCAGAGCATCCCTACCACGACGTCTATGGTGGCGCGCCCGGCGCCTTCGCACCCGCGCGCGCGTCAGGGCGCGACGAGGTCGCCCTGATCGCCAACTGGACGCGCGGCACGCGCTAGCGGCTGGGCTGCTCTTTGGGCAGGAGCGGGTGCCCGTCCACGACGGCGGCCGCGATGTCCACGAGCTTGCGGTTCGCGGTTCGCGAGCGGTCGCGCAGCATCGTGAAGGCGCCATCCTCGTCGACGGAGTGCCGCTCCATGAGGATGCCCTTCGCGCGCTCGATGGTGGCCCGGCGCCCGAACGCTCCCTCGAGGTCGTGGTACTCGGTGAAGCGGCGCAGGACGATGTCGATTGAGCTCTGCCAGTCGATCGCCTCAGCATCGGTGATGTAGGCGAAGACGCCGCGCTTGGACGCCTCCTTCACGAATTCCGGGTCTGCCGAGTGGAGCAGGACGATCACCGGACAGGCGGACTCCTGAACGATCTTCTCGATCAGCATCAGGGCGTGATCCGAGCTCTCACCCAGCCCCACGAGGGCCACGTCGGGGCGCTCCCTGGCGGTCACGGCGCCCACGTCGTTCACCTCGATCTCGCGGGCGATCACCTCGTGGCCGAGCGAGGCCACGATGGGCGCGACCAGCGCGAGCCGGTCGCGCCGTTCGTTCGCGATCAGGACTCGCAGGTGGTCTGTCTCGCGATAGTTCATCCCCTCTGGGAGTCTTCCCGGGTCGGGTGATATGGTGGCATGACGCCCCGCTCCACGCAGTCGGCGGGGCACCCTCCGGCTCCAGCACTCGGTCGGCGCTTTGTTGACCCTCGTGGTCGACCCACCGTCCAGCCAGGAGCCGAGCATGTTGAATCTCTTGCTGACCGAGGAAAGCGGAGCCCCCGCCGCTGCTCGGGAAGCGTTGCGCAACGGAAACGGCATGCTTCCGGACGCGATCCGGGATAACGTGCTGCTGCTCGTCTCCGAGCTCGTGACCAACGCGGTGCGCCACGCCGGCGCAGGCCCCGATCGACCGTTGCAGCTACAGCTTCTGCGCGGTCCTTGCTGGGTGGTCGTGATGGTCGCGGACGAGGGACCCGGCTTCACGTGGCATCCCGAGCCGTCCGCAGGCAACGAGTCGGGTGGCTGGGGTCTCTTCCTCGTGGACCAGATCGCGGACAGCTGGGGCGTCGAGTGCACGGCGTCCGGGACCCGCGTCTGGTTCGAGATCGCGTACGACGAATGACTGTCGGTCCTGGCCCCGTATCCACTGCGAACCGGCCGTCCCCGCGGCCCGCTTCGCGGTTCCCCCGGGTTCCTCGGCGCGGCTGCCGGCCTTGTTGCCGGCCGTCCGCGCCGAGCCCCCCGGCTCAGCTCTGATCGCTCCTTCTAGAAAGGAACACAGATGACTCGCCGCCCCAACCTGCCGGCCCGGATGGCTCACTGGAGCGGGACGCACCGCAAGAAGGCCTTCTTCGGATGGCTCGCATTCGCGTTTCTTGCGTTGGTGATCGGCCAGGCATCTGGCTCAAAGCAGATCTCCGATATCGACCAGCTCACGGGCGAGTCCCACGACGCAGAGGCCGCGCTCGACCGCGCGGGCCTGCGACCGGTGTCCGAGGTGGTGTTCGTCCAGAGCGACAAGCTCACCATCAGGGACGACGACTTCCGCGCAACCGTCCAGGACGTGACGAGCGGCCTGGCGAAGATTCAGTACGTCGAACATGTGAAGTCTCCGCTCGCAGGCGACAGCGCCGTCTCGGACGACGGCCACGCCGCGCTCGTCGACTTCGAGATCGCGGGCGACTCGACCGAGGCGCGTGACCGCGTCGTGCCGATCCTGGCCGCGGTCAAGCGGATCCAGGCCGCGCATCCGGGTCTGACCGTTGAGCAGTTCGGTAATGCCAGCGCCAACAAGGCCGTCAACGAGGTAATCACCGACGACCTCAAGAAGGCAGGCGAGCTCTCGCTCCCCGTCACGCTGATCATCCTCATTCTCACTTTCGGCTCCCTGGTGGCGGCGAGTGTGCCCCTGCTGATCGGGATCACGTCCGTGATGGCCGCCCTCGGCCTCGTGGCGCTCGCGAGCCACATCACTCCGATGGACGCAAACCTGCCGGCGGTGATCCTCCTGATCGGCTTGGCGGTGGGAGTCGACTACTCGCTGTTCTACCTGAGGCGAGAGCGAGAGGAGCGCGCCCGCGGGCGCAGCGAGACGGCTTCGTTGGAAGCGGCGGCAGCAACCTCCGGGCGAGCGGTGCTGATCTCCGGAGCGACGGTGATCGTGGCAATGGCCGGCATGTTGATCAGCGGCGACAAGTCGTTCATCTCGTTCGCCCAGGGCACGATCCTCGTGGTCGCGATTGCGATGTTCGCGTCGCTGACGGTGCTACCGGCGATGCTGAGCTGGCTCGGGGACCGCGTGGAGAAGGGGCGCGTCCCGTTCATCGGCCGCTGGCGGCGCCCGGCGGGCCAGTCGCGCTTCTGGGCCTCCCTCACCGACCGCGTGATGCGCCATCCCGGCCTGTCCATCGTCCTCGCAGGTGGCCTGCTGGTGGCGCTCGCGGTTCCGGCGATCGGACTGAAGAGCGTGACGAGCGGCATCGACGAGATGCCGCAGGACCTTCCGGTGATCACCACATACCACAGCGTCAGGGATGTGTTCCCGACAGAGGGTGTGACCGCCACGGTTGTGGTCGAGGCCGACGACACGCGCGCCGCCCCGGTGGCCGCGGGCATCGACGGTCTGCTCAAGCGGGTCGACGGCTCGGATTCGAAGACCTTCCTGCCGGGCGCCACGGTCGAGTACAGCCAGGACGGTACGGTCGCGAAGATCGAGGTTCCCACTCGCGGCAACGGCACGGACCCGGCCTCAGTGAAGGCCCTGGACCAGATCCGGGACGACATCATCCCGGCAACGGTTGGGGCGGTCGACGGCGCCACGGTGAACGTGAGCGGCGACGCCGCAAGCTCGGCCGACTTCAACAGCAACCTCGCCAGCAGGCTCCCGTTGATCTTCGCCTTCGTGTTCGGGCTCGCGTTCCTGCTGATGCTGGTCACGTTCCGCTCGATCGTGATCCCGATCAAGGCGATCCTGCTCAACCTGCTCTCGGTCGGGGCGGCGTACGGCGTGCTGGTGCTCGTGTTCCAGAACGGCAATGGTGAGTCGCTGCTCGGCTTCACCTCGACGGGCGGAGTCACGAACTGGCTGCCGCTGTTCCTGTTCGTGGTCCTGTTCGGCCTGTCGATGGACTATCACGTGTTCATCCTGTCCCGGGTGCGGGAGCTCTACGACCGTGGCCTGAGCACCGACGAGGCCGTCAAGCAGGGAATCTCGACAACCGCCGGCACGGTCACGAGCGCTGCCCTGGTGATGGTGGGCGTGTTCTCGGTATTCATCACCCTGACCTTCATCGACTTCAAGGAGCTCGGGCTCGGGCTAGCGGTGGCCGTGCTGATCGACGCGACGATCATCCGCGGTGTCCTGCTCCCGGCCGCGATGAAGCTGTTGGGTGACTGGAACTGGTACCTGCCGAGCTGGCTCGAGTGGCTGCCTCGCATCGGGTCCGAGGAGGACGCTCTCCCACCGGACGAGCCGACGCGGTTGCCGCCCGAGCCGGAGGAGCCCGGCGCAGCGAGGGAGCCGGAACCGACGCCCGTCCCGGTGTAGGAATGGCCCTTCGCCGCTTCAGCTCGGGTGAGGTCGCGTTCCTGATCGGCGTGCCACTCCTCTGGGGAGCTCTGCTCCTCTTTCACCCGACCGGGGACGAGTACTACCCGACGGTCAAGGACCACGTGACCAGGTGGCAGGTGGTCCACATCGGGACGATGATGTTCGTCCCGCTCATGGCGGGCGTCGTGTTCGTGCTGCTGCGCGACGTGCCGGGAGTGCTAGCGAAGGTGAGCCGGCTCGCCCTCGTGCCCTTCGCCCTCTTCTACACGGCCTGGGAGGTGTTAGTCGGCATCGGGACCGGGCTGCTCGTGGACGACGTGAACGCACTGCCGGCGGCCGAGCGGGCAACGGGCGCGCACCTGATCGACGAGTACGTGGACAGTCAGCTCAACGCCGTCTTCAGCGCCATCGGCAGCGCTGCATGGGTGGTTGCGATCGCGGCGGGCTCGATCGCGCTCTACCGGCAGGCGCGCGGGCGCCGCTCCGCGCTGACCGTGCTCCTGCTCCTGCTGTCCGCGCCGCTGATCGCCATCCACGTGACCCCGTTCGGGCCGGTGGGGCTTGCGCTGTTCATCGCCGCGGTGCTGCTGGTGGTCAGGCGCGCGGCAGCGAGCCCGGTGCCGACCCCGGTGCCGCTCGCCCAGCCCGGGGCCGCCTAGCGCTTCGGCCTAGAAGCCGCCCACGTACAGCCGATCGATGGCGCGGCCGTCCTTGCTGGCCGTGCCGGTCCGTGCGGCCGCCTGCTTCAGCGCGGTCTCCACGGTCGCCGGGCTGGCCGCCGCGTGGGTGGAGAGGTAGAGCGCTCCGCCGCCCGCGCTGTGCGGGGACGCCATCGAGGTGCCCGACATCGTCGTCGTGCCGCCGCCCCTCCGCGTCGAGAGGATGCTCACTCCGGGCGACCAGATGTCCACGCACGGCCCGAAGTTGCTCCACGAAGCCTCGCGCTCGAGCGAATCGGTGGCGGCGGTGGTCACGACGCCGGCCGCGGTTCCCGCGCGGGCCGGCGAGGAGTTGCAGGCGTTGGCGCCCTCGTTGCCCGCCGCGAGCGCGTAGAAGACTCCGCTGGCGGCCGACCTGCGCACGGCATCGTCCACAGCGAGGTTCGCGCCGCCGCCGAGGCTCATGTTCGCCACCGCGGGCCTGGTCGCGTTGGCCGTGACCCAGTCGATGCCCTTGATCACGCCGGACCAGCTGCCGCTGCCATTGCAGCCGAGGACCTTCACGCCGGTGAGCGGCGCTCCCGGGGCCACGCCCACCACGTCGCTCGCGTTGTCGCGCGCGGCGATGGTCCCGGCCACGTGCGTCCCGTGGCCGTTGCAGTCGGTGTTCTTGCCGTTGGCGAAGTTCACGTGGCCGACGAGGTTGAGGTCCGGATGGGCGGCGATGCCCGAGTCGATCACGTACGCGTTCACGTTCGTGACAGCGCCAGAGCCGTTGCCGGCGAGCGCCCCGCTGGTGTCTGCGTCGATGCGGTCGATCCCCCAGGGGAGCGTCTGCGCGACGGCGCTCGCCACTCCATCCGGCACCACGTAGTCCACCCGGCTGTCGGCGCGCAGGGCGTCGACGCGCTCGCTCGGGATCACTGCCGAGTACCCCTTCAGCGCGTGGCCGTACACGAAGCCCACGCTCGCGCCGTGCCGGCGAGCCTGATCGCGTGCCACCTCGGCCGAGTCGGACACGCCGTCCTTGAGGACCACGATGTAGCGCTCCGGCGTCGCGCTCGCGGCGGACGGGAAGCAGGCGGCCAGGACGAGAAGGGCGGGGAGAAGGGATCGACGCATCGCGCCAGGGTATCCCCGTTTTTCCGGAACGCCCACCCTTTGAGGCGCTACCCAAGCTGCTTGGAGAAGTACGTGAGCGCGGTGCGGGTCTTCGTCTGCTGCTTTCCGGATACGTCGACCCCGCGGTCGGCGAGGTAGGCCCGCAGCTCGAGGGCCGTGTTTGCCGCCTCGTGCGGCCTGCACTTGGTCGACAGCTCGAGGATGCGCGAGCCGTTCGGATACGACCACACCTCGGCGACGAGCTTGCGATCGAAGTCGGCGGGCCGGAAGTTCAGCTTCAGCACGAGGATCGGTCCGAGCACGCTCAGGTCCGCGAGCGCGATCCCATCCGGGGCGTTGGCCGCGTAGAAGGCCCGCTGCTCCTTGGAGAAGAGCTTCCGAATGCTGCGCTCGCCCGCAAGGGCTCGCCTGACGTCGTTCGCGCCGAGCCGCGCCTTCATGGTCGCCGAGCACACGAAACCGCCGGGCATCGCATCGACCTCGACTACAACGTTCGGCGAGTCGCGGAGGCCGGCCGGTAGCGCGTCCGGGACCACGGGGCGCAGTTTGATCACCGAGTCGTCGCCGCGACCCTGCACGCGCCGGGCGCGCACGACAAGTCCATGGGCGTCGAGTGCGAGGTCCGGCGTGTCGAAGAACGTGACGAGCCGGATCTGGGCCTGGAGCGGATCCATTCCCAGCGAGACCGCGGTCGAGCGGTGGTGACCCTCGGGGATCGTGAGCTTCAGCTCGGCGCTGTCCGAGCTGGACAGCAGGCCGAGCAGGTCGGAGAGCTGGTCGTCGCTCAGTCGCGGCGCTGCGGGGGAACTACTCATAGACCACCAGGTCGGGCTGCGGTCTCAGCTTCAGCACCTGCTTTGGCTTCATCAGATTCACGTCCTCCTCATAGAACAGCTTGAACCCGTTGAAGCGGCGCTGCAAATCCATCGTGAACTCGTTGTACTTCGAGATCTTGTTGGGCTGGTCGCCGAACCCGTCCACGTTCACCACGAGCGCGACGCCGGGGTTCCGCTCGAGGTCGTGCTCGGCCTGGATCATGTCGCCCGTGAAGCGGTGCACCACGAGCAGCTTCTGGGGCAGGTCGTACCTGCGCACGATGGACGCCAGATAGCGCGACACCTCGTTGACCGTCGCAGCGTCGGTAGAGCCGATCTCCTGTCCCGGAAGCTGTGGAGGGTCCATGCTCCACTCGGGGTCGAGCGCCAGCGACACGTCGGGCTCCTTGAGGAAATTCTCCAGCGCCTCGGCCTCCTGGAGGAAGGGCGCGTAGCCGGGCTGGATGTCGAGCAGCATCAGCATCTTGTGCGCCCGCGCGGCCCGCAGGTAGCGCCGGATCGTGGCGGGCTCCTGGCGGATCGAGTGATCGCCGCCGTCGCCCGCCTCGCTGGTCACGATCGCGGCGATCAGCTCGAAGGCCGGCAGCACCGGATGGCCGCGGCGGGCGTAGAGTCGCGCCTGGCGCTCCAGCTTTCTCGCGGCTACCCGCGGGGTGCCGATACCCAGCACGCCAAGCTCGCGGTCCTGCGGAGCGCCGTAGAAGGCCACCACCCGATTGCCGGGCAGGATCGTGCGGCCGCCGCGCGGCAGCGCAGCGGGACGCGGCTCCGAGTTCGCCTCGGGCTCGTCGTCGCCTCCCCCGGCGCTCACCAGCAGCCCGATGGCGAGCACGAGCAGGGCTACAAGCCCCGCCGCCCCGGCCGCGACGAGGCGCCTCCGCCGGTACACACGACGTTGCGCATCATCGCGCCTACGCCGCAGCGCCTCCTGGTCCATTCCCGGAAGTGTCGCGGAAGCGGCGCCTCAGGGCGCGGTCGGGAGCGTCAGTCTCACACCCTGCGGGAACTGGATCGAGCTCGCGAGGTTGCTCGTCCGGTACGTCGGGTTGTCCACCTGCGTGAGGTCGAGGCGGATCCTGTGCCCGGCCTCGATGCGCCAGTGGTTGCCGTAGAACGGAAGCGTGATGACCCCGGTCGGCGGGTCGTTCTCGAGCCGGTAGGCGCCGCGCGTGATCAGCAGCTCCGTGCCGTCCGGTGCCACGTCGAACAGGCGTGCGTCGAGCTGGCCGCTGGCCGCGCCGGCCCAGACGTAGGGCACCCGGACCTGCCCGATCCCGACGTAGGTGCGCGCGCTCGCGAGCGCCTGCGAGTAGGCGGAGTACCCGGCGCCAGGAGGCACGGGCCCGGCCGACTCCCGGCAGTCCTCGCCCGGCATGACCGCCGGCCCGGCGATCGCGTCGGTGGCGGGGCCGTTCGGGTCTGCCACGCCCAGGGGCGACACGGTCTGCCCAGCGGGGTAGTCGATCGAGAGCGTGCCGCTGGCGAGCCCCTCGGGGGTCGTGGCCACCGCCTGGGCGGGAGCGCCGCCGTCACCGCACACCGTGGCCTCGCTCGAGACGGTGGTCCGCTGCTCGCGGCTTCCGCCGATGTTCGACTGGAGCCACTGGAAGGCCTTCGCGTTCAGGGGCCGCCAGGTCTCAGGCTTGTTCTGCGCGCGCGAGTGGCCGACGTCCCCGAGGGCGACCTCCACCGGCCACCTCGGGTCCAGCCGCTTGAGGTACTTGAAGATCCGGAACGACTCGACAGCCGGGAACAGATCGTCGGTCCAGCCCTGGATCGAGAACACGGCCACCTTGCGGCCGTCGACCTGCTTCGTCCACCCCTCGTCCTGGTAGTACGCGCCGCGGAATTCCGTCAGCCCGCGCCGGATCTGGCGGATGATCGGGTCCTCGGGGGCGGTCGGGTCGCCGGCGTCCGTACGCGCCTTCCACGACTCTAGGTTGATCGTCCCCTCGCAGTCCCCGTAGGTGCACGGGAACGGCGCGTCGGTGGAGCTGCCCTTCTCGAACAGTCCCTTGGTCTCGCCGAGCGCGAACAGCCCCGTCACGTAGCTCTCCTTCGCGACGCCGATCGGGTTGCCGTCTCCCTGGTCGTCGTCCGGCCGGCCCTGAGAGGACTCGTACAGGTCGTCGAGCCCAGGGCCACCACCGTGTCCGTTGGGGGCGAGCGAGTACGCGAGGTCGGTCGACGGGTACTTGGGCACCGCGACCTGGAGCTTCAGCACCGGCAGCGAGGCGTCGAGGGAGTGCGGGAAGGTCCAGGTGGGCTGGCTCGCCTGGAGCCAGCTCTCGATGCCGCCGTACGAGCCGCCCGTGACCGCTACCTGGCCCGGATCGACGTCCCGGTACGTCGCGGCCGCCAGCGCCGCGAGCCACTGGGTGTCGCGGACCTCGTAGTCGCGGCTCTTGAGGTGAAGCGTGCCGCGCGGAAGGCTGATGGAGCCGCTGCGGTCGCCGGGCGTGGGCGGCTCATGGTCCTCGCTCGGCCCGTCGTCCGAGAAACCGCGGGCCGTGTAGCTCAGCACGTAGTAGCCGTGCGTCGCGAACCAGTGGTTGTTCCAGCGGTACTTGTCCGCACCGTCGCCCTCGTCGTTCGTGGACTCCCACTCGTGCTTGTCGTTCCCGAAGCCGTGGAGCATGATGATCAGCGGGTGGCGGCGGCCCGTGCCGGCGCTGGGCTGGGTGAGGTCCACGTCCATCTTCGAGCCGTCGAAGCTGGGCACGCTGCCGGAGCAGATGCGCACGCCGCCGTAGGACCCGTCCGCGCTCTCGGTGGGGCAGGAGCTCGTGAACGAAGGCGGAAGCTTGGCGGCGAGGGCGGCGTTCGCCGGCAGCACCACGCCAGCGATTATGAGCAGCAACAGCAATGGCCCCCGCCTCATGGTCTAGTCAGGTGCCCGCGGATGCGCGGGCTGAAACCGGACAACCGTCAGCGGATGTCGAGCACGACCTTGCCCGTGGCGCCGCGGCCGTCGATCAGCTCGAGCGCCTCGCCGGCGCGCTCGAGCGGGAAGCGCGCACCCACGATCGGCCGCACGAAGCCCTCGTCGACGAGGCGGTTCACCTCGGCGCCAATCTCGCGGTTCACCTCGGCCTTGCCCATCACGAAGGCGCCCCAGCCGGCCCCCACGACCTCCGTGTTGTTCAGCAGCAGACGGTTCACCCGCACCTCGGGGATCGAGCCGGCGGTGAAGCCGACCACCACGAGCCGGCCCCCCTCGCCCAGCGAGCGCAGGCTGTCGGTGAAGCGGTCGCCGCCGACCGGGTCGATCACCACGTCCACTCCCCCGCCCGAGAGCTCCTTGGCCTCGTCCTTCCAGGGGCCGTCGGAGCGGACCACCTCGTCCGCTCCCGCCTCGCGCGCCACGCGCTCCTTCTCGTCGCTCGACACCACCGCGATCGTGCGAGCGCCGAGCCCCTTCGCCACCTGAAGGGTCGCGGTGCCGACGCCGCCCGCCGCGCCGTGCACGAGCACGGTCTCGCCCTCCGCCAGGCGGCCGCGCAGCTTCAGCGAGAAGTAGGCGGTGTGGTAGTTGAGGACGAGGCCCGACCCCTGAGCGAAGTCGAGCTCGTCGGACAGCGGGAAGGTGAGGAAGTCGGGCGCCACGGCCACCTCGGCGAAGGCGCCGAGCATGCAGCACGCGGCCACGCGGTCGCCCTCGCTGAGCCCAGAGCCGTCGGGCGCGCTGCGAACGACTCCACCGACCTCGCTGCCGGGCACGAACGGCAGCGGCGGCTTCATCTGGTACTCGCCGCGGGTCTGAAGCACCTCGGGGAAGGAGACGCCCGCGGCGTGCACGTCGATCACCACGCCGCTTCCGGGGGTGAGCATGTGGGACGGCTCCGGCTCGGGAAGATCCACCTGCGCGAGGGCGGAGCTCGGCCCCGTGAGGTCGACGATCTGGACGGCTCGCATGCCGGGAGTCTTACCGGAGCGGCGGGTCAGGCGCCCAGGCTGCGCCAGAGGTGCATCACGGCGTAGGAGCGCCACGGCCGCCAGCGCTCGTCGTCCGCCTCGCCGCCGAGCCGCGCCAGGGCGTGACGGATGCCCACGTCGCCGGGGAGGAACACGTCCGGGTCTCCGAGCGCGCGCATGGCCACGTACGACGACGTCCACGGGCCCACTCCCGGGATCTCACTGAGCACGCGCAGCGTCTCGGCGGCGTCGGAGCCGGCGTCGAGGCGAAGCTCGCCGTCCGCGCTCAACCGGGCCAGCGACCCGAGCGCCCTCGCACGCGTGCGCGGGAACGGAAGCGCGGCGGGATCTGCGTCCGCAAGTGCGGCGGCGCTCGGGAAGCGGTGGGTGAGGCCGCCATTCGGCTCAGGCAGCGACTCGCCGTACGCGGCGGCGAGCCGGCCGAGCACGGTGCGCGCCGCCTGCACAGACACCTGCTGGCCGACGATCGCCCGCACGCCGAGCTCGAAGCCGTCCACGCAGCCGGGAACGCGGAGGCCGGGGTGCTCGCGCACGATCGGCGCCAGCGGCCCGTCCTGGCCGAGGTGGGTCGAGATCGAGACCGGGTCGGCGTCGAGGTCGAGCAGGCGGCGCGAGCGCGCCACCGCAGCGGTGAGGTCGCGCAGGTCGTCGAGCACCAGCTCGCAACGGACGAAGCGCGCGGCGGGCGTGAGCGACACGACCCCCGCCCCGTGCTCGAGCGAGAGCGAGCGCCGGTAGGTGGAGCCCTCCACCTCCTCCACGCCCGGGATCGCCCGCGCCGCGAGGAACGCGATCACGGAGTCGCCGTCGAAGGGCTCGCGGAAGGGCAGCCTGAGCTGGATCGCCCCCGACGCGGGACGGCGCGCACGGGCGCGCCGGCGCAGCTCGGTGGGGGTGCGGGCGTAGACGGCTCGCACGGTGTCGTTGAACTGGCGCACGCTGCGGAAGCCGGCGCCGAGGGCCAGCTGGCCGAACGGAAGGTCGGTTGACTGGATCAGCGTCCGCGCGGTCTGCGCGCGCTGGGCGCGGGCGAGCGCCACCGGCCCGGCCCCGAGTTCGGACACCAGGATGCGGTTCAGCTGGCGCTCGCTGAAGTGAAGTCGTGACGCGAGGCCGCCCACGCCCTCGCGGTCCACGGCGCCATCCGCGATCAGCCGCACGGCCCGGCCGGCCACGTCCGCGCGCCGGTTCCACGCGGGCGAGCCGGGCGCCGCGTCGGGGTCGCAGCGCTTGCAGGCGCGGAAGCCCTCCTCCTGTGCTGCGGCTGCGCTCGGCAGCAGGCGCACGTTGCGGCGGCTCGGCAGCCGCGCCGGACAGCTGGGGCGGCAGTACACCCCGGTGGACGTGACGGCCACCACGAAGAAGCCGTCGTAGCGCGGGTCGCGGCTCTGCATGAAGCGGTAGCAACGCTCGAAGTCCTCGATCACGGTCCCATCCTCGCACGCCCGATTGGCGGTTTTCGGACATGCCGGTGGTCGACCGGTCGGGGGCGAGTAGCGTGGCTTGGATGTACAGCTTCGATACCCCGGTCGGCCCGCTTCGGCTCGACGCCGAGGACGGACGCCTGAGCCGCGTGGAGTTCGCCGCCTCGGCCGAGACCCGGAGCCGCGAGCCGGTCCTGCTCGAGGCGGAGACGCAGCTGCGTGCCTATTTCGCCGGCGACCTGCGGCGCTTCGATCTGCCGCTTGCGCCGCGCGGCACGAGCTTCCAGTTGAGCGTCTGGGACGCCCTGCTCGAGATCCCCTACGGCTCCACCACGAGCTACTCGGAGCTAGCCGCGGCCATCGGCCGCCCCAGCGCCTACCGGGCCGTCGGCGCGGCCAACGGCCGCAATCCGCTGGCGGTGATCGTTCCGTGCCACCGCGTGATCGGAGCCGCCGGAGAGCTCACCGGATACGGCGGCGGCCTGGAGCGCAAACGGATGCTGCTTGCGTTGGAGGCCGCGAAAGCGTGAGAATCGCAGCCATGGACGAGAGCAGCCTACGCTCGGTGCCGCTGTTCGACTCGCTGTCGAACGACGAACGCCGCGCCATCGCGCCGCACGCCGACGAGATCGACGCTCCAGAGGGCACCGAGCTCGTCCGCCAGGGGGAGTTCGCGTACGAGTTCTTCGTGCTCGAGGACGGCACCGCGGAGGTGGTGCGCGACGGCAAGCAGATCGCCCAGCTGGGACCGGGCGACTTCCTGGGCGAGATGGGCATCGTCGGCAAGGCGGTCCGCAACGCGACCGTGCGCACGACATCGCCGGCTCGCGTGATCGTGATGACGGAGCAGGCGTTCCGCTCGATGCGGGCGCTGAATCCCGACGTCGCCGATCGCATCGAGGCGGCGGTCGAGGAGCGCTGCCCGGACCTGCTGGGCTGAGCAGAGGCCCGGCGCGTGGGACGGCGATCGCGCAGGCGCGCGCAGGGCGGCGCGCCCGGAAGCTCGGGCGACGCGCCCGCTAGCACCACGGACTACCGCGATCCCGAAGGGAACGTGCTCACGCTGCGCGACGAGCTGAGCGCCGGCACGCTGCGCCAGCTGGAGCAGCTCGAGTCCAGGCCGGCCGCTTCGGCGGAGGACCGCTGGCAGCGCCGCGCCGAGCTCCTGTTCGAGCGGCTCGCCGTGCGCTGGGAGATCGCCGGGCTCCCGCTCGACACCCAGAAGGAGCTACTCGGCCGCTACCGGATGGCGAGCGCCGACGAGCGGCGCTGGGTGCGCGAGACGCTCGGCGAGCACCTGCGCACGCGCCACCCCGACGTCACGGTGTGAACCAGGGCCAGAATCTCGCGCGGTGAGCTTCCCGACGATCGAGTTCGCGGCGTTCTTTCTCGTCGTCTTCGTCTTGTCCTGGGCGCTGATGCCGCACCCCAGCGCCTGGCGGCCGTTCATCCTGGTGGCGTCGTATTTCTTCTACGGCTGGGTGGACTGGCGCTGGGTCCTGCTGCTGATCGCCTCCAGCGTGGTGAACACCGTGGCGGCGCAGGTGATCGCCCGCAGCCCGTCGGCCGCGACCCGCAAGCGGGCGCTGATCGCGGCGGTTGCCTTCGACCTCGGGCTGCTCGCGGTCTTCAAGTACCTGGGCTTCTTCGTCTCGGAGCTTGACGGCGCGCTCGAGTCGATCGGGCTCGGCTCGCCGCTCCCGCTGGTGCAGATCGTGCTCCCGATCGGGATCTCGTTCTTCACGTTCCAGGCGATCTCGTATGTGGTCGACGTCTACCGCGGCGTGACCCCGGCCGCGTCGCTCGTGGAAGTGGCGATCCTTCAGGCGTTCTTCCCGCACCTGGTGGCCGGCCCGATCGTGCGCGCCAACGAGCTGCTGCCTCAGCTGCGCATGCCGCGCGACCCTCGGACGGTGCTTGCCGGGCCGGCGATCTTCCTGATCGTCGGCGGGTTGCTCAAGAAGACGGTGATCGCAGATGAGCTGGCGCGGCGGGTGGTCGACCCGGTCTACAGCGACCCCGCCGCGCACTCGAGCGGCGAGATCACGCTCGCGTTCTACGCGTTCGCGGCGCAGATCTACTGCGACTTCTCGGGCTACACCGACATGGCGATCGGGCTCGCGCTGCTGCTGGGCTACCAGCTCCCGCAGAACTTCGACCGGCCCTACCTCGCGCTCTCGCTCCGGGACTTCTGGCGGCGCTGGCACATGACGCTGTCGCGCTGGCTGCGCGACTACCTCTACATCCCGCTCGGCGGCAACCGCAAGGGCCGGCTGAAGACCTACCGCAACCTGATGCTCACGATGCTGCTGGGCGGGCTCTGGCATGGGGCGTCGTGGACCTTCCTGCTCTGGGGCGGGCTGCACGGCGCGGGGCTCTCCGCCGAGCGCTGGGCGCGCGAGCGCTTCGGCGGGTTTCGTCTACCCGCGTGGGTCGCATGGCTGGTGACCTTCCACGTGGTCTGCATCGCATGGGTGTTCTTCCGCGCGCCCGACCTCGCCACTGCGTTCGACGTGCTGGGCGGCCTCGGGTTGTCGGGACCGTCGCCGCTCGTGACGCTCCCGCTGGTTCTGCTGGTGGTGGCCGCCGTGGCAATCCAGGCGCTGCCTCCGGGCTGGTGGCGGGAGGCCGAGGCCTGGCTGGTGGCGCGGCCGGTGGCGGTCCAGGGCGTGGCAGTCGGCGCGGTGCTCGTGATCAGCGATGCCGCAGTCGGCCAGCAGGGCGTGGCCCCGTTCATCTACTACCAGTTCTGACGTGGAGCCCGAGCGCAATAGCAACCTCACGATGCCGGCCGGCCGGGTGCTGGGCGTGATCGCGATCGCGCTGGCAATCGCGGCGCTCTTCAACTCGGAGGCGATGGTCCGCGCCGGCGAGGGCATGCAGCCGGGACCCACGCGCGACATCGTGCTGTCGGTGGCGCGCCCGCTGGACGACGTGGCCGGGGCGATCGGGCTGCACCTGCCGCGGGACGGCCTCGACCTGGCCTTCGGGCAGGAGGACAAGACCGCGTCGGGGACAGAGCTCGAGAAGGGCTCGACGGCGATCCTGCGCCGCCGTGAGAGCGAGGAGCAAGGCTTCGCGCAGCCGACCACCGCCAACCCGCTCGACGTGCTGGTGACCGGCGACTCGCAGGCGGAGTTCCTCGGGCAGCGGCTCACCGACCAGTCTCCCGAGGGACTGCTGAGGGTCACGACCGTGGCCCGCAACGCCACCGGCCTCACGAACCCGGCGTTCTTCAACTGGGAGATCAACGCCGAGCAGGAGGTGGCCGACCGCGATCCCGACGCCGTGGTGATGGCGATCGGCGGTAACGACGGCTTCAACGTCCAGACGGCCGACGGCTCGCTCTACAACCCGGGCGACCCCGGCTGGGAGACCGAGTTCGCGCGGCGCGTGGCCGTGGTCAGCTCGGTGCTCTCCGGAGACGGGGAGCGGCCTGTGTACTGGGTGCCGCCACCGACCGCGCGCGACCCCAGGTTAAACGCGATCTTCGCCTCGCAGAACCGGGCCGTCGAACGGGCCACCGAGTCGATACCGGCCCTCCGCTACGTGGACGTCTACTCGACGCTCAACCACGGCAGGTACAGCAACACGCTGAAGATCGACGGGAGGCGCGTGCTCGCTCGGCAGCCGGACGGCGTGCACTTCACGCGCGAGGGAGCCGTGGCTGCGGTACGCCTTATCCTCGACGCGATGGCAGAGGACTTCCCCGTTCTGCGGGGTCGATGAGGCGCGTGCTGGCAGCGCTGGTGGCCGGCCTGGCGCTGGCGCCGGCGGCCTCGGCGGCGGAGCAGAGCCTGCTGGTGAACGGCGACTCGCTCGCGAAGGGCACGGGGCCGTTCATCCCGCGCGAGCTGCCCGAGTGGCGGGTGACCCAGTCGACGGCCGTGGGCCGCCACGCCAGCGAGGGCGACGACGTGATGCGCCGCTACGCCAGCCGGCTCCCGCGCGTGATCCACGTGAGCCTCGGCACCAACGACGACCCCGGCGACGTGGACGGTTTCCGCGACTCGATCGCCGACGTGATGAAGGTGGCCGGCAGGGCCCGCTGCGTGGTGTGGGCGAACGTGGTGCGCCCGCCCTACCGGGGCGTGAGCTACCGCGGCTACAACCGCGCGCTGGCGGACGAGGCGAGCCAGCGCGAGAACCTGCACGTGCTGAACTGGGTGCGGATGGTGCGCAGGCATCCGGAGTGGCTGGCCAAGGACGGGGTGCACGCGTCCGCGGCGGGCTATCGGGCGCGGGCGAAGGCGGTCGCCCGCGCCGTGACCCGGTGTACGTGATGCCGACGCGCCTCTACGTGATGCCGATCTCGAACGCCTCCGCCGCGGCGGAGGGAATGGCGGCGCACAAGCGCATCCCCCACCGTGTCGTGAGGCTGATGCCGGGGCTGCACCCGCTTCTGGTCCGCTTCGCCGGCTTCGAGGGCTTCACGGTGCCGGCGCTCGAGCTCGACGGGCGCAAGGTCCAGGGCTCGCGGCGGATCGCCCGCTTCCTCGACGAGGTGAGCGCCGAGCGGCCGCTGTTCCCGGCCGACCCGGAGCTGCGCGCCCGGGTGGAGGAGGCCGAGCGCTGGGGCGACCAGGCTTTCCAGCCCGTTCCGCGCCGGATGTTCCGCCACCTGCTGCTCACGAACGAGGACGCGCGGCACTGGATGGGCACCGAGGTGATGCACCTGCCGGCGCCGCGGGTACTGGCCGTGGTGTTCATGCCGGTGATTCGCCAGCTGGCGCGCAAGTCGCGAGCCTACGACGCCCGCGTGCGCGACGACATCGCCCGGCTGCCAGAGCTCCTCGACCACGTGGACGGGCTGATCGCGGATGGCACGATCGGCGCCGGCGAGCCGAACGCCGCGGACTTCCAGATCCTCGCCAGCGTGGGCGTGCTGCGGGCGTTCGCCGACGTCGGGCACGAAGTGCGCGGGCGCCCGTGCGAGGCGGCCGCCAAGCGCCTCTACCCGGACTGGCCGGCGATCCCCGGCGGCCTGCCGGTCGGCTAGTTCAGCGAAGGGTCGGCCGGCATCGTCGCCATCAGGCGATAGCTGCCGCCCTTGCGCGCGAGGGCATCGGCCCAGATGTCGCCGGCGTGGAAGGGATCCTCGGGGTCGGCGTCCTGGACGATCCAGGCGCCCTGCTCCAGCTCGCCGTCGAGCTGGCCGGGCGACCATCCGGCGTAGCCCGCGTAGACGCGCACCCTGCGCAGCGACTCGTTGGGCGCCTCGGGGTCGAGCGTCCCGAGCGAGCCAACCACCTGCGTGTCCGCCTCCTCCGGGCGCCCGAAGTCGCCGAGCGCCACCACCGACTGCGGCGAGACGGGACCTCCGAGGTACACGAGGTCGTCCGCGCCGGGCAGCTCGGCGAGCAGCGGGACCGCGTCGGCCACCCGCGTCTCAGAGCTGCGCCCGAGCACCACGCCCATCGCGCCGTCCGTGGTGTGCTCGAGCACCAGGACGACCGTGCGGCGGAAGTAGTCGAACAGCGACGGCGCCGCAATCAGGAGATGTCCACGCACGCTTTCCTCCACCTACGTACATTCTGCGGCATGAACGCGAAGCTCGATACCGCACGGGTCTTTGAACGGATCTTCGAGATCTACCGGGACCAGTTCACCCTGCTGATCCCAGCGGCTCTGATGCTCTTCGTTCCCGTCGCGCTGCTAACCGGAGCGATCTTTTCAGGCAAGGTCGGACCGTTCGAGCTGCTCATCGTTCTTGCTGCTGGCGCTATCGCCAGCTACTGGTTTCAGGGGATGGTCGTCGAGGCCGCCCGAGACATTCTCGACGGCCGTCGAGACCACACACTCGGCAGCCTGCTGCGCTCAGTAACGCCAGTGCTGGGCACGCTCATCATTGCCGGAGTCCTGGCCGGAATTGCGCTCGGGATCGGCTTCGCACTGCTCTTCGTTCCAGGACTGATTCTCGCAACGATCTGGGCGGTGCTCGCGCCGGTGATCGTGATCGAGCGCCGAGGCGTGCTCGAGGCATTCGGACGCAGCCGCGAGCTGGTCCGTGGCAACGGCTGGCAGGTGTTCGGAGTGATCACGGTCCTCATCGTTGTCCAACTCGTGATCACCCAAGTTGGCCGCGTGATCGTGAACAGCATCGGCGAGGCGTTCCTGGCGTACGCGCTCGCCGAACTGATCGTCCGGCTGCTCATCGCCCCGCTGAGCGCCCTCGCCGCAGCGGTCCTCTACTTCGAGCTGAAGGCGCTCCACGGCGAGCCGGTGCTCGCCGACGGCGCAGAGCCGGCGGCTGCGCCGCCGCCGGCCGCACCCGAAACGCCCTAGCCGCCCACTCGTGCGCAGTTGACCCCGTAATAGGGGGAAAAGTGAGCAAGAGTCGCTCAGCGGGCGGTGGCGCGGGCGGCCTCGGCCAAAAACCGCTCCGCGATTCCCCGCCCGACCTCGTTCTGCCCTTCAATGCGTAGTTCGCTCTCAGAACGAATCCGCTCCGGATCGAACGAGGTCCCCGAAGCCTCGGCGTTCTCCCACCCATCCAGCCAGCTCCACAGGTTCTCCCGCGTGACCTCGGCGTGGAACTGAAGCCCCCACGCGGGCTTGCCCTCGATGCGGAACGCCTGAACGCACGCGGGCGTGCGCGCGAGCTCCACGGCGCCGGGCGGCAGGGGCGCGACGTAGTGGTGCCACTCGAACAGCTCCACCGACGGGGCGAGCGGGCCGAGCAAGGGGTCGGCCGCGCCGGCCTCGGTGATCTCGATGTCGTACCAGCCGATTTCGGGCTCGGGAATGCGGTGAGGAGACGCGCCGGCGGCCTCGGCCAGCAACTGGCTACCGAGACAGACGCCGAGAATTGGAACAGCGCGAGAAAGGGCATCGCGTAGAAACTGCTTCTCGGGCTCCAGCCATGGGTGCCCGTCGTTCTGATCGACATGCATCGAGCCCCCGAAGACGAGCAGAGCGTCGGGCATTGGAGGCGGAGGACCGGTGCTCGGCACCCACGTCGCAAACTCGCCGAACACCCCCGCCCCGGCGTCCAGCTCGTGAACGACCGAGAGGACTCTCACTCCGGCGTCACGTAGGCGCCGGACAGCCCGCCGTCCACGAGGAACGTCTGCGCGGTCACGTACGACGACTCGTCGCTCGCGAGGAACAGGGCGCCGTTCGCGATCTCGCGCGGCTCCGCGAAGCGGCCCATCGGCACGTGCACGAGCCGGCGCTGGGCGGCCTCCTCGTCCTTGGCGTAGAGCTCCTGGAGCAGCGGCGTGTTCACCGGCCCCGGGCAGAGCGCGTTCACGCGCACGCCCTGGCGCGCGAACTCCACGCCCAGCTCGCGCGACATCGCCAGCACGCCGCCCTTCGAGGCGGTGTACGAGATCTGCGACGTGGCCGCGCCCAGCACCGCCACGAACGAGGCCGTGTTGATCACCGAGCCGCCGCCCCCGTCGAGCAGGTGCGGGATGCCGTGCTTGCAGCACAGGAACACCGACTTGAGGTTCACGTCCTGCACCCGCTGCCAGGCTTCGAGCGAGGTTTCCAGCACCGACACGTCGTCCGGCGGTGAGATGCCGGCGTTGTTGAAGAGCACGTCGATCCGGCCGAACTCCTCGTGCGCGCGCGCGTACATGCCGCGCACCTGCTCCTCGTCCGTCACGTCAGCCTGGATGGCGAGGTCGCCCTCGGCGTTCTCGGACAGGTCGACGCCCACGACCGTCGCGCCCTCCTCCTTGAAGCGCCTCGCGGTCTCGGCGCCGATCCCGCTCGCCGCTCCGGTGATCACGCATACCTTGCCGTCGAGCCTGGCCATCACACCCTCCGTCGCGTAGTACACGTTCTTGATCTCGCTGTAGTGATCCAGGGCGTCCGGGCCGAGCTCGCGGCCGTAGCCGGACTGCTTGAAGCCGCCGAACGGAGTGGACACCCGCACCGACGTGTTCGAGTTGATCGAGATCACGCCGCTCTCGATCGCCCGCGCGGTGCGCAGCGCCTTGGCGCCGTCGCGCGTCCAGACCGAGCCCGAGAGGCCGTAGATGGTCTCGTTCGCGAGCCGGATCGCCTCCTCCTCGTCGCGGAACGGGATCACCGCGGCCACCGGCCCGAAGATCTCCTCGCGCGCGGCGCCGGTCGTCGTTGTCGACCGGGCACAGCACGGTCGGCGGGAACCAGAAGCCGGGACCGTCGGGCGCGCTGCCGCGGATCGCCACCGGCGCGCCGTCCGGCACGAACGACGACACCGTCTCGCGCTGCTCCTCCGAGATCAGCGGCCCCATCTCGGTGGACTCGTCGAGCGGGTCGCCGACCTTGATCGCCTCGACGGCCTCCTCGAGCACCTCCATGAAGCGGTCCAGAGCCGAGCGCTCGACGAGGATGCGCGAGCGCGCGCAGCAGTCCTGGCCGGCGTTGCCGAACACCGCGCTCGGCGCGGAGCGCGGCAGCCTTCTCGAGGTCGGCGTCGGCGTACACGACGTTCGCCGACTTGCCGCCCAGCTCGAGCGTCACGCGCTTGATCGTCGCCCGCCGCCCCGGCCGCGATTCGGCGCCCGACCTCGGTCGAGCCGGTGAAGGCGATCTTCGCCACGTCCTCGTGCTCCACGAGCCGCTGCCCGCAGACCGAGCCGGGACCGGCCACCACGTTCACCACGCCCTCCGGGATGCCGGCCTCGAGCGCGATGCGTTCGAACTCGATCGCGGTGAGCGGCGTGAGCTCGGCCGGCTTGAGGACGATCGTGTTGCCCGCGGCGAGCGCCGGACCCATCTTCCAGGACGCGATCGTGAGCGGGAAGTTCCAGGGCGTGATCAGCCCGACCACGCCGAGCGGCTCGCGGAAGGTCATGTCCACGCCGCCGGCCACCGGGATCGTGCGGCCGGTCATGCGCTCGGGGGCACCCGCGTAGTAGCGGAAGGTCTCGACCACCATGCCCATCTCGCCGCGAGCGTCGGAGATCGGCTTGCCCGCGTTGCGGGCCTCGAGCCGCGCGAGCTCCTCGAGGTTCTCCTCGAGCGCGTTCGCGAGCCGGTGCAGCAGGGCCGAGCGGTCGCCGGGCGCGACGGCGCGCCAGGCCGGGAACGCGGCCTTGGCGCGCGCGACCGCGGCGTCCGTCTCCTCCACGCCCGCCTGCGGGATCTCCGCCATGACCTCGGCGGTGGCCGGCTCGAGGACCTGGATCATGGGGCGGCGGCCTCGCGGGAGTGGGCCGGTGCGGGGGCGGCGGGCGCGCCCGCCCGCGAGCGCGCCTCCTCTACCAGCGCGCCGATCACCCGGCTGCGCTCGTCCTCCTCCGGATGCCAGAGCACGCCCACGGCGAAGCTCCTTTCTGGGAGCTCGATCGCTTCGACGATCCCGTCATCGGCGTAGCCGCTTGCGATTACACCCTCACCGAGCTCGTCGAGGCCCTGATGATGCGCCGACTTCACCTCGGTGCGCTCGTCGCCCACCACCCGCGCTGCGAGCGATCCGGCCTCGAGGCGAACATCGTGGTCGGCATAGGTCCCAGGAGTGTGGCGGTGGAGCTCCAGGCCCAGGTGCTGGTCGAGCGTGCCGCCCTGGATCACGTTCAGCATCTCCATCCCGCGGCAGATCCCCAGAACCGGCATGTCGCGCTCGAGCGCGCGTGTGCCTAGCGCGATCTCGAAGCGGTCGCGCTCCGGCCGGGTGCCGCGCGTCTCCGGGTGCGGCTGGGCGCCGTAGCTGCCGGGGTCGATATCGGATCCGCCGGCGAGGATCAGCCCGTCGATCATGTCGAGCAGCTCGTCGGGCGCCTCGGCAACCACGTCGTCGGGCGGCAGGATCAGCGCAAGGCCGCCGGCGCGCTGAACCGCGAGCGAGTAGGCGCGCGGGGAGAGGTTCACCACGACCTCCCAGGCGGCCCACTGTGCGCTCTCGATGGCGGCGCTGATGCCGATTACGGGGCGTGTCACGCCCTACAGTCTCTCGAAGCCGCGGTACTTCTCCCAGTCGGTCACCGCGGCCTCGTATGCGTCGATCTCGATGCGGGCCCGGTTCAGGTAGTGGTCCACCACGTCCTGGCCGAAGGCCTCGCGCGCGATGGCCGAGCCCGCGAACAGGTCGCGCGCGTCGTACATGTTGTGCGGCACCCGCGGCTTGTCGGATTCGTAGGCGTTCCCCTCGAAGGCGGGCTCGAGCTCGAGCTCGGTGTCGATCCCGTGCAGCCCGGCGGCGATCATCGCGGCCAGCGCGAGGTACGGGTTCACGTCCGCGCCCGGCAGCCGGTTCTCCACGCGCAGCCCCTCACCGTGGCCGACCACGCGCATCGAGCAGGTGCGGTTGTCGTGGCCCCACGCAACCGCCGTGGGCGCGAACGAGCCCGCCACGAAGCGCTTGTACGAGTTGATGTTCGGGGCGAACATCAGCGTCAGGTCGCGCAACGCCGCGAGCTGACCCGCGACGAAGCGGTTGAAGGTGGTCTCGTCGCTCGCGAACACGTTCCCGCCGCCGTCCTTGGCGAGCGAGAGGTGGATGTGGCACGAGTTGCCCTCGCGCTCGTCGAACTTGGCGATATACGTGATCGACATCTCCTCCTGCGCCGCGATCTCCTTGGCGCCGGTCTTGTAGATCACGTGGTTGTCGGCCGTCTGGAGCGCGTCGTCGTAGCGGAAGTTGATCTCGTGTTGGCCGAAGTTGCACTCGCCCTTCGAGTTCTCGACGGTCATGTCCGCAGCCATCATCGAGTTGCGGATGCGGCGGATCAGCGGCTCGATGCGCGCCGTTCCGATCATCGAGTAGTCCACGTTGTAGAGGTTCGCCGGATCGAGGTTCCGGTAGCCCTTGTGCCAGGCGTCCTCGTAGCTGTCGCGGAACACGATGAACTCGAGCTCGGTGCCGGCCGCGGCGGTCCAGCCCCGCTCGGCCAGGCGGGCGAGCTGCTTGCGGAGGATCTGGCGCGGCGACGCGACCACGTCGCTGCCGTCCTCCCACGCGAGGTCGGCCATCACCAGCACGGTGCCCTCATGCCACGGGACCACCCGCAGCGTGTCCATATCGGGCTTGAACACGAAGTCGCCGTAACCGCGCTCCCAGCTCGACATCGCGTAGCCGTCGACGGTGTTCATGTCGACGTCCACGGCCAGCAGGTAGTTGCAGCCCTCGGCGTTGTGCTCGACCACCTCGTCGAGGAACTGGCGTGCAGTCAGGCGCTTGCCCTGGAGGCGGCCCTCCATGTCGGCGATGCAGAGCAGGACGGTGTCTACCGTGCCGTCATCAACGGTCTTCTTCAGCTCGTCGAGCTTCACACGCCGCGAGTGACCTCGTCTTCTTCAAGCGTGCGCACGGGGCCCTGGTATCGATCCTTCGCGGACACGAGGTACCAGACGCCGAAGATCAGCGGCAGCAGGATCGCGAAGGGCGTGTAGTTCACGACGCTCGTATCGAACCCGTCGTTCCACGGCAGACCGGTCGGCGTGTACGGCAGGTTTAGGGCGAACACCACGAGCACCACGAAGATGATCGCGAGCGTGTTCACGAGCCGATAGCGGCTGCCCAGGTTCCACGGCCCGGTCTCGAACACGTCGCCCTTCCGGAGTCTCAGGTAGACCGGGATGATGTAGGCGAGGTAAAGGCCGACAGTGCAGATCCCGGTGAGGGCGAAGAACGCGAACGGGATGTTGTTCTTGCCGAAGAGCGCCGGTATCGCGATCACGAGCGAGGCTACCGACACGGCGATCACAGCGTTGAATGGCACCCTGTCCTGGTTGACGCGCCGGAAGATCGCCCAGCCCGGCATCCCGCGGTCACGTGAGAACGCGTACCACGTACGCGAGGCGCTGGTCAGGCCAGCCGCTCCGCAGAAGATCTGCCCCACGGTGGCGATGATCAGGACGAGCTTCGCGGCCCACGAGTCGAGCGCGCTCGTGAAGATCGCGCCCACGAACCCGGCGCCGTCGTTCACGGCCTCCACGTCGTTTGCCGCGAACAGGAAGGCGAGCAGGACGAACCAGCCGATGACCGCGGACCAGAACACCGAGCGCCAGACACCCTGCGCCGCGCTGACAGCCGCTCCCTTGGTTTCCTCTGCGGTGTGCGCCGAGGCGTCGTAGCCGGTCTGGGTGTACATGGTGAGCAGGAAGCCGATCGGCAGAACCAGGAACCAGAAGCCGATGTTGCTGGTGGAGCCGTCGTGGAGGCCCGAGTTGTTGATGCGCTCGCCAAAGACGAAACTCGCGCTCTGGTGGTCGTCGGGCACGAACACGAGCAACCCGATGATGATGGCGACCCCGAGCAGGTGCCACCCCACCGAGATGTTGTTCGCCAAAGCCAGGATGCGGTCACCGAAGATGTTCACCACCGTGTACAGGACCAAGATCAGGAAGAAGAGCAGCCAGGTCTCGCTGAGGACGTGCGCGCTATCGGCGAAGTTCATCCCGAAGATGTCGACGCTGTAGAGCGCAAGAGTGGCGTTGAGGAAGATCGCCGCGCCGTAAGCGACCGAGGCGACGATCCCGACCAGGCCGACGATGTTGAACCAGCCCGTCATCCAGCTCCAGCCCTTGCCGCCGAGGTCGTTGGCCCACCAGTAGGGCCCGCCGGCGGTGGGGTATCGCGACGTCAGCTCGGCCATGGAGAAGGCGACCATGAGGACGAAGAAGCACAGCACCGGCCATCCGATCGAGACCGCTATGGGGCCGCCGTTCTGCCACGCGAACGAGAACGTCGTGAACGTTCCCGCCAGGACCGAGATGATCGTGAACGAGATCGCGAAGTTGGTGAAGCCGGACCACGCGCGCGAGAGCTCCTGTCTGTAGCCGAGATCGGCAAGCCGCTGCTCGTCGGCACCTATTGCGCCGGTGTCCTGGGTTTCGCGAGGTGCCGGAGTCTCCGGAGTCGTCATTCGCTACCTCCTGTGGCGCGAGCCACGTCGGTCGGCCAGAATGGTGCGACTGTCGGGCCTTAGGTCGAGAGGACCATATGGCCCGGATCGGATGTCTGTCAATCACTGTGGCTAAACAACTACTGCTTGGAATAGACGAAGGCACGTCCGCGGTGAAAGCCGTCCTTTACGACGAGGAGCTCCGGCCACTCGCGGAGGCGCGGCGCGAGAAGCCGCTTCAGCACCCCCAGCCGGGCTGGGTCGAGCAGCAGCCCGATGATGTGCTCACAGCGGTCGTAGACGCGGTCGCTGAGCTGCTTCACCAAGCCGACGGCGAGCTCGTGGCCTGCGGGCTCGACCACCAGGGTGAGTCCGTGCTCGCATGGGACGCCGAGTCCGGGGATCCGCTGACTCCGATCGTGACCTGGCAGGACAAGCGCTCGCAGGAGGTGCTCGACCGGCTCGAGGCCGACGGCCGCGGGGAGGCGGTGCGCGGGCGCAGCGGCATGCCGCTCGACCCCTATTTCTCGGCGGGCAAGCTCACGTGGCTGCTCGAGCACGAGCAGGTCGTGGCCGACGCGCGTGACGCCGGCACGCTGCGCCTCGGGACCGTTGACGCGTGGCTCTGCGAAAGGCTTGGAGCCGGCTTCACCACGGACCCTTCCACGGCGTCTCGCACGCAGCTCGCGGTACCCGGCGAGCCGGACTGGGATCCCATCCTGCTGGATGCCTTCGGCGTGCCGCGCTCTGCCCTGCCCGAGATCCGCGACAGCGCCGGGGACCTCGGATCGTTGCGACATCCTGGCTGGAAGCGGGAGCTGCCGCTGCGGGCGCGCGTGGTCGACCAGCAGGCGGCATTGGCCGGTGCGGGCTGCACACAGCCCGGTCTCGTCAAGGCCACGTACGGGACGGGTGTGTTCGTGCTCGCTCACGTGGGCGACGAGCGACCATCGACCGGGGAGACGGGTCTGCTTCCGACGGTCGCGTGGCGCGTGGACGGCCGTGTGGAGTACGCCGTCGACGGCGGCGTGTTCACCGCCGGCGCCCTGCTCGAGTGGCTCAGCCGCGACCTCGGGCTGGCGGATGACCCGGCGGCCCTGGCTGGGCTCGCGAGCTCGGTCGACGACGCCGGCGGCGTCCGGGTGCTGCCGGCCCTCGCGGGCATGGGAGCGCCCTGGTGGCGTCCGGATGCTCGCGCCGTGCTGGCGGGGCTCACGGCGGGCACTCGTCCCGCCCACGTGGCGCGCGCTGCGCTCGAGGCGATCGCCTGGCGGGTGGCCGACGTGTTGGAGGCCGTCGGGCGCGACGCGCCGGTCGAGGCGCTGCGAGTGGACGGCGGACTCACCCGCGACGAGCTGCTCTTGCGCCTCCAGGCCGACGCCGCGGGCGTGCCGGTGCAGCGCGGCGCGGTCGACGCCACGGCGGCCGGGCTCCGCCGCCCTCGCCGCCGTCGGCGCCGGGTCTGTGGTCCGGAACGGCGGAGATCGCCGAGCGGATCCCCGCCGGCGAGCCGGTTGAGCCGGAGCGCGATTCCGCGTGGCGCTCCGAGGCGCACCGGGAGTGGCGCGAGTTCGTCGAGCGCGCGGCGGCGCTCTAAGGACGCGAGCCGCTCTCTCGGAGCCCAGGACGCTTCGCGGTCACCCTTTACGCGGAGCGAGATGCGAACGAGGAGATCGCGATGAACGACCCCGACGGTGGGATATTCCGACAACGTCGGGCTCAAGGACTTCAGGTCGGCGCTACGGGATGGCTGCTTTGTGCTGGTCTCGCAATCCTGTTACTGGTCATCTTCTGAGAGTCCGCCCACCGGGCCGTGGGAGCCGCTCCTAGCGGGCGAGTGCGCCGATCACCTCCTGCCACCACGCCCGCGCGGCGGCATCCTCCTCGGTGGACAGCCGCCTGCGCGCGTAGCGCTGGAGCTGCAGCGGCCCACCCGATGCAAGGAGCGGCCCTGTGACCGCGAAGCGGCCGTCGTCGAGCGCGACGAGCGCGCCGGGCTTGTCGCGACGAGTCCGGAGCTGCTGGACGACAGCCACGCCCTCGACCTCCTTCGGAAAGCCTGCGATCCCCGTCCTCGCCGCTCCAGGAGCGCGTGCTGAACACCGCGGTTCCAGCGCGCAAGCGCACGTGCGCCTGGTGCGGCAGCTCGACCGGACCGAGGCGCCAGCGTTCGAGCAGGTCCGGCATGTCCCGCGCAACCTCCTCGCGCACCATCACGTGTAGCCGGTCGTCCGCCTCGATCCGCGTGGACCCGCGCGGCAGCAGCGCCTCATCGCCGCGGACGATCACGCTTAGCAGTGCATCGCGTGGAAGACCGAGTTCGCGCACGAGCTGGCCGACGATCGCGTCGTCCGGCCCCACCGGGTACTCGACGATCTCCGCGCCGAGGCGACGCACGGTGCCGGTCTCCACCAGCGGCCGTGGCAGAGCGGGCTCCGTGGTGGTCACGCCTAGCTTGCCGAGCGAGCCACTCCACGCTCGTGCCCTGGAGCAGCGTCGAGATCACAACGGCGAAGAAGACGATGTTGAAGAAGTCGCGGCTGTGCTCGATGTGCTCGATCACGGGGAACGTCGCGAGCACCACCGGCACGGCGCCGCGCAGCCCGGCCCACCCGAGCACGATCCGCTCCGCGCTTCGGTGAAGCGGTCGAACGCGGTGGCGACGCGGCCGAGAAGCGGCCGAGCGCCGAAGACGAGCAGCAGCGCCAGCGCGGTGCCCTCCACCCATACGTCGTCGAGCTGGCTCGGGAACACCAGCAGCCCGAGCGCGAGGAACATCGCGATCTGCGCGACCCAGGCGAGGCCCTGGTGGAAGGCCGTGACCGTCTGCTTCGCCGGGAATACGAGCCGACCCGAGCACCAGGCCCGCCAAGTACGCGGCGAGGAAGCCGGAGCCGTCCAACGTGGCGGCGCCGCCGAACGCGAGGCCGGCGGTGGACAGGGTCGCCACCGGGTAGAGGCCCGGGACTTGCCAGCCGCGTGTTGCGCAGCGCGTGTACGGCGAGCCAGCCGACACCTAGGCCCGACCACCGCTCCGATGCCCATCTCCCTGACGAACAAGGCGGCCATGTCGATCACGCCGTAGTCCGGCTGCTGGATCCACTCGATGAACCCGATCACCAGCAGGACGGCCACCGGGTCGTTGAATCCGGCCTCGCCCTCGAGCGTGCGCGCGAGCTTGCGGCGGAGAGTCGACTCGCGCAGCAGGGCGAAGATCGCGGCACCGTCGGTGGACGAGATGATCGCGCCGAGCAGCAGGCCCTCGAGCGTGCTCAGGTCGAACAGCCACGACGCCGCGAAGCCGCAGATCACGGCCGTCCCCAGCGTGCCGACGATCGCGAGCGATAGCGACGGGCGCAGCACGGGCCGAATCTCGTGGAACCCGGCCGAGAGCCCGCCCTCGAAGAGGATCAGCGCGAGGGCGACGACCCCGATTGTGCGGGCCAGCTCGTAGTCGTCGAACGCGATCCAGCCGAGGCCGTCGGAGCCGATCGCCATGCCGACTGCGAGGAAGAGCAGAAGTCCGGGCAGGCGTATGCGCGACGCAAGCAGGGATGCGCCGATTCCCGTGGCGAGCAGGGCCGCCGCGACAAGGATCAACTCGCCGTCCGACATCCGGGAACCAGAGCCTCGCATGCCGGACAGGGGCGGCGTAGGGTGACGTCATGGACGGGGGCGTGACGATTCCTGAGCTGACCCAGGCGGTGGCGCGGCTGTCAGCGCTGCTGGGGCCGCGCGAGGGCACCGTCGTCCAGCTCGAGGGCGGGATCACGAACCGCAACTTCCGGGTGACGTTCGGCGGGACGGATTACGTTCTGCGGCTGCCCGGGAAGCGCACCGACCTGCTCGGGATCGACCGCGTGGCGGAGTGCAACGCCACCAAGGCGGCGGCCGAGCTCGGGTTCGCGCCGCGCGTCGTGACGCTCATCGAGGACCCGCCCTGCCTCGTGACCACCTTCGTACACGGCGAGCACGTCGAGGCCGGCGATCTTCGCGACCCCGAGGCGCTCGCCGAGGTGGCGCACAAGCTGCGCGCCCTGCACGACTCGGGCACCGAGCTGCCGAAGCGGTTCGATCCCTTCCGCCTGTACGAGGACTACGCCGAGACGGCGCGCGCCCACGGCGCGGACGTGCCGGAGGGATACGACGTCGTGCTCGCCGCGGCCAAGCAGATCGAGGAGGCCGTGGCCGGCAAGCCCGGCCACGAGCCGGTACCCTCCCACGACGACCTCCTCCCCGGCAACTTCCTGCGTGGTGCGGGCGGCATGCAGCTGATCGACTGGGAGTACGCCGGGATGGGCGACCGGTGGTTCGACCTAGGCAACTTCACGGCCAACAACGAGCTGGACGACGCCCAGGAGACGCAGCTGCTGGAGGCCTACTTCGGTGAGGCGCCCGACGATCGCGCCCTAGCGACGCTCAAGCTGTTCCGGTTCGTCTCCGACTTGCGCGAGAGCATGTGGGGGACCGTGCAGTCGGTCCTCTCCGACTTGAGCTTCGACTTTCGCTCGTATGCGCAGCGGCACTTCGAGCGTGCGGAGGAGTCCCGCAGCGATCCGCGCTTTGAAGGGTGGCTCGAGCGGGTACGCGGCTCGGAGTGAGCCGCCCCTACGACGAGGCATACGACTCTACGGCGAGGGCCGCGTCTTCGACGCCGGCGTTCTCACGCGCGAGGACGTCGAGGCGTCGCACCAAGCAGCACCATGCTCGGCTCCTCCACGCCCGGCGGAGCCGCGTCTCGCAGCGCGAGCGCCAGCTCGCCGAAGACCAGCGAGAGGTCCGGCTGCGGCGGCTCGACGCCGAGGACGTCGCGCAGCGTCTCGCGCATGGCGACCGTGTACGCGAGCCAGCGTCGCGGCGAGACCTCGCGCATGGCGGGCTCGCAGTTGAAGCGCCCGTCCTCGGCGCGGATCACATCAAGCCCTGTGTATCCGAGGGGCCGACGGCCTCGGGCTGGTGGGAGCACCAGCGCCTGGCGCGAGTGCGCGCCGCTCGTCACGCTCAGTGACCTGGAGCAGCGCGACGGGCGCCTGGTGGCCTGGATCGACGGGCGCCCGCGCGCCGTCGACGTGGTCTACATGCGCACCGCGGGCGACCGCTTCACGGAATCGGGCGGCTCGCCGACCGCGGTCGGGGAGGCGCTCCTCGCGCCCGCTGCCGCCGGCACGGTCGCCGTGGTCAACGCGCCCGGCGTCGGCATTTCCGACGACAAGCTCGTGCACGCGCACGTGGACGAGCTGATCCGCTTCTACCTCGACCAGGAGGCGCTGTTGCCGTCGATCCCGTCGCGCGTGGTCGGCCCAGACGACGAGCTCGACGACCTGGTCGTGAAGCCGCGCGGGGAGATGGGCGGCGAGGACGTCGTGATCTGGCGGGATGCGGACGAGCCGACGCGCAAGCGAGTGCGCGAGAAGATCGCGGCGGAGCCGGGTGGCTGGATCGGCCAGGAGCTCGTGCAGCTGTCGGTTCACCCCACCGTTGTCGACGGGCGGCTCGTGCCGCGGCACGTGGATCTGCGCCCCTACGCGTTGCTCTCCGACGCCGGAGTGCGCGTGCTCCCCGCCGCCACCAGCCGGGTGGCGCTGGAGGAGGGCTCGATGATCGTGAACAGCGCCCAGGGCGGCGGCGCGAAGGACACCTGGGTGCCCGGGGCCTACTGAGGCGTCACCAGTCCGGCATCAGCGCGGCGAGGATGTGCTCGGTGCCCTCGCAGTGCTCGCGCATCAGACGCACGGCGCGGCCGCTGTCGCGGCGGCGCAGCATTGTCACCAGGCGCTTGTGCTGCGCGTTCGAGTGGGTCAGCACCTCGTCCGGGTGGGCGACCCTCTGGATCAGGTTGCTCATCTGGCCCTGCACCTCGGTCATCGCCGCCACCACCCGCGGTGAGTGGCACGCCTCCGCGAGCCCGATGTGGAAGCGCACGTCGGCGCGCCGGTAGACCTCGAAGCTCGTGGCGGCCGAGGCGCCCATGTGCCCAGTGAGCGCGTCGAGCAGGTCGAGGTCGTCATCGGCCGCGCGCTCGCAGGCGAGCACGATGGCGCCGGTCTCCACCACCACCCGGTAGTCGAGCACGGCGCGCGCCTCGTCCCTCAGCGGCAGCGCCTCGCTCTCCTGGGCGAGCGGGGGCTTCTCAACCACGAAGGTGCCGCCCGAGCGCCCGCGCAGCGCCACCAGGTGCCCGCTCTGCACGAGCGTGGTGAGCGCCTGCCGCAGGGTCGAGCGCGAGATGCTGAGCATGTCGGCCAGCTCGCGCTCGGACGGCAGGCGGGTGCCGGGCGGAAGCAGCCCCAGCCGGATCGCCGTTCCCAGGCGCTCCACGGTCTCCTCGAAGGTGGTGGGGGGCTGGACCGGCTTGAACACCGCGTCCAGCGCCTGGCCGCGCCCGCCCGGGGCCGCTTGTTCCATCAGATGAGACCGTACCCGCTAGATTGCGCCGCCGTGGAGAACCGCCAGGAGAAGGTCGTCGTAGAAACTGACCGGTACAGGGTCGAGGGCATGTTGACGCTACCGCGTGAGGGCTATCGCAGCCGGGTCTCGGACCACGTGAACCGGCGCGACCACGAGTTCTTCACGATCCTCGACGCCCAGCTCGTGGCGCTCGACGGCTCGGGGCGCGACTGGACCACCCCGGTCCTGATGCTCGCCCGGCGCCACATCCGGCTGATCGTGCCGGCATCCGAAGCGGAATGATGCCCTCGGCGCGCCGGATCGGGCTGCTGGGAGTGGCGGCCGTGCTCGGGGGCGCGGTCTGGTGGCGCAGGAACCCGTCGGCGTGCCCGTACTCCCAGAGGTTCTGGGTGGAGGCGCCGCACCCGTTCATCACCCGCGAGCGCCTGCGCGAGATTCTCGAGCCGAGGCCCGGCGAGCGCATGCTCGAGGTTGGTCCCGGCACGGGCTACTACGCGCTACCCGTGGCCGAGTGGCTGGCGCCCGGCGGGCAGCTCGACGTGCTCGACGTGCAGCAGGAGATGCTCGACCACACGCTGCGGCGCGCGGCCGAGCACGGGATCGACAACATCACGCCGTCGCGCGCCGACGCGCGCGAGCTGCCGTACCCCGACGACAGCTTCGACGGCGCCTACCTCGTGACTGTGCTCGGTGAGATCCCGGACCAGGACGCCGCGCTGCGGAAGCTGCGGCGGGTGGTGAAGCCGGGCGGCCGGATCGTGGTCGGCGAGCTGTTCGGCGACCCTCACATGGTCACCCACGCGAGCCTCGCGCGGCGCGCCGAGGCCGCGGGCCTGCGGGTGGATCGCAAGCTCGGCGGGGCGCTCTGGCACTTCACCCGGCTGCAAGCCTGATTGCAGCGACGGAGCGTTCCGTCCGGGGCCGCGCCCAGCATGGGTCCCGTCCAATGCTCTACGCGATCCTGATATGCACCGACGAGTCCTGCGCCGAGGAGTTCGAGGCCTGGGGTGAGCTCGAGGACCTCGACGACATGGTCTGCGAGGGCTGCGGCTGCACGCTCCAGCCGCTGGCCTTCAGCGAGGTGAGCTACTCGACGATCGTGGCGTTCCCGCGCCGCACCCCGCACGTCCAGCTGCGCAACGCCGCCTGAAGCGCCGCCCCGACAGGGGGGCCACCCGCAGCTAGGCTTAATCGCCGCCTGGAGAGGTGACCGAGCGGCTGAAGGTGCACGACTGGAAATCGTGTGGGCGGGTCACACTGCCTCGTGGGTTCGAATCCCACCCTCTCCGCTACAGATTAGGTCGATGGCTACGGCGAGGGCAAAGACAGCGAAGCCTCTCGACCCGTGACCTCCTCGAAGACTGCCGAAGCCGCTCTGAGCGCCATGGTGCGCCACTCCTTCTGGTTCGCTTCGGTGAGCTCATCCCACGTGGCCAGCTCGCCGCCGCGCCAGGTGGCGTCAGCGCGTCGGAGGGCGTCCGCGAGCCTGTCAACTGCGCTCGCACTCTTTGCAAACCGCATCCGTGCTTGTCCCTTCGCCCTGGGAGCTTCCGTTCTTCCCGAGGCCGGTCGTTAGAACCTTCAACGCGCCACGTGCCGATCGGTCACGTAGTTCCGAACTAAGCCACCTCCTGCCGGCTCATGCTGCGATAGAGGAGCAGCAGCGCGATGTCGGCTGCCACCAGGCCGCCGAGGTAGACGTAGGTCAGCGGGTTGCCGGTGTCGAAGTCGTCGAAGGCGCGGATCGCGCCGATCAGGAGCAGCGCGGTCGCCACGAAGAAGGTCTGGACGATCAACTTCCACGAGCTCCAGCGGCTGTCGAGTGAGAGCAACAGCGCCCCCACTCCCACCTGGGCCGTGAAGGAGCCGATCACGCGCGAGGTCAGAGGCGTGAGCTGCCAGGGCCAGACGTCGATCGCCTCGTCGGGGAAGAGGAAGAAGAACGCGGCGCCCACGAACGCTCCGGCCGCCACGAGCTGTGCGGTGCGGCGCACCCAGGCCGGCACGATCGCGTCACCCGGCACCGGCGCGCCGGAGTCGGTGCGGCGGTTGAACCACCAGAGCGCGAACACCGCGAATGGCGAGACGATGTACACCGTCACCCAGCCGTAGAAGACGAGCGCGCCGATCAGCGGCGCGTCGCCGTGGTTGAAGCGGTCCCAGTGGATCAGCGTCGCGATCAGCATCAGCGCGGCGAAGAAGGCCGCGCCGAAGATCCCCGCCGACGACGGCGGGAAGCGGTCGGACAGGAACGTGCGCAGGAAGAAGTACGCGCCAGCGCCGTAGCCGGCCCCGAGGAAGATGGGAGTGAGGTCGGGCTGGATGGTCCATGCCCAGGCGTCCGCGGTCCGGTCGGGTATGCCCCAGAGGATCACCAGCGCCGGTACGAGGATCGCGAACACCACGAGACTCGCCCAGTGGGTGGCGGGGAGCATGCGTCCGTCCTCCCGCGCGGGCTCGCCGGCGACCATGACCGGCGACTCTATCCGCGACCCTCATGCTCATCTCATCTGGACAGGCGGATAATCGGGCGCATGAGCTCCAAGCTGAAAAGAGGCATCCTTGCGGCGGCCGCGGTGGCCGCACTCGGCCTGGGCGGAGCGGCGATCGCCGGAGCCACCGGCGGCGGCGACGACGGCGGCGGCAAGGGCGACGACGGAGCCGGCAAGCCGATCACCGGCGCCGCGCTCGACCGGGCCAGCGCAGTGGCGCTCGACCACACCGGCGGCGGCCGTGTGAGCGCCACCGAGTTCCAGGACGAGGAGGGCTACTACGAGGTGGAGGTCACCCGCGACGACGGCAGCCAGGTCGACGTGCACCTTGACAGCCACTTCAACGTCCTGAACGAGAGCGGCGACGGCCAGGGCGGCGAAGGGGACTGACGGCCCGATTGACATACTGATCGCGCATGTGCGCGCAGTGCATGGCGACCGCGATGACCGCCGTGGGAGCGGCCTCCGGAGCGAGGGCGTACCTCGGCTCGCAGCGCTTCTCGTGGCTCACACCTAGACGGCTCAAGGCGATCACGCTCGCCATGGCCGCCGCGGCCATTCTGGCCTCGGCCACCCTGGTCAGCGGAAGCGGCTGAGCCAAATGGAGCAGGCCGCGCTGCCACGGTCCGCTCCCGCCCGTGTGGTGCCGCTATGGGTGGTGGGCGCCGCGTTCTGGCTGCTCGTGCTCGCCGTGGTCGCGGCGCGCGCGGCGGGCCTCGCCGAGAACGACACGCTCGCGACCTTCGGCGTCATCTTCACGTCGATCGTGGTCGAGGCGCTGCCTTTCATCCTGCTCGGGGCGGCCGCCTCGGCCGCGATCGCGGTCTGGGTGCCGGCCCGGGCGTTCGCCCGCGTGGGCCGGCTCCCGGCGCCGCTTCAGGTGCCGGCCGCAGCGGTGGCCGGATTCGCGATGCCCGTGTGCGAGTGCGGCTCGGTTCCCGTGGCCAGGCGCCTGATGCTGCGCGGCCTGCGACCGTCTGCCGGCATCGCGTTCATGCTGGCCGCGCCGATCCTGAACCCGATCGTGCTGGCCTCCACCTGGGTCGCCTATGGCGCCGCCGGTCATGCGGTCGAGATGACCGCGGCGCGCGCGGGGCTCGGTCTGATCGTGGCGATCCTGGCGGGCTGGCTGATCGGCCGCGGCGGCGACTCGGTGCTGCGCACGCGCGCCGAGGACGTCGTCGAGGAGCACGACCACCGCGGCGGCTCCGCCGGCGGGTTCGTGGAGCACCTGGCCTCCGACTTCGTGTTCATGGGCCGCTTCGTGGTGCTCGGCGCCGCGGTGGCCGCGCTGCTCCAGACCGTTGTCCCGCAGGACGCGCTTTCGACCGTGGCCGGCGCGACCGTGCTGGGCGCGCTGGCTCTGATGGCGCTGGCCGTGGCGCTCTCGCTCTGCTCGGAGGCCGACGCCTTCGTGGCCGTGTCGTTCACGGCATTCCCGCTCGGGTCGCAGCTCGCCTTCCTCGTGGTCGGCCCGGTCGTCGACGCGAAGCTGGCGGTGCTCTACGGCGCCACCTTCCGCCGCCGCTTCGTGCTCCAGGTGCTCGCGATCGCCGTGCCGGTGGCACTCGTCGGCGCGCTCGTCTTTGACGCGGTGATCGGATGAGGCTCGACCTACGCTCGATCCGCGCGCTCGGGCTCGCAGCGTGGGGAGCGCTGTTCGGATGGCTGTGGCTCAGCGGCGAGTCGGTCCGCTACCTCGGCCCGCGCACGCAGTGGGTCGTCCCGCTCGGCGCCATCGGGCTCACGCTGGCGGCGGCTGGGTACGTGCACGCCACGCGCGACATGCCATCGAGCCGTGCTCGCCCGCTCGAGCTGGCGGGCCTGGCGGCACTGCTCGTCCCGATCCTCGCAGCCGCGACCCTGGCACACGCGCAGCTCGGCTCGCTGGCCGCGTCGAACAAGCTCAGCTCGCGCGGCATCGACCCCTCGGCGCTGGCGCGGCTGGCTTCCCGCGACGCGTCGACAGTCGGCTTTCTCCAGCTCAACGCCGCCGGCCGCGACGCCGGTCTCTCGAGGGAGCTCGGTCTGAGCGCCGGCAAGCCGGTCCAGCTGGTGGGCTTCGTCTCGTCGCAGCCCGAGAGCAGCCGGCCGTTCGAGCTGAGCCGCTTCTACATCACCTGCTGCGTCGCCGACGCGGTGCCGGTGAGCGTGCACGTCTCGAAGGGGACGGTGCGCCGCCTACAGGTTGATCGGGACGACTGGCTCAGGGTCACGGGAGTGCTCGAACACGGCTACCGCGAGTGGATCGTGCGGGCCGTGCGTGTCGAGCACGTGGACGCGCCGTCGAACCCGTATCTCTCGTTCTCGACCTAGAGCCCGAGATCGCGCACGCCGGGCTCGTTCCAGCCGAGGTGATGGGCGAGCTCGTGGCGGAGCGTGCGATCCACCTGCGCTCGCAGCAGCTCGGGGTCGTGGCCGAAGTCGCGCTCGAGCGTGTCCTGGTAGAGCACGATGCGGTCGGGATAGTCGTCGCGCGCGATGGTGTCGCCGAAGTAGTGGCCGTAGGCGCGGTTCTCCATGCCGTGCTGCGACACGACCACCGGCGTGTCGTCCAGCAGCCGCTGGAACTCGTCGGGCAGCTGGTCGATCGCGTCGGCCACGAGCAGGTCGAACTCACCCGTCTCGGCACGCAGGCTGGGGGTTGCGGCGAGCTCCTCGCTGCGTCGGACCAGGCGCTCGAACTCGTGCTCGGGCATCGAGTCGCTGCCGGTGAGAGCCACCGTCGCCCAGGCCAACGCGAGCGCCAGCACGATCCCGCCGCCGATCAGGACGGCCATCCCCTCGGCGCCGGACAGGGACGGCGGGTTCAGGAACAGCAGCAGCAGTCCAACGGCGAACAGCGCCGCCGCGCCCGCCTTGAGCGGCCCTCGTAAGGAGTCCACCCCTCCGAGGTTAGACGGCTACTCGTCGGCTCCTGCAGCCGGGTGGTCGTCCTCGGGAACCACGTCGGGCTGCGCGCCGGGGACCGCTGGGTCCTGCTCCTTGCGCTCCCAGTCGCTCTCGATGTCGTCGATCCGCTCGCCGAGCGTGTCGGAGTGCTGCTCCAGCTTCTCGGCCTCCTCCTCCATACGGTCGGCCTGCTCCTCGTGCTCGGGCTTCTCCTGGTGCTCCATTCGCCCCCCTTACCCGGCCGCGGACACGCGCACGCGCACCGCCTCGGCGTCCGGGTCGACGGCCTCCGTCCAGGCGTGCGGCAGGCTCGCCGAACGGCCGGGCACCAGCCGGGGCACCCGTCCCGCCCACAGCGTGCTGGCGCCCTGAGCGATCTCGATGCGAGGCCGCGACAGGAACTCGCTCGAGCGGAGCGCGAAACGCCCTCGCGGCGGTGGGCCGGCGCCCGGCACCACGGCGTTCGGAGCGATCCAGCGAAGCGGCGGCTCGCATTCGATCGGTATGCGGGCGTCCGGCCAGCCACGGCCGTTTGAGACGAATGCCGCTGCGGCGGCGCCGGCGTGGCGCCCGCCGAGGGCGGCCACGTCGGCGGTCTCGGCGCCGTGAAGCAGGTTGCCGGCGGCGAAGACCCCGGGCCTCGACGTGCGAAGCGCGGCGTCCACCACGGGGCCGCGCGTGCCGGCGTCCATCGCGAGTCCGGCCATCACGGCCAGCTCGTGGTCCGGGATCCAGTCGGCGGTGAAGACCACGGTGTCGCATGCCACGCGGCGCAGCGCGCCGCTGTCGAGATCGGTGAGCTCCACCTCCTCCACGCGCGCGTGGCCATGGATCGCGCTGAGCGTGGTGCGGGTCCACAGGGGCGTCCGGAACCGCAGCGCGACGCCGGCCCGGAACAGCGCGAGCGACTGGTGGCGGGGCAGCTCGGTAGCCATGCCCACCGCGCGTGCACCGCCGTGAGCGAGCGTGAGCAGCGCCGAGAAGCTCACGTGCTCGGCGCCCACCACGAGAGCGCGCTTTCCCGGACTCAGCCCCTTGAGATACACGAGCTGCTGGAGCGTGCCCGTGGTGATCACGCCCTCGGGGCGCGCGCCGGGCACGAGCCGCGCGGAGCGCGGGCGCTCGCGGCAGCCGGTGGCGAGCACGACCGCCGCCGGATCGAGCGTCTCGCGCCCGCCTGGGCCCGTGAGCTCGAGCGGGCCGTCGGGCGACCAGGCCGTGACCATCGTCTCCGTACGCAGCTCGGCGCCCGCGGCCGTGGCCAGCTCGGCGTAGCGGCGCGCGTAGCGCGGGCCGGAGAGGGGTCGGCGCAGGTCGCGCAGGCCGAAGCCCTGATGCTGCGCGTGGCGCGGGATGCCGCCGGCCTCCGCCTCGCGCTCGAGCACCAGCACGTCGGGCACTCCGCGCCCGCGCAGCTCGAGCGCGGCCGCCAGCCCCGCGGGCCCGGCGCCGATCACCACCACGGTCACCGGCGACCCCCCAGCAGCTCCGCGATCTCCGCGCCGCAGAAGAAGCCCTGGCAGCGGCCCATGTGAGCGCGCGTGCGGCGGCGCAGGCCGTCGAGATCCATGGCCGCCACCGGAGCGGCCAGCGCGTCGCGGATCTCCCCGCGCGTGACGCGCTCGCAGAAGCAGACGATGCGCCCGTACTCGCCATCGGCCGCGATCAGCTCGCCGCGCTGGTAGGGCCGCTCGAAGCGCTCGCCGATGTTGGGCATCGTGAGCTCCACGGTCGGGCCGTCGCGAGGCTCGAGCCGCAGCCCGGCCGCTCCGAGCTGCTCGCGCACGTGCTCCGCGATCCCCATCGACGCCGACAGGCCGGTCGAGCGGATGCCACCCACGCACGCGTAGCCGTCCGGCGCGTGCACGCTGAGCTGGTAGTCCACGTGCTCGGTGGCCGCGCGCAGGCCGGAGTACACCGCGGTCACCTCGTGCTCGAGCAGCTCCGGCATGATGCGCGCGCCCTCGGCGCGCAGGTACGCCAGCCCCTTGGCGGTCGACTCGGTGTCGTCCTTGCGCTGCACGTCCTCGGCGGTCGGGCCGAGCATCACGTTGCCGAACACCGTCGGCGCGATCAGCACGCCCTTCGTGATCTTCGTCGGCACCGCGAGCACGATGTGCTCGACCAGCGGGCGCGCGAGCTTGTCGAACACGATCAGCTCGCCGCGCCGCGGCGTGACGGTGAAGCGCTCGTGGCCCAGCATGCGGTCGATCTCGTCGGAGTGCAGGCCGGCCGCGTTCACCAGGTAGCGCGCCGTCAGGTGGCCTCCGGGAATGCCGAGCCTGAAGCCGCCGTCCTCGAGCCGCTCGACCGCCGCGACTGGAGTCGAGCGGCGCAGGTCGCACCCGGAGAGCACGGCCTCGGTGGCGTAGGCGAGCGGCGTGGTGAACGGGCACACGAGTCCCTCGTCCGGCACCTCCAGCGCGCCTAGGGCGCCCGGCCCCAGGTGGGGCTCGCGCCGGTACAGCTCCTCGACCCCGACCTCGGCGATCGCGCGGTAGCCGTTGGCCTCCGAGCGCTCGACAATGCCCGGGAACTCCGCGCGCTGCTCCTCGTTCCACGCCACCAGCAGGGCGCCGGTGTGCTCCACGGGGATGCCCACGCGCCCGGCGTACTCGGACAGCAGCTCGAATCCGCGCGCCACGAGGCGCGACTCGAGGGTGCCCGGCTTCGCGTCGAAGCCTGTGTGGAGCAGGGCGGTGTTGGCCTTGCTCGTGCCGGCGCCCACGTCGGGCCCCGCCTCCAGCAGGGTCACGCGCAGGTCGAACCGCGACAGCTCGCGCGCGATCGCGCAGCCGACCACGCCCGCGCCGACGATCGCGACGTCGGTGTCGAGCGGCTGCGGCACGGCCGGAGTATCGAGTACTTCAGCGACTAGGTCAGCACAGAGCGCAGCTCAGCGTGCAAGAAACCAGGCCAGCGCCTGCGGCTCGCTGCCCACGCCGCGGCCGCTGCCGGCGATCAGCTCGCTCGCCGCGACGCTGTAGCTGGCGTCCGGGTCGAGCTCCTCGGGCCCGGCCACGTAGGCCCCGTCCTCGATCAGGTCGCGCAATTGCCGGCCGCTCATCCTGACCCGCACCACCGGGTGGTCGAACGCGAGCGCCTCGGCGATCTCGCCGTAGGTCACCGGCCCGGCGTCGATGTCCGCGCGCAGGCTCACCGGCTTCACCACCCCCACGTCGGTTCGCGCGAACGCCTGCTGGGCGCTCGCCACGAGCCTCCCCAGCTCCCCGCCGCTGCGCGTGAGCGGCGCCTGCGTGACCCCGACGACGTGATCGGCGAGCGGCGCCACCCGTGCCCGGTAGCGCTCTACGAGCGCGGCCACGCCGGTATCCGGCTCGACCCCCTCGTGCCCCGTTTCCGGGATCTCGGCCGACTTCCTCACCACGTCGCCCGTGCGGGTGTCGACGACGATGTCCACCCGGTCGTATGCCACGCCGTACGAGAGCGCCTCCACGATCAGCTTGTCCCCCGAGCCGTCGGAGTTCGGCAGGCGCGCGTGGATCCGCGAGTGGCTGTGGCCGGCCACGACCACGTCGACCGCCGAGCTCATCTGGCGCGTCTCGTCCATGATCTCGCCGACGTAGTCGGGGGCGTCCGACTCGTCCTGCGTCGGTCCGCCGGCGTGGGCGAGGATCACGATCGCCTCGACTCCGCGGCGGCGCAGCTCAGGCACCCAGCGGTTCACCGCCTCCGAGATGTCCGTGAAGCGGAAGCGCGCAGCGTGCCGCTCGAGCAGGAAGGTTGGGGTGGAGCGAGTGGTCACGCCGATGAAGCCGACCTTCACCCCCGCTCGCTCGACGATCTGGTACGGCGGCAGGAGCAGCTCGCCGTCGCGGTCGACCGTGTTCGCCGCGATGTACGGAAAGGCCGCGCCGGCGAAGTCGGGCGAGGAGGTGTTCACGAGCTGGCCGGTCACGTCGGGCTTCAGCGCCTCGGGGCCGCTGCGCTGCCCGCCGCGGAGCAGGCGCATAAGCTCGTCGCCGCCCTCGTCGAACTCGTGGTTGCCGACCGTGCCGACGTCGAATCCGATCTCGTTCGCCGCCTCGATGGTTGGCTCGTCGTGGAACCAGCTCGAGATCAGCGGCGTGGCGCCAACCATGTCGCCGGCGTGCACGCGGATCGTGTGGCCGGGAAGCGACGCCCGGTCAAGGTGCGACTTCAGCCAGGCGGCTCCGCCGATCCCCGGGCGGGGCGGCTCGAGGTGCCCGTGGAAGTCGTTCACGCCCAGCAGCCGCAGCTTCACGGTCTCGGGCGGTGGTGTCTCCCTGCGCGGCTCCGGCGTACCGGCCTGGGCGTAGAGACCGAACAGGGCCACGAGCATGGCGGCCCCGAAGGCGGCCAGGCCCGGCAGCAGTCGCGTCATGGCTCTGCACGCTAAATGCCTGCAAATCGAGGGTTGTTACGAGCTGTGTCCCGTGCCGTGAAAGGCCCGTGAACCACGGAACGGCCCCGAGACCTCGAAGATCGCCCCGGATCCAGGCGCGCCACCCTTCGGGAAGGCGCGCTGCGAGGAGAAATACATGCGCGTGCCGGACGGGTCGAACGTGACGCCGGTGAGCTCCGAGCCCGCGTGGATCGGGCCGGTTGCCGAGAGGAACCGCGACACGCGACCGTGACGGTCGATCACGCCGATGTCGATCTCCTCGGTGGCGATGTCCTCGCAGACGAACACCTCGCCCGCGTGGTTCGCGGTGAGCTGGTCCACCCGCAGAAGCGGTGCGGACCGCGACGCCAGGCCGTCGTAGATCACGTCGATCCGGCCCTTGTCGATGTGTAGGGCGTGCACCCGGTGGTCGGCCGTCGTGGAGAGGTAGATCACGCCGTCGTCGTGCCAGATCCCCTCGGCGCGCTTGAACGGCGTGCTGCCCTTCACCTGCTGGCGGGTGGGCACCCGGCGGGCTGCGGGATCGGGCACGTCGCTCCAACCCACGGCACCGTCGTGGGCGACAGTCGCGACCTCGAGCAGCCCCTCGCTCAGGTCGCGCCAGCGCGTGGGCGTGAAGCGGTAGAGCCGGCCGTCGACGAGGTCCTCGGTGAGATAGACCGTCCTGCCGTTCGGATCCACGGCGGCCGCCTCGTGCTTGAACGTGCCCATCGCCGGGCGGCTGAGCGCCCTTCGCTTCCCGGCCGGGTCGCACTCCCAAACGAGCCCGCCCATCACCTCCTCGCACGACATCCAGGTGCCCCACGGCGTGCCGCCGCCCGAGCAGTTCTGGGTGGTGCCGTCGAGGATCCGGTAGGCCGCCCGCGGACGCGCGTCGGGGTCGAAGCGGATGGCGGACGCCCCGCCCGTGAGCACCTCGGAGTTCGACACGAGGATCCAGCCGCCGTCGTCGGCCGGGAACGAGGCCATGCCGTCCGAGGCCTCGTGCCAGCGGTAGCCCGTGCCCTCCACCGGCTGGCCGCCGCGCGCGATCAGTCGCGACCGGAAGCCCTCCGGGAGCCGCAGCCCGTGCTCGTTCGCCGGGCCGCGCGGGCCATAGCCGCTGCGCGGGCTGCTGGCGGCGGAGCCGGCCGACCCGAACACGTCGTCCCAGAACGCGGCCCCGAGCGCCACGGCGGCAGCGGCGCCAACCCCAGCTCCGATGAACTCGCGCCGCGTGCCCGCCACCGGTCACCAGTGTGGCCGCCCCGCGCGGCGAGGTCGTAAAAGATCTGTGACGAGCCCTACGTGGCCAGCTCGGTCGCGAAAGCGTTGAACGAGCAGACGCCCGGTGCTACGAAGACGATCCTCGCCTCGATCAGCGTCAGCCTGTTGCCGGTCGCGACCGTGAACTTGACCAGCGCCCTGCCCTCGCACGACAACCGGACCCGACACCGACACCGACGCGCTGGCACCGTTCGCAAGCGAGTAGTAGAAGATCTGGTGTCCGATCGCGAAGCTGTCCTGGACCTTGTCGGTCCAGACGTTCGCGGCCGCACCGCTGGTGTTCGTGAAGGTGAAATCGGAGCCCACCGAGGCCGGGTTCTGACAAGCGAGCGTGAACTGCCCGTCGGCGAGGTTGAACGGTGCCGAGGGTGAGTCGCCGGGGGCGTCGGTCCCGCTGAATGCGCGGGCGCGACCCGCTCCTCGCACCAGGTCGCCCGAGTCCACGCCGTCGATCAGATCGGCGTTCGGGACGATGCCGAGACTCGACTCGTCGACCTTCGGGCCCGTCACAGCGCCGTCGGCAAGCTTGTCGCCGGTCACGGCGCCGCCGGCGATCTTGGCCGCCGACACGGCGTTTCGCTTCAGGTGTTTGCGCGCCACCTGGTTCTTCTTGATGTGCTTGGCGCGGACAGCGTTCCGCTTGATGTCCCTCGGGCCGATCTGCGCGGCCGCGTAGGCGCTTCCGCCCAGGACACCGAACACCGCGATCGTCGACATGACGTTCGCGTACGTCAGCGTGCGCTTCATCCGCTCGAGCATTGGTCGCCTCCTTCGGGGGCGCCTAGGATCGCCGCCCGAGCGGACGTCAGCGGCGGGCGCGGCGGAGGTCCCGCAGCAGCCGCCGCTCGTTCCGCAGCACGCGCTTGCTCGCGACCGCGACGAAGCGCACGCGGCCGCGGCTCACGCCAAGCACGCGGGTGCTGCGCGGCGAGGCGCGGAACAGGCCCGGGGCCAGGCGCCGCCGGGTCGGATAGGCGCGCCGGAAGGCAGCGGCGGGCGCCGTGCTGAGGATGAGCTCGACACGGCCGGCGCTCGAGCGCTTCGAGAACACCGCGGTCACGCTGCCCGAGCCGCCCTTGGCGCAGTAGCGCTGCGCGAAGCGGGTGCGGCGGACCGGTGCCGGCGCGAGGCGCCGCGCGAGCGCTCCTCGCGTGAGACCCAGCCGGATGCGTCCGACGCCACGCGATCCGATCGCGGGCCGGCGCGCGAGGCAGCTCACGGGGCCGCCCTCCGGGGGATTCGATGCGCCGGGCCGGGGCTTCTCGAGCTGCGCGATTGCTGAGCGCGCCATGCTCGCCTCGCCCTTGCCGTTGGGATGCAGCGGGTAGGCGGGCTCGGTCGGGACGAGGCCCTCGAACCAGCGCTCCGGCGGCAGCTTGCAGACGTCGTGGCCGCCGCTGTCCCGGTAGGTGTCCACGAACTCCGCGTCGTTGGCCGCGGCCTGCCCGGCGATCATCGCGTTGATGCGGATGATCAGCTCGTCGATGTAGCGGATGTCGTCGGGGCTCAGCGGCACCATCGGGTAACAGCTCTCGCCGTTCTTCGGCAGCACGTCGGGGTAGCCCACGATCGCCACGCGGGCCTGCGGGCTGCGCTGGTGGATGCCCTGGAGAACGGCGGCGATCTTCGGCTTCGCCGCCTCGATCTTGGCGGCCACCGTGTCGTTCCCGCCGGGGGCCCAGTAGTCGCGGCACGCGGTGCCGGTTGGATTCGTCAAGCCCAGCTCGGCGCACTTCTCGGCGACGCCCACGAGCCCCGCGTCGTTGCCGCCGATGCCGACCGTCACGAGCGTCGCGTCCGAACGCAGGCCGTTGAACTGCGGCGGGTTCGTGCCACCCAGCGGCAGGTCGGTCTGCGGCTCGGTCATGTGCTTGGTCTCCGCGCTGCCACAGCTCACGTCGACGAAGGTGCCGACCTGGAACTCCTGCGCGACCAGAGACGGGTAGTTGTGGTCCGAGCGCCCGCAGTCGATCGGCTCACCGTGCTGGTTCGGCACGAGCGGCGCCGACGTGTACGAATCACCAAGCGCTACATAGACCCCGCCCGCCGCATACGCGGCGCTCGCCGTCAGGGCGCAGAGGGCCACGGCCAGCGTGAGGGACAGCGCGAGCTTCACCACACGCGCCACCTACCCACCGGCGCGCAGCGCGCAAACAGCCTGGCGGAAAACCGACGCCCGGTCGTCGGCCTGCCCCCCTATCTCGAACGTCCCGCCTGGACGAACTTTGTTCCATGACCTCGACTCGACGGACCTCGCGACGTTCAATGGCAACAGCGCTGGCAGCAGCAGCGGCGGCCGCGGCGCTCACTTGTGGAGCTGCCACGGCCCAGGCGGCGCCCGGCGCACTTGACTCCAGCTTCGGAAGCGGCGGCTCCGTGCTCACCGACGCCGGCACCGTGGAAGTCGAGGGCATGAAGGTCCAGCCCGACGGCAAGATCGTCACGCTCGACTCCGGCTTCGACCCGTTTGTCTTTCACCGCGTGCGCCGCTTTCTCCCCGACGGGAGCCCCGATCCCAGCTTTGGCGGCGGGGACGGCGTGGCCGAGCCCCCGGCGCCCCCCGGTTTTTGGGCCCGCGAGCTCACGCTTCAGCCCGACGGCAAGATCGTGATCGCGGGCTACTCGGCCGACGACTACGCGGTCGCGCGTCTGATGCCGGACGGGAGCCTCGACCCCAGCTTCGACGGTGACAGCGGGAACGGGAACGGGATCGTGAAGGCGCCGATGACGCCCTCGTTCGACAACCCGACGGGGGTGGCTGTCGACACGCAGGGCAGGATCGTGGTGGCCGGCGAGACTGGGCCCGATGACGTCGGCGTCGCGCGCTTCATGCCCGACGGCAAGCTCGACAAGTCGCTGGCGGGCGACGGCACGCTGATCGACGTAACGCCCACGGCCGAGCACGTCACGGCGCTGGCGATCGTGAATGGCGGGCTGCTGGTGGCGGGCGGGAACGGCACCTATGACTCGTTCGTCTACGGCTACACCGACAGCGGAGCGCTCGACCCGGGGTTCGCCAAGACGGGTCGCAGGGTCGTGGACTACGGCGTCGGGACGCCGGACGACGCGGCGACACTGGCCGTGCAGTCGGACGGGACGATCGTCGTCGGCCACCGTATCGACGGTCCCGGGAACCCATCCGACAGCGTCGTCGCGCTGACGCCTGGGGGGGCTTTGGACACCAGCTTCGCCGACGCGGGAAGCTTTTCGGTGGACGCGGGCCTCAACTCGGTCGCGCTTGCGGGCGACGGCAAGATCGTCGTGGGGGGCTACAGCGAGTTCGAAAACGACTCCGCGTTCTGGATCGAGCGGCGCAACGCGGACGGGACCCCGGATACCGGCTTTGCAGGTGGCGCGCCCGTGCACACGCGAGTGCTTCCGGGGGCCGCGTGCTACGCCGACCATGTTGCCGTGGCTCCGGACGGGAAGATCTACGCCGGCGGGGAGACGTACAACAACGACATCGAGACAGACATGCTCGCGCTCGTCCGCTACCAGGTCGATCCCGATCCCCAGCCGGTCGCCGGCGGCAGCGGGCCGGTGGGCGCAACCCCGCCGCCGCTCGGCCCGCTGGCGCTGTCCGGCCTGAGGGTCACGAGGCGCAGCTTCGCGGCCGGCCGGCGTGGGACGAGCTTCGTGTTCCGGCTGAACCGCGCCGGCACGGTCACGATCCGCATCAAGCAGCTACACCGCAAGGGCAAGATCGTGAAGCTCACGCGCTCGAGCAGGGCCGGCGGCAACCGCGTCCGGTTCAGCGGACGCGTCGGGCGCCGCACACTGCGCCCGGGCCGCTACCGCGCGACGCTCACCGCGGTCGACGCGGCCGGTAACCGCTCCAAGCCAAGCGCGGTGAGGTTCCGGATCGTGCGCCGCTAGGTGCCGCGGAAGCGGAGGGGGAGGGATTCGAACCCTCGGACGACGTTACCGCCGTCAACGGTTTTCGAGACGAGCACTGTGCCGCCGCAGATTCCGCTCTGCAGAGCGGGATTCGGGGCCTCGCGTGCTGGGGGTGCTGCACGATGTGCTGCATTCGGGCCGCCGAGACGTCCGTCGACGGGCTGCCGCGGTGAGCGGTCACGCCACCGAGCGGGCCGTGATCGGCCGCGCCGAGGGTTCCGCGTGACGGCCCGCGATAAGGAGATCGTGCGTTGGATCGGCCGGCTCCGGATGGCGAGCGCCGCGCAGGTCGCCGAGCGGTTCGGCCTCGGCCGCGCGGTCACGTACGCGCGGCTCGGCGGGCTCGTGCGGCTGGGGTTGCTCGAGCATGCGAGGGTTTTTCACGGAGCGCCGGGCGTGTACCTGGCGACGAGAGCGGGGCTCGCGGCCGTCGACCTCGAACTCCCCCCCGCGCGCATTGATCTGCGCACCTACGCGCATGACCTCGAGCTCAGCTCGCTCGTGAGCGAGCTGGAACGCGAGCAGGACGCGAGCGCGTCAGCACCGAGCGGGAGATGCGTGCGGCGGACGCCCCGTTCGGGCGGTCGCGCTGGCAGAGCGGCCCGGTTCGCGATACCGCTGGCGGGCGCGCCGGCCAGCTCCAGCTGACTCCCGCTGGACGCCAGCGGCTGCATTTCCCGGACTGCGTGGTGGCCGGACGATGCGGCGAGACCTCAACGGCGACGCTCGCCGTCGAACTCGAACGGACCGCCAAAGGACGGGCACGGCTCCGGCGCATCCTTCGCGGATACGTCGCCGCCAGAGCACATCGGCGCCGTGCGCTACTACACGCTCGGGGAGCGCGTCCGCGAACTGGTTGAAAGCGAGGTCGCCGCCCAACGAGCAAACGAGCTGGTCGAGGGTGCGACCGTGGGCGGCCGAGCGCAGCCGCCAGCCATGGCCTAACGATCAAGGTCGAGAACGAGCCGCCGGATGAATCGTGGTCCAAGTCCATCGGTGACCGTTAGCCGGTATGCCAAGGTGGGCGAAGAATGAGGAGGTCCGCGATGGCGGACCATCGCTCGGCGGCAACGCTCATGATCAAGGTCTCTACGCGGAACTCGGCGTACGAGTTGATCGGAGAATAGCCGGCCCAGGGGTCATCGCTCACTGCCACGCGGGAGCTGGACCGGCGAGAACGCGGGAGTCGCTCAGGGCGACGAAGCCACGACGGCTGGCTATCAGCGCACCCAGGACCAGCTTGCGGCCGATGCAATCCTCGGATCGAAACCGCATCTCAGATGGTCGGTCCGCGTCCGCCTCCCACGCATGCAACACCAATACGAGTTCGGCTTCGTCGTCCCAGCTCCACTCGCACGGAGTGGATGCAATCGATGCGGATCGCCATCCAGCGGCCGCCGAAGACCTTCTCGCCACGGAGTCCTGCTCGCGGAAGCAGCTCATTCAATTTCCCCTCGATGGCGTCAGCGCAGCCATTCTGCGTCGGGATGAGCGTCGTCAGAGACCCGAGCCCTCGCAGGGAGGCAGGCGAATCGGCAAACGGCGACAGGTCCAAGGGGTGAACGAGTTCCAGGCGATGGCCCTCAGCCAAATTCGCGGCGCGTGTTGCACCACCGGCCCCCTCGACCCGCACCTCGTCGGGAATAACTGCGATACCCGCGACGGTGCCAATGCGGCGGCGCGGGAGATGGCTGCTCGGCTGGACGCACTTCAGTCACCGACGCCCATTCGTGGGCGCCACTACGGACACCGAGTACCTCCGTACCGAGCTGAATCTCTCGAGCGAGAACCGGACCGTCTCGAGCTGAGAAGGAGGGCGTCCCAGGAAAGAAGAAGTTCGCTCAGCCCCATCCGACGAGGTCTCCCTCTCCGTCGATAAAGCCCAGACCCCACCATTCCCCATGGCGAAGGAGAACATCTCTCCATGCCTTGCGGGGACTACACGCTCGGGCGCCGGGAAGTCGCGGCGAGTAACCCTTCCGCGCTCGTAGAGAACGTTCCGGAGCACGTCGAGTTGACGTTCGACATCGTCTCCATCCTCGAGCTGAAAGTATGCGAGGTAGGGTTGGTAGCTGGCGTTCAACAGGGGCAGCGTGCCCAACGCGCCCTGATGTGCCAGCTCGCGAAGCAGCAGCTCGAGCGCCGACCGTCCGATCGCCAACGCCGGCGTGCGTTTCGCTGCGGCGCCTGCGAGATACGGGATTGTGCCCTAGCAGCCACTCGTCGAGACACGCCCCGACGGCCGCAAGCGCTTCATCAAGCGCCTCCTCGACGGAAGTGCTGGGCGCGTGGAAGAGCCATCGGCCGTGGAGCTTTTCTCTCCCGACGAGCCCTAGCGATACAGCAGTCTCGGCATCGATCGCCGAGGCGAGTCAGGTGCTTGAACTCGCTGCTCGCTCCAACCTGCAGCAGGCCTAGTCCTCTCCGAGGTCGGGAAGGTGGCTGAGGGCGTAGTCCCCGGTCGATAACCGAGATCTCGTCGTCCTCGATGTCGGGTCCCCAGCGCGGAGCACACCGTCGAACGCTCTTAATCAGCTCGCGGGGTGTCAGCTCCTCGAGTTCCGCGGCCAGGCAGTCAACGACTGCCTGGATGGCGTCAGTCGTGAAGGAAACGGCACACGCGCCTCATCGACGCTCCACGGCGGCAATCAGTCCGGTCACGAACTCGACCGCATCCTCCCTGTCGAGGGCCGGAAGCGTGAGCACCTCCGACCGGCGCTCGTCGAGCGTCTCGCCGATGATGCGCTTGATTGTTCCCTGCTGCGCGGTGGTGAAGCAGAAGAGAAGCGTGAGGGCGTCGGTGTTCCGGTCGAAGACCTTATGCAGTCCGCCCACGGCCTCGTCAAGCCGGCGCGGGGCGAGCCCCCCGAGTTCTTGAATCTCATCAAGCAGGAGCAGGATCTTGAGGCCGAGTTCGGACCGCAGCAGCGAGACCAGCTCGTTCAGGACCTCGATTCCGTCCGCGCTCGTCTCGATCCGGCGCGAGAGTCCAATCTCCCTGATCTCGCGAAGACCGACCTCTCGGCCTTCAGCCAGGAGACGCGCCGCCGCGAGGTGAGGCTCCTCGAAGGTCACGAGCCGGATCAGCGTGCGTTGCAGGTCCGTCGGGGCCTGAGGCCCATGTCGCCGAAACAGCGCGAGGCCCAGGTCGTCGAGCACGCCGTCCACCAACGCCGAATCGACGATGGCGCGGTAGACGTCGACAAAGTCCTTGATACCCTGGGGCGTCACCACGTAGAGAGCCTTGACCGTGGGGTCTGGCGCGGCCATCGCACGGAGGTGGTGCAGGGCGTGGGTCTTCCCTTGCCCGTACGGGGCCCACAACAACACGATGCGACTGCTCTCAACGCGTGTGACCGTGCGGAGCAGCAATTTGAGCTTGCGTTTCGGCGTCCTTGCGGCCGACCCAGACTGGTGGGTGGTCGGGCGACGGAACCATCGCGAACGGCCAGGCGCGGAGGTTTAGGTGCGCGAGTGCCCGGATCGGCGATCTCAGCGGGAATGTTCTGTGACACGTCGCTGGACTTCGGCGGGCTCATGACACCTTCTTTGGCTGGGCAATCTTCATGTACGTAGCTGGCCTCCCCTGCTGATCGTCAGGCGAATGCCCTTGGGGTTCGCCTTCCGCTGCTCGGTGATGACGTCCACTCCCTCTTGGATCTCGAAGTAGCGGTCGCGATGCTCGTCGATCATCCGGCCGATCGCTAGGAGTACGACCTCCACGAAGGGCGCGAAGCCCAAGCGCGACTTGAGGCCTTCGTAGGCTGCGCAGACGTACTCCAGATCTCATCCTCATTCGCGGTTCGCCGTTGCTCGCCTCGCGCACCAAGCCACCCCTGAACGAGGTGTTCCCGCGCGTACGGTTCGATCGAGCCGGTCTCACCAAGGGTCCGGAAGAAGCTGAGCTGACCCGAGTTCAGCTGGTAGCGGTAGCTCGTGCGATCCGAGCGGGTGATCGAACCCGAGATCCACGAAGGGCTCAAGCCGCAGCGTGGCCAGCTGGTCGGGCGGCCGGCCGCCGCCCCAGTTCTTCCCCGAATCCCGGCCCTTCGCGATCTCCTGAGCCCACTCTGGAGCCGCGTGATCGCCTGCCGGTCGGCGCCCCAGTTCAGCATCGATCGACGCGCTCGATCCGCAAGATGCTCACACGCCTCCTTGAGCCCGGTCGCAAAGTCCGCACGGGTCCATTCCTCTTGTTCGAGCACGGGCGTGGTCGCCCACGCCGAGCGGAGGAAGTCGCCGTCAGCTTCAAACAATGCGTAGGCGATGATGAGCTGTGCGCCCGTCGGGAGAATGAGCAGGTTGGCCGGCTCCTGTGAAGAGCCCTCACCCAACGGCGTGAGCTTCTCCCCCTCGCCGAACGACGCCAACAGCGCGCGCGCCCGGTCCGTGCGCGTGAGGTTCCCGTCCCGGAGCATACGAAGCTGGATGGCGACTGCGGGATGTCCTCGATTACCTCGGCCGTGATTGCTCCGGTCGCCGAAGGCAGCCTCTCGTCGGACAGCCACAGATCCTGCAGCTCGACCCGCTCGCCCACCATGATTCGCTCGGCGGCGCGTAGGTGTCCGTACCGCTTCCACAGCCGCAGCGACCGCAGTTATGCATCCACCCGCTCCAAGGCCTCGGCTTCCACCGGCACTTGCCGGCGGACGATCTCCGCGAAACGTCGCGTGACGCGATCCATGCTTGTGACCTCGTCAGAGGCGGCGAGACAGGCCGCTACCAGCATCCCAGCGCGCTGCATACTCAGCGCGGGAAGTCGAGATGAATGCCAGCGGCACGGCTAGCCCCTCGTAGCCGCCGTGCACCCAAGGGTGCACGCGGTCTGACGTCCATGAAGAACGATCAGCTCGCCGTCCACGCTCGACACGAACGCCTGGCCGATCTGAAGGTGCCGAACGGCGTCGGCCATCGAGACCTGTACGCCTCGCAGCTGAAACCGCGCCGGTTCCCGCGCTTTCAGATTTCCAAGCACGTTGGAGATGTCCTTCGACACAGTGAGCGTGTGCGCGATCTGGATGTCGACCTGCGCCATGATTCGCGGGTCAATCGCCGACGGCTGCTGGGTGGTAAAGGCCAGGGACAAGCCGAAGTTCCGGCCCTCGCGTACGAAGCGGAGCAAGATCGCGGAGGCCGCAGTCTGCTTTTCTGAAGGGAAGATCACCTCGTCGATCACGACCCACGTCTTCGGCGGCGCCGTCGCGAGGACTCGCTCGATGCGAGCCGCCTCTTCGTCGCTGCCCGCGAAGCCCAGCTGGCTCGCCTTGCCCGCCTCGGACGCCTGCGCCCGCGCCAAGAGCAGCTTGCGGATCGTCAGGAAGATCGAGACGAGGCGAACGTCGTCGGGCACGCCCGACAGCGGCAGTCACGCAGAGAGTCGGCCGGGCTGGAGAAGCTCCGTCAGCTCGGTCCCATCCTCGCCAAACAGCGGGCTCGCCTCATATGCCGTGAACCGCTGGCGCAGTGCGCGAAGCGTCTCACTGGCGTAGTCCGCGTTGACTTCGGCGTCTTCCCGAACGCACTCGATCAGGTCAGCGATCGTGTACCTCGCGACGGCGGGGTGATCGTGTCCATCCTCCCCGGTCCAGCCGCGACGGGTCACCTTGTCGAGCAGGAGGCTCAGCAGCTGGCCCATGGGGTCCCGAACCGCGTCCACGCCGAAGAGCAGAGTTCGTCGTCAACCTCCATGTCCTGGGTCCGAATCCCTGAATGGCTTCGCCCGACCGGTGACGCGGTCCTCGTAGCCGGCTGGCACCCGCAGGTCAACGTCCAGGTCAACGGGCTCCAGCTTCCACCCCTTGAGCAGCCTCGCCTGCTCTGCGGACGTAAGCCAGCATGCAGGCCTCCAGCGACCGGCGCGGTCATCCACTGGAAGATGTTGAGCGTGTCGAAAAGCAGGGCGGCGCGGTCCTTGCCGATGTTGCTGATCGACGTGCTGCGTTCGGTGGTGCAGAGGCCCTCGAACCAGCCGAGCGTGAAGCTCTTGCCCGACCCCCGCTTTCCTACGATGCTGAGTATGTGCTCCCGCGAGAGGTCCATCCGGACCTCCTTCGTCGGCCCGGCCTCGGCCAGGCGACCAAGGCTGACCCAGTCCCTCTCATTGGAGTCGAACACCTTGAGCTGAACGAGGCGCTGGCGCTTCGCGAGGGGCGGCTCCACCCGATAACGCTGGTTCGCCATAGGCTCTCCTGCGGGAAGAGGATCTCCTCGATGAGTTCCTCATCGATGAGCAACTACCTGACGGCCGCCCCCGTTGTCCTTGCCCTTGCGCCACGCCGCCACGACAGCCTCGCCCATGCGGTGAATGATCTGGCTCGGCACCTGGTGGCGCGGGTCGTCCTCTCAAATGAACTGGCCCAGCGGATGCAACGGCCCCCTCAGTGAATGGAAAGTACTCGCGCGGCATGCTCAGCCCATCGTCGTCGATCGTCGTCTGCGCCGCATCCTGATCGATCAGGCGCTCGAAGACTTGAGCGATGAACGTCTTCACGTCCTCGATCTCGCCGACGATCTGCGACAGATCGAAGAAGCCGTGGTCGTAGCCGAAGCGGCGATAAACGGCATCGTTGAGCAGCACCTCAGGGGCCTGCTCCATGCTGCCCTCGTTGTGGAAGGCGATGATCAGGCCGAGAACGTTGTTCTCGTCGTCGGCCAGCTTCCGGAAGGCGGTGATGAACTCGTTGATCGAGTCGCTGTTGTTCAGCGAGCGCAGCGACTCGGCCTCGTCGATCAGCAGGATCGGGCGCTTGCCGAGGCCGGCCTTCAGGACACTCGCGACGTTGAGCAGCGCCGCGATCAGGTGCGAGGTGTCGGTAAGCGTCGTTGTTCCACGCCGAGATTCGCGGCGTCGCCTGCCCTTCACTGACCCGCCCTTGAGCCACTCCAGAGTGCCGACGCCTCCAGCGGGCCGCCGAAGAGCAGGGCGCGGAACACCTTCACCTGGGAGGCCTGGATTGCGGCCTCGCCGTACTTGAGGATTCCCTGCTGGCGCAGGTAGGCCAGCGGGTCACGAGCGGCCTCGGGCTGGGTGAGGACCTTGTTGATCGCGTCCTTGAGGCGGTCCAGGCCGATGGCATTGAGCAGGTCGGCGTGGACCTTCCGCCAGCTCTCCTTCGCCTTGATCGGGGAGATGTAGAGGAGGATCGACTCGCTGGGGTAGTCCTCGCCGAGCTCGTCGTGGAGCACGTGGGCGATGTAGTGGAGCGTGTGGGTCTTGCCGGCGCCGAAGGGTCCATAGATCCCGAACTTGGGTACCTGGCGCGGCTGGTTGAAGTTGGTCGAGACGCTTGCGGATGTCCTCGTCGAGAGTCTGGTTGCCGAAGTAGACCTCCGCGTCATCCTGCGGGTTGATGGAGAAGCTGTCCTTCTTGAGGTGGTAGTAGGTCTTGAGGTTCACAATGCCTCCTTGCGGGTCGGCGTTAGATATGGTCGGTCGGGTGCGTGCTTCTTGAGGCGCACATGGCATTCACACTGAGGTCGCCGCTGACGTGCGCGTCCTCGCGCGACGTGTGCCGCTAAGGGCGCGGACGCCCTTCGTCGCAAGTTCAGCGATCAACCGGCTCCCGCGGTCTGGGCGCACCAGTAGCGCGATCTCGTCGAGATGGGCCGAACTGTCGGTCCCATTCGCTGAGCCGATGACGGCGAAGCCGCGCCCTCCGCCGGTCTCGCACACGTAGAGCTTGCCGTGGAGCCGGGGGTTGAACCGGACGCGGGACCGGCTCGTCGCCTGAACGAGGTCGATCGCGTCCTGGTGCATTTCGCTCCGTGGCAGCCGCGAGACCACGACAATCGCCGCCCCATGGCGCTCGGCGTGCACCACGAGCCGCGAGAGCGTGGTCGGGCGGACGTCTGCGTCGGTCAGCCAGGGGCTGATGATCGTGATCCGGCGCGGGCGCTCCCGGAGGCAGACGCGCGTGAAGTGCCCGAACGGATCACGCGTGATGAGGCGCACGCGAGCACGGCGCTCACCGGCGAGTCACGCGAGATCCGGCTGACGGTGTACGCTCCAGACAGAATGCATTGTCGGGAATCTTAGCTCGGAGCGAATTCGTTGTGAACGAACAAGCCTGCTAGACGTCGTCCGCCTCGAACGAACGAGAACCCTGAGGTCGCCGCCGCCGATTTCGGGGCGCGACTCGCGAAGCACGCACGAAGCAGAACCGGACCCTTCGTGAGGTTTCGGCTCAACGCGAAGGTCTCTATCGCGTACCTGTCCGACCTGGAGCGCGGACGGCTCTCCAATCCGACGCTCGACAAGCTGCGGGCCATCGCGACCGAGCTCGGTTTATCGGTCGACGACCTGCTTGACACGGTCGAGGAGGGCGTTGAGCATCGTGGGTCTGAGCGGCCGGGGGGCAAAGCGAGGCCCTGCATCTTCGGCTCGGTCGTTCAAGCGCATTCCGTCAGGCCGTGCGGGACCAGGCCCAGCGCTTTGGGCGCGAGCCTGCCGAGATCGCTGACGAGTGGCTGGACGCGCTCGCCGAGGGCATCGAGATTGCGGGGCGCCGGCGAGACCACGTCGGACTACATGTTCATCTTCGAGGCGGCACGGCGGGCGATCGATCGCTGAACAGGCTCTCCACGGAAGGTCATCTGCATCGGTGCTTTGAGTCGCCGACCTTCACCGGGAAGACAGCCCTGCAAGCGTGTCCTTTTGGCGTCGGTGGACCCCACTGGCCACCGCATGCCCTGCGAAGTCCGGCACGGCGGGTAGCGAGACCCTGGGCGATCAGCAGAATGTCCTGGATCGGCGCATCCCCCACACGGAGGAGCACGCCGCGATGGCCACCACAAGGATGCGCTGCGGACTGGAACAAGCGCGGCCATGGACTGCTTCCTTAGATGTGGACGAGCCGGACTCGCCGCCGACTCGTGGTCCCAGAGCGAGGGCGGCGTGC
>CAVZDS010000010.1:0-125444 GCA_963774095.1 uncultured Thermoleophilaceae bacterium
AGGGTGCCACCGGGGGGACTCCCCGGGTGGTCTCTCGAAACTCAGCAGTACGCGCCGGCGCCGCGAGACGAGCTCGAGCACCAGCTCCAGGCTTGGTCGACGTTCTAGATGCGCCGTGTGAGACAGAAGCCTCGACGGCCGGCCCTCGTTTGAGGGCTCCCTAGAAAAGGAGGTGATCCAGCCGCACCTTCCGGTACGGCTACCTTGTTACGACTTCACCCCAATCACGAGCCCCACCTTCGACGGCTCCCTCCCCGTAAGGGTTGGGTCACCGGCTTCGGGTGTTGCCCGCTTTCGTGGTGTGACGGGCGGTGTGTACAAGACCCGGGAACGTATTCACCCCGGCGTTGCTGATCCGGGATTACTAGCAACTCCGCCTTCATGGAGGCGAGTTTCAGCCTCCAATCCGAACCAAGACCGGCTTTTTGGGATTCGCTCCACCTCGCGGTATCGCAGCCCTCTGTACCGGCCAATGTAGCACGTGTGTAGCCCTGGATATAAGGGGCATGATGACTTGACGTCATCCCCACCTTCCTCCGGTTTGTCACCGGCAGTCTCGCATGAGTCCCCAACTAAATGCTGGCAACATGCGACAGGGGTTGCGCTCGTTGCGGGACTTAACCCAACATCTCACGACACGAGCTGACGACAGCCATCACCACCTGTGATCCTGCCCACAAGGGGAACCGTGTTTCCACGGCGGTCAGGAACATGTCAAACCCAGGTAAGGTTCTTCGCGTTGCGTCGAATTAAACCACATGCTCCGCTGCTTGTGCGGGTCCCCGTCAATTCCTTTGAGTTTTAGCCTTGCGGCCGTACTCCCCAGGCGGGGCACTTAATGCGTTAGCTCCGGCACGGGAGGAGTCGACACCTCCCACACCTAGTGCCCATCGTTTACGGCGTGGACTACCAGGGTATCTAATCCTGTTTGCTCCCCACGCTTTCGCGTCTCAGCGTCAGTAACGTCCCAGCGAGCTGCCTTCGCCATAGGTGTTCCTCCCGATATCTGCGCATTTCACCGCTACACCGGGAATTCCACTGCCTCTTCCGAACTCTAGTCCGGCAGTATCGACCGGCATCCCAGGGTTGAGCCCGGACTTTCACAGCCGACTTACCGGACCGCCTACACGCTCTTTACGCCCAATGATTCCGGACAACGCTTGCCCCCTACGTATTACCGCGGCTGCTGGCACGTAGTTAGCCGGGGCTTCTTCTGGAGGTACCGTCACCGAGTCGGCTATTAACCGCCCTGGCTTCGTCCCTCCTGAAAGGGGTTTACAACCCGAAGGCCTTCTTCCCCACGCGGCGTTGCTGCGTCACGCTTTCGCGCATTGCGCAAGATTCCCCACTGCTGCCTCCCGTAGGAGTCTGGGCCGTGTCTCAGTCCCAGTGTGGCTGATCGTCCTCTCAGACCAGCTACCCATCGCAGCCTTGGTGAGCCGTTACCTCACCAACAAGCTAATGGGCCGCGGGCCGATTCCGATGCGGAGGCCGAAGCTTCCTTTCACCCTCCACTGATGTGGTGGGAGCACATCGGTATTAGCCCGGGTTTCCCCGGGTTGTCCCAATCATCGGGGCACGTTACCCACGTGTTACTCACCCGTTCGCGGCTCTGCCCCAGGCCGAAGCCTGGTTCGTCGCTCCACTTGCATGTGTTAAGCACGCCGCCAGCGTTCGTCCTGAGCCAGGATCAAACTCTCCGTGAAAGTCTGGCGTGGTTTCAATCCGGCCGGCTCGAGGGAGACCCCAAGCCGATCGGTTCCACTGTCAGATCATGGAAAGCTGTCAAGTCGTGTGAGCCCCCCGCGTACACCTGCGGGTCCGCTCAACTTGACGGGTACTGATTCAGGCCCCGCGGCACGCCGAAGCGTCCCGACGGGGTTCAAACCTGGACGCGACCTTTCGGTCGCACGTACTGCTGAGTTTTCAAAGACCGTGGCCCTCATCAGGGGTGGGGTTTCCACCCCGCTTAGCGCGACGGAGGAGTGTAGCACCGCCCAGTGGGCGCGCCACCAACTCCGGACCCGTGAGTCTAGCGCTTCCGAAGCCGCTTGAAGCGCCGCTTGCCCACCTGGAGCACGACCCCGTCGAGCTCCTCGGCCGGCATGTCCAGCGCTTGGAGCTCCTGGCCGTCGAGCTTGACGCCTCCCTGGCCGAGCAGCCGGCGGGCCTCGGAGCGTGAGACCCCGAAGGCCTCCTCCATGAGGGCGGGGAGGTGCACCTGCCCGTTTTCCGCGTTGAAGCCGAATTCGTCGATGTCGTCGGGCAGCTCGTGGCGCACGTGCACGGTGTCGAACCGCTCCTGAGCCGCGCGAGCGGCGTCCTCGCCGTGGTAGCGAGCGGTCAGGGCGTGGGCCATGTGGCGCTTCGCGTCCCGTGGGTCCGGTTGAGGGGCCTCGTCCAGGAGCAGCTCGTAGTAGACCGGCATCGCCTCGTCGGGGACCCGCATCAGCTTGCCGAAGATCTCCTCGGGTGGCTCGTCCACGCCGACGTAGTTGTCTAGCGACTTCGACATCTTCTGGACGCCGTCGATCCCGGGCAGGATCGGCATCGTGAGCATCGACTGCGGCTCCACGCCGTAGGCCTTCTGTATCTCGCGCGCGAGGAGCAGGTTGAAGCTCTGATCGGTCCCGCCGAGCTCGACGTCCGACTCGATCGCCACCGAGTCGTACCCCTGGAGCAGCGGATACAGGAGCTCCAGGATCGAGATCGGCTGCCCGCCGGCGTAGCGCTTGGCGAAGTCGTCGCGCTCGAGCAGCTGGGCTACGGTCGAGGTGCGCGCGAGCCGGAACAGGTCCTCCATCGGCATGTCGAGCCACTCGCCGTTGCGGCGCAGCTCGGTGCGCTCGCGGTCGAGGATCTTGTACGCCTGCTGCTCGTAGGTCTCGGCGTTGCGGTCGATCTCGCCGGGATCGACCTGCGGACGGGTGGCGGAGCGCCCGCTCGGGATCGCCCACGCGCGCGGTGTAGTCGCCCACGATCAGGACCACGGTGTGGCCGAGATCCTGGAACTCGCGCAGCTTCCGAAGCACCACCGTGTGGCCCAGGTGGATGTCCGGCGTGGTGGGGTCCACGCCCAGCTTCACCCGCAGCGGACGCCCCTTCGCGAGCTGCCGCTCGAGCTCTCCCTGAGGCAGCGCATCGACGGCGTTTCGGGTGAGGAAGCGGGCTGCCTCGCCCGGGGAGTCCGTCATTGGCCCAATGCTAGACTGCCACCCTTCCTGAGGTGCCCGCTTTTGCCGTGCGGACGGGCGCCGGATTCGCTGTTTCATGCCCGCACGGGAGCGGGGAACCCCTCATAGGGGCGCTCACGTTATGCCGGAGCCGCCGACGCCCATCATCCACCCGACTGCCACGCGCAGCGAGCGCTTTCAGCGCACCAACGGCGTGCCCGCACAGCCGCCGGCGGCCCCTCCCCCGACGCGCAAGCCGAAGCTGAAGAAGCTGCGCCTGGCCCTGGTGATCGGCGGCCTTTCGGCCCTCGCGTTCATCTCGACCGTGTTCGGCATGCTGATGGCGGTCGCCAGCGACCTCCCGAGCCTCGAGAACCGCGCGCAGTACAAGAGCGCCCAGAACTCGAAGCTCTACGCGGACACCCCGGGCTGCATGGACCTCGACAACGACGCGGCCTGCCAGGAGATCGCGAAGCTCACGGGCAACCAGAACCGCATCCTTGTGGGCGAGGGCGAGATCTCGCCGAACGTGAAGAACGCGGTGATCGCGATCGAGGACCGCCGTTTCTACTCGCACAAGGGCGTGGACTACACCGGCATTGGGCGAGCGCTCGTACAGGACGTGCTGAAGCGCCGCGCGGCGCAGGGTGGCTCGACGATCACCCAGCAGTTCGTGAAGAACGCCCTCGACGCCCAGGCCGACCGCTCGGTGTTCCAGAAGCTGCGCGAGGCCGCGCTCGCGTACCACCTCGAGCGCAAGTGGCCCAAGGACAAGATCCTCACCCAGTACCTGAACACCGTCTACTTCGGGAACGGCGCGTACGGGATCGAGGCCGCGGTGCGCACGTACTTCGGCGACGGCGACGAGCCGAGCGAGCGGGCGGGTGCGGACGACGCCGGCGTGAGCTACACGCCGCCCGTGGCCCCCGAGCCCCAGGACCCGGACGCGCGCGAGGCCATCGACGTGGCGCCCCACGAGGCGGCGCTGCTCGCGGGGATGATCGCCTCGCCCACGATGTACGACCCGGTGCAGCACCCGCAGGCGGCCACCGCGCGCCGCAACGCCGTGCTGCAGCGCATGCTCGACATGAAGGCGATCACCCGGGCCCAGTACAACGACTCGGTCCGCCAGAGCCTGCCGGCCGAGGACGACATCGACCCGCCGAAGACCGAGTCCCAGCAGCCGTACTTCACGACCTGGATGACCGAGCACCTGCTCGACATCTACCGGCCGGGCAAGGTGTTCGCCGGCGGCCTCAAGGTCAAGACGACCATCGACCCGGAGCTCCAGCAGGCGGCCGAGAGCGCGATCGTCGGCCGGCTCGCGGGTATCGGCCCGGACGCTGCGCTCGTGGCGATCAAGAACAAGACCGGCGAGGTCAGGGCGATGGTCGGCGGATCCGACTTCAACGCCCGCCCGTTCAACCTCGCGACCAACGGCCATCGCCAGCCTGGATCGGCCTTCAAGCCCTTCATCCTCGTGCGCGCGCTCGAGGACGGCATCGACCCGAACAGCTCGTGGGCCTCGCAGCCGAAGACCTTTTACTCGAAGAACGGCCACGGCCAGAAGGTTCGCTTCGACGCCAGGAACTACGAGGACTCATACCTCGGCACGGCCTCGCTCTGGTCGGCCACCGCCACCTCGGACAACTCGGTCTTCGCCGAGCTCGGCATGAAGGTGAAGCCGCGGCGAGTGGCCGCCATCGCGCAGCGGATGGGCATCCGGACCGACGTCTCGACCAACCCCGCGATGCTCCTCGGTGGCCTGAAGGAGGGCGTCACGCCGCTCGAGATGGCCTACGCGTACTCGACGATCGCCAACGACGGGGTGCGCGTGTCCGGAGACCTCGCCCCGAACCAGACGGGCCCCGTTGCGATCCAGGCGGTCGAGGACGGGAACGGCGAGGTCCGCAAGAACAAGGCGGTGCGGGAGCGGGTGTTCCCGGCCAAGGTCGGCCAGGTGGCGAAGGACATGCTCGGGCTCGTGGTGAGCAGCGGCACGGGCAAGGCCGCGCAGGTGGGCGACGAGTTCATCTGGGGCAAGACCGGCACGACCGAGAACTACGGCGACGCCTGGTTCGTGGGCGGTAACGAGGATATGACCGTGGCGATCTGGGTCGGCTACGCGGACAAGCTCCAGCCGATGGAGTACGAGCACGCCGGCGGCCCGGTGGCGGGCGGCACCTTCCCCGCCGAGATCTTCCACGACTTCATGTCGTCATGGATCGAGATGCGAGACCAGCGCCGCCTGGACCGCGCGGCCAAGCGCGCCGCCGAGGAGGGGGACTCGACCACGACACCCGTCCTCCCCAGCGCGCCCTCCGACGTGCCCTCGGACCAGCTGGCGCCACCCACCGAGACCGCGCCCACCGAGACACCCGGGCAGCAGCGCGGACCGGCGCCGAAGCAGCAGACTCCGCAGCAGCCCGCGCCTGAGCCCGACCCGGCGCCCACCCCGGCACCGGCGCCCACCACACCGCCGAGCGGCGACGGTGGTGGCGGCGGCGCGGGCCCCGGCAATTCGGGCTAGGCCGCTCGCGGCGCCCGCATCGCCGCGGGCCACGGGCGCGACACGTGCTGGCTGTCCGCGTCGCAGAAGCGCCACGGCAGCTCCACGGCCTTTGTGATGCCGATGCGCTCGCCGGCCACCACGCGCGGCCGGCGGCTCCCCGGCTCGCGTGTGAGCAGCTCGATCGGCCCGTCCACCAGCGAGCTGCCGTTGAGCGACAGCCCGATCCCCAGCGCCTGGGTGAGCTTGCCCGGGCCCGAGCAGAGGTCCTCCGTGCGCTCGAGGCCGCGCCGCTGGCGCATCAGCTCGACGCCGTCCACCGGCTCGAGCGCCCTGATCAGCACCGCTGCCCCCACTCCCTCCGCCTCGGCCACCGCGTTCAGCAGCGAGTGGACCCCGTACGAGAAGTAGACGTACGCCCGCCCGGGCTCGCCGTAGAGCGTGCGGGTGCGCTCCGTGACCCCGGCGAAGGCATGGCAGGCCGGCTCCTCCATGTGGTAGCTCTCGGTCTCCACGATCCGGCCGGCGGTCTCGCCGTGGCGAACCACGCAGCCGATCAGATCACGAGCGACCTCGTGGACGGAGCGCGCGTAGAAATCCCGCCCGAACCTCACGCGCGCGCCTCGCGCAGCACCTGGCGCGCCTGCGCGAGCTGGTCGCGAACGCGCGACATCGCCGTGCCGCCGTCGGAGACCTTGGACTCGAGCGACGAGCCCTCGTCGAGCAGGTCGTAGAACTCGCCGTCCAGCTGAGGAGCGAGCTCGCTCAGCTCCTCCTCGGTGAGCTCGGAGAGCTGCTTCCCGCGCTCCACAGCCGCGCGCACCACCCCGCCGACGATGCCGTGCGCCTCGCGGAACGGCACCCCGCGTCGCACGAGCAGGTCGGCCACGTCGGTGGCCGCGATGAACTCGTCCGAGGCCGCCTCGGCCATGCGCTCGCGCTTGAACTCGATGCTGGCCAGCATGTCCGTGGCCACGCGGAGGCAGAGCTCGACCGTGTCGATCGCGTCGAACAGCGGCTCCTTGTCCTCCTGGAGGTCCTTGTTATAGGTGAGCGGCAGGCCGTGGAGCACGCCGTGCAGGGTCACCAGATGGCCCGCCAGGCGCGGCGCCTTCGCCCGCAGGAGCTCGGCGGCGTCGGGATTCTTCTTCTGCGGCATCAGGCTCGAGCCGGAGGAAAACGCGTCCGCCACCTCGCAGAAGCCGAACTCCTGGGTCGACCAGAGCACGATCTCGCCGCCCAGCTGCGAGAGGTGCGTGGCGCACGTGGCCGCGGCCGACAGGTAGTCGAGCACGAAGTCCCGGTTCGAAACGGCGTCCAGCGAGTTCTCCGAGATGCCGCCGAAGCCGAGCTCCTGGGCCACGAACATGCGACTGGTGTCGAAGTTCACGCCCGCGAGCGCTCCCGCTCCAAGCGGCAGGTCGTCCGTGGCCGTCATGCAGAAGTTGAAGCGCTGGAGGTCGCGGCGGAACTTCCAGAAGTACGCCAGCAGGTGATGGGAGAGGTACACCGGCTGGGCGCGCTGCATGTGGGTGTAGCCCGGCATCCGCCAGTCCAGATGGCGCTCGGCCAGCTCCACGAGCGTTGCCATCAGGTGCTGGAGCAGCTCGCGCGCGTCGAGGCTGTGGGCTCGCACCAGCATGGCGACGTCCGTGGCCACCTGGTCGTTCCGCGACCGCGCCGTGTGGAGCTTCCCTCCCACCGGTCCGATGATCTCGGTGAGCCGGCGCTCGATCGCCATGTGGATGTCCTCATCGTCGTCGGTCACGACGAAGCTCGCGGCCTCGATCTCCTCGCGCACCGCCTGGAGGCCGCGCTCGATCTGCTCCAGGTCGTCGTCGCTGATGATGTTGCTCCGGGCGAGCATGCGCGCGTGCGCCAGCGATTGCTCGAGGTCATAGGGCGCGAGCCGGTAGTCGAACGCGATCGACGAGTTGAGCGCCTGGAAGAGCGGGTCCTGAGGATCACGGAAGCGGCCCATGCGGGCGGGAAGTCTACGTCGGGACCGTAGGATTGAGACGGTGCGGGTTCGCAAGGCGCGTCAGGACGACGTGGGAGAGGTGGCGCGGCTCTTGTTCGAGAGCGCGCCGGACATGTATGCGCGCTTCTCGGGCGGGCGCGAGCGCGCGCTCGCCACGCTCGAGCGCGCGTTCACCGAGCCCGGCAACGTCGCAAGCGGCGAGGTGGCCTTCGTGGTGGAGCTGGACGGCCGCACCGCGGCGGCCATGACCGTCTTCCCGGTGTCCGAGGCCGGCGAGCGATCGCGCGCCTTCCTCTCGCTGGCCCTGCGGGGCACGCCCGTCTGGCGCTGGCCGGGCACGCTGCGCCTGTACTGGGCCGGCGGCCACGCGAACCCGAAGCCGCGCGAGGACTCGCTATACGTCGACGCCCTCGCCACCGATCCCGACTTCCGCAGGCGCGGAGCGGCCCGAGCGCTGCTCGACGAGGCGGAGCGCATGGCGCGCCGGCGCGGCCTGCCCGCGGTCACGCTCGACACGTCCATGAACAACGAGGGAGCGCGGGCGCTCTACGCGGCCACGGGCTTCGACGAGGTGGCGTACCGGGCGCCCGGGCGTGGGCTGCCGGGCTTCGTGGCCCTGGTGCGGCCTATCGACCTATGACCGCCCGCAGCGACTCGACCACGCGCTCGATCTCCGCGTCGGTCAGCTCCGGGAAGAACGGCAGCGCGAGCGAGCGGCTCGCAACGTCCTCGCAGACCGGGAACTCGCCCTCCCGGTGGCCGAAGCGCTCGCGGTAGAAGCTCAGCAGGTGGATGGCGGGCAGGTAGGGCTTCGTGTCCACCCCGCGCTCGCGCATCGCCAGCACGGTGGCGTCGCGGTCCACGTCCGGCGGGAGCTGCACCACATACACGAACCAGCCGCGCCGGTCGCCGCCCTCGTCCGGGCAGGGCGGGGTGAGTCCCTCCACCCCGGCGAGCGCCTCCGAGTACAGCCCGGCCACGCGCGCGCGGTCCGCGAGCATCTGGTCGAGGCGCTCGAGCTGGGCCACCCCGAGCGCGCACGAGATGTCGTCGAGCCGGTAGTTGAAGCCGAGCCGGTCGTGGTCGAGCCAGCCCATGTCCGGGGCACGGCCCTGGTTGCGCTCGGAGTCGATCCGCTCCTTCAGCTCCGCCGACGGCGCCACCACCGCGCCGCCCTCCCCGGTGGTGAGCTGCTTGTTCGCGTAGAAGGCGAACACCGACAGGTTGCTCCTCGCGCCGACGGGCGGGCCGTCGGCGTGCACGCCGCCGAGCGCCTCGCAGGTGTCCTCCACGAGCCAGAGGGCGCGGTCGGCAGCGAGCCGCTCGAACGCAGGCATGTCCGCGGGGTAGCCGAAGATGTGCACCGGCAGCAGGCCGCTGGTGCGGTCCGTGACCGCAGCCGCCGCGGCGTCGGCCGAGATGTTCAACGTGCGCGGGTCGATGTCGCAGAACACGGGCCGGGCTCCCTCGTAGAGCACGCAGTTGGCGGAGGCCACGAAGCTGAACGGCGTGGTGACCACGTCGTCGCCCGGCTCGATGCCCGCGGCCCGGATCGCCAGATGGAGGCCGGCGGTGCCGGAGGAGACGGCGGACACGTGCTCAGCGCCCAGATGGGCTGCGAGGCCGGACTCGAACTCGCCCAGCCGAGGGCCGAGCGAGAGCCGGCCGGAGCGGAGCGTCTCGAGAACGAGCTCCTCCTCCCGCGCCCCGAGGAGCGGCCTGGCAAGCGGTATCACGTAAGGAGATCGAAGCGCCGCGGGCACCGCCCGTGGGCAACGGTGCGGCGCGCTGCCGCGAGTGCTTCGTGCGGCCGGGCAGCATGCCCGCCTCGAGCGAGTCCACGAGGGCGTCCCAGCTCGCCTCGATGATGTTCTCGGACACGCCGATCGCGCCCCAGGTGTCCTGGCCGTCGCTGGCATCGAGCAGCACGCGCGTGACCGCGCCGGTGCCCTTGCGCTCGTCGAGGATGCGCACCTTGAAGTTCACGAGCTCGATGTCGCGCAGGTGCGGATGCCGCTCCACGATCGCGGCGCGCAGCGCCTTGTCGAGAGCGTTCACCGGCCCGTTCCCCTCCGCCGTGCGCACGTAGCGCTCGCCGTCCACCCAGATCTTGATCGTGGCCTCGGTCTCAACGCGCCCGTCCTCGCGCTTCTCCACGATCGCGCGCCAGGACTCGAGCCGGAACAGCGGCTCGTACTCGCCGGTCTCCTTGCGGAGCAGCAGGTCGAACGAGCCGTCCGCGGCCTCGAACTGGTAGCCCTGGTTCTCGAGCTCCTTCACGCGCTCGATCACGCGCGCGGCGGTCTCGCCGTCCACGTCCGCCCGCGCCTGCACCGTGCCCTTGCCCGAAAGCTCGGACACCAGCACACGTCGATCGGCGCCCACCTCGGCGGGGTCGATGTGCTCGAACGTGCGCGCGTCGCGGTTCACCCCAGCCACGTGCATGCCGCCCTTGTGCGCGAACGCGTTCGCCCCCACGTAGGGCTGGTTCGGGTTCGGCGTGACGTTGCAGAGCTCGTCCACCAGGTGGGCGGTCTCGGTGAGCCGCTGGAGCCGCTCGCGCCCGATCGACTCGTAGCCGAGCTTGAGCTCGAGCGCAGGCAGGATGGAGATCAGGTTGGCGTTGCCGCAGCGCTCGCCGTAGCCGTTCATCGTGCCCTGCACGAGCCGCGCGCCCGCCTCCACCGCCACGAGCGAGTTCGCCACGCCGCAGCCGGCGTCGTCGTGCGTGTGGATGCCCACCTGCACCGAGTCGCCGAGCTCGGCCACCACCCGCGCCGTGGCCTCGCTCACCTGCTGGGGCAGCGACGAGCCGTTCGTGTCGCAGAGCGTCACGTTCTCGGCGCCGGCCTCGGCGGCCGCGCGCAGGCAGCGGAGCGCGTAGTCGGGGTCGTCGCGGAAGGCGTCGAAGAAGTGCTCGGCGTCGTAGATCACGCGCTTGCCCTCGCCGGCGAGGAAGCCGACCGAGTCGGCGATCATGCGCAGGTTCTCCTCGGGCTCCACCTGCGTGACCTTCTCGAGGTGGAGCGACCACGTCTTCCCCACGAGCGTGCACACCGGCGCGAAGCTGTCGGCGAGCAGGCGCAGCCCCTCGTCCTCGCCGGCAGCCACATCCCGCCGCCGTGTCATGCCGAAGGCCGCGACCTCCGCAGTGCCGAAGCTCTCTTTCGCGAGCAGCTCGAAGAGGGCCTCCTCCTTCGGGTTGGAGGCCGGAAAGCCGGCTTCGATCAGATGTACGCCGAGCTCGTCGAGCGCGTGTGCGACGCGCACCTTCTCGTCCACGGACAGCGACATCCCCTCGCCCTGCATCCCATCGCGGAGCGTTGTGTCGTAGACGACAACGTTCACGCTTGCGATGGCACAGGCACGAGGTCGAGCCAGTCCGCGTAGCGGGCGTCCCGGCCGCTGAGTGCGTCCTCGAACACGCCCTGGATCTCGCGCGTGATCGGGCCCGGCGGTCCGATCTCGATGTCGTCGATCTCACGCATGGGCGTGAGCTCCGCGGCGGTGCCGGTGAGGAACACCTCGTCGGCGAGCGCGAGCTCCGCCCTGGCGATGTCACGCTCGACGACCTCGTAGCCGAGGTCGCGCGCGATCTGGATGCACGACTTGCGGTTGATCCCGTCCAGGATCGACGCGGCCTGCCCGGGCGTGTGGATCACCCCGTCCTTGATGACGAAGATGTTCTCGCCGGTGCCCTCGCAGACGTTCCCGCTGTCGTCCAGGAGGATCGCCTCCTCGTAGCCGGCCTTCACCGACTCGATCTTGGCCAGCACCGAGTTCAGGTACTGCCCCGACGCCTTCGAGTGCGGGATCAGCGAGTCGGACGAGATGCGCCGGTACGAGGACACGCGCGCGCGGACCCCGTTGCGCTTGCCCTCCTCGCCCAGGTAGGCGCCCCACTCCCAGACGGCGATCATCGCCTCGACCGGGTTCTCCAGCGGGTTGAGCCCCATCGGCCCGTAGCCGCGGTAGACGAGCGGCCGGATGTAGCAGCTCTTGAACCCGTTGCGGCCGATCAGCTCGTGGGTGACCTCGCGGAGCTGCGCCGTCGTATAGGGCAGGTCCATGTAGTAGAGCTTGGCCGACTTCTCGAGCCGCTCCAGGTGGTCCTGGTTGCGGAAGATCGCGGTCCCCTGCGGGGTCTCGTAGGCCCGGATGCCCTCGAAGACCCCGGTCCCGTAGTGCATAGCGTGGGTGAGTACGTGCACCTTGGCGTCCTCCCAGGCGACGAACTCTCCGTTCAGCCAGATGAGGTCGGCGGTGTTCACGTACGGGTGCTCCTATAGGTGCGCGAGAACCGCCCGGGTGGCGGCCTCTGTAGATGCGTCCCCGCCCAGGTCCGGAGTCCGGAGGCCCATCCCGAGCGCGAGGTCCAGCGCCGATTCTACGGCAGCGGTGGCGTCTTCCATACCGATATCTCGGAGCATCATGGCCACTGAACCGAACATTGCGAGCGGATTTGCGGTCCCGCTGCCCGCGATATCGGGCGCCGAGCCGTGCACGGGCTCGTACAGGCCGGGCCCCTCCTCGCCGACCGAAGCGCTCGGAAGCATGCCGAGCGAGCCCGTGAGCATCGCCGCCTCGTCGCTGAGGATGTCGCCGAACATGTTCTCCGTGAGGATCACGTCGAACTCCGCCGGGCGCGATACGAGCTGCATTGCGGCGTTGTCCACCAGCATGTGCTCGAGCGGCAGCGGCTGGTCCTCAGCGAGGCGCTGAACGGTCTTGCGCCAGAGGCGCGAGGTCTCGAGGATGTTCGCCTTGTCGACGCTCGTGACCTTGCGCCGAGCCATCCGGAATCCCACGCGCGCGATGCGCTCGATCTCGGCGACGCTGTAGACGCAGGTGTCGTGGGCGGTGTCGCCCTCCAGGCCGCGGTCGCCGAAGTAGATCCCGCCGGTGAGCTCGCGCACGACGATCAGGTCGGTGCCCTCGATGCGCTCGCGCTTCAGCGGGCTGGAGTCGAGCAGCGCCGGACTCGGGCGGACGGGCCGGATGTTCGCGAACAGGCCGAGCCCCTTGCGCAGGCCGAGCAGCCCCTGCTCGGGCCGCGGCGCGTCCGGGTCGGTGCTGTCCCACTTGGGCCCGCCGACGGCGGCGAGGAGCACCGCGTCGGCACCGCGGCAGGCGTCGAGCACCTCGTCGGTGAGCGGGCTGCCGTGCGCGTCGATCGAAGCACCGCCCACCAGCCGCTCGTCGGTCTCGAAGTCGCCGACGGCGGCGAGCAGCTGCTTCGCGGCCTCCATGATCTCGGGGCCGATGCCGTCGCCGGGGAGCAGAACGATGCGCGGGGTCACGGCGGCGGATCCTAGATACTCGCCATGCGATGTCCGAGGAGAACGTCGAGATCGTCCGCCGGGTCTACGACGGGTGGTCGCGCGGGGATTTCTCGCAGACCGAGCTCTTCGACCCCGACATCGAGTTCGAGATGATCGACTGGCCGCACCCGACCAAGTCGCGCGGCATCGAGGCGATGAGCCGCGCCTGGCTGACCACTCTGAGCGCCTGGGACGACTTTCGGGCGAGTCCAGACGAGCTGGTCGTCCACGGAGACAAGGTGCTCGTCCTCAATAGCATCTCCGGCCGTGGAAAGGGGAGCGGCGCGGATGTGAGCGCCCTGACGGCGACGGTCTGGACGGTACGGCACGGGAGGGTCGTGCGCCTCGCCCTCTACTGGGACACCGAACAGGCGCGCGCGGCCGCCGAGAGCTAACCGAGCGCCTTTCGGCGCATCGACCACATCTGCGAGGCGCGCTCCAGCTCCAGTGCGGCCGGCCAGGGCAGCGGCGGCGGGCCGAGCACCGTGCGGAGCGAGGCGGCTGTGCGGCGGGCCAGCTCGGGGTCGGCTCCCGCGCGTCCGGCGAGCTCCACCGCGGTGGCCTCGACGTCGGCATCGTCCACCGCCGCCCAGGCGAGACCCAGCTCCGCGGCACGCTCGCCGTCGATGCGCTCACCGAACAGTGCCATCGCCGCGGCGGCCTCGCGGGAGCCGGTGCGCCCAAGCAGCGCACCGTGCCCGCCGCCCGGGTGCAGGCCGATCGGGATGAAGCCGGAGATGATCTTGGCGTCGCGCGCGACGATGCGCACGTCGGTGGCGAGCATCAGGTTGAGACCGGCCCCCACCGCGCCGCCGCGCACCGCGGCCACGGTCGGCGCCTCGAGCTCGCCCACGCGTGCGAACGAGCGGTAGACGGTGCCGAGCCCCGCGTAGACCTCGGGATCCGCCGGATCGCGCCCGGCCGCCTCGAGCGTGGCTCGATCGCCACCGGCACAGAAGAAGCCGCCCTCGCCGCGCACCACCACGGCGCCGACCTCGCGATCGGCGTCCAAGTCCTCGCAGGCCGCCACCAGCTCCTCGGCCATAGCCACCGTGAGCGCGTTGCGCCGCTCGGGGGCGTTGAGGCTGAGGATCGCGACCCCGCCGTCGCGCTTCTCGGTCGAGATCTCCGCCGCCATCAGGCGGCACGCTATCTAGGCCGGTGCTGGGAGCGCCTGCGGGCGGCCCAGGTGGTAGCCCTGGCCGTAGGTCACTCCGAGGCGGCGCAGCTCGCAGAGCTGGAGCTCGGACTCGATGTGCTCCGCCAGCACCGCCGCTCCGCTCTCGCGACCGAACTCGATCAGGGCCGCCGCGAGCGAGCGGCGGCGCGGGTCGGCCTCCAGCGAGTGCGTCAGCGAGCCGTCCAGCTTGATCAACTCCGCGTCCAGCTCGAGGATGTGGCGCAGGCTCGCGAAGCCGGCACCGGCGTCGTCGATGGCGAGCCGGGCCCCGTGCTCGCGCATGCGCCTGACCGCGATGCGGAAGCGGGGGTAGTCCTCCACCGGGGCGTGCTCGGTCACCTCGAGGACCACGTGGTCCACGTGCGCGCAGTCGAGCAGCTCGAGCAGGTCCGGATGCTCGGCCGTGACGGGCGAGACGTTCACCGCCATGAAGGAGGCCTTGGGGAGCAGGTGCGAGCGCTCACAGGCCTTCCGAATGGCGAACAGCTCGAGGTCCACCCCAAGGCCGACCTCGTGCGCCTCGGCAAACCACTCGGCCGGGCCGCGCTTCGGGATGGGGGCGAAACGCGACAGGGCCTCGTGACCGACGACCGCGCGGGAGTCCAGCTCGACGATCGGCTGGAAGGCGATCTCGAGCTCCGCATGCTCCATCACCGAGCGGATCCGAGCGCGCTTGCGGGCGCGGTCCTCGCGCGCGAGGTTCGTCTCGCGGAACTGGTCGAGCAGGTCGTTGAGCAATCCGTGGCCGTTCCCCTCGCTGCGGACCGACCGCTCACTCGGGGGAGCCCCGCGCAGGGCGGCGGCGAACTTCTCGGCCGGCGCGTCGCGCAAAACCGAGCCGCTCGCGCCCGCACGCAGCATCCCGGTGACCGCGGCGGCGTCCGACAGCCCCGAGCAGGCGAGCACGCGCGTGGAAGGCGAGGCGGAGAGGATCTCGTCGAGAGCCGCCTCGCCCCCGCCCTGAAGGCCCACGTCGACAAGCGCCACGTCCGGCTGTGTCAACGCGGCCAGCCCGCCGGCCTCGAGCGGACTGCCTGCCACGCCCACCAGCTCGAATTCGCCGAGCGAATCCAGTGCGGCGACCTTGCCGGCCGCCAGAAACTCCTGGTCGTCCGCGATGAGCACGCGGACTGGCACCCCTGCCATGCCCACATCTCACCCGGGGTGAGATCGGAAGTCAATGGACAACCGTGCCGCTGGGCCCATATATGCAACAAATGCGCAGCTTTGGCGCGTTAAGCGCGGGTTTTCGCCTCGATATTGAGCCGCACGTAGTCGAGCTCGCTACCGCTGCGCTCCAAGACCTCCCGCGCGTACGAGTCATGAAGCTGCTCCGGCAGCCGCTCCAGATGGGGACCGAGGCACACGACGCGCACGAAGCTGATCGGGTCCGGCGGTATCACGGGGTAGGGCTCGAGCCACGTCGTGACCTCCACGAAGCCGGCGCGCTCGAGGCGAGTGGCCGTCTTCTCGGCGCTCGCGAAGTGCCACGGCCCCTGCCACCCGCCGAGGTATGGCGCGTAGGGGTCGCGCGAGGCGACCTCGCGCGCAGCGCGGTGGAAGCGCTCGACGTTGCCCTCTCCCCCGCACTGCGCCACGAGGCGGCCGCCCGGCCGCAGCGCGGCATGCAGCCGCGAGAAGAGGGCATCGTGGTCGGCGATCCAGTGGAACACCGCGTTGGAGAAGGCGGCGTCCACGGGTTCGTCGAGCACGAGCTCGGTCAGGCTCGCCTGGATAACCGTCGCGCGCTCATGGTCGAGCGCCTCGCGGGCGTGCTCCACCATCGACGGGGCCGAGTCCACCGCCACCACGCGCCCGCGCGGGAGCCGCTCGAGCAGAAGCTGAGTGACCCGCCCGGAGCCGCAGCCCGCGTCCAGGACCGTCTCGTCGCCGCGCAGCGGAAGGCGCTCCAGGACCCTCAGCGCCCACTCGACCTGCGGCGCGGAGACTCGGTCGTACCCGGCGGCGTCCCAGTCGCGGGTCAACGAAGCGCGGTGGTCACCGGGCCGCTGCGCTCGCGCTCGGTCTCGTAGCGGTCGATCGCGTCCTGCTCCAGGAGCGTCACGCCGATGTCGTCGAGGCCCTCGAGCAGCCTGCGCTTGATCTCGGGGTCGATGTCGAAGCTGGCCTCTCCCCCCGTCCACGTGACCTGCTGCATGGCGAGGTCGATCGAGGCGTGGCCGGACTCCATCACCGCGTGCACCTCTTCCTCATCGAGCGCCACCGGCAGCAGCCCGATCTTGGTGCAGTTCGAGTAGAAGATGTCCGCGAAGCTCGGCGCGATCACGGCCTCGAAGCCGTAGTCCTCGAGCGCCCAGGGAGCGTGCTCACGCGAGGAGCCGCAGCCGAAGTTCCGCCCGGTGGCCAGGATCGGGTTCTGCGGGAGGTCCCAGCCCGGCTGCTTGGCCCAGTCGTAGAACAGGAACTCGCCGAACCCGGTGCGCTCCACCCGCTTCAGGAATTGCTTGGGGATGATCTGGTCCGTGTCGACGTCGCTGCGGTCGAGCACGGACACGCGCCCCTCGATCAGGCTGACCGGCCTCATTCCCACTCCCTGATGTCGACGAAGTGCCCCTCGATGGCGGCCGCGGCGGCCATCTTCGGGCTCACGAGATGCGAGCGGGCGCCGCGGCCCTGGCGCCCCTCGAAGTTGCGGTTGGAGGTCGAGGCCACGCGCTCGCCCGGCGCCGCGATGTCCGGGTTCATCCCGAGGCACATCGAGCAGCCCGCGGAGCGCCAGTCGAAGCCGGCGGCGCGGAACACCTCGTCGAGGCCCTCCGCCTCGGCCTGGGCCTTCACCTGCTGCGAGCCCGGCACCACCATGGCGTTGACGCTCGACGCCACCCGGCGGCCCTTCACGAGCTCGGCCGCCTCGCGCAGGTCGCCGATGCGCGAGTTGGTGCAGGAGCCGATGAACACGCGGTCGAGACGGATCTCCGACATCGGCGTGCCCGGCTCGAGCGCCATGTACTCGAGCGCGCGCTCGTCGCCCTCGCCCTCCGGCTCGGGGACCGTCCCCGTCACTCCCACGACCATTCCGGGCGTGGTGCCCCAGGTCACCTGGGGCGAGATCGCCGATGCGTCGACCGCCACCTCCCTGTCGAAGCTCGCGCCCTCGTCGCTGCGCAGCGCGCGCCAGTCGTCGAGCGGCAGCGGGTTCGGCGCCGCGTCGCGGCCCTCGACCCACTCGAAGGTGGTGTCGTCGGGGGCGATCATGCCGGAACGCCCGCCGGCCTCGATCGTCATGTTGCAGACGGTCATCCGGCCCTCCATCGAGAGCCGCTCGATCGCCGAGCCGGTGTACTCCAGCACGTGGCCGACACCGCCGTCGACCCCGATCTGGCCGATCGTGGCGAGGATGAGATCCTTGGCGGTGACGCCGTAGCCGAGCTCGCCCTCGTAGCTGATCCGCATCGACCTCGGCTTGCGCTGCTGGAGCGTCTGGGTGGCGAGCACGTGCTCCACCTCGCTGGTGCCGATCCCGATCGCGAAGGCGCCGAAGGCGCCGTGCGTGGCGGTGTGGGAGTCGCCGCAGACGATGGTCATGCCGGGCTGCGTGATGCCGATCTCGGGGCCGATCACGTGCACGATGCCCTGGCGCACGGAGCCGAGCGAGTGGATCGGCACGCCGAACTCTGCGCAGTTGCGCTCCAGCGTTTCCACCTGCACGCGCGAGAGCTGGTCGCGGATCTGCTCGGCCGCCGTGGAGCCGTCGGTCGGCACGTTGTGGTCGGCGGTGGCGAGCGTGCGGTCGGGGCGGCGCACCTTCCTGCCGGCCAGCCGCAGGGACTCGAACGCCTGCGGGGAGGTCACCTCGTGCACGAGGTGGAGGTCCACGTAGAGGAGGCTCTCGGCCACCTCGTGCGCCTCCCAGATCTTGTCGAACATACTTCTGGCCAACGTCAGCTCCTTCTCAGGCCGGCCGCGACGACCGCGTAGAAGCGCGCCTCGCCCTCGCCGGGGTTCTCGAAGTGGTGCGGCAGGTCCGCGTCGAAGGTCACGGAGTCGCCGTCCTCCAGGTCGTGTGCCGCGGCTCCGCAGATGAAGCGCACGGGCCCGGCCTCCACGATCGCGGTCTCGCGGCTGCCCGCCTCGTGCATGGGCGGATCGTCGGGGCCGGCGGTCGATGCCCCCGCGGCAAGCGAGTGCAGGGAGACCTCGGCGCGCAGGCCCGGCAGCGGCGGGGTCAGCACCTCGTAGCGGTGGCCGCTGCCGCCACCGCGGCGGCGCTCGTCGGCGCGCACAACGCTCACGCCGTCGGTCTCGTCCAGGCGCAAGAGCTGCGACAGGCTTAACTCAAGGCCCATGGCAATTCGCTCGGCGAGCGCTAGCGTCGGGCTCGTTTCGCCGCGCTCAACCTGAGACAGCATTGGGGCCGAGACGCCGCTGCGGTCCGCCAGGTCGCGCAGGGACAGGTCCATGGCCTCGCGAAGGCTCCGAATCCGACTTCCGAATGAACCGTTCATCGACACTGCGCGTACGTTATCACGTACTTCTGTATGTAATAGTGGCTGCACTGCTCGCTGGCTGCGGGGGCGACGATCCGGACCAGCCCTCACAGCGGAGCGGCAAGCCCAGCGTCCTCCGGGCTCCAGGTGAGAGTGGAACGCTCGACGCGAAGGCATGCCGGGTGCTGCGAGCGCGCACGGTCGACCGCGTCCTCGGCGTGCAGGGCCTGCGGGCGCGGCCGAACGACTCCCTGGACCTGACGATCTGCGAGTGGCGGGGCGGACCCGTGCAGAGCGTGAAGCTGATGGTGGACTCAGCGCCGCGGGCTCAGCTGCGCTACTACAACCTGCTCTCGGAGCAGCACGAATTCCACAACTCCGATCCCGCGCGCAAGGCGCGCCAGATCAAGGGCGTGGGCCAGGACTCGGCCTACGGCGGCGCCGGCGCCTGGTGGACGCGCGCGACGCGCCAGCTCGTGGCCTACGACCGCGAGCGCATGGTGAAGGTGCGCGTGAACGTGCGCGGCTTCGGCGACCGCGAGGCGCGGGCCGCCGCCGTGGCTCTGGCGAAGCGCGCGGTGCGAGAGCTGCGGCGGAGCGCCTAGCGCGCCACGAACAGCCGCTAGCGCGACTGTCCGGTCGGGCGCACCACGACCTCGTTAACGCACACATGGGCGGGGCGCGTGACCGCGTGCAGGATCGCGTCGGCGATGTCCTCGGCCTTCAGCACCTCGCCGATCTGCTCACGCGCCCGCTCCGTCGCCTGACGCACGACCGGGTTCGTGTTGTGCCCCTGGAGCTCGGTCTCGACGAAGCCGGGCGCGATGATCGTCACGCGAATTCCCTGGTGGAGCGCCTCCTGGCGCAGCGCCTCGGAGAACGCGTGCACGCCGAACTTGGTCATGTTGTAGACGGCGGCTCCGGCGTTGGCGTGGCGGCCGGCCACGGAAGACACGTTCACGACGTCCCCTCCCCCTCCGCTGGCGAGTAGCGGCAGCGCCGCGTGCGTGCAGTAGAGGAGACCGAGCAGGTTCACCTCGATCATCTGGCGCCACTCGCCGGTGTCGGCGTCGCTGACCGGGCCGAGGAGCATCACGCCCGCGTTGTTCACGAGGATGTGGAGCCCGCCGAGCTCGTCGTGAGCGGCCTGGACGAAGCCACGCGCCTGCTCCTCGTCCGAGACGTCGACCTCTCTCACCAGCACCGGGCCGTCGAGGCTCTCGGCGATTGCGTCGAGCCGGTCCGCGCGACGAGCACCGAGCGCCACGCTCGCGCCGGCGGCCGACAGTGCGCGCGCGGTGGCCTCTCCGATTCCCGACGAGGCGCCGGTCACCGCAGCCACTCGGCCTTCCAGGGGTCCCGCCATTGAGGCGGGATGCTACCCCGCCAGCCGCCGCGCGCGAAGCGCCAGCTCGAGCTCGAAGCGGGCGTCCGGGTCGTCGAGGCGCGGCCCGAACAGCTCGCGCAGCCGGGCGAGGCGGTAGCGGACGGTCTGCGGATGCACGTGCAGCGCCTTGGCAACCGCCTCGGTGCGGCCGCGGTGGCGCAGCCAGGCGTCGAGCGTGGAGCCGAGCCGCTCGCGCGAGAGCTCGGTCTCGCCCTCGAGCGGCTCGAGGGCGCTGTCGGCCACGTCGCGGGCCAGCCGCCTATCCACCCCGAGCAGCAGCGAAAGCTTGTGGGTCTCTGCCAGGAGCAATCCGCCGCTGTCCTCGATGGCGCCGTCGTCCGCGAGCCGCAGCAGCTCGCGCGCCCGCGCGAAGCTCACGCCGGCCTCCTGCCAGGTGAGGGTTGGGCCGAGCGCCGCCCTGCGGCCCCGCACAGCCAGCTCGAGCTCCCTGCGCCGGCCGCCCGCCGGCACCAGCGCCACGATCAGCGGCGCCACCTGGACCACCAGCACCTCCGGTCCCAGACGGAGAGCGAGCCGGTCGGCCTGCTCGCCGCTGCCCTCCGCCTCCACGACCAGCGCGGCCAGGCTGCGCGGAAGCCGCCACGCGGCGTTCGCCGCCGCGGCCTCGACCGCGGCCGGCGTGGCCGGCGGCTCCTGGATCAGAAGCGCGGCCAGCCGCTGGCGCCTGCGCTGGAGCGCTCCGGCGGCGGCCGCCTGCTCGCGGGCGTAGCCCTCGATCGAGTCGGCTGACAGCTCGTCGATGTAGGCGAAGATCGCCTCGGCTAGCGCGTAGAGCGTGTGCGGGTGGAGCCCGGCCCGCTCGCCCGCGGCCGCCAGCCGCCGCCAGGCGACCCGCGCGCCGAGCCGGTATGCGGCCAGCAGGGCGTCCATGCTGCGGCCGGCCCGCATCTCGCCGCGGCCCAGGTTGAGGTACACCTCGCGGCCCTCGTCCCGGTCCGCGCCGGGGTTCTCGACCATCGTGGTGAAGCGGCCGAGGGCCTCCTCCACACCGCTGCGCAGAGCCTTGCCGAAGGGGCCCTCGAGCGGACGCGCGTAGTCCGGGACGCCGTGGCTCAGCTCGGCCACGATCTCGTCGGCGAGCGCGGGCAGCTCCGGGCGCAGCACCTGCGCAACGTCGGGCGGCAGGTCCTCCCATGGATGCGTGGCCACCACTTGTGTGAAACCTACAAGAAACGCTCCTCAGATAGTGGCCGGAGGTGTGAACGACCGCCCCTTCTGGTACGTAGCCTCCAGAACAACATGACGAAAGCCCACCGCAACATCAATATCGCCGCCGTCGTTCTCCCCTTCGCCGCCTTCCTGGCGGCGATTCCGATGCTCTGGAATGACCTGGTCGGCCCGACCGACCTGATCCTGCTGGTGATCGTCTACGCGATTTCGGTCGGCGGGGTCACCGTCGGCTACCACAGGCTGCTCACCCACCGGGCCTTCGCCACCCACAAGCCGGTCGAGTACCTGTACGCAATCCTCGGCTCGGTCGCGGTGGAGGGTCCGGTGATCGGCTGGGTCTCCGATCACCGCAAGCACCACACCTTCCCCGACGCTGAGGGCGACCCGCACAGCCCCCACGTGGATCACCATGGCGATACGCCCGGCCCGCTGCGCGGCCTCTGGCACGCCCACGTGGGCTGGCTCTTCGACCACGCGACCGCTCAGGATGCCGAGAAGTTCGCGCCCGACCTGCTCGAGGATCGCGGCATGCGGATCATCCACAGGCTGTTCCCGCTCTGGGTGACCCTGGGCTTCGTCGTCCCCGCGGGCATCGGCTGGCTCGTGGCGGGGAACGTCAAGGGCGCCCTCACCGCGTTCTTCTGGGCCGGCCTCGTGCGCCTGTTCCTGGTCCATCACATGACGTTCTCGATCAACTCGATCTGCCACTTCTTCGGACGCCGGCGCTTCGAGACCGAGGACAGGTCCACGAACGTGTTCTGGCTCGCGCTGCCCACGTTCGGTGAGTCCTGGCACCACAACCACCACGCCTTCCCGCGCTCCGCCATGCACGGCCTGCGCTGGTGGGAGATCGACCTGGGCGGCATCGTGATCCGCGCCATGAAGCGCCTCGGGCTGGCCTGGAACGTCGTGATGATCACGCCGGAGCGCCAGCAGCAGCGGATGCACGAGCCGGCGCCCGCGCTGCGCCCCACGGGCCGGCAGCTAGAGCGCGTCCCGCAGTAGGGCGAGCAGCTCGGCCTCGTCCGGCGGGTCGGGGGTGTTGGCCAGCGCCGGGTGCTGCATGACCGCCTCGGCCACCGGGGGCAGGTGCTGCTCCTCCACGCCGAGCGTGGCGAGGCGCGTGTGGCCGCTCCGCGCCGAGAGTTCGGCCGCCCTGCCGGCCGCGGCCCCGGGGTCGCCGGCCGGGTCTCCGAGGGCGCGCGCGAACTCGCCCATCACGCGGGGAACACGGCCGGCCATCATGCCGGCGAAGTGCGGCAGCATCACCGCGTTCGTCTGCGCGTGCGGCGAGCCGGCGGTGCGCACGAGCAGCTGGCAGGTGGCGTGGTGCACCGCGAACCCGGTCATGCCCGAGGCCCAGCCGCACAGGAACGCGCCGAGCGCAACGTCGCCGGACGCGATCAGCTCCGCGCCTCGCAGTGCCGCGCGCTCGGCCACCGGGTTGGCCAGCGGCGTGTAGAGCGCCTCCATCCCGTGAGCCAGGGCGTTCATGGCGCTTGCCGCGAGCTCGTCCGCGGGCTGCGAGGTCATTAGCAGCGGATCGGCCACCACCAGGGCGGGCCGCACCATGCGCGCTCCCTCCACTCCGGCGGGGGTGCGGTGGAAGGGCGTGAGCTCGGCTCCGGAGAGCGTGGTGGGGATCGCCGCCACGGCGCCGCCGGTCACTCCCCCGATCGCCTTGGCGGTGTCGATCACACGGCCGCCACCGAGCGCCACGAGCGGACCCTGCATCAGGTCCGGCAGCAGCACGGCCGAGATCTCGTCGACGCGGCCCTGCGGCACATGAACCACCTGTGTGGCGCCGTCCTCGAGGGGCACGCTCCCGGCGGCCCGCTCGGTCGTCAGGAGCGCATACCTCTCGAAGCCGGACTGGTCCAGCAGATCGGGCGCCTCGGCCGCGGAGCCCTCACCAAAGCGGATGGTGCGCTCACCGTCACGCATGGTGAAGGACGCCGCGGCCACATAAAGGGACTGTCCCTTTAACAAGGGCCCGATTCTGCCGTATTGCTAGCGCGGACCTCCCGACAGGCCGCAGAACAGGTCGCCCAGCACACCCTGACCCGGGAACGACGTGATCGTGAGCGTGACCGGCGAGGTCCGGTTCGGGCCGTACAGCTCGACGACGAGGCCGAGCAGGTTCAGGTCGAGCGGCCCGAGGATCAGGTTGAGAACCCGACAGCTCGGCGTGGTCTGCGCCGCCTGGGCACCCTCAGCGGACAGGTGCGCGGTTGCGCGGAACGCCCGCATCGGATGGTCCTCCAGGCGCGAGTTCAGCGAACGCACCAGCTTGTGCGCCACCACGAGCTCACGATCGACCGACGCGGCGGAGGCGCCCCGCAGCCGGAGTGTGCTGCGCGAGAGTGCACAGAAGAGGCGTCCGAGGACTCCACTGCCCTCACCGCGCCGAACCGCGAAGATCCGCAGGTTCACCTCGCTGAGGTCCACTCGCAGCCCCAGCAGGTCGAGCTGGAGGTCGTCGAGCGTGAGCGTGAGCACATGGCAACGGCCCGCCTGGGCGGCCACTGCGAACGTGACGCGCTTCCTCGCAGCCTGGCTCGCGCCGGCGCCCTCCACCCGGCTGGTCAGGACGCCGTGCGCAACGACGTTCCGCCCGGAGAGCGCGAAGCGGTGGATTTTCACGTCTACCGTGACCTCGCCCTTATCGCTTGCTTCGGCGGCCGCGGGCGCCAGCAGGGCGAGCATGCAAATCGCGGCTAGTGCAAGTTTTCTCATGGCGCCCGGCTACCCAATCCGGGGCGCGGCACTCCTAAGGGGTGGGTGTCTTCTTGGCCTCTCGCTCGAGCATGCGCTCGGCCTCGGCCGCCACGTCGCTCGCGAGCGCGTTCGAGATCGCGCGCAGGTAGGCCTTTCCCGACGCCTCGAGGATGTCGGTGGACACACCCACGCCCGAGGAGAGGTGGCCGCCGAGCTCGAGCAGGACGTTCACCTCGCCGAGCGCGTCTCGCCCGCCGGTCACGGCGGACACGTGGTACTCGCGCAGGCGCGCCTCGTGGCCGGTGGCGGCATTGAGCGCGCTGAAGAACGCGTCCACCGGCCCATCGCCCGTGAAGCTGCCGGACTCGACCTCGCCGTCGGGCATGCGCACCTTCACGTGCGCGAGCGGCGAGCGGGTGGAGGACGCCTCGATGTCGAACGAGACCAGCTCGAAGGCGGCGGGCGCCTGCTTCATCTCGTCGGAGACGATCGCCTCCAGGTCGAGCGCCGTGACCTTCTTCTTCTTGTCCGCCAGCTCCTTGAAGCGCTTGAACGCGGTGTTGAGGGCGGCGCCGTCGACCTTGAAGCCCAGCTCCTCCAGCGCGTTCCGCAGGGCGTGGCGGCCGGAGTGCTTGCCGAGCACGAGCGAGTTCGTCTCGAGCCCGATCGTGGTGGCGTCCATGATCTCGTAGGTGGTGCGCTCCTTGAGCACGCCGTCCTGGTGGATGCCGGACTCGTGGGCGAAGGCGTTGCGGCCCACGATCGCCTTGTTCGGCTGCACCTGGTAGCCGGTCAGGCGGGACACTATGCGGCTGGTGCGCGCGATCTCGCGCGTGTCCACGCCGCTCCAGAGCCCGTGCGCGGCCTCGCGCACGTGGAACAGCATCACGATCTCCTCGAGCGACGCGTTCCCCGCGCGCTCGCCGATGCCGTTGATCGCGCACTCCACCTGACGGCACCCGGCCCGCACGCCGGCGAACGAGTTGGCCACGGCCACGCCGAGGTCGTCGTGGCAGTGCACCGAGGTGGTCACCTCGGCGAGGCCCGGCACGAGCCGGTACAGCTCACGCCACATCTCCGCGTACTCGTCGGGCATCGAGTACCCCACCGTGTCCGGCACGTTGATGGTGGTTGCGCCCTCGTCGAGAGCGATCTGAAGCACCTCGGCCGTGAACGCGAGCTCGGAGCGCGTGGCGTCCATCGGCGAGAACTCCACGTCCTCGCAGTGCGCGCGGGCCTGCGCCACGGCCGCGCGGGCCTGTCCCTTCACGTCCTCGCGGCTCGACTGAAGCTGGTGCTCGATATGGATGTCGCTCGTGGAGATGAAGGTGTGGATGCGTGGGCGCTCGGAGTCCTTGACAGCGTTCCAGGCCGCATCCACGTCCTGCGGGTTCGCACGCGCGAGGCCGCAGATAACCGGACCGTGCACCTCGCGGGCGATGGCCTGGACGGCCTCGAAGTCCCCAGGCGAAGAGATTGGGAACCCCGCCTCGATCACGTCCACCCCCAGCCGACTGAGCTGGTGCGCGATCTCGAGCTTCTCCTGCCTGTTGAGCGAGATCCCCGGGGACTGCTCGCCGTCCCGGAGAGTGGTGTCGAAGATCTTTACTCGGTCCTTCTCACTGCGGTCCATGTCGCTCCCTTTTACTTCCCGGCCAGTTCCCTTCGCTTGCGGCAATAGGCGGCCGCCACGCGCTATTCATCCCCCGAAGGGGAGAAGCAGCGAAAGTCGGAGACCACCCAGGAACGACACACGTAAAGCGTACACGCAGCGCGGGCCCTGGCGGCGGTTGGCGCGGCGGCCGGGCTACAGCGTCAACACGACCTTGCCGATGTTGCTGCGCTCGTGCAGGTAGCGGTGCGCCGCGGCGCCGTCGTCGAGGCGGAACTCCTTCGCCACGACCGGTCGCAGGGTGCCGTCGGCGATCCGCTCTCGGAGCGGGTCGATCAGCTCGTCGAGCGACTGTTTGTCGTCCCAGAGCGTGAGCATGTTGAGGCCGATCACGGACTTGGACTCGCGCATCAGCTTGAGGGGGTTGAAGCGCGGCATCTGGGCGAGCACGCGCAGCGCGCGCATCGGGCTCCTCCGCTCGCCCGCCTGCACCTCGGAGGCGCCGAAGCACACGAGCCGCCCGCCCGCCCGCAGCAGCGCAAAGCTCTGCTTGAAGCTGCGCCCGCCGATCGCGTCGAGGGCGAGGTCGATCGGGTGTTTCTCGCCGGCGATGCGGCGGACCTCGTCCACGAGGTCGTGGGTGCGGTAGTCGACCGCGTGGTCCACGCCGAAGCTGCGGATCGCGTCGTGCTTCGACGGACTCGCCGTCCCGTACACCTCTGCGCCCACCAGCTTGGCGATCTGCGTGGCGGCGATGCCCACCCCGCCGGCGGCCGCCTGGATCAGCACCCGCTCGCCCGGGCGCAGGCCGCCGTAGCGCACGAGCCCCGCGTAGGCGGTGGAGTACGTGACCGGCATCGCGGCGCCCTCGCTGTAGCTCCAACCGTCCGGCATAGGGAGCAGCGAGCTCGTCCTCGCGACCGCGAGCTGGGCGTAGCCGCCGAAGCGGCAGGCGCCCATCACGCGCTGGCCCAGCTCGAAGCCCTCGACGCCCTCGCCCAGCGCGTCCACGTCACCGGCCACCTCGTAGCCGACCACACACGGAGGCTTCGGCGCGTCCGGATAGAGCCCGACGCGGCCGAGCAGGTCGGCGAAGTTCACCCCGGCGGCGCGCACGCGGATGCGCACCTCCCCCGAACCCGGCTCAGGGTCGGGACGCTCCTCGACCCGCAGCACGTCCGGCGGGCCGTGCTCGGTGATGACGAGGGCCTTCATCCGGCGGCCACACCCTATATCGTCGAAGCGGCCATGAGAACGGCCTCCGGCACCAGTGCCGACGTGAAGGACTCAATCCTCGATGCGATCGGCGAAACGCCGCTCGTACGCCTCTCGCGGCTCGGCAAGGACCTCACTCCGCAGCTCGTGGCGAAGATCGAGGCGCTCAACCCCGGCGGCTCGATCAAGGACCGCGTCGCGATCGCCCTGGTCGAGGCGGCGGAGCGCGACGGCAAGCTGAAGCCCGGCGGCACGATCGTCGAGCCCACGAGCGGCAACACCGGCACCGGGCTCGCGATCGCGGCGGCGCTGAAGGGCTACCGCGTGATCGCGGTGATGCCGGACAAGATGTCGAAGGAGAAGATCGACCTGCTGCGCGCCTACGGCGCCGAGGTCGTAGTGGCGCCCACGGAGGTGCCGCCCGAGTCGCCCGAGTCGTACTACCGCGTGGCGGATCGCCTCACGGAGGAGATCCCAGGCGCCTTCCAGCCGAACCAGTACAAGAACCAGGCGAACCCGGAGACGCACTACCGCACGACGGGACCCGAGCTCTGGAGGCAGTCGGGCGGGCAGATCACCCACCTCGTGGTGGGGGTCGGCACCGGCGGCACGATCACCGGCGTCGGGCGCTACCTGCGCGAGCAGAAGCCGGACATCCAGATCATCGGCGCGGACCCGGTCGGGTCGATCTACTCGGGCGGCGACGAGGGTGTGAAGCCCTATCTCGTGGAGGGCGTGGGCGAGGACTTCTGGCCCGAGACCTACGACCCCTCGATCGTCGACCGCTACGTGACGGTGTCGGACCGCGACTCGTTCCTGTGGACGCGCCGGCTGGCCGAGACCGAGGGCATCCTCGCGGGCGGCTCCGGCGGCCTGGCGCTATACGCGGCCTACCAGGTGGCCCGCGAGATCGACGATCCCTCCGCGATGGTGGCGGTGATCCTGCCGGACGGCGGGCGCTCCTACCTCTCCAAGGTCTTCAACGACGCCTGGATGCGCCAGTACGGCTTCCTGGAGCGCGAAGCGGAGCTCACGGTCGGGGACGTGCTGCGCCGCAAGCACGCGGAGGGCGAGATCCCGCCGCTGCTCACCGTCGAGACGCACGCCAAGGTGCGCGACGCCGTCGCGCTTCTCCACGAGCACCGCGTCTCCCAGCTGCCGGTGGTGTCCGCCCACGACCCGCAGACCGTGGTCGGCTCCGTGAGCGAGCGCGGCCTGCTGCGACACGCGATGGACGACCCCGCGCTGCTCGCCGCCAACATCGTCGAGGTGATGGAGGCGCCGTTCCCGGCGATCGCGGCCGAGGACGGAGTGCGCCAGGCGGTGGAGCTGCTCGCCGACCGGCGCGAGGCTCTGCTCGTGAACATGGACGGGCGCGCGGCGGGGATCGTGACGCGGGCGGACCTGCTCGAGTCGCTGGCCCGGTGAAGGGCAAGCGCCTGGCCACCCGCGTGGTCCACGCCGGCCTAGAGCCCGATCCGGCGTTCGGATCGATCATCCCTCCGATCCACCAGACCTCGACCTACGTCCAGCCGGCCCCCGGCGAGTTCGTGGAGGACTACGACTACGCGCGCTCGGCCAACCCGACCCGCGCCGCGCTGGAGCGGGCGCTCGGCGAGCTGGAGGGCGGATACTGCTCGGCGTTCTCGAGCGGCATGGCCGCCACGCACGCCCTGCTCACCGCCCACTGCTCCGCAGGCGACCACGTGATCCTCCCGCAGGACCTCTACGGCGGCACCTACCGCCTTGTCGACAAGGTGCTCAGCCGCTTCGGGCTCGAGTACGACATGGTCGACCAGACCGATCTCGGCGCGCTGGAGCGGGCGCTGCGCCCGGAGACGAAGCTCATCTGGGTCGAGACACCCACGAACCCGCTCCTCAACGTCATCGACATCCCGAGCGTCATCGCCCTCAAGGGCTCTGCGCTCGTCGCCGTCGACAACACCTTCGCGACGCCAATCATCCAGCGCCCGCTCGAGCTCGGCGCGGACGCCGTGGTTCACTCGGCGACCAAGTACCTGGGGGGCCACTCCGACGTGGTGGGCGGCGCAGTCGTGGTCGCCGACGAGAACCTGCACGAGCGCGTCCGCTTCGTGCAGAACTCGGTGGGCGCCGTGCCCGGCCCGTTCGACTGCTTCCTCGTCCACCGCGGGCTGCGCACGCTGCACCTGCGCGTGGCCGCGCACACCGAGAACGGGCGCGCCGTCAGCGATTTCCTGCGCGACGCCCCGGGAGTTCAGGACGTTCGCTGGCCCGGCTTCGGCGGGATGGTGTCGTTCCGCCATCCCGAGGCCACGCGCATCGCAGCCGCCACGGAGATCTTCTTCCTCGCCGAGTCGCTCGGCGGCGTGGAGTCCCTGATCGAGGTGCCACAGGCGATGACCCACCAGTCCGTCGAGGACTCCTCCGCCGCCGTGCCGGCCGACCTCGTGCGCCTGTCGTGCGGCGTCGAGGCCGCGGACGACCTCGTCGAGGACCTCCGCGCGGCTATAAGCTGACGACGCGCCCGGCCACGAAGCCGTCGCCGGCCACGATCCCGTCCACGACGTCAAGCGGAACGGGGCTGTCGGCGGTCACGATCATCACCGCGCCCGCCTCAGGCTGACGTCCGACCGCGGCCGAGATGATGTTGATTCCCCGGTTGCCGAGCTCGGTTCCGACCCGTCCGAGCATCCCCGGCCGGTCCTCATAGCTGAAGATTGCGAGATGCCCCTCGAGTTGGAGGTTGAACCGCGACCCCCAGGCCTCGAGGAGATGCGGCCGGTGGAGCTGCCCGAGCGTCGTTCCCGTCACGCGAGTCCGTTCGCCCCCACTCACCACTGCCACCCTCACCAGGTCCGTGAAGTCGCGCGCGTGCGAACTGCTCGTCTCGGACACGGCGATGCCGCGCTCCTCGGCGATCGTCGGCGCGTTCACGTCGTTGACCTCCTCCTCGATGTGCCCGCCCAGCACGCCCTTCAGCACCTGCACGGTGAGCAGGCGCGTGTCGCGGTCGGCGATGCGGCCGAGGTACTCGACCTCGACGGCATCCACGGAGGTGCGCTCCGCCAGCGCGCTCGCAATGCGCCCGAGGTCCTGCGCCAGCGGGAGGAACGGGCCGAGTGCCTCGAGGTCCTCGGCTGCGATCGCGGGCACGTTCACCGCGCTCGTGACGACGCCGCCCGTCAGCGCCGCCACCACCTGCTCGGCGGCCTGATAGCCCGCGCGGTCGGTGGCCTCGGTCGTCGACGCGCCCAGGTGCGGGGTGACGACCACGTTGGGATAGCCGAACAGCACGTTCTCGGTGGCCGGCTCCTCGCGGAACACGTCGAGGGCGGCGCCGGCCACCTTGCCCGAGTCGAGCGCGGCGCGCAGGGCGTCCTCGTCCATGAGCTTGCCGCGCGCGACGTTGATCACCCGCACGCCGTCCTTCATGGCGGCGAACGCCTTCGCGTCGAGCCAGTTCTCGGTGTCTGCGGTCACCGGCAGGTGCACGGTGAGGAAGTCGGCCCGGGAGTACAGGTCATCCGAGGACTCGGCGCGCTCCACGCCCAGCTCGCGGAAGCGCTCCTCCGAGACGTAGGCGTCAAAGGCCACCACGCGCATGCCGAAGCCGAGCGCGCGCTGCGCCACCAGCTGCCCGATGCGGCCGAAGCCGAGGATGCCGAGCGTCTTCTCGTACAGCTCCACGCCGCTGAACTCCGCACGCTCCCAGGCGCCGCCGGTGAGCGACCCGTGCGCCTGCGGCACCTTGCGCGCGAGCGCGAGCAGGAGCGCGAGCGTGTGCTCGGCGGCGGTGATCACGTTCGACTGCGGCGCGTTCGCGACGATCACGCCGCGCTTCGTGGCCGCCTCCACGTCCACGTTGTCCACCCCCACCCCGGCGCGGCCGACGGCCTTCAGGCGCTCGGCGCGGTCGAGCAGGTCGGCGTCGAGCTGGGTGGCGGAGCGGATCAGGATGCCGTCGAATTCGCCTATGCGGCGCTCGAGCTCGGGCTGGTCCCAGTCCGTCCCGATCTCGACATCGAGCCCGGCGTCGCGCAGCAGCTGCACGCCGGAGTCGCCGATCTTCTCCTTGACGAGGACTTTCATGCCACTGCGCGGGGTGGGCCCGGAGGGCGTCACCCCGCCAGCAGCGCGACGCCCGCGTCGGAGAAGACGCGCTGCGCGGCCGCCACGCCGGCGCCTGGCTCGACCTCGTGCCCGAGCTCCCGCAGGGTCATCTCGAGCGCCGAGACGGTCACGATGATGTCGAAGGCGCCGAAGTAGCCGCAGTGTGCGATGCGGGCGATCTTGCCCTTCAGCTTGCCCTGCCCGCCCGCGATGGTCACGCCGAACTTGTCGCGCATCAGGCCCGGGACCTTGCCACCGTCGATCGAGTCGGGAAGGACCATTGCGGTCACCACGTTGGCGTTGTCGTCGGGCGCGCCGCCGAGCAACTCGAGGTCGAGCGCCTTGGCGGCCTCGCGCGTGGCGCGCCCGAGCAGCGCGTGACGCTCGTACACCTGGCTGAGGCCCTCGCGCTCGATCATCCCGAGCGCCACGTCGAGCGCCTTGACGAGGCCGACGGCCGGTGTGAACGGGCTGTCCGGCGGGTCCTTGCGCTGGCCGCTGACCGTACGCTCCCAGTCGAAGTAGAAGCGCCGCCCCGGCCTTCCGGCGGCGCGCTCGAGTGCGGCCTCGTTCGCGCTCGTGAAGCTGAGCCCCGGCGGCGCCATCAGCGCCTTCTGCGAGCCGGCCACCACCACGTCCACGCCCCACTCGTCCTGCGGCAGCGAGACCGCGCCGAGGCCGGACACGGCGTCCACCGCGATCAAGGTGCCGTGGCGGTGCGCGACGTCGGTGAGCTCGCGGATGTCGTTCACCACGCCGGTGGACGTCTCGGAGAAGGTCGTGAACACCAGCTCCACGCCCTCGTTCTCACCCAGCAGCCGGTCCAGCTCGGCGGGATCGACCCTGCGGCCCCACTCGGTCTCCCAGTGGATCGTGTCGGCGCCGTACGCCTCGCAGAGCTCGAACCAGCGCTCCCCGAACTTGCCGCAGGAGGCCACGAGCACCGGATCCCCGGGGCGGACGAGGTTCGCCACGGCGGATTCGAGTGCGCCGCTCCCCGATGCGGTGAACACCTGCACCTCGTTCTGCGTCTGGAAGACGTCCTTCAGCCGCTTCAGCACCCGCGCGTAGACCTCCACGAATGCGGGCGCGCGGTGGTAGACCATCGGCTCGGCCATCACCTGGGATACCGCGGGGGGCAGCGGTGTGGGGCCGGCGGTCATCAGGTACTGCTTGACGTAGGGGTTCGCCACGAACGGGCGACAATAGCGTCAGACACCGATGAATCGTGCCAGGGCGGTGACGGTGTTGAAGGGGTCGTTGTTCGGGTCGTCCGTGGTGGCGGCCACCACGATGACGACGATCCACGCGAGCGTCGCGAGGATCGAGAGACCAATGGCGACCCAGCCGATGATGAACCCCGCCTGCGCGAGGCCGCGGTGCTTGGGGGTCTCCCCCGCGTCGACCTTCCGCTTTCCGTTCCGCGAGCAGATGATCCCGCCGATGGCGCAGCCGATCGAGATGATCGTCGAGAGCCCGGCCGAGATCACCAGCAGGCCGAGCGAGACGATCGACAGCACGAAGCCCGCGATCGCCTGCCCGTTGTCCGGCACCTGCTGCTGGGAATAGCCCCACGGCGGCGGGTAGGCGTAGCCGGGCGGCTGGGCGTAGCCGGGTGGAGGCGGGTAGGGCTGGCCGGGCGGAGGCGGAGGCGGGTAGCCGTAGCCAGGGGGCGGAGGCGGCGGATAGCCGTAGCCGGGCGGCGCTGCCGGCGCTGGTGGCGGCGCCTGCGGCGCTGGCTGGTGCGCCGGGCGGTCGCCAAGCTCGGGCTCGGGGCCGGGCGGCTCCGGCGGGAGGAAGCCCGTGTCCTGGCTGTCGCCGCTGCGCTCCTCCACCTCAGAACTCCGTGTCGATCCAGTCCATCATCGAGCGCAGCTCCTTGCCCTCGCGCTCGATCTGGTGGTCCTTCTGCTCCTCGCGCATGCGCTTGAAGTTCTCCTGCCCGGCCTTGTTCTCGGCGATCCACTCGCGCGCGAAGTCGCCGGACTGGATCTCGCCGAGGATCTGCTTCATGGCCTCGCGGGTCGGCTCGCCGATGATCCGCTTGCCGCGCGTGAGGTCGCCGTACTCGGCGGTGTTCGAGATCGAGTAGCGCATGCCGCTGATGCCCTTCTCGTACATAAGGTCCACGATCAGCTTCAGCTCGTGCAGGCACTCGAAGTACGCGAGCCGTGAGTCGTAGCCGGCCTCCACGAGTGTCTCGTAGCCCGCCCGGACCAGCTCGGTCACGCCTCCGCAGAGCACGGCCTGCTCGCCGAACAGGTCCGTCTCGGTCTCGTCCTTGAAGCTGGTCTCGATCACTCCAGCGCGCGTGCAGCCGATCCCGCGCGCGTAGGCGAGCACCGTGTCGCGCGCCGAGCCGGTGGCGTCCTGGTGGATCGCGACGAGGCCGGGAACGCCGTTCCCATCCACGTACTGGCGCCGGACGAGGTGGCCCGGCCCCTTGGGCGCGACCATGCCCACGTCCACCTCGGGACCGGGGTCGATCTGGTCGAAGTGGATCGAGAAGCCGTGCGCGAACATCACGAGGTTGCCCGGCGCGATGCCGTCCTTGATCTCGCTCTCCCAGACCTCCGCCTGCTTCTCGTCGGGGAGCAGCACCATCACCACGTCGCCGTCGCTGGCGGCGTCCGCGATCGAGGTCACGCGCAGCCCGTCGGCCTTCGCCTTCTCGACCGAGGAGGAGTCCTCGCGGAGACCCACCACCACGTCCACCCCGGAGTCCTTCAGGTTCAGCGCGTGGGCGTGGCCCTGGGAGCCGTAGCCGAGGATGGCGACGGTCTTGCCGTCGAGCTTCGAGAGGTCCGCGTCCTTGTCGTAGATCATGAGGCGGAGCACTTTAGTGCCCCCGCCCTCAAGTACGCTCGCGTTCGGCGGCTGCGAACCTTCGCCTGGCCGCACCCACGATGCTCGCCAATGCGCTGCATTGGCTGCGCTCGTGTCCACGCCCATGCTTGATTCTCGCGCGCCGAGCCGCGACCGTACTTTCGGTCGGAGCCACTAGCCGGGCAACTAACCTACGGGCCGGCATGGCCACGACGCGCACCATCCGCCCCGCGGCCGACTGGCAGACTGCGGGCGACTACGAGGACATCCGCTACGAGCTGGCGGACGGGATCGCGAAGGTCACGATCGACCGTCCCGAGGTGCGGAACGCGTTCCGCCCGGAGACCCTCATCGAGATCTCAGACGCGCTCGAGCGCGCCCGCGAGGACACGTCGGTCGGGGTGATCGTCCTCACCGGCGAGGGCCCGCTGGCGTTCTGCTCGGGCGGCGACCAGAACGTGCGCGGCGACAGCGGCTACGTGGCGAGCGGCGCGAGCGTGGGGCGCTTCCACGTGACCGACCTCCACATCCAGATGCGCCGCATGCCGAAGCCGATCGTGGCGATGGTGGCCGGCTACGCCGTGGGCGGCGGCCAGGTGCTGCACGTGGTGTGCGACCTCACGATCGCCGCCGACAACGCGCGCTTCGGCCAGACCGGCCCCAGGGTCGGGAGCTTCGACGGCGGCTTCGGCGCGGGGCTGCTCGCCAACATCGTCGGGCCCAAGAAGGCCAAGGAGATCTGGTTCCTGTGCCGGCAGTACTCGGCCGACGAGGCGCTCGACATGGGGCTCGTGAACCGCGTTGTGCCACTCGAGGAGCTCGAGGAGGAGACTGTGGCGTGGTGCCGCGAGATGCTCCAGCTCTCGCCGTTCTCGCTGCGGCTCCTGAAAGCGAGCTTCAACGCCGCGGAGGACGGCCTCGCCGGGATCCAGCAGCTGGCGCACGACGCGAACCTGCTCTTTTACGGGAGCGACGAGGCGCAGGAGGGCCGGGACGCCTACCGCGAGAAGCGCCCGCCGGACTTCGGCAAGTTCCCGAAGCGGCCTTGAGTCACCTTCGCCTGTGGCTGCTCGCGGCGCGGCCGCGAACGCTGCCCGCCGCGATCGCCCCTGTGCTGGTGGGCACCGCGCTGGCGGGCTCCGAGGACACCTTCCGCGCGCTCCCGTTCGTGGCCGCGATGGTCGGCAGCGTGTTCATCCAGATCGGCACGAACCTCTCGAACGACTACTCGGACGCCCGCCGCGGCGCGGACACCGAGGACCGGCTCGGCCCGGTGCGCGTGACGGCCGGCGGGCTGATGCCGCCGCGCCGGGTGCTCGTCGGCACCTACGTGGCCTTCGGCGTGGCGGTGGCGGCGGGCCTCTACCTGGCGGCCGTCTCGGGCTGGCAGCTGCTGGTGGTGGGCGCCGCCTCGATCCTTGCCGGCGTGCTCTACACGGGCGGCCCGCGCCCGTATGGGTACGAGGGCCTCGGCGAGCTGTTCGTGTTCCTGTTCTTCGGCGTGGTGGCGGTCGCGGGCTCGTACTTCGTGCAGACCGAGGAGCTGCGCTGGGAGGCCGTGGCGCTCGGCGTTCCGGTCGGCCTGCTCGCCGCGGCGATCCTGGTGGTGAACAACGTCCGCGACATCGACACCGACCGGCGGGCGGGGAAGCGGACGCTGGCGGTGAAGCTGGGCCGTGAGCGGGCGCGGCAGCTGTTCGTGGCCATGGTGGTGGTGTCGTTCGCCGTTCCCGTGGCGCTCGTGCCGACGCTCTCGCCGTGGCTGCTGCTCGTGCTTGCCGCCCTTCCGTTGGCGCCGCCGCTGGTACGGACCGTCATGACGAGCACCGATGGGCCCTCCCTGAATGCGGCGCTGGCAGCGACCGGGCGGCTGCTCGCCGTTTTCTCAGTGCTTTTGGCCGGGGGCGTGCTCCTGTCGTGAGCGCCCGCGTCGAGCGTTCGGTACTCAGGCTGTCGATTCCGCTGAAGGAGCCGTTCGTCACGTCGGGCGGCGTTGTCTCGGCGCGCGAGCTGCTGCTGCTGCGCCTCGAGGCGCGCGACGGCACCGTCGGCTATGGCGAGGCCGCCCCCTTCGAGCCCTACGACGGGGTGCCGCTCGAACGCGCCGCCGCAGCCCTCACCGGCGGCGGCGGACGGCGGCCGCCGCAGGCGCGTGCGGCCGAGGAAATCGCGCGGCTCGACCTGCACGCCCGCCAGGAGGAGCGCCCGCTCGCCGAGCCGCGCAAGGACTCGCTGCCGGTGAACATGACGCTTGCAGCGGGACCGCCATCCGAGGTGGCGGAGCGGGCACGGGCCGGGGTTCGCGAGGGCTACGCCTGCTTCAAGCTGAAGGTGGGGCTCCCGGATGACCCCGACCGCGTGGCGGCCGTCCGCGCCGCCATTGGTCCGTGGCCCGCCCTTCGCGTCGACGCCAACGGCGCTTGGTCGGTGGACGAAGCCGTGCGGGCAATCCGGGGCATTGAGGACTATGACCTGGAGCTTGTGGAGCAGCCGTGTCGCACATTGCGCGAGCTGGCGGAGGTGCGCCAGCGCGTGTCCACGCCCATTGCAGCCGACGAGTCGGTGGCCTCGCTGCGCGAGATGCGCCGGGCGGTCGAGCTCGAGGCGTGCGACGTGGTGAACGTGAAGCTCGCCAGCGCCGGCGGCTTCAAGCCAGCCCGCGAGCTGCTGCGCGAGGCGCGCTCGCACGGACTCGGCGCGTTCCTGTCGAGCACGCTTGACGGCCCCTGGGGCATCGCGGCGGCCCTCCAGCTGGCGGCCGCCGAGGAGCTGACGCTCGCCTGCGGCCTCGCGACGCTGGACCTGTTCGACTCGCCTGTGGCGGCGGCGCTGCCGCGGCCGCGCGGCGGGACGCTCTCCGTGCCAAGTGGGCCCGGGCTCGGGGTGAGCATTGAGGATGAGGACCTGGCCGCAGTAACGCTCGAAACGCTCGCCTGAGCCGGGTGTGGGGCACAAATCTGTCGCCCCGCGACAGATTTCCAGCGCACACCCCTCAGTGCACGTCGTCCAAGAACTCGACGAGCAGCCGCGCCACCTCCTCGGGCGCTGCAGATGCGCCGCGTGGCCCGCATCCTCCAGGATCGCCACGCGGCCGTTCGGCGCCGTCGAGGCGATTCGCTTGGCCGCGCGGGTGTAGCCGTCGTCGCGGGCGCCCGCTATCGCCAGGACGGGCAGCTCGAGCTGTGAGAGCTCGTGCCACACGGGCTCGAGCACTCCCTGCCCCGCGGTCCGCAGCAGCAGTGCGAGTGAGCGCTGGTCCTGTGAGAGGCGCCCGGGCCGCTGGGCCTCGACCAGCGCGTCCGATTGGTCCGCGAACAGCGGCTGGCGCTCCCACAGCGTCACCACGTCCTCCATCGACGCGGCCTCGATCCACGACGCGAGCCGCTCATCGGCCTCCGCCCTTGCCGCCCGCAAAGGAGCCTCGTCAATGCCTGCAGTAGTCCCGACGAGAACCACAGCGGTAAAGGAGTCGGGAGACAGTAATGCGGCGCGGAGGGCCAGCCGCCCGCCGAGCGAATAACCGACGAGCACGCCGCCGGCGCCGGCCTGTGCGATTTCGGCGAGACGCCCGCGGAATGTGTCCTCCGCGTGGTCGAGCATCCTGCTCGGATAGCGTTCCGGCAGGAGCTCCGCGACCGGCCGCCAGGCGTCGCCACGCTGCATGAAGCCCGGGATGAAGAGCACCATCGCTCCAGCATGATCCCGATCAACCGCACCTACGCGCCGCTCCAGGCCTTCGTCGAAGAGCTTTACCGCTGCGGCATGCGCCACGCGGTGACCTCCCCGGGCTCTCGAAACGCGCCACTTGCGCTCACGCTGGCGGCCCAGGAAGGGGTCGAGGCGGTGTCCGTGCTGGACGAGCGCTCGGCCGGCTTCGTGGCGCTCGGGATGGCCAAGGCGAGCGGGCGGCCGGTGGCGGTGACCTGCACGTCGGGCACCGCCGCCGCCAACCTGCACCCGGCCGTGGTCGAGGCCTGGGAGGCGCGCGTGCCGCTGATCGTGCTGACCGCCGACCGCCCCCCCGAGCTGCGCGAGGTGGGAGCCGGCCAGGCGATCGACCAGATCAAGCTCTACGGCAGCGCCGCGAAGTGGTTCGTGGAGGTGGGCACCCACGAGCCCGGCCTCGAGACCGCGATCCACCACCGGGCACTCGCCTGCCGCGCGTACTGGACAGCCGGCGGCGGCCGCCCGGGGCCGGTGCACCTCAACTTCCCGCTCCGCGAGCCGCTGGCGCCGGTGCCGGAGGAGCTCGAGCCCGGAGATTGGGAGGGCCGCGCGGACGGCGGGCCCTGGACCGAGGTCCGCGAGCACGCAAGCGCGCCGCATGCCGACGACGTGCACGCCGTGGCCGAGCGCATCGCCGCCGAGCCCCGCGGGGTGATCGTGTGCGGGCCGACGACCGAGCTGATCGCCGAGCAGGCGGCCCTACTTGCGGCCGCCAGCGGCTGGCCGCTGCTGGCGGAGCCGACCTCCGGCGTGCGATGCGGCGAGCACGACCGCAGTCACGTCATCGCTCATTACGACGTGCTGCTGCGCATCGAGGACTTCGCGTCGCAGCGCGCGCCGGAGCTCGTGCTGCGAGTCGGCGACATGCCGACGTCAAAGCCGCTTCGCGCATTTGTCGCACGGTCGTCGCAGATCGTCATTGACCCATATGGCGCCTGGCACGAACCTACGAGGACCGCCGAGCTCTTGCTGCAGGCGGCGGCCGCGCCGACCCTCGGTGCGCTGGCGGCCGCGGTGGAGATGCGCGCCGGACCCGAGGGCGGCTGGCTCGCCGGCTGGCGCCAGGCGGACGCCAGGGTCTCTGCCGCCGTCGAGGCCTCGCCCGATGGGTTCGAGGGCAAGGTCCTCGCGGGCCTCGAGCCGGAACTGCCGGACGAGGCGGTCGTCTGGGTCAGCTCGTCGATGCCGATCCGGGACGTGGAGGCGTACTTCCCGCAGTCGCAGAAGCGCCTTCGCTTCCTGGCGAACCGCGGCGCGAACGGGATCGACGGGGTCCCCTCCTCGGCCATGGGCGCCGCGATCGCCACGGGCCTCCCAACCTGGGTGCTGATCGGCGAGCTCGCCCTTCAGCACGACGCGGGCGGCCTGCTGGCCGCCCGCCGCGCCGGTGTGGAGCTCGAGATCGTCTGCCTGAACAACGGCGGCGGCGGGATCTTCGACTTCCTGCCCGTCGCCGAGCACGGCGATCCCGCCGCCTATGAGATGCACATCGCGACGCCGTCAGGCGTCGTGGACCTGGCGGCGCTCTGGCCCGGACTCAGAGAGATCCGGACGGACCGCCGCCAGAACGTCGCGCTCCACCGTGAACTGGTGGAGCGCGTCGCTCAGTCGCTGTAGCCGGGGCGCTTAGGCGCCGTGGCCGAAGCGGTCGATCTTGCGGTGGTAGCGCTCGCCCGCCTTGCCGCCCGCCATCGCGGTCAGCAGCGACAGGACCAGCACCGCGACGAGGGCCACGGCCGCACCGGCCGTGAGCGTGCCACGGTCGATCGGGATGTTCGGCAGGCCGAGGGCGTCGAGCACGTTGTACTCAGCGCCGAAGATCGCGCCCGCAACGGCGAGCACGAGCGTCACGGCCACGCCGAGAGCCCAGGTGCCGAAGCCCTGCCGGGCGCCGTCGAAGCGCGACATGCGCCCGCTCACGTATCCACCGAAGAAGTACGCGATCGCGACCACAGCCACGAGCAGGATCCCGCCGACGAGACCGATGGTCTCGGCGTTCGCCTTTGCCTCTGCGTCGCTCACCTCGGTGAGCCCGAAGGCCGTGCCGGCCGCGCTGAGCAGCCCGAGCAGGATCGCCGCCATGCCCACGGCAACCAGCCAGCCGAAGAACGCCGCGCCCCAGTTGAGACCGCCGTACTCGGCGCGCTGGCGCGCCCGCATCTCGCGGTAGCCCTCGACCGTGGTCGGAGCCGCCGCCGTGCCGCGGTCGCTGGCCACGGCGCGATCCGTCGCGACCGGGCGATCCGCCACAGCGGTGCGCTCGTCGCGGTCCGCAACGCCGTCGCGATCCGTGTCGCGAAGGGCGGCGCCGTTCGTGTCACGCACGCCGTCGCCGTTCGTGTCATGGCGCGTCGCGGTGGTCACACCACTGCGCTCGTCCGTCACGTACTCGTCGTCATGAGAGTTCCTCTTGAACCGCTCAAACATTCGCAATCCTCCCGAATTGAACCTCTTGGAGGTACCCCGGACGGGGCGTGCGGAAACCCCTTATGGAGTAGCCGGCTCGGTGCCCTGGCGGCCCGTCGGAGCGGGCACGAGCGGCGCGACTCCCCTGCGCAGGCGCGGGAACTTCTTGCCGCCCCAGAGCAGCGGCGGCGCCTCGTAGCAGGGCGGCTGGGCCTCCTCGCCCTCGCCCTCCGGGTTGCGCTGCTCGCCGCCGTTCGACCTGCAGTCGAAGCTCTCGATCACGCCGAGCGGCGTGGCACGGTCGTAAGCGTTCGGAGCGATGTACGAGTTCGCCCGCTCCCAGTCCGGCCGGTCCGGGCGGCGCTGGAACGAGCGGCCGTCGATCATCGCGATCTGCGGCAGGTAGTGCTCCACCCCGCCGTTGCCCATGTAGCCGCCCTCGCCGTTCCCCGCCAGCGCGGCGCCGCCGACGGTGATGAACTGCGCAAGCTGTCCGCGGGCGAAGCTGAGGTACGACAGGATCGGGTTCAGCTCGGGCATGAACACGTGGGTGGCCTCGAGCACGGGCTCGGCGCCCCTCAGGAAGCGCGCCGCGGCCGGCACGCCGGTCCTCGACGCACGCACGAGCGGGTGGATGCTGCGGAAGAGCTTCTCCAGGTCCGGCGACAGGTCACCGAGGTCGCGCAGCGTGGGAGCGAGATCGCGCGCCGGCTCGCGCAGGTCGCGCACGAGCGGGTCGGTGTTGCGCGCGAACGCCTCGAGCCGCGTCACCGTGGCACGGGTCTCGCGCAAGAAGGTCGGGAACACCTGGAACGTGTCGGCGAGCGCGTCGTCACGCGATGCCAGCGCGCCGAACGTCGCGTCGCCGTTTGTGATCAACCCGCGCAGCTGGCCGTCCTCTCGCGAGACCGCGTTGAAGACCCGGCCCGTGTCGCGGAAGACCTGCCGCAGCGCCACCTCCTGCTCCGCAAGCGGGCGCAGAAGGTCGGCGCCACCCTCGAAGAACGGCGCGGCGTTGCCGAGCGAGTCGTTGAAGTCGCGTGCGAAGCGGCCCGTGGTCACGATCCCCGCCTCGTGCAGCCACTGCTGGAAGGCGTCGCGCGTCTTCGGATCGAACACGCGGAAGACCTCGTCGAGCTCGACCGTGTCCTCCACGTTCGTGTGCGCGAGCGTGCCCCCGTCGGCGAGCTTCTCCGCCCCGGGGCTGCCGGGCGTCAGCTCCACGTAGGTCTCGCCGAGGAGGCTCTTCTGGCGCAGGATCGCCCGGGCGTCGCGGCCGATCGGCGCGAAGCGCTTGTTGAGCTCGATCTCGACCATGGTCGTGCGCCCGCCGGGCCCGAGCTCCTTCGCCTTCACCTTGCCGATGTTCACCCCGGCCATCCGCACGTCGGCCTCCTTCACGAGCAGCGAGGCCTCCGGGAACGCCGCCTTGAACCGGTAGCTCTCCGGGCGCAGCGGCAGCGTCCCGCCGAAGGCGGTCCAGAGGAACATCAGGAGCGCGGCCACGGACAGGGTGAACCCGACCATTGCGGCGATGCGTGCGGGGCTGGGTGGGTTCTTGTTCATGGCAGCAGCGGCGGGACCGAGGGAAGCGGCAGGAGCGGGAGACCGCCACCGCTGCCCGGAGGCGGCGTGGACGGCAGCGCGTTGAAGTTGCAGGAACCGAACTGCGTGGCCAGCAGCTGGTCGACGGCGCTGCTGCCACCCGGGCTGGTGACCCCGGTGAGCTGGTCCGCCAGCTCGGGGTTGTGCTCGCCCACGTCGGCGAGGACGCCGTTCACGATGCCGGTGAGCGCCGCCGCCGGGACGCCGCAGATGGTGACGCGGCGCCAGGGGCCCTGGCCGTCGGCGCTCGAGAACAGCGAGCTGCCGTTCTGCGACACCCATGCGAGCCAGTAGAGGAAGCCCTCCTGGCGCTGGCGCTGCTGGGAGATCGACTTGCCGTCGAGCCCCTCTGCCCCGCCGGGGTTGAACGCGCCCATGTTGAAGAAGCGGTTGAGCTCGCCGAACGACGTCTTCAGGTCCGGCATGGCCTTCGACGTGCCCTGCGCGGCCAGGCGCAGGTTGTCCGTCCACGGACCGGCGGCACGCACGAAGGGGCGGATCTGGTCACGGATCACCGGCTGGGTCTCGCGCAGGAACGGGATCACGGCCGCATTGGTCTCCGGCAGCTTGCGGATCGGCGCCCGCAGCGACTGGAGCGACGAGCGCAGCACCGGCGCGAACTGCCGCACCTCGCCGAGCGCGCGCTCGGAGGCGCGCAGCGACGCCGGCAGCTGCGCCACCGACGCGGAGATCGCGTCGTCCTCGTTCGCGAGGGTGTCGAAGACCGTGCGCGACGCGGTCACGAGGCGGCGCAGGTCCTGCGGGTGGTCGCCGAGCTCGGTCATCAGCAGTCCGTACTCGTGGATCAGCTCCTTCAGCGCTCCTCGGCGGCGGGCGCTGGCACGCGTGACCCGGGCGAGGTCGCGGTGGATCGGCTCGAGGCGGCGGAACACCTCGCGGAGGTCGTCGCCGCGGCCGCGCAGGCCCTTGCCCGCGCCGGACACCAGCAGCTTCAGGTACGGCCGCGTGTCCGCGTCGAGCGCCGAGTAGACCTCGTCCGGATTGATGTCCGGCAGCGAGTTCCCCACGGGGATCATCCCGCCGGCCGGCAGCGGCTTCCCGGTTCCCGGGTTCACCTCCAGGAACATGTCCTTCAGCGCCGTCTTCGGCCGCAGCAATGCGGTCGCGTCGTTCTTGATCAGGTTCTCGTAATCCTGCTCGATGTCGAGCGTGACCACGGCCACGCCGTCCTCGAGCTTCACGTCGGAGATCCGGCCGACCTCCACGCCGGCCACGCGCACGGTCTGGCCCTGCCCGGGCTGCACCGCCTGCGCGTTGGCGAGCTCGATCTTGACCTGCTTCGGCTTCTCCTGAACCAGCGGGAAGCGCAGGCTCTGCTGGCTCAGGATGTACACCCCGATCGCCACGCCGATGACCGCCATGCCCGCGATCGCAAGGAAGTCGACCCAGTGCTTGCGGATCTGGAAGATCACGGCCCGCCTCCGTACAGCGTGGCGTCGCCGCCCGGCGCGTTCAGGTTCGGCGGGTCCTGCGTCTCGCACGCCACGTCGGGCCGGTGCGGCGGCGGCATGTTCGGGTCCAGCGGCGCCGCGGGCTCGATCTTCCCGGTCGCCAGCTTGAACGGGTTCACGCCCTGGATGTGGAACACCGGCGTGTTGGCGTCGTTCACGCGGCTCTCGCCCCCGAGGCCCACGAAGCTGCGGTTGATCTGCTCCCGGACCAGGTTGCCCGAGTTGCCGTCCTCGAGGCTCGGGATCTCCGACTCCATGAACGGCACCAGCACGTGGTTCGTGCAGGACGACAGCCCGCGCAGATTCTTCAGGAAGGGCACGAGCTGGCCGTTCAGCCGCACCAGCGCCGGCACAGCCTGGCGCAGGTCGGCCGCCAGCCCCTTCAGCTCGCTCTCCTGGACTAGCCCACGGGCCTGCTCGAACCACGGCGTGGCCGCGGCGAGCGCCGGCACCGAGGAGCGCACTCCCGGCAGCGCCTCGCGCGAGAAGGTGCGCAGCGTCGGCAGCGCGGCGTTCAGCTCGCCGAGCGCCGGGTAGCCCACGCGCAGCGTGTCGCGCAGCGCCGGCACGGCGGCCTCGAGCGCCTGGTCGTTGCGGGCGATCGCGCCGGCGGTCGTGTTCAGGTCGGTCACGAGCTCCTTCAGCGCCTCGGGGTTGGCGCCGAGCGCTGCGAAGGTGCGCTGCTGGCCCTTGAGAAGCCGCTGGATGTCGCGGTCGGGCTGCACGCCGAGCAGCGCGTCGTTGGTGAGCGCGCCGTAGCGGTAGGCCGGCTCGAACGACGGGATCGCGCGGTTGAACGCCTTCGCGCCGCCGCCCTGAAGCGCCACGGTCCCGTACTCCTGGAGGAAGGTCTGGAGGTCCCCGCGAACGTCCGAGTCGAGCGTGTCGAGGATGTCCGGCAGCGTGACCGTGGCTGCCGTCTGCGTGATCGGCACGGTGGAGCCGTCGTCGAGCTCGCCGGCCGACGGCGAGCCGGGCTTGATGTCCACGAAGAAGTTGCCCTCGAGGAAGATGCGCGAGCGGATCTGGAGCCGCGCGTCCTTGCGGATCGGCAGCGCGTCGTCCTTGAGCTCCATCGTCACCTCGGCCGCGCCGCCGCCGTCCTTCGGCTCGACCTTCGTGACCTTGCCCACCTCGACGCCGGCGATCCGCACCGGGGAGCGCGGCTTGAGGGTCTCCACGTCGCGGAACATCGCCTTCAGCTCGTACGGGTTCGCGAACGGGTTCGCCTTCGTGAACCCGAAGTACGCGAGCAGCAGGAGCGTCGTGAGGGCGAGGACGCCCGCCTTGAAGGTGGTCATGGCACGTCCTTCAGGTGGGCGATGCCGAGCTCGCGCGACTTGAAGGTCCCGCCGGCGAGTCCGGGTGTGTCGGGATCCACGACGATGTGCTTGGAGTTCCAGCGGGAGCCCCGGGACAGGCTGTTCGGGTAGCCGGTCTGGCCTGCCTGGCAGTCAGCGCGTCCGCTCGAGTCGATCGCCGGGCCGCCGTATTGCGTGTGGAGCGACTGCTGGGGCGGCGACGCGTTCGGATCGCCGTCGACCGGCTTGGTCGACTCGGTCCCGCCGAGCGAGTTCTCCTGCTGGGTGTCGACCAGCTTGGCGAGGATGCGCTCGGTGGTGCCGCCGGCGACTGTCGCCGACTGGTGCGTGCCGAGCGGGTTGAAGAAGTAGACGAGGTTGTTGCAGACCGTCTGGTACGGCGCCACGAACTCGAGCGCGGGGCGCGTGATCTGGACGCCGCGGCGAAGGTCGCGCAGGGCGAGCAGCGTGTTCGGGTTGTCGCCGAGGTCCTCCGCGGCCCTGAACAGTTCCTCGAGCTCCCGGCTCAGCTCGGGCGTCTCCTCGAACGCGGGCACACCCGCCTGGAGCGCGTCGTTCACGAGCGGCAGCGTGCGCGGCAGCTGGGCGGCACCCGGCTGGAGGTCGCGCGACACCGCGGCGAAGCGTGCGAGGAAGGGCGTCTGCACTCGGAACGACTCCGTGGCGGCCTGGAGCGTCGCCGGGCTCTCCTCGATGGTCTCCCGCAGCGCCTCGGGATCGCGACTGATCGCCGCGAAGGTGGTGGCCATCTCGCCGAACCAGCGCGCCTGCACCTCCGCCACCGGCGCGGCCTGCGCGGCCGCCGCTCCGAGCCCTGGGAAGAAGTTACGCAGCTCCGTCTTCGGATCGGAGAGGTTGCGCATCACCGGCAGCAGGTAGCGCGTGAAGGGCTCGAGCTCGCGGATCGTGGTGTTGACCGCGGGACCGCGGCCGGCGATCGAGTTCCCGAAGCCCTCGAGCGAATTGCGGGCGTCCGTGCGGGTCTCCGCCGGGAAGGTCGAGAGCACGTCCTCGAGCTCCGGCGCGCTCTGGCTCGCGTTCGTGATCGGGATGGTGTCGCCGTCCTGGAAGGTGCGCTTGGCGCGGCCCGGAATCAGCTCCACGTACTTGAGCCCGAGCGCGGAGCGCGGGCGCACCGTCAGCGTCGAGTCCACGGACAGCGGGTCGATGTTCTTGTCGAGCTCCAGGTCGAGCACGGCGATGGCACGTTCCTCGCCGTTCACGCGCAGGCGCTCGCTCTTGATCTCCTTGACGAAGCCGACGCGGAAGCCGCCCGCGCGCACCTCGTTGCCCTTCACGAGCTTGGCGGCGTTCGGCATCTCGGCCTTGAGCTGGTACGTCGGCACGAACGGCAGCCCGTTGTTCGCGTTGTACGAGATGAACACGGCGATGATCGCGACCATCACGGTCACCGCCCCGATGAGGACCGGGCTCGCCCCGAGCTGTCGAGTCCCGCGTCTCACTTGCCGAGCAGGAAGTCGAGGGCAGGGTTGGCGGACCCGCGCGGGGCGCTCTCAGCAGGCGCGGCCGCGGTTGTTGCCGCGGCGGACGCCGTCGGGTCGGGCGTCGTAACGCCCGGCTGCGTCGGGCCGAGGAACTGGTTGCACTTCTCGATGTGAGCCTCGTTCGGCTTCACCTCGTACGGCGAGCACTCGTTCACGAGCGCGGTCAGGCGCAGCACGTGGCCCACGTCGTCGAGCGCGTTCGTGGAGAGCGTCTGCCAGTAGAAGAAGTTCCAGATCGCCTCCATCCCGGTGAATCCGGCGCGGCTGCTGGTGGTGTGGGTCTTGTCGCCCGCGGGCGGCGCGCTGGCCGCGGCGCGGCGGTCCGGCTCCACGGCCCGCTTGCGGTCGTCGATCGTCTGGAGGAGCTGGCGCAGCGGCTTGGCGAATCCGGGCGCGTCCTTCGCCAGCCTGCGCAGCTCCACGAGCTCCTCGTCGGTCTTCAGGACGGCGCGGCGGCCGACCACCGAGGCCTCGCCCAGCGCCTTGAAGGCGGGCAGGCCCGCGGCCGTGAACGGGCGCAGCCGCGTGAGGAAGGTGTCGAGCTCGCCCGAGGCCGACTGGAGGTCGCGCAGGACCGGGGTCTGGGCCTCGGTCAGGTCGCCGAGGCGGCCCATGTAGGGCTCGAGCTCGGTGAGGAAGGCCGGGAGCCGCCTGAAGCTCTCCCCCAGCTGCTTGCGCCGCGACGCCGAGATCTGCGCCGTCTCGCCGGCCTCGCGCACGAAGCGGCTCACGTCGCGCTTGCGGTCCTCGAGCGCGCCGACCACCGTCTGCGCGTCACCGATGAACTTCTGGATCGTGTCGGTCTGGCGGCCGAGGATTTGGAGCGTCTGGCTCGTCTCGCGCAGCGCCGGATGTGCGCGCCGCAGGACGGCGCTGAGATCGCCGGGGCGCCCGGCCAAGCCCGCGCCCAGCTCGCCGACGATCAGCCGCAGCCGGTCCTGGTAGGGGCGGCGCAGGATGTCGTTCACGAGGTCGATCGCGATCGTCGAGCTCGTCTGCTCGACCGGCACGCGACCGCCGTCGGGGAGGCGCTCGTCGGACGCCCCCGGCTGGCAGTCCACGAAGTACTCGCCGATCAGCGACTGCGGGCGGATCTCACAGCGCGCGTCCCTGCGGAGGTCCGCCAGGCCCGGCTCGGTGACCTTCGCGTCCACCTCGGCCAGCGGGCGGCCGTCCACCATCCTGACCTTGAAGGTGCTGGTCTCCCCCGCCCGCACCCCGGCGACCTTGAAGTCGCCGCCCTTGGTGAGGCCGAAGGCGTTGTCGAAGAACAGCCGGTAGGTCTTCTCGCCCGTATCCTCGTCGCGCTTGGCGCCGACCGACAGGGCCGCACCGCACACGAGCCCGAGCAGCAGCACGATGGCCGCCACCCGCTTCACGGGCCCACCGTCCGCTGGTTCGGGTCGCAGTCGAGCTCCGCCGCCTCGTCAGACGAGAAGACGTTGCTGCCGTCCGCCGCCGGAAGCTCGTTCGCCCCCGGGCAGCGCCGGAACTGCTTCAGCTTCGGGCCCGCGCCGTAGAGGATCTCGGAGAAGTTGATCCAGGCGCGCGAGAAGCCGCCGTTGGCGTCGTAGCCGCCCGTCGTGGAGAAGTCGTCCATCCAGCCGACGAAGTCGGGCGTGTAGGGGCGGCCGAACGCGATCGTGGGCGCCGCGGCCCTCAGCGCGTCGGTCGTCTCCGGGAACGCGCCGCGGCGGTCGGCCCCGTTTATGCGCTGCTCGTCCATGGCCACGTGGGCGAGCGGCGGGAAGCTCTTGATCAGCTCGATCAGGTCGTTGTTGGGGCCCGGGCTCGCGATCGTCCGCGACAGGTCGCGGATCGTCGGCTCGCCGTCGCGCACGAACAGGCGCGCCTCGTCCAGGAACGGCCCGAGCTCCTTGACCGCCGGCTTCGCCGCGTCCACGAACGGATCCACGTCGTCGAGCGCCGAGCGCAGGTTCACGAAGGTCGTGTTGGCGCGCCGCATGAACGGCGGGAGCCGCTCCACCGACTCCGCGAGCGCGTCCTGCTGGCGCCCGAGCGCCCCGAAGGTCGCGTTCAGGTTGCCCACGACCCCGGTGAGGTCGTCGCGGCGATCGGCGAGCGCGTTCACGAGGCTGCCCGAGTCCACGAGGAACTTCTCGAGCAGCGCGTCGTCGCGGGTCAGCTCCTGGAACAGGCGGCTGCCGGTGCTGAACGCCGGGTTCAGGTAGTGCACGCCCTTGCGCAGCTCCTTGCCACGCCCGTGAAGCATCGCGGCCGAGCCCTTGAAGAAGTCCTGGAGGCCGGTCCGCGTCTTCGGGTCGAAGAGGTTGAAGATCTCATCGAGCTCGACGGCCGTGGCGGTCTGGTCCGAGCCGATTACGCCGCCGTTCTCGATCTCGTCCCCGTTTGCGGGACCGAGCTGGAGGTCCACGTAGCGGTTCGCGATGCCGGACAGCGACCCCTGCTTGATCAGCACGCGCGTGCCGCGGCGCAGCGGCTCGTAGTCGCCGTCGCTGATGGCGAGCGTGATCTTGGCCTGCCCGTCCTGGGTCACGTCGACGTCCTTGACGCTCCCCACGGTCACCCCGCCGGCCTTCACCTCGTTGCCCTTTACGAGCTGGCCCGCGCTCACGAACTCTGCGGTCACGCGGTAGCCGCCATCGCCCCGAAACAACAGGATCGCGACGACCACAACTGCAAGGAGGACCAAAGCTGCCGCTACGGCTCGCCTCTTGAGATCCGGACCTCCCTCCGTGCGCAGTCCGGCCCCTGCTGCGCTCATTAGGTCCACTTACCCCACTTGGGGCGCGGCTCACACACCGGAGGTGGGCGAGACGTTTAAGAGAGCAGCGGCAGCAGCGCCTGGAGCTTCACCTCGGTCTCGGCCAGCTCCTCGGCCGGGACCGAGTCCCGCACGATCCCGCAGCCTGCGTAGAGGTGCGCCACGGGGCCCCTCAGCAGCGCGCAGCGGAGCGCCACGCAGAACTCGCCGTCCTCGGCCAGGTCCGTCCAGCCGACGGCTCCCGCGTACCAGCCGCGGTCAAGCCCCTCGAGCGCGGGGATCAGCGGGAGAGCGGCCTCGCGCGGCTCACCGCCGACGGCCGGCGTGGGCAGCAGCATCCCCGCCAGCTCCACCGCCGCCACCGGATCGGCAAGCTGCGCACGGATCGGCGTGGCCAGGTGCTGGACGTTGTGGACCTTCACCAGCACCGGCTCGTCCGCCGCCGCCACCCAGAGGCTCACCGGGTCGAGCGTGCGCTCGATCCGGCGCGCGACGATCGCCTGCTCCTCGCGGTCCTTCGTGCTCTGGAGGAGCTGCTCGCCGAGGTGGTCGTCCACGGACGGGTCCGCGCTCCGGCGAGTGGTGCCCGCGAGTGCGACGGTCTGCGCCCGCTGGCCGTCGCGGCGCACGAGCAGCTCCGGGCTGGCGCCTACGAAGGCCGCCTCCGGCGTGCCCACGCACCAGCAGTAGCACGCGGGAAACAGCTCTCTCAGCGCGCCGAACACGGCCGCGGGGTCGTGCGCGGCGGGCGCGTGGGCGCGGACCTCGCGCGCCAGCACCACCTTCTCGAGCTCGCCGGCGCGAATACGCTCCACGGCGCGCTCCACGGCCTGCTCGTAGTGAGAGGGCGGCGCGGCGCTCGCCACACGGGTGCGCTCCACGGGATCGGGGTCCACGAGCGGCATCGCAGCGGGGCTCAGTTCGTTTGCCCGGCGGACCAGTTTTTCGACGACCGCTTCGGGGTCGTCGTCTGGATCGACGACAGCGGTGAGGGTGAGGCGAGCCTCTCCGCGCTGTCGGGCGAGTGCCAGCTCCGGCAGTACCAGACTCGCGGGTGCGAGCCCTGACCACTCCGGTGATCTGCCGCCGTCGTGCGCGAACGCGAAGCCGCCCACGAAAACGGGGCCTGCCGCGGGCGGCCTGTCCGGGTCCTCGGCGGGATCGTCGGCGATTGCCGCCCGCCCGAGCGCGCGCGCCTGGGCGCCCACCTCGGCGAAGCGGCCGAGGCCGTGGGCCTCGATCGTGGTTGCCTGGCCGAGGGCGGCGAGGGCGAAGCCGTCGCGGTCGGGTTGTTCGAGGGTCGAGAAGCGGTCGGTCGGCCTGCGGGCCGCCAGAACGGCAGCACTGAGGTCCAGCTCGGCAGGTATCGGCACGGTGACCGCCGCCAGCGCCGGTGCGCCAGTCCTCCGCGCAAGCGTCAGCGCGCGCTCCACGCGGCCGCCCAGCCGCTCCTCCGCCGACGCGCCGAGCGCGAAGTGCGCGTCCCCCGGTGTGACGCGAGTGCTCACAGCGTCACAGGATGCCCGATTCGGCCGAGCGTCCCGTTCTCAAGTCTCCTACACGCGCCTTAGGAAAGTTGGCTAGCGTGCGCTTCCCCACCCGAAGATGGAGAGGAGAGTGAGATGGCGCCGAACCGCCTCTCGGCCCTCGACGCGTCATTTCTCGACGTGGAAACGGCATCGGCCCACATGCACGTGGGCTGGGCGGCCGCCTTCGACCCCCCGGACGAGCAGCCCGCACCGAGCTTCGAGCAGCTTCGCGACCACATCGCGCGCCGCCTGCACCGGGCGCCCCGCTACCGACAGCGCCTGGAGGGCGTGCCGCTCGGGCTGGCGCGTCCCATCTGGGTGGACGACGACCGCTTCGACATCACCCGCCACGTGCGACAAGCCGATACCGGCGAGCTCGCCGAGCTCGCGGGGTCCGTGATGTCCACGCCCCTGGGCCGGGAGCGCCCGTTGTGGGAGCTGTGGATCGCCGACCATCTCGAGGACGGCCGCGTCGGCGTCGTGTGCAAGGCGCATCACTGCATGGTCGACGGAATCGCTGCCGTGGAGCTCGCAACCGTGCTGCTCGACACGGAGCCCGAGCGCCCGCCCGACCCGCCGGACCACTGGGTGCCCGGCCAGGCGCCCGGGGGCGCGCGGCGCCTAGTCGACGGTTTGGTGGACACGGCACGCGGCCAGCTCGCGCTCGCCGGCTCCGCGGCGGGGCTCGTCAGGTCGCCCGGGCGGGTCGCGTCGGGCGCGCGGCGCGCGGGCGAGGCTCTGTTCAACTCGCTCTTGCCCGCGAGCCCCCTGGAGGTCCTGAACGGGCCGATCTCGCCCTACCGGATGCTCGCGACCCTGGCGCGGCCGATGGATGAGCTGCGCGCGATCAAACGCGACCTCGGATGCACGCTGAACGACGTGGTCCTCGCCGCGTCCTGCGGCGGCGTTCGCCGCCACCTCGCGCGCCACGGGGAGCAAGCCGCCCGCATCAAGGCGATGGTCCCGGTGAACGTTCGCGACGAGGGCGGCGCCAACGAGCTCGGCAATCGGATCTCGTTCATCTTCCTGGAGCTGCCCTGCGGGGAGCCCGGGGCGGAGCAGCGTCTGCGCTCCATCAGCATGGCCACGACACATGCCAAGGAGAGCGGCGAGCCCGCGGGCGCGACGACGGTGCTGGACCTCGCCGCCGCGGCGCCCTCAGTGATCCAGCGCGCGATGTCGCGGCTGGTGGCGAGCCCGCGCACCTTCAACGTCGTCGTATCGAACATCCCCGGGCCGCAGCTGCCGGTTTGGATGCTCGGCTGCAGGCTGGCCGAGGCCTATCCGATCGTTCCGCTCGCCGACCGGCACGCCCTGTCGATCGGCTTCACGTCCGTGGACCGCGGCGCGTTCTTCGGGATCTATGCGGACCGGGACGCGGGGCCCGACGCCGAGCAGCTCGCCGCCGACATCGGGGACGAGCTGGACGAGCTTCGGGAGAGCGCACAACGCAAGGCCCCCCGACCAGTCGTGGGCGTCAGGTGATGCTGCGGCCGCGCGACACGGCGATTTCGCCGGTGCGGATCAGCTCGATCAGGCCGAACGGGCGGACCATGCTCTCGAAGGCCTCGATCTTGTCGTTGGTGCCCGTGATCTCCACGGTCACGCTGCGCTTCGACACGTCCACGGTCTTGCCGCGGAAGATCTCCGTGAACTGCATCACCTGGGCGCGGGCGTCGCCGTCCTGGCACGAGATCTTGAACAGCGCCAGCTCCCGGGCCACGGTCTCGTCGGGCTCGAGATCGCGGATCTTGATCACGTGGACCAGCTTATGCAGCTGCTTGGTCACCTGATCGATCGGATGCGCTGCGCCGTCGACCGTGAGCGTGATTCGGGAGATCGACGTGTCGTCCGTGGCGCCCACGGCTAGCGAGTCGATGTTGAAGCCGCGCCGCGCGAACAGGCCCGCGATGCGCGCGAGCACGCCGGGCTTGTTCTCCACGAGGATCGACAGGATGTGCTTGCGGCCGGTGCGCCTGCCGCCGCTCACCTGCAGGTCCTCGAGGTTCAGGACCTCCTTGGTGCCTGGCTCACCCATCGCTCAGCCCACCTCGGTCGGATAGAACAGCCGGCGAAAACCGAGGCTCCCAAGGACGCAGGGAGCGGACAAGGCTCTGCCTGTCCGCGACCGAGGACGCCGGGAGCCGACCGTTTGCAGCCGGGTGTTCATCCGACCATGTCCCGGGCGGCCTGGCCGGCCGGGATCATCGGGTAGCAGTTCTCCTCGGGGGTCACTCGCACGTCCACGAGCACCGGGCCCTCGGCGGCGAGCGCGTCCTTGAAGCCGCCCACCAGCTCGTTCTTGTCGGTGATGAGCATGCCCTTGGCGCCGAACGCCTCCGCGAGCTTCACCCAGTCCGGGCTCGCGCCCATCTTCACGGACGAGTAGCGGCGGTCCCAGAACAGCTCCTGCCACTGGCGCACCATGCCGAGGTGGCCGTTGTTCATCATGAAGATCTTCACCGGGATGTTCTCGTCCACGCAGGTGGCCAGCTCCTGGATGTTCATGATCAGGGAGCCGTCGCCCGCCAGGCAGACCACGTCGTCGTCCGGGCACGCAACCTTCGCGCCCATCGCGGAGGGCAGGCCGAAACCCATCGTCCCGAGGCCGCCCGAGTTGATCCACTGGCGCGGGCGCGTGAAGCCGTAGTACTGCGCCGCCCACATCTGGTGCTGGCCCACGTCGGAGGTCACGATCGCCTCGCCGCCGGTGGCCTCGAACATCGCCTGGACCATGTACTGCGGCTTGATCTCGCCGTCCGCGGTCTGCTCGTAGGCCAGCGGGTACTTCTCCTGCCAGCCCTGGATGCGCTGCCACCAGCCCTCGAGCCGCGCCGGGTCCGCCCCGAGCGCGCGGTACTCGGCGGTGAGCTTGGGGAGGATGTTCTTGGCGTCGCCGACGATCGGGATGTGAGCCGGCACGTTCTTGGAGATCTCGGCGGGGTCCACGTCGATGTGGATGAACTTGGCCCGCGGCGCGAACTCGGACAGCTTGCCGGTCACGCGGTCGTCGAAGCGCGCGCCGATCGCCACGATCAGGTCCGCCTCGTCCATCGAGTAGTTCGCGGTGCGCGTGCCGTGCATGCCGGGCATGCCGAGCCACTGCGGGTCGTCGGCGGGAAATGCGCCGAGGCCCATCAGCGTGCAGGTCACGGGGAAGCGGTCCGATGCGCACAGCTCGCGGAACTCCTTGGACGCGTTCGCGTTCACGATCCCGCCGCCGCCGTAGATCACGGGCCGGCGCGCGTTCGCCAGGGCCTTGGCGGCCAGGCGGATCTGCTTGAGGTTGCCCTCGGTCGTCGGCTGGTAGCCCGGCAGGTGCACGTTCGCCACCGGCTCGTACGGGATGTCAGCGCGCGAGAGGTCCTGCGGGATGTCCACCAGCACGGGGCCGGGACGGCCGCTGCGCGCCACGTGGAACGCCTCGTGGATCGCGGTCGGGATCTGGCGCGGGTCTTGGATCAGGATCGAGTGCTTGACGATCGGCATCGTGATGCCGGAGATGTCGGCCTCCTGGAAGCCGTCCGTGCCGATCAGGTCCGTGCGCACCTGGCCCGTGAGGAACACGGTCGGCACGCTGTCCATCACCGCGTCCGCGATGGCGGTCACGAGGTTGGTCGCGCCCGGGCCGCTCGTGGCGAGCGCGACGCCCACCTTGCCGGAGGCCTTCGCGTAGCCCTCGGCGGCGTGCCCTGCGCCCTGCTCGTGGCGGCACTGCACGTGGCGCAGGCCGGCGTCGTAGAGCGCGTCGTACGTGGGCAGGTTCGCGCCCCCCGGGATGCCGAATACATGGTCAACGCCCTCGGCCTTGAGGCATTCCATGATGGCGTCGACGGCTCGCATGACGGCGCGGGTCCTTTCGGGGTGGAAGACACGACTGGCCGGGCAGCCAGAGAAAAACTCAGTCTAACAGCGCTTTTTCGCGCTCAGAGCGGATTTCCTGCGGGGCTCGGGAGCTCCGGGAAGTTGAGATCGCCGCCGCAGCGCATGCACACCTGGTCCGAGATCGGCACCACGTTGCCGCATTCGGGGCACTGCCGCAGGGGGTCGTCCTGCTCGTAGCGGTACAGGAGCGCCGCGAAGATGCCGATTCCCGGAAGCGCGGCGCCGACCAGGAACCAGATGAAGAACGAGCTTCCCTTCATGCGTCCGATGATCCCGGTCGCGATGCCGAAGACGAACGCGATGAAGATGAAGGTCACGTGCTCAGAGCACGCGCAGGGCCCAGATCACCGCGAACACGGCGACCACCGCGATGACGATCCACGCGATCGCCGCCACGAAGCCGAGCACGAGCTTGAACAGGACATACGCCGCGACGATCAGCACCGCTACGGCGAGCAGCTTTCGGGCTGCATCCGAGGCTATTTGTCCCATGCCTGAAGTGTAGGAGGCGCTAGAGCAATCTTGGGGGACGAGTGGCCACGTAGCGGTCGAGTCCCGGCAGCGGGACCGACGACAGGACCCAGGCCGGCCAGTGCACCCTGAAGCCCAGCCCGCGCAGGCGGTTGAGCAGCCACCACGACTCGGTGGTGCAGAAGATGCCGAAGCTCTCCGGCTCCTGCATCTTCGCGACCCGGTCGAGGGAGGCGAGCACCACCGGGATCAGGCTCTCGGGGCTCTTGCCGACCGCCGGGCCGATCTCGCCGAGGTTGCTCACCCAGCAGACGGCGTTGGCGTGCCCGGACTCCGCGTCGACCGTGGCGAGGCAGTTGCGGGTGCGCCCGAAGAACTCGTGCAGCCGTGGCCGCTCGTGGCCGATCGCATCCGGCTCGAGCCGCTTCCACTCCTCCACCGCGCGCTCCGTGGTGAGCACGTGCACGTCCGGCTCCGCTACCTCGCCCTCCGCCGCGCGCTGCTCGAGGTAGCGGTCGACCCGCTGGCGCATGTGCCAGTGGCCGCTCACGGGCATCACGCCGAACTGGGTGAAGAAGGTGAGGTCCGCGGGGGTGCCGAGCGCCACCACGATCCGGCCGAGCTCGGGAGTCGGCGGCTTCGGCCAGCAGCGCTCGAGCAGCCCTCGGCTGACGCCGCGGCGCGCGTGCGAAGGCGCCACCCAGAGCTCCGCCATCTCGTCCATCGAGCCGAAGCGCGCGACGAGGACGTAGCCCACCAGCTCATCCCCCTCCTCGCAGACGAAGAAGCAGCCGCCCGCCTGGGCGGCGAGGAACTCGATCAGCGGGCGTTCGCGCCGCCAGTCCTCACGCAGCTCCTCGTCCGTGCGGCGCTGGTCCGGGGGCAGCAGCCCGCGTGCGCGGCGCGAGGCATCCCAGGCCACCTCGCCGAGCTCGAACACGGTCTGGAGGTCGCTCGCGCGACCCTCGCGGAAGCTGAGTTCCGTCACCGCTCGGGTGCCTCGTCAGATTGCGGCACCTCGTCGAGGTAGGCCCCCAGCGAAGGAGGATGGCCGAGCTGGCCGAGCTCCGCCGATGCCCGCCCGAACAGCAGGCCCACGGTCCAGTCGGCGGCGAGGCGCACGCGCCGCGCCATCCCCGGCATCATCGCCAGGTGGTAGGTGCGGGCCGCGAACCAGGCGGGGAAGCCGCGCAGGCGCAGTCCGAGCATCGTCGCGACGGCCTTGTGCTGCCCCAGGTCGACGAAGACGCCCAGCGTGCGGTAGCGGAACGGCCGCGGCTTCCGCCCGGCGAGGGCGGCGGCCACGTTGTCGCCCACCACTCGGCCCTGACGGATCGCGTGCTGAGCGGTGGGCGGCGTCGGCGCCTTGCGCGCCTTCGCGGGATCGGGCACGGCCGCGGCGTCCCCGATCGCCCAGACGTTGTCCTGGCCCTTCACGCGCATCGTGGCGTCCACGTCTATGCGTCCGCTCGGCGTGAGCGGCAGCGCCGAGCTGCTTCACGATCGCTGGCGGCTTCACGCCGGCGGTCCAGCAGACCGTGCGCGTGGGGACCTGCTCACCGGTCGAGAGCGTGGCCGAGCGCTCGTCCATGCGCTCGAGGCGCGTGCCGGTGCGCAGCTCGATGCCGCGCGCGCGCAGCTCCTGCGAGGCGAACTCGGCGAGGCTCGCGGGGATCTCGGGCATGATCCGGTCGAGCATGTCCGCGATGATCCAGCGCATGCCCGCGCCCCGGCAGCGCGGATAGCGCTCGATCGTGTCGTTCAGGTAGTCCTGGAGCTCCGCGATGCCCTCGACGCCGGCGTATCCGGCGCCGACGAACACGAAGGTCAGGTACTCGCGCCGGCTCTCGTCGTCGGGCAGCGACTCGGCGATCTCGAGGTTGAGCAGCGCACGGTTGCGCAAGGCGATGCCGTCGGCGAGCGTCTTGAAGCCGAGCGCGTGCTCGGCGAGGCCGGGTACCGGCAGCACGCGCGACACCGAGCCGAGCGTGATCACCAGCTGGTCGTAGCGGAGCGTCTCGTCGCGCTCGTCGAGGGTGCGGAGGTAGAGCTCGTTCACGCCGGGGTCAGCGCCCGTCACGCGACCCAGGCGAAGGTCGGCCCACTGGAGCTCCTCGCGGATCGGCACGACCACGTGGCGCGGCTCGAGCGACCCGGCCGCGGCGCCGGGCAGCAGCGGCGTGTAGAGCAGGAAGTTCACGTCCGAGACGACGATGATGCGCGCGCTGTGCTTCGGCAGCCGCCGCTCGAGCCGGCGCGCCGCGTAGAGCCCGCCGAACCCGCCGCCCGCGATCACAACGTCGAAGGCCACGGGCGCGAGGCTACCCGGCGGCAAGCCGCGCCGCGTTCAGGGCGGGGCGCATGCGTCGCGGGAGGCGCCGTGCGACGCGCCAGGGCGCTCCGGCGAAGGCGTGGTTGGCGACCGTGGCGAAGCCCTCCTCGTCCATGCGCAGCGCCAGCAGCAGGTGCGCGATCCGGTCGGACGGCGGCAGCTCGCGCTCGACCGTGCCCACGCAGAAGCAGTGCACCCGCCGGCCCCCGGGCGACACGAGCAGCGCGCCTCCCTCGCCGAGCAGCCACACGCCCAGCTCACCGTGCTCGAGGGCGAGCCCGGTCTCGCGCTGGAGCTCACGCTCGTCGTGGCCGAGCAGATCGCCCAGCAGCCCCTGCGCCACGGGCTCTCCCGCGGTTGCCCGGGGCTGTTTCGGCCGCACGACGCTCGCCCCCCTGAACGCATACAGCTCGGGAATGATCCAGGCGTGCGCGAGCGCGGCGAGCGCCACCGGCGTGGCCAGCGGCTCGAGCCAGATCATCCCCACGCCCGCACAGATGAACGGCACCGTGTAGAGCAGCGTCCAGGCATGCCAGATCCGTCCCCAGCGGCGCAGCCAGCGAGCGTCCGTGGGCTGCCGCCACGGGACCGAGGCGAGCTCGGGTAGTGCGCGCCTATCCGCCGGCAATGGGGCGGCGCAGGATCACGGTGTCCGCATCCCGCGGAAGCTGACGCACGTGCGTCGCCTTGCCCGGGCCGTCAGGAACCGTGCCTATGTAACCGAGCTCCTGCTGCTCGCCGAACTCCCGCACCGCGGCGGCGAAGGCAGCGTCGTCCTCCGCGGTCCACTCGGCGAGCGTCGTGTGCCCGGTCCGATCCATGCGAATGAGTCGTGCCATGAAGCCAGGATACGCCGGTCAGCCGGCTCCGATCCGCTCGTTGATCATGCGCTGGACCTCGCCGCCGTCGGCGCGGCCCTTGGTCTCGCGCATCACCGCCCCGACGATCGCTCCGATCGCCTGGGCCTTGCCCGCGCGGATCTTCTCGACGGCGTCGGGGTTCTCGGCGATCGCGCGATCCACGATCTCGTCGAGCTCGCCGCTCTCGGCGCGTCCCAGGCCCTTCGCCTCGACGACGCTCGCGGGGTCGCCGCCCTCGGCCACCAGCACGTCGAGCACCTCGCGCGCGGCTCCGGCCGACACCTGCTTCTCGCCCACCATCGCCACCAGGCTCGCCAGGGCGGCCGGCTCGAGCTTGGTGCTCGCGGGATCGGCATCGCCGATGCGGGCGGCCAGCTCGTTCGTCATCCAGTTGGCGAGGATGCGCGTGTCGCCGTTGTCAGCTCGCCGCCACCGCGGACTCGAAGAAGTCGCCCAGCTCCGAGCGGAACGCCAGCAGGCGGGCGGTCTCGGCCGGCAGCTCCAGGTCGCGCTCCAGCCGCTCCGCCCGGGCCGCCGGCAGCTCGGGCAGCGCCGCGCGGGCGCGCTCGAGCATCTGCTCGGTCGGCGCGATCGGCACCAGGTCCGGCTCGGGGAAGTAGCGGTAGTCGTGCGCCTCCTCCTTGGAGCGCAGCGTCGTGAGGCTGCCGCTCTGGGGGTCGTAGTGGAGCGTCTCCTGCTCGACCTGGCCGCCCTCGTCCAGGATCCGCTCCTGGCGCGCGATCTCCGCCTCGATTCCGCGCTCCAGGAAGCGGAACGAGTTCATGTTCTTCAGCTCGGTCTTGGTGCCGAGCGTGGCCGTGCCCGCGGGGCGGATCGACACGTTCGCGTCCATCCGCAGCGAGCCCTCCTCCATGTTCACGTCGGACACGCCCATGCGCCGCAGCGTGGCCTGGAGCAGGCGGCCGAAGTCGGCGGCCTGGGCGGCCGAGGTCAGGTCGGGCTCGGTCACGATCTCGACCAGCGGCGTGCCGCCGCGGTTGAAGTCCACGACGCTGGTGGACGCGCCGTGAATGCGCCCGGACGAGCCGGCGTGGATCAGCTTCGCCGCGTCCTCCTCCATGTGCACCCGGTGGATGCGCACGTCGCCCAGATGGCCCTGCCGTGCAAGCGGGATGTCGTACTGGCTGATCTGGTAGCCCTTCGGCAGGTCCGGATAGAAGTAGTTCTTGCGGTGGAAGATCGAGCGCGGGGCGATCTCGCACTCGAACGCCATCGCGATCATCAGCGCGTAGTGCACCGCCTCGGCGTTCGTGACCGGCAGGGTGCCGGGGTGGCCGAGGCAGATCGGGCAAACCAGCGTGTTCGGCTCCTCGCCGAACGACAGCGCGCAGCCGCAGAACATCTTCGTCCGGGTGCTCAGCTGCACGTGGATCTCGATCCCGATGACGGGCTCGTAGGTCACCCGACCGGCACCCCCTCGAAGGCGATGCTCTTCTCGAGCGCGTGGGCGGCGTCGAGGATGCGCGCCTCGCTGAAGGCCGGTCCCGCTATCTGGAAGCCCACCGGCAGCCCCTCCGAGAGGCCGCAGGGAATCGAGATCGCGGGGAGGCCGGCGAGCGGCATCGGCACCGTGTAGTAGTCCGAGAGGTACATCGCGAGCGGGTCCTGCGTGCGCTCGCCCAGCTTGAACGCGACCGTGGCGCTTGTCGGACTCACCACGAAATCGACCTTCTCGAACGCCGCCGCGAAGTCCTGAGCGATCTTGGTGCGCACCTTCTGGGCGGTGCCGTAGTAGGCCTCGTAGTAGCCCGAGGAGAGCGCGTAGGTGCCGATCATGATGCGGCGCCTCACCTCCTCCCCGAAGCCGTCGTGGCGGGTCTGCTCGTACATCGAGGTGAGGTCGCCATTGCCGGAGCGCGGGCCGTAGCGGACGCCGTCGTAGCGGGCGAGGTTGGCGCTCGCCTCGGCCGGCGCGATCACGTAGTAGGCGGCGATGCCGTACTTGCGCGTGCGGCAGCTCGATCTGCTCGATCGAGCCGCCGAGCTCCTCGATCCTCGCCAGGGTGGTGTTCACCTGCGCGGCCACGCCCGGCTCGAGCCCCGCCTCGCCCATGCCCCAGACGCCGAAGCGCAGGCCGTCGAGACGCTCGGCGCTCGGCAGCGGGATGCCGTCCGGGATGCCGAGCGAGGTGGAGTCGCACGGGTCCCGGCCCTGGACGTGGCCCAGCAGGATGGCGGCGTCCGTGACGTCGCGCGTGAGCGGGCCGCACTGGTCGAGCGATGAGGCGAAGGCGATCATCCCGTAGCGGCTGACCGCGCCGTAGGTGGGCTTCATGCCGACGATCCCGCACATGCTCGCCGGCTCACGGATGGAGCCGCCCGTGTCGGTGCCGATCGCCCACGGCGCCGTGCCCGCCGCGACGGCTGCGGCGCTGCCCCCGGACGAGCCGCCCGGCACGCGCGTACGGTCCCACGGGTTCTCCACTGGGCCGAACCCGGAGTTCTCGTTGGAGGAGCCCATCGCGAACTCGTCCTGGTTCGTCTTGCCCAGCACGCGCGCGCCGGCGGCCTGCAGGTTACGGACGCTCGTGGCGGTGTACGGCGGCCGGTAGCCCTCGAGGATGCGGGAGCCGGCCATGCTCGGCACTCCCGCCACGCAGAAGAGGTCCTTCACGGCGATCGGCGGCAGCGTGCCGGCGTCCCCGGGCGTCTCGTCGGCCACCCAGAGGTAGGCGTTCAGGTCGTCAGCCGCGGCGCGCCCGCGCCAGAACTCGAACACCTCCGCCGCCGAGAGCTCACCGGCCGCGATCCGCTCGGCCTGCGCCGCGGCGGTCAGGTTCAGCAGCTCGTCGCTCACGACGCACCGGGGCTCGGGACCCGGAAGCCACCGTCGGCCGCGTCGGGGGCCTGCTCGAGCGCCTTCTCGCGCGGGAGGCCGGGCCGCGGCACGTCCTCTCGCAGCACGTTGGTCAGGTCGACCACGTGCGACGTCGGCTCGACGCCCTCGAGGTCGAGCTCGTTCATGGTCTCCACATGTCCGAGGATCTTCGACATCTCCTCGGCCATGCGATCGACCTCGTCGTCGCTCAGCTTCAGCCGCGCGAGCTTCGCCACATGAAGGACCTGGTCCCTGTCGATCATCGCGGCCGATTGTAGGTCGTGCCCGTTAACTACACCTAGGGCAGGCTCGGGCTTGCCTCGCGCGGTTGCGCGACCTCGCTGCGCGCGTCCTCTCGCAGCGCTGTGGCGCACGCGAACGCCATCACGCCCAGCACGCCGAGCGCGAGCGGAGCGCCGATCTTGACCGTGTTCAGCTCGTCGAAGCCGGGCTCCTGGATCACCCGGTAGAGCACGAGCAGGGCGGTCACGCACGCCGCCGCTCCCGCGAGCCCGAACATCCGGTCCGCCGGGCGGCCGCTCGCGCGCCAGAACGCGGCAACCACTCCGAGGGCGCTCGTGGCGAGCAGGGCAATCAGGATGATCCGGTCGATCAGGCCGTCCTCCTGCCAGGCGTTGCGCTCCTGGCCCTCCGCGAGCACACCGGCGTCGTGCTCGACCTCGCGCTCCACCTGGCCGCTGCTGTTGCCGGCCTGCTCCTGGATCTGGCGGGCCTCCTCTCCCCGCGTGGTGCTGTACCAGTCGGGGGCCGTGGTGAACAGCAGCGCGAGCGCGGCCACGAACACGACCCAGTCGGCGGGCCGCAGGCGCGCGAAGGTCACGATCCGGCCTCGGGACGCGGCGCCGGAAGCCTCTCGATCTCAGGCTGAGCCGAAACGGGCACGCCGGTGAGGTCGGTGTGCCGGCCGCCGCGACTCAGGCGCTCGTCGCGCATGGCGATGAGACCGCCGATCACGATGCCGAGCGTTGCGGCGAGGGACACCCACAGCCCCCACTCGCGCTCGGTCGCCCAGTCGGGCATGTTCAGCACCCGGATCAGCACGAGCAGCACCGCCAGCAGGCCAACGAGCGTCGTGAGCGACTGGAGCGCGAGCGGAACGGCCGGTACGCGCTGGAGCGCGGTGACGACCGGAATCGCGAGCGCCGCGAGCGCCACCGCGGCCAGCACGATGTCAAGCGCGCCGAGCGACTGCCAGCCCGTGCGCGAGCCGCCATCGTCGCTGTACCACGGCAGGAATAGCGCCACCAGCAGCACCAGTCCCGAAACGCCGGCGATCCATTCGCCCGCGCGCATCCTTCGCAGATCCATGCGGCTGGAGCGTACCGGCGCGGCTGGCTGCCGGCGCCGCGTCCCCGGGGCGGAGGGAGCCCGGGGACGGACACGCTGGCCTAGTGCGCTGCGTCCGGGGGGAAGGCGGGCGGAGCGCTACGCGCTCGGCGGTATCTGACGGCGGGCCAAGTGGTCCGCGCGGGCCGAGCTATGTGCCTGCAAGGTTGCCAAGGGACCGGGCCCCGGCACAGGGGGGCTCACCCGCCAACGAAGGTAGGGCTAGCCGTACCCCCCGGTGCTCACGCGACGCGGGCGCGCGCGGCCTTCACGGTGTTCACGAGCAGCATCGCCCGTGTCATCGGCCCGACTCCTCCGGGGACCGGCGTGATCGCGCGGGCGCGCTCCTTCGCGGCCTCGAAGTCCACGTCGCCGACCAGGCCGTCGTCCGTGCGGTTCGTGCCGACGTCGATCACCACGGCCCCCTCCCCCACCATGTCGCCGGTCACGAGCCCCGCTGACCCGACCGCCGCCACCAGCACGTCGGCCTCTCGGCACACGGCCGCCAGGTCGCGCGTGCGCGAGTGGCAGTGCGTGACGGTGGCGTTCGCCGCCAGCAGCAGCTGCGCCATCGGCTTGCCCACCAGGATCGAGCGGCCGAGCACCACCGCGCGGGCGCCGGACAGCTCCACGCCCGCCTCCTCGAGCAGTCGCATCACCCCGGCGGGCGTGCAGGGAACGATGGCCTCCTCGCGGCTATGCATCAGCAGACCGGCGTTGGCGGTGGTGAGCCCGTCGACGTCCTTGGCCGGGTCGATCAGCGAGATGAACTCGTCCTGGTCGAGGTGGTCCGGGAGCGGGAGCTGGAGCAGGATGCCGTCGACGCGATCGTCCGCGTTCAACCCCCTGATCAGCTCGGCGAGCTCCTCGGGCGGCACGTCTCCGCCTGGCTCGTGGTGGAACGACTCGATGCCCACCTCGGCCGAGTCCTCCCGCTTCATGCGCACGTAGACCGCGGACGCCGGATCGTCGCCGACGAGGATGGTGGCGAGACCGGGCTTCCGGTCCATGGCCTCGACCTCGCGCTTGACCTCCTCGCGCACCTTCGCGGCGACCGCCTTGCCGTCGATGATCTCGGCGCTCATCGCGGCGGCAGCCTACCGGCGCTTCAGCGGCGCGTAGTCCGCCATCAGCTTGCGCTCGGAGCGGTCGCCGGCGAAGCGCACCACCACGAGCCCGCCCGGCTCGATGCCGACAACCACGCCGTCACCGAACTGTGCGTGCACCACGTCGTCGCCGAGCGAGAACGAGGCCCGGCTGCCGCCCCCGCTCCCGCCGGCCGGCTCGGGCGCGGATGCGCCGCCGCCCCAGGTGGCCGCGGCGGCTGGACCGGTGGGAGCGTCCTCGTCGCGATCGGTGAACTCCACCGGGATCTCGTCGATGAAGCGGCTGCGCAGGTTCCAGTCGCGCCCGCCGAAGAGCATGCGGGTGCGCGCGTGGGTGAGGTAGAGCTCGCGCTTCGCGCGGGTGATGCCCACGTAGGCGAGCCGGCGCTCCTCCTCGAGGTCGCCCGCCTCGATGGAGCGCATGTGTGGGAAGACGCCGTCCTCGAGGCCGATGATGAACACGATCCCGAACTCGAGGCCCTTCGCGTTGTGCAGGGTCATCAGCGTGACGATCCCCTCGTCGTCGCGCAGGTTGTCCTGCTCGGAGAAGAGCGCGAGCTGCTGGAGGAACTCCTCGACCGAGCCCTCCTCGGCAGTGGCGTCGTACTCGCGGGCAACTCCCACGAGCTCCTCGAGGTTCTCGAGCCGGCCCTGCGCCTCGATCGTGCGCTCGGCCTGGAGGGCTTCCGTGTAGCCGCTCTCCTCGAGCGTCTCGGCGAGCACGTCGCCCACGCCCGCGCCGGCCTCCACCCGCTCGCGCAGGCGCTCCATAACGGACATGAACCGCCCGATTGCCTTGGTCGCCGCGGCCGCGAGGCCGGGCACCGACTCGGGCTCGGCGGCCACGTCCCAGATCGGCTCGCCGATCGTGTTGGCGTAGCCCACCAGCCGGCCCTGTGAGGTGGCGCCGATGCCGCGCCGCGGCGAGTTCACCGCGCGCCCGAAGGCCACCGTGTCGGCCGGGTTCACGAGCAGGGTCAGATAGGCGAGGGCGTCCTTGATCTCCGCCCGCTCGTAGAAGCGCGTGCCGCCGATCACCTGGTAGCCGACGCCGTAGCGCACGAGCATGTCCTCGAGCACACGGCTCTGGGCGTTGGTCCGATAGAAGACGGCGATCTCGTCGCGCGACGCTCCCTGCTCCACGAGCCGCTCGATCTCCGACACGACGAACCGAGCCTCGGCGTGCTCGTCCTCCAGCTCCCGCACGTGCACCGGATCGCCCTCGCCGAGCTCGGACCAGAGGAACTTCTCCTTGCGCTGCGGTTGTTGGCGATCACGCCGTTCGACGCATTCAGGATCGTCTGCGTCGAGCGGTAGTTCTGCTCGAGCTTGACGACGTGGGCGTCGGGGAGTCGCGCTCGAACTCAAGGATGTTCTCGATGTCGGCGCCGCGGAAGCGCGTAGACCGAGTTGTGGGTGACAGCCCGTTGGCGACGAAGTTGTGGGTGTCCTCGATGTTGATGTCGTACACCGGCGCAGCCAGCTCGCATCCGCTCGACCGCGTCGACGAGCGTCGTAGGACGCCGTCATCGGTGAACATGACCATCCCGGGCGCACGCGAGGCCGCGGGCATGAATGGCAGAGCACTCGCGACGCCAGGCGCGCCATCTGGCGCACCGTGACGCGGGGTCGCATTCTGGATCGGTCCACGATCTGCCTCGCCTCGCCGTAGTCCTTGAAGCAGGTCTCATAGCGCCAGCTCTCGCTCCCTGCCTGGCTGGTCGAACCGATAGGCCGAGCCTCCAGCGCGCTCGAACGTCGCGATCGCGCCCGCCGACCGCCACCGGTGCATGGGTCGCCGGCCTCGCGCGGTCGCCGCAGAGCGTGACGGTCACGTTGCGCGGCGCCCATCGAAGGTCTTGCCACGAGTGATGCGGAGCTCGAAGCTGCAGCCCTTGGTCCCGAAGCAGTCGAGCCGCGCGCCATCGAGTCGGGAAGCTGGCGAAGACTTCGTCGATCAGGCACTGGTCTGCTGACACCCGTCTCGACCTCCCTTCGCGACGAAAGGGAATGTGGGAAGCCGGTAACCGGACGCGAGTACCAGCCTCCGCTGCCGCCGCCTCGGCCTGTGACGTGTGTGTCGAGACGACCCACGCGGCGTCCGCCTGCTCCTGCATCGCTCGGAGACTGGACACCGCTGACCGACTGTCGCTCGGCGTTCCTGTAGCGTGCGCAGTCGTACCAACCCGAAAGCCAAGTGTCCGCTCGGTACATCGCGTAGGTCAGTGGATGTCGGGCGTCAGCTCCGGTCCGGTAGCCGGCGAAGTGCACGTGCTCGGGCGTGCTGACCAGCTCGCGGCCCGACGCGCGTCATGATCACCACCCCTGTCTGGCGCTTGCCCTCGAAGAGTGCGGAGGACCTGGCGGGCCGGTAGTCGCCGCTGCCGTATCGACGAGGACGAGGTCGCCGGGCTGGATGTCCTCGATGGCCTGGTCGATGCCGTCGGCCATCGTGATCGAGCGTGCCGGCGACCAGGCACTGATCGTCGTCACCAACGACGCACAGGTTCCGGTGCTCCTCCGTCAGTAGCTGGAGCCAGCGGTACTGGGCGCGGTTGGTGTCCTGGTACTCGTCGACCAGGACGTGGCGGAATGAGCGGCGGTAGCGGTCGCGCACCTCCTCGTAGAGCTCGAAGAGGTTCACGGCGCGGAAGAGCAGGTCGTCGAAGTCCATCGCGTTCGCCGCGTGGAGGCGCTTCTCGTAGAGGTCGTAGACGTCGGCGGCGGTCTGCTCGAAGTAGCTGGAGACCTTCAGGCGGTACGCCTCGGCGTCGAGGAGCGCGTTCTTGGCGTCGGAGATCTGGCGGCGGATGCCGCGCGGGGCGAAGCGCTTCGGGTCGATGTCGAGCTCGTCGATGCAGGCCTTCACCAGGCGCAGCGAGTCCTGCTCGTCGTAGATCGTGAATCCGCGGGTGTAGCCGAGCTTCTCCGCCTCGGCGCGCAGGATCCGCGCGCACGCCGAGTGGAACGTCATCACCCACATCGCCCGCGCGCGGTTGCCCACGAGCTGCTCCACGCGCTCGCGCATCTCCTGCGCCGCCTTGTTGGTGAAGGTGATCGCGAGGATCTCGCCCGGCCGCGCCTGCCCGCTGCCGACCAGGTGAGCGATCCGGTGCGTGAGCACCCGCGTCTTGCCCGAGCCCGCCCCCGCGAGGATGAGCAGGGGCCCTTCGCCGTGCAGAACGGCTTCGCGCTGGGGCTCGTTCAGCCCCTCGAGCAGCGTTTCGCTGGCAGTCACTCCCACCGATCCGAGGATAGAGCCGGGTCCGGCCCGCTAGAGGTCTCGGCGCGCAAAAGCCGCCCTGGCCGCGGCACCGACCAGCGCCAGGTAGGCGAGCGCCCACAGCCACAGGCCCGGTCCGGCGTCCTGGGCGCCGCCGAACGGCCCCAGGCGGACGATTACGCCGGTGACCCCGCCGGCATCCTGCGTCAGGCCGTGCAGCCCGGCCTGGTAGAGCGCCTCGAAGGGCAGCACCCAGGACGTCACGTTCGCCACGTCCTCGAGCGTCTGCACCGCGAGCGCGTCGCCGATCTGGCCGAGCAGGCCGGCGGCCAGGCCGGCGCCGAAGATCATGAAGACCGCGATGCCGTTCGCGGTAGAGGTCATGAACACCGAGCCGAGCAGCGACAGCGCCGCGATCACGAGCACGGCGAGCACCAGCCCGGCGCCGGGGCCGACCGGGTCGTCGGGCCACCAGTCCCCCGTGATGCCGGTGATCAGCATCGCCGCGACGTACACGGCCGTCACGTACGCCGCGCACACCAGCGCTGCGCCGCCGTAGCGGCCGAGCAGCAGGCTGGTCCTTCCCACCGGCCTCACCACGATCGGCTGAAGCAGCCCCCGCTCCGCGTCGCCCCGAACCGCGCCCAGCGTGAGGAACACGCCGAGCACGGTGCCGAGGAAGAGGATGGTGAACATCGCCAGGCCGAACAGCGTGGAGCCCGCGAGCACGCGGTCGTCCAGCTGGTCGTCGGCCGCGAGGCTGTTCACCTCGTCGAACGTGAGCGCCGTGCCGAGCGCGTACAGCGCCAGGAACCCCGCGGTGAGCACGAGCACAACCAGGATCACGCGCCTGCGGACCGCCTCACGCAGGGCATAGCGGGCGACGATCAGCGCGCCACTCATGCGGCCCCGACCGCCTCGAGGTACGCGTCCTCGAGCGTCGAGGCGAGCAGGCTCACGTCGTACACCTGCTCGCCACTGGACACCAGCTCCGCGACGATTCGCGGCACGTCCTCGCGCCTGGCGTCGGGGAAGCTGCGGACCCCGTTGCCGGTCTCCACCTCCACCCCGCGTGGACGCGCGAGCTCGGCCGGCGTCCCGCGCGCCACGATCCGGCCGCCCACCAGGATCGCCACCCGGTCGCAGACCAGCTCGACCTCGCTGAGGAGGTGCGAGCTGAGCACCACCGCCACGCCGCGGCGGCGCATCTCGCCGCAGGAGGTCGCGGACCACGCGGCGGCCGACGGGGTCGAGCGCGCTGGTGGGCTCGTCGAGCATCAGGAGCCGCGGCGAGCCCACGAGCGCCTGAGCGATGCCGAGCCGCTGCTGCATGCCCTTCGACATGGCGGCCACCTTCACCGCGCGGGCGCTCCTCCAGGCCCACGAGCTCGAGCAGCTCGGCCCGCTCGGCGGCGCCGCCGTCCGAGCCGGCGAGGTCCTGGTGGAGCGCCACCAGCTCGTCGGCCGTGAGCCAGTCGGGGAAGCGGAACAGCTCGGCCAGGTAGCCGATGGCCGCTCGGGCGGGCGCCGAGCCCACCGGGGCGCCCTCGACCTCCGCCCGGCCGCCGCTCGCGCGCACGAGGCCGCAGGCGATCTTCGTGAGGGTCGACTTGCCGGCGCCGTTCGGTCCCAGCAGGCCGAGCAGCTCGCCGCGCTCAACCGCGAGATCCACGCCGCCGAGCGCCACCGTGGCGCCGTAGCGCTTCTCGAGCGACTCGCAGGAGAGGACGGCCGGCACCGAGCGGAGTGTAGGAAGCTGCGCGGGTGCTGCTGACCGATCAGGTCCGCCAGACGTGCCGGGCGATCGCCGAGAGCGCGCGCTTCGTGTCGATCGACATGGACGCCGCCGCGTCGCTCGACCCCGGACAGCCCCCTGCACTCGACCCCGAGCGGCACTACCTGGAGGGAGCCCCCGACGACGTCGCCGGCTACATGCTCACGCTCGACGCCATCAACTTTGGGTCGGGCTGGTTCCCGACGCTGCGGAAGCGGCCGGGCCTGTCGGGCTACTTCACGGTCGCCTCGGCCTTGACGGATCGCTGGCGCTCAGGCGGGGCGTGGTCCAGCGCCGAACTACGGGCATTGAAGGCGGCCGACGTCGCCGCTGTGCTGGGGCAGGAGCCGGATCACGAGCTGATGGGGCTCTACGCCGAAGCCCTGCGCGACCTCGGGCGCTTCCTCGGTGCTCGTCGTGCGGCCGATCTGGTGGCGGAGGCCGGCGGCTCCGCGGAGCGTTTCGCCTCGATGCTGGCCGCGGGCATGCCGTTCTTCGACGACCGGGGTTTCTGGAAGCGCGCCCAGATCGCGGCGAACGACCTGGCGCTCGCCGGCCTGGCCGAGTTCAGCGACCTCGACCGCCTAACGATCTTCGCCGACAACATGGTGCCGCACGTGCTGCGCGTGGACGGGGTGCTGCGCTACGACCCCGCGCTCGCCGCGCGCATCGACGCCGGCGAGCTGCTGCCTCCCGGCGAGGAGGAGCGCGAGATCCGCGGGTGCGCGGTGCACGCGTGCGAGCTGATCGCCGCGAGGACCGGGATGCCAGCGCGCGAGATCGACACCGCGCTGTGGAACAAAGGGCAGGCACCGAGGTACAAGAGCGTCCCGCGGCACCGCACCCGCACGGTCTTCTACTGAGCGGCCGCGCTACCCGCCGGTCGAGTCCGGGCCGCCTCGGCGCTTCAGGGGGCGGACCTCGGCGCCGCCGGGTTTGCGGCCGGTCTGCTCGGCCACGAGCTCCTCGAGCTCGTTGAGGCGGTTGGCGAGGCCGCTGATGGCGTCGGCCACCGGGTCGGGCAGGTGGACCCAGTCGGCGTCCGGGCCCTCGGGCTTCTTGCCGTCCACTCGCACCGGGTGACCTGGGTTGCCGACCACCGTGGAGTTCGGCGGCACGTCGTGGATCACCACGGAGTTCGCGCCGATCTTCGCGCGGTCGCCGATCCGGATCGGGCCGAGCAGCGCCGCGCCGGCGCCGATCATCACCTCGTTGCCGACCGTCGGGTGGCGCTTGCCGCGCGCGAAGCCGGTGCCGCCGAGGGTCACGCCCTGGTAGATCGTCACGTCGTCGCCCACCTCGGCCGTCTCGCCGATGACCACGCCCGCGCCGTGATCGATGAACAGCCCTCGGCCGATCCGGGCAGCGGGATGGATCTCAACGCCCGTGATCGTGGTGGTCACGTACGCGAGGAGCCGCGGCAACACAGGCACCCCGGCCTCATGCAGCGCGTGCGAGATGCGGTGCGAGAGCAGCGCCTGTACGCCACCCATGGTGAGCAGGATCTCCACCCGGCCGACGCTGCGCGCGGCGGGGTCGCGCTCCTGGGCGGCGGTGAGGTCGTCGCGGACCTCGCGCACCACCCGGGCGAATGTGGGCATCCCAAGCATCAGGGGGCGAAGAACGGAGTGCTGATGTAGCGGTCGCCGCTGTCGGGCAGGATCGCGACGATCCGCTTGCCGCGCATCTCGGGCCGCGACCCCACGTGCACGGCAGCCCACATGGCCGCGCCCGCCGAGATCCCGGCGCTCACGCCCTCGCGCCGGGCGCACAGGCGCGCCGTCTCGATCGCGTCCTCGTCCTCCACGGGCATGATCTCGTCGATCACGTCGCGGTTGAGCACCTCGGGGATGAACCCGGGGCCGATCCCGTCGATCTTGTGCGGCCCCGGCTTCCCGCCCGAGAGGACGGGCGACGACGCCGGCTCCACAGCCACCACGTGCAGCCCGGGATTGCGCTCCTTGAGGCGCTCGCCACAGCCGGTGATCGTCCCGCCCGTGCCCACCGACGCCACGAGCACGTCGATCTTGCCCTCGGTGTCGCGCCAGATCTCCTCGGCCGTGGTGCGCCTGTGGATCTCCGGGTTGGCCGGGTTCGAGAACTGGTTCGGGACGTAGCAGTTGCCGCGCTCGCGGCAGATCCGCTTCGCCTCCTCGATCGCCTCGTTCATCCCGCCCATCGATTCAACCCAGATGACCTCCGCGCCGTACAGACGCAGCAGCTTCTCGCGCTCGCGGCTCATGCCCTGGGGCATCGTGATGACGAGGTCGTAGCCCTTCGCCGCGCACACGAACGCGAGCGCGATGCCGGTGTTGCCGGACGTGGACTCGACGATCGTGTTGCGACCCGGCTCGATGCGCCCCTCGGCCTCCGCCGCCTCGATCATCGCCACGCCGATCCTGTCCTTGACGCTGCCGGCCGGGTTGTAGGCCTCGAGCTTCGCGATCACCTCGGCGTCGCAGTCCGGTGCCACCCGAGTGAGCCGCACCATCGGGGTGTTCCCGATCAGGTCGGCGAGGTTGTCAGGGATCGCCCGCGTGGGCGGGGAGACGCTCATTCCCGCCGAGAGTACCGGGCGTGTTTGCTACTGCGTTACTCGCAGAACGCGATGTGCGGGACCCCGATGATCGTGGTCTTGTGCGTCTGGGTGCTCACGCCGAACATGATCCGGCCGCCGCTGACCGGACGCCTGGGTGTCGTGACCAGCGTGAGCTGGAAGACCTGGTCCGTGCTGTGGTCGACCTTGGCGTGCGGGAACTTCGCCTTGATCGCGGCAATGCTCGCTCCGATGCCGACGCCACGAGCCTTCGCGCCACCGGTGATGCTGATGTCGGTGACCTTGCGCGGATTGCTCTGCGTGTAGTTGACGCTGCCCTTGAGTGGCGCCTTCAGCTTGGCCGAGCGCGTGTTCTCGGCTAGCTCGCAGCCGGGACCGATCGGCCCCACCTTGCCGCGTGAGCGGAGGTCGGCGTGGGTGTCGCCGAGGTGCACCCCGTCGACCCGGGTGGGCGTGATCACGGCCGCGGCGGAGTCACGGGCGGCCGGCGGCGAGGCGATGGCAACCGCCGCAGCGACGGCCAGGGCGGCGGGGACGAGCAGAAGCACGAGGCGGAGAGGGCTCATGCGCGCAAGGTACTGCGGGCGGAGCGGAAGCGGCCTGCGCGGGCGCTTCGGTGCAAATTCAGGTGCGGAACCTCTCCGCTAGCGCCGCAAAGTGATGTCCTTGGTCGCCGTCGTCGCCGCGCCGTTCACGTCGCGGGCGACGATCGTCAGCGTTGCGCGGACCCGCCGGTCGTCGCGGAGGTATTGGCGGACGGGCAAGCGCAGGCGCATCTGCGTGTTGATCGTCAACGGCGTGAGCGTGAGCGGCGTGCCTATGTCGTCGGCGATCACCCGCTCCCGCCGGGGCACGCCGAGCCGCCGGGCCTCGGCGGCGGACAGCCTCAGCTTGGCCACGATCTCACACGCCGCCGAGAAGGTCACCGGCAGGCGGATCGGCTCGCCTCGGAGAATTCGCGCCAGACCGCCTGGCGTGTCGGCAAGCGGGCCGATCGTCACCGTCAGGGGCAGGGTGCCGACCGTGTCTCGCGGAGGCGAGGACTGCGCGCCGGAAAGGGCCTCACAGCTCGCGTCCGCCGCGTCGTCAGCATCCACCACGGCGCTGTCCACACCCTCACCGCAGTTCATGGTCTCGGGACCGCCGTCGACCGCGATGAGCACGTCGTTGCCCCACTCACTCGTGGCGCGCAGCTCGTCGCCGAAGTACCTGTCGGTGCCCGGGCCGCCGACCAGGCCGTCGTCGCCTGCTCCCCCAACCAGCAGGTCCGCCCCCTCGCCGCCGTCGAGGTTGTCCTCGTCGTCGAGGCCGTAGAGGCTGTCGTCGCCCGCTCCGCCGTCGATGTCGTCGGGATTCGTCGAGCCGTAGATCGTGTCGTTGCCCGCACCCCCGTCGGCGATGATCCGCGGCTGCACGTCGTCCCACGGCGCGGCCGTGAACGTGTCGTCGCCCCCGCCGAGCGTGACCTTCAGGGTGACCCTGTTCACCGAGTTCTGGGTGGGTGCGCCGCAGGTCACGACAACGCGCGTGATCCCCGGGCCGCGGAGTCGCCTGCAACCGCCACCGGCACTCAGCGCATGCCCGCGCGGCACGGTGAACGAGATCAACCGGCGGTTGTCGGTGCCCGCGTTACTGACGCGGTCTCCGCGCGAATCTGAGCTGAGCGTGACCGTGTTGCCGCTACGCGAAACCCTCGCGTTGGCCAGCGCGGACGATGGGAGCACCGCGATCACCAGGGCAAGCGCGAGGCCAAGCCCCAGGTACTTCGATCGCGACACGTTCACCCATACAACCTGACGCTCGTGCCCCGGTCAAGTCGCGCGGGGGGATACTTGGCGGGCGATGCCCCCGGACAACGTGGAAATCGTGCGAGCGTCGTGGGAGGCCTGGAGCCGGGGCGACGCCGCGGCGCTCTTCGAGTTCTACGACCCGGAGGTCGAGTGGGACATGACCAAGTCCTACGTTCCGGACATGGGCGTCTTCCACGGCCATGACGGGATCCGGGAGTTCTTCCGCGAGTGGCGGGAGTTCTTCGCCGAGTACCGCGCCGAGCCGGAGCAGTTCATCGGCGCCGACGAGAACGTGATGGTGCGCGTCCGCCAGGGAGGTCGCGGAAAGGCCAGCAGCGTCGACGTCGAGATGCCGACCTACTGGCAGGTCTACCGGCTCCGCGAGGGTCGGGCAGTGCGGGTCGAGATCTACCGAGACGAGGCCGAGGCCCTCGAAGCGGTCGGCCTCAGGGAGTAGCGATGCCGCGGGAGCGTCTCGAGGTCGTCCGCACCATGTACGACTCCTTCAACCGAGGGGACACGGACACGATCCTGGAGCTGGCCGACCCGGGAGTCTCCGTCGAGGACCACGCGGTGATCGACGGCACGAGCTACGAAGGACGAGAGGGCGTCATCCAGTTCCTCGCGTTCCAGGCCGAGGCGTTTGCCGCGCATCGCGTGGAGCTCGAGGAGGTGCTCGAGACGGGCGACGAGATCGTGGTGGTCGTCCGCCTGCGAGGCGAGGGGCCGCTCAGCCGAATCCCGCTCGAGGGGAACTTCACCCACGTCTGGCAGATCGACGACGGAATGGTCCGCCGGCTGCGGGTGTACGCGACCAAGCAGGAGGCGCTGGAGGCGGCCGGGCTGGGCGACTAGATGTAGTACATCGGCGCGGCCGAGTCGCGCGCCTCGCGCTCGGCCACCTCGGCGATCGTCGTGCCGGCCAGCACCGAGCGGACCGCTTCGGTGGCCTCGATCCAGATCGGGCCGGATGCGGCGGCGTCGGCGCCCAGCTCGCCCTCGAGCAGCTCCACGATCTCCAGGACCGTGACCTCGCTCGGCGGGCGGGCGAAGCTGTAGCCGCCCTTCACGCCGCGCTGGGACTGGAGGACGCCGGCGCGCCGGAGGGTGGCGAACAGCCCCTCCAGGAACTGCACCGGGATGTCGCGCGAGCGTGCGAGGTCGCCGATCGGGACGGGCGCCGAGTCCCCCCGGCGGGCGAGTTCCGTGAGTGCTCGAACCGCGTAAGGCGACTTGCTCGTGATGACCAGCACTGCATCTGACTCTACGGTATGCCCATGCGCTTTCCGCGACTGGACCTGTGGCTCCCGCCGCTGCTTCTGATGGGCGTGATCTTCTTCCTATCCGACCAGCCCAGCCTCAACTCCGGCCTCGGAGCGATCGACCTGGTCGGCCGCAAGCTGATCCATTTCGGCGAATACGCGCTGCTCTGCTTCCTGTGGTGGCGCGCGCTCGTGACCGTGACGAGCCCGGGCCGCGCGGCGCTGCTCGCCTTCATGCTCGCCAGCGGCTACGCCGCCACGGACGAGTACCACCAGAGCTTCGTCGACGGCCGCCACGGCACTCCGCTCGACTGGGCCATCGACTCGGCCGGCGCCGCCACCGCTGCGCTGAAGCTGCGAACGGCGCGCGTCCGCGACAGGGCGGTGGCCTGATGCGCCGGGTCCCGATCGAGTCGGCTGCCCCGATCGTGATGTTCGCGATCGCGCGGCTCGCCCTGGCCGTGGTGGCGCTCGCGGCCACCGCGGTGGTCGGGTTCCCCTATGACGGACGGGCGGCGGCCGTTCTCGGCGTCTTCGTCCTGTGGTCCGCCGGCGTGCTGGCGGTTGCACGGCGCGCGCCCGACAGGGTCACCAACCCGCTCGTGGCGGCCGGCGACTTCGCGCTCCTCCTCGCCCTCGAGCTCGTGGCGCCCGACACGGTGGGCGCTGTCCGGCTCGCCGCGCTCTTCCTCATCGCCGCCCACGCGCACTTCCAGGGCGAGCGGCGCGGCCTCGCCATCGCGGCGATCGGCTCGACGGTCCTCGTCGCTGGGCTCCGCCCTGCGCGGCGACGCACCGATCGACTCCGACCTGCTCGTCTTCTACGAGACGGTGTTCGTGATGTCGGCGCTGGCGACGGCGGTGGTGGTCGGCCTGCTGCGGACCTCGGAGTCCGCCTCGCGGCTGCGCGCGCGCGGGCTCTCGCGCCGCACGATGCAGGCCGAGAGCGAGGTACGGCGCCGGGTGGCGGAGTCGATTCACGACGGGCCCGTCCAGGAGCTGATCGGCCTCGACATGATCCTGTCCGCCGCGCGCAACGCTGCGGAGAACGGCCGCGGCGACGAGGCCACCGGCCTGATCGACGAGGCGCGCGAGCTCGGCATGCGCAACCTGCGCGCGCTGCGAGACGAGATCGTCGATCTCGGCCCCTACGCCTTCCAGGAGCTCAGCTTCGACACCGCGATCGAGGACTGCCTGCCGATCTGGCGGCGCCGCTACGGGTTCGAGGTCGGGCTCGCCATCGAGCGCATCGAGCTTCCGCCCGAGATGGCGGGCGACCTGTTCCGGATCGCGCAGGAGGCGGTGGTCAATGCCGGTCGCCACGCGCAGGCGAAGGCGGTTTCGATCTCCCTGCGGACGGTCGGCTCACAGGTGGAGCTGAGGGTGGCCGACGACGGCCACGGCTTCGACGAGAACAACCCGATCCCGGGCGGCGAGCCGGGGCACCTCGGCCTCGCCAGCATGCGCGAGCGGGCGGAGCTGATGGACGGCACACTCGAGATCGAGTCGTCGGACCTGGGGACGCGGGTGCTGGTGCTGGCGCCGCTCAACGCGGCGAGGCCGAGGGCCTAAATCCAGCCGCGCTCGGTGGCGATCAGGACCGCCTGCGCGCGGTCTACCGCGCCGAGCTTCGCGTAGGTGTTGTGGAGGTGCGTGCGCACCGTGCTCGTGGAGAGCTCCAGCTCGTGCGCGATCTGCTTGTAGACCTTGCCCTCCGCCAGCCGCTTCAGCACCTCGACCTCGCGGGTCGAGAGCGGGCACGGGTCCACGTTGCGCTTGGCGTTGCCGGTGCCCTGCGGCAGCTCGTACATCACCGAGCGGAGCTGCTCGGTGGTTAGCCCGCAGGCGCGCGCGGCCTGGAGCAGCTGCTTCGGGTTGACGGTCTGGGCGTGGCCGTAGTGCGCGAGCATGTCGGCCAGCCGGACCAGGGCGGCCTCGTCCTCCGCGTCGTCGGCGTGATGGCGCTCGATGGCGGTGGCCAGGCGGTTCGGCAGTGCCCAGCGGCGAGCGAGCACGCCGCCCACCAGCGCGTGGTCGACGCCGAGCTCGAGGCGCTCCTTGTGCAGGCGCTCCTCGGGGGTGCGAGCCGCCCCATGAATCTGCGACGGGTAGCCGGGGTAGGCGTGGGTCAGAACGAGCTTGCCGACGTCGTGCAGCAGCGCGGACACGAGGAGCTGGTCGCGGTCCTCGTACTCCATCTCGCGCGCGAGACGGTCGGCGGCGGCCTGCGTGGCCACCGCGTGAAGGCGGAAGCGCTCGGGCATCAGGTCCCACCCGGGTGTGCGCTCGAAGAAGTCGAAGGTTGCGGTGCGGGCGGCGAGGGTCTCTACGCCCTCCGGGGAGAGGATCTCGACCGCCTCGGGGATGCTTGCGATCTTGCCCTTCTTGCGCTGCGCCGTGCGGTTCGCGATCCGCAGCACGGTGATCACGAGCGCGACGTCCGACTCGACCGCCTGGACCACCTCGCCCACCGAGGAGCGGTCCTCGCGAACGACCCGCAGGACGCGGTTGCGCGACTCAGCAAGTGCCGGAAATGCCTCGAGCGCCTCGAATGCAGCCGTGAGCCGGCGCCCGTGGCCTTCGTTGTGCCGGGCCGCGGCCGAATCGCGGCCAGCGGCCTGCTTGATGGAGGGCGAGGCTTCCACAGTCACCCCGGATATCGGCAGGCCTGGACGAAAGGTTGAGGGCTTTCGCTTATTCGGCTTTGCGCAGCGCCTTATCCAGGCGCTCGAGCGTCTCCTCGCGGCCGAGGGCGGAGACCGATTCGAAGATCCCGGGGGACACGGTCGTACCCGTTAGGGCCACGCGAATCGGCTGGAAGATCTCCTTGGCCTTGACGCCCTGCTCGTCGACGATCTGCCGCAGCAGTGCCTCGATGGCAGGGGTGTCCCATGTGGGAGCGTTCGCGAGGGCGTCGCGCACCTCACGCAGGTGAGGTGACGCTCCCCACTGCTCCCAGGCCTTCTCGTCGTACTCGCTCGGGGCGTCGATGAGCGGGCCGGCGAGGTCCCAGAAGTCGGCGAGGGTCTGCATCTTCTCGCGTCGCGATCGCGACGATCTCGGTGGGGATCTCGCGGCCGTAGAACGCCTCGAGGCGGCGCTGGAGCTCCTCGAGCGGCAGCTCCTTCAGGTAGCGGCCGTTCATCCAGCGCAGCTTCTGCTCGTCGAACACCGCCGGGTTCTTCGAGACGCGCTCGAGCGAGAAGCGCTCGACCAGCTCGTCCGTGGTCATGAACTCGGTGCTCTCGTCATAGCCCCAGCCGAGCAGCGCGATGTAGTTGCGGACTGCCTCCGGGAGATAGCCGCCGTCGCGCACCTCCTGGACCGAGGCGGCGCCGTGGCGCTTCGACAGCTTCTTGCCGTCCGTGCCGTGCAGCAGCGGGATGTGGGCGTACACCGGAGGCTCCTCCCCGAGCGCGCGCAGCAGCATCACCTGGCGCGGGGTGTTCGACACGTGGTCCTGGCCGCGCACCACGTGGGTGATGCCCATGTCGCGGTCGTCCACCGCCACCGCGAGGTTGTAGAGCGGGCTGCCGTCGGAGCGGCGGATCACGTAGTCCTGGATCGCGGAGTGCGGGGTGGTCACGTCGCCGAGCACCACGTCGTGGAAGCTGATCTCCCCCTCCTCGGGCACGCGGAAGCGCACGGCGCCCTCGTCCTCGTACGCGTGCCCCGACTCGAGCAGCTTCTCCACGGCCTCGGTGTGGCGATCGCGGCGCTCCCACTGGGAGATCGGCCCCTCGTCCCAGTCGAGCCCGAGCCAGCGCAGCGCGTCGAGGATCTGCTCCACGTTCTCGGGAGTCGAGCGCTCGCGGTCGGTGTCCTCGATGCGCAGCACGAACTGGCCGCCCGAGCCGCGCGCGAGGAGCCAGTTGTACAGTGCCGTCCTCGCGCCGCCGATGTGCAGCACGCCTGTTGGAGAAGGCGCGAAACGTACCCTCATCGGCAGCGATGCTAGTTGGAGCACACGTATCCACGGCAGGCGGCCTCGTGCCAGCGCACGAGCGTGCGGTCGAGCGCGGCTGCGACGCGATGCAGGTGTTCAACCAGTCGCCGCGCATGTGGCGCCCGACGCGCTGGAAGCCCGACGACGTCGCCCAGTTCCTCGAGCTGCGCAGATCGAGCCCGATCGGGTCGGTGATGATCCACGCGGTCTACCTGATCAACCCGGCCACGAAGGACCGGGAGCTGCGCAAGAAGTCGGCCGACTCCCTGATCCACGCGCTGCGCATGGGCGACGAGATCAAGGCCGACGGCGTGGTGCTCCACCCCGGCTCCACCGTGGGCGAGCCGAAGGACGAGGCGCTCCCCCGGGTGGGCGAGATGGTGAAGCACGCGCTGTCCGAGTCGGAGGGCTGCCGCCTGCTCCTCGAGAACACCGCCGGCGCCGGCAACACGATCGGCCGCTCGTTCGAGGAGCTGCGCGAGCTGATCGACCTCGCCGGCGGCGACAAGCGCATCGGGCTCTGCCTCGACTCCTGCCACATGTGGGCATCGGGCTTCGACATCGCGACGGCCGACAAGCTCACCGAGGTGGTGGAGAGCTGCTCGAAGATCATCGGCCTGCGGCGCCTCAGGTGCCTCCACGTGAACGACTCGCTCACCGCGCTCGGCTCGAACCGCGACCGCCACGCCCCGCCCGGCGACGGCGAGATCGGCGCACGCGGCTGCGCCGCCTTCCTGTCGGAGCCGCGCTTCGAGAAGCTGCCGGCGCTCTTCGAGGGCCCGGGCGTGGACGGGCATGCGCCCGAGAAGGTGGACGTGGACAAGTTGAAGAAGCTGCGGGCCCAGGGGCTGCGCTCGCGCAAGCGCGGGCGAAGGCTAGCGGGCGAGCACGGAGGACATGGCAGGGGGTTGGGGCTTTCCATTGGAAATGGAAAGGAAAAGGCCAACCAGGGGGGAGAAGGGGGGAGTGGGCCGGGCGATCGCCGGCTAGAGGTTGTCGCGGAGGTCGAACGCCTCGTCGGCGTCCGCCGCTGTCGGCTTCGTGAAGAAGCCGGGGTTCACGCACTCGAAGGCCTCGGTGTAGCCGTCGTAGGCGCGGTCGACTGACGAGCGGCACTGCGGGAACGGCATGCCGGTCATCTTCACGCCGCCGAAGCCGTGGCGGGTGCGCTCCGCCTGGTCGAACAGCTCGCGGTCGATCTCGCCGCGGAAGACCTTGTTCATGCAGCCCATGAAGCGACGGCCGGTCTCCTCGTCGTCGTAGAGGTAGAGGAACTGGCAGCCCGATGCGATGCAGCCCGACGGGTGCACGACGCGGTCGCAGAACGAGCAGCACTGGCGGCACTCGTGAAGCTCCGCGGAGGTGCGTGCGTGGACCGGTTGCACCAGGCCAGTGTAGAGCGGATCGGGGGCTACGCGACCAGGCGGGAGGCGCCGGTCAGGCCGGCCAACTCCGCCCGGCACGCGCCGGTGGCGGAGACGCGCCAGTCGGGTCCGAGCAGCAGGCGCCGCTCGCCCACGGCGAGCAGCAGCTCGTGGTCGCCGGGGTGATGGCTGACCACGTCCTTCAGGTCCTCGAGGAAGCCCTCCGACACCCCCGTGGACACGTGGATCGTGAGGCGCTGCACCACGGGCTCGAGCGGCGCCGCCTCGGCTGCGCGCAGCACCTCCTCCGCGGTCGGCTCGAAGGCCTCGACCTCCTGGGCGACGAGCTTCGTCTCGCCCTCCTCCTTGTGATCCACGCGCCCGCGCACGATCACGATCTTGTCCACGTCGACCTTGTCCTCGTTCGCCGCGTAGGCGGAGTTGAAGACGAGCAGCTCCACCTGGCCTTCGAGGTCGTCGAGGGTGGCGAACATCATCGGGTCGCCCTTCTTCGTCCTGATCCGCTTGCACTCGGCGATCATGCCGCCCACGGTGACCCACTCGCCGTCCTTCTTCGCCGCCAGCTCGGTGAGCGAGCAGTCCACGCGCGCCCGCAGCGCCGGGCGCACCTCCTTGAGCGGGTGGCTCGACAGGAACAGGCCGAGCGTCTCCTTCTCCCACTCGTTCAGCTGCTTGCGGTCGTCCGGCAGCGGCACGATCGGCGGGTCGTGGTGCGCCGCGGCGTCCTCGTTCCCGCCGTCGAGATCGAAGAACGAGGCCTGCCCGGCGAGAGCGTCCGCCTGCGCCTGAGCCCCGGCCACCTGCGCCCGCGGCAGCGCCTCCATCATCCCGGTGCGCGTGCCCGGCAGCGAGTCGAACGCGCCGCACTTCACGAGCGAGTCGCTCGCCTTCTTGTTCACCGCCTGGCAGTCCACGCGCCGGCAGAAGTCCCAGACCGAGTTGAACGGCCCCTCCTCCCCGCGCGCCTGGATGATCGCCTCGACCGCCTGGTAGCCGAGCCCCTTCACGGCGTCGAGGCCGAAGCGGATGTTGCCATCCACCACCTTGAAGTCGTGCCCCGACTGGTTCACGTCCGGCGGCAGCACCTCGATCCCCATGTCCTCGCACTTCGCGACGAAGAACGGGACCTTGTCCTTGGTCGACATCACCGAGGAGATCAGCGCGGCCATGTACTCGGCCGGGTAGTTCGCCCTGAGCCAGGCCGTTCGGTACGAGATCAGCGCGTAGCACGCCGCGTGGCTGAGGTTGAACGAGTAGTCCGCGGCGGCCTCGTTGACCGCCCACAGCTCGGCTATCACCGGCTCCGCGGTGCCGGTCGCGCGGGCCCCCTCGAAGAAGCGGTCCTTCAGCGCCGCCATGCGCTCGCGCTGCTTCTTCCCGATCGCCTTGCGCAGGTCGTCGGCCTCTGGCCCGGAGAACCCGGCGATCGCCTTCGCGATCTGCATCGACTGCTCCTGGTACAGGATCACCCCGCGCGAGGACTCGGTGATCGGGCGCAGGCGCTCGTCCGCGTAGTGGATGCCCTCGGGGTTGCGCTTGTTGCGCGCGTAGGTGTCGATGTAGCGCATCGCGCCCGGGCGGTAGAGCGCCACCAGCGCGACGATGTCGTTGAACTCGTCCGGCTTGACCTTCTGCAGCGCGTCGCGCATCCCGTCCGACTCGAACTGGAACACCCCCACGGAGTCGCCGCGCGCGAGCATCTCGTAGGTCTTCAGATCGTCGAGCGGCAGCGCCGTCATCTCGGGACGCTCGCCGCTCGACTGCTCGATGATGTCGAGCGCGGCCTCGATCACGTCGAGGTTGCGCAGCCCGAGGAAGTCCATCTTCAGCAGGCCGATCTCCTCGATCGGCTTCATCGAGTACTGCGTGACGGTGCGGTACGAGCGCTCACCGTTCTCCCCCGCCCCGCCCGTCTTGTCCTCGGCGAGCTGGAGCGGCACGATGTCGGTGAGCGGCCTGTCGGCGATCACCACGGCCGCCGCGTGGATCGACGAGTTGCGCACGATCCCCTCCAGGCCCCGAGCCACGTCGATGATCTGCCGCGCCTCGGGCTCGGAGTCGTACACCCGGCGGAGGTCCGGCTCGTCGCTCAGGTACTCGTCGAAGCTCTTCGAGCGGCCCATCACGGGCTCGGGGATCAGCTTCGCGATCCGGTCGCCCGCGCCGTAGTCGAGCCCGAGCACCCGCGCCGCGTCGCGCGTGGCCGCGCGCGGGAACATGCGGCCGAAGGTGATGATCTGCGCGACGGACTCGCGTCCGTACTTGTCGGCCACGTACTGGATCACGCGCTCGCGGCCCTTCACCGAGAAGTCGATGTCGATGTCCGGCATCGAGATGCGCTCGGCGTTCAGGAAGCGCTCGAACAGCAGGTTGTACGCCAGCGGGTCGACGTCGGTGATCCGCAGCGCGTAGGACACGATCGATCCGGCCGCGGAACCGCGGCCTGGACCGACCGCGATTCCGTTGTCCTTCGCGAACTTCACGAAGTCCCAGACGATCAGGAAGTAGGCCGAGAAGCCCATCTTCTCGATCACTCCCAGCTCCATCTCGAGTCGCTCCACGGCCTCCGCCGGCGGCGGGTCGCCGTAGCGCTCGCGCAGCCCCTCGAGAGCAAGACGGCGCAGGTATGCCTCCTGGGGCTCGCCCTCCGGCGCCGGGAAGCTCGGGATCAGCATCTTCCCCAGCTCGATCTCGACCTCGCAGCGCTCGGCGATCTCGAGCGTCGTGGCGATCGACTCCGGCCACTCGCCGAACTGCGCCGCCATCTCGGCCGAGTCCTTCAAATAGAACTCGTTCGTGTCGAAGGAGAGCTTCGGCTCGCGCAGCGTGCTCTTCGTCTGCACGCACAGCAGCGCCTTGTGGTTGTCGTAGTCCTCGCGGCGCAGGTAGTGGACGTCGCCCGTCGCCACGAGCGGACGCCCCAGCTCGCGGGCGAAGCGGACGATCCCCTCGTTCGCCTTGTCCTGGTCCGCGATGCCGTTCTTCTGGACCTCGAAGTACACGTTCTCGCCGCCGAACACCTGCATCAGCGCGTCGGCGTGGGCGCGCGCCTCGCCCGGGATGTCGTCGACGATGCGGCGGCAGAAGCGCGACTGGAGGCAGCCGGTGAGGGCGATCACGCCGTCCGCGTAGCGGGACAGCAGCTCGAGGTCGACGTTCGCCTTGCCGCGCTTGTAGCCCTCGAGGTAGCCGGCGGAGCTGAGCTTCACGAGGTTGCGGAAGCCGGCGTCGCTCGACGCCAGGAGCGTCAGGTGGTTGCGCTCGTATTTGAGGGCCGTGGACGAGAGGTCATCCACGAAGTAGGCCTCGAGACCGAGGATCGGCTTGATCCCGTGCTTCTTACAGGCCTTGTAGTGCTCGACCGCCCCGTTCATCACCCCGTGGTCGGTGAGCCCGAGCGCCGGCTGCCCCAGCGCGGCCGCGCGCTCGGCGAGCGCGTCGATCGGGCAGGCGCCGTCGAGGACCGAATACTCGGAGTGGACGTGGAGATGGGCGAAGCTCATCCGGGATCACGATCCTAGGCACGGAGGCGGACGCCGCGGATCGCCGAAATCCGGAAATTGGAGAGTCAGCAGCGTCCCCCCGCTCGCCTCATCTGACGATCCTCACCTTCCTGGTCACCGTGCGGCCGGCTCCGGCCACCTTCACCGACACGCTCTTGCCGCCCTTCAGCAACCGAGCCCGGCCCGCGCGAGTCGGCTTCACCTTCAGCGTCGCCGAACCCGAGACCGCTTTCTTCGTCCTGCCGATCGCCTTCCTGGCGAGGATCAGCGTCGCCGTTGCGCTGCACGAGCACTTCACCTTCACCTTGAGCCCGGTGAGCAGCGCGCCAAGGCGGATGCGCGCGGGCGCCGTGGCGGTGAGCGCGCTCCCGGCGGCCGCGGGGCCCCAGTCGGGGTGGTTGCCGCCCGGGATGACGAGCGAGCTCGACCCCTGGCAGGTCTCCAGGTCGATCCGGAGGGTGTGGATGCCGTCGTCCTCCTGCCAGGCCAGCGTGCTGCCGTCGGGCGACCAGGTGGGCCGGAAGAACGTGCCGGCCGCGCCGGTCACCTGGCAGCGGCGCTCGGGCAGTGCGGGCGGCGGTGCCGGCAGCCGGTAGATCAGGATGCTCGTGCCGCCGTCGGCCGTGGCCGCGAACCGCGTCATCCCGCGATCCACATCCCCGCCGCCGAGGTCGAAGTCGGGGTCTGTGAACCAGTCCTGGATGTCGCCTGGGATCGGCCAGATCTGCACGTCCACGATCAGGCTCTGGGGGAACAGCAGGATGTGGGTGCTGTCGAGCCAGCTCGGGTTGAGGTAGCCCTTCAGCGGCCCGTCGATCTCCTCCTTCTCGGTCCGGCGGCTCGAGTGGGAGACCGCCGCATAGGGCCCCGTGAGGATCGGCCCGTTGGCGAAGAAGCCGTACGAGACCAGCGCCCCGTCAGGCGAGAAGTCCGTGAAGATCTTGCCGCCGTAGTCGTCGTCGCCCGCCTCGTTCAGAACCTGCCCCGAGCGGCTGAGGCGGTGCAGGATGGCGTCCTTCGTGGCGATGATCGTGCCGTCGTCCGCCTGCGACGGGCGCCCGTAGCCGCCGGCCGTGGTCAGCTGGCGCTGGCTGCTGCCATTGGGGCTCGCGAGCCAGACGTTGCCGCCCTTCTCGTAGACGATCGAGTCGGCGATGGCGGCTGGGGCGGCGAGTGCCGCCGCAGCGAGCGCTCCCGCGGCCAAGGCGAGGTAACGGCGCACCCCTCAGTCGTCGCCGGCGGAGGCCTTCGCCGCAATCAGCCCGGCGACGAGAACGGCGCCGACGGTCGCCGCGGCGCCGAGCTTCACCTTGTTCTGCGCCAGCTTGCGGTCCGACGACCCGCGAGAGGATCTGCCACGCAAGCCAGCCCAACACCGTGTAGCCCCTGGTCGTCATGTCGAGTCCTTTCCCCGGTTACGTACGTTGTACGCCATCCGCGACTGGAGCGACCAGAGCTCGATGAAGCCAGGGCTCGCCTGCTGCGAGAACAGCCCGCCCGACTCGCCGAAGCCGGCCAGGTCCGCGTCGTAGAGCGAGTTGGGCGAGCGGCGCGCCACCGCCCGCGCGCTGCCCTTGTAGAGCCGCATCGTGATCTCGCCGGTCACCTGCTCGTTCACCGAGTCCATCAGCGCGTTCAGGTCGCCGAGCAGCGGCTCGTACCAGAGCCCGGCGTAGACGAGGTAGGCCCAGTGGCCGTCGAGGTGCGGCTTGAAGTTGTTCTGGTGGATCGTGCCGACCAGCTTCTCGAGCTCCTTGTGGGCCGGCAGGATGATCGCCGCGGCGGGCACCTCGTAGAGGTCGCGCACCTTCAGGCCCACGATCCGGTCCTCGATGTGGTCCACGATCCCCACGCCGTGGCGGGCGCCGATCTCGCCGGCCCGCTCGAGCAGCTCCACGAGGCCGAGCCGCTCGCCGTTCAGCGACACCGGCACGCCGCGCTCGAAGCCCACCACCACGTCCTCGGGCTCGTCGGGCGCCTCCTCCGGGCGGGTCACGAGCTGGAACACGTCGTCGTGCGGCGGCTCCTCCAGGTCCTCGATCGGCCCGCCCTCGGACGAGCGTCCCCAGAGGTTGTCGTCGATCGAGTAGGGCGGCGACTCGGTGCCGCCCTTCACGGGGATGCCGTGCTCGCGCGCGTAGGCGATCTCCTCCTCGCGCCCCATCTGCCAGCCGCGCACGGGCGCGATGATCTTCATGTTCGGGTCGAGGGCGATCACGGTGGACTCGATGCGCACCTGGTCGTTGCCCTTGCCGGTGCAGCCGTGCGCGATCGTGTCGCAGCCGGTCTTCTGCGCGTACTCCACCGCGAGCTTCGCGATCAGCGGGCGACCCAGCGCCGTAAACAGCGGGTAGCCGCCGCCGTAGAGCGCGTTCGCCTTGATCGCGGGGGCCACGTAGTCGTGGGCGAACTCCTCGCGCGCGTCCACCACGTGGCAGTCGAGCGCCCCGAGCTGGAGCGCCTTCCCCTTAACCACGTCGTAGTCCTCCCCCGGCTGCCCGAGGTTCACCGTGAGCGCCACGACCTCGGCCTCGTACTCGTCCTGGATCCACTTCAGCATCACGCTGGTGTCGAGCCCGCCCGAGTAGAGCAGCAGCACCCGCCCGACCTCGCCGGGCTCCGCCTCGTACGAGGCCGTCTTGATCAGCGTGCGGCGGTCTTCGCTCATCGCGCGCGCACCCTAGTGAAGCTCCGCGCCGAGCCGGCGCACGGCCTCGTCGACCTCGTCGGCGGAGACCGTGAGCGGGGGCAACATGCGGATCGTCTCGGGGCCGGTGGCGTGGACGACGAGGCGCTGGTCGAGCAGCAGGCGGCGCGCCACGGCGGGGGCGTCCGGGAGGTCGAAGCCGACCATCAGGCCGAGCCCGCGCGGCTCGAGGCCGAGCGCACGCAGGCCGTTGGCCAGGCGCTGGCCGCGCTCGCCGACCGTGGCCAGGAAGCCCGGCTCGGTGAGCACGTCGAGCACCGCGTTGGCCGCGGCGGCGATCACCGGGCCGCCGGCGAACGTGGAGCCGTGGTCGCCGAGCTCGAGCACGTGGGCGGCCTCCGGGTTCGTGACGCATGCGCCCACCGGGAGCCCGCCGCCGAGACCCTTGGCCACCGTCATCACGTCGGGCGTCACGCCGAGCTGCTCGTGCGCCCAGAGCGTGCCGGTGCGGCCGTTGCCGCACTGGATCTCGTCGAAGATCAGGAGCGCGCCGTGCTCGTCGCACGCCTCGCGCGCCGCCTGCAGCAGCCCGGGGTCGAGCGGGTGGATTCCCGACTCGCCCTGGATCGGCTCGAGCAGCACCGCCGCCGTGCGCTCGCTCACCGCGGCGCGCAGGGCGGCGACGTCGTTTCGCGGCACCACGCGGAAGCCGGGCACGAGCGGGGCGAACGGCGCCTGCTTCGACTCCTGCGGGGTGGCCGACAGCGCGCCCATCGTGCGGCCGTGGAAGCCGCCCTCCATCACCACGAACTCGCCGCCGCTGCGGCGCTTGCGCGCCAGCTTGAGCGCGCACTCGATCGCCTCGGCGCCGGAGTTGCAGAGGAACACGCGGCCGCCGAGCGAGAGGTCGGCCAGCCGCTTCGCCAGCCGGATGCCGGGCTCGGTGTAGAAGAGGTTGCCCACGTGCATCAGCCGTCCAGCCTGCTCGCGCGCCGCCTCGACCACGCGCGGGTGGCAGTGGCCGAGCTGGGCCACGGAGATTCCGGTGAGGAAGTCGAGGTACTCGTTCCCCTCGTCGTCCCAGAGGCGGGTGCCCTCGCCGCGCACGAACTCGACGGGGTTGCGCGCGTAGGTGGCCATGAGCGCGTCGCGCTCGAGCGCCTGGAGCTCCGCTAGGGCCACAGCTTCGTTCCGCTGCCCTCGTCGGTGAACAGCTCGAGGAGGAGCGAGTGCGCCTGGCGCCCGTCGAGGATGTGCACGTTGCCCACGCCGGACTCGAGAGCGTGCAGCGCGGCCTCGAGCTTGGGGCGCATGCCGCCGCTCACCTCGGGCAGCCGCTCGCGCACCTCCTGGGCGCGGGCCTCGGAGATGCGGCTGGCCGGGTCGTCCGGGTCGGCGCGCCAGCCCTCCACGTCGGTCAGGAAGACGAGCTTGAACGCCCCGAGCGCCTCCGCCACCGCCGCAGCGGCGGCGTCGGCGTTCACGTTGTAGGACTTGCCCTCGGTGTCGGCGCCCACCGAGGCCACCACCGGGATGTAGTCCTCGGCGATGTGGAGCAGCACGCCCACGTCCACGGTCTCGATGTCGCCCACGAAGCCGATGTCGGTCTCGCCGCCGGCCAGCCGCTTCCTCACCGTGAACAGGCGGCCGTCGTCGCCGCAGAGGCCCACCGCCGGCTGCCCGTAGCGGTTGATGCCGAGCACGATGTCCTTGTTCTGCTTGCCGACCAGCACCATCTTCGCCACCTCGACGGTGGCCTCGTCCGACACGCGCAGGCCGTCCACGAAGCGCACCTCCATCCCGAGCCGCTCCATGTAGGCGGTGATGTCCGGGCCGCCGCCGTGCACAACCACGGGGTTCATGCCGACGTACTTGAGGAGCACCACGTCGCGCGCGAACTCCTCCTTCAGCTCGGGGTCGACCATCGCGGCGCCGCCGTACTTGATGACCACCGTCTGTCCGTGGAACTCCCGGATGTAGGGGAGCGCCTCGAGGAGCGTTGCGACATCTCTCATGAGCTGTAGTCCGCGTTGTAGTTGACGTATTCGGGGCTGAGATCGCTGAAGAAGACCTCGGTCTCGCCGCCCTCGCCCGGCATCGTGAGCACGTACTCGATCTCGGGTCCGCCCACCAGCTCCGCCGGGGCTGGCTTCGACCACGTCGCCGGCGGACACCACCTGGTGGCCTTCGATCTCCAGGTCGACCACGAACGGCTCGCCTGGCGGCCAGGCCTGGCCGGCGGCCTGGAGGATGCGGCCGAAGTTGGGATCGCCGCCGTGGAGGGCGGACTTCACGAGCGGGGAGTTGGCGATCGAGCGGGCCACCGGCTCCACGGCATCCGGGCGGCCGCTCACCACCACCCGGCCGACCCGCTTCGCGCCCTCGCCGTCGTGCACGATCTCGAGCGCCAGCTGGCGGAGCAGGGCGTCCAGCGCCTCGCCGAGCGCCAGCTCGTCGGCGGACTCCGGCTCCACCCGGACGCCCGAGGCGCCGCTCGCGAGGGCCACCACCGTGTCGCTGGTGGAGAGCTGGCCGTCCACGCTGATGCGGTCGAACGAGCGCTGCACGCACACGCCCGTGAGCAGGTCGAGCGTGTGCTGCTCGAGCGCGGCGTCGGTCTGTACGAAGCAGAACATCGTGGCGTAGCGCGGGGAGATCATCCCGGCGCCCTTCGCCTGGGCCGACAGGCGGACGCTGCCCGCCGGCAGGCGGACCTCCAGACAGGCGCGCTTCGGGCCGGCGTCGCTCGTGAGGATGGCTGTCGAGAAGCTCTCGGCGTCGTCGCCCAGGGCGGCACATGCGGCCCGCACGCCGCCCACGACCTTGTCGCGCGGCAGCTCGGTCCCGATAACGCCGGTCGAGGCAACCGCCACCTGCCCTCCCTCCACGCCGAGCTCCTCGGCGGCGGCTGACTGCATCGCGAGCGCGGTCTCGACGCCGCGCGGGCCATCGCCGACGTTGGAGCAACCCGAGTTGGCCGCCACCGCGCGCAGCCGGCCCAGCTGGGCCTCACGCGACACGAACACGGGCGCGCCCACGCGCGCATTGGTTGTGAACCGGGCGGCAGAGACGGTGTCCGGCTGGTCCGACGCAACCACGCCGACGTCGAGCCCCTTGGTCTTGATGCCAGCGGCCACGCCGGCTGCCCGGAACCCAGTCGGAAGCAGTTGAGAGTCGAGCTCCGTCACGTGTGTCGGCGCCTCGACCCAGCGCGATTGGAAGAAGTTCACTCGAGGCCCTCCGTCTCCGGCAGGCCGAGCATCAGGTTCAGGTCCTGCACGGCCTGGCCGGCGGCGCCCTTCCAGAGGTTGTCGATCGCGGCGAGCGCGATCACGCGCTGCCGCCGACCACGCTCACGTGGATGCGGCAGCGGTTGGTCTCGCGCACGTCGTCGGTGCCGGGCGGCTCGTCGGCGAGGTCGATGAACGGCTCGTCCCCGTAGGCCTCCTCGAAGCGCTCGCGCACGTCTTGCGCATCGAGGCCCGTCGTTGCGTAACAGCTTGCAAGCAGCCCCTGCTCGATTGGAACGAGATGCGGCACAAACGTGAACGACGTGCCGTCGCCGAGCTCCTGCTCCAGCTCGGCCGCGTGGCGGTGGCCCTCGACCTTGTATGCCTGGACGTTCTCGGTGACCGAGACGAAGTGGGTCGTGGGCGTGGCATCGCGGCCGGCGCCTGAGACTCCCGACTTGCCGTCCACCACCACGTCGTCGAGGTGGTCGCGCAGCGGCCAGAGCGCGAGCAGCGCGGCGGTCGCGTAGCACCCGGGGGCGGCGACGAGGTCGGCGCTGCGGATCTCGTCGCGATGCGCCTCGGTGAGGCCGTAGACGGCCTCGTCGATCAGCTCCGGCGCCTCGTGCGGCTGGTACCAGCGCTCGTAGCGGTCGCGCTCGAGCCGGAAGTCTGCGGAGAGGTCGACCACCTTGAGGCCGCGCTCGCGCAGCGCGCTGACCGCGGGCGCGGCGGCACCGTGCGGATACGCAACAACGGCAGCCCCGGCGCGGTCGGCGATCCGGTCGGGGTCGAACTCCTCGAGCTCGAGCGGCACCCGGTAGCGCGGGTAGAGCGCGTCATGGCGGCGGCCCGCATCGGCCCGCGCGGTGAGCGCCGTGAGCTCGAGCGACGGATGCCGGTGCAGGATCGCGGCGGCGACCGCGCCGCCGAACCCGGCGGCGCCGACCACGGCGACGCCGTCAGCCATCGATCCGGCTCCCGCCCGATCCTGCGAGCGCCTCATGCACGGAGCCGCCCTCCGATCGACTCAAGCTCGTGCTCGATCGCGGCGCGGCGCTCCGCGACCTCCTCGTCGGTGAGCGTTCGGTCGGGCGCGCGGAACTCGAGGCGCAGGGCGAGCGACTTGTTGCCCTCCCCCACCTGCTCGCCGTGGTAGAGGTCGAACACGCGCAGCGACACGAGCAGCTCGCCGGCGCCGGCCCTGACCACCTCGGCCAGCCGCGCGGCCGGCACGTCCTCGGGCACGATCACGGCGATGTCCTGGAGCACGGCGGGGAAGCTCGTCACGTCGCTGTAGGTCGACGCCTCCGGGGCGAGCTCGAGCAGCGCGTCCACGTCCAGGTCGAAGGCGGCCACCGGACCGTCCAGCTCCCACTCGCGCAGCACCAGCGGGTGGAGCTCGCCGAGCCAGCCGAGCTGGAGGCCGTTGCCGGCAACGATCGACGCCGCCCGGCCCGGATGCAGGAAGGCGGGCCCGCCATCCTGCGCGTGCCACTCCACCTCGGCGGCCTCCATCAGACCCTCGAGCAATCCCTTCACCGCATAGAAGTCCGCCGGGCGCGCCGGCGTGCGCCATCCGGCGGGCGCCGCCTCGGTGAGCAGCGCAGACAGGTGGTGACGCTCGACCGCAGGGGACTGTCCCTTTAAGTTGAGCGGGCCCAGGTCGCCCTTCGGCAGGTACACGTGCGCCGACTCGAACAGCCGCACCCCGGCGCGGCCGTGGGCGGCATTGTGCCGGGCGGCGTCCAGCAGCCCGGGCAGGATCAGCGGGCGCATCACGCTGAGGTCCTCGCTGAGCGGGTTCTGCACGCGCAGGACCTCCGCGTCGGCGAGCCGCAACCGCCGCAGCGCGTCCGGTGACGTGAAGCTGTAGGAGATCGCCTCGAGCAGGCCGCGGTCGCGCAGCAGGTCCTCGAGGCGGCGGCGCAGCCGCTGGATCGGCGTGAGCCGCCCGATGGCGTCCTTTCGGGCCGGCAGCGTCGTGGGCAGCTTGTCGAGGCCGTGGACGCGCGCGACCTCCTCGATCAGGTCGGCCTCGCGCTGGACGTCGCTGTCGCGCCAGGGCGGAACGCGCCAGGAGGTGGCAGCGCCGTCGCCGTCGCGCTCGCCAGCGGGCGCTCCACCCGCTCGAACCCCAGCCGCTCGAGGATGCCGTTCGCGCGTCTCCTCCTCGATCCGCTCGCCCAGCAGCCGCTCCATCCGCTCGGCGCGCAGCGCCACCACGCGCGGCTCGACGGGCTGCGGGTACGCGTCGATCGTGCCCGGCACCATGCGCGCGCCGCAGAGCTCGACCATCAGCCGGGCGGCCAGTCGCTGCGCCGCGATCGCCTGCTCGGGGTGCAGCTGCTTCTCGAAGCGGGCCGACGCCTCGGTGCGGAGCCCCAGCGCCTTCGAGGTCCGCATGATGTTCGGCCCGACCCAGGTGGCGGCCTCCATCAGGACACGCGTGGTCGAGTCGGAGACCTCGGAGATCTCGCCGCCCATGACGCCCGCGATCCCGCTCGAGCCCTCGGCGTCGCACACCAGCGCCATGTCCGAGCTGAAGGTGCGCTCCACGCCGTCGAGCGTGGTCATCGTCTCGCCCTCCTCCGCGCGCCGGACGATGATGCTGCGCCCGCGCACCCTGTCGAGGTCGAAGGCGTGCAGCGGCTGGGCGGTGGTGAGCATCACGTAGTTGGTGATGTCGACCACGTTCGAGATCGGGCGCTGGCCGGCCGCCATCAGCCGCTGCTTCAGCCACAGCGGCGAGGGCCCGATCTTCACGTCCTCGAACACCCGCGCCGTGAAGCGGAGGCAGATCTCGGGGTCGGCGATCTCGACGCTGGCGTGGTCCTCCGCGCGGTCGTCGCCGGAGGGCTCGGCGTCCGCGTCGGTCGGGTCGGGCGCGAGCAGAGTCGCGGTGGCCGCGTGAAGGTCGCGCGCCACGCCGTAGACGCCCATCGCGTCGGGGCGGTTGGGCGTGATCTCGAGCTCGAGCACCTCGTCGACGATCGGGAGGTGCTCCGCCAGCGGGACGCCGACCTCCGCGTGCTCCGCCAGGACCATGATCCCCTCGTGGTCCTCGCCGATCCCGACCTCGTCCTCGGCCAGGATCATCCCGTGCGACTCCACCCCGCGCAGCCTCGCCTTGCCGAGCGTGGAGCCGTCCGGCATGACGGCGCCCGGGAGCGCAACCGCCACCTTCTGCCCGGCGGCCACGTTGGGCGCGCCGCAGACGATCGTCTGTGTGCCGTGCCCCACGTTCACCGAGCAGACGGTGAGGCGGTCGGCATCTGGGTGCGGCTCGGCCGAGAGGACCTCGCCGACCACGAACTGCTCCGGGTCCCCCACTCCGACCCGGTGAAGCCGCTCGAGCTTGAGCCCGGACATGGTGAGCGTGTCGGCGATCTCCTCGGCGGAGCTGCCGGGGTCGCAGTACTCCTTCAGCCAGGCGACCGGGACCCTCATGCGCCGAACTGCTCCAGCAGGCGAGCGTCGTTCTCGTAGAGCATGCGCAGGTCGGGCACCTCGTGGACCACGCTCGCGATGCGCTCGATTCCCATGCCGAACGCGAAGCCCTGCACGCGCTCGGGGTCGTAGCCGTTGTCCTTCACGTAGTCGAGGACGTTCGGGTCGACCATCCCCGACCCGAGGATCTCGATCCACGCCTCGCCCTTGCAGGTGAAGCAGCGCGACGAGCCCTCGTAGCCCGTGCCGCCGCAGCGGAAGCAGGAGACGTCCACCTCCACGCTCGGCTCGGTGAAGGGGAAGTAGCCCGGACGCAGCCGCACCTCGGTGTGCTCGCCGAACATCTGGCGCGCGAAGGCGAGCAGCACTCCCTGGAGGTCGGCCAGCGTGATGTCCTCGTCGATTGCCAGGCCCTCGAGCTGGTGGAACATCGGGACGTGCGTGGCGTCCGGCGTGTCCGGCCGGTACACGCGGCCCGGGATCACGATGTAGATCGGAGGCGGCTGAGCCTCCATCGCGCGTGTCTGCATCGGCGAGGTGTGCGTGCGCAGCAGCACGTGCTCCGACAGGTAGAAGGTGTCCTGCGGCGCCCGCGCCGGATGCTCGGGCGGGTGGTTCAGCGTCGTGAAGTTGTAGTACTCGTACTCGACCTCGGGGCCCTCCAGGACCGCGAAGCCGAGCCCCACGAAGATGTCCTCCATCTGGCGCCGGATCTGGGACACCAGGTGCAGGCGGCCGGCCGGCTGGGGCGGGTCGCCGGGGAGGGTCACGTCGATGCGGTCCTCGGCCAGGCGCCGGTCGAGCTCGGACGCCTCGAGCTCGGCGGTGCGCTCGGCGAGCAGCTGCTCGAGCGCCACCCTCACCTCGTTGGCGGTCTTGCCGACCGGCCCGCGCTCCTCCGGCGGCAGTTCGCCGATCGAGCGCAGCGTGGAGGTCAGCTCGGACTTGCGCCCGAGGTAGCGCACGCGCAGCTCCTCGAGCTCGGCCGAGCTCCCCGCTTCGCGTATCGCGCGCTCGGCGTCGCTCCTGATCTGGGCCAGGTCAGCCATCGGCGGCCATCCTATTTGCGACCTCGTACAGCGCCACGGTCGCCGCCATCGCGACGTTGAGCGAGTCGGCGTGCACCGGGATCCGCACCGCCTGCAGCCCCGTGGGCAGCTCTCCACGTTCAGAGCCCAGCACCAGCACCACCGGGCGCGTTACATCCAGGTCAGCCAACGCCTGCTCGGCCGTTGCACTGAGGGCGACCTTGTGGCCATCGAGGTCGTCGATCGTCGCGCGGGCCGGGGGCCGGTCGAAGATCGACCCCATCGATGCACGAACGGCCTTCGGTGAATATGGGTCAGCGCTGCCCGGGCCGAGCACGACCGTGGCATCGGCGAGCGCGTGCGCCGAGCGGATGATCGTGCCCACGTTCCCGGGGTCCTCGACGCCGTGGAGGTAGACGAGGAGGTCGCCCGTCGGCTCGGCCCAGCGCTGCTTGTAGACGCCGATCACGCGAGTGCCGGAACCGAGCGTGCTTACCGCATCGAGAAGCTCTGGCTCGACGTCGCTCGCCGGCGCGGAGGACGAATCGGCGCCGGGACGGATGAGGTCCTCCCCCTCCGCGCTGAACAGCCCGAGCTTGGTCCGCCAGCGCTTCTGCTGGAGCTTGCGGATCGTCTTGAGCTTGTCGTTGTCGGCTGAGGTGATCATGAAACAAAAAAGGGCGCCTTCTAGGAGGCGCCCGGGAGAGGTCTTGGTGTCCGCAATCGCCTAAGCGGCCGCGGCCTCCCGGGCTTTCTCGGCAAAACGTCGGAACGTCTCCGGGTCGCGGACGGCGATGTCCGCGAGCACCTTGCGGTCGACCTCGATCTCGGCGAGCTTGAGGCCGTGCATGAACTGGCTGTACGACATGCCCTCCTGCCGGGCCGCCGCGTTGATGCGCACGATCCAGAGCCGGCGGAAGTCGCGCTTCTTGTTGCGACGGTCGCGGTACGCGTAGGTGTCGGCCTTGAGGAGGGCCTCCTTGGCCCTCTTGTAGCTCGACTTCGCCTGGCCGCGGAAACCCTTGGTCCGCTCCAGCGTTGCGCGGCGCTTCTTGCGCGCGTGAACTGAACGCTTGACCCGGCTCACTTGTGCATCAGCTCCTGGACGCGCTTGCGATCGGCCTCAGCCACCACAACGGGCCGGCCCAGGTGGCGCTTGCGCTTGGCGCTCTTCTTCCCGAGGTTGTGGCTCGTGAAGGAGTGACGCGCGAGCAGCTTGCCCTTGGCCGTCTTCTTGAAGCGCTTCTTAGCGCCCGAATGGGTCTTCATCTTCGGCATCGAACGGTGTATTGAAGCAGACGCCCCCGGGGGGGTCCCCGGGGGCCGCTCCGCTCGGTGCTGCTAGAGGTGGGCTCCACCAAATGGCGTGGGGGTCTGTGGCGCCGCCTGCTGTTCCTTCACCGGTTGGTCGACCTGCTGGCCGCCCGATCCGATCAACGACACCGCAAGCGCGGTCGCGACAGCGGCCACCAGAACGGCGCCGAGCAGCCACACGGTGAGGCGGTGTGGCGCCCGACTCGGGAGCCTGAGGGGGTGGTGCGCAACGGTCGGCATGGCTTCCTCCTGATGGGAACTGCGGTCTCGACCACCCTGAGCCGTCCCGGTTGCACCGCGGCTTCACGGCGGTAGCGTGGACTCATGGATTTTCGGATCCTCGGCCCGCTTGAAGTCGAGGACGGCGGGAGGACGATCCCAATCGCCGGCGACAGGCAGCGCGTGCTGCTGGCGATCCTGCTGATCCATGCGAACGAGCCGGTTTCGGCCGACGAACTCATCGACGAGCTCTGGGGTGAGCATCCACCCGTCTCGCCGAGGAAGGGCCTGCAGGTGCAGGTGTCGCGGCTGCGCAAGGCTCTTGGAGAGGGCTCCGCGCGGCTGGTGACTCACCCGAACGGCTATCAGCTCCATGTTGAGTCGGGCGAACTGGATCTGGACCGGTGCGAGCACCTGGCCCACAAGGGTCGCGAGGCCTTGGCCAGCGGAGACCAACGACGCGCCGCGGGCCATCTGCGGGAGGCGCTGGCGATCTGGCGCGGACCGGCGCTGGCCGACCTTGGCTTTGAGTCGTTCGCGCAGGGAGAGATCGCCCGGCTCGAGGAGCTGCGACTGGCAGTGCTCGAGGACCGCATCGACGCCGATCTGGCCTGCGGAAGGCACGCAGAGCTGGTTGGCGAGCTCGAGGCTCTCGTGGCGGAGCATCCGCTGGGCGAGCGTCTGCGTCGCCAGCTCGTGCTGGCGCTGTACCGCGGTGGTCGCCAGGCGGAGGCCCTCGAGGCGTATCGCGCGGCGCGGCAAATGCTGAGCGAGGAGCTGGGCCTCGAGCCGACGCCTGCGCTCCGGGAACTGGAGCAGGCGATCCTCACCCATGACGCGGACCTCGCCGCCCCAGTGGCAGCACCTTCGGTCAGCCGGGTGCCGGCGCCGCCAACACCCACCATCGGGCGCGATGAGGACCGTCACGCGGTCGTCGCTCTGTTTCACGAAAAGGACCACCGCCTTGTGACACTCACCGGTCCTGGCGGAGTGGGCAAGACGCGGCTCGCCCTCGACGTGGCACGGCAGCTCGAGCCGCAATATCCGGACGGTGCCTGGCTTGTCCTACTCGCACCCATAGCAGAGGGTGAGCACGTCCCGAGTGCGATCGCCCAGGCGCTCGACGTCACCCCCGTCGGCAGCGAATCGACGAGGGCAGCCTGCGAGCGCTTCCTCCTAACCAAGCGAGGCATCCTCGTACTCGACAACTTCGAGCATCTGCTCGCAGCCGCTCCTCTCGTTAGCAATTTGCTGGCCGCGTGTCCAGGCCTGTGCGTGCTGGCGACCAGCCGCGAAGCGCTGCAGCTCCAGGCGGAGCAGCGCTATGCCGTTAGCCCTCTGAAGGTTCCGGAGGACGGCGCTCCCGAAGCGGTCGAACAGGCCGCCGCCGGCGCCCTGTTCGTGGAGCGTGCGCACAACCGGGATTCGGCGTTCGAGCTGACGACTGCCAACGCCCGGGCGGTCGCAAGTGTGTGTCGCCGCCTCGACGGGCTGCCGCTCGCGGTCGAGCTCGCCGCAGCACGCATGTCTGTGCTCGGCCCCGAGGAGCTCGACGCGCGCCTCGGTCGAGCCCTGGACGCGCTTGGCAGCGGTCCGCGCGACGCCCCCGCGCGGCAGCAGACGCTGCGCGCCACGCTCGAGTGGAGCCACCGGCTGCTGAGCGAAGCGGAGGCGGATGCATTTGCCCGCTTCGCCGTCTTCGCGGGCGGGGCCACCGTTGAAACGGCAGAAGCGGTCACGGGGGCCGACGTCGAAGCCCTGGAGGGGCTCGTGGAGAAGAACCTCCTGGTGCGCGAGTCCGGCCGCCTGCTGATGCTCGAGACCGTGCGGGCCTATGCGCGCGAGCTGCTCGAGCGCGACGAAGGCAGCTCAGAGGTGCGGCTCCTGCATTGCCGGCACTTCGTCGCCCTCGCCGAGAGTGCAGCGCCACACCTCAGGACCCGCGCGGAGCCGGAGTGGATGCGGCGGCTCGACGCTGAGATCGACAACTTCAGGGCGGCACTGGACTGGGCTCTGGGCGAAGGCCAGTCGGCACTGGCGGTGCGGCTCGCCGGTCGGCTCGGGAGGTACTGGGAGTTCCGGAGTGCTTCCGCGGAAGGCGGTCGTTGGCTGAGGGCGGCCATCGAAGCAGCGGATGACGACGTGCCGCTCGAGGATCGTGCCAGGGCACTCAGGGCCGAGGTGGTGGTGCTCGAGGAACAGGGGGCGTGGTACGACGTCGGCGGATCCCAGGCGGTCCTCCGGAACACCGCCTCCGAGGCGCTTGCCTTGTCTCGCCGCGCCGGGGACCCGGCTGGAATCGCCGACGCCCTCATGCACCTGTACGACTTGAACCTGGACGATCTCGAGCGCAACCGGGCGCTGGCGGAGGAGGCACTGCCGTACGCTCGCGAGTCCGGCGACGACGGGCTCATCGCCGACGCGCTTTCGCTTCGGGCGCTCTCGTTCCCAATCGTCGCCGTCGACGCCGAGATCGCGGAGACCGCGGCTCTCTATCGCAAGGTCGGCGACATCCACGGACTCGCCTCGCTGTACAACGACGCGGGCTACCTGGCCGTTACACAGGGCAGCTACGAACGCGCGGCCGGATACCTCGACGAGGCACTCGAATTGGCGTACAGGACCGGCGAGCAGCTCAGGGTCATGCTGGTTATCGGCAACCTCGGACTTGCTGCGCTGTTCACGGCCGATCTCGAATGTGCCGCGGCCCGCTTCGCGGAGCAGCTGCGGCTCAGCCGGGAGCACGCCGTGTACTGGATGGCAGCTGGGGGGATCGGTGGTCTGGCGGCCATTGCGGCGCGCCGGGGTGACGCGGAGCGCGCGGCACGCCTGCTCGGCGGAGCGGAATCACTGGCGAATGTCCTGACCGATGCGGGCGGCCTCAGGCTCGAGCAGGAGTTCTTCTCGCCCGCTCGGGAGCGACTGGGCGAAACGCGTTGGCGCGCCGCTTACGCGGATGGAGCCCGGCTTGGCTTCGACGAGGCGGTCAGCCTCGCTCTGGACGAGCGCTAGGAGGTCTCTGCCTCGGCCGGCGCCGCGGCGGGCACGTCCGCCGGCGCTGCCGCCGGCTCGGCTTCGACCGCGGCGGGGGCGGGCGCGGCGGCCGATTCCTCGGCGGGCGGCTGCTCCACGGCAGCGTGCTCTTCGGTGTCCGGCTTCTTCTTCGAGGGAGCGAGCAGCATCGTCATGTTGCGGCCGTCCTGCTGGGGCGACTGCTCGATGGTGCCCAGCTCGGCCACGTCCTCGGCCAGGCGCATCAGCAGCCGCTCCCCGCGCTCGGGGTGGGTCTGCTCGCGCCCGCGGAACATGATCGTGACCTTCACGCGGTCGTCACCCTTCAGGAAGCGGACCACGTGGTTCTTCTTGGTCTCGTAGTCGTTGGTGGCGATCTTCGGGCGCAGCTTGATCTCGCGGACGTTGACCTGCTTCTGGTGGCGCCGCGCTGCCTTGGCCTTCTGCTCCTGCTCGTACTTGTACTTCGAGTAGTCGAGCACGCGACACACGGGCGGCCGGGCATCGGGGGCCACCTCGACCAGGTCGAGGTCGCGCTCCTGTGCGTAGCGGAGGGCCTGCTGGGTGTCGACGACACCGATCTGGTTCCCGTCCTCCCCCACGAGGCGAACCTGAGGCACCCGGATGCGCTCGTTGATGCGGGTCTCGTCCCGCTCCGGCATCCGCCGATCGAACTTACGAGGGATCGGCACTAGGTGAGGCTATGGCCGGACGTCAAACGGGCCGTGGCGCGGTTCGGGTCATTCGCGGGCCAGTATAGCGGCGGTTAGCGAAGCGATGAAGTCGTTCACCGAGGTCTGGCCGAGGTCTCCCTCGCGGTGGCGGCGCAGCGCAACCTTGCCCTCCTCCTGCTCCTGATCGCCCACGATCAGCATGTTGGGCACCTTGTGGAGCTCGGCGTCGCGGATCTTCTTGCCGATCGACTCCGTGCGGTCGTCCACCTCAGCCCTGATGCCGGCCTCCGTGAGCTGGCGCGCCACCTCGCGCGCGTAGTCCACGTGGCGGTCCGCGATCGGCAGCACCAGCGCCTGGACCGGGGCCAGCCAGAGCGGGAACTCGCCGCCATAGTGCTCGATCAGGATGCCGATGAAGCGCTCGAACGAGCCCATCAGGGCGCGGTGGATCATCACCGGCCGGTGCTCCTGGTTGTCCGCGCCCATGTAGGTGAGCTCGAAGCGCTCCGGCATGTAGTAGTCGAGCTGCACCGTGCCTAGCTGCCACGAGCGGCCGATGGTGTCGGTGGTGTGGAGGTCGATCTTGGGGCCGTAGAAGGCGCCGTCGCCCTCGTTCAGGTCGTACTCGAGGCCCTGGTCCTCCAGCGCCTGCTTGAGGGCGGCCTCGGACTTGTCCCACATCTCCTCGGTGCCGACCCGCTTCTCCGGCCTCGTCGACAGCTCGAGGCGCGGCTTGAAGCCGAACTGGTCGTAGATGTAGAAGCCGAACTCGAGGCAGCGGATGACCTCCTCCTCGATCTGGTCCTCGCGGCAGAACACGTGGCCGTCGTCCTGGGTGATGTGGCGCACTCGCAGCAGGCCGTGCAGGGTGCCGCTCGGCTCGTGCCGGTGCACGAGGCCCTGCTCGGCGTAGCGGATGGGCAGGTCGCGGTACGAGTGCAGGTCGCGCTTGTAGATCTGCACGTGCGCCGGGCAGTTCATGGGCTTGAGGCCCATCGGCTTGCCCTCCACGTCCGTGAAGTACATGTGGTCGCGGTACACGTGCCAGTGCCCCGACTGCTTCCACAGCTCCACGTCGTACAGGATCGGCGTGCGCACTTCCTTGTAATCGCGCTCCACGTTCGAGCTGCGCCATAGCGTGGTCAGCTCGTTCCAGATGTGGGTGCCCTTCGGCAGCCAGAACGGCGAGCCCGGCGAGAGGTCGGAGAACATGAACAGCTCGAGCTCGCGGCCGAGCTTGCGGTGGTCGCGGGCGCGCGCCTCCTCGAGCCGCTTCAGGTGCTCCTCGAGCTGCTCCTTCGAGCCGAACGCCGTCCCATATACACGCGTGAGCATCGTGCGGTCGGCGTCGCCCCGCCAGTACGCGCCCGCCACGCTGGTGAGCTTGAACGCCTTGATCCGCTTGGTGCCCGGGCCGTGCGGGCCGCGGCACAGGTCGGTGAACGGGCCGTTTCGGTAGAGCGAGACGGTTTCAACGCCCTGGTCTCGGACCAGGTCCTCGATCAGCTCGACCTTGTAGTCCTGCCCCTCGCCGCGGAAGCGCGCGATCGCGTCCGCCACCGGGACGTCCTCGCGCTCGAAGTGCTCGTCGGCCTTGATGTGCTCGCGCATCTTGGCCTCGATGCGCTCGAAGTCCTCCTCGGAGACCTTCACGCCGTCCGGGAACTCGAAGTCGTAGTAGAAGCCGTCGTCGATCGGGGGGCCGATCGAGATCTTCACGCCCGGGTAGAGCTCCATCACCGCGGTGGCAAGCACGTGGGCGGCGTCGTGGCGGATCAGCCAGAGGCCGTCCTCGTCGCGGCCCGTGACGATCTCGATCTTGGCGCCGTCGGGCAGCGGCGCCTCGAGGTCTCGCAGCTCGCCGTCCACCCGGATGCCGAGCGCCGCGCGCGCGAGTCCCTCGCCGATGGCACGGGCAGCGTCGGCGCCGGTGGCGCCGTCCTCGAGCTGGAGCTCTGTGCCGTCCGGGAGCTGGGCCTTCATCGGGCTTGGACGGTAGCGGCGAGGGCGTTCAGCTCGCGTTCGAGAGCCGAGGTCACGAGGAAGCGCTCGCGCACCCGCTCGCGGCCGGCACGGCCCATTTCGATCGCGAGCCCGGGGTCGCGCACCAGCTCGATGATCCTGGCCGCCGCCTGCTCGGGCTCGGGGGCGAGGAAGCCGTCCACCCCGTCCCTCACGGTGATCGGCAGCCCGCCCACCACCGGGGTCCGCTTCCAGAGCGCCTCGAACGGGGCCAGCTCGAAGCTCTCGCGCAGCGAGCGCTCGATCACCGCGCGCGCGAGCAGCAGGAGCGCGCCCGACCTCGAGGCTCCCGAGCCCCTCGTAGGTGGTGAGCAGGAGCACGTCGTCGGTGTCGGCCGCGTAATCGGAGATCTCCTTGGCCGCCTGCCAGCTCTCGGTGGCCGCCCGGTCGAGCAGCGCGGCGAGCACGAGCTGGAGGTCCGGCTCCTCCTCCTTGGCCACGCGGAAGGCGTCGATCGCGGCGTGAGGGTCGTCCCAGCGGTCCAGCTCCAGGACCTGGAGGCAGAACGGGCGCTCGAGGTCCACGCCGAGCGGGCGCACGACCCGCCCCGGCAGGCGCGACTCGAGCTCGAGGTTGCGCGGATCGAGCGGATCGATGCCGGGCGGCGCCACATGGACCGTCGCCGTGTCCAGCAGGTCGGGCGCGAACGACTCGTGCGACACCAGCACGCCCGAGCACTGCTCCGCGAAGTACAGCGCGCGCACCAGCGCGTCCGGATCCGCGTGCGACGCGTCCTCGTGGAGGCGCCAGAGCACGGCCGGGCCGCCTCCGGCGGGTGGGCCCGCCATCCCCGTGGCCAGACCGATGGCGGCGTCGTGTAACACGACCGCGTCGTAACCGTCACCCAGCGAGCGCGCCGCGTGCTCGCAGGCGTCCATGTATTGATCCCAGGCGGAGTCCTCGATCGCGGACTCGCCACCGCGCAGCCCGGACTGGAGCGCCGCCGCCGTCGCGCGCAGCTCGGGGGAGCCGAACAGGACACGCCACTCCACCTCCACCCCGGCCCCCGCGGCCAGCGGCAGCAGCCCCCCGAGGAACTCAGGGATCCTCCCCTCCGCCCCCGCGGCGCTCACATGCAACACGCGCGCGCCCCGGAGCGGCTCGGCGGCCTCCTGAAGCGCCTCGATGGCGCGTACACCCGCGGCCGGCGCGTAATCGCCCGGCGCGCGAGGAGCGATGGCCATGGGCTGGAGGTCCGCGACGGCCATGAAGGCTGGCAGCGTAGCCGCCGGGTTGGGTTGAGGGATGGCCGCGGCCGGTGCCTACCCGGCGAGCGCCGGCTCGATCCGGCCGCGCACCTCGCCGAGCGGGTCGCCGCGCAGAACCACCTCGTCGCCGTCCTCGAGGAACGTGCGCGTGCTGCCGTCGCCCAGCTCGATCGGCTCCTGGCCGTTCCAGCTCAGCTCGATCAGGCTCCCGCGTTCCTCGCGCCCGGGGCCGGAGATGGTGCCGGTGGCGAGCAGGTCGCCGGTTCGCAGGCTCGCGCCGTTCACCGTGAGGTGGGCGAGCTGCTGGGCAACGGACCAGTAGAGGTAACGCGTGTTCGAGGTCGCGATTTCCGTCCCGTTCAGCTCGACCGTCAACGCAATGTCGTAGGCCCACGGGTCCTCCGCGAGGTACGTGAGCGGCTCCGGGTCCTGCCGCTCGCGCGGGACGCGCCGCTCGGCGAGCTCGTCCAGTGGCACAACCCAGTGGCTCACGGACGTGGCGAACGACTTCCCCAGGAACGGCCCGAGTGGCTGGTACTCCCAGGCCTGGATGTCGCGGGCCGACCAGTCGTTCACCAGCACCATGCCGAACACGTGGTCGAGCGCGCGCTCGATCGGCACCGGCTCCCCAATCTCGCTCGGGATGCCGATCACGAAGCCGGCCTCGAGCTCGATGTCGAGCCGCGCGCTCGGCCCGAACTCCGGTCCTGGGCGCTGCCCGCGCGGCCGCCGCACCGGCGTGCCACTCGGCACCACCGTCCCAGCGCGCCCGTGGTAACCCACCGGCAGATGCCGCCAGTTCGGCAGCAGCGGCTCGGCATCCGGCCGGAACATGCGGCCGAGGTTGGTCGCGTGGTCGAGCGACGAGTAGAAGTCAACGTAGTCCGCGACCTCGAACGGCATCCCGAGCTCCGCGCCCGCGAGCTCACGCCCCTCGTCGAGCCTCCCGCGAACCTGGCGCCACGACGTCCGGACCGGCGGCCATCAGTGCATTCAGTGAAGGCGCATCGAAGATCGGGTCGAGACCGCGCAGATCGACCACGCGCCCGTCGACCCGGGCCACCACGCCCCCGCCGCGCAGGACTCCGTACGCGAGCGTCATGACAGCAGCCCCAGCTCGCGCAGGTCGTCGACGGGCTCGCGCCAGCTACAGCTTCCGAAGCTGGTGAACAACGCCCGGCCATCGTCGCTAAGTGAAAGCGCGGCGGCATCGGTCTCGGTGAGGACGGCTTGCAGTTGGTCTGGTGCCGCGGTGCTCGCGGCGAGCAGGTTCAGGAAGCCGTGCTCCTCGCCGCGGCGGACCGGGTGGTGCAGCCCGGCGGTGGCCTTGAACGGGACGCCGGTCTCACGGCAGCACGTGATCACAAGTGCCACCTGGTCGACCGAGGGGATCGACGCGCCGCCGCAGCGCAGCTTCACGCGGCCGCCAACCGCGGCCACGGCGCCAATCGCGGCCGGCACGGAGTCGCGCCAGCTCTCGTCGAGGACCAGCTCGAAGTAGGTCTCCACGCCGAGCGGCTGAAGCGCGCGGTAGGTGGCAACGAGGTCGGCGGGCCGCGGCCGCGGGCCATCGAGCACCATCTCGACGGCCTCGACCCCGTCCGCGCCCGCCACGAGCTCGGCGTCCTCGGGACGGGCGAGCACCACGCTCAGCGGCGCGCGCTCGGCGGGCAGCTCCGCGAGCCGCGCCGCCGGCACCACGAAGCGGTTCAGGAGCCCGGCGTGCGGGCTCTCGCGCGCGCGACGGTCCTCCTCGAGCGCCTCCGGAAGGGACATGCTCGCCGGCGGGAACAGCGCCGCGTGATCGATCAGACGCTCGAGCACTACGCGCGCTTGACGCGACTGCCGGGCACGATGTCGTCGCTGCCGTCCGGCCAGCGGACCCAGGCCTTGTGGCCGCCGTCGTAGTCCGGGGCCCACAGCACCAGCGTGGCCTCCTGCCCCTCCACCGTGCAGCTCTCGCTGCCCTCCTCGTCGAGCCCGCGCCACATTCGCACGAAGGCATTCGAGTCCCACTCGTCGCCCACCGTCGTCGGGTCGGTGTGGCCCGGATGCAGGCGCGTCTCCGGCGGCAGCTTCATCAGCACGTCCATGATCGAGTGCCTCAGGTCCTCGAAGCTCGTCGAGCCGGGGGCGCGCACGCCGCCGACGGAGCCCTTGAAGAGGGTGTCGCCCGTGAACGCGTCGGTGCCGTTCACCACGAAGTTGAGCATCCCGGCCGTGTGCCCGGGCGTGTGGAGCGACTCGATGCGCAGACCCCCGACCTCGACCGTCTCGCCCGGCTCGATCGTGCGGTCCACGTCGTCCAGCAGGGCCGCCTCGATCGGGTGGGCGAGGATCTCGACGCCGTGGCGCTCCTTCCAGACCGAGTTCTCCGCCACGTGGTCGCCGTGGTGGTGGGTCAGGAGCAGGAGCTGCACCTCGAGCCCGTGCCGATCGGCCGCCTCGAGCAGCGGTCCCGAGGGCCCGCCCGAGTCGATGACCACCGCCTTGCCGTTCTCCTCGTCGCCTACTAGGTACGCGTTGGAAAGCCAGTCCGGCTGCATTGAGCGCTCGATGATCATGGTCGCCCGCAGCCTAGTATGCGGCCCGCGTGGAGGAGCTCCGAGCCCAGTTCCCGGTCCTCGAGCGGGTCGCCTACCTGAACGCCGGCACGAACGGCCCGGTGCCGCGTGCCGCAATCGACGCGGCCGAGGCGTCGCTGCGCGAGCAGCTCGAGCAGGGGCGCAGCAGCAAGCCGTGGTTCGACCACCAGGTCGAGCGCATCGTCGAGCTGCGCGAGCGCGTGGGATCACTGCTCGGCGCGACGGCCGCCGACGTGGCCGTGACCGGCTCGACCACGGACGGCATCAACGCCGTGCTGCACGCGCTGGACATCCGCCCCGGAGACGAGATCCTCACGAGCGACGAGGAGCACCCCGGCGTGCTCGGGCCGCTGGCCACCGCCCGCGACAGGCGCGGCGCCCGCGTGCGCGTGGTGCCGTTCGACGAGCTGCCGGACGAGCTCGGCCCGGACACGCGCTTCGTCGTGTGCTCGCACGTCTCCTGGGCCACCGGCCGCGTGATCGACACGGAACCTCTCGCGGTCTCGGACGCGATCGTGGTGCTCGACGGGGCGCAGGGCCTCGGCGCGGTGCCGATCGACGTCGGCGCCCTCGGCTGCCACTTCTACGCCGCCTCGGGGCAGAAGTGGCTCTGCGGCCCCGGCGGGATCGGCTACCTCTACGCCAGTCCCGAGCTCGTCCCGGAGCTGCCCGCGCCGTGGAGCGGCTATCACGCGCTCGAGGACCCCGGGCGCGGACTCGACCCGGCGCTCTGGCCGGACGCCCGCCGCCTCAGCACCGGCTTCCCCGTGCCCCACCACATCGAGTGGGCGCACGCCTCCCTGGATGTGCTCGAGGGCGCCGGCCTCGCGGAGGTGTACGAGCGCGCCATCGCGCTGGCCGGGCGGCTCGCGGACCTGCTCGGCGAGCGCGGGGTGACGGTGGCGCCGCGCGGCGCCACCACGCTCGTGTCGTTCGAGGTCCCCGACCCGCCGGCGTTCGCGGAGCTGGCCGCCGCCGAGGGCCTCGTGATCCGTGGCATACCCGGCCGGCAGTTCGCGCGCGCGTCGGTCGGGGCGTGGAACAGCGAGGAGGAGATCGAGCGGCTGGCGGAGCTGGCTAGTCGCCCGTGAGGATCACGATGCCGAAGACGATGGCGGCCACCACCGTCACGAGTCCCGCCACTCCGACCACGGCGTAGACGACCGCCTCGGCAACCCGCCCCTCGCGCCCCACCTCGAGCGCGCGCGTGGATCCGAGCAGCGCGAAGCCCCACGCCGCCGTGACGCCGACCCCGGCCACAAGCGACACCCAGATCACCTGGAGCAGGGCGTCCCAGTCGACGATGGTGGCGATCAAGGCGCGGCCTCGGGGGCGGGCACGACGCCGGGGGGCGCGCCGCCCTGGGAGCGCCGCACGAACAGCAGCACGGTCCCGGTCACGATCGCGGTCGAGACCACGATCGGGCCCACGGCCCCGGTGCCGAACAGCCGCGTGACCAGATACGTGAACCCGCCGATGACGGCCGCGGCCGGCAGCGTGAGCACCCAGGCCACCACGATGTTGCCCGCCACTCCCCAGCGCACGGCCGACAGCCGCTTGGCGGCGCCGGAGCCGATCACGGCGCCGGAGATCGTGTGGGTGGTCGAGAGCGGGAAGCCCACGTGCGAGGCGGCGAGGATCACCGTGGCCCCGGCACCCTGCGCGGCGAAGCCCTGAGCCGCGTCCATCTTGTGGATGCGGCTGCCCATCGTCTTGATGATCCGCCAGCCGCCCACGTACGTGCCGAGCGCGATCGCCGTCGCGGACGTCACGACCACCCAGTCGGGCACGTGGAAGTTGTCAGGGGCGATGGTCCCGTTCGCCACCAGCGCGAGGGTGATCACGCCCATCGTCTTCTGGGCGTCGTTCGTCCCGTGCGCGAGCGCGAGCAGGCCGCCCGAGATCACCTGGCCGAAGCGAAAGCCGCCGGTCACGGGGCCGGGCCGCATGCGCCCGACGATCCGATACAGCATGACGATCGCGAGGCCGCCGACGATGAAAGCCAGCACAGGCGCGACCAGCGCCGGGATCATCACCTTGCCGAGAATGCCCTGCTCGAAGAAGATCGCGTCCGGTCCCTCGGCCACGAACACCGCGCCCACCATCCCGCCGATCAGCGCGTGCGACGAGCTCGAGGGCAGGCCGAAGTACCAGGTGATCAGGTTCCACGCGATCGCCCCGACGAGGCCGCCGAACACCGCCAGCAGGCCGATCGAGTTCGCCTCGATCTCGACCACGTCCTGGGCGACCGTCGCGGCCACCTCGAGCGAGATGAACGCGCCCACGAAGTTGAGGACCGACGCGTACCCGACGGCGAGCTTGGGCGGCATCGCGCGCGTGGAGATCGACGTGGCGACGACGTTCGCCGTGTCGTGGAAGCCGTTGGTGAAGTCGAAGATCAGCGCCGTCGCGACGACGATCACGACGATGATCTCGCTGCCCATGTGTGGCTCGTACCCGTCTAGGAGTTCTTGATGACGATGCCTTGGAGGATGTTCGCCACGTGCTCGGTGGCGTCAATCGCCTCCTCGAGGCGCTCGAAGATGTCCTTCCAGCGGATCACGACCATCGGGTCGATCCCGGTGTCGAACAGGGAGGCGATCGCCTCACGGACGATGCGGTCGCCGTCGTTCTCGAGCCTGTTCAGCTCGACCGTGTAGTGCGAAATGTCGCGGAACCCGCGCAGCCGGGGCATCGCCTCAGCGATCTGCCGCGCGGCAAGGTGCAGTACACGCGCGAGATCCTGGGCCTGCGCCATCGGCGCCTCGATCTTGTAGAGCCCGAGGTAGTCGGCGACCTCCTCCGTGAAGTCGACGACGTCGTCGAGCGCGGAGGCCAGCTCGTAGATGTCCTCGCGGTCGATCGGGGTCACGAACGTCTGGTTCAGCCGCTGGATGATGTCGTGCGTGATCCTGTCGCCGGCCTGCTCGCAGATGAGGATCTCGCGCGCGAGCTCGTTGCGCTCGGGGTATTCGTTCAGCAGCTCCTCGAGCAGCCCGGCGGCCCGCAGGATGTTGCCGCCGGCCTCCTCGAACAGGTCGAAGAACTGACGGTCCCGAGGGGCGAGGACATTGGCCAGGCGCACGCGCCGGACGCTAGCACTCAGTCCACTTGGAACCGCGCAAGCTCCATGCGGCGCGCGGGCAGCTCTCCGACCCGCTCCCTCACCGCGGCCACGGACGTCTCCCAGTCGTATTCCACCCGCCGGCGCTGCACGCCGTCGGCGTCGAGAACGGCATAGGCGGCGCGGTGGTCGCCGTCCCACGGCATGCCCACGCTCCCGGGATTCACGATCTCGATCCCGCCCGGCCCCTCACGGTCGAACGAGATGTGGATGTGGCCGCACACCACCCGGCGCGCCTCCACTCCCAGCAGGAGCTCCGCGTCGCGCTCGCCCGGCTCGGGGAAGAACGTCTCCATGTCCGAGCTCGGCGAGGCGTGGCAGTAGAGCGTGCCGTCGATGGTCGTCGACTCCTGAAGCGTGCTCAGCTCCTCCACCAGCTCGTCGCCGAGCAGCTCAGCCGTGCGCGCCGCGATGGCGTCGACCGGCGCGGGCGCATCGTGTCGGTCCACGAGCCAGCGGTCGGCGTTGCCGCGGATCCAGGTGGCGTTCTCGAGCTCCTTCAGGCGCTCGACGGTCTCGCGCGGCCAGGCTCCCGCGACGGCGTAGTCGCCACCCAGGACGAAGCCCTCGACGTCGCCGGCGTCCGCCAGCACGGCCTCGAGGGCGGGCAGGTTGCCGTGGATGTCGTACAGCAGCGCAAGCAACGATTCGGACGGTATCTCCCAGGACGTTTAGCCGCTCTTCAACCCGGAACGGTCTAATGACGGGACTCGATTCCGAGGGAGGACTTCGGACCCCATGGACAAGCACACAGCACGCCGCGAGAAGCCGCGTGCGAACGGACAGGCGGAACGCCACGAGGATCAGCCGACGTGGCGGAAGACCCGCCCGCGCGGCAACCCGGAGATCCATCGCGCGGATCTCGAACGCAGCACCGAGCGGCTGGAGATGCTGCTCGGGCACTAGCCCGCCGGAAACGGCGACGACCCCCGTGCGGGGGCCGTCGTCGTGAATCGGTGTGTGGCGGCGCGCTTAGGCCTGGGGCACTTCGGGGGCCTCGGGAGCCACCACCTCAGTCTCGGCCTTCCAGATCGTCACGCGGCGGACGTCGGGAGCGGCGTAGCGGTCGGCCACGCTCGTGCCCTCCTCCGCGCAGCGCGGCTTGGTCCGCGCGATGCGGCCCTTGACCTTCACGCGGTCGCCGGGCATCGGCGTCTCGGTGCCCTCGTAGCCGTTCAGCTTCAGGACGAAGCCGTCGACGTCCGTGGCCGGAACGGTGTATGTGGCACCGTCAAGCTCGCCGGACTTCCGGGCGTGGCTGTTGGCGTGCGTCACGGTAAGCGTCACCGTCGCCTCGCTCACATCGGTGGTCGCCGGATCGTCCTGAGTGACGCTCACCAGCGTTCCAGTCACCTGGTAGCCGACGCTGTGCGTCTTCGCGCAGCTCTTCGTCTTGCCCTGCGACTTGCCGTGCCCGCCCTTGGCGGCGATGGCCGTTGCAGGAACTGCGAACAGCGCCACGGCCACAGCCAGCGTTGAAATCGTTCGTATGGTCTTCAAGATGGGTTCTCCCTTGTTGGTTGCTGCTCGGCTAGTCCAATGAACGCGCCGTGCACGAAGAAGTTGGACTGGTGGACAGATGACCGAGCGAGCGCCGCCTGCACTTCAGTACTTGATCGACCGTCAGCCCACGTTCCATTAGCTTTCGCCGACCATGGCTTCCGCCAACGTCGAGGTCGTTCGGAAGAGCCTCGATGCCTGGAATCGCGGCGAGGTCGACGGTTGGCTTGAGGGGTCACACCCCGACGTCGAGTGGACGTCCGAAATCGCGCAGGCGATCGAGGGTTCCCAGACGGTCTACAGGGGCCGGGAAGGGCTGCGCCAATTCTGGGGCGAGTGGCGAGGGGTGTGGACGCTCACGATCGAGGTCTCCGAGTTCCGCGAGCGCGGTCACACCGTCGTCGCACTGGCACGGATCAGCGCGCGCGGCCAGGCAAGCGGCATCAGCTTCGACCGCCCGATCGCGTATCTCTTCGAGTTCGAGGACGGTCTCGTCCGGAGAGCCCGCGCTTACTTCGACGTCGAACAAGGCCTCGAAGCCGCGGGCTTGACATAGTCAGCATTTTGGGCGAGCGTTGAGCTAACGAACAGCCTCGGCCAGGGGGTGCACAATGTCATGCCGCCTCATCTCGATAGTCGCGGCGACGGCCACGGCCGCCCTCGGATGTGTGAGCACCGGGGCGTACGCCCAAAGCCCTGACTCGGGGGGTTCGTACGACGAAGTCGTTGTGCTGGAAGCCGGCGTTCCAGTCCAGGCTGCGCTTGAAACTCCGGATGACGCGGACGTGTTTCGCGTTGACCTACCAACCGGCATCAACGCGGTTCGCGCTGAGGTCACCAGCCAGACCCCGGGCTGCGAAGTCTGGAGCGCGATGACCGGTGACGCGTTCGCCACGACGAACCGTTCCTTCGCGCCGTTCGGCGCTCCTGTCGGCTTCGTCCAGACGTCGATCGGGGCCGCGTCGTTCTACGTCGTCGTGGACGCCGGTCCCTATGAGCCCAGCGCTGAATGTCAAGTGCGCGAGTACCTCGTGACGGCTCGTGTCGTCCACGTGGACCTCGGCGATGCGACCGGCCTCGCCGACGCCGCCGGCCAGAGCGCTTCGGCGAGCGCCCTTTGCAACTGCTGGGCGTACAGCAACAAGGTGGCAACGATCGCAACGAAGATCACGTCGACCAAGCGCGCACTTCGAGACGCACAGGGCGCCCTGCGGGACAGGTTCACGCGACGACTCCATCGCCTGCGACGGCTCTCACGGCACTACCGACCGCTCATGAACTATTGGTGCGACAAAGCCGGCCTTGGGTAGGTTCGTCCAGGCGGGAGGGCAGCGATGTCAGAGAATGTCCAGGTCGCCCTGATAGCTGGGCTTGCGGGGTTACTGGGCGTGGTCGCCGGGGGCCTCATCACCTACGCAGCGAACAGGTCTCTTCAAGACGACGAACGGGAGCGGCAGGAACTCCTTGAAGCCCGAGCGGCGCAATCCGCGGCGCGGCGCGAGTTCTCGCGCCTCGAACAGGTACGAGGTCCCATCGACGCGATGCTCGAAGGCGGGCTTTACATCTCCATCCCGAGCGGTTCCATGCGCCCGACGCTCACGACTGACGAGTCGGCCCAGATGCTGGCATGGCTGGACGACGGCCAATCGGAGGCGTATGCCGGTGCCGAGAGGTGCCTGGTGGAACTCCAGGCTCGGTTCCACCCCAAGAAGGACGGCACGAAGCTCGAGGCGGTCCAGCGTGTGCCGCTCAAGATCACGGAGAAGTGCCTTGTCCGGGGCCAGGACTCCCTGAGGGACCTCGTGCGCGGCCATCCCGACCGCCCCCCGATCGAGCTTGATGACTCCTAATCGCGGTGGCGGGTGCGAGCGGGTGATGGGCCGTACTGGGCTCGAACCAGTGACCTCCGGCTTGTCGAGCCGGCGCTCTCCCAGCTGAGCTAACGGCCCGGGAGAGCGGCCGAGTATAGCCGCGGTTGGGCGGCGAGTCGTTGGGCGAGGCCCCTAGCGAATCAGGTGTATTTCCACCCCGACGTCGACCTCCGACCATGCCGCGTCCGCCGTTACCGCAGGCGCTTCTAGCCGGCGCGCGAGTGCGAGGCATGCGCGGTCTCCGAGTGAGAGGCCCGCACCCCGTGTTACGAGCCGTAAGGCGCCCACCGTGCTCGCGTCCTCTGTTGTGAATGGCTCGACAGTGATTGCGCCCTCGAGTACTCCGACCTCGGCGAGACGCGCGGCGAGCCGCTCGGGCGCGACGCCGCGGTCCGCGCCGGTGCTCAGGACCTCCGCGAAGTTGACGGCCGAAACGGTCGCGCCCCCAGCCAGCACGTCCGCAACGAACTCGGCCCCGGCTTCGCGATTGAGGTACGCCAGAACCGCCGACGCATCGAGGACCGCTCCCGCCAACTACTCGTTGTCCTCGCGCCGCGCCTCTGCCCGACGCTCGGCAATCAACTCGTCAACCATGGAGCCACCAACGGGTGCCAGGTCGGCGAGCAATCCAAGCCCCTGTGCCGCAACTGTTCGATATGGGCGTAGTCGAACGGAGCCGTCGGCGTCGGTGCTGAGCAACATCCGATCTCCAGGCTCAAGCCCGAGCGCGGCGCGAATGTCCGCCGGGAGAACCACCCTGCCTCGGTCCCCTACAACTATCTCTCGTACACTGTGGGCCATCGCCACACTGTACCACAGCGTGGCGTTATCCCACTACACCATCGTTTCCCGCGTTTCGGCCGGCGCCCCGTTCGTGCTCGGGGATGCGTCCGGGGCCTCAGCGGGTGGCAGCTTGCCCTGGGCTCGCATCGTGATCTCGAAGGTCTCGCGCGAGGTGTGTTTCGGGGTCCAGCCGAGCGTCGCCTTGATCTTCTCGTTCGACAGGATCCAGGGGTAGAGCGCGAAGTCGATCTGGCCGGGCGGCGCTTCCGAGAGGCGCAGATGCCAGAGCAGCTTCGCGAGCGCGCGGTAGGCCCACAGCGGCATCCGCCGGATCGGCGTGCCGAGCACCTCGGCGCACTCGCGCAGCGTCATCAGCCCCTCGGGCGAGAGGTTGAACTGCCCCGCGTGGCGGCCGAGCAGGAGGCCGCTCACGGCCTCGACCACGTCGTCCTCGTGCACGAACTGGATGTGGCCGTCGAGGTTGCCCACGTCCACTGCAAATGGCTGCTTGGTCCACAGCCGCAGCAGGTAGTTGTCGACGTTCGGCCCGAACACGATGGCGGGCCGCACGATCGTGGTGACCGTGTCGGGGTGGCGGAGCGCCCAGAGCTGCACGATGCGGTCGGACTCCGTCTTGTCGCGCGCGTAGGAGAAGCGCGCCACCCCGCGCACCGGATGGTCCTCGGTGATGGGCTCGGGGTTGTCCGGGAACGCGCCGTACGCCACGCAGGAGCTCGTGACCAGCACCTGCCCGATCCCGGCCTCGGCGGCCGCCTCGAGCACGTTGTGCGTGCCGTTCACGTCCACGTCGTACATGAAGCCCTCGTCGTGCGACGGGTTGAGGATGAACGCGAGGTGCACCAGCACGTCCGGGTTCGCACGCTGAAGCGCGGAGTGGACGGCGCCGCGGTCGCGCACGTCCACTCGCTCGAACTCCGTCTTCGGCTGGTGCCCGTCGCGCGGCGGGACCACGTCGCAGATCACGATCTTCTCGCTGTCGTCGCGTGCGGCCAGCAGCTCCACCAGCCGCGTCCCGATGTAGCCCGACCCGCCCGTAATCAGGTAGCGCATGGGACGAATCCTAGGACTCCTCCCCCGCCCACTGCGACTCGAGGTCCTTCATCACGCCGGGCTCGCGCAGCGTGGTCACGTCGCCGAGCTCGCGGCCCTCCGCGATGTCGCGCAGCAGGCGCCGCATGATCTTGCCGGAGCGCGTCTTCGGCACGTCGGCGGTCCAGATGATCCGCTTCGGGCGCGAGAACTTGCCGATCCGGTCGGCCACGCGCTCGCGCACCTCGCCCTCGAGGTCGTCGCTCCCGTCGAGGTCGCCCTCGAGGATCACGAAGGCCACGATGGCCTGCCCGGTGTCCTCGTCCTGGACGCCGATCACGGCCGCCTCGGCCACCTTCGGGTGGGAGACGATCGCCGACTCCACCGAGGCCGTCGAGAGCAGGTGGCCCGACACGTTCACCGCGTCGTCCACGCGCCCGACGATCCAGAAGTAGCCGTCCTCGTCCTTGCGGGCGGCGTCGCCCACGAAGTAGGTCTTCTCGTCCCACTTCGAGAAGTAGGTCTCCTTGAAGCGCTCCGGGTCGCGGTAGATCGTGCGCAGCATCCCGGGCCACGGCCGGCGCAGCGCGAGCAGGCCCTGCTCACCAGGCTCGACCTCGTTGCCCTCCCCGTCGAGGACCGCCGCGTCGATGCCCGGCAGCGGCCTCGTGGCCGAGCCCGGCTTGGCCGGCACCACGCCCGCCAGCGGCGAGATCATGATGTGGCCGGTCTCGGTCTGCCACCAGGTGTCGACGATCGGGCAGCGCTCGCCCCCGATCACCTTCCAGTACCAGAGCCACGCCTTCGGGTTGATCGGCTCCCCAACGGTGCCGAGCAGCCGCAGCTTCGAGAGGTCGTGGCGGTGCGGGTACTCCACCCCCCACTTCATACACGCGCGGATGGCCGTGGGCGCCGTGTAGAAGATGGTCACGCCGTAGCGCTCGCACAGCTCCCACCAGATGTCCTTGTCCGGATAGTCCGGGGCGCCCTCGTACATCACCGACGTGGCGCCGTTCATCAGCGGCCCGTAGACGATGTACGAGTGGCCGGTGACCCAGCCGACGTCGGCTGAGCACCAGTACACGTCCTCGTCGGGCTTCAGGTCGAAGACGTGCCTGTGGGTCCAGGCGACCCCGGTGAGGTAGCCGCCGGTGGTGTGCAGGATGCCCTTCGGCTTGGCGGTCGAGCCGCTCGTGTAGAGGACGTAGAGCGGGTGCTCGGCGTCGAACGGCTCGGCCGGGCAGTCCTCCGACGCCGCCTCGATCGCCTCGTCGTAGAACAGGTCGCGCTCGCCGTCCATCGGAACGTCCGTGCCGGTGTTGCGCACCACGACCACGGTCTCGATCGAGGGCACGTCGCCGAGGAACCTGTCCACGGCCGGCTTGATGTCGGCCGCCTTGCCCTTGCGGCGCGCCTGGTCCACCGTGATCAGCGCCTTCGCCTCGGAGAACTCCATCCGCTCCTTCACCGAATCCGGAGAGAAGCCGCCGAACACCACGTTGTGCGGTGCTCCGATGCGCGCGCATGCGAGCATCGCCACGGCCACCTCCGGGATCATCGGCAGGTAGATGCCCACCACGTCGCCCGGCTTGATGCCGCGGTCCTTCAGCACGTTGGCGAGCCGCTTCACGTCGCGGAGCAGCTCGGCGTAGGTCACGTCGCGCTCCTCGCCCTCCTCGCCGCGCCAGTGGAAGGCCACCCGGTCGCCGCGGCCGGCCTCCACGTGGCGGTCGAGCGCCTGGTGCGAGGCGTTCAGCTTCCCGCCCACGAACCACTTGTAGAAGGGCGCCTCCGACTCGTCGAGCACCGTGTCCCAGGGCTCCGCCCAGTCGAGCAGCTCCTCGGACTGCTTGGCCCACCACGCCTGCGGGTCGCGCGCGGCCTCGTCGTAGACCGACTCGTCCTGGATCAGCGCCTTCTCGCGGAACCCCGCGGGCGGCTCGAAGAGCTCCTGCTCGAGGAGCTCTCCGAGTTCCCGCTCGATCTGCTCAGCGGAGGCCTTGGTGGACCCTTCCATTCACGCTCCCTCTCGTAGTCCCCGGGCCAGTTTGTACCGCAAGGGGACTACAAGCGGGGAATCGTCATCGTGGTGGCCGCCACCACAGTGCGGCGCCGGCCGCCGCCTCGGCCCGCGAGGCCCGTGGCCGTCTCGGAGCCGAGGCCGGTCTCGGAACGCACCTTCAGCTCGACGAACTTCGCCTCAGCCGTCGGCTCTCTCGACAGCATCGTGCCGAGGAAGCAGCCGATGAAGCCGAGCGGGATGCTGATCAGGCCCGGGTTGGCGAGCGAGTACCACGAGAGTGCGCCGCCCTCGGAGTCGGGACCCGGCCACACCGTCGGGCTGATCACCACGAGCGCGACCGAGCTGACGACGCCGAACAGCACGCCGACGACCGCACCGGTGGTGTTGAACCGCCTCCAGGTGAGCGCCAGCAGGAGCGCCGGGAAGTTGGCGCTGGCCGCTACGGCGAACGCGAGGCCGACCATGAACGAGATGTTCAGGCCCTCGCCGCCGATGATCGCGATGGCGATCGCGATCGCGCCGATCGCGAAGGCGGCGATCTTCGCGACCCAGACCTCCTCGCGCTCGGAGTCCTTGCCGCGGCGGACGATGTTCGACCACACGTCGTGCGCCACCGCGCCGGACGCCGAGATCACGAGCCCGGCGACCACGGCCAGGATCGTGGCGAACGCCACGCCGGCGACGATCGCGAGCAACAGGTCGCCGCCGAGCTTCTCGGCGAGCGCCGGGACCGCGAAGTTGCCCGTCTCGCCGACGGCTCCCTCGGCCGACTTGCCGAGGATCGCGCGCCCACCGAATCCGAGCGCCGTCGTCATCAGGTAGAAGGCCCCGATCAGGAACATCGCCCAGATCACGGAGCTGCGCGCGGCCTTCGCCGTGGGCACCGTGAAGAACCGCATCAGGATGTGCGGCAGCCCCGCCGTGCCGAGCACGAGCCCCAGGCCGAGCGAGATCGTGTCGAGCGGCGTGGCAAGGAACAGGCCCGGCTTCAGGTAGGCGGCGCCGTCGGACGACTCAGCGCGCGCATCGGTGAACAGGTGGAGCGGGTTCCAGCCGATCTCGGACAGGACCCACACCGTGAGCACCGCGCCGCAGGACAGCATGAGCACGGCCTTGATGATCTGAACCCAGCTCGTTGCGAGCATGCCGCCCAGAACGATGTAGATGATCATGAACGCGCCGGTGAGGATCACGGCGACGGGAAAGCTGATCCCCACGAGACCCTCGATGATCACGCCCGCGCCGACCATCTGCGCGATCAGGTAGAAGGCCACCACCGCGAGCGTGCCGAGCGCGGCCGCGGCCCGGGCGGGACCCTGCTTGAGCCGGTACGCCAGCACGTCGGCGAACGTGTACTTCCCCGAGTTGCGCATCTGCTCGGCGATCAGGAACAGGACTGCCAGGAACGCGACCAGGAAGCCGACGCAGTACAGGAAGCCGTCGAAGCCGAACAGGAAGATCAGGCCGGCGATTCCGAGGAAGCTTGCCGCCGACATGTAGTCCCCGGCGATCGCGAGGCCGTTCTGCGGGCCGGTGAGCGCGCGCCCCGCGGCCCAGAAGTCGGTGGCCGTCGAGATGCGCTTCGAGGCGATGTAGGTCACGAGCATCGTCACACCGACGATGACCGCGAAGACCGCGAGGGCGGTCTGGTTAACAGCAGCGATGACAGTCATCGGCTCGGCACCTCCTCGCTCGTTGCCGAAGGAGTGGCGGGCTCTTCGACGATCGCTCCGCGCCTGAAGCGCCTGCTCGGAGCGGCGCTGGCCACGGGGCCCTCGACCAGAGCGCGCGCCTTGGCGGCGAGCGGATCGAACTCCCTATTGGCCCTGCGCAGGTACATCCAGCCGAGCACCCAGGTCATCAGGAACTGGCTCAGCGCGAAGGCGTAGCCGACGGTCAGCCCGTCGGTGATGAACTCGCGGCCCATGAAGTCCGGCGCGTACCCGCACAGGAACACGAAGCCGAAGTACCAGGCCATGAAGAAGACCGTCGCCGGTATCACGAACGCCTTCTTGCGCCTGGTCAGTTCGCGAAACTCGGGCGACCGTTCCACAGCCTCCCAGTCGATATCCGGGCGGTGCCCCATGCCTGGAGCGCCGCCGGCGAACCCCTGCGTCATTTGTTCACTCCTCCTCCCGAAAGCGTGACGCCGGGGGGTTTACCCGGGTCGCTCGGGCCCTATACCCAAAGTCGGGAGGCCAGTCCTGAAGCGGGTTAGCCGCAGCTGGCGGGCCGCTGGTGCCCGCTGAGCACCCGCTCGAACGCCCGCGGGTGGGAGGTCATCGTGCCGTCCACGCACATGTCGATCAGGCTGCGCCACGTGGCTGGGGCGTCGCGGTCCTCGTTCGAGAACCAGTTCTGCCAGGCGTAGCCCTCGCGGTGGGCGCGCGCGACGTTTTCGGCGGTGGTCACCTGGAGCTGAGTGCCGCCGGTGGTGAAGGTGATCGGCACCTGGAACGCCACCACTCCCGGGCCCGGAGAGCCGCCGCCGATCAGCCATGCGGCCGCGCCGTCGATGCCCGGGGCCAGGTCGATCCGGGGCAGGAGCTCGTGGAAGCGGTCGACCGCGGCCTGCTGGAACGACACGACGATCAGGTCGCGCCGCTTGGTGTCCTTCAGCAGGCCCGCCAGCACCTCGGCGTTCTTCACGTACTCCTCGGTTGCCTCGTCCGGCGTGCGGCCCTTGATCTCGATGTTGATGGGCGTCCTCGGGAACGCCTTCAGCACCTCGGCGAGCGTCGGCACGCGGAAGTCCGACACCCTGAACCCCCTCGGCGGCTCACGCCGCCCGGTGGCGATGCCGCGGAAGCGGTAGGCGCGCCGCGCCAGGCTGTGGCTGTAGTGCTCGGCCGCACGCGGCGCGAACCAGAAGGCGGCGTCGAGGCGCTTCATCTGCCTCAGAGTCTTCGATGCGACCGTCCCGTGGCCGTTCGTCTTCCCGTCCACGGTGGTGTCGTGCATGACGATGACCTTGCCGTCACGCGTCACGCCCACGTCGAGCTCGAGCATGTCGGCCCCCGCGCGCAGCGCCTTGCGGAAGGCGTACATCGTGTTGGACGGGAACTCGTCCTCCCCGCCCTGATGGGCGATGTTGAGCGGCGTCTGGTGCTGGATCCAGCGGTTGGCGGCCTGTGCCGAGGCGGCCGGAACGGCGGCGAGGCAGAGCGTGAGCGAGACCAGAAGAACGCGGCGCATGGGCGCGCAGGGTATAGGGCTGGAATCACTCCGAGCGGGTGAGGAAATCAGTCGAGGTGGGTGAGAGACTGGATCCCTGACGTTCCCCGCTCTCGGAGGCCCGTATGTCGACGTACGCCGCTGACCACCTGCGCCCCGTCACGAGCTTCTGGTGGCTGTTCATGCTGTTCGGCGTCGCGACGCTCGGTGTGGGCGTCTTCTTCGTGGTCTCGCCCCACGAGACGCTGAGCACGTTCACGGTCATCGCCGGCATCTTCCTGCTGGTCGACGGCGTGCTGGCGATCCTCGCGTCGGTCTTCTCACCGGGCGACGGCCGCGGCCTGCTCGCGCTCATCGGCGTGCTCAGCGTGCTTGCCGGCCTGGTGCTGATCAAGAAGCCGTTCGACACGCTGGTGGTGTTCACCCTGATCGTCGGCGTCTGGTTCGTGGCCGCCGGCATCGTGCGGTTCGTTGTGGGACTGAGCACGCCCGAAGGGCGAGGCGCGAACATCGTCACCGCGATCCTCGACCTCATCGCGGGCATCGTGATCCTGTCCTGGCCGGATCTCAGCCTGTCGACACTCGCGGTGATCATCGGCATCGTCCTGATCCTGCGCGGAATCGGGTTCATCGTCTCCGCCTGGGCACTGCACAAGCTGAACGAAGACCTGTCCGGCAGCCCGGCTGCGGGTGCGCCGGCCTGACAGGTTCCGGGCGCGCCGCACCGCTCTGGGCGTGGAAGGCACAGGGCTGCGGAGCGGTCCTTCGGGAAGATGGAGACGCAGCGGACAGGACTGGGCTGGCTGGTGTGCTGGATAGGGGTGGCGGGTCACTGTGTTGACGACGAACGACCAGATCGAACCGGTTTGGCATCCCCTGCCGGGGTTCCTGCTTCGGCGCCCTGCGCCTCGATACGAGGTCTTATCTGGGCTCCACAGGCGTTTTGTGCGTCCGCGTACCCCGCGGCCACAAGAATGCGAAGACCTTCGGTGCGGATGTTCTCGGCGGCGTTCAGATCGCGATCGTGCACCGCGCCACAGTCGCAGCGCCACACTCGGACGAAACGCTCGAGCGCTCGATTGACTGTCCCGCACCGTCCGCAGGTCTTCGTTGACGGAAAGAAGCGGCCGACCGCGACGTAGGGCTTTCGTTGCCAGTCAGCCTTGTACGCGAGTTGGCGCAAGAACTCGCCAAACCCCGCATCGAGGACGCCCTTGGACAGCTTGGTTCTCGCAAGCCCTCGGGAATCTAGAGTCTCTACGCAGAAGCCCTCGTACTCAGTCACGAGCGAGGTCGTCAGCTTGTGAAGGAAGTCCCTGCGTCGAGCCGCTATCCGCGCATGGATGGAGGCCAGGCGCGCTCGCTGCTTCTGCCGATTGCGACTGCCTTTCTGTTTTCTCCCGAGAGCCCGCGCAGCTCGTCGCACTTTCGGCTCGGCTCGCCGCGCGAAGCGCGGAGGCAGAACCGTCACGCCGTTGCTCAGCGTTGCGAGCGTGTTGAGGCCGAGATCGATGCCGATGACGCCTGCCGGGTCCGGCTGTGGGATTCGAGCCTCGCTGACCTCGAACTCAGCGAGGACTAGCACGAACCAGCGCCCGGCCTCCCTCTTGACCGTGACGCTCTTGACCAGTCCTTCAACCGGGCGCGACAGCCGAAGGCGGACCCACCCGATTCGAGGAAGGAAGATCTTCTGGCCTTCGACGCGAACCCCGGCGGGGTATCTGAACCGGGCTCGATCAAGTTTCTTCGACTTGAATCGCGGATAGCGGTTCTGCCCACGGAAGAAGCTCCGGTAGGACCGCCACACGTCCGTGATCGCCTGCTGCATCACGCTGCTGCTGATTTCGAGCATCCACTCCTGCCCGGGCCGGTGTTTCAACTCCGTCAGATCCCGACACAGCTGCGTCCGAGTCGGGCTCTCTCCGAACTCTGAGTAGTGAGCGCGCCAGCGTGCGAGGGCCCAGTTAAAGACGAATCGCCGCGCGCCAGCGGTGCGGGCGAGCGCGCGGACCTGCTCGTTGTTTGGGCGGAGCTCGTAACGGAAGGTCTTGAATCGCAGGGCCATAGTAAGACGAACGTATGTTCGCCAGACTAGACCCGGTCGCGGACAGACAGGGACCGGGAACGCCAGAGGCGCCGACGAGAATCGAACTCGTGTCAACGGCTTTGCAGGCCGCTGCGTAACCACTCCGCCACGGCGCCGGGAGCGGCGTCTAGGGTAGCGGTGCGGGCGGTTGCGACCTGGGTGAGGTTCTGCACTGGTTTCGGGATACGGTCCTGCTGTCGAAGGTGGACTATTGGATGACTCCGTATTGGGTAGGACCGGCCGGTAGGCGGATGCCTGTGGCCCTGGCCGCCTAGATACCGTCGCCTGTGTGAGGACAATGGAAACGAAGACTGTCTCGTTCTGGGTACCCGGTGGCACGCGCGCGGCGGGCCTAGCTCGGCGATCCATCCTCTCGGTCGAGGCGGACCTCCCCAACTCCGTCCGCCACCGGCTCGCGCTGCTGCTCAGCGAGCTCGTGACCAACGCCATCCAGCACGGCGGCGCCGGCGAGCACGAGACGATCCAGGTGCGCATCGCGTCCTCCTACGAGAGGGTCCGCGTGGAGGTCTTCGACCCGGGGCCGAACGCGCCCGGGCCGCGCAACCGCCTCGAGCCGGAGGGCGGCTACGGCCTGCTCCTGGTGGACCGCCTGGCCAGCGGCTGGGGCCGCGAGAAGGTGACCGCGGGCGGCAGCCTCGCCTGGTTCGAGCTCGAGCTCGACCCGATCGATCACATCTAGGCCACGGCTATACTGACGCCCTCGCGCGGCTGTAGCTCAGTTGGCTAGAGCGTCTGCTTGCCATGCAGAAGGTCGAGGGTTCGAATCCCTTCAGCCGCTCTCTCGGATCAGGCTCTACAGAGCCTCAAACGGTGTCCCTGTCAGAGGTCGCCGACTTCGTCACGGCAAGCCTCCGCGTGATGCCTCGTCGGGCACTCGACAAGGGCTACACCTTCCGCTTCCCCGAGCTCGAGCCGGCGCTTAGGGACCTGCTCGGCAAGTGATCGACCGGTGCCAGGTTGACCTGGCACCGGTCGAACGTTCTACGAGGCGCTGGAGGCTGGCTCCGCGAGGAGTGCGTCCATCCGGCTTAGCGACAGTCGAAGGCCCTCAGCAAAGCCCTCGGCCATTGCCTCCATACCGTCGCGCGAGAAGAACATGGAGCGCACGGTCATCCGTGTGCCGCCGTCGGTCTCGGAGAGTTCCATCGCAATCCCCGTGAGCGCGAAGTCGTCGTTGGGCTTACCGTCGTCGTCGACGTCGGCGTCGCTCAACTCGAGCGAGCGCGGCGGATCCACCGCTTCGATCCGCCATACGCCGTGCTCCGCCTCACCGTTGGGGCCTGCAAAGACGTGGGCCATCTCGGCGCCAACGCTCATCTCGTACGGCTCGAAGGTCGTCGAATAATTCGGTGGCCCCCACCACAGCCCGAGCTTCTGCGGGTCGGCCCAGAGCTCCCACACCGCTTCGACCGGCGCGTCGAAATCGGCGATGACGGTCAGGGTCAGGTTGTCGAGATCGCTCTCGACGCTGGCTACGGACATCAGGGTTTCCTTTCGTCTTGTTCTGAATCGGAAGCGAGAAGCTCGGACATCCGCTCGACTCGGCCGCGCCAGATCTCTTCGAGATCCTCGAGCGCCCGCCTCGCGTCGGCGAGCCCTTCGGGTGCGGCCTCGACGAGCTGCTCCCGGCCGCGGCGGCGCTTGGTGACTAGCCCGGCCCGTTCGAGCACCGCGACGTGCTTCTGCACGGCAGCGAACGACATCGGGTAGGCGTCGGCGAGCCGCGAGACGGACGGTGCGTCGCCGCCAGCCCGGCGCAGGATGTCGCGGCGGGTCGGGTCGGCGAGCGCGTGAAAAACGTCGTCGGTCTTGCTCTCCTCACTTCCTACAACCATTTGGTTGTAGGTTACCACAGCTCGCTGTGCCGACACGGCGGAGGGCGAAATCGACCCCGCGCCAGTCGATCAGTCGGCGGCTGCGGAGTACGTGTCGCCGAAGTCCTTGTGCGTACCTGGTGTGGACGGAGCCGCGGTTGCGCGCCACCACGTTGCCGTCTGAGTCCTCGACGACGAACGGCTGTCCGGCCTCGAGTTGTCCGGAACTCGAAGATCGAGCCCGCCACCCGCGTCGCTCCGACCTCGTTGAAGGTCAACTTCCCGCGAATCACGAACCACTCCCCCCGTTGCGGGGTTCGTCCACGTCTCGCTGTAGGTGAAGCGGTCAAGCACCGGGAACGCACCCGCGTCCTTGTTCATGCCCTCGCGGATCATGTACCGCCCCGTGCCCGAGCCCGTCACCTGGACCGGGAACCCGCAATCCTCGATGTAGGACCACTCCGGGTGCTCGATCCCCCCTCTCGCGCACCGTCGCCTGTGCGGGTGCCGCGACCGCGGCTGCCAGCAGCACTGCGCCGAGCGCTGTGATCTTGCTCCCCATAACCATGTTCCTCCTCTCGCCGCCGGCCATCGGCGGTGAAGCCGTTTGCGAACGGCGTCAAGCTACGCAGAGGCCCTTGAAGAAATCTGGAATCGGGGCTGCGTCAGAAGGTCGGAGGATCGTGGCGAAGGCGAAAGGGCAACTGAGGGTGACGGTCAAGAACACGCTCAAGCCCACGCGCGGCACGGTCGACGAGCATCGACGCCGCTAGCCCGCGCGCACGAGGCGCTCGAGGACCGCGTCCTCGAACACGCCGATCCGCCGGCCGGGCTCGATCCGCAGCACGGTGACCGCGGCGCCCAGCGGATCGCCGTCGGCGTCGAAGGCGACCGGGCCGACCGGCGTCGCCACGCGCGTGTCCGGGAGCGCGGCGAGTACCGAGGCGCGGCTGCCGTCGGAGCGCGCGATGGCGTCGAGGACCACGTCGGCCGCGGCGGCGCCGTAGACGGCGGTCGGCTCGATCTCGACGCCCGGGAGCGTGGTGGCGAACGCGCGCACGAACCGCCGGCCCTCGGCCGGCAGCGACTCCGGGGTGAGCCCGGTGACCGCCAGGAAGACGCCGCGCGCGGCGCCGCCGGCCTGCTCGGCGAGCAGCGGCGTCGGGGTGAAGCCGTCCGACACCAGCAGGTCGACGTCCGGGCCGAGCGCGCGGCGCAGCGCGACGATCACGCGCGCGCCGCCGGTGTCGAGCGTGCCGCCGAGGTACACGGCGTCCGGGCGCTGCGCGGCGACCGCCGCCGCGAGCCGCCGGTGTCCGGCCGCCTGCGGGTCCCAGTGGCGCGTAGCGGCGACCTCCATCCCCGCCGCCCGGGCCGCCGACGCGAACCCGCGGGCGAGCATGCCGCCGTACTCGGGGTCGCCGTCATCGAGGACGGCGACCCGGCGGGCGCCCCGGTCCCGTGCCAGCGCCGCCATCGCCGAAGCCTGGTGGTCGTCGGGCGGGTACACGCGGGCGAAGTGGCGCCGGCCGGTCGGGTACAGCGCGTCGTCCTGGGTGAGGAACGGCGCGGACACCGCCGGGGAGACGACGGGCAGGCCCGCGCGGTTGCTCACCGGCAGCGATGCCGCCGCGCACGGAGTGTTGAGCAGCCCGACGACCGCCACGACCCTCTGCGCCCGCCCGTAGGCGCGCGTGTTGGCGGCGCACTTCGCCTCGTCGAACAGCCCGGTGCGGGCCACCGAGTGGTCGCAGACCTGGAGCGCGACGGCGTGGCGGCCCGCCCGGAAGCGCCGCGCGTGGAACTCGTACTCGATCGCCTGCGCGACCTGCTGGGCCGACAGCCGGATGCCGCCCTGGAGCGGCAGGTCGGCGACCACGAGCCGGCCGCCGGCCGGCCCGACGACCGGGCCGCAATCCGGCAGCCCGACGCCGCCGGAGGCGAGCGCGGTGGACGGCAGCCCCTCGCGCAGGCCGCCGACGCTCACCCACACGCCATCCGGCCCGGCCGCCACGCCGCGCGGCTGCGAGCCGACGCGCACCGGTGCGAGCACGCGACCCGCGCGCGTGTCGATGCGAGCGACGACGCCGCGCAGCGGGTTCGCCGCCACCACGTGCCCGCCCGAGACCGCCACGTCGGTCACGCCGGCGCCGACGTCGTAGGGACGCATGGCGAGCCGTCGCTCCCCGGTGACCTGCCACACCGTCCCGTCCGCCGGCGCGGTGACCCAGGCAGAACCGGCCCCGACCGCGAGCGAGTCGACCGCCGAGGCGGCGATGCGGCCCCGGCCCGTGATGCGGTTGCGCTCGCGGTCGACGCGCGCGATGCGGCCGTCGATCGCCAGCAGCCAGACGCCGCCGTCGCCGGCGGCCACTGCACGGGCCGGGAAGCCCCGCAGCCGGGCGACGACGCGATCAGTGCGCGGGTCGATCCGCGCCACGACCCCGCCCGGGCCAATGGTCCAGACGGCGTCGGCCTCGAGCGCGATGTGGTCGTCGACGGCGCGGGAGACGAGTCCCCCGCCGCGCGGCAGCGCGATCCGTGCCCGCGCCGTGCGACTGCGGGGGTCGACGCGCGTCAGCGTGACGGGCACGGGCCCCGCGGCCTGCCCCGCGTCGTCGCGCACGCCCTCCTGCACCCACACGTCGGACGGCCCGGCCGCCACGTCGGTCGGCGTCGCGCCCGTCGCGAACGTCGCCGCGCGACCGGTGTCCGGGTCGACGCTCGACAGCGTCTGCTGGTCGGCGTCGAGCACCCAGACCGCACCCGCACCGGCGGCGACGACCTGCGGGGTCGTCCCGATGGCGATGCGCCTGGTCAGCGTCCCGGTGCGCGCGTCGAGCAGCGCGAGCTGCCCGGGACCCGCCGCCGCCGGCGCCGGGGCGTCGCGAGACCCGGACACCACCAATGCGACGACGCCGGCGGCCACGGCCGCGGCGGCCGCCGCCGCGGCGATGGTGCGCCGGCCGCTCCCGCGCCAGGCGACGACGCCGGTCGGCATGGGCGGCGCGGCGAGGCTCGGATCCTGTTCGAGGATGCGCTGCTGGAGGTCGCGCAGCGCGGGGCCGGGCTCCAGCCCGAGCTCCTCGTCGAGCCGCCGCCGCCCCTCGGTGAACACCTCGAGCGCCTCCGCCTGCCGCCCGCCGCGATAGAGGGCGAGCATGAGCTGGCCGCGCAGGCGCTCGCGCAGCGGGTGCTCCTCCACGCGCGCCACCAGCGCCGGCAGGTCGGCACGACCCAGCGCGAGCTGCGCGTCGCACATGGTCCTCGAGCGCGGTGAGGCGCGCCTCCTCGAGGTGGCGGGCAGGCGTCCTGCGCCCACGACTCGTCCTCGAGGTCGGCGAGCGCGCGGCCGCGCCACAACCCGAGCGCCTCGGCCAGGTGCGCCTCGGCTCCCGCGAAGTCTGCCGCCGCGAGGGCACCGCGGCCCGCCTCGTGCAGCGCCGCGAACCGGTCGGCGTCCAGCCGCGGGCCCGGGTCGACGACGTAGCCGGGCGGCCGGGTGGCGATGACCGCGTGCGGCTCGAGCGCGCGCCGCAGGCGGGACACGTGGGCCTGCAGCGCCATGGGGGCGTCCGCCGGCGCCCGCTCGCCCCACAGCGCGTCGATCAGCCGATCGGCGGACATCACCTCGCCGGCGTGGACCAGCAGCAGTGCGAGCACCGACCGCTGGCGCGTGCCGCCGAGCGCGCGCGGCCCGTTCCCGTCGTGCACCTCGAACGGTCCGAGAATCCGGAAATCGAGTCCCTCGTCCACGGCGCGACGCTACCGGGCGGCGTCGTTGTCAGCGACCTGTCAGCGCCGTCAGGGCGCTGTATGCCGCGCCGCGGACGATCGCGGAGCACGTTCCCCGACGAGGAGGTCCCCAATGCGCAGCATCACCATCGCCGCCGGCGTCGTCGCCGCGGCGCTCGCGTTCGGCGCGCCGGCCGCCACCGCCAAGGCGCCCGACGTCACGCGCGAAACCAATCCCTACGGCGGCAGCTTCGACTGCTCGGAGGCGGGCTACGACTTCACGATGGAGTGGGAAGGCGTCGAGCACGTGGCGGTCAAGGACCGCTTCGACGACAGCGGCGAGCTCATCGGCTTCACCCTCCGGATCCGCTTCCGCGAGGTCGATACCAACACCGCGACCGGTAAGACCGTCGTCATGCGCGGCTCCGAGACCGAGAACTGGGACCTCGTGGCGGGCACCCGCACGCTGACGGGCGCGACGTTCATCGGCAACCAGCCCGGCGCCGGCACCTTCATCCAGGACACGGGCCGCATCGTCATCGACCTCGACACCGGTGAAGCGATCTCGATCGCGGGCCCCCACGACGGCTTCCACAACGGCGTCGACGAGACGGTCTGCGCGGCGCTCG
>CAVZDS010000011.1:0-116638 GCA_963774095.1 uncultured Thermoleophilaceae bacterium
CGCGCGCCCGGACATGCGCGACAAGCCGACCGTGATCCTCGGCGGCGGCCCCGCCGGCCTCACGGCGGGCTACCTGCTCGCCAAGAAGGGCCTGCCCGTGGTGGTGCTCGAGGCGGAGGACCAGGTGGGCGGCATCGCGAAGACCGCGGTGCGCGACGGCTACCGCTTCGACCTCGGCGGACACCGCTTCTTCACGAAGGTGAAGGAGGTCGACGACCTCTGGCACGAGATCATGCGCGAGGAGTTCCTGAAGCGCCCGCGCATGTCGCGCATCTACTGGAACAAGAAGTTCCTCGACTATCCGCTGCGCGGTCCGGACGTGATCAAGAAGCTCGGCCCGGTCGACCTCACCAAGGCGTTCCTCTCGTACCTGTGGGCGAAGGTCAAGCCGAAGGGCAGGGAGGACACGTTCGAGGAGTGGGTCGTGAACCGCTTCGGCCGCTGGCTCTTCAACGAGTTCTTCAAGTCGTACACGGAGAAGGTGTGGGGCGTGCCGACGTCGGAGATCCGTGCGGACTGGGCGGCCCAGCGCATCAAGGGCCTGTCGTTCTTCAGCGCTGCCAAGTCGGCGTTCTTCGGCAACAAGGGCGACAAGATCAAGTCGCTGATCTCGGAGTTCAACTATCCCCGCTACGGCCCCGGCCAGATGTGGGAGACGATGACCGACGACATCCGCGGCTGGGCGGCCAGGTGCTGCTCGAGCACAAGGTCACCAAGATCGACTTCGAGGGCGAGCGCTGCGTGCGGGTGCACGTGGGCGAGCAGGTCTTCGAGCCGTCGGCCGTGATCTCGTCGCTGCCGCTGCGCAACGCCGTGGGGATCTCGAACCCGCACCCGCGGCCCGAGGTCGTGGCGGCCGCCAAGGGGATGCGCTACCGCGACTTCCTCACCGTGGCCGTGGTGCTGAACGGGGACGACATCTTCCCCGACAACTGGATCTACATCCACGATCCGAGCGTGAACGTGGGGCGCATCCAGAACTTCCGCTCGTGGAGCCCGTGGATGGTGCCGGACCCGACCAAGGCGTGCGTGGGCCTCGAGTTCTTCTGCTTCGCCGGTGACGAGCTCTGGGAGACCGAGGACGAGAAGCTCGTCGAGCTCGGGATGAGGGAGCTCGAGGAGCTCGGGCTCGCGCGCCGTTCACAGCTCGAGTTCGGGTTCGTGGAGCGGGTGCCGAAGGCCTACCCGATCTACGACGCCGAGTACTCCGAGCGCGTCTCGACGATCCGCACCTGGCTCGACGGCCTGGACAACTACATCCAGGTCGGCCGCAACGGGCTGCACCGCTACAACAACTCGGACCACTCGATGCTCACGGCCATGCGCGCCGTGGACAACCTCGTGGACGGCGCCGACCACGACATCTGGGCGGTGAACGCCGAGTCGGTGTACCACGAGGAGGAGAAGCAGGACGAGCAGCAGCCCTACATCGAGGCTCCGGAGACGGAGTCGATGAAGGAGCCGCTGCACTCCTGACTGAGCGGCGGCGCGCTCGCCTTGGCGCTGGGCGCTGCGGTTCTCCATGCCGGATGGAACGTGCTGCTGGCTGGGTCGCGGGATACGGGGGCGTCGACAGCGGGTGTTCTGATCTTCGGGCGTGGCGCTGCTTGGCCGTTCCGGCGTGGTCACCGGCGGCGTTTCGGCGGAGGCGGTGCCGTTCATAGCCGCGTCGGCGGCGCTCGAGCTCGTGTACTTCGTTTTGCTCGCCCGCGCCTACGCTGGCGGCGAGCTCAGCGTCATCTATCCGATCGCTCGTGGGTCGGCCCCGGTCGTGGTCCTCGTTTTCGGCGCTATTGCATTGAATGAGGACGTGTCTCTGGGCGCCGCCGTCGGGGTGCTCGCCGTCGCCGCCGGCGTCATGCTCGTCGGGTTGGCGCTTGCGTCCGGCTCGGCACGGAAAGCGCCCACCCTCGGGACTCTGTTTGGGCTGGCCATCGGTGCCGTCATTGCTTCGTACACGCTCGTCGATTCCGAGGCGGTTGAGCACGCCGATCCGATTGCGTATCTCTGTCTCGTCGTTGCGCCGTGCGCTGCGCTTTACCCGGCTCGTTACGAGGACGCGGCCCGATCTCAGCGCACGGACCGCGCTCACCGCCGCCGCCACCTTCGGCGCCTTTCTCATGGTCCTCGCCGCGTTCAGGCTCGCTCCCGCGGCGCCGGTGGCCGCGGTGCGGGAGACGAGCGTCGTGATCGCCGCCCTCCTCGCCGCCGTCTTTCTTCACGAGCCGGTCGGCCCGCTGCGCGTGGGCGGCGCGCTGCTGCGTCGTCGCCGGCGTGGCCGCGATCGCCTACTCGTAGTACGGCAGCGGCCCGCCGGCCGCGTCAAGCACCGTCTGGTAGAGCTCCTCGCTCACCTTCGGGTTCTGCTTCACGACGTTGGTGAACTCGTGCGGGTCCACGCGCAGGTCGCAGAGCGTGCGCTCGTTGCCCTGGTTGTCGCCGATCAGCACCCAGTCGTCGGTGCGGATGAAGAAGCGGTTGTACATGCCGCCGTAGTGGAACTCGCGCTTCTCCGGGCGGGGTGCCGCCGTCCATGAGAACCGAGAGGTCGGTGCCGCCCATCCAGTCGGGCAGGGTCGATCCCGACCAGCGACAGGACGGTGGGTCCGACGTCGTGCGTGGAGGCGAAGTACTGACTCACCTCGCCTGCCGCGCGGTTGTCAGGGTGGACCACGATGAACGGCACCTGCGCGAGCTCGGGGTGGAGCTGGGAGGGGACCTTGCCGGTGAAGCCGCGCTCGCCCAGCAGGTAGCCGTGGTCGCTCAGCAGCACGATCACGGTGTTCTTGTGGAGCCCGAGCTCGTGGAAGCGGTCGAGGAAGTGGCCGAGCCAGTGGTCGGTCATCGTGACCTCGCCGGCGTACGCGGCGTGCATGCGGCGGAACTGCTCGGGCGTGAAGTTCTGCGCGAAGCCGTAGGGGGTCACGCCGACCTCGGTGCCGGAGTAGTCGGGGTCGCCGTACATGTCGAGGTACTTGCGCGGCGTGCTCCACGGCTCGTGCGGGTCGAAGCAGTCCACCGTCAGGGCGAACGGCTGGCGGCGGCGGGCGTCGTCCAGGATGTCCCGCGCCTCCTTGTACACGCGCGCGGCGCAGGTCTCCTCCTCGTCGCGGCCCTCGCCGGTGTTCGCCAGGTACTTGCGCATGCCCGGGATGTAGCGGTCGTCCCGCAGGAACGGCGGCAGCCAGTGCTTCGCCTCGTCGAGCGGCACGCTCTCCGGCGGCTTTCGGAAGCCCGACTGCCCCACGATCGTGCGCCACTCGTGGAACGTCTCGCGGAACGGCTCGAACGCCTTCATGAAGGCGAGGAAGGGGTTGTCGCTCACCTGCGCCGTCCAGTAGCCGGCGTCCTTCAGAGCCGTGGTGAAGGTCTTCTGAGGATCGTCGATCGGGAGCCAACCCGGGCTCGTGCCGATCTCCTTGTTTGGCTTCCAGTTGCGGAACGGGAAGATCCGCCGGCTGCCGAAGATGGAGCGTCGCGCCGGCACGGTGACCATCGCCTCCGGAAAGGCGCGCGAGAAGCGCAGGCCGCGGTTCGCGAGCGCGTCGATGTTCGGCGTCTGGATCTGCGGCGACCCGTACGCTCCCACGTGGTCGGGGCGCAGGCTGTCGATGATCAGCACGAGCACGTTCAGCTCGCTGCCGTCGGTCGCGTCGGCGTCGTCCGAGCTGCATCCCGCGGCTGGAAGCAGGGCGGCACCGGCGGCGCCAGCGGCGCCGGCCTGCAGTAGCCGCCGGCGGCTCAGGCGCGTATCCACGCGGCAGGAGAGTAGCGGTAGCGCGGGCCTAGAACGTATGTCCAGTCGGCTCGTTTTGCCCCTCCTGCGCCCTCCCCGGTTGCCGATTACCAGGGTGCATGGGTCGCGTCAGTGCAGTGTTGGTGAGCCTCGTTGTGCTCGCCCTATTCCCCGCTGTTGCGGGAGCTCAGTCGTACCCCACCGGCCGCCTCGTCGATCCGGCGCTGATCCTCCCGCCGGACCACGTCCCGTCGGGTCCCGTGGGCGAGTACCCGGAGGACTGGGCGAAGTGCGTCGCACAGACCAACCCCGTGTGGCCCACCGCTCCCCCCGGCATCGACCCGCGTGCAGTGGATCCGTCGCTGCCCAACCCGCTGCTCGGGCAGCGCTTCTTCGTCGACCGCATGGAGCCCGCATACATGCAGTGGGCGAAGTGGAAGCGCGCCGGCCAGCAGGGCAACGCCGACACGATCTGGAAGCTCGCCCGTGAGCCGCGCTTCCGCTGGTTCGGCAAGTTCACGCGCCCGCGGATGCAGAAGAAGATCCAGGGCTACCTGGACCGCGTGCAGTGCGACCAGCCGGGCACGGTTCCGCTGATGGCCGTGATGCGCCATCAGGGCAAGGGCTGCAGCGGCACGTACCGCGCCGGCGGCGAGGCCGAGGACCGCCGCACGATGAAGTGGTACGACGACTTCGCGGACACCGTGGGCAACGCCCGCGTGGTGATCGCCTTCGAACCCGACTCGCTCGGCACCGTGGACTGCCTGGCCCACGATCGCCGCAAGGACCGCCTCGACGTGCTGCGCTACGGCGTGAACAGGTTCTCGCAGCTCCCCAACGCCACGGTCTACCTCGAGGCCGGCGCCTCCGACTGGGAGGCCGCCAGTCGCACCGCCAAGCAGCTGCGCTACATCGGCATCAGCAAGGTGCGCGGCTTCATGCTCAACGTGACCCACCACGACTGGACGCGCAACAACATCCAGCACGGGCTCGAGATCTCCCGGATGGTGGGCGGCAAGCACTTCATCATCAACACCTCCTACAACGGGCGCGGGCCGCTCCACTACAGGAAGTGGATCAACAAGGCCCAGCACAAGTGGCGCACGATCAACGTCTGGTGCCACCCCGGCCTGCGCGGCCTCGGCCCGGCGCCGACAACGGCCACCTCGAACCCGCTGGTGGACGCGTACATGTACATCAACCGCCCCGGCTACTCGGCCGGATCCTGCAACGGCGGCCCGCTCCCGGTGGGCACCTGGTGGCCCCAGCGCGGGCTGATGTACGCCCAGTACGAGACCGACTGGGAGTCGCCCCCGAAGGGGACGCTGTACGGCCACTACAAGCACTACTCGCTGCGCGCGCTCGGCGCGTTCAACCAGTAGGCCCGCCCAGCGCTAGAACGCCGGCGCCGGCTCCTTCGCCTGCGGTATTCGGATCACGGGCGGCCCCGAGGCCTGCTGGCAGTCGTCGAGCCGGTAGATCCGCACCGTCGGCCCGGGGCGGTGGTACTCGGTCGGGTAGTAGTTGTAGGACAGGTCGAAGTTGAAGGGCACGGGATCGGCGCCGGGGTCGTAGGGGCTGAACTCGCGCAGCAGGCGTGACTCGCGGTCGAGGCGCGCGTAGTAGGCGCGCGCCTCGGGGTCGCCGGTCTGGAGGGCGCGGTCTCGGACCACGTCCACGGTCATGACGAGGCAGTAGCCGTAGAGGCGGTAGTCGTCGATCACGCCCGGTTCGAGCACCGAGTGGTAGGCAGACGCCCGCACGCCGCCGTCGGGGCGCGCGACCAGGCCGGGCTTGTACTGGGCGCAGATGCGCCTGCCGCGGTCCGCCTGGTACGACCAGCCCGGCTCGGTCCAGCCGTCGCGCTGCTCGCAACGGCTCAGCCAGCTTGGCGGGTTGCCCTCGGGGTTCGAGCGGAACCAGCGCCCCGGCACCGCGGGCTCGACGGACGCCCTCAGCTCGGGCGGGTAGTGCGCCTCGAGCCAGTCGCGCGCCTGCTGGCGCGTGTCGTCGCGGCCGAGCACCTGCGCACTGCGGATGTCTGCGGCCAGCGGTTGCACGAGCACGAGGACGGTGAGTCCGGCGAGCAGCGCGGCGGAGGTCCGGGCGCGGAAGCGCCGCCCATGGGCGCGGCGCCTCTGCACGCGCGCCGCGATCAGGTCGGCCGCGCGCGTCAGCGCCAGCGCGCCGAGCATCGCGAGCGCCGGGTAGGCCGGCAGCAGCCAGCGGCCGAAGTAACGCGACTGCACGCTCAGGTAGACGAACAGCGCGAGCGGTACCGCCACGAGTATCAGCCCGCGCACCAGGCTGCGACGCAGCTCGAGTACCGCGCCGGCGAGCGCCGCGAGCGCGGCCGCCCACCCGAGCCCCCAGGTGAGGCTGTCGAGGTAGTACGAGGCGCCGCCCGATTCCTGCCCCGGCTTCGGCTGGTCCGCCGCCACCTCGGCTTGGTCCCGAAGGTCGCTCCACCAGGCGTCCAGCGAGTCGAACAGGTACGGGTTGAGTGCCACGAAGACCAGTCCCGCGAGGGCCACGCCGAGTGCGACGCCGGCGAGCGGCCGCAGGGCCGACCCCGCCCGCCCGCCGGCCGCGCCCTGCGCGAGCCGCCCGAGCGCCGCTATCGCCAACGGCAGGAGAGCGAGCCCGGCCGTGTACTTGAACGCGACCGCGAGCCCGGCCGCCGCCCCCGCGGCCGCGAAGAAGCGCAGCCGCCCGTCCTCGTAGGCCCACACGGCGAAGCCGAGGGCGAGCGCCACGCCCAGCAGTGCGCCCACGTCCGTGACCGCCACGCGCGAGTAGGCCACGGGCAGGAAGGCGAAGGCGAGCAGCGCTGCCGCCACCAGCCCCTCGCGTACGCCCCAGAGCCGCCGTGCGGCCCAGTACGTCGCGGCGACCCCCGCCGTGCACAGCACTGCGGCCAGGGCGCGGGCGGCGATCCACATCTCCGTGGGGTTCTTGTCGAACTGGTCGGTCACGTTGCCGAACGGCAGGTCGAACAGGAAGCCGAGCGGCCCGTACATCACCCGGAAGAGCGCGTAGATCAGGTACGTGAAGGCCGCGGGGTTCTGGTAGTAGCCCGGGTCGAGGTCCTGCCAGAACATCTCCACCGCCCGGCTCGTGAAATGGGAGCCCTCGTCGAGCGAGTACACGAACGGCAGCCCGTAGTCGATGTTCCAGAGGCGCAGCACGAGGCCCGCGGCCAGAATGAGCCCTAGCACTAGGCGATGCACGGCGCGCACGTTAGAGCGCGTCTGCAGGGCCGGGTGGTGCATAGGCACCGGTACCCTCTGCTCAGATGCCCGAGATCACCGCCACCGAGCGCGACGCGCGCCATCTCAAGCGAGCAATCGAGCTCGCCGGCCGGGCGCGCGGGCAGACCAGCCCGAACCCGATCGTTGGGGCCGTTGTCGTGAAGAACGATCGCGTGATCGGCGAGGGGATCACGCAGCCGCCGGGCGAGGCGCATGCCGAGGCGATGGCGCTCGCCGCCTGCGAGGGCAACACCACCGGCGCGACCATGTACGTCTCGCTCGAGCCCTGCGCCCATGAGGGCCGCACGCCCCCGTGCACCGAGGCGATCCTGAAGGCCGGCATCAGCCGCGTGGTTATCGCCTCCGACGACCCGACCCCCAAGGCCGCCGGCCGTGGCCCGGGCATCCTCCGCGACGAGGGCGTGCGCGTGGACTTCGTGGACGGCGAGATCGGCGAGCTCGCGCGCATGCTGAACCAGCCCTTCCGCAAGCACGCGCGCACCGGGCGCCCGCTCGTGATCTTCAAGTCGGCGATGACGCTCGACGGCAAGGTCGCCACCCGCACGGGCGACTCCCAGTGGATCTCCGGCGAGGCCAGCCGCGCGCGCGGGCATCGCTGGCGCGCGGAGTCGGACGCCGTAGCGGTCGGCATCGGCACCGCGCTCGTGGACGACCCGCGCCTCACCGCCCGCATCGAGGGCGTCGCCCGCCAGCCGCGCCGGGTCGTGTTCGACTCCGAGGCCCGCCTGCCGCTGGACTCCCAGCTGGTGCGCGAGATCGCCGACGTGCCGCTGATCGTGGTCTGCTCGCGCGCCGCAGCCCGCACCTCCGTGCAGGCGCTCGAGTCCGCCGGGGTCGACGTGATCGTCGCAACCGGGGAGAACGAGGCCGCTCGGGTGGAGCACGCCCTCGACGAGCTCGGCTCGCGCGACATCCAGTCTCTGCTGCTCGAGGGCGGCCCGCACCTGGCGGGTGCCTTTCTCGAGGCCGGCGAGATCGACGAGGCGCGTATCTTCCTGGGGCCGCTGATGCTCGGCGGCGCCAAGGCCAAGACTGCCGTGGAGGGCCTCGGGCTGGATGCGATCTCCGCCGCCGCCCGCGCGCTCGCCATCGAGGCCGAGCGGATCGAGGATGACGTGCTGATCGTGGCCCGCTTCAAGGAGTGGTGAGGTGTTCACGGGGCTCGTGGCCGGCAAGGGTGTGGTGCGCGGCCTCGCGCACGGCCGCGTGGAGGTCGAGACGGCGCTCGCCGGCGAGCTTCGGCCGGGCGACTCGATCGCCGTGAACGGCGTGTGCCTCACGGCCACCGAGCGCGACAACGGCTCGTTCGCGGCCGAGGTCATGCCGGAGACGCTCCGCCGCACCTCGCTCGCGCCGCTCCAGATCGGCGACGAGGTGAACCTTGAGCTGCCGCTGCGCGCCGGCGACCGGCTGGGCGGGCACATGGTGCAGGGGCACGTGGACGGGACCGGGACGGTCCAATCCGTGGCGGAGGAGGGCAACTCGCGCGTGGTCCGGATCGAGGCCGCGCCGGAGCTGCTGCGCTACGTCGTGGAGAAGGGCTCGATCGCGGTCGACGGCGTGTCGCTTACCGTTTCGGCTGTGGACGACGCAGCCTTCGAGGTGTCGCTGATCCCCGAGACCCTGGAGCGCACGACGCTCGGCACGGCCGCACCCGGCCGCAGGGTGAACCTCGAGGTGGACGTGCTTGCGAAGTACGTGGAGAAGCTGAAGGCATGACGAACCCCCCGTTCAGCACGATCGAGGAGGCCATCGAGGACATCCGCGACGGCAAGATGGTGATCGTCTGCGACGCGGAGGACCGCGAGAACGAGGGCGACCTCACGATGGCCGCGCAGTTCATCACGCCCGACGCGATCAACTTCATGGCCACGCACGGCCGCGGCCTGATCTGCCTCGCGCTCACCGGGGATCGCTGCGACGAGCTGGGGCTCGACCTGATGGCCGCCAAGAACGAGTCGCCCTTCCAGACGGCGTTCACCGTCTCGATCGAGGCGCGCGAGGGCATCACCACCGGCATCTCCGCGCACGATCGCGCGCACACGGTCCAGGTGGCGATCGACCCGAGCTCACGCCCGCTGGACCTCGTCCAGCCTGGGCACATCTTCCCGCTGAAGGCGAAGGAAGGCGGCGTGCTCGAGCGCACCGGCCAGACGGAGGCCGCCGTGGACCTCGCCCGGCTGGCGGGGCTCAACCCGTCCGGCGTGATCTGCGAGGTCATGAACGACGACGGCACGATGGCGCGGGTGCCGGACCTCGAGCTCTACTGCCAGAAGCACGGGCTGAAGATGGTCACGGTGGCGGACCTGATCGCCTACCGGCGCCGCAACGACAAGCTGATCGAGCGCGTGGTCGAGGCCGGCCTCCCGACCAAGTTCGGCGACTTCACCGTGGTCGGCTTCCGCTCGCTGGTGGACGACAAGCACCACGTGGCGATGGTCAAGGGCGAAATCGACGGCCAGGAGGACGTGCTCGTGCGCGTGCACTCCGAGTGCCTCACCGGCGACGTGTTCCACTCGCTGCGATGCGACTGCGGCCAGCAGCTGGAGGACGCGCTCGCCCGCATCGAGGATGAGGGCCGCGGCGTGCTGCTCTACCTCGCCCAGGAGGGACGCGGCATCGGGCTGCTCAACAAGCTGCGGGCGTACCGGCTCCAGGAGGAGGGGCTCGACACCGTCGACGCCAACATGAAGCTCGGCCTGCCCGCCGACCTTCGCGACTACGGCATCGGTGCACAGATCCTCGTTGACCTCGGACTCACCTCGATCCGGCTGCTCACGAACAACCCGAAGAAGATCGTCGGGCTCGAGGGCTACGGCCTCACGGTCACCGACCAGGTGCCGATCGAGCACGCGCCCGGCGAACACAACCGGGACTACCTGCGCGCGAAGAAGGAGCGCCTCGGACACATGCTCCACCACCAGGGGCTCGCCCTGGACGAGGAGATGATCCACGAGGAGCGCATGCAGGACCGCGATCGGGCGCTCGCCGAGGACGCCGACCCGTACGGCCAGGGCCCGGCGCCGCGCCGCCGGGGGAATGCCTGACCTATACGCGGCCTGCGTCGGCCGCTTCTACGAGGATCTGGCCGAGCGCCTCGTGGAGGGTGCGCGGCGCGTGTTCGAGGAGGCTGGCGCAACCCTCGAGGTGCACGAGGTGCCCGGCGCGTTCGAGCTGCCGCTCGCGGCGCGCTACTGCGCCGACAGCGGTCGCTACGAGGGCGTGGCCTGCCTCGGCGCGGTGATCCGCGGCGAGACCGACCACTACGACTACGTCTGCTCCGAGGCCGCCAGCGGGATCGCGCGGGTGGCGCTCGACACCGGCGTGCCGTGCGCGTTCGGCGTCCTCACCGTGGAGAACATGGAGCAGGCGCTCGCCCGCAGCGGCGGCGGCAAGCGCCACACGGGCGAGGACGCGGCCCGCGCGGTCCTGCGGATGGCGGCGCTCAGGCGCGAGCTGCGCGGCCAGGCCTAGCGAGGCGGCGCGAGCCAGTTCGTCTGCAGACGCGCGTACATCAGCGCGCGTTCCGGCCACCAGCTGCCCACCGGCATCGGCCCGCCGTTACAGGCGCCCGCCGAGTAGCCCGGCCGGTTGATCCACATGTAGGCGTCCACCAGCGGGTGGGCCGTGCTGGTCGTCGGCGCAATCCCAAGTCCTCGATTCGGAGGGTTGCACCACACGTTTCGCGTCCGGCGACCGCGGATGTGGATCGGGCCGCGGCCGTTGAATGAGGTGTTGATGATGAAGTGCTTGCCTCCCACACGGCGGGAGATGGCGAGCCCGTGGCGGATGTTCTTCAGGGTCCAGTCGTGGTGGGTCGCGTTCAGCATGAAGCCCCGTACCTTGCGGATGCCGATGAAGCGGAGCTGCTTGGCGGTGCGGCGGGCAGGCTCCCAGTCGGAGGCGCCGGCCTCGAGATAGATCGTCGCGCGAGGTAGCCGGGAGAGAACGCTGACGCCATAGCGCAGCAGCCTCAGGCGGTCGTCGCGGCTACTGGGCGCGAGGCAGTCGACTGTGCCGAGCGAGTCCGGCTCGAAGCCGATGATGACCCGCGCGCGGCCGACGGCGCGCGCGAAGGCGCGATACCAGGCCCGCGTGCGGGCGTCCTCGGCCGGTCCACCGCCCGTGTAGCCGCCGCCGCAGCCCTTGCCCTGGTGGCGCATCACGACCATCAACGGGACGGCGCCGGGCTGCACCGCCGCGGCACAGCGCAGGTAGTTGCGCACCCGCCGCCTGACCTGGTGGTCCCAGCGCCCGAACCAGCGGAAGCGAGGCTCGCGCGCTATTCGCCACATCAACGAGGCCGCCTGGCCCCTGCGCTTGCGCACAAAGGTCCGGTAGGAGCGGTAGGCGGGCTCGACCGGGTCCACGTACCAGCGCAGGCCCCGCAGCGGGTTCGGCGACACTGGCTCGGTCGCCCTTGGGTCGACGCCCGCGACGCCAGCGGGCAGCCGGCTGCGGACACATCCCTTCAGAACACGGGGCGTCCGGTCCTGACCGCGTACGGGCCGGATATCCGGGACGGGCCCGAGCTTGAGCGGTTGCGGGGTCCGCGGAATTGCTCCCGGATAGACATCCGGAAGTTCCTGCGCGGACGCGGACGCGCTTGCCGCACACAGCAGCAACAAAGCGCACAACACCGCACCCGCCAACGAGTTGGCACGGCAAAAAAACGGCAACGGCTTGTACTTCTTCCCCTGTTTCCCTGCCTGGGTTCCCCCCCAGACGCTCGGGAGCATTCCCCTTGCCCCGCGAACTATGCGTCCCGCGTCGGCCGGATCGCCCGCCGCGCGGAAATTGCGGGCTGTAGCCAGCTCTAGCGGCGGAATCCGTTGGCCGTGCCCCGCGGTGGGGAGAGCCAGTTGGTCTGCCAGCGCGCGTACATCAGGGCCCGCTCGGGCCACCAGCTGCCCACCGGCAGCGGCCCGCCATTGCAGGCGCCGGCCGAGTAGCCGGGCCGGTTGACCCACATGTAGGCGTCCACCTTGGGGTGGTCGGTCCTGGTGGTGGGCGAGATCCCGAGCCCGCGCCTCGGCGGGTGGCACCAGACGTTGATGCGGCGGCGGCCCTGGCGGATGTGGATCGGCCCACGGCCGTTGTAGGACGTGTTGATGATGAACGGCTTGCCGCCCACGCGCCGGGAGATGTCGAGGCCGTGGCGGATGTTGTTGAGCGTCCAGTCGTGGTGAGTGGCGTTCAGCATGAAGCCGCGGACCTTGCTGATGCCGATCCGGCGCAGCTGCTTGGCGGTGCGGGCGGCCGGCTCCCAGTCAGAGGCGCCCGCCTCCAGGTAGATCGTCGCGTTCGGGAGCCGCGAGAGCACGTCCACGCCGTAGGCGAGCATCCTGATGCGGTCGTCGCGGCGACTCGGCGTCAGGCAGTCGACCGTGCCGAGCGAGTCCGGCTCGAAGCCGATGATCACGCGGGCGTTCCCGACCGCCTGGGCGAACTCGCGATACCAGGCCCGCGTGCGGGCGTCCTCGGCCGGCCCGCCGCCGGCGTAGCCGCCGCCGCAGCCCTTGCCCTGGTGGCGCATCACGACCATCAGCGGCACGGCGCCCGGCTGCTGCGCAGAGACGCACTGCAGGTACTCCCGCACCCTCGGGCCGACGGGACGGTTCCAGCGCCCGAACCAGCGGAAGCGCGGCTCGCGCGCCAGGCGCCACATGAGCGACGCGGCGTGGTCCCTGCCCTGGCGCAGGAACGTCCGGTAGGAGCGGAAGGCGGGCTCGACCGGGTCCACGTACCAGCGCAGGCCGCGCAGCGGGTTAGGGGCGTTCGGGTCGATGCCGCGCGCGTCCACGCCCGGGACGCCCGCGGGCAGGCCGGTGCGGACACAGCCGCTGGCGGTCTCGGGCGTCCGGTCCTGACCACCCACCGGCGGGAGGTCGGGCACCGGCCCGGCAGCCGGAGGCTGCGGCAGCGGTGGCACGGCATCCGGATAGATGTCCGGAAGCACTTGCGCGGACGCAGTCGAGCCTGCCGCACAGAGCAGCATGAGCAGGCCGCAGACCAGCGCGCGCGCCAACGTATTGGCACGGCGAATGGACGGCAACGGCTGGTACTTCTCCCCCTGGTTCCCTGCCTGGGTCCCCCCCAGACTGATCCCGATCCTTCCCCACCGGACCGGGAACTATGCCTCCGAGTTTGAGACGGCTAGCCTGCGGCGCCCGTGATCAACCTCTATAGCGATACGCAGACCCGCCCGACCGACGCGATGAGGCAGGCGATCGCCTCGGCCGAGGTGGCCGACGAGCAGCGCGGGGCGGACCCGACCACCAATCTGCTTCAGGAGCGGGTGGCTGAGCTGCTCGGCCAGGAGGCGGCGCTCTTCCTTCCGAGCGGCACGATGTGCAACCAGATCTCGTTCCGGCTGCACGCGCGGCCGGGCGGCGACGAGCTGATCCTCGACCGCAGCGCGCACCCGATCATCGCCGAGGCGGGAGGGCCGGCGCAGAACGCCCAGCTGATGATCAACGCGCTCGACGGCGACGGCGGCATCTTCAGCGGCGAGCAGCTCGCGGCGGCGATCCGGCCCGACAACCGCTACCTGCCGCGCTCGCGCGTGGTGTCGGTGGAGCAGACCACCAACATGGGCGGCGGGCGCGTGTGGCCGCTCGAGCAGGTGCGCGAGGTGCTCGAGGTGGCGCGCGAGCACGGTCTGCGCGCGCACATGGACGGCGCGCGCCTGATGAACGCGGTGGTGGCCTCAGGCACGAGCGCCGCGGACTTCGCCGGCGGCTTCGACACAGCGTGGCTCGACTTCACCAAGGGGCTCGGCGCGCCCGTGGGCGCGGTGCTGGCCGGATCGCGCGAGCTGATGCACGAGGCCTGGCGCTGGAAGCAGCAGATGGGCGGTGCCTTCCGACAGTCCGGGATCGTGGCGGCGGGCTGCCTGCACGCCCTCGACCACCACGTGGAGCGCCTCGCCGAGGACCACGAGAACGCGCGCGTGCTGGCGGACGGGCTCGCCGAGCTCGGCTGCGAGGTGGTTCCACCCGAGACGAACATCGTGATCTTCTCCGCGCCGGAGGGGTTCTCCGAGGGAATGGCCGAGCGCGGGGTGGAGCTGAGCGACACCCCGGACGGCCGCGTGCGAGCCGTGACGCACCTCGATGTGGACCGCGCTGGGATCGACTCCGCGCTCCAGGCCGCGAGGGGCCTGCTGCTACCCTGACGCGCCGTGGCAAAGGTCTGTTATTCGTGTGGAAAGGGCCCCGCGTTCGGGAACAGCCGCAGCCACTCCATGGTGGCCACCAAGCGGCGCTTCAACCCGAACCTCCAGAAGGTCCGCATCTCCGTCGGGGGCGCCCCCCGACGCGAGTACGTTTGCACTCGCTGCTTGAAGGCCTCGAAGGTCACGAAAGCCGTCTAGACCCTCAGTTGCTGTAGAAAGGGCAGCGTGCCTCCCGACGAGAGCCTCGACCGCTTCAAGCGTGTCGTGGCAGCAGCGCTCACCGAGCTGGAGAACCGCCGCGAGGAGGTCAACGACCTGAACGTGTTCCCGGTCGCCGACGGTGACACGGGAGACAACATGGCGCTGACCCTGCGCGCGGTCGTGGACGAGCTGAACGCGCTCGACGGCGCGTCGATCGACGACGTGAGCCGCGACGAGATCGTGAGCGCCGTGGCGCGCGCCGCGCTGCTCGGCGCGCGCGGCAACAGCGGCGTGATCCTCTCCCAGATCGTGCGCGGGGCCGCCGAGGAGCTCGCCTCGCGGCCGGGCGAGCTCGTGGACCCGGTGCTTATGTCCGCCGCGCTTGCCCGGGCGGCCGACGCGGCCTACGCGTCCGTGCGCGACCCGGCCGAGGGGACGATGCTCTCCGCGGTACGCTCGATGGCGAGCCGGGTGGCCCACGACCTTGCGCACATGGACACCCAGCGGCTCGGCCCGGACGCCACGTCCCAGGAGCAGGACGACCTGCTGGCCGAGGTGCTCGAGAACGCGCTCGAGGCGGGCAAGGAGGCGGTCGAGCGCGGGCCCGAGCAGCTGGCGATCCTGCGCGAGTCCGGCGTGGTCGACGCGGGCGCTTACGGACTCACCGTGATCATCGCGGGCTGCCTCGCCGCGCTCCGCGGGATGGCGGCGCCCACGCTCGAGCACCAGTACGCGCCGGTCGCGCTCCACCGGCCCGAGCACGAGTCGTCGAGCTTCCGCTACTGCACGAACTTCGCCGTCACCGGCGAGAGCCTCGAGGCGGGCTCCTTCACGCCGCTGCTCGAGCAGCTCGGGGACTCAGTGCTCGTGGTGGGCGACGACCGCACGCTGCGCGTACACGTGCACACCGACGACCCCGACGCCGCCGTGGCCGTGTTCGACTCCGCCGGCGAGGTGTCGCGCTTCGACGTAGCCGACATGCACGAGCAGGTGGCCGAGCGCAGCGCGCGGCTTGCCGGCGAGGTCGCGCCGGGCGAGCAGGCGGCCTGCGCCGTCGTCGCCGTGGCGAGCGGCGACGGGGTGCAGCGGCTGTTCCGCGAGCTCGGCGTGCTCGTGGTCGACGGCGGCTCCACGATGAACCCGTCCACCTACGAGCTGCTCGCGGGCATCCACGCCGCGCCGGGCGTCGAGGTGGTCGTGCTCCCGAACAGCCCGAACGTGATCCTCGCGGCGGAGCGGGCGGCGGAGCTCTCGGAGAAGCCCGCCAGCGTGGTTCCGACGACGGCGCCGCAGGAGGGCCTCGCGGCGCTGCTCGCCTTCGACCCCACGCGTCCGTCCGCCGAGAACGCCCTCGCCGTGAGCGGCGCCGCGGAGGCGCTGCGGATCGGCGGCGTCGCGCCCGCCGCCCGCGACGACGCCCAGGGCCGCTTCGCGGCGGGCGACGCGGTCGGCTACGCCGGCGGCGAGCTGGTGGCCTGGGGCGACCCGGCGGCAACGCTCGCCGCGACGCTCGACCAGCTCGTGGACGGCGCCGAGCTGCTCACCTGCATAGCCGGCGAGGCGCCGCCGCTCGGCCAGGACGACGTGAAGGCGCGCGTCCCGGAGGGCGTGGAGGTCGAGTACCACGAGGGCGGCCAGCCCGCCTGGTGGTGGCTCCTCTGCGCGGAGTGACGCCCTCGCGGAGGGCGTTGCGTACCGGGTCCCCGGTACCTGCCGGTACCGGCTCCCCGGTACAGGACCGGCCGGGCGGCTCGCGATGATGGTCTGACGTGCCTTTGCACTTCGCTTCCAAGGACGAGCTAACTGACGCCGAGGCCGCCGCGGCCAAGATCCACTCCTATCCGCGCCCCAGCCTGCTCGCGGAGCCGTTGGAGGGGCTCGATGCGCTGAACATCGCGACCTGGGGCGACCTGGTCGAGCACCTGCCCCACTCGCACCGCGACCGCCGCGAGCTGCGCAGCGTCGGCGATCTTATGGTCGGCGAGGAGGCAACCGTTGGTGTGACAGTTCGCAGCGTGTCCGTGAAGCCGATGCGAAATCGCCGTCAAAAGCGTGTCGAGGCACGGGTCTTCGATGAGACAGGCCCGCTCGTGGCCGTCTGGTTCAACCAGCCCTGGCTGGCCCGCGAACTCGGTGAGGGACGACAGGTCCTGCTGCACGGCAAGCTTCGCCAGCGCAACCAGTTCTGGGTCACCGAGCACGAGCTGCTCGGGGCGGAGGCGCCGGTGCACACGGTGGGACTGGTGCCGGTGCACCCGGCGACCCAGGGCGTGAGCCCACAGCGGCTGCGCGAGCTCGCCTGGAAGGCGTACCCGCTGATGTTCGAGGCGGTCGATCCGCTGCCCGCGCGCCTGCGCGCCGAGGAGGCGCTGCCCGACCGCCCGGCGGCGCTCGCGGCCGCGCACTTCCCCGACCGCGAGGAGGACGAGCGCGACGCCCGCCGCAGGCTGGCCTTCGAGGAGCTGTTCCTGCTCCAGCTCGCTGTGGCGGGTCGCCGGAGGGCGCGGAGGGAGGGGCGCCGCGCGCGGGCGCTGGAGGCCCGGGGCGTGGTGGTGGACCGCTGGCGCTGGTCGCTCCCGTTCGAGCTCACGGGCGATCAGCAGCGCGCGATCGACGAGATCGACGCGGACCTGGCGGGCGAGCGCCCGATGCAGCGGCTGCTGATGGGGGAGGTGGGTAGCGGCAAGGCGCAGCCATACGACGCATTGGTCCTCACGCCGACCGGCTTTCGGCGAATGGAAGACATACAGATCGGCGACGAGGTGGTTAACCCGACGGGCGAGACGACGCGCGTCACAGGCGTGTATCCGCAGGGAGTCAGAGACGTCTGGCGTGTCCGGTTCTCGGACGGTTCAAGCGTTGAATGCGATGAGGATCATCTTTGGCAAGTCAGGACGAGCGCGGCCCGCCACCGTGGAAACACTCCGAAGGTCAAATCGCTGAGAGAGATCTCGGGCGACCTGTTTGGAGCCAACGGCGCGCCGAAATGGCACCTCGACCTTCCGAAGCCCGCCGAGCTCGACGACGGGGGCAACAGGCCGCTCGACCCTTATCTCCTCGGACTTCTCCTTGGGGATGGAAGTCTCGCGCAGCGAAACCGCGTGCTTTTCACAACGGCGGACGGCGAACTGATCGATGCTCTGCGGAACACCTTGCCCGCGGGATGCCGCCTACGGAAAGAGCGGCATCGGCCATATGACTGGATCATCATCGGCGAGAAGCCGGGGATTGACGAGCGCGTGTGGAACGCGGTGAAGGCGGGCGACGAGCGTTCATTGGTGCAGGGGTACGAAGCAGGCGCAAGCTGCGCCACGCTAAGCGCTCGGGTAGGGCTGCCCGAACATGCTGTCCGCTCGAGATTGCTATCGGCCGGCGTTGAGATGCGTAGCTGCACTCGACCTCCGAGCCCTCTACAGAGAGCGCTCTCGGAGCTCGGACTCATGGGACATCTCTCCAGGCACAAGGGCGTTCCCCGGACATATCTGAACGCTCCGGTCGCGGATCGCCACGCGCTCCTCCAGGGGTTAATGGATACCGACGGAACGGTCGGCAAGTCCGGCGTAGACGTGACCTTCGACTCCTCCTCCGAGCAGCTTGCGCGCGACGTCGCGTGGTTGGTCAGGTCGCTGGGCGGCAGAGCGAGCTGCAGGTTCCGGATCAAGACCCAGGGCGCGCATTGGCAGACCCGGATCGCGTTGCCGGCCGAGTTCCCTCCATTCCGCTTGACGCGGAAAGCGGCACGGCTACGCCCGAGGTCCAAATACGCGAACCCGGCAAAGGCCATCGTGAGCATTCGCCACGCGGGGCAGAAGGCGATGCAATGCATTTCAGTTGCGCACCCAAACCAGCTTTACGTCACTGACGACTTCACGGTCACACACAACACCGTCATAGCCCTGGAGGCGATGCTGCGCGCGGTCGAGAACGGCGCCCAGGCGGCACTGATGGCGCCCACCGAGACGCTCGCCGAGCAGCACCATCGCACGCTCGACTCGCTGCTCGGCGGCCAGCTGCCGGTGGAGCTCCTCACGGGTTCCACCACCGCCGCGCGGCGGCGCGAGCTGCTGGGCCGGCTTGCCACCGGACAGCTCCAGCTCGTTGTGGGCACGCACGCGCTGATCGAGGATCCGGTGGAGTTCCGCGATCTCGCCGTGGTGGTGGTGGACGAGCAGCACCGCTTCGGCGTGCGCCAGCGCGCCGCGCTGGACGCCAAGGCGCCCGAGGGCCTCGTCCCGCACGCGCTCCACATGACCGCCACCCCGATCCCGCGCACGCTCTCGCTCACCGCGTATGGGGACCTCGATGCGACCGTGCTCCGCGAGCTGCCGCGCGGCCGCCAGCCGGTGGAGACGCACGTGGTGGACGGCGCCCGTGCGCGGGCGCGGGCCTACGAGCGGATCCGCGAGGAGATCGCGGCGGGGCGCCAGTGCTTCGTGGTCTGCCCGCTCGTTGAGGAGTCCGAGGCGCTGCAGGCGAAGGCGGCCACGGCCGAGTTCGAGCGCCTGCGCACGAGCGAGTTCGCGGACCTGCGCGTTGAGCTGATCCACGGCCAGATGCCGTCGAAGCAGAAGGCGGCGGCGATGGAGGCCTTCGCCGCGGGCGAGGCGGACGTGCTCGTGGCCACCAGCGTGATCGAGGTGGGCATCGACGTGCCGAACGCCACGGTGATGCTGATCGAGGCGGCGGAGCGCTACGGGCTCTCGCAGCTGCACCAGCTGCGCGGGCGAGTGGGGAGGGGGGAGCACGCGTCGCTCTGCATCCTGTTCGGCGACCCGACGCTGCCGCGGCTCGAGGCGATCGCCCGCGAGCGCGACGGCTTCAAGCTCGCCGAGGTGGACCTCGAGCTGCGCGGCGCCGGGGACGTGCTCGGCACGCGCCAGCACGGGCTGCCCGAGTTCCGGGTCGCACGCCTGCCCGAGGACGTGGAGCTGCTCGTGCGCGCCCGCGACCGCGCCGACCAGATCCTGATCGAGGACCCTCGCCTCGAGCAGCCAGAGCACGCGCTCCTGCGAGAGGCGGTGGTGGCACGATTCGGGTCCGAGCTCGACCCGATACCGGCATGAGCGAGATGCTCCGCATACTCGACCGCGGCTACACCCTGATCTGGCGCGAGGACCGCCTCGAGGAGGGGCTCGAGGGCCTCGACGACGACTTTGAATGGGTGGTCCCCGATCACCCCGAGGGCGCGGTCCGGCGCGGACTCGCGAGCGTCATCGAGTTCTTCCGCGAGTGGCTCGAGCCGTGGGATGAGCTCGAGGTCGACTGGGAGATCGAGGAGGTGGCGCCCAACCGCGGGCTGGCGACCATCGACATGCGCGGCCGCGGGCACGGCAGCGGTGTGCCGACCGAGATGCGCTTCTTCCAGCTCTGGACCTTCCGCGACCGCCGCGCCGTCCGGATGGAGATGTTCACCGACATCGACGAGGCGCGCAGGGCGGCCGGCGCTGTGCCGCCCGGCTCGTGAGGGTCGTCGCCGGCGAGTTCAAGGGGCGCCGCTTGCACGCGCCCCGCGGAGCCGGGACGCGTCCCACCGCAGACCGCGTGCGCGAGGCGCTCTTCTCCATGCTCGGAGACGTGTCGGGCGCCCGCGTTCTCGACCTCTACGCGGGCTCGGGCGCGCTCGGGATCGAGGCGCTCTCGCGCGGTGCCGAGTCGGCCGTGTTCGTGGAGCGCGACCGCCAGGCGCTCGCAGCGCTGCGGCGCAATCTCGACGCGGTCGGCGTCGACGCCGAGGTGCGCAACCAGGATGCGCTGCGTTTCATCACCCGTCCTGAAGGGGTATTCGACCTCGTTTTCTGCGACCCCCCATATGATGATGCGCCCCGTGTCGCCGCCCCGCTCTCCGAGGCGCTCGCGGCGATGACCGGAGAAAACGCTCGAATCGTGACCGAATCAGACAAGCGCAACCCGCTGATCCTGCCCCAGCCGCTCGTTGTCGAGCGAACGTACGGCGATACCCGGATAGCGATCCACTCCACGTGAACGCGTCCCGCAACGGGGGAACGGCGGTCGTGCCGGGTTCCTACGACCCGGTCACGTTCGGCCACATCGACATCATCACCCGGGTCGCGAACGTCTTCGACACCGTCATAGTGGGAGTCGTGAACCAGGCGGTGCGCAAGGGCAAGACCGTGTTCAGCGCGGAGGAGCGCGTGTCTTTCATCGAGCCGGAGCTGGCGGAATACGGCAATGTGCAGGTAAAAGCCTTTGATAACCTGCTCGTCGACTTCGCCCGAGAGCACGGCGCCAAGGCGATCGTCAAGGGACTTCGGGCGATCTCGGACTTCGAATACGAGTTCGAGATGAACCAGCTGAACCGGAAAATGGCGCCCGAGATCGAGAGCATGTACATGATGGCGGCGCCAGAGTTCAGCTTCCTCAGCTCGAGTGGAGTGAAGGAGTTGGCGATGTTCGGCGGCGATTTGAGCGGTCTGGTGCCCGATCGGGTGGCCGCACGCTTGCAGGAAGAACTGAAGCGGTGAAGAACTGAGGCGCGGATGGATGTACTGGTCCTGATCGACAAGCTGGACGACACAATTCACAACGCTAAGCCCGTGCCGCTTACGGACCAGGTGCGTGTCGACAAGGAGGAGGTCTACGACATCCTCGACCAGATGCGCGCGACCATCCCCGAGGAGATCAAGCAGGCGCGCTGGATCGTGAAGGAGCGCCAGGAGATGCTGGCGGAGGCCAAGCGCGAGGCCGAGCGGATCATCCGCGAGGCGCGCGAGGAGCAGATCCGCCTGATCGGCGAGGAAGAGATCGTGAAGCAGGCCGAGCGCCAGGCCGACGAGATCATCGAGGACGCCCGCGCACGCGAGCGCGAGATCCGCCTCGGCGCCGAGGACTACGCCGACGACATCCTCAACACCCTCGAGGTCAACCTCACCAAGTTCATCGCAGCCGTGCAGCGCGGCCGCGACCGCCTGCAGGGCCGCGAAGAAGCCGAAGTCGGCTAGCCGCGCCGGCGGCGCCACGCGCCGCCCGCCGCGGGGCACTCTGGCCCAGGGCCGGCACCGCCCGGCCGCGGGTCCTGTCTCCGGCAGCGCTCCCGGACGAGGCGCGCACAGCGCGCCTCTGTCCGGAATCGCCGCCGTCACCACCCGCGGGTGTTACGTCTGAGCCACATACGTGACTTCCGGCGCGCGCGGGCCGTAAGGCTCGCCGCGCGCGCCGGCCGCGAACGCCAGGTGGGGCATCTGGGTGGCTATATCCGCCACTCAGATTCCCCACCTGATCCGGGGCACGCCGCAGTAGCGTTCCCGTATGCATTCTGGGCGTTGCATTTGTGGGGCCGTTGCGTTTGAGGTCGAGGGGCCGCTGCGAGATGTGCTCCTCTGTCACTGCACCGAGTGCCGCAGGTGGGCCGGGCACGTGTGGGCGGCGAGCGCCGCGCCCTTCGAGGACGTGCGCTTCACGGAGGACCGTGGGCTGCGCTGGATCGACAGTCCGGACAGCGCTCACGACGCGCGCCGGGGCTTCTGTGGCGAGTGCGGCTCCTCGCTGTTCTGGCACGCGCCCGGGAGGGAGCGGATCAGCATCGCGCCGGGCTGCCTGGACGAGCCGACCGGCATCCGGACGATGGGCCAGATCTGGACGGCGAGCACCGGGGACTACTACGAACTCGACGAGCGCATCCCGAGCCACGAGCGAGAGGCGGAGTAGATTCGAGGAATGGCGAGCTACCTCCACACCTGCTATCGCATCGGCGACATCGACCGCTCCGTCTCCTTCTACGAGAAACTCGGCTTCGAGGAGCGGCGGCGGATGAACATCGGCGACGAGGCGATCAACGTCTTCATGGGCCTCCCCGACGAGGATCCCGTGCTCGAGCTGACGTACAACCACGGCGTCGACTCCTACGACCTCGGAACGGGCTACAACCACATCGCGATCCTCGTCGACGACCTCGACGGCACACTCGGCGAGCTGTCGAACGACGGCATCGACCCCGAGAAGCCGCCCTACCGTCCGGGCGGCCGGACGGAGGGCCCGATGATCGCCTTCGTGCGCGACCCTGACGGCTACCGGATCGAGCTCATCGGCCGCGCTTGAGATTAGGATCGCGCGGATGAGGATTCGCGCCGCCGCCCTTGCCGTCCTGCTGACCGTCTGCGCGGCATCGTCCGCCAGCGCCGCGCCGTGGAAGCGCGTGACCACACCGGACGGTGGGAGCACCGATCAGGTGGGCCTCGCGCGCACCGCTGACGGGGTGCTGCACCTCGCCTGGTCGCACCCCACCGGCCCGAACACGGAGGACCTCCAGCACACGGTCATCGCGCGCGACGGCAGGATCGGAGCGACCAACCCGATCCAAAGCGGCTGGACCGGCTTCAGCAACGCGGCGCTGGTCGTGGCGCCGGGTGGGCTGCGCGTCTTCTGGGGTGGCTTTCGGACCACGGACCCGAGTGACCCTCACCAGGAGGTGAACACCGCCTTTTCCCCGGACGGGGGCGCGGGCTGGGTCCTCGATCCCGTGTCGATCAACCCCGGTGGCGCGCAGTCGTACGCGAGCAACCTGGCAGCGACCGTGCGCTCCGACGGCACGACACTTCAGGCCTTCGCCGGCACACTCGGCACGTGGGTCCACGCGGGCCTCTCGCCGGCTACTCCCAATCACGACTACCAGGCGCCGCTCGGGCAGTACGGCTACGACCCGAACCTGGCCACGGCCGCGAACAACCGGACGGTCCTGGCGTGGTACTCGAGCGCGAGCGGCCACCTCGGCGCGCTGGCGCAGGACGTGAGCCAGGACGGCAGTCCCATCGGCTCCGCGAGCACCATGCCGGGCACGAGCGGCATGCAGATCGGCATGCTCGGGCGGACGCCGCTTGCCGCCCTGGGTCCCAGCCTGTACGTCGCATACCCGACTCCGAACCAGATCCGCGTCTGGCGAGTCGGCACCGGAAACGCGCCGGCTGTCGGGCGTGTCGGCGGCTCCGGCAGCCCTGCCGTCGCCATCGCCCCGACGAGCGACGGGCGCCTGTGGATCCTGTGGACGAAGGGCTTCGGCGACCCGGACGTGCTAGCGCGCCGCACGAACGTCGGCGCGAGGAAGTTCGGCGCCATCGTGAGCGCCGGCCACCCGAGGGACGCCAAGCAGGCCTACAAGCTCGACGGGAGCGCCGTGGGTGGGGTGCTCGACGTCCTCGGCAACTTCAACATCGGCACGACGTCGACGGGGGTCACCTCCCACCGGCGGATCCTGCCCGGCCTCACGCTTCTGGCCCGCCCCACCAGGGTGCGGCGGGGCGAGCCGACCGAGGTGCGCTTCACCGTCCTCGACGCCGGCGACCCCGTCCAGGGCGCGAGGGTGACGGCCGACGGCGAGTCGGGCCGGACCAATCGAGAGGGCCGCGTGACGCTGTCAATCAACTCCCGCCGCTCCGTGAGGGCGACGGCGACACACCCGGGCTATACGCCGGCGACCCGCCGGCTCGGGGTGCGCGGCTGACGCTCCGTTTCAGGGCGCTAGCCTCGATGGCATGGCGCAGCGCACGGACAGCTTCAACGTAGGCAAGCTCGGGCTCTCGTCCGGCGAGGCACGGAGCCTGGAGCTCGAGATTCCGGTCGATCCGTTCGAGTTCGGCGGGCAGCGCTACGAGCTCCGCGACGGCACGGTTGACGCGCGGCTGGACGTCTCCCACACCGTGAGCGGATACGCGTTCCGGCTGCGCTTCGACGCCGGCGTGGAGGGCCCCTGCGTGCGCTGTCTCGAGATCGCCGACCAGGAGATGGACGTGGATACCCGCGAGATCGACCAGCCCGGCGGTGGCGACGATCTCAGCTCGCCCTACTACGACGAGGGCGAGCTCGACGTTCGCTCATGGACGCGCGACGCGCTGGCGCTCGCGCTGCCGACCCAGATCGTCTGCCGCGAGGACTGCGCCGGCCTCTGCTCGGTGTGCGGGGAGAACCTGAACCGCTCGCCGGACCACGAGCACGAGCGCGAGCCCGACCCGCGCTGGGCCGCGCTGCGCGAACTGAAGCTCGACTAGCGCTCGCGCCCCTGGAGCAGCGCCCACACGTCGGCCACCGGGCCGACGTGGCCCAGCTTCTCCGGGTTCACGACCGCCCTGAGTCCCTGGATCTGGCCCTCCGCGATGTCGAGCGCCCAGACGCCGATGAGGCTGCCGTCGCCCGTGAGCACCAGGGCGCCCGGCTGGCCATTCACCTCCACCTGGCGGAGCTCGACGTCCGGTATGCGGGAGGCCGCCCGCATCCACGCGCCGAGCGTGCGCGCCACCCGGCGGCTGCCGTGCAGAGCCCGCGCCAGAGCGGGCACCTTGCCGCCGCCGTCTCCGTGCAGGACGACGTCCTGCGCAAGCATCGACTCGAGCGCGCCGACGTCCCCTTCTCTCACGGCCGCGAGGAATCGCTGCGCCAGCTCCTCGCGCTGCTCCCGCGAGGCTTCGAAGCGCGGCCGGCCCTCCTCGACACGGCGCCGCGCCCGCGCGGCCAGCTGGCGAGCATTGTCCTCGCTCTTGCCGACGATCTCGGCGATCTCCGCGTAGCCGTAGTCGAACACGTCGTGCAGCAGGAGGGCCGCCCGCTGCTCGGGCGACAGGCTCTCGAGCAGCACGAGGAACGCCATCGACAGCGAGTCGGCGAGCTCGGCCTGGCGCGCCGGATCGAAGTGGCTGTCGGTGACCAGCGGCTCGCGGCAGCCACTCGCCCACGTAGGTCTCCCGGCGCACCCGCGCGGAGCGCAGCTGGTCGATGGCGAGCCGCGTGGCCACCGTGGCCAGGTACGCGCGCGGCGACTCGATCCGCTCGCCCCGCTGAAGGGCCTCGTGGAGCCGCAGCAGCGCCTCCTGGACCACGTCCTCCGCCTCCGCGACGCTGCCGAGCATCCGGTAGCCGATCGCGAAGGCGGTCGGGCGCAGCTCCTCGAGCAGCTCCTCGTGGGTCCCGTTCACGCCGCGACCCCCGCGAAGCCCTCGCGCCAGCTCGGGTGCTTCGGCTCCCAGCCGAGCTCTCGCTTCGCCTTGGCATTGGAGGCTCCGCGCACCTCGGTCATCATGACGGTCACGGCCTCGCCGGCGAGCATCCGGCCGAGCCAGCGCGGCACGTGCCGGGGCTGCGGTGCGCCCATCGCGCTGGCCGCCGCCGGCAGCCAGTCAGCCACCCGCGCCGGTTCGTCGTCGACGATGTTGTAGATGCCGCGGCCACCGTGCTCGATTGCCGCCACCGTGGCGTCGGCCGCGTCCTCGATGTGGATGAAGGACCAGACCCCCGCACCGTTGCCGACCACCGGGAACTTCCGCTTGCGGACCATCTCGGTCATCTCGCCGCCCTCCGGGCTGAAGCTGGTGCCCGGGCCGTAGAAGCCGCCGTAGCGGAGCACAACGCCCTCGGTCCAGTCGGCGCCCGTCACGGCGCTCTCGAGGTAGAGGATGGCCTCGAGCGTGGAGCGCACCGCCTCGGGGGCGAGTGGTCGAGCGGGTCGTCCTCGGTCTTCACGGGCCCGCCGGTGCGCGCGGCCGGCCAGCCCGCGTAGCTCTGTGCGACGAAGCGCTTGACCCCGACCGCGCGGCCCGCGGCCAGCAGGTGGTCCGTGGCCTCGGTGCGGAGCCGGTTCGTCTCGGCGAAGGTGCGCTCGAAGTGGCGCATGTCGAGGTCCCCCGACAGCGCCGTGAGCTCGTGCACGATCACGTCGGGCTCCGCCTCCGCCACCACCCGGGCGACCTGCTCGGCGTCCAGCGCGTCCACGACCGCGGGCGTGGCGCCGAGGTCATAGATGGCCTCGCGCTTCGACTCGCTGCGCGTGGTGCCCACGACCTCGTGGCCGCGCGCGACCAGCTTCGGAATGAGCTGCGTCCCGAGCGCTCCGGTGGCACCTGCAACCAGGACCTTCATGGCCTCTCCTCTCGTCGTCGTCTACCCCTATGACGAGGGAGGGGTCCGGGCTGTGACAGTCGCCTACGGCGCGGGCGCGGCCTCCGGCAGCTCCGCCTGCTGCGAGGCGAGAGGCGTGCGCCCGCGGATGAGGTCCGCGGCACGCTCCGCCAGGGCGATCACCGGGCCGTTCGTGTTGCCGCGCGGCACGGTCGGCATCACCGAGGCGTCCACCACGCGCAGGGCCTCGACGCCGCGCACGCGCAGCTGGCGGTCCACCACCGCGCCCGGGTCGTCGCCCATGCGGCAGGTGCCGACCGGGTGGTAGAGCGTCTGGAGCCGCTGCCGGCAGTGGGCCTCGATGTCCGCGTCCGAGTGCGACTCCGGCCCGATCAGCAGCCCGGTGGACAGCTCGCCGAGCGGCCCGCTCTCGCAGATCTCCATGGAGGTTCGGACCCCGGCCACCAGCGACGCGACGTCGTCCGGGTGCTCCATGTAGTTGTGCACGATCAGCGGCTTGGCGGTCGGGTCGGGCGACCCGAGCGCCACGAACCCGCGGCTCTTCGGCTGCAGCACGCACGCGCCGAGCGCGAACCCGTGGCCGTCGCCGGGCACGAGGCCCTCGGACTGGAAGCGCGCCGGCGCGAAGTGGAACTGGATGTCGGGCGCCTCTAGCCCGTCGCGCGTGCGCATGAAGCCGCCGGCCTCCGCCACGTTCGAGGTGAGCGGGCCGCGGCCCTCCGCTTCGAACAGCGCCAGGTTCTCCTCGTTGAGGGCGCCGAACAGGGAGATCTCCTCGTCGATGCCGTAGACCGCGCCCGCGTTCGGGTGGTCGTGCAGGTTCAGGCCCACCTCGGGCAGCTCCGCCACGACCTCGATCTGGAGCTCCTCGAGCTCCGCCGGGCGGCCGAGCCCGGAGAGCATCAGCAGCTGCGGCGAGTTGTAGGCGCCGCCGCAGACGATCACCTCGCGCTCGGCGCGGTGGACCGTCATTTCGCTGAGGCGCATGCCCACGACGCCCGACGGCGCGCCCGCCCTCGAACAGGAGCGAGAGCGCGTGCACGTGCGTCTCCACGGTCAGGTTCGGCCGGTTCATCACCGGATGCAGGTACGCGACCGCCGCGCTGGCGCGCGCGCCGTTCCGGTGCGTCACCTGGTACCAGCCGACGCCGTCCTGCTCTGCGCCGTTGAAGTCCTCGTTCGCGGGCAGCCCGTGGGCGGTCGCGGAGTCGAGGAACGCCTGGGCGAGCGGGTTGCGCGAGCGCCCCTCGGACACCGGCAGCGGCCCGCCCGCCCCGTGGTAGTCGTCCTCGCCGCGCTCGTTGTCCTCGGAGAGCTTGAAGTAGGGGAGCATCTCCTCCCAGGTCCAGCCCGGGCCCCACTCGTCGTAGTCGATCGGGTTCCCGCGGATGTAGATCATCGCGTTGATCGAGGAGGAGCCGCCGAGCACCTTCCCGCGCGGGAGGTACATGCGCCGGTCGTTCGCGAACGGCTCGTAGATCGTCGAGTGGTCCCAGTCCTGCGCCGTCCGGTAGAGCGCAGAGAAGGCGGCCGGGATGTGGACGAGGTCGTTCGTATCCGGACCGCCGGCCTCGAGCAGCAGGACGCTCACGTCCGGATCCTCGCTGAGACGGTTGGCAAGCACGCACCCGGCCGAGCCGGCCCCGACGATCACGTAGTCATGCATGGGCCGACGCTAACCGGGCCTGACGCCGGGGGCAAGCTATCCTTCCCGGCCCTCATGGCCGTCCCCAAGCAGAGACAGTCCCACTCGCGGACGCACAAGCGCCGCTCGCAGCACAAGATCGAGACGCCCGGTCTCCGGCACTGCCCGCGCTGCAACGCGGCGCGCCTGCCGCATCGCGTCTGCCCGAACTGCGGCACCTACGCCGGCCGCGAGGTCGTCGTGCAGCAGCCCGGGGTCGACTCAGACGACGAGTGATCGCGGTCGACGCGAACGGCGCCGACCAGGGGCCGCGCGCAGTCGCCGAAGGGGTCGCCCGCTCCGGGCTCCCCGTACTGCTGTTCGGCCCTGCGGCTGAGATCGCCGGGCCCGCCGGCCCGCGCGCCGAGATCGTGGACGCGCCCGAGACCATCAAGGCGGGCGAGGAGGCGGTGGCCGCGGTCCGCTCGAAGCGCGACGCCTCGATCGTCCAGGCTGCCGCCGCGGTGGGCGACGGCCGGGCAGACGCGCTCGTGTCCGCCGGCAGCACCGGCCCGACGCTGGCCGCCGCGACCCTGTCGATCAAGCGCATCAAGGGCGTCTACCGCCCGGCGCTGGCGGTCCTGATGCCGATCCCCGGCGGGCCCGTGCTCCTGCTCGATGCCGGCGCGAGCGTGGAGGTGCGCCCCGAGCACCTCGTCCAGTTCGCGTACATGGGCGCGGGCTTCATGGAGGCGGTGGTCGGGATCGAGCGGCCCACCGTGGGCCTCCTGTCGGTGGGCGAGGAGTCGGGCAAGGGCACGCCCGGCGTGCTCACCGCGCACGAGCGCATCTCCGAGGGCGGGCTCAACTTCGTGGGGAACCTGGAGGGCTTCGACCTTCCGCACGCCCGCGCCGACGTGATCGTGGCCGACGGCTTCACCGGCAACGTGGCGCTGAAGGTGCTCGAGGGCTCGATGAAGGTGATGTCGAGCGAGATCCGCAAGCGCGTGCGGTCGGGGGTCGATATCGAGCCTCGGCGGCCTGCTGATCCGCGGCAAGCTCGGCAAGCTGCGCGACGACCTCGACCCCGAGAAGGTCGGCGGCGCGATCCTGCTCGGGCTGCGCAAGCCGGTGGTGGTCGGGCACGGCAGCTTCGGCCCTGTCGGCATAGAGCACGCGGTGAAACTCGCCCAGCGGGCGGTCGACGAGGACATGGTCGGCCGCACCACCTCGGCGCTTCGACGCCGCCGGGGCGTTGCGGTCCGCGACCGCTGCTAGCGTCGCCCAGCGATGACCCGAGAGGAGGTTCTCGACCGCATTCGCGAGCACCTGGCCACCGAGCTGGAGGTGGATCCGGGGCGCATCGACGAGTCCACCCGATTCAGGGAGGACCTGGAGGCGGACTCGCTCGACCTGGTGGAGCTGGTCGTGGAGCTCGAGGACAGCTACGGGGTTCGGATCCCGGACGAGGAGGCGGCCAGGATCCTCACGGTCGGGCAGGCCGCCGACTTCGTCGCCGCCCATGCAGCGGAGATCTAGTGGCGACTCCGAGTCGCTGGCCGAGCTGCTCGCGGAGCTGCCGGAGGATCTGCGGCGGCAGGCCTTCACCCACGCTTCCTGGGTGGAGCACCGCGCCGAGGCCTACGAGCGGCTCGCGTTCCTGGGGGACGTGGTGCTGAGCCTCGCCGTCTCGGACCACCTGTACCCGCGCTTCGAGCGCTACGGCGCCGGCCGGCTCACCAAGGTGCGCGCCCAGGCCGTGAGCGGCTCGTCGTGCGCGCGCGTGGCGCGCGAGCTGGGCGTTCCGGACGAGCTGCGCGCCGAGGCGCCGCAGGGCAGCCCCGGGCGGAGCGCCGACATGCTGGTGGACTCCGAGCGCGTGCTCGCCTCGATCTGCGAGGCGGTCATCGGCGCCTCCTACCTGGCCTTCGGCATCGAGCGGACGGCCCCGGCCGTCGTGGAGTCCTTCCGCGAGGAGATCGAGCAGGCGCTCGAGCACCCGGTGGACTACAAGTCGGTCCTGCAGGAGCGCCTGGCGCGACGAGCCGAGGTCGTGGAATACAAGACCGTCTCCGAGCAGGGCCCGGCGCACGACCGCAGCTTCGTGGCGGTTGCCGAGGTCGGGGGAGAGGAGCTGGGGCGCGGAGAGGGAAAGACCAAGAAGGCCGCTGAGCAGGAGGCGGCCCTGCACGCCATGGACGCGCTCGACGAAGCTGGCGGGCCCCGTAGATGCACCTGCGCTCGATCTCGATGAAGGGCTTCAAGTCCTTCCCGCAGCGCACGAAGCTCGAGTTCGGCACGGGCGTGTCGGTGATCGTGGGGCCGAACGGCTCCGGCAAGTCCAACATCACCGACGCGGTGCTGTGGGCCCTCGGCGAGCAGTCGCCGCTCGCGGTGCGCGGGCAGTCGATGAAGGACGTGATCTTCGCGGGCGCGCACGGCGTGCAGGGCTCGAACGCGGCCGAGGTGGAGGTCGTGATCGACAACCACGACGGCGCGCTCGACATCGACTTCTCGGAGATCTCGATCGTCCGCCGCCTGGAGCGCGACGGCGAGGGCGAGTACCGCCTGAACGGCGCGCGCTGCCGGCTCGTGGACGTGGTCGAGGTGCTCTCCGACTCGGGGCTCGGCAAGGAGATGCACTCCGTGGTCTCGCAGGGCAAGGTCGAGCAGATCGTGCTCTCGCGGCCGCGCGAGCGGCGCCTCCTGATCGAGGAGGCCGCCGGGCTCGGCAAGCACCGCAAGCGCCGCCGCCGCGCGCAGCTGAAGCTGGAGCGCACCGAGGAGAACCTGTCGCGGGCGCTCGATGTTGAGCGCGAGGCGCGCTCGCGGCTGCGGCCGCTGAAGCGACAGGCCGAGGCGGCGGAGCTGCACGAGCGGCTGGAGCGCCAGACGCTCGAGGCGCGGTATTCCCTGGCGCGCGATGCGGCGCGGAGCGCACGAATTGCGTTGAGTGAGGCGGAGGAGCGCGCGCGGACGCGTGCGCGGCGAGCGCGACGAGGCCGAGCGGCTGCTCGGCGAGGTGGCCCGGCGGCGCGAGGAGGCCGAGGAGGCCTTCGCCACTCAGACGCGCGACCGCGAGCGCCTCCAGGCGCGCCTGTACGCGGCGCGCTCGGCGAGCGAGCGGATCGCGATGCGGCTCGAGCGGGTGCGCGAGCAGGCCGAGGCGGCGCGGCGAGCGCCGCGAGCGGCGGCTGCGGCAGCTCGAGGTGCTGGAGCAGCGGGCGGTGGCCGACGCCGACCTGTCGTCCGAGGAGGAGCGCCCCGAGGACCGGATCAGCGCGATAGAGCGCGAGCTGGCGGCTCTCGACGCGGGTCGCGAGGAGCGCCTGGCGCGGCGAGCTTGCCGGGCTCGAGAAGGAGCTCGAGGGCGCGCGTGCGCGGGTTGCGGAGCTGGAGCAGGCGGCCGCTGAGCGGCGCGCCGCCATGGAGGCGGCCGAGCGGGCGGCGGACGACGCCCGCACGGCGCGCCGCGAGGCCGAGCGGGCCGCGGAGGCCGCGCGCGCCAGAGCCGGCGCAGGTGGGCGCCGAGCTCGCCGCGGTGAACCAGTTCGTGCGCGGGAGCGGCGCGCGCGCCCCGGGCGGGGCGCAGCGCGGACGGCGCGGCGGCGCGGCGCGGCCCCTCGCCGAGCGGCTGCACGTCGAGCCGGGCTACGAGCTCGCGCTCGCCGCCGTCCTCGGTCCGCGGCTCACCGCCGCCGTCGTGAACGACCGCAGTGAGGGTGAGCGCGTTCTGGACGCCGCCGGCGAAAACGGCGCAAGCGTCCTGCTTAAGGGTGGCTCAGCAACACCTAGTCAGGACGGTTCGCGCGGCCGCGGCCGTTCCGGCCTCTCCCTCGGTGCCCGGCGGGCAACAACTTGCGCAACTTGTGCGTCCCGAGCGGGATGTCGGCGGCGCTTGCGGAGCGGCTGCTCGTGGGCGTGTGGGTCGTGGAATCGATCGGCGCGCTTCCCGAGACACGTTCAGCGGCATCGCCGTCACGCGCGCCGGGCGACTCTTCGACGCCCGCACCGGCGAGCTCGCCGCAGGCGCCGGCCGGCGGCGCCGAGCGGCTGCTCGAGGAGCTCGCCAAGCGCGACGAGCTCGTTGCCCTTTCAGAGCAGGCCGTTCGCGACGAGGCGGAGGCCCGCGCGGCGCTCGAGCGCCTCGGCGGCCGCGGTCGGCGAGGCGGATTCAGCCCGCGAGGCCGCCGAGAGCGCGCTGCGCACGGCGCTGCGCGAGGCCGCCGACGCCGAGGAGGTCGTGAGCCGCTCCGAGTGGGTGATCGCCCGCCGCCGCGAGGCGCCCGACGACGGGCCCGAGGCGGTGCGGCGGGCGGAGCTGACTGGGGGACCTGCGCGCCGAGCGCAGGCTCCAGGAGCGCATCGAGCGCGAGCGTGAGGAGCGCGCGCGAGCGCTGGCGGCGCTCCAGACCGGCGCCGAGCGCGACCTCGCGCTGGCCGCGGACGCCGACCGCGCGGCCGTGGCGCTCGAGAGCGCGCGCGACGCGGTCGCGGCGCGCCGCGACGCTCTTCAGCTGGAGCTCGACGCCGGAGCCGCTGCGGGCGAGGAGACCGCCGCCACCCTGAAGTCCTGCGCGCAGGAGGAGGCCGAGCTCCAGGGCCGGCTGAAGCGCGTGAGCGAGGCCGTGACCGGCGCGGAGGTGGCCGCCCAGCAGGTGCGCGACTCCGCCGCGGACGCCGAGCGCGACCTGAACGAGCTGGCGGGCCGCCTCGGGCTTGAGCCGGAGCCGGCCGCCGAGCCGCTGCCCGACGAGGAGCGTGAGGGGCTGCTCGCCCGCGTGGAGCGCCTGATGCGCCGCCGCGAGCAGCTCGGCCCGGTGAACCCGCTCGCCAAGCAGGAGTACGAGGAGGCCGTGGAGCACGTGGAGGAGCTCGAGGCGCAGCGCGGCGACCTCGAGACCGCCCTCGCGGAGCTCGAGGGCCTGATCAAGGAGACCGACCGCCGCATCCGCGAGGCGTTCGAGCAGACGTTCGAGGCCGCGGCGAAGAACTTCGAGGACGTCGTCCAGCACCTGTTCCCGGGTGGCCGCGGCCAGCTGCGGCTCGTCCAGGAGGAGATGGGTCCGCGGCCGGTGGTGGGCGGGGAGGCGCTGCCCGACGGGGAGGCACCCGAGCCGTCCGAGGCGGACGAGGACGAGCAGCCCGAGGCAGGCGTGGAGATCGAGGTCACGCCGCCCGGCAAGTCCACGAAGCGCCTGTCGCTGCTGTCCGGCGGCGAGAAGTCGCTCGTCGCGCTCGCCTTCATGTTCGCCGTCTTCCTGGCGCGCCCGTGCCCGTTCTACATCCTCGACGAGGTCGAGGCCGCGCTCGACGACCTCAACATCGACCGCTTCCTCCAGCTCGTCAAGCGCTACTCGGACCGCGCCCAGTTCATCGTCGTCACGCACCAGAAGCGGACGATGGACGCCGCCGACACCCTCTACGGGGTGAGCATGGGCGGGGACGGGATCTCGCGCGTGGTGTCGCGCAAGCTCGCCGGCCGCCCGGCGGAGGATCACGCCCTCTCGGAGGCCGACGAGGCCGCCGAAGAGGCCGCGTAGGGCGTCCGGAAAAGGCGCCGCCAACTACAGAAATCCGCCAACTCCGCCGACCTCCTCTGTGGAGGATCAGACCAGGGAGGTGCGGAAGTGAGGGGCAAGACCGTTTTTCTGGCGCTAGTCGCCGCGATGACGATGCTGTGCGTGACCGCCGTGGCGTTCGCGCACGAGGGCGAGCTGCGGATCCCGGGCACTAAGGGCTCCGACGAGCTGGCAGGTGGCGACGGCAACAACAAGCTGTACGCCCGTGCCGGCGACGACATGGTCGACGGCGGCGGCGGCAACGACCGCCTGCGCGGCGGCAGGGGCGACGACACGCTCCTCGGCGGCGACGGCGACGACCGTCTCAAGGGCGGTCAGGACGACGACTACATGGACGGCGGCGACGGCGATGACCGCATCAACGGTCGCGGCGACGGCGGCGACCCGGACGAGGTCGTCTGCGGCCCCGGCGAGGACACCGTCCTGCTCGGCCGCAACGACGAGGTCGTCGTGGCTGTGGTGGCCAACGACGGCGAAGAGGCCGCCGAGCCCGGCGACGACGACTGCGAGCACGTGAAGTACCCGGGGGGCAAGAAGCCGAAGGAAGCAGACGATCCCGTAGAGGGCGGCTGCATCGCGCGCTTCATGCCGAACTGCAGCGACCCCGAGGTCCTGAAGCCCGAGCCCGACGAGCCTGTCGAGGAACCCGAGCCGGACACCGAGTAGTGGCGCTGGGGTAGGGACGCCTCGCCCCCGGGCGTCCCTATCCTCCGCGTCCTCGTGGCGCGCACCTGGCAAGAGCTGTTCGACACCGGCGAGGACGCGCCGCAACCCGATCTTGCGGGCGAGGACGGCGAGGGCAAGCGCGGCGGGTTCTTCAAGCGCCTGCGCGACAACATGTCGAAGACCCGCCAGGCGTTCGGGGCGGAGCTCCAGACCACCGTCTTCCAGTCGCTCGACGACGAGGCGTTCGAGAAGCTGGAGGAGACGCTGATCTACGCGGACGTCGGCGCTCCCACAACCGCGAAGATCGTGGAGCGGCTCGAGACCGAGGCCCAGACCGGCGCGCTCAGCGGCGGGGAGGACCTGTCCCGGCGCCTGCGCGAGCTGCTGGCCGACACCGCGCGCCTGGAGGGCGACACGATCCCGGTGACCGAGCACCCGACGGTGATCCTCGTGACTGGCGTGAACGGCAGCGGCAAGACCACCACGATCGGGAAGATGGCCTGGCATCTCCAGAAGGAGCTCGGCAAGTCGGTGCTGCTCGCCGCCGGCGACACCTTCCGCGCGGCCGCCGCCGAGCAGCTCACGCTCTGGGCCGAGCGCGCGGGCAGCGAGCTGGTGCGCGGGGAGGCGGGCTCCGATCCCGCCGCCGTCGTCTACGACGCCATCGAGGCGGCCAAGGCCCGCGGCCACGACGTGGTGATCGTGGACACCGCCGGGCGCCTCCACACCCAGCAGCACCTGATGGACGAGCTGCGCAAGGTTCGCAAGGTGATCGAGCGCCAACTGCCGGGTGCCCCGCACGAGACGTTGCTCACGATCGACGCCACCACCGGCCAGAACGGCCTGCGCCAGGCGCTGCTGTTCCGAGAGGCCGTGGACGTGACCGGCATCGTGCTCACGAAGCTCGACGGCACCGCCAAAGGCGGGATCGCGCTCGCGATCGCGCAGGAGCTGGGCGTGCCGGTGAAGCTGATCGGCATCGGCGAGGCGCTCGAGGACCTGCGCCCGTTCGACCCAGACGACTTCGCCGAGGCGATCCTGGAGCCGTGAGCGAGCCCGGCCCAGGCACGCGCGTGGTTCGAGCGGGGCTGCCCGAGCCCGCGCAGGGGGAGCCCTTCCTGCCCGGGCCGGTGTTCGCCGCGCCTTTCCATGTGACCGGCGACCCGTACGCCGCGCCGCACGCCTACACGCGCTACGGGAATCCCACCTGGACCCGCTACGAGGACGCGGTGGGCAGCCTTGAGAACGCCGAGGCGGTCCTGTTCTCGTCGGGAATGGCGGCCGCCGCCGCCGTTCTGATCACACAGGCGACGCCGGGCTCGGTCATCGCGATGGACTCGGGCTGCTACCACGGCGTCCGGGCGCTCGCCGAGACCTACGTCGCGCCGAGGGGCGTGGAGCTGCGGCTAGCCCCGCCGCCGGAGCTGGCCGCCGCAGCGGACGGCGCGGACCTCCTGTGGCTCGAGTCGCCCTCCAACCCGATGCTCGAGGTGTACGACATTGCCGCGCTCGGGGCCCGCGGGATCACGACGGTCGTGGACAACACCACCGCAGGCCCGCTCCTCCAGCAGCCGCTCGAGCTCGGCGCCGACTTCACCCTCACCAGTGCGACCAAGCAGATGAGCGGCCACGCCGATCTGCTGCTGGGCTACATCACCACGCGGAACTCCGACCGGGCCGAGGAGCTCCGCCACTGGCGCCGCTACGCAGGCGCGATCCCCGGCCCGTTCGAGACCTGGCTCGCGCACCGCTCGCTGCCCACACTCGCGCTGCGGCTGGAGCGTGGCTGCGACAACGCCATCGCGATCGCACGGCTGCTGGCCGCCCGCGACGACGTGGAGGCCGTGCGCTACCCGGGGCTCCCGAACGACCCGGGGCACGAGGTCGCGCGCCGCCAGATGCGGGGCTACGGCACGGTCGTCTCGTTCGATCTCGGCTCGGAGGAGCGCGCCGAGCGCTTTCTCTCCGCCGCCCGGCTGGTCACCGACGCCACCAGCTTCGGCAGCGTCCAGAGCTGCGCCGAGCGCCGCGCCCGCTGGGGCGGGGACGCCGTGCCGGAGGGCTTCATCCGCCTCTCGGCGGGCTGCGAGGACACGCCCGACCTGCTGGCCGATGTGGAGCGCGCGCTCAACGCCTCGCCGTAACCTAGGATCGGGGCATGGACGAGTGGGTCTTGTGGATGATTGCCGCCGGCGTGCTCGCCGTGGGCGAGATGGCCACGGTCAGCTTCTTCCTCGGCCCGATCGCGATTGCCGCGGTGCTCTCGGCCGCCGTGGCGCTCGCCGGGGCGGGGCTCGCCGCGCAGTGGCTCGTCTTCATCCTCGGGTCGCTCGGCTCGCTGCTCGTGCTCCGGCCGATCGCGCGGCGGCACCTGCGCACGCCGGCGCGGATCCGCACCGGCACCGCCGCTCTCGTGGGTGGGCCCGCGACCGTAGTCGAGCGCGTGGACCGCAACGGCGGCTGCGTGAAGATCGGCGGAGAACTGTGGACCGCGCGCACCTTCGACGAGGACGACTCGTTCGAGCCCGGCGCGCGCGTTGCGGTCATGAAGATCGACGGCGCCACGGCGCTCGTCGCCGAATGAGAGGAAAGAGCCCCACATGGCCACACTGATCGTGCTCGGAGTCGTAGCTCTCGTCGTGCTCATCACGCTCGCGCGCGCGATCCGGATCGTCCCGCAGGCGCGCGCCGGCATCGTCGAGCGGCTCGGCCGATACCAGCGGACGCTGGACGCGGGCCTGGCGCTCGTGATCCCGTACGTGGACCGCGTGAAGCCGCTGATCGACCTGCGCGAGACGGTGGTCTCGTTCCCGCCGCAGCCCGTGATCACCGAGGACAACCTCGTGATCAACATCGACACCGTCATCTACTTCCAGGTGACCGATCCCAAGGCCGCCACCTACGAGATCCAGAACTTCATCGCGGCGATCGAGCAGCTCACCGTGACCACGCTCCGAAACGTGATCGGCGGGATGACGCTCGAGGACACTCTCACCTCGCGCGACAAGGTCAGCGCCGCGCTCCGGCACGTGCTCGACGAGGCCACGGGCAAGTGGGGCATCCGCGTGAACCGCGTGGAGCTCAAGGCGGTGGACCCGCCCGCCTCGATCCAGGAGGCGATGGAGAAGCAGATGCGCGCCGAGCGCGACCGCCGCGCCGCGATCCTGACGGCCGAGGGCGTGAAGCAGTCGCAGATCCTCACGGCCGAGGGCGAGAAGCAGAGCGCGATCCTGCGCGCCGAGGGACGGCGCGAGGCGCAGATCCTCGAGGCCGAGGGCCAGTCGAAGGCGATCGAGACCGTGTTCGACGCGATCCACCGCGGCGACGCAGACCCCAAGCTGCTCGCCTACCAGTACCTCCAGGTGCTGCCGCAGATCGCCCAGGGCGAGTCGAACAAGGTCTGGATCATCCCGAGCGAGGTCACCTCGGCACTCGCGAACCTAGGCTCGATCATCCCGAAGCCGGAGCCGCCCGAGCCCCCTCGAGATCGAGATCTACCCGCACCGTGACGTGCTCCGTGCCCACGGCGCGGACCATCGCGGAGTTCACCTTGTTTGGCAGCCGGCGCTGTCGCTCGCGCCAGTCGTCGTCGTCGAGGACGGTGGCGAGCCCCGCTCTCCACCTTCTTCCAACCCGCACCCGTACGTGCGGATCGGCTTCGATGTTCCGGACGTAGGAGGCCTTCCGGCCGTGCTCAGCCACTATCCAGAGCGTGTCACCGTCGAGCGCCTTTCCGACCGGGATCTGGCGCAGCTGACCGCTCTTCCGGCCGCGGGTCTCGAGTATGACCACGAGCGGGAGGGGCAGGCCCAGTCGCACCGCCGCGCGCACGACCGGGTTCAAAACCTTTGCGGTGAAAAAAGTTGATGCGCGTCGCTTCGTCACCCGGCTAGCCTCTCATGTGTGTTCGACGCGCTCTCCGACCGGCTTCAGGCCGCTCTCGACGATGTCCGCTCGCGCGGCAAGCTGACCGAGGACGACATCAACTCCGCGATGCGCCAGGTGCGCCTCGCGCTGCTCGAGGCCGACGTGAACTTCAAGGTCGTCAAGCAGTTCACGCAGGCGGTCAAGGAGCGGGCGCTGGGGCAGGACGTGCTCGGGTCGCTCAATCCCGGCCAGCAGGTCGTGAAGATCGTGAACGACGAGCTCACCGCGCTGATGGGAGGGAGCGGGCGCGATCTCGCCATGGCTCGGCCCGGTCCGACCGTGATCCTGATGGCCGGGCTCCAGGGCTCGGGCAAGACGACTGCCGCCGGCAAGCTCGCGCAGCACCTGCGCGAGGAGCACGGCATGGACGTGGCCGTGGCCGCGTGCGACGTGTACAGGCCCGCCGCGGTCGACCAGCTGATCAAGGTCGGCGCCCAGGCTGGGGCTCACGTGTACGAGCAGGGCACGGGCCGCGACCCGGTCGACATCGCCGAGTGGGCGCTCGACCAGGCGAAGCAGGACCGCCGCGACGCGCTCATCATCGACACGAGCGGCCGGCTCCACATCGACGAGGACCTGATGAAGGAGCTGGCTCAGATCAAGAAGCGCACCAAGCCGCACAACGTGCTGCTGGTGGTGGACGCGATGACGGGCCAGGACGCCGTGAACGTGGCCGAGCAGTTCGCCGAGACGGCCAATTTCGACGGAGTGATCCTCACGAAGCTGGACGGCGACTCCCGCGGCGGCGCCGCGCTGTCGGTCAAGGCGGTCACCGGCAAGCCGATCCTCTACGCCTCGACCGGCGAGAAGCTCGGCGACTTCGAGCGCTTCCACCCGGACCGGATGGCGCAGCGGATCCTCGGCATGGGCGACGTGATGACGCTCGTCGAGAAGGCCGAGAAGCAGATGGACGAGCGCCAGGCGGTCGAGCTCGAGAAGAAGATCCGCAAGGAGCAGTTCACCCTCGACGACTTCCTCGAGCAGATGCAGCAGGTGCGCAACATGGGCCCGCTCGGGTCGCTGCTGAAGATGATGCCGGGGATCGGCAACCAGCTCGGCTCGCTGAACGTGGACGAGAAGGAGCTCGACCGCCTGGAGGCGATCATCCGCTCGATGACGCCGGAGGAGCGGGCGAACCCGAAGATCATCGACGGCTCGCGCCGGCGCCGCATCGCGCGCGGCTCGGGGACCTCCGTGCAGGCGGTCTCGCAGCTCGTCAAGCAGTTCGCCCAGATGAAGAAGGTCATGAAGCAGGTGGCGAGCGGCAAGATGCCATCGCTGCAGCAGTTGGCCGGCGGTCGCTAACCTCCCCCGTCTATGTCAGTCCGAGTCCGCCTCACCCGCGTGGGGAGCAAGAAGAATCCGATCTGGCGCGTGGTCGTCTCCGACCAGCGCTCGCCGCGCGATGGTCGCTTCATCGAGACGATCGGCCACTACAACCCGCAGACCGAGCCCTCCACGATCGTGATCGACGAGGAGCGCTTCCAGCACTGGGTAGCCCGCGGCGCGCAGCCCACCAACACGGTGAAGCAGCTCGTGAGGGCGCAGTCGAAGAGCGCGAGCTCCGCTGCGGCCGCCGAGCCGGCGCCTGAGCCCGAGCCGGAGCCGGAGCCCGAACCGGCCGCTCCCGCGGAGTAGTGGAGGAGCTCCTCGAGTACCTCGCCCGGTCGCTCGTCGACCGTCCGGACGAGGTCAGCGTGGAGTCGTTCGAGGAGGACGACGGCACGATCGTGCTGGAGCTGCACGTGGCCGATGACGACGCCGGCAAGGTAATCGGCCGCGGCGGGCGCACCGTCGCCGCGCTCCGGACGGTGGTGAAGGCCAGCGCCGTCCGCGATGGCCACCGGGTGCTCGTCGACGTCGTCGATTGACCCTCGTGACCGCCGGCCGGGTGGGGAAGCCGCACGGCCTGGACGGGAGCTTCTACGTGGAGGGTGCGCGCCACCCGCTGCCCGAGGGCGCCGTCCTCGAGCTGGCCGGCGACACACACCGGGTCGTGCGCCGGGCGGGCACCGACCAGAGGCCGCTGATCAGGCTGGCGGGGATTGACGATCCGCGCCAACTCCGCGGCGAGCTGCTGCTCGTCGAGGACGAGCTGGCCGAGGGCGAGTGGCTCGCCGCCGACCTGCTCGGCTGCAGCGTGCCCGGCCTAGGGGCGGTCGCCCAGATCATCGACGGGCCCTCGTGCTCGGTGCTGGAGCTCGAGGACGGGACGCTCGTCCCGCTGGTGGCGGACGCGATCGAGCGCATCGACCTCGACGCGCGCGAGATCCACGTGAACCGCGAGTTCCTCGGATGAAGATCGACGTCGTCACGCTCTTCCCCGAGTGGTTTGAGTGGTTCACGCAGCAGCGCCATGTCCGCAACGCGGCGCTGCTCGGTCATGAGCTCGGCTTCGTCGACCTGCGTGCGTCGACGCCTCTCAATGCCGGTCAGGTGGACGACACCCCGTACGGCGGCGGGGCCGGGATGGTGATCCGCGTGGACGTGGTGGAGGCCGCGCTGCGGGAGCGCTACGGGACGGCGTCGCCGCCGCCGCACAGGACGATCGCGCTCTCCCCGGGCGGGCGCCGCTTCGACGACGCCCTCGCCAGCGAGCTCGCGGCGGAGCCGGCGCTGACCCTGCTGTGCGGCCGCTACGAGGGCTTCGACGAGCGGGTGCACGAGCACCTCGCCACGGACGTGGTCTCGATCGGCGAGTACGTGCTCTCGGGCGGCGAGCTGGCCGCGATGGTCGTGATGGACGCGGTGATGCGCAAGCTGCCGGGGGCGCTCGGCCACGAGGACAGCGCGGTCGAGGAGTCGTTCAGCGAGGCGCTCGAGGGCGCGCCCGAGTACCCGCACTACACCCGCCCGTTCGAGTGGCAGGGCCACACGGTTCCCGACGTTCTCCTGTCCGGCGACCACGCCCGCATCCGCGAGTGGCGCCTGGAGCAGAGCCGCGAGCGGGGCCGAAGGTAGGCCTCCACTCCTTCGCTACCATTGCCCGTCACGCGCGACGCTCTCCCCGGTCGCGTTTTTTGTGCCTATGTCCGGCGTCATCGACAGCATCGAACGCGCACAGCTGCGCCGTGTCCCCTCCTTCCAGGCGGGTGACCGCGTGCGCGTGCATTTCCAGGTCGTGGAGGGCACCCGCCGCCGTACGCAGGTGTTCGAGGGCATCGTGATCAAGCGCCAGGGCAGCGGCGTGCGGGAGACGTTCACCGTGCGCAAGCAGTCGTTCGGCGTGGGGGTGGAGCGGACGTTCCCGGTCCACTCACCGAAGATCGAGCGCATCGAGGTGGCGGCCCGCGGAGACGTGCGCCGCGCCAAGCTCTACTACCTGCGCGAGCGTGTCGGTCGCGCCTCGCGCGTCCGCGAGCGCCGCTGGACGGGCGCCGAGGAGGTCATCGAGCCCGGTCTCGTCGAGGCCGGCGCGATGCCGCCGGACGACGCCCCGCGCCCCGGCGAGGAGGAGCTCGGCGAGCAGGTGCCCGAGGCGGACGCCGACGGCGCCCCTGAGGGCGGCGACGCTCCGGAGGCTGCTGAGGCCGCCGACGCGCCAGCTCCGGAGCCGGAGGCCGAGGCCCCTGAGCCCGCCGTGGACCAGCCGGCCGACGACCAGGCCTCCTAGGCGGGCCGGAGGCCGGGACGGCCCAGGTGGCGAAAAGCAAGGAGAAGGCAGGACACAACTCGCTGGTCGAGTTGGTCCTGATCGTCGTTGTCGCGCTCGGACTGGCGCTCGGAATTCAGGCGTTCCTCGTCAAGCCGTTCAGAATCCCAAGCGAGTCGATGGTCCCAACCCTCGAGATTGGCCAGCGAGTGCTCGTGGACCGCGTGAGCTTCCGCTTCGGCGACCCCGATCGCGGCGACATCGTGGTCTTCAAGCCGCCGCACGGCGCGGACGTGGGGATGTGCGGCGCCGAGCACCCGAGCGACCAGCCCTGCCCGAAGGAGACCCCGCAGCGCTCCGACACGAACTTCATCAAGCGCGTTGTCGCCGTGCCGGGCGATCGGCTGAAGGTGCTGGAGGGGTCGGTCTACATCAACGGGAAGCGCCAGAAGGAGCCGTTCGCCAGGCTCGACCCCGAATGTGGCACCTGCAACCTGCCCCGGGAGATCACGATCCCGGACGGCCACTACTACATGATGGGCGACAACCGAGGCCAGTCGGCCGACAGCCGCGAGTGGGGGCCCGTACCGAAGAAGTGGATCATCGGCAAGGCCTTCATGACCTATTGGCCGCCGGGCAGGATCGGTCTACTGTAGGACCCACGGGGCCGCTTCCGCCGAGGCCCCACCTATTATCGGCGCCAAGTGGGGATGCCGGACAACGACGAGACGAAGCGCGCGCAGCCTCTGGCCGGCTCGGGCAAGGCCCGCCGCCGCAGGGGGAGGCCCCGCACCGGCAACGGGCGCCGTCTGTTCGCGTTCGACCGTGACATCGGCTGCCCGCTCGTGGCGGGCGCCGACGAGGCGGGCCGCGGCTCGCTGGCCGGCCCGCTGGTGGCCGCCGCGGTCCTGTTCGACCTCGAACAGCTCACGCTCTCGGACCGCCGGGCCCTCACCCGCCTGAACGACTCGAAGCAGCACACCGCCGAGGCCCGCGAGGAGATCTACCCGCTGGTGATGAGGGCCGCGGCGCGCTCGGTGATCGTGTCGCGCTGCGTGCGCGGGATCGACAGCCGCGGGTTGCACAAGACCAACCTCGAGGCGCTGCGGACCGCGCTGCTCGGGGTGGCGCTCCCCGGCACCGTCTGCCTGGTCGACGGCTTCAGCGTGCCCGAGTTCGGGTTCGAACAGCGCGCCGTGATCGACGGCGACTGCCGAAGCGCCGCCATCGCGGCCGCATCGGTGCTCGCAAAGGTGAGCCGCGACCGCTACATGCGCCGCGCCGCCGAGCGCCACCCGGGCTGGGACTTCGAGACCAACGTCGGCTACTCCACCCCGGAGCACCGGGCCGCGATACGCGCCAACGGCGTCTCACCGCTCCACCGGATGTCGTTCCAGTCGATCGCGTACACACAGCTGGCCCTGGAGGGCTAGCCGCCCCGCCGCGCGCCGCGCCCCGGCCGCCCCGCCCCGGCCGCGATCCGGCTCCCGTGCGGCAGGTGGGGAACCTCGGTGGCTATATCCGCCACTCAGATACCCCACCTGACCGAGCCGGCGAGTGCGGGGCTCAGAAGGCGGCCTCCAGGTGCTCGAGCGACAGCAGTCGGCCGCGCGCATCGAAGCTGATGCCGATCGCGTCGAAGCGAATCTCCGGCGGGCGCGCTCCCTCGAGCAGGCCCTGAGCAAGCCATTCACGGGCTATCGCGCGCACCTGGCGCTGCTTACGAGGCCCGATCGAGGCGAATGGGCCCAGAGGGTTCGCGGGCCTGCCGCTGGCGCCCGCGCTCCCGCCGGCCCCCGGCATCCCGCCTGACCCCGCGGCACAGCCGGGGGCGGCCACGCCTCGCACGACGCGCGCCTTCACCTCGCAGAACACGAGGAAGCGCTCGTCCCGCGCGACGAGATCGAGCTCACCGAATCGCGTCCGGAAGTTCCGTGCGACGACCTCGTATCCACGCGCCTCCAAATGCTGAGCGGCAAGGCGCTCGCCCTTCGCTCCAAGCGTTCGCCGAGGGTCGCTGCGCTGCGAGTCATCAGCCACCGGCGTGACGCTAAGCGCCCACGCCGCACGGGTGGGTTACCTGTGTGACAAATGACTCCGCATCAGGGCCAGCCCTGGTCGGAGCGTTGCTCTAGGCCATCAGCTCCAGAACGACGACGACCACGAAGGAGGCCGCCAGGACGGCCGCGAGCGTCTTCCAGACCACGCTCATATCGCCAGTCTATGACCCCAACAAACCTCTTGCATGAAGAATCTGGTCAGCGCAATGTGACGAGGTTGTCGCGTCCGCGCGCCCACCTGTGGCCCGCGGCACGTGAACCTCCACCGGATGCTCGCCGCGGTCGCCACCTTCACGCTCGATGGGGTCCACGCGCAGGAGGTCACCGTCGAGGTGGACGTCCGGCGTGGGCTGCCCACGTTCACGCTCGTGGGGCTGCCGGACCGGGCGATCCGGGAGTCGCGCGAGCGGGTGCGCGCGGCGCTGCTCAACTCCGGTCTCGAGTTCCCTCAGAAGCGGCTGACCGTGAACCTCGCGCCCGCGCACGTGCGCAAGGCGGGCCCGAGCTTCGACCTCGCGATAGCGGTGGGCCTGCTCGCTGCCAGCTCCCAGGTGCCGCCCGAGCAGCTGGAGGACTGCGCGCTCGTCGGGGAGCTCTCGCTGAGCGGCGAGCTGCGCCCCGTTCGAGGGACACTCACGGCCGCGCTCGGCGCCCGGCGTGCGGGCTACCGGCGCCTGCTCGTTCCGGATGCGAATGCCCCCGAGGCGGCGCTGGTGGAGGGGATCGAGGTGAGCGCCATACCGACCCTGGCGCGGCTTGCCGACCTGATGCACGGCCGCTGGTCACCCGAGCCGGCTGGTCCGGCGGTCGCCGATCCGGACGAGGCGGCGCCCGGCGGCGGCCCGGACCTGGCCGACGTGCGCGGCCAGGAGGACGCCAAGCGCGCCCTCGAGATCGCCGCCGCCGGCGGCCACAACCTCCTGATGATCGGCCCGCCGGGGGCTGGCAAGACCATGCTCGCCCGGCGGCTGCCGGGAATCCTGCCACCGCCCAGCTTCGAGGAGGCGCTCGAGATCACCCAGGTCCACAGCGCGGCCGGCATCGGATGCGGGCGGCTCGCCACCGAGCGCCCGTTCCGCGCCCCACACCACACGATCTCTCCTCAGGGGCTCGTGGGCGGCGGGGCGCGGCCGATGCCGGGAGAGATCACGCTCGCCCACCGCGGCGTGCTCTTCCTCGACGAGCTGCCGGAGTTCGCGCGGGTCGCGGTCGACGCGCTGCGCCAGCCGCTCGAGGAGGGCCGCGTGGAGATCATGCGCGGCCAGCGGACGCTCGACTTCCCGGCGAACGCGATCGTCGTGGCGGCCTGCAACCGCTGCCCGTGCGCGCGGCCGCCCGACAACTGCAGCTGCACGACGGTGGAGCTGGCCCGTTACCAGCGGCGTCTGAGCGGCCCGCTGGTCGACCGCATCGACCTCGTCTGCCAGGTCGAGCCCGTGCCGACGGTTGAGCTGGTGGGCGACCTCCGCCAGCGGCGGACGCGCTCGACCGACGTGCGCGCGCGGGTCGTGGCAGCCCGGATGCGCCAGCTCGCCCGCCTCGCGGGCACGGGTGTGCTCTGCAACGGCGACATGGACGGGCGCCTCACGCGCCGACAGGTGCCCCTCGAGGCGAGCCTTGCAGGGCGCTTGCTCGCGGTCCGCGACCGAATCCCGCTGAGCGGCCGCGGCCACGACCGAGTGCTGCGGGTGGCACGCACGATCGCCGACCTGGACGGGCGCCCGCTGCTGGGGGAGAGCGACCTCGACGAGGCGCTCTCGTACCGGCTCGACAGCTGGGAGCGGATCGCGGCGTGATCGACAGCTGCCAGCCCTGCCTGCGGCGGGCGTTCCTCGTCGCCCACCTGGCGCCGCGCATCGCGGGGCTCCTGGGTGGGCGAGAACGGAGGGCGTCGGGCCTGCTCGCCCTTCCCGAGCACGAGCTGCTCGCGGCCGCGGCCGGGAAGGGGGTGGAGCAGGCGATCGCGTTTCTCGACGACCTCGACGCGGACCGCGAGCGGGACCGGCTCGCCGCTGGCCGCTTCTCGGCGCTCTGCACGCACGCGGCGGCGTACCCGCCGCTGCTGCGGGAGCTTCCCGATCCGCCGGCGGTGCTGTTCGGGGCCGGACGCGCCACGGCATTTGACGTGTTGCGTGAGGAGCCCGCCGTCGCGGTTGTGGGCACCCGCCAGGCGAGCCCGTACGGGACGGAGGTGGCGTACGCGATCGGGCGCGGCCTGGGCGCGTCCGGCGTGCCGGTGGTGAGCGGGCTGGCGCTCGGCATCGACGGAACCGCGCACCGCGGCTGCATCGACGGTCGCGGCGTGCCCATCGCGGTCGTGGCCTGCGGGCCCGATGTGGTCTACCCGCGCCGCCACCGCGGCCTCCACCAGCGCGTGTGCCAGGACGGGCTGGTGCTGTCCGAGCTGCCGCCCGGCACGGAGCCCTACCGCTGGAGCTTCCCGGCGCGCAACCGCATCATGGCCGGCCTGGCGCGCCTCACGCTCGTGGTGGAGGCCGCGGACCCCAGCGGCAGCCTGATCACGGCCGACTTCGCGAAGGACCTCGGCCGCTCCGTGGCCGCGGTACCGGGGCGGGTCACGTCGCGAGTCGCCCAGGGCACGAACGGTCTGCTGAAGGAGGGAGCCGCGGCCATCACCGGCACTGACGACGTGCTCGACGAGCTCTTCGGCGTCGGCGTCCGGCAGGCACCCGCCCCGCGCACACCCCACGCGGCCCCCGACGATCCGGCGCTCCGGGCCGTCCTCGATGCCGCGGACACGTGCGCATCGGTGGAGGCAATCGCCAATACCACCGGCCGCACAGCCGCCCAGACACGCGCCGCGCTGGGCCGCCTAGAGGCCGACGGCTACCTGGTCCGCCGCGACCTCGGTGGATGGGAGAGGGCCGCGTGGTGAGAGAAGGGGCGCGGTACTCGCCTGAACTCAGGTGGCAGGGAAACGTGGCGTTTTCCGCAACGATTCCCTCCACCCGGTATGAGCCTCGGAACCATCAGCATCAGCGACGGAGTCCATCGGTTGAAGACCCCGCCGGCCGGCTGAGGGCCCGCCGCCTATCCTGCCCTGCCCGTGGCCCGTGACCGCATTCCCCGGGTGCTCTCGATCGCCGGCTCCGACTCGGGTGGCGGTGCCGGCATCCAGGCGGACCTGAAGGCGTTCGCGCGCTGTCGGGTGCACGGGATGACGGCGATCACGGCGATCACCGCGCAGAACACGGTCGCGGTCACGGCGGTGTACCCGCTGCCGCCTGAGGTGATCGTGGAGCAGGTGCGTGCCGTGGCCGAGGACATCGGGGTGGACGCCGTGAAGATCGGGATGCTCGGCACGGTCGAGACAATCGAGGCCGTTGGCAGGGCGCTTGAGCTCATACCGGAGGCGCCGGTGGTGCTGGACCCTGTGATGGTGGCCGAGAGCGGCGCCCGGCTGCTCGACGAGGACGCCCAGGAGGCGCTCAGGACGCTGCTCGTGCCGCGCGCGGCCGTTGTGACCCCCAACGTGCCGGAGGCGCGTGCGCTGGCCTCCGCGGGGCCTGAGGCTGAGGGGGAGGAGCTGGCGCGCGGCGTTCACGCGCTCGGGCCGGCCGGTGTCGTGGTGACCGGGGGGCACCGAGAGCAGGCGATCGACGTGTTCTTCGACGGCGAGCGGCTCGTGGAGATCCCGGGCGAGCGCTACGTGGACGGCGCCGCGCACGGGTCAGGCTGCACGCACTCCTCCGCGCTGGCGGCCCACCTCGCGCTCGGCTTCGAGCCGCTCGAGGCCGCGCGGGCGGCGAAGCGGATCGCCTCCGAGGCGGTGCGCGACGGCCTGCGAAGCGTTGGCGCCGGGCCCGGCCCCGTGGACGTGTTCGGCGGCGAGGAACCCGGCGCGGGCGGCGCGCCCCGCGGCGGCGAGCGGCCCTAGACCGCCCTAGAGCGCCGCCCTGCGCCAAACCCAGCGGCAGCCGCGGACTCCGTGACATAATCGAGGAGGTGGCGGTTATGAAGTTCCTGCGGATGAAGCCCGGTCACGGTGAGGTTCTCCTTGCCGAGGGCGATCCGAGCGTGCAGGAGGACGAGGAGCGCCTCGTCGAGGAGTTCCGCCGCCAGCTCGACGAGGGCATGTGGGCCGCGGTCCCGGTGACGAACTCGGGTAGCGGCCGGCGTGAGGCCCAGATGGTGAAGGACTACTCCGACATCCCGCCCGAGTCCGAGCGCGTGATCTTCTTCCCGCGCGCCTCGGGCGGCTGACGCTCGCCTGAGATGCTGCTCGCACTGCTCGTACTCGCACTTATCGCCCTCGTACTGGCCACTCCGCTCGTGCTGCGCCGCATCGATGAGTGGCGTGCCGAGCGCGCGCTGCGCGCTCCACGCGACCGCCGCGCCCCGTTCGACGAGCTCTACGACCCCGGACGCGAGCGTCGCGCCGAGCAGCGAGCCCGCGAGCTGCTGCACTCGTGCGTGAACGAGGAGGAGTGGGGGATGTACCGGGACCTCGGCTTCATCCGCGTGGCCGGCAGGCACGCGCGGCGCGAGGTCGATCGCCCGGCGCGCGCCGCGTACGCCTACCTCGTCTATCCCCACAAGCCGATCGTTGCCTACGTGCCCGAGAGCGGCCAGCTGCTGTCCGAGTACTGCGTCGAGTTCCCCGACCTCACGGGGAGCGGAGGCCGCCACCGGCTGCCCGCGTCGGACGACGTGCTCGCCAAGTGGATGGCACTGACCTCGGACGAGGACCGGGTGATCCGGCGCGCCAACATGCACCTGATCGGCCGTCAGCTCGACCCCGCCCGCGTGCGCCGCGACCTGTGGCGCCTCGCCGAGTGGGAGCGCCGGCGCGGCGACCGGCAGCAGGTACCGCAGAGCCACCAGTGAGCGACGATCTCCGCAGTCGCAGCCGGGTCATCCTGGATGGCCCGGACCGCGCCCAGGCGCGCGCGTACCTGAAGGGCATCGGGTACGACGACGACGCCCTGAAGCGCCCGATCATCGGCATCGCCAACACCTGGACCGAGACGATGCCCTGCAACTTCCACCTGCGTCGCCTCGCCGAGAAGGTCAAGGAGGGTGTGCGTGCGGCGGGCGGCACGCCGATGGAGTTCAACACGGTGGCCATCTCCGACGGCATCACGATGGGCACCGAGGGCATGAAGACCTCGCTGGTCAGCCGCGAGGTGATCGCCGACTCGATCGAGCTGGTGGCGCGCGGGCACATGTTCGACGCCGTGGTGGCCCTATCCGGCTGCGACAAGACCATCCCCGGCTGCGTGATGGCGCTGGCCCGGCTCGACGTGCCGAGCCTCATGCTCTACGGCGGCTCGATCGCGCCCGGGCGCTGGCGCGGCAAGGACGTGACGATCCAGGACGTGTTCGAGGGGATCGGCGCCCACGCCGCCGGCGACCTCACCGACGACGAGCTCACCGACCTCGAGAACCATGCGTCGCCCGGCGCCGGGGCCTGCGGCGGCCAGTTCACCGCCAACACCATGGCGATGGCCTTCGAGGTGGTCGGCATCTCGCCGATGGGCAGCTCGATGGTGCCCGCTGAGGACGGCAAGAAGGGCAAGGTCGCCGAGGAGTGCGGCCGGCTCGTGATGGAGGTGCTCGAGGAGGACCGCCGCCCAAGCTCGATCATCACCAAGCGCTCGCTCGAGAACGCGATCGCCGCGGGCGCGATGTCCGGCGGCTCCACCAACCTCGTGCTGCACCTGCTGGCGGTGGCCCACGAGGCCGGGGTGGAGCTCGAGCTGGAGGACTTCGACCGGATCGCGTGGCAGACCCCGCTCCTGTGCGACCTCAAGCCCGGCGGCCGCTACGTGGCCACCGACCTCTACCGGGCGGGCGGCGTGCCGCTCGTGATCAGGCGGCTGAAGGAGCTCGGCGCCCTGCACGAGGACGCGCTCACCGTGACGGGGCAGACGATCGGCGAGGTGGCCGACGCCGCCGAGGAGGCCCCCGGCCAGGACGTGGTGCGCCCCGTGGACCAGCCGATCAAGCCGAACGGCGGCTTCGCGATCCTGCGCGGCAACCTGGCGCCCGAGGGCTGCGTGGTAAAGCTCTCCGGCCACGACCGCACCGAGCACAGCGGCCCGGCGCGCGTGTTCGAGCGCGAGGAGGACGCCTTCGCGGCCGTGATGGCGAAGGACATCAAGCCGGGCGACGTGGTGGTGATCCGCAACGAGGGCCCCAAGGGCGGCCCCGGCATGCGCGAGATGCTGCACGTGACGGCCGCGCTCGTGGGCGAGGGCCTCGGCGACTCGGTTGCCCTTCTGACCGACGGCCGCTTCTCGGGCGCCACACACGGCTTCATGGCCGGCCACGTGGCCCCGGAGGCCCCCGACGGCGGTCCGATCGCCGCCGTCCGGGACGGCGACACGATCGTGTTCGACGTGGCGAAGCGCGAGCTGAACGTGGAGCTCTCGGGCGAGGAGCTGGAGAGCCGCCTGGCCGACTACGAGCCCCCGGCTCCGGCCTACACGAATGGCGTGCTCGGCAAGTACCGGAAGCTCGTTCACTCGGCCGCCGAAGGGGCGATCACCGGCTAGATGGGCCGGCTCGCGGTCGCGCTGGTGCTGGTCGCGCTGGCGGCCCCAGCCGAGGCGTCGGCGCTCACGTACCGGCAGTACACGGGTGCTCTGCCCGGCAGCAACGCCTTCATCGGGATCGCGACGAGAGGAGAGCTCTTCAGGGCGTACGTGTCGGACGCCACGGCCGAGGGCGCGACGCTCTCGGTGTGGTTTCGGGGCGACGTCGGCCCCGACGGGCACCTGACCACGAGCGCCTACGGAGTCGCCCTTGACTCCCAGCTCCAGCAGCGGGAGGCCACCGGCACGGTCACGCTCCCGGACGGCCGCGCCCTCCAGTTCGCCGCCGACAGCGGATTCGGCGGCGGGTTGGTGGATCGCAGCTTCAGGCATGCTCGCGCGTCCTACCGCTCGGGCTGGATCGTCCTCCGCGACAAGCGCGTCCGCGGGCGCACGACAGTCGCTGGGACCGCGCTCGACGGGACCACGGTGACCGGGCCTGGGATCCGCCCGAATCCGAGCTGCGACGAGCTGCGCGAGGACTACGCGGCGCTTGGCGACCAGCGCGCCAGGCTGCTCCACCAGTCCGGAATCTGGGAGCTTCGCCTCAACCGCGGCCGCGGCTCCGCCGCCGCCTACCGCAGGCTCACGCAGGCGATCGGAGCAGTCGACGAGCAGGTAGTCGCGGTCGAGCGCTACGCGGCCGCGAATTGCTCCTAGGCCGCCTGCGACTCCCCGTCGGCCGGCTCCTTGTGCTCGGCGGGGCCAGTCTCGGCCAGGAAGTCGCTCAGCAGGTCGTTGAACGCGCGCGGGCGCTCGGCCATCGGAATGTGGCCGGTGTCCCTCATCACGACCTTGCGGCTGTCCGGGATCAGGCGCTCGAACTCGTTGGCGTCGCGCACCGGGATGATCGAGTCCTTCTCGCCCCAGATGATCAGCGTCGGCACCTTCACGTCCGGCAGGCGGTCGCGGAAGTCGTAGTCGAGGCATGCGCGCAGGGCGTCGTCGAAGCCCGGCTTGCCGGTGCCCTTGAAGAAGCCCTCGTAGGCGAGGTCGGCCTTCAGCAGCCGCGGGTGGCGCGCCACGAGCAGCAGGGAGCTGTGGCGCGTGATCGGACGCCTCGCGAGCGAGCGGTGTCGCGCGGCGGTGTTGGTGGCGATGGCCGCGGCGATGCGGCCAAACAGGAGCACCGGCCGCTGGAGCGCGTCCGCGGAGGAGATCCCGGCGGCCGACACGAGGGTGAGGCGTGAGACCCGCTCCGGGAACTGGATCGCGACCTCGGCCACCACGAAACCGCCCATGGAGTTCCCCACGAGCGCGACCTTGCCGAGGCCGAGCCGCTCGCAGAACGCGTCGACGCAGCGCCCGTAGCCCGAGATGCTGATTTCCCCATCCGCCGGCTTCGGCGTGAGCCCGTGACCAGGCAGGTCGAGCGCGAGCACGCGCCGCTCCTGCGCCAGCCGGGGGATGTTCTCGAGCCAGTTCTGCCACTGCCCGCCGAGTCCGTGCACCAGCACCACCGGCTCGTGCAGCCCGGGCGACCCGACGTCCACGTAGTTGATCGGCGTGCCGTCGATCTCGACCTGCTTGAGCTCCTCGGCCCAATTGGTCTGCCGCCAGTTCGGGGATGCGCTGGCGCCGTAGTCGTCGCCTGCGTCGCGGTAGCGCCACGGCGAGGTGGGCGCCGCTCCGGGGGAGAGAGCTTTGCGTGCCATGTCCTTACTGTACGGAGCCGTGGCACGGATCGCGCTGGACATCGACTCGACTCTTCACCACTACTGGGACCTCCTCCAGCGGATCGCCCGCGAGCGCTACGGAGTGGAGCTGCCGTATGAGGAGCAGCGCGACTGGGGCATCACGCAGCTGGAGCGCGACGCGATCGTCCACTGCGTCGAGGAGACGCATTCCGACGAGAACATCGCCGCGGGCGTGCCATACCCGGACGCGGTGGAGACGGTCCGCGACTGGCACGCGCATGGGCACTGGATCCACGTGACGAGCCACAGGCGGCCGAGCACCCACGAGGCCACCGCGGCCTGGCTGGAGCGGATCGGGATGCCCTACCACGACCTGCATTGCTCCTTCGACAAGGTGCCCCGATGCGTGGAGCTGGGTATCCACGTGCTCGTGGACGACAGCCCAGTGAACATTGCGAAGGCGCGCGAGGAGGGCATCGTGCCAGCCACGATCATCCACCCCTGGAACGAGGAGCTCGTGGAAGAGGACGGTGTGATCGGAGCGCGTGACTGGCCCGCCCTGAGGCGGGCCCTCGACCCGGTGCTGGACCGCCTCGGCTCCGAGCCTGCTTGAATCGCCGGCGTGCCTGATTCCGGACGCACCACCCTCTCCATGCGCGAGCAAGCGGCCGCGACGACCGCGCTCGTGCCCGCCGAGGAGCTCAAGAGGCACCTGCCCGGGGTCGAGCCCGAGCGGCAGCTGAACGACTGGGGGCGCTCGGAGCGGATCGAGGGGATCTACGACCGCACGATCGCCGAGTTCTTCTACCGCTACTGGTTCCGCGCCGAGGTCGAGGGGATCGAGAACGTGCCCGCCGCCGGCGGCGCCCTGCTCGTGTCGAACCACGGCGGTGCGCTGCCGCCGGACGCGGCGATGATCGCGAAGTCGATCCGCGAGGAGCACACCCACCCACGGCCGCTGAACATCACGATCGAACACTTCTTCAAGGGCTATCCGGGGTTCAGCACCCTGCTGCCGAAGATCGGCTGCGTTCCGGCCCACCCGGCGAACGTGCACCGGCTGCTCTACGACGAGGAGCAGCTCGTGCTCGTGTTTCCGGAGGGCCGCAAGGCCACCGAGAAGCTCTACAAGGACCGCTACCGGCTGCGCCGCTTCGGGCGCGGCGGCTTCGTCGAGGCCGCCATGCGCGCGCGGGCCCCGATCGTGCCGGTGTGCGTTATGGGCGCGGAGGAGTCGGCACCCGTGTTCGCGCAGGTTGGTCTGATGAAGCGGCTCACCGGGCTGCTCTATTTCCCGGTCACGCCCACGTTCCCGCACTTCGGCTTGCTCGGCATGCTGGGCTACCTGCCGGCCAAGTTCAAGATTCGCTTCCTCGAGCCCATCCACTTCGACGAGGAGGGGATGCACGAGGACAAGGCGCTGGTGCAGACGGTGGCCCACGAGGTCCGCGCACGCATCCAGGAGGGCCTGTGGGACATGCTCGCCAAGCGTAAGTCGGTCTGGTTCGGGTAGCGGCGTGGACTCGAAGCGCATCCTGATCACGGGCCTCTCCACATATTGGGGCGGCCGGCTCGCCCAGGCGCTCGAGGCGTTCCCCGAGGTGGAGGCCATCATCGGCGTGGACAACGAGGAGCCGACGGTCGAGCTCGCGCGCACCGAGTACGTGAAGGTGGGGGCGCAGCACGCGCTACTGCGGCGCGTGGTCGAGGCGGCGGAGGTCGACACGGTGGTCGACACCCGCCTGGTGGTGGACTCGGCGATGACCTCGTCCTCGAAGGCGCATGAGAACAACGTGATGGGGACGATGAACATCCTCGCCGCCTGCACCGGCTCGGACTCCCCGGTGCGCAAGGTGGTCTTCAAGTCCTCGACCCACTTCTACGGCTGCCACCAGGACGACCCCGCGTTCTTCGACGAGACCATGCGCCGGCCGCAGCAGCCGCGCACCGGGATCGAGCGGGACGTGGTCGAGGCCGAGGCGTCGGTGAACGAGTTCGCCGAGCGTCACCCGGACACCGCGGTCTCGATCCTGCGCTTCGCGAACGTGCTGGGCCCGGACGTGGTGACCTCGCACATCAAGCTCTTCTCCCTGCCGGTGGTGCCGATGATCCTCGGCTTCGACCCGCGCTACCAGTTCGTCCACGAGGACGACGTGGTGCACGCGCTCGAGCACGCCGTGAAGCACCGCGTGCCGGGCACCTACAACGTGGCCGGCGACGGCGTGCTGGCGCTCAGCGAGGTCGCGGGCCTGCTCGGAAAGACCTACGCGCCCCTGCTGCCGCCGTGGGGGACCGGGATCGCCACCTCCGTCCTCAGGAGGCTGGGGGTCGAGATCCCGCCCGAGGCCCTCGAGCAGATGCGCTACGGGCGCGGCGTGGACAACCGCCGCTTCAAGGCGTCGGGCTTCCACTACCAGCACACCAGCCGCGAGAGCGTGATGAAGCTCGGTGAGCACCTGCGCATCCACCCCGTGGTGCGGGGAGCCCAGGAGCCGTACCGCTACGAGCGCGAGGTGGAGGAGTTCCTGCGCTGGAGCCCGCACGTGAAGAACACCCGCGAGAAGGGCGTCACGGCGCTGAGCCGCGACCAGCTGGCGGAGCTCCAGCGTCTGCTCACGAGCTTCGCGGACACGGCCGGGATGGACCTCGAGGGCCAGCCCGCCGCGGAGCGAGCCGCGGAAGCCGAGCGCCGCGCCGAGCTGGCCGAGGAGTCCGCGCGCGAGGCCGCGCAGCGGGCGGCGCGGGCCGAGAAGCTCGCCGAGAAGCGGGCGCGCGCGGCCGAGGAGCGCGCTGGCCAGGCGGCGGAGCGGCCGCCGCCCTCGGCTCGCCCGGTCGAGCACTACGACGACCTCGCGGCCGAGGAGGTGATCGCGCTGCTCGCCTCGCTCGAGCACGAGGACCTCCAGACCCTGCGCGAGTACGAGCGCGAACACGCCAATCGAACGCGGGTTCTGAGCGCGATCGAGTCAGTGCTGGCACGCGGCGGCTCCCGGGTCTAGCGCAAAGCTGATTTCAGCGGTGGGCGGTCGCCGTTCCCGCCGTTACCCTGAAAGGCCCCCCATGAGGCACCGCTGGTTCATCCTCGTGGCCGTCCTCCTTCTGGTCCTTATAGGAGGCGCGGTCGCCGCTTTCGCGTACGACAGCTCGCGCGATGACGTGATCGCCGAGGGCGTGACGATCGCCGGCGTGGACGTGGGCGGCATGAAGACCGAGCAGGCGCGCAACCTCGTGAGGCACGAGCTTCAGAAGCCGCTCGAGCGCCCGATCGCGGTGTTCCGCGGCACGCAGCGCTTCAGGCTCTCGGCCCACGACGCGGGCGTGACCGCCGACGTGACCGGCATGGTCGAGGAGGCCCTCCAGGCAAGCCGCGACGGCAGCATCTTCAGCCGCGTGGCGCGCGACATCACCGGTGGGGAGGAGGACGCCCAGGTCTCTGCCCGCGTGACCTACTCGACCGACGCCGTGGGGCAGCTGGTGAAGCGGGTCGAGAGCAAGCTCAACCGGCCCGCGCGCGACGCGCAGGTGGACTTCCCGTCGCTCGAGAAGGTGAAGGAACAGAAGGGGCGTAAGGTCAAGGCCGCGGTGCTCCAGCAGCGAGTCGCCCAGGCCCTCACGGTCCCGGGCGTGGCCCGCCGCGTGAAGGCGCCGGTCCGGATCCTGAAGCCGAAGGTCACCCAGGACCAGCTGGCAGGCAGGTACCCCGTCGTGCTGGTGGCGGACCGCTACAACTTCAAGCTGCGGCTGTACAGGGACCTCCAGCTGCAGAAGGAGTACACGGTCGCGGTCGGCGCACTGGGCTTCGACACCCCGGCCGGGCTCTACCACATCCAGAACAAGGCGATCAACCCCGCCTGGCACGTGCCGAACAGCGACTGGGCCGGAGACCTCGCCGGCACCGTGGTCCCGGGCGGCACGCCCGAGAACCCCCTGAAGGCGCGCTGGCTCGGCATCTTCGACGGCGCCGGCATCCACGGCACCGACCAGACCTACTCACTGGGCAGCGCGGCCTCCCACGGCTGCATCCGGATGGCGATTCCGGACGTGATCGAGCTGTACGACCAGGTGCCGGTCGGGGCCCCGATCTACATCGCGTAGCGCGCTTTTCGGCGCTAGACCCCGATCTCGGCCACGGGGATCTCCTCCCAACCCTGCTCCTCTAGCAGGGCCACGCGGCCGGTGTGTCGAATGGAGAGCGTGCCGATGAAGATCCCTCGTTCTTGCTTGCGCAGGACGGCGTACCACATGGTCGACGCGTCGCTTGGCCCCTGTATCTGGTGCCAGGGCGTGATGGGCTTGTCGTACTCGTCCACGAGCTTGGCCTCGGCGAGCTGAGTGCGCGTGGCCACTCGACCGTCCTCCGTGTTGACGAAGAAGACACCCACTGCGACCGAGGCTAGCTGGCAGGCCGCTCTGGCCCGCTTCGACGACTGGCAGCTCGCCCGCGGCATGGGGGAGAAGACCCGTCGCGCGTACGGCGTGGACCTCGCCCAGCTGGCCGAGTGGGCATCCGGCCGGGACCTCGGTCCTCACGCGCTGAGCCACCGGGAGCTGCGCCACTTCGCGGGCGTGGTGTCCGAGCGCGGGGCCATGAAGTCGACGGTCGCGCGCAAGCTGGCCGCCATCAGGACCTTCTACCGCCATCTCGTCGAGCGCGGCGAGCTCGAGGCGAACCCCGCCGAGCTGGTGTCAAGCCCGAAGAAGGACTCGTACCTGCCCAAGATCCTGAAGCCTGCCGAGGTGGCCGACCTACTCGACCGCATCCCCGGCTCGACGCCGCTCGACCTGCGCGACCGCGCCCTGCTGGAGCTGGCGTACGCCGCGGGCCTGCGTGCGGAGGAGCTCGTGAACCTCGACGTGAGGAGCCTCGACGCGGACGCCGAGGAGGTGCGCGTGGAGGGTAAGGGCGGCCGGACGCGTGTGGTTCCGGTGGGGGAGCTCGCCTGGAAGGCGCTCGACCGCTACCTGGCGCGCGGGCGCACGGTCCTCAACGTCGGCGAGTGTGAGGCGCTGTTCCTGTCGAAGACCGGCCGGCGGCTGTCAACATCGGACGTCCGCCGCCGCCTGCGGTTGCAGACCCGCCGGGCGGGCATCACCCCGCACACCCTGCGGCATTCGTTCGCCACACACCTGCTGGAGGGCGGCGCCGACCTTCGCGCAATCCAGGAGCTGCTGGGACACTCAAGTATCAGTACGACCCAGACCTACACTCGGGTAGAGTCGAAACGCCTCAAGAAGGCGTACGCGCGCTCTCACCCACGTGCGTGACCCAAGACCCGTATGGAGACAAATCTCAAGGCGATCGAGCTCAAGGACCTGTGGCGCCGCTACAAGGATGAGCGCGACGAGAAGGCCCGCGAGCGTCTCGTGCTCGCCTACGCGCCGCTCGTCAAGTACGTAGCCGGCCGGATGTCCAGCGGTCTGCCCTCCCACGTGGAGGAGGCGGACCTGATCTCGTACGGCCTGCTCGGCCTGATCTCCGCGATCGAACGCTTCGAGCCCGAGCGCGAGATCAAGTTCGAGACCTTCGCGATCACCCGCATCAAGGGCTCGATCATCGACGAGCTGCGCTCGCTCGACTGGGTCCCGCGCTCCGTCCGCACCAAGGCGCGTGAGATCGAGCGGGCGAACGCGAAGCTCGAACACGAGCTTCACCGGGCGCCGACCGACCAGGAGATGGCCGACAGCCTCGAGGTCTCGGTCGAGGAGTTCCAGGAGTCGCTCGTGCGCATCTCCAACTCCTCGGTTGTGGCGCTCGACGAGCTCTGGACCGTCTCGGACGCCTCCGGCGACCAGGTCTCCCTGCTGGACACGATCCAGGACCCGCAGGCGCTCGACCCCGCCATGGAGATGGACACGACCGAGATGAAGGACCGTCTGGCGGACGCGATCGCGCGCCTGCCCGAGCGAGAGAAGCTGGTCGTGGCCCTGTACTACTACGAGAACCTCACCCTGCGAGAGATCGGGGAGGTGCTGGGTGTGACGGAGTCGCGCGTCTCACAGCTGCACACCAAGGCCGTTCTGCGGCTGAAGTCCCGCCTGCAGGGTGATCCCATCAGCGAAGCCGGCTAGCGGCGGGCAAATCGATGCTGGGGCGTCGCGCTAACCGCCACCGGGAGGAGCTACGGGCGGACCGACAGGCGTCGGTGGCCGAGCTGGCCCAGCGCGCGCTCGAGGGTATGCCGCTCGAGGAGCTCCACGACACCGCGCTCGCCGCGGTGGCCAGCGAGCTCCAGGTGGAGCAGGTGGCGCTGCTCGAGCTCACGCACGACGGCCGCGGGCTCCTGGTGCGCGCCGGCGTGGGGCTGCCTGCGGGCGTGCTGGAGGGCGTGCTGCCCGTGGTCGAGGGCGACGAGCCGCGTCCCTCGATCCTCGCGAAGGACCTAGGAGCAGCCAGCTCCCACTGCACGCCGATCGAGACGCGCGGGCGCCGCTCCGGCTGGCTCGAGGCGCTCAGCCAGAAGCCACGCGACCTCAGCCCCGACGAGAGCGGCTTCCTCCAGGCCGTCGCGGGCGTGCTGGGGGCCGCGAGCGAGCGCGCGCGCCACGAGGACGTGGTGAGCGACAGCGAGGCGCAGTTCCGCGAGCTGGCCAACACCACGCCGGCGCTCATGTGGATGACGGACGCCGAGGGTGACGTGACCTTCGTGAACGAGGGCTGGCTGCGCTTCACCGGCGGGACCTCCGATGTCGGCGTGACGTTCGCGACGAGCGCCCACCCCGACGACCAGGAGGAGGCGTTGCGGGTCTGGGACGAGGCCTCCGCGCGCCGCGAGGAGTTTCGCTGCGAGTACCGCCTACGCCACGGGCCATCCGGCGGGTATCGCTGGGTGCTCGAGGTGGGGGCGCCACGCTTCGCGGGTGGCGAGTTCGTGGGCTACGTCGGAACCGCGACGGACATCCACGAGCGCCGCCTCATGGAGGAGGCCCTGCGCGAGTCCGAGGCCAGCTTCCGCGACCTGGCCGACACCGCGCCGGCGATGATGTGGACCACGGACGAGGAGGGGCTCGTCACGTTCGTGAACGAGGGCTGGCTGCGCTTCACCGGCACGACCTTCGAGGAGGAGCTCGGCGCGAGCTGGCAGCTCGGCGTGCACCCGGAGGACGCGGACGTGACGCTCAGCACGTGGGACGACGCCCGCGCGGAGCGCCGCTCCTGGGAGCGCGAGTACCGCCTGCTGCACCACTCGGGCGAGTACCGCTGGATCGTCGACCGGGGCGTGCCGCGCTACGAGGGCGGTCGCTTCAGCGGCTACGTGGGCACGGCCATCGACATCCACGACCGCAAGACGATGGAGGCGCGGCTGTTCGAGGTCTACCAGCGCGAGCACACGATCGCCGAGACGCTCCAGCGCAGCCTCCTCCCCGAGCGCCTGCCGCAGATCGAGGGCATGGAGCTCGCCGCCCGCTACCTGCCGGGTGCGCGCGGCGCCTCGATCGGAGGCGACTGGTACGACGTCCTGGAGCGCCCCGACGGCCGCGTGGCGCTCGTGGTCGGCGACGTGGTCGGCCACGGCCTGCGCGCGGCCGCAACGATGGGACAGCTCCGCAACGCCTTTCGGGCCTACGGCCTGGTCGAGGCGTCGCCCTCCGAGGTGGTCGCGAGGATCAACCGGCTCGTCATGAGCGGGGTGGAGGACGTCATGGCCACGGTGCTGTACCTCGTGCTCGACCGCGAGACCGGCGAGCTCTCCTTCAGCGCCGCGGGCCACCCGCCGCCGCTCGTGCTCGGACCCGACGGGCCGCGCTTCCTCGAGGGCGGGCGCTCCGTCCCCATCGGCGCCTCGGACCCGGCCGTGTTCCGCGAGGCAAGCGCCGTGCTGCCGCCGGGGTCTTCGCTGCTGCTCTACACCGACGGTCTCGTGGAGCGCCGCGACGAGGGGCTCGACGCTGGCCTCGACAAGCTCGCCGCCGTGGCCGGGAGCGCCGATGGCGGTCTCGACGCGCTCTGCGAGCGGGTGATCGAGGCGATCCTCGGACAGGGTGAGCCCGGCGACGACGTGGCGCTGCTGGCGGTTCGTCCGCTGCCGGGCCCGTCCGATCGCATCAGCCTCACGCTGCCTGCCGACCCGTCGTCGCTGGCCGGGCTGCGGCGGCGGCTCACCCGCTTCCTGCACGCCACGGGCGCGTCGGATGCCGAGCAGTACGAGGTGATGCTCACCATCTGCGAGGCGGCCGCCAACGCGATCGAGCACGCCTACGGTCCCGGCGACGCGACCTACGACGTCGACGTTTCCTGCGTGGACGGTGAGCTCGTGGCCACGGTGCGCGACGGCGGCAGTTGGCGCGAGCGGCGCGACGAGCACCGCGGGCGCGGCCTCAACATCATCGAGGAGCTCATGGACGACGTGAGCGTGGCGGCGGAGGAGGAGGGCACGGTGGTGACCATGCGCCGGCGCCTGGCCGCCGTGAGGGCCGCATGAGCTCCCCCGCCGAGATCGCGGTCGAGCGCCGCGGCGCGAGCGTGGTGGCGCACGTGAGCGGCGAGGTCGACATGACGAACGCCGCCTACCTGCGCGAGCAGGTGCTCGACTCGATGCCGAACGACGCGCTCACGCTCGTGATCGACATCAGCGAGTGCCGCTACCTCGACTCGGCGGCTATCGAGGTGCTGTTCGACCTCTCGAGGCGCCTCGGGCGCCGCCGCCAGGAGCTCCGCCTCGTGATGCCGCCGGGCTCGCCGCTCAAGCGCGTGATCGAGCTGACCGACGTGAGCAGCGCCGCCCCGGTGCACGACTCGCTCGATTCAGCCCTCTCGCAGTAATCTGACCCTCGCACGGGCACCGCGAGGGAAGGAGTGGGATGGCGCACGAATCGCCGAAGAGGATCCGCAACGTGGCGTTGGTAGGCCACCGAGGCAGCGGCAAGACGTCCGTGAACGAGGCACTCTTGTTCGAAGCGGGCGCCATCAACCGGCTTGGCTCGGTGGCAGACGGAAGCACGGTGTCGGACTCGGCCTCCGACGAGAAGGCGCGCGAGATGTCGATCTCCGCGAGCCTCTCCTCGTTCCGCTGGGACGACCGCAAGATCAACCTCGTCGACACTCCCGGTGAGCCAAGCTTCATCGCCGACGCGCTCGCCGCGCTGCGCGTGGTGGAGGGGGCCGTCTTCGTGGTGAACGGCGTGATGGGCGCCGAGGTCACCACCAGCCGGCTCTGGGAGCGCGCGTCCGAGCTCGGGCTCGCGCGCATCCTGTTCGTGAACATGCTCGACCGCGAGCGCGCGGACTTCTTCCGCGCGCTGGAGTCGCTCAAGCAGGCCTTCGGCCAGCACGTGGTGGCCACGGAGATCCCGATCGGCCGCGAGCACGAGCTCGAGGGCGTGATCGACCTGATCGACATGAAGGCCTACCGCTACGACGGCGAGGGCCGCGACAACTGCCAGGAGATCGAGATCCCCGAGGACCTCAGCGCGCAGGCCCAGGAGTACCGCGAGAAGCTGATGGACGAGGTGGCCGAGGTCTCGGACGCGCTGATGGAGCGCTACCTCGAGGGCGAGGAGATCTCCCACGAGGAGACCGTGGACGCCCTCAAGAAGGGCGTGACAGAGGGACACCTGTTCCCGGTCACCTGCGGCGCCGCCACCCGCAACCTCGGCATCAACCGCCTGCTCGACGCATTCGTGGAGGACCTGCCCTCGCCGGCCAAGCGCGGCGCGATCGACCTCGACGGCGTGCAGCTCGAGCCGGACGAGTCGAAGGACATGGTCGCGTTCGTGTTCAAGACGCTCGCCGACCCATACGCCGGGCGCGTGAACCTGTTCCGCGTCTACCAGGGCGTGCTCCAGCACGACTCGCAGGTGCACAACTGCCGCGCCCACGTGAAGGAGCGCATCGGCCAGCTGCTGGTGCCGCAGGGCAAGGACACCGAGCACGCCGACGAGTTCGGCCCAGGCGACATCGGCGCGGTGGCCAAGCTGAAGGAGACGCACGCGGGCGACGTGCTCGCGTCCAAGGACATGGAGTGCCCGCTGAGGCTCCCGCCGATGCCGCGGCCCGTGATGGCCTTCGCGATCGAGGCCAAGGCGAAGGGCGACGAGGAGAAGATGGGCCAGGCGCTCCGCCGCCTCCAGGAGGAGGACCCGACCATCGACTTCCACCGCGATACGGAGACGGGCGAGCAGATCCTGGCCGGGATCACCCAGATCCACGTGGAGGTGATCGTCGACCGGATGAAGGACCGCTTCGGCGCGGAGGTCGAGCTTCACTCGCCCCACGTGCCCTACCGCGAGGCGATCAAGGGCGCGGCCAAGGCGCACGCCCGCTACAAGAAGCAGACGGGTGGGCGTGGCCAGTTCGCGGACTGCCACCTCGAGATCGCGCCCGCGCCCGACGGCGAGGGGCTGGAGTTCGTGAACGCGATCAAGGGCGGCGTGATCCCCGGCGGGTTCATCCCGGCGGTCGAGAAGGGCGTGCGCGAGGCGATGCGCGCCGGCACGGTCGCGGGCTACCCGATCCAGGACGTGAAGGTCACGCTGTTCGACGGCCAGCACCACTCGGTCGACTCATCCGAGATGGCGTTCAAGATCGCCGGCTCGATGGCGTTCAAGGACGCCATGGAGAACGCCCAGCCGACGCTCATGGAGCCGATCATGACCGTGACGGTTGTGGTGCCCGAGGAGTACGTGGGCGACGTGATCGGCGACCTCAACTCCCGCCGCGGCCGACCGCTCGGGATGGAGCCGAAGGGCACGGTCACGGAGATCAAGGCCGAGGTGCCGATGGCCGAGATGCTCGACTACGCACCCGACATGCGCGCGATCACCGGCGGGCAGGGCGAGTACTCGATGGACCTCGCCCGCTACGAGGAGGTTCCGGGGCACGTGGCGCAACAGGTCGTGCGACAGGCACAGGAGGAGAAGGAGGCCGTGAAGGCCTGACTAACCTTGATGTCGTGAAGAAGGAGCTTCGGCCCGTTCACGACGCCGTCAGCTGCGATGTCTGCGGGCGCACCATCCTCAAGGGTGAGCGCGCCGAGTGGTACCTCGCGCCGGGCGGCCACCGCCACCAGGTCTGCGACCTGTGCGCGACCCGTGCCCAGCACCACGGCTGGATTCGCGAGTCCGGCGCGGGTGACCTGCCCGCGCGCGTGCCGCGCCACGAGCCGCGCGGGGGCGTTCTGGGTCGGCTGCGCAAGCGCCGCCCGGCGCCCCGGCGCTCCCACGACGACGAGTCGCGGCTCGCGCAGCAGGACGCGATGTTCCGGGCCGCCAACGGAGTCGACGGGGACGAGAACGCGCAGGAGGAGCCCGCGCCGCCGCCGCGACCGCGCTCGCGGCCCCAGAGTCCGCGCCACGTCCGGGCCGTCCCGACGACCGCCGAGGTGAAGGTGGAGCGGGCGCTCGAGCTGTTCAACGGGTCGGGCCACCAGCGCACCGTCGCCGGCCTGGCGCGCACGCTCGGCAAGCCCTGGGTGAGCGCCATGCCCGACCCGGCGCAGGCGAGCGCGGTGTCGCTGCTCGTCGCCTGGGAGCTTTCGTGGTATCGCTATCGCGTGGACCTGGGCGACGAGGCGGACCCTGTGATGATGCTCGACAAGGGCGAGGAGCTCGATCAGATCGAAGATTCGCTTCGCGCGTGGAACGCGGAGCTCGACACCGACGGGCGCGTAGTGTCCGCGCATGAAGTGAGCGACGGAGGTTCTGAGGCGTGATCTATTGCGTGGTGCCGCAGGCGCTTGCGGACGACCTGTACGACAAGCTGGCCGAGTACTACCGCGACGACCCGCACGTCGAGGTGATCATCGACCGGCGCGCGCAGGGTGGCAGCCCGGGCGACCACGCGGCGTACGAGGAGCAGCGTCGCCAACGGCCCAAGGGCAGCTTCCCCACCATCGAGCCACCGGCCGCCTAGGTGGTCTCGCAGCAGTGAGGATCGTCGTCCACGTGGACGGCGGGGCGCGCGGGAACCCGGGTCCAGCCGCGGTGGCGGCGGTGGCCTCTAGCGCCGACGGCGAGACCCTCGCGGAGCGCAACCTCTACATCGGCGAGGCCACCAACAACGTGGCCGAGTACCGCGCGCTGCTGCTCGGACTCGAGCTCGCCCGCGAGCTGGGCGCCGAGGATGTCGAGGTGATCAACGACTCCGAGCTGGTCGCCCGCCAGATCGGCGGCGAGTACAAGGTCAAGCACGCCGGCCTGAAGCCACTGTTTGCGCAGGCCACGGGAGAACTGAGAGGCTTCCACAAGTGGGCGATCCGCTCGGTCCCCCGCGAACAGAACGCTCGCGCCGATGAACTGGTCAACGAAGCCCTCGACGAGGCACTGGCTTAAGGCAACGCCGCTCCTGTGGCTGGCGCTGGCGGCACCCGCCAACGCCGCGATCCTGCCCGGCGCGGCGTCGACGGCCCGTCGAGCCTGATCGAGAACGCGAGGCCAGACATCGACGCGGCGCCGGACGGCTCCGCCGCGCTGGTGTACCTGAAGGACGACGGCGGAGCGAACACCCGTTCGTCTCGCGCTCAGCCCGGGCAACCCGCCGTTGATACAGGAATTCGCGCTGCCCGCGACGTTCATGACCCGTTCAACATCACGGTCGGTCCCGACAACATGATCTGGGCGAGCGCCAGCAATGGCGGCGGTGCAGTGGTTCCATGAATCCGGGCAAATCCGGCCGACACCCAGGGGAATGGCGGCTACGGCGTGGCCACCGCGGCCGGGATCGCCGCAGGCCCCGACGGAAAGATTTGGCTCGGGGACCAAGCGGGGCAGGTGGTCCGGATCAATCCGTCGGACATGCTCGAGGAGGCCACCTCGGACATTCCCCTCACCGGCTTCAACGTCCGCAACCTGTGCGCCCGGTCCAGACGGCAATGTGTGGGTCACCGACTTCGGCGGCCAAATCGGGAGGGTCCCCCCGGCGGGCGTACCGACTCCGTTCGACGTGCCGGCGAGCTCGGCGTGGGACATCGTGACCGGGCCCGACGGGAACCTCTGGTACACCGCTCCGGACGGCGCGCCGCTGGCCGGCCGTATCACCACCGCAGGTGTTGCAACCGAGTTCCCGCTCACTCCGGTGGGCGATCCGCATGGGATCACGGTCGGCCCCGACGGCGCGCTCTGGATCGCGCTCGCCGTCGGGAACAGCATCGGACGGATCACAACCGGGGGGCAGTTCAGCGAGATCAAGGGCCTCACCGCGGCAGCACGTCCGGAGTACATCGCCGCCGGCCCGGACAACACTCTCTGGTTCACCGAACAGGACGGCAACCGGATCGGGCGGGTCACCGGCATCGAGCAGCCTCAGCAGCCACAACCACAGCCGCAGCCGCAGCCGACCCCGACCGACACCACCCGTCCGGATGTCACCGGGTTCCGGGTCACGCGGACGGTCTTCCGGCTTGGTGGGCTCGGCACGGTGATCAGGTGGGCCCAGTCTGAGGAGGCCAGAGTCAGCGATTCGGTTCGCGCGTCGCGTCGCCGGGCGCTGGCGGAGTGTGCGGCGCGTGATGCGCTTCCAGTCGACGGCCGGGTCGCACCGGCTCCGGTTCAGGGGTCGCTTCGACCTGAAGCACCCGCTGCGGCCGGGCCGCTACCGGATGACGCTCACCGCCAGGGACGGTGCGGGCAACGTTTCGGCGCCGGACCGGGCCCTGTTCAGGCTCCTGCCCCGCCGCTAGATCTGCGGAACGGGCTCCTGGGGAGGTCCTCCCGGGTCGGGAGTGGGCGTGGGCGGCGTGGGATCCGACGGTCCAGGGCCGGGTCCGGGGCTCGGTCCAGGGCCTGGGCTGGGCGTTTCGTAGTGCATTCACGCTCTCTACCCGGGCAGGGAATCGGCATGACACAAGTAAGCACCGCGCCGGGCCCTCGTCCGCAAGGTGGGTCATCCAAGTAGCGCATAGCGCTACCGAGATGACCCACCCGAAACGCGCCCGCCTTCAGTGCTGCTGTTCGGGGCGGCCCGGTAACCGCGCGGCGTGCGCGGGCGCGCGGCTAGACCGCCTCGCCGGGCGGCATCGCCGGCTCGGGCTGGCCCGGGTCGTCCGGGCGTCTCGGGGCCCTTCGGGTCCGGCTGGGGCGCGTCGGGCGGGCTCGGCTGGGGCTGCTCGGGCGGGCTCGGGGCGGGCACCTCGGCCGTGCGCGGCATCGTCATCGGCGACACGTTCGGCTTCCTATCCTCGGGTATCAGCAGCCCCTACCCGATCTGCGCGAGGCTTCAACCATGCTGATCGACGCCGGCTACGAGGAGCGCTACTGGTACCCCGACGACGGCGGCGAGGTCTGGGTCGCGGGCTACCAGCTGATCGATCCCGAGTCGGGCCGCTACCTGGCGCGCGACGCGCCCGAGCTGGCCGCGCGCGGCCTGCACGTGGTCGGCGTGGCAGGAGCGGGCGCCCACCACGCCGAGGCGCTCGCCAGCGACGCCGTGGCGCCCGGCAGCCCGCTCGAGCTGCGCCGCGACCCGGACAACCCGCACGACCCGAACGCGATCGCGGTCCACGCGGTGGGCGGGGGCGAGCAGGTGGGCGACGGCGGCGGCGAGCAGGTGGGCTGGGTGCCCCGCGAGCTGGCCGCCGAGCTGGCGCAGCAGCTCGACGCGGGGGAGCCGTGGTCGGCCCTCGTCCTGCGCGAGCAGCGCCGCTCGCCGCGCGACCCCCGCCACGGCTTGACGATGCTCCTGGCGCCCGCCGCCGAGCTCGAGCTGCGCGTGGTGCCGGGCGGCCGCTAGGCGAGACGGACGCTTCCCGGAGCGCGCTGACTCGCGCGCGAACTCGGAACGAAACGCCCGCTAAGGCGATTCCTGCGCTGGGAAATGAGCGCCTCGGCCGCTCCATCTCGTATGCAAGTTACGCAATATTTCCACGGTACTTGACTAATGGTCCGCGACTCGTTTAGCGTCGCCATCAGCACCCGAAAGGGGCCTCCACCAGTCAGTCGGGGGCCTAACCCCTGAGCCAGGGAGGACTCGCATGGCGTCCAACGGCAACCCCGTCGAAGTGGTCTTCTTCGACGCCCGGGACACGCTCGGGGAGGTTGACCGGCCCGGGCACCTGGTCCCCTACCGGCCGAGCACCGAGAAGCTGCTCAGCGCCATGAAGGAAGCCGGCCTGACCATCGGTGTGATCACGAACCTGCCCGAGGACGTGACCGCCGACCAGGGCCGCTCGATGGTCGTGGACTGCGTGCTGTCCGAGAACGGCGGCGAGAGCATCGTGAGGATCGGCGACTTCATCTCCGCCGACCACGTGTTCACCAACCACGAGCTCGGCCTCGACAAGCCGGACCCGGCGATCTTCGCCAAGGCGGCCGAGCAGATCGGCGTGAGCCCCGACCGCTGCATGTTCGTGGGCGAGAACCTGATCGAGGTGCTGAGCGCCCGCGCGGCGGGCCTCCAGTCGGAGCTGAAGCCATGCCCGCCCGGCCGCGAGTTCATGCCGGCGCCGCTCACCCAGAAGCGCGGCACGCAGACCTACAGCGGGCGCGCCTTCGAGGACTTCTTCGAGACCGAGCACCTGCTCGGCGACCGCATCTTTGCCTGCGGAGAGGAGATCTGCCGGCAGCTGCGTGCGCTCGACGAGGGCAGTCCCATACCGGAAGACGTGATGGGGGCCATGGGGATCCTCATCTACCTCACCAACAACTTCGCTGACCAGGCTCACCTGAAGGCCGAGGAGGCGGCCGTACCGATCGCGGTGGCCCGCGGTCTCGACCCGGACGACGTGAACTGGGTGTTCCTGCATCACGACCAGGGGCGCGCCTACTTCCGCGGCATGGACATCGCCTGGAGGCGCATCCAGGCCTCGGACGACGACCCCACCGACCTCCCATGGGCCATCGACGCCTTCGTGACCAACACCGAGGGCTTCGTGCGCCTATTCATCCACCACGCCGAGCGCGAGAACGACGAGCTCTACCCGCGGATGGGCGAGCACTTCTCGGACATGGACGACGCGATCGTCCTCAACCTCGTCGGGCAGATCGGCCCCCGCGACTTCACGCCCTACATCGGGCTCGTGGTCGCGATGGAGGAGCGACTCGGCCTGAACGTCCCGGCATAGCCATGCGACTGCTCAACTCACCAGAGCCAGGCTTCTTGAATGAGGAGCAGCGGGCGCAGGCAGCGGCACTGTTCGACGCGCTGCTGCCGGGATCGAGCGACGCGCCCGGCGCCACGGACGCCGGCGCGGTGGACTACCTCGACTCACTTCTCACACGCGAGCCGGCCAGCTACTACGAGATCCAGGGCTGGCGCGACCTGTATACGCAGGCGCTTACGGCTCTCGATGAGGCGGCGCGGCAGGCGAACGGCCGCGGCGGCCTCGCCGCGCTGGGGCGCGAGGAGGTCACGGCCCTCCTCGGTCAGCTCCAGCGCGGTGAGGCCGAGGGCCTGCCGGACGGCCTCGACCAGAAGCGCGTGTTCACCACGATGCGCAACCACTGCATCGAGGGCTGCTTCTCCGACCCGCGCTGGCGCGGCAACCGCGATGCGGTGATGTGGCGCTGGCTCGGCTCGCGCGGGCCGGCCGAGGAGTACCGGCGCGGCCGGAGCGAGGCGGAGGTCGGGCATGGCGTCTGAGCAGCCCGACGCCATCATCGTCGGCAGCGGCGCCGGCGGCGCCACTGCGGCCCGAGTGCTCACCTCGCGCGGGATGCGCGTGACGGTGCTCGAGAAGGGCGACTGGGCCACGGCCGAGGACTTCCTGCCGCTCGACGAGCTGCACTTCCACACGCAGAAGGCGCTCATCCCGCACGTGAACGACGACCCGAACATGTACGTGGGGGTCGACGGCACGCCGAAGCCGAGCGAGCGCTGGTGGATCGCGAACATGGTCGGCGGCTCGACCATGATCTGGGACGCCAACCTCCCGCGCTACACGCCGGAGGACATGGCGATCACGCAGTACATGCCGGACGTCCCCGACGACGCCAGCATGGTCGACTGGCCCTGGACCTACGAGGAGTTCCTGCCCTACTTCGAGCGCGCCGAGCACGAGTGGGGAGTGTCGGGCAAGGCCAACCAGGCGCCCGCGCAGGAGCCGATGAGCCCCGGCTACGAGTACCCGATGCCGCCGCTGCGCCTGCACGCCGCTACCGAGTTCCTGATGGAGGCGTTCGGCAAGGCCGGCTGGCAGCCCTACCTCGGCCCGCGCGCGATCAACTCGCAGGTCTACGACAGCCGCCCCGCCTGCTCCTTCTGCGGCTTCAACCAGTTCTACGGCTGCGCGCTGAACGCGCGCGGCAACGCGGCGAACACGATGATCCCGCGCGCACTCTCCACGGGTCGCTGCGAGCTGCTCACGGGCCACTGCGTCACGCGCCTGGTGCACGAGGACGGGCAGCGTGACCGGCGTGATGTACAAGACCGAGCCCGACGGCCAGGAGCAGTTCATGGGCGCGCCGCGGGTGATCGTCTCGGTGCAGACGATCGAGTCCGCGCGGCTCTTCCTGCTCTCGGAGATCCCGGACCCCAACGACATGATCGGGCACTACCTGATCTACCACGTGAAGGGGAACGCGGACCTCACGTTCCCGGGCAAGCCGGTGTGGGACATGGGCCCGGCCTACCAGCCGCGCACCGGCATCGGCAGCCTCCAGGTGCGCGACCTCTACACGATCGACGACCCCAGCACGAACCTGTCGAAGGGCGGCAAGTTCTCGGTCTACGACCCGCTCACCACCACCACGCCGATCCGGCTTATCAAGCAGGCCTCGATGGGCCGCGACCGGATGAACGTGTGGGGCGACGACCTCGCCGAGTACCTGGGCGAGCTGCGCGAACAGGGCGGCGTGTCGTTCTCGTTCACGGGCGAGGCCATGTCCGTGCACGACAACCGGGTCGAGCTCGACCCGGACCGCACGGACCCCTGGGGGATGCCGGTGGCGCGCACCTACTACCGCCACCACCCGTACGACCTCGAGCTGAGCCGCTACGCGCTCGAGCGCGTGTGCGAGGTGATGGCGGACGCCGGCGGCGAGGTCAGGCGCTTCGATCCCCAGCCCGAGGAGAACCCGGGCTACGGCCACGTGCAGGGCACCCTGCGCGCCGGGGCGGACCCGGGCAGCTCGGTGCTCGACGAGCTCTGCCAGTCGCACACCGTGAAGGGCCTGCACGTGCTCGACGCGGCCTGGATGCCCACCTCGGGCGCGTCGAATCCCACCATCACGCTGATCGCCAACGCCTACCGAGTCTGCGAGGAGGTGCAGTGACCGCCACCGGAGCCACCAGCACGCCGCCCGTCAACGTCAACGAGCGCAAGGAGATCGCCCGGCTCCTGCTCGACTCCGGCACGGAGGCCATCGACCTCGAGCTCGAGCCGGTGGTCGACCAGGAGGCCGGCCTGCTCGCGGCCCTTTCGATCCCGTTCCCGGACGGGCTCGCCCCGGAGCCGCAGCCGATCGACCCGGCGCCCGACCGGAACGCGCCGCTGCCGCCGGCGGACGTGGTGGTGGTCACCTGGACCGTGGCGGAGCTGAACGCCCTGGCCGACGTGCTCACCCCGGGACACCCGCGCACGCACTGGTACCGCTATACGCACCACTACGAGGACAAGTACCTGCCGCAGATCCGGGAAGGGGCGCCGGCGCGCCAGGCGCAGCGGATGGCCAGCTACTTCCCGACCAAGATCGGCGACAAGACCGTCCTCTGCATGAAGTCCGAGCTGCACCTGAACCAGGACGGGATCGGAACCGGTGACGGCACCGCCACGCTGCCGGTGAAGGACCTCTTCCGGCAGATCATCGACGAGGCCAAGCCGAGCGTGATCCTCACGGTGGGCACGAGCGGGGGCGTGAAGCACGAGCACGATCTCGGCGACGTGGTGGTGACCCGCGGGGCCAAGTTCCGTCTGGCGGACGAGTTCGCGAAGGAGCCGTTCGCCGGGAAGGTGTACACGAGCGAGTGGAAGATCCCGACGAAGCACTTCAAGGACGCCGAGCAGCTGATGGCGAAGCACGCGGACGAGCTCAAGGAGCCCGAGTTCGGACCGCCCACGAAGCGCTACGGCTTCGACGGGCCGCTGCTCAAGAGCGACCCGCCCAACGCGCCGTCGATCCACATCGACGACGGCACGGACATGCCCGAGTTCCACCCGATCCTGACCACGGACTTCTTCGAGTTCGGCACGTCGGCCAACAACCTCTGGACCGAGGGCTGCGCCGTCGAGATGGGCGACGCCGTGCTCGGGCTCGTGGCCGACGAGCTCGGGGACGCCGCCCCGAACTGGGCCATCGTGCGCAACCTCTCCGACCCGATGATCAACGGGGACCTGCCGACCAAGCCGCGCAAGCTCGACATGCAGGCGCACTGGGCGGTCTGGTACTACGAGGCCTACGGCTACTGGACCAGCGTGATGGGCGCGCTGGCCACGTGGGCGATCATCGCCGGCCTCGAGGAGAGCTGAGGGCCCAGCCGGTGGAGACGCGACTGCCCGTCGAGGTCGAGCTGGCCTACGAGGTGATGTCGTGTCAGGCGGTGCGGATCGCCCAGACGCCGGGGAAGAAGCCGCACCCGTGCAGCTACTTCCGCCGGTGGGGCACCTACCACAGCTACGACTACACGGAGGACGTGCCGGCGCCCGGGCCGGGGATCGTGCACACGACGCGCTACGTGGGCCGCGCGCCGCTCGTGCCCGAGCTCCTGAGCGGCTGCCGCAAGGCCCCGCTAATGGCGCTCGGCATCAACCCGAACCTGCCGGGCTGGTGGCCTTACCACCGCGGCGCGCTCAACCCGCTGTTCGACGACTACCGCCAGTACGCGCACTACTTCCGCTACCGGGCGCACGCCAAGCTCGAGCTGAGCCAGGCGGACTACAAGCGGTTCGGCGGCGGCGATCACGACACGCCGTTCTCGGACTTCGAGCTCGACATCCCGCAGGACGCGAACGGCAACCGCGAGATCGAGGTGAGCCTGGCGCGCCAGAAGATGTACGACGGCTACCAGGATCTGCTCGAGGGCCTTGCCGACGTAATGGGCTGGCCGAAGGAGAAGCTGACCGTGGGGGAGGACCTCGCCTACGGCAACATGGTCGCGAGCCCCTCGGCCAAATGGACGACCAAGGCGGACCCCAAGGACCCCGCGCTGCCGCCGATGACCGAGGACGAGCGCGCGGGCATCGTCAAGGAGTGCATGCGGGAGCGCAGGTACTTCCTGCGCCAGCTCTTCCAGAGCCTGCCGCCGGTGCTGCTGATCTTCAGCCAGAGCACGGCCAACGCGTTCAACGAGGAGATGGGCGACCGCTTCTCGGTGGGGAAGCCGAAGCCGCGCGAGAACCTCGAGGAGCTGATGAAGCGCGAGGTGCGCCTCCACTACGGCGACCTGCCGGACGGCCGCACGATCGACTCGCGGGTGATCTACTCGCCGCACATCACGGGCAATCCCGACGAGTTCGGTCCGGCGCGCGACCGCGTGATCGCCCAGCTCGTGGAGGCGGCCAAGGAGGGGCGGATCGCGTTCAACGCGGACACCGGCCACCTCGCGCGGCCGGCCGGCGCGTGCGTGTTCTGCCCGATGCTCGAGATCGGCCCGTGTGACTACGCGGACGAGCTCGCGCCGCTCTCCGACGCCCCCACGCTCACGGCCGACTCGCCCGTGGCCCAGCACCAGCAGGAGAAGGCCCTCCAGGGCGAGCTGCTGGCGGGAGTGGTGGAGAGCGCGCCGCCGGTGGCCGAGGCGTGGGCCGCGACTGACGACCTCGACGAACCCTCGCCGGACGAGGCGGCATGACGATCTTCTTCGACCTCCTGGGGACGCTCGTGCTGCGCACGGAGCAGGGCTACGTCGCGCGGCCCGAGGCCGCGGCCTGGATGCTGCCGGGCGAGCGGCTGGGCGTGCTCTGCAACGCGGAGACGTTCAAGAGCGGGCGCGACGTGAAGGGCATGCTCGAGCAGGTCGGCCTGTTCTCGTCGTTCGACCCCGAGCTGCTGGTGATGGCCTCGAACCTGCCGGTGAGCCTGCCCGACCCGCGCGCCTTCGCCGTGGCGGCGGCGCTGGCGCAGACCCCGATCGAGCAGTGCGTCTACGTGAGCGCGAACCCGGGGCTGCTGGTGGCGGCAGCGGCGGCGGGGATGCGCGCGGTGAACGTGGGGCCCGGCAACGAGCAGCCCGCGCAGGCGGCGGAGACGCCGGCGGAGGCGGCGGAGGCGCCCGCCGCGGCCAAGGCGCCGGCCGCGGCCGCAGCTGAGCCCGAGCTGCTCGCGGGCGAGATCGAGGCCGACCGCGGCCCGACCTACGTCCTCCGCGGCCGGGTCGTGACGATGGACACGCCCGGCCAGAAGCTCGACGACGCCCAGGTGGTCATCGAAAAGGGATTGATCGCCGCCGTCGTGAAGGCCGGGGAGGAGCTGCCGCCCAAGTACGCCGACGCCAAGAGCGTCGACACCGGCGGCACCATCTTCCCCGGCCTGATCGACCTCCACAACCACTTCGCCTACAACATCCGCCCGCTCTGGCCGCTGCCGAAGCGCTACGACAACCGCAGCCAGTGGGGCACGCCGCTCTACTCGGCCGAGGTGAGCAAGCCGGTGAAGGCGATCGCCGGCTCCTACCGGACCGCCCGCTACCTGGTCCGCTACGTGGAGGCCAAGGCCCTGATCGGCGGAACCACCACCGGGCAGGGCATCAAGACGCAGGTGAACGGCGGCTGGGGCCTCTACGACGGCGTGATGCGAAACGTGGAGCAGACCGGCGACAAGCGGCTCCCGGACGCCACGAGCCACGTGCCGGACCTGAAGCTGCGCAAGGGCGGCGACCCGTCGGAGTTCGAGTCGTTCAAGCGCACGCTCGGGAAGATGGTCTGCTTCTACCACCTGTCCGAGGGCATCGACGACAAGAGCCGCCAGCACTTCGCGAACCTGAGCGACCGCAACCTGATCGGCCCGAACCTCGTCGGCATCCACGCGCTCGGGCTGAGCGCCGACGACCTCTCGCTGCTGGCGAGCCGCGGCGCCACGGTGGTCTGGTCGCCGTTCAGCAACCAGCTGCTCTACGGCAAGACGGTGGACCTGAAAGCGCTGCGCAAGTCGGGCGTGACCTTCGGCCTCGGCTGCGACTGGGCGCCCACCGGGAGCAAGAACCTGCTCCAGGAGCTGAAGGTGGCCAAGCACGCGGTGGAGGAGCAGGGCGCGGACTTCACGAGCGAGGACCTCGTTCGCTCGGTCACGGCCGGCGCCGCGGCGCTGCCGCACTGGGAGCAGTACGTGGGCCACATCACGCCGGGTTCGATGGCGGACCTGCTCGTGATTCGCGGCACGGACGGCGACCCGTGGGACCAGCTGATCGCGGCCACCGAGGAGGACGTGGACCTCGTGACCATCCACGGCATCCCGCGCTACGGCCAGCGCAAGCTGATGGAGCAGCTGCACCTGGCTCCCGACTACCCGCTCGAGGACTACAGCGTGGACGGCGAGGCCAAGGCGTTCGACCTGCACGCGACCAACTCGCCGGTGAACGACATCTCGTTCGCCCGCGCGGTGGAGGTGCTCACCGAGGGAATGGCGGACCTGCCGGCGCGCGCGGCCGAGGCGGAGGACAAGGAGGCGGCGCTGCTCGCCGGGGGCATGGAGCTCGAGACCTTCACCGTCGAGCTCGACAACGAGTACGAGCCGTCCGAGGAGGAGCAGGCCGGGATGGACGCCTCGCTCCTGGCCGACGTGGAGATGCCGAAGTCGGTCCCGCTCGACGCCCCCGAGGTGGGCTCGGAGGGCTACTGGGAGCTGATCGACAAGCAGCCCAACATCTCCGACGGGCTGAAGAAGACGCTGAAGGATGCCTACGGTGGCTGAGGACCTTCACGCCGCCGTCTACGTGACGAATGACGACGAGCGCAAGCTCGCCGAGAAGCTCGTGCGCGGGGGCCATGCCAGCTACGAGGGCGTCGTGCAGGGCTGGCTCGACGCCGACAGTGTGCGGGCTCTTGCCGAGCGCGGCATCATCGTCGACCCGATCAACTCGAACGGGGGCGAACCGGTGGGCCCGCCCACGCCGATGGGTCGGCGGGGGCATGTGGACGCCGACGACCCGCGGTTGGAGGGGCTCCGGCGTGACAAGCCGCTGGTGCGCGAGCCCGAGCCCGAGGACGCGCCCGACGTCGCCTTCTACCACATCCGGCTCGAGGGTCCGATCACGGAGCACCAGCGCGCTGCCTTCGTCGGCTACGGCGTCGACCTGGCGGCCTTCGAGCCGCCGGACTCATACCGGACCCGGCTCACACGCGAGCAGTACGCGCAGGTGCGCGCCACGCCGGGCGTGCGCGCAGTGGAGCGCTACGGGCTGGAGGAGAAGCTCACTCCGAACCTCGTGCGCGAGCTCGACGAATGCCCAGGCGAGCGCCGGACCTTCGATCTCGTCCTTCACCGCATCGCCGACCGCGACGCCGTCGTGGAGCGCCTGCGCGAGCTTGGGATAGCGGTGAGCGAGGCGTCCTACCTGTTCATCCGCTTCGACGCACCTCTCGACCGCGACCTGGTCGCGAGCCTCGCGCGGATCCGCAGCGTGCGCCGACTCGACCTCTACGAGCCCCCCAGCCTGCTCACCAGCCACGCGCGGCCGCTCGTCGGCGTGGAGGGCCTCAAGTGGACCGGGACCGGGGAGGTGGTGGCCGTCTTCGACAGTGGCATCGACAACGGCCACGAGGACTTCAACGGCCAGATCGCGTCGGTGGAGAACGTGGACGGCGGCACGAAGGAGGACAAGATCGGCCACGGGACCCACGTGGCCGGGATCGTGGCCGGCACGGGCGCGGCATCCGGCGGCGAGAACAAGGGCATCGCGCCCGGAGCCAAGCTCGCCATCATCGGCTTCGTGGGCGCCGACGGTGTCCCGCTGATCCCGGCCAACTGGGCGGAACTGCTTGGGCGTGCGGTTGCGAAGGGCGCCCACATCGTGAACCTGAGCGTGGGCACGAACTTCGCGGGTCACTACGACTTCGGCAGCCTCGCGCTCGACGAGTTCGTGTGGGCGAACCCCGAGGTCCTGGTCGTGATCGCCGCGGGGAACTCTGGGGTGGCGCCCGAGGGTTGGGTCGGCTTCCACACGGTCGGGTCGCCCGCCAGCTCGAAGAACGCCCTGACGGTGGGAGCCAGCGTCACCGACCGCCCGGACATCGACCTCACCTGGGGGGCATACAACAAGAAGAACTTCCCGATACCCCCGTGCTCGGATGAACGCATGTCCGGCGACCCGGACTACCCCGCCGCGCTCAGCAGCCGCGGCCCAACCGATTCCGAGGCTGTGAAGCCGGACGTGCTCGCCCCCGGGACCTACATCCTCGCTCCGCGCGCCGACGGGGCGCGGATCAGCTTCCTGGACGTGCCGAACGGAGGCGCGGCGAACGGCGCCTACGGGTACCTCGGCGGGACGAGCATGGCCGCGCCGGTGGTCGCGGGCTGCGCCGCCGTGCTGCGCCAGTACCTCCGCGAGGAGCGGCAGTTGGCGAACCCGTCGGCCGCTCTCGTGAAGGCGATCCTGATCGCCTCGGCCCGGCGCATCAAGGCCCGCGACCTGCCGAAGGAGCTGCGTGAGGAGATCGGCTACCCGGACTTCGACCAGGGCTTCGGACGGGTCGACCTGAGCAACGTGCTTCCCCACGACGGGGCGCCCGCGGGCCGCCGGCTGGAGTACGACGACGTGCGCCAGGACTCTCCGAAGGCACTGGCGAGCCGTGGCTCGGTGCTGGCACAGCAGAACTACGGCTTCACGGTCACCGACGGCGGATCGAGCGGGCTGCGCATCGTCCTCGCCTGGACCGACTGGCCGAGCGACGGAGTCCAGAACAACCTGCACCTCAAGCTCACGCCACCAGCCGCCACGCCGCTCTACGGGAATCCTGAGCACAGGGTGGCCCGCCGTAAGGCGGACGAGCTGCTCGAGCGCTACCTGAAGGACTCGAAGGAGCGCCCGCCGGCCCTCGACAAGCGCAACAACGTGGAGCAGATCGTGATCGAGAAGCCGGCGGCGGGCGAGTACCAGCTAAGCGTGATCGCCGAGAACACGCCGAAGCCGCCGCAGGGCTACGCGCTCTGCGTGGTGGGTGACCTGGAGGGGACGCTCGGCTGATGAGGGTGCTCGCGCACCGCGGCAACCGGCTGCACGCGCCCGAGAACACGCGCACGTCGCTGGTGTCGGCCTACACGGCGGGCGCGGGGGCGCTCGAGCTGGACGTGCAGCTCACCAAGGACGGGCGGCTAGTGGTCTCGCACGACCCGACGACAGAGCGCGTGGCGGGCGCGAACCACACGATCATCGACACCGACCTCGCCGACCTTCGCAAGCTGGACGTGGGGGAGACGTTCCGCCCGCGCGGCGCGGCGGAGTTCCACTACCGCAGGCCGGAGAAGCCCGGCGACCAGATCGAGACGTTTCCCCACCTCCTCGGCGACCTGCCGTCGGACGTCCCGAAGGTGGTGGAGATGAAGCACGACTCGTCGGTCGAGACCGGCCGGCGCGACGAGTTCGTGAAGAAGACCTGCGACGCGATCCGCGAGCAGTTCAAGACGGACGAGGTGATCCTCTACTCGAAGGATCCGGACAACCTCCGCCTCGCCCGCGCGCGGCTCCCGGGCGTGCGCATCGCGGCGTTCGACTGGGAGATCCCGGCCGCCGAACTGCTGGCGCTGATGGAGGAGCTCGACGCCGACGGCGTGGTGATCGAGCTGGGGGAGATCCTCGGCGCGGACGGCCAGCTCACCGACACGGGCCGCCAGCTCGAGAAGCTCCACAGCGAGCGCAAGCTCAGGGTGGGCGCGATTGTCTACCTCTACCGCGACCCGGCCGTGTTCACCCGCGAGGAGTACGAGGCGCTTCGCCAGCACCCCTTCGTCTGGTCGCTCGCCACCGACTCCATGTTCGACGTGGCGCCGTTCGTGCGCTCCCCTCAGGAGCTGGTGAGCGAGAGCTTCGAGGGCACCGATACGAATCCACGCCGGTTCTCGCTGGGTTACGCGAAGGCGAACAAGTACGCCTACGTGAGCCAGGACGACGGGGTGCACGTGGACATCGCCGAGTACGACGGGAAGCTGAAGGGCGACTCGGAGCTGGAGGAGGGCGTCTGGTACGCGCTGAAGACCTGGCCCTTCTACTCGGGCGGCGGCGTGGGCTACGTGGACGGGATCGAGGGCGACTTCGCCGCCGAGGTCTCGTACGAGGCCAGCAGGGTGGGGCAGGCCACGACGCTCGAGATGGCAGCGGTGAACGTGCCCCCGGCGGCGCACAAGAAGCCGCTGCGCGAGGACGGCAGCCGCTTCGTGCCCGGCGGGCGCGACAAGTCGAACTTCTTCGACCCTCACGGCGCCCCGCCGTTCGCCGGCGTGGAGCACGACGAGGACGACGGCTACCGGATCAACTCGAACTCGGGGACCGACTACGACAACAACTGGTACGGGCGGCCGGTGGGCGACGGCACGGCGCGCTCGGGACGCCTCCGGTTGGAGCGCCGCGGCCCCTACTTCTCCGCCTATTACCGCAACGACAACGACGCTCCGGACTGGGTGTGTGTCGGCGTCGCGCGCAACGACTCGCTCAACAACCGCGTCTTTCTCCGCTGCGCCGGCAAGCGCTGGCGCCAGGAGCTCGACGACGACCCTCACAGCTACCACCCTGTGGTCCCCGTGAAGTTCACCTTCCGCGACTTCGAGGTCACGCGCTACCACGAGGGCCGCGATGACGTGGCAAGAGCTTGACACCGGGCTCCAGCTCGACGCGCCTCGCCTGGCGGTCGCGCTCGTCCAGAGCGAGGCCGAGATGCTCCACAGCCCCGCGCACGACGTGTCGAGCTTCCTGCGCCGGGGCGACAAGCGCTGGCGGCTCGAGAGCTTCACCGAGCGCACCTTCGACGCGGTCGACAAGATCGCGTCGAGCTTCGACTGCGTGATCATCGGCTTCAACGCCGCCTGCCACCACAGCAGCATCCGCGAGGCGCTCCGGGCGGCGCAGCGGCCCCCCGCGAACCTGCTGATCCTGCACCAGCAGGAGAGCGAGGCGCTCGACTTCCTGCGCGACGGCCTGGCGATCGGGCTGGAGCCGCTGCGGGAGCGCGCCGAGCACGCCTTCGCCCGCGAGCGGCGCGAAGAGGACGAGCAGCTGCTCAACTGGCCGAGGCAGGTGGTGCGCGGCGCGGCCCAGGAGCCGATCGACTGCGCGGCCAGCGTCTGGCTGCGCTTCGAGACCGAGACCGCGTGGCGGACGGTCCTGGAGGTGAAGGACGGCATGCGGCGGGTCCCGGTGATGGTGCGCACCTCGACCACGCTGAACCGCCGCCTCGTGGTCTGCTCGGCCTGGCTCGACCCGCGAGACGACAAGCAGCACGCCCGCCTGCTCGAGAACGCGATCGCCTACTGCGCCCAGGGGCGCCCGGAGATCGCGGTGGTGGCGCCCGGCCCCAGTGAGGGCCGTCTTCCGCCGTCCGCGCTGCTGGCGCGCAAGCTTCGGCTGCAGGGATCGAGCACCGTCGAGATCGCCCCGAAGGACGGCTCAGAGCTCCACTTCGACCAGTGGCCGCTGCGCGAGGTCAGCCACGTCGTCCTCCGAAACGACCAGCGGCCCGAGCGCTACCTCGAGGACGCGGCCGCCTGGCTGGAGAGCGGCGGCACGCTCGTGGGAGTGAACAACGGCCGCTTCACGCTCCACACCGGCGTCTCCGACGCTCACTGGGTGGCGCAGCGGTGGGCGCTGTGGTTCCACAGCGTCGGCCAAGAGCGCTGGCTCGACGGGATCTTCCGGGCGCGGGCGGTGCTCGAGGTGCTGTCGAGGATCCAGAGCAGCGAGTCGCGAGCGCACCCGGAACGGCTCGGGCTCGACCGGGACATCGCGGAGCTGATCCCGCAGCTCGGGCGGCTGGTCGACGCCGAGCTGGGGGGCCGCTACAGCGTGAACGAGCTGGTCAGCTCCACCACGGCGGCGCTCGACGTGGACCGGCTGGCGGGCGGCCGGGTGCTCCAGGAGGCGCAGCGGCTGCAGATTGAGGCGTGGCTGCGGGCGGCGTTCCCGCGGGCCTCGCTCGAGGAGCGCTTCGACATCGCCCGCGCGCTGGGCGAATCAGGGCTCGACCTGTTCGAGGAGGCGGCGAGCGCCGCGCCCCACGGGCGGCTGTCCGTGGTGAGCGTCACTCGCATGCGCGAGGCGGCGCTGCGCTGCAACGCGAAGACGGTGACGGTGGAGGAGGCCGGGGTGGAGGTGGACTCGCTCACGGAGCTCGACACGCGCCCGCAGCTGTGCGCGGAGTTCCTGGCCGCGATGGCGGAGCTGGCCCGCGCCCGGCCCGAGGACGATGTGACGAGCTTCGACAGCACGCTGGCCGACCGCGCGGTGGCCACGCTCGCGAAGCACAGCGTGCTCGTGAGCCCAGACGACGGACTCGCGGAGATCGACGCCGAGGCCGTGTGCTCCGAGGCGCTCGGACTGATGAGCTACTTCCGCCTGACCGGCGAGGCCACCCTGCCGGCGCGGCCCGAGACCGTGGGCCTGCCCACCGGCGCGGTCGAGCCCGTGCTGAAGGAGACGCGCCGGGCCCGGGCCGCCGAGCTGGCGGCGCGCGCCGAGGAGCAGCGCTTGCGCCGGCCGCTCGACATCGCCCAGATCGCGATGCTGTGCGTGACGGTCCTCCTGGCCGTGGGCGTCGCACTCGCAGGGGCAAAGCTGATCGTGCTCGACCTGAACGCGCTGACGGTGATCGGCGGCGGGATCGCGATGTTCACCGGCGTCTTCGTGATCGTCGCGCTGCTGCTGGTGCGCTGGCAGCTCTACCCCCCGATCGGGCGCACGCTCGCCACCACCGTGAGCGGGGGGATGTCCGGCCTGCGCCACAGGCTCGCCACGCTTGTCCAGGAGGACGACAGGCGGGTGGTGTGACCTTGGTCCGGCCCTAGGCCGCGTAGCGGGCGGCGCTGCGGGCCTTGGCCTTCGCGGCCTCGACCTCGCGGTCCTTCGGCGGCGCGTTCGTGACGAGCTCGTCGAGCAGGCGGGCGCTGATGGCGGCCACGTCCTCGACGGCGCGCTCGAAGGCCTCCGCGTTCGCCTGCGAGGGCTTCGAGAATCCGCTGATCTTGCGGACGTACTGGAGCGCGGACGCCTGGATCTCGTCCTCGGTGGCCGGGGGATCGAAGTTATGGAGTGTTCGGATGTTGCGGCACATGCTTCGAGGCTAGCCGCTTCGCCGCCTCAAAGTCCTCCGCGCGCGCCGCGATCGCGATCACCGTGGGGCCGGAGATCCCGACCTGGATCACCTCGTAGCCGCTGTCCGGGGCTTCGCTCGGGCCCCAGCCGCTCTTGAAGGGCATCGGCGGGTCCGCGGCTCCGAGACCCCAGCGCTGCTCGGGCACGATCCGCCTCATGGCGTCGAGGACGCGGGCGGTCTCGCCGGCGGGGAGCAGATCGCCGCGCGCGAGCGCCGCGTAGAAGCGCACCACGGCGGGCAGCGACCACACGGTCCGGCCGAACGAGCTGTGGCCGCGCGGGTCGGGCTCGCGCTCGAGGGTGGTCTCGTGATCGCCGGCCGCGCGCAGCTGCGCCTCCACCTCGGCTGCGCCGTCGTCGAGCTCACACCAGAGCCGCAGCGCCGCATCGTTGTCCGAGCGCGTGATCGCGGCCTCGATCGCGTCCCAGTCCGCGCGCCCGGCCGTGATCGCAGCCACGATCACGGGCAGCTTCATCGTCGACCATGCGCGGCTCTTGCGCAGGTCGCCCCGGGTCTCGATCGGACCGCCGGCGAGCGTTCCAACAGCCAGGCCGGAGGTCGGAGATACTGCGCCGCATGAGTCATCGAACGTCGCTGCCACAACTCGAGGGTGACCTTTTCCTAACCGATGGCGGGATCGAGACGACCCTTATCTTCCATCAGGGGCTCGACCTGCCGGAGTTCGCCGCGTTCGTCCTGCTGGACCACGACGAGGGCATGGACCAGCTCCGGCGCTACTACGAGCCGTACCTGGAGCTGGCGCGGGAGAGCGGCGCCGGCTTCGTGCTCGAGAGCCCCACCTGGCGCGCCAACCCGATCTGGGCGGACCGCGTGGGAGTGTCGCTGGAGAAGCTCGACGAGCTCAACCGCAGGGCGATCGGGCTGATGGAGGAGCTCCGCGATGGTGCCGGGACCGGAGCCGCGCCCGTGGTGATCAGCGGCTGCATCGGCCCGCAGGACGACGGCTACCAGCCCGCCGGCACGATGAGCGCCGACGGCGCGCGCGACTACCACTCGACCCAGATCGGGACGTTCGCCGACACGGCGGCCGACATGGTCACCGCAATCACGATGACCTACCCGGACGAGGCGATCGGCGTGGCGCGGGCGGCCCAGGACGCCGGCCTGCCGTCGGCGATCTCGTTCACCCTCGAGACCGATGGGCGGCTGCCGAACGGCCAGGCGCTGGGCGAGGCGATCGAGGAGGTCGACGGCGCCACGGGCGGCTCACCCGCCTATTACATGATCAACTGCGCCCACCCGACGCACTTCGAGGCCGTCCTCGCCACCGACGCGGCGTGGCCGGAGCGGATCCGCGGCCTGCGCGCCAACGCGTCGATGATGAGTCACGCGGAGCTGGACGAGGCCGAGGAGCTCGACGACGGAGACCCCGAGGACCTCGGCGCCCGCTACGCCGCGCTGAGGTCGCAGCTGCCGCGTCTGAACGTGCTGGGCGGCTGCTGCGGGACCGACCACCGCCACGTCGCGGCGATCCGCGATGCCTGGCCGCGCGCCTCCGGCTAGGACGCTGCCTGGGCCATGATGCGCCCGGCGTTCTCGGGCGCGAAGAACTCGGGCGCCGGAAGCGTGCCCGCCATAACGCTCACGAAACCGTCCTGCGCCTCCTGGTTGCCCTGCATCGCCCCGATCAGTTGCTGCATCTCGGGCGGAGGCGGTTCGAGCTTCGCGAAGTCGCACGTGAATCCATAGATGGGCAGCGCTTCCTCGTCCCGGGCGCGCTGGTAGTCCGCCATCGCGTCCTCGAACGGGCGGCGCTCGGCGAACGTGTCGTCGAGGGCCGACGCCACCGCCTCAGCGTCACGGAACGCATCGGTGATCCCGAACGCGGTGAGTCGGGTGCTTGTGGTACCCGGCGTCCCCGACGAGCGCCCACCCCGGTCCGTATGGCTTGCGGAAGTAGCCGGAAAGGTCTCCCGCTCCCATGAATCGCGACTCCCGGTTGGCCCCGTTGATCCGCTCGGCGAACTCGGGCGCGAGCTCAAAGGTCTTCAGATAGGTGCCCTCCACGTCCTTTCGCGTGGTCGCGAACTCCGACTGCAGCGTGCCCTGGACCACGCAGGTGAGGTCGTCGTGCGTGGGGATGGCGGCCCAGCCGCGGCCGGACTCCGCGCGGATGTACGTGTCGAAGCCGTCGTTCGGCAGGCCGCTCCAGTACGCGTAGTAGGCGGGCGAGAGCGGCGGCACGTCGTTGTAGGACTCCGGCTCCGCGGCCTTTGCCACGATCGAGTGCCTACCGTCCGCTCCGACGACCACCTTCGCCCGTTCGGTCACCGTTTCGCCGCCCTTGGCGTGACCGCGGATTCCCGTGACCCGGCCGTCGTCGACCAAGATCTCCTCGACCGTGAATCCCTCCCGCAGCTCCGCGCCTGCGGCCGCGGCGGCCTCGACCAGCAGCGCGTCGAGCACGATGCGCCGAGGGCAGTACGCCCTGTCCGCGCCGTCCGCCGGCCGCGGGGTTCCCGAGATCGTCACCGGCCCGAAGTCGAACGAGTACCGCGTGATGGGCGGGCAGTTCGTCTTCTCGAGCTGGTCGAGGATTCCCCACCTCGCGAGCGCCGCCACCGCGGGTGGATGGGCGAGGTGCGTGGACATCGTGTCGCTGGGGAACGTGGCCTTGTCCACCAGCAGCACCCGGTAGCCGCTGCGGGCCAGCAACATCGCTGTGGGCGAGCCGCCACATCGTGCCCCGACGACGATCACGTCGTAGTCCGTGCTCACGTGCGAGTCACCCTACCCCTCAGCGGAGCGACACCGCCACCTGCTCCAGGAGGTCCATCGACTTCTGCATGCCGGACTCCATCCCGGAGTTGATGTGTGCGTCGCGGTGCTCCTTGCATGAGTGCTGCACGAGGATGGACATGCTGGTGCGCCCGTCCTCCTCGCTGAAGGTGATCGTGTTGAGCGCCTCGCCCTCCGGCATGCCCTCGTAGACCTCGGTCGAGACGATCCGCTCGGCCGGGACGATCTCGCGGTACTCGCCGTGGAAGCCGACCTCGAAGCCCTGGCTCGCGAGCATCACCCAGCGCCACATCCCGCCGACGCGCAGGTCGATCTCCGCGATCGTCACCTCGCCGTGGCCGCCGCTCCACCAGCGCTTCACCAGCTCGGGGGTGGTCCAGGCCCTGTAGACCAGATGCCTGGGTGCGTCGAACTCGCGCGTGATCAGGATCTGCTCGTCCGTGGGGAGCGTCACCTTCGCCGTCCCGCTAGTGGTCATTGCCTCCATCTCCTTGCTCCCTTCGTTTTAGTTCCTCGAGCACCGCGTCCATCTCGTCGAAGCGAGCAGACCACGTGCGCTCGTAGTTCTTGACCCAGTCGTGGATGGGCTTGAGCGCCTCGCCGTTGATGCGGTAGAGCCGCTGCCGGCCCTCGTCGCGCACGTCAACGGCTCCCACCTCGCGGAGCACGCGCAGGTGCTTGGACACCTGCGGCTGAGCGATCCCGAGCACGCGCACCAGGTCGTTCACCGGCCGCTCGCCGCCGGCCAGCGCGTCGAGGATCTGCCGCCGCCGGGGCTCCGCAACCGCGTTGAAAGCGTCTGCCGTGGTAGCCGCCCGTGCCATGTTGCGATGATATATGCCGATATCGGAATATGTCAAGGTGTGGTCGCTAGCGCTCTCACCGACTCCTCATCTGGCCCGGGTAGAACCGTGGCCATGAAGCGACCAAGGCACAAGCTGATGACCGCGCTGGCACTCGTGCTGGCGACCTCCGCCGCTGGGGCGGACGTGGCCTCCGGCAGGACGGCTGGGGTGGACCCCGCAGACTTCACGACGCGGATCGACAACCCCTACTGGCCGATGCGCCAGGGCAGCCGCTGGATCTACAGGGAGACCGACAGCGAGGGCGCCCGGCAGCGCGTGGTGGTCACGGTCACGCGCAGGACGAAGCTGATCGCCAACGGAGTCCGGGCGCGCATCGTCCGCGACGTGGTCACCGAGAAGGGCGTTCCGGTCGAGGTGACGAACGACTACTACGCCCAGGACCGGGCCGGGAACATCTGGTACCTCGGCGAGGCCACCACCGAGTACGAGAACGGGAAGCCCACCTCAACCGCAGGCTCGTTCGAGGCGGGCGTGGACGGCGCGCAGGCCGGGATCATCATGCCCGCAAGGCCGCACGTCGGCCAGACCTACCGCGAGGAGTTCTACAAGGGCCACGCCGAGGACAAGGCGCGCATCGTGAGCCTCCGCGAGCAGGCCGAGGTCCCATTCGGCCACTTCACCCACGTGCTCATGACGAGGAACATCAACCCGCTCGAGCCCAAGAGCGTGGAGTTCAAGTTCTACGCCCGCGGAGTCGGGCCGGTGCTCGCCGTCGGCGTGTCCGGCGGGAGCGACCGCGAGGAGCTGGTGAGGTTCAAGCGGGGCTAGAACCTCGCCGCGGTGTAGCTCAGCCGGCCTCCGCGAGGAACGCGTTCACGTCGGCGGCGAACTGTGTGTGGTGCTGGAACAGGAAGCCGTGGGCCGAGTCCGGATAGACGGTGAGACGCGCGTCCGGGAGGAGCCCCGCCAACAGGTGGGAGTAGCGGGGAAGGATCATCGGGTCGCTGTCACCGTTGGCGACGAAGACCGGGAGCTCGATCGCCGCCACCCGCTCGAGGAGCGAGTGGTTGGGGATACCCCAGGCGCACACCGCGTCGTACTGCGCCTGGCGGGTCTGCCACGTCGTCGGCTCGTCGCGGTTCGCCGTCCGTCCGAAGATACGCCCGGCCGCCTGTTGGCCGGCTGCGCGACTGGTGTCCGTGGGGGCGAAGAAGACCTGGACGTATCCCTCCGGGTTGGGTTCCGGCTCGCCGACAGCGTGGATCACGTCCGGCGCCCAGCCGTGCATCCCTGCCGCCCCCTGGGGCGCCGCCGATGCGAGTACCACGCGCCGCAGCAGGTCGGGGCGGATGAGCGCGATCTCCTGCGCGACGAAGCTGCCGATCGAGAAGCCGAGTAGATCCACGCGCCGGGGGCCGATCGCTTCGATGAAGGCGATCGCACCGTGGGCCATGGCCTCGACCGTGTTCGGCGTCGTGCCGGTCGTGGAGGCCACGCCGACGTTGTTGAAGGTAATTACGCGTCGATGCTCGGCGAGCGCATCCACAAGGGCCGGATCCCAGTTGTCGAGATTCCCGCGGAAGTGCTGCAGCAGAACGAGCGGGACATCGGCCTCGCCGACGTCGCGATAGCCGTACTCGATCCCGTTTTCGGCCGTGACCTTTTGCGTCGAGGCGTCCAGGTAGGCGAGATCGGCGGCTGTGCTTCCGGCGCGTGGCACGGGTGGGGACTCTATGCGGCGGGCTCGATGCCCCCGTGGCCAGCGAGGCGAACGGCAGCGCTGAAGGGGTGGTCGCCTGGGGCGTGGGGCAGAAATCTGTCGCCAGGCGCTTGATTTATGCCCCACACCCCCCTCGGTCATCCTTTATTGCTGCCTTCAGCGCACCGCAAACACCCACACGCTCCGCGCCAGCCGCCGCGGGGGCGTCCGCGAATGCGCCCTAGTTCATGTCGAGCAGTAGACCAGTCCACGCCGCTGCTGCAAAGCTGTAGCTGTGATCGAGGTTGCGCTTCGCGACGGCTCGCGCGTGGAGATCCGCGCATTGAACGCCGCGGACAAGGCGGGGCTTGCGTCCGCGTTCGAGCGCCTCTCCGATCAATCGCGCTACCGCCGCTTCCTCAGCCCGATCCCGGAGCTTACGCCGAGGCAGCTCGCGTACTTCACGGAGGTCGACCACCACGACCACGAGGCCCTCCTTGCCATCGACCCCGCGAGCCGCGACGGCCTCGGCGTGGCTCGCTATGTGCGCTCGCGCGACGACCCGGACGAGGCCGAGTTCGCTGTCGTGGTGGCGGACGACTGGCAGGGCCGCGGCCTCGGGACCGCGCTCCTGCGCCAGCTGGCGGCCCGCGCACGCGAGGAGGGGATCACGTGGTTCACCGGCCTCGTGCTCGGCGAGAACCGGTCGATGCTGCACGTGCTCCGAGCGCTCGGCGATGTCGAGCAACGACCGGCGGAGAGCGGCACGGTCGAGGTGCGCTTGCACGTCCCGGAGGATCCGCAGCACGACGAGCACGAGCGTCGGCTTGCCGGCTGGATGCGCGCGGCTGCGACCGGAGAGCTCGAGTCGCGCTTGCGCCACGCGCCCGGCGGCTGTCACGCCTGAAAGACCTCAGGCCGGGTCTTCGGTGCTGTCTGGGTATTCCTCGCCGCGCGCTTCGCGGTAGCGGCGGTCGAAGAGGTCGAGCACTGCGGTCACGTCCGACGGCCCCTCGATGTTGTGGATGACCTTCTCCGACTCGGGCGTCGAATCGGCGGCCGGCTCGGCATCCCCGCGCTCAACGAGCTCTTCGTGCTCCAGGTGCGCGAAGGGCAGCTCGGCGACGCCGCGGTCTGGAGCAAGGACGCCGAGCTCGAGCTCCTTGTACCGCACGAGCGCGGCGCCATCGGAACGCCGTTCGATTTGGACACCGGGCCACAGCTCGAGCTCATTGGCGATCTCGGCTACGAGCGCGGCCGCGTGAGACACGCGCCGATGGTACCGCTCTCACGGGGTCGTGAGATCGCGTGGCTGGCGGAGGAGATCCGCGCGACACTGTCGCCAGAGGCACCGGGCTCGACCGTTCGAAGTGGCTCGCTGCGCTGGGTGGAGTGGAGCACGCGCGTCGTGCCCGAGGAGGGCCTCTCTATGCCGCGGGCCGCGACGTCGCGACTGCCAACACGACCTTGCCGCGCCGGCCCGGCTCCAGGCTGCGCGCGAACGCCTCGCGTGCCGACATGAGCGGGAAAATCTCGACGGGGGCGGGCACCAGCTCGCCGCTATCCACCATCCTCGCGATCGAGCTGAGCTGGTCGCGATTCGGCTCGACGACGAAGTACACGCCTCCATCGGGCGGCTCCTCCGCCACAGAGACCAGTCGCCCGCCCGTCCGCAGCACCGCGACGGACCGACGCAACCGCTCGCCGCCGGCGGTGTCGAACACGACGTCCACGGGTTCCACCGCGTCCTCGAAGCGCGTCGCCGCGTCGACGGCCTCGTGTGCGCCGAGCTCCCGGACCGATCCCAGGTTCGCGGCCGATGCGGTCCCGACCACGTGCGCGCCGGCCGCGCTGGCCAGCTGGACGGCGAACCTACCGACGCCGCCCGCGGCACCCTGAATCAACACGCGCTCGCCTGCGCCCAGTCGGGCGTGGTCGAACAGCCCCTGCCAGGCGGTGAGTGCGGGGAGAGGGATAGCGGCGCTCTCGGCGTGCCCGAGCGCCCGCGGCCTGGCCACGAGCAGCTCGGCGGGGAGGGCCGTGTAGTCGGCTGCGACCCCGTTGCGGTCGAACGGCGTGAGCGCAAACACCTCGTCGCCGGCCGCGACGCCGGCAGCACCAGGTCCGACTTCCTCGACCACTCCGGAGAGTTCATAGGACGGGATCGCCGGCAGGCGGTCGACCGGCCATTCCAGCTCGTCGCGGGTGATCGCCGCCGCGTGCACGCGGACGAGCGCCTCCGCCGGTCCGGCTCGTGGTCGGTCGGCCTCCTCGACCGCCAGCTGCTCGGGGCCGCCCGGCGCACGCAGCCGGACGACGCGCATCACGCCGCCTCCGAGTAGGACGTGCCGCCAAGCGCCACGAACAGGAGCTTCTCGAGCATGCGGTCTCCCCTCGCGAGTCGATACAGGCCGGTCCACCGTATTAGCATTCTGGGGGTGGACCGCCACACGCCCACGGTCGCCGAACTGGTCCGCCGCGCGGCGGAGGCGGCAGACCCTGCCGGGAACGATCCCTCCGTCGCTCGACTGCAGGTGCAGTTGGAAGACGACGACGAGCCGGTGACCGCCGTCCAGAACCTCGAGGAGCGCCTGGCGCTAGCGGCCGAGGGCGCCGACTACGACGCGGATGATCCCGGTGTGGCCGTCGCGACGGCGGTCGTGCTCTACCTCGCGGGACGGGGCGGGCAACCCGATTACGACCGGGACCCGAATGAGCTGATTCAGCTCGCAGTCCGGAATCAGTGGCATGGCGACCCGCCGGACTACGTCGCCGACTGGCTGACGGCCCGTTAAGGCCGCGGCGTGGAGGCACCACCGAGCAAGCAAGCCGCGATTGCCGATCCTGAGGCGCGCCAGTTCCTTCGGAAGGCGGATCCGGTGCTCGCGCAGCTGATCGACGCGCGTCCGGACTTCCGTCCGCGGGCTTGGCTCGATGAGCTTCCTCCGCTCGATGCCTTCGGGACGCTCGTCTTCCAGGTTGCAGGCCAACAGCTATCGGTGAGCTCGACCCGGGCGATCATCTCGCATCTGCAGGAGCGATTCGGAGGACATATGCCCTCGGCGGCCGAGCTGCTCGCGGCCGATCCGCAGGTGCTGCGCGACAGCGGCTTTTCGGGTCGAAAGGGCGAGACGTTGCGCACGCTCGCGGAGAGGTTCGTCGACGGACGTCTGAGCGACGAGGCGCTCTCGCGCATGACCGACGACGAGGTCGAGGCGACCCTGACCGAGGTGCCCGGAATCGGGCCGTGGACCGCGCGCGGGTTCCTGCTCGTGGCTCTCAACCGGCCGGACGTCTTTCTCTCCGGCGACCTCGCGCTCCGGCGCGCGATCCAACGAGCGTACGGCTTCGACCACCTCCCGACCGAAGACGAAACGGCTCAGGTGTCAGATCGCTGGCGGCCCTACCGGAGCCTTGCGGTGAGCTACCTGTTCGCCTCCGAATACGACTAGGCCGGTTGGCCTTGGGCGCGGAGTCTCTCGGCCTCGGCGACTCCGACTTTGTCGTCGACCTTTGCGACTTCGGCGAAGTACCAGTTGGTCGCCTCTTGGGCGGCGCCGCCGAGCGGCCCGGCCCAGTCGCGGAACAGTTCGGTCACGACCCCGACCGCGCTGTTAGGCACCGCGCCGGCGTGCGCAAGCCGTTCGATCGCGGTGCGGTGCTGGGCCTGGGTGCGGCTGCCGGTGGCGTCGGTCACGAACATCGCTTCGTAGCCGCGCTTGAGGGCGTCCACGACCGCGAGGGCGAGGCAGACCTCTGTTTGGAGGGCGCCGAAGATGAGCCGTTTGCGACCGGTGGCCTCGATCGCCTGGCGGAAGCCTTCGTCCTCGAAGGAGTTCATCGAGGTCCGGTCGATCGGCTCGACGTCGGGCATCTCGGCCTTGATCGTGGGGTCCGTCGGGCCGTTGAAGCCGATTTCGACGCCGATCGTCGACAGCACGATCGGTACGTCGAACGCCCTGGCGCTCCTGGCCAGCCAGCGGGCGTAGAACGCGACCAGCTCCGCGCTCGTCTCCGACCGGATCGACTCGAGCTGGTCCTTCTGATAATCGATCAGGACCAACGCGCAGTCGTCGGCGGTCCAGACACCTAGGTCACTGCTCATTGCGTTGCCTCCTTTGTTCGTTTTGTGCGCGCAACCAGACGCGCAAGATGACCGCAGTACGGGGCGCCGGGGCATCGGGCAAATGACAGCGCCAGCGTGGCGTCACGCTCGTCGGCGGACTCGCGCTTGGGGGACGGCAGCAACGCGATTGCCACCACCAGGCCGAGGGCGCACAGGGTGGCCGCGGCGATGAACGCACCCTTGAATCCGTGGGTCAACGCCACCGGCAGCGTCGAGCCCGCGTCGAGCGCGTTCCCAATCCGCGTCGTCGACACCGTCGACAGGATCGCGAGCCCAAGCGATCCGCCCACCTGTTGGGTCGTGGTGAGCAGGCCAGACGCGAGCCCGGAGTCAGCCGCGGCCACGCCGCTCGTCGCCGAGATCGTGATCGGCACGAATGTCATCCCGAGTCCGGCCCCGAGGACGATCATCGCCGGCAGGACGTGGCTCCAGTAGTCGTCCTGGCCGGACACGCGCGCAAGGAGCAGGAAGCCCGCCGTTGCCATGACCAGCCCGGCAAGCAGGACGGGCTTCGGGGTGAAGCGGTCGACGATGCGCGAAGCGAGCGTAGAAACGCCGATCGTCGTGAGCGTCCAGGGCAGGTACGCGACGCCCGTCTCGAGGGCGCTGTAGCCAAGCACCTGCTGGAGATACAGAGTGCAGAACAGGAACACTCCGAAGAGTCCTGCGGCAACGACGAGCATCGTGGCGTCAGAGGCGGCGAGACTGCGGTTCGAGAAAATTCGCAGCGGGACGAGTGGGTTCTCGTGACGCCGCTCGATGACCACGAACGCTGCGATCAGCAGGGCGGCGCCGGCGAACCCGGCCAGTGTCTGGGCTGATGTCCAGCCCCACGTGTCCGCCTTGATCAGCGTGAAGACCAGCGCCATCGTGCCGAGCGTGATGGCGATCGCACCTTCGGCGTCGTAGCCGCGAGTGGCCCCGCGCGCGCGGCTCTCGGGGACCACGCGCGGAGCCAGCGCCAGCACCGCAGCCCCGAGCGGAATGTTGATGAAGAACACCCAGCGCCAGCTCAGCGCCTCCACGAGCACGCCCCCGAGCAGCAGCCCCACGGCGCCGCCGGCGCCGGCGATCGCGCCCCAAACGGCGAGTGCGCGGTTTCGCTCGTGGCCCTCGGCGAAAGTCGTGAGGATGATCGAGAGCGCGGCCGGCGAGACCATGGCGCCGCCCAGCCCCTGCAGGCCGCGCGCCACCAGCAGCATTCCCTCCGACTGCGAGACGCCGCAGATGAGCGACGCGCCGGAGAACAGGGCGATGCCGACCATGAACAGCCGCCGCCGTCCGAACGCGTCGGCGAGACGCCCGCCGAGCAGCAGGAAGCCGCCGAACATCAGGGTGTATGCGTTCAGCACCCAGGACAGGTTCTGTTCCGAGAAACCGAGGTTGCTCTGGATCGTCGGCAGCGCGACGTTCACCACGGTCGCGTCCAGCACGACCATGAACTGCGCCACAGCCACGAGCACGAGCACAGCGGTTGCATCGATGCGGGGCGCGACTGCCTCGTCGAGGCGCACAACCGACGTCGCGCTCACTCGGCTCATGCCGCCAAGAGGCGATCGGTGAGAACGATCTCGACGATCGCGGGGACCGTCTCGAGACGTGCCCAGTCGCGCTGGAGCTCGCAGGCGAGCGAGACCCAGCTAATCGGCTGAGCTCCTGCCTGCATCACGCGTTCGAGGCCGGCGCGGTGCGCCTCGAGCGACGTGCCGCCGATCGCGTCCACGACGGGATAGACCTCGTAGCCCTCGCGCAGGGCGTCGAGCGCTGCGAACGCCATGCAGACCTCGGTCCACAACGCACAGAAGATGAGCTTCCGGCGTCCGGTCGCGTGGACGGCCTGCACAAACTCGGCGTCCTCCCATGAGTTGACCGTCGTGCGATCGAGCGGAGGGTCATCCTCCAGCAGCTCGGCGAGTTCAGGCAGCGTCGGGCCGACCTGACCGGAGGCGACGTTGACCGTCGAGTGAATCACGGGCAGACCGAACGTCTTCACGGTCCTGACCGTCGAGACGGCGTTCTTGAGGAGCTCCTCGTGATCCATCGAGCTGACCGCGGCGATCTGCTCGGGCTGGTAGTCGATCAGCACGAAGGCCGCGTTCTCCGGGGTAATGAGATGGTCTGCGAGCGGGTCGCGAACAGGTTGGCTGGTCATGGCGCCAAGATTCGCTGCCGGTCAGGCGAGTGGTCATCACCGGATTCCGATGATTCGCCACTACCTTTACGGTCAGTGACCAGCGGAGCGGTGATCTCAGGATCCGTTTCGGTCCCTGCGGGTCTGCTCCGCCGGGATGACCTCCTGCAGATGCTGGATCGCGCTGTGACCAAGCGGGTGACTGTAGTTTCGGCGCCGCCGGGAAGTGGGAAGACCTCGCTGTTGCGTGCGTGGGTCGAGCGCTCGGCCAACCCTCATCGCGTCGCGTTCGTGTCGGTCGCGCGCGACCAAGGGAATGCGGAGGAGTTCTGGGGCGCCGTCCTGGGCGAGATCCGTGGGGAGACCGCTGCGCCCGACGGCGATCAGGTGGTCGACAGAGTCGTGTCGGAGCTCGCCGAGCAAGTCGGACCTGTCGTGCTGATCATCGACGACCTCCACGAGTTGAGGTCAGCTGACGCCCTCACGCAGCTCGAGCAGTTGCTCGCCACTCTGCCGAGCTCCGCGCGCGTGGTGTTGTCGTCTCGCCGGGATCCGCCGGTCAGGCTGCACCAGCTCAGGCTTGCCGACGAGGTTGCCGAGATCCGAGCCGGCGATCTGGAGTTCACCGAGCGCGAGACGCGCGACCTGCTCGTTAGCGCCGGGATCAGTCTGTCCGAGGCCGGGGCGGCAGCGCTCCACCGGCGCACGGAAGGTTGGGCGGCGGGCCTGCGCCTGGCCGTGATCTCGCTCAGCGGCCACCCGGATCCCGAGCGCTTCGTGGCTGCGTTCTCGGGCACCGACAGGGCAATTGGGGAGTACCTGATCGCCGAGATGCTCGAACGTCAACCGAGCGAGGTTCAGAGCATGCTGTTGCGCACCTCGCTTGTCGACCGCATGAACGGTGAACTCGCCGACCTGCTGGCAGGGCGCCCGGGCTCGGAGCAGATGCTCCTCGAACTGGAGGACGCCAACGCTTTCGTCGTTTCGCTGGACGCTGAGCGAACGTGGTTCCGGTACCACCAGCTTCTGGCGGATTTCTTACGTCTGGAGCTTCGCCGGACGTTCGCCGATGAGGTTCCTGAACTGCACCGCCGCGCCGCACAGTGGTTCGCTGACCACGGGGACGTTGTGGAGGCCGTGCGGCACAGGCTGGCGGCCGGCGACTGGCCTGATGCAGCACGGCTCGTCGCAGACCACTCGTTCAGATGGGTGCTTGACGGCCAGGCCGGAACGATCGACGCGGTGCTGCAGGCGTTTCCCGAGGGCACGTCAGCCGATCATCCTGACCTGGCGTTGGCCCACGCGGCAGCTGAGCTGAACCACGGACGACTGGGGGAAGCGGCTGCTCAACTGGCGCTCGCCGAGTCCCAGGTCCCGAGCGCGCCGCCGGCCCGGCGCCGTCGCCTCACCGTCGCGATCGCGTCACTGCGGTTGGCGCTGGCAAGGCGTAACGGACAGTTCACGGAGGTCATCGAGCAGGTGAACCTTCTCGATGCTTCGATCGCCGGCGACTCGAACGATCCGATCGCGATGGACAGCGAGCTGCGGGCAGTCGCGCTGCTGAATCTTGGGATTGTCGAGACGTGGTCGGGGCGACTCGCCGACGCTCAGCGGCACCTCACCGAGGGAGCTGCGCTCGCCCAGACGATTGGGCGGCCCTACCTGGAGGTCGCATGCCGCGCGCATCAAGGGTTCCCGTCCAAGCTCGTCTCGGTTGCGGAGGCATACGAGCGCGGCCGTGAGGCGGTGGCGCTGGCTGAGCGTTATGGCCTGGAGGACCGGCCGATCCTCGCGCCCGCGCTCGGTTCGGCCGGCGGCATGGCGATCTGGATGGGTGAGTTCGACGAGGGGGAGCGCTGGCTGCGCCGCGCCTGGGAGGTCGCCGAGCCACACGTCGACCCGGCCGCCGCGGTGCTTCTGCACGTGGCGACGGGCATGTTGCATACGGGCCGCGGGCAGCATCGATCGGCCCTCGAAGAGTTCGCGGCGGCAGCGCAGGCGCAGTCGCTGCTCACCGGTGTGCATGCGCTTGCGCCGCGGATCGCCGCATGGCTCGCCGCGGCGCAGGCTCGCCTTGGGATGACAGATGAGGCGCGCGCAACGCTCAACGGGTTCTCCGCCGAACCCGAGCGAATGGGTGCAGGCAACAACGCGTATGCAGTGATTGCCATCGTCGAGGGGGACCCCGGGACGGCGTTGGATGCACTCCGAGATGTTCCGGCCAACACGCCCCTGGTCGGTCCCGCGTTCACACTCGTGGAAACGCATCTGCTCTCTGGCATCGCGCACCTGTCCCTTGGGGATCGAAACGCCGCCGCTGCCGCGGCGGAGGCAGCGCTCGCAGCCGCCGAGCCAGACCGGCTGATCTTCCCGTTTGCAGCCACGGAAGCTGCGGAGCTACTCGACGCGCTTCCGCGTCACGAAACCGCTCATGGCGCCCTGCTAGCGGACATCGTCGACCTGCTGCGAGGTGCGCCGCCGTCGAGCTCCGACGGCCAGCGCCTGTCGCACCCGGAGGAGCTCAGCCCAAGCGAGTTGCGTGTGCTGCGATTCCTGCCGACGAACCTGACGCGGCCGGAGATCGCGCAAGAGCTCTACGTCTCCATCAATACGGTCAACACGCACATCCGAAACATCTACTCGAAGCTCGGCGCGCGTGATCGCTCCTCCGCCGTTCAGCGTGCTCGCGAACTGAGGCTCCTCTCAACCGGCCTCCAGAATCACCAGATTCCGGCGTCGCCGCCTCACTAGGTCGGGCTGCAGGATGGCCGGGTGCCCACACTGCCGGGCGTCTACCGGATTCGGATAAAGGGCCGCCTCGGAGTCACGGCCCTCTCAGCCTTTCCCTCGATGGTCTCTGAGCTGAAGGGCAGCGAGACCGTGCTCACCGGCTTGCTTGAGGATCGGTCCGCCTTGTTCGGCGTGCTTGCGCAGATCGAAGCGCTCGGCCTCGATCTGCTCGAACTGCGGCAAGTCCCCGCTGGACCTACACCGCCTGAGTTGAAAAATCAGCCCCAACCGAAGGGAAATCCCCCATGAGCAGCGAGCAGCGAGAGAACCTCGACGCAATCCTGAGACAGTCGGCCTTTCCGGTCGGCAGCGGTGTCGACGAGCAACGGCGGCTGCTCCGAGAGTTGCTGTCGGCGCAGCCGCTGCCCGCCGACGTGACGGTGACCGAAGCCGCACTGGGCGGTGTGCCAACCGCCGAGATCACGGTCGACGGAATCGAACCCCGCAACGTCGTTCTCTACTTCCACGGCGGCGTGTACGTGATGAGCGACGCCTTCCTCGCCGCTGACCTGGCCTCGCAGGTCGGCCGGCGGACGCAGGCCAAGGTCATGTCCGTCGACTACCGGCTCGCCCCCGAGCACCCGTATCCGGCAGCGGTTGACGACGCCCTTGCGGCCTATGAAGCCCTCCTGCAAAGCGGCGTCGCCACTTCGGACATCGTCTTCGCGGGAGAGTCCGCCGGTGGCGGGCTCGCCGTGGCCACCCTGGTCAACGCCCGAGATCACGGGCTGCCCCTGCCAGCCGCGGCGTTCGTCATGTCACCGTATGTCGATCTCACCCTGGCCGGGACGAGCATGGACACCAGGCGCGAGGTCGATCCGCTTCTCAGCCCGGAACTGCTCGAAGCCCGAGTCCCCGACTACGCGGCGGGACAGGACGCCGCCCTTGGCCTCATCAGCCCGATATTCGCCGACCTCTCCGGCCTGCCGCCCCTGATCATCCAGGCCGGAACTCACGAGGTTCTCCTCGACGACGCCGTCCGGCTCGCGCAACAAGCCGCCGCCGCCGACGTCGAGGTCACGCTCGACATCACCCCTCGGGTGCCGCACGTCTTCCAGGCCTATTACCCGCTCCTCGACGAAGCGGGCGCTGCACTGGACAGAGCCGGACAGCTCCTGTCGAGGCATCTCGCCTCAATCACGCAAAGCGTGTGACGACGGCTCACGCAAGTGGGCCGGATTATCGGTTGCGACAACAAACACCACCCTGGAGGTAAGTCGTGACCGAACACACTGCAACATCACAATTTGCACCACCGTCCATCCCGTCTGTGCGCGACGCGGTGCGCAAGATCACCGGCTACTGGTGGGTCCTGCTGACCGCCGGAATCGCGTGGGTCGTGGTCGCTCTGGTCATTCTTCAGTTTGACCAGGCGTCTGTGACCACCGTCGGCATCCTCGTCGGGCTCATGTTCCTGGCTCTCGGCGTCGAGAACATCGCGCTTGCGACGCTCGACGTGCCGGGGCGTTGGGTCTGGGCGCTGTTCGGCGGGCTGTTCACCGTGTCGGCGATCGTCAGCTTCGCCAGCCCGGGGGACACCTTCGCCGGCCTGGCCGACACGCTCGGCTTCCTGTTCCTGATCGTCGCCATCTGGTGGATGATTCGCGCTTTTCTCGAGCGTGCGATCAACCCGCTCTGGTGGCTGGGGCTGATTTCGGGGATCCTGATGACGGCACTCGCCTTCTGGACCTCGGGCCAGTTCTTCATCCACAAGGCGTACGTGCTCCTGGTATTCGCCGGGATCTGGGCGCTGATGCAGGGCATCACCACGATGGTGCGCGCATTCCAGATCCGTGCGGTGCGCGAGGGGCTGTGACGGAGTTCCAGCAAAGCGAACGGCTGTCGCGTCAGCAGGCTGCTGAGCGGCTGATCGACATCGCTTACGCACTGACCGCCGGCGGCCCGCTCGAGCTAATCGCAGCGGGCCGCCGGATCACGGTCCCGGTCGACAGGGAGCTGCGGTTGGAGCGCTGCCTGAGGTCGAACGGCGACCGGATGGAGCTCGAGCTCGAGCTGAGCTGGTCGGCCGCCGAAGGGTGAGCCTCAGCGCCGCACCGATCCAGGTGCAACCAGCCCGAGCTCGCGCGCGCGAGCGACTGCCTCGCTGCGGGAGTGGGCGTCGAGCTTCGTGTAGATGTGGCGCATGTGCGTCCGGACGGTGTTGGTGGATACCACGAGCTCCGACGCGATCGCAGAGGCGGTCAGGTTGCTCGGCAGGTACCTGACAACGCGTAGCTCGGCCTCGCTCAGGTCATCCCGCAACGGCGCACTCGATCCACGCACAGGAGCGGAGCGCCCGGCCAGCACGTCGAGGATCGTCGAGATCAGCGTCGCGTGGGCGGTCCGGTGTTTCGGGTGGCGCTCGAGCAGCTCGCGGCTCGGCCAGAGCAGGAATGGCAGGACCAGACCTTCGGGCTCGGCGAGGTCGAGCGCCGCCTCGAGCGACTCCTCGGCCGCGCGGCGGTCGCCGAGCCGATCGCGTGCCGTCGCGTTGAGTAGCAGCGACTCGACGCGCGCCCAGCGCTGGGACAGCGCCGGTGCGGAACCATCGAACACCGGCGCCAGCGTCTCCGCCGCGCCTTCGGGGTTGTCCCGTTCGAGCTCCATAGCCGCAAGCGCGATGCGCATCGCGGCCCGGTTGCGCTGTTCCGCGCTCAAACCGCCGATCTCGAGCTGTGCGGACTCCGTGTCGCCCATTCGGACCCGTACCTGGAGAGCGCGCGCCTGCACGTCGACCGTGAACACGTGCTCGCTGGCGAGCAGCCGTCCGACGCTCCGCGCGCGCGCGAATTCCGCCAGCGCTTCGTCATAGCGGCCCTCGCCGAAGCGCAGCATGCCGCGGGCGTGTTGGAGCGCGACCTCAGTCCCCCGATCGGCTGCCGTGCGCAGGCACTCCTCTGCGCGCGTGAAATGGCGCTCGGCCTCGGCGAAGCGCCCCATGCGCACGAGCCCCATGCCGGCCATGGCGAACGCGCCGGTCGTGATCGATTGGCTGGTCCAGCCGTGCTCCTCCGCGATCGCGAGTGCCCGTTCGCTCAGCTGGAGCGCGAGCGGCAGCGGCTGCCCGGTGAGCGGCGCGACGAGCGCGAGGTGCGCGAGGCAGCCGACCTCGATGAACGGGCGTGAGATCTGACGCGTTCGGTTGAGGGCGTCCTCGAGGTGCTGCCGTGCGTCGTCGGGATGGCCGGCCCACAGTTCCGCGATGCCCAGGTTCATCAGTGCGAGTGCCCAGTAATCCGGCCCTTCGGGCAGCTCGTTTGCGCCTGCCGTAGCGCCGAGCGCTGCCTCCAGTGCGCGCAGTGCTTCCTGAGCCTCGGGCAGATCGTTGCGCCGGCGGGCGAGCTCGCCGTCGATGACGGCGAGGTACACGTCGAAGACGCGCCGTCTGTCCGCCGGAGCCGCTGCCGCCAGTCGCCGAGCGACGGCGAATTGGGCTGCGGCCTCGTCGAGCACGCCGTGGAGCATGCTGTCGATCGCAAGCGCGGCCGCCAGGTTCACGTCGCCCGCATGGGCGTCGGCCGGGAACACGCCAAGCAGCGCGTGGAGCGTCTCGCCCCGGCCGGCCATCGTCAGCGTGAGGTAGTTGTCCAGGAGCAGGCGCGCGGCCGGTGCCCAGTCACCGGCCGCTTGATAGTGGCGGACGGCTTCGACGACGTCGCCCTCCTGCTCGAACCAGGCGGCCGCGGCGCGGTTCAGCGCGGGGATCGTCGCCGGCGCGACGCGCCGCAATTCGAGGCGCAGGAGATCGGTGAACAGGTGGTGATAGCGGAACCACGTCCGGCCCGCGTCCAGCGCGGTCACGAAGGCGTTCTGGTCTTCGAGCCGCTGGAGGATCGCCTCGGCTCCCGTGCCGTCGGTGAGCGCGTCGGCCAGAGCCCCGCTGACGCGCTCCAGGACCGACGTTCGCAGGAGCAGGTCGCGCACCTCCGGCGCCTGGCGCTCCAACACCTCCGCGAGGAGGTAGCCCGCCACAGTCCGCTCGCTACCGGAGAACTCGGATACAAACTGCTCCGGGTCGGGGTGGGCGGCCAGCGAGATCGCCGCCAGCCGCAAACCGGCCGCCCATCCCTCGGTGCGTTCGTGCAGCGAGGCCACGGCCTGATCCGACAGAGTGATCCCGCCGGCGCGGAAGAGCGCGCGGGTCTCGTCGAGCGAGAAGCGGAGGTCGGGCCCACGTAGCTCCGTCAGCTCGCCGGCGAGCCTCAGGCGATGCAGGCCGAGCGCGGGCTCCTCGCGCGTCGCGAGCAGGATCCCGACCTGTGCCGGTGGCTGGGTGATCAGCATCCCGAGCCAGGCGAGCGCGTCTTCGGAGTCGAGCTCGTGCAGGTCGTCGATCACCAGCTCGAGCGGCTCCTCGATCCGCTCCAGCTGGTGCAGGAGCCGCTCTATCACCACCGCGCCCGCGAAGCCCGGCGCCGGGCTGACCCGCTCGATCACGTCGTCGCCGGCGGCGTCGGCGAGGGCGTCGATCACGTGAAGCCAGAAACGTTGCGCGTCACGCTCGCCGCGCTCGACCGTTACCCACGCGACAGCCTCGTCGGCTTCCGCGGCCCACGACCGCAGCAGAACGGTCTTCCCGCTTCCCGGGGGTGCGCAGACGAGCGTGACGGTGCCGGGCGCGAGGGCTGACAGCCGCTCGAATAGAACGGGTCGCAATAGCACGTGCCCAGACTGTCCCACGAATCACATGAAGTGTGTGATGACCACTCACCCGCGCCGGCGAGAGCCTTGGACCGTCCCTGAAAACACAATCACAGAAAGGCGGTCCCAATGACCACCGACTATTTCTCACCAGACAACGTCCTGGTCGTGACCTTCGGCGAAGACCCGGAGAAGGACGCGAACGCCTACCAGGCGCTCACCGACCTGAAGGAGCTCGATTCCCAGGACCAGATCAAGATCGCGGGTGCTGCGGTCGTTACGCGTGACAGCCAGGGCCGCATCGACGTCAAGAGCGATGTCGGCGAGGATCCCTACGTCGGCACCGCGAGCGGCGGCCTGATTGGCCTGCTGATCGGGATCATCGGCGGCCCGCTCGGCATGCTGATCGGCGGGACGTACGGACTGCTCGTCGGATCCCTGTTCGACCTCGATGACGCCGACACGACGGAATCGGTGCTCGGCGAGATCTCGAAGCAGGTCCAGCCGACCAGGACGGCGGTTCTCGCTCAGGTCACCGAGCAGAGCCCCGAGGTCATCGACGCCGCGATGGCGCGCCTCGGTGGCGAGGTCCTGCGCCGGCCGGCCCTCGACGTCGAGGACGAGATCGCCGCGGCCGAGGAGGCGCAGCGGAAGGCCAAGTTCGAGGCTCGCAAGGAGCTGCACAAGGCTCGCGTCGAGGAGACCAAGGCCGACGCACACGCCAAGGTCGAGGAGCTGAAGGCGAAGCTCGATCGGGCCAAGGCAGGCGCGAGCGCGTAGGCTCGTGCATCGCAGGCGGCGGCGCGCTCAACCCGGGCGCGCCGCCGCCTTTGCGAGGGCGCCGTCAAAGCGATATTCCTCACGCCATGCGTCAGGGTCCTCGTTTCGGATCGCCCAATACGCGTCGGCGATCCGATCAGGGTCGAACGGCGTACCCGCCGCGATCTGCCCGAGGATCGTGAGGCTGCCGGCGTGGATGTTGTCGTCGCGCACCTCGCGCGCGAGCATCGTCGCCGCCCCGCGCAATGCGAGCTTGCCGAGCGAGAGCGTGGCGAGTGATTGCGGGAGCGCGTCGGCAAAGCCGCCACCGGTGAACAGCAACGTGCCGCCACCCGCCGCGCGCATCGCAGGCACGGCGACCTGCGCCGTCACCACTGCGCCGATCACGTCGACCGCGTAGGCCCCGGCGAGCTGCTCCGGCGTGACGCTGAGCAGATCGTCGGGCGACATCACTGCCGCGCTGTAGATCACGACGCCCGGAGCGCCCGGCCCGGCGAACAACGGTCCCATGGCGGCGCGCAGGCCGTCAGGGTCACCAGCGTCGGCCGCAACGACCGTGACGTCGGTGCCCGCGCCACGCAACTCATCGGCGAGCGTGGCAGTCGTCGCTTGCGACCGGGCAACGAGCGTCAGGCGATATCCCTCGCGCGCGAACCGGCGCGCAACGGACGCACCCAGCCCCGGGCCAGCTCCGACGATCAGCAGGTGACTCGAATCGATGGCGTCCATGGCGGTGAAGATCGCACCGAGTCAGGTGAATCGCCATCGCCGGATCTCGGCGATCCGGGACGTCGTCGGACCCATAGGATTGCGCCGTGCCGTTCACGCTCAGAAACCTCAAGGAGGACCTGGAGGACGTCGGGTCCAACTTCGACGGCGCGCCGGACCTGGAGTTCCGCTTGGCGACCGACGCGCTCGAGCTCGAGCAATCCGGCCTGAGCTACCAGCGCGTCCCACCCGGCTATCGCTTTCCGTACGGCCACACGCACAAGACGCAGGAGGAGGTGTACGTGGTCCTGCGCGGGAGCGGGCGGATGAAGCTTGACGACGAGATCGTCGAGCTCAAGGAGTGGGACGCCGTGCGCGTCCCGCCCGGTACGTGGCGAGGCTACGAGGCCGGGCCCGAGGGCCTCGAGATCCTCGTCATCGGCGCGCCCAGTCTCGGCGAGGGTCGCCGCGAAGACGTCGAGGGCCAGCGCGACTGGTGGGGTGCGTTTAGGGGACTAGGACAGCGCTGATCCGGGAATAGATCCAGCTGACAAGTCGGATTCTGGCGACAGCGGCCAGGTCGGATCGGGGGCCGACATGGGTTTAGGCACCGTTTCGCAGGGCGCCACCGCGCTAGTTTCGGCCCACGCCGTCGTTGGAGGGGTATGTACCGCTTCGCTCTCGCCTTCGTCCTGTCAGTTGCCTCCCTGGCCGCAATTCCCGCTGCGGCCGGTGCCTCCGGGGTCGCCTACCCCGATGCGGACTGGTCCGAAGCCTGGATCCCGTCCTCGGATGGCGTGACCCTCCACGCTGACGTCCTGCGTCCCAAGGGGGCGACCGACGCCGCGAAGACGCCGGTGATCATCTCGATCGGCCCGTACTTCAACCACTCGGGCCAGACCGGCCCCGCGGGTCCCGCCGAGGGCACGAACTACGACCCCGTCGGCCCGAACGCCGGTCCGTCGGAGCGCTTCCAGGACTTCGTCGAGGGCTCGGGGCTTCTCAGGAAGGGCTACAGCTTCGTGATGGTCGACCTGCGCGGATTCGGCGGGTCGAATGGTTGCCTCGACTGGTCCGGGCCGGGCGAGCAGGCCGACGTCGTCAACGCCGCGAAGTGGGCGGCGAGCCGGCCGTGGTCGACCGGGAAGGTCGGGATGTACGGGAAGTCCTACGACGGCCTGACCGGCCTGATCGGGGTCAACAAGCGCCCCGCCGGCCTGGCGGCGGTCGTCTCGCAGGAACCCGTCTACGACGACTACCGCTACCTGTACGGCGACGGCATGCGCCGTTCGAACTCCGTGCTGACGCCCGCGCTCTACGACGGGATCGCGGCCACGCCCGGTCCGCTCAGCGACGACCCGAACTACAACGTCAACTCGCTAAACAACCCGGCCTGCCTGGCGCAGAACTTCGCCGCCCAGGCCGCGAACGACGACCACGGCTCGGAGTTCTGGAAGCTGCGGAACCTCATCCCCGGCGCCGCCGGCTCGAAGGTGCCGCTGTTCCTGACTCAGGGGCTGACGGAGAACAACACGGTGGCCGACGGACTGCAGCAGTACCTCGACAACCACACCGGCTACGAGCGCGCCTGGCTTGGTCCCTGGGAGCACGTTCGCGGCAACGAAACCGACGAAGCCGGCCGCTTGAAGATGGGCCGCGCCGGATGGTTCGACGAGGTGATGCGCTTCTACGACCTGAACCTGAAGGGGATCAAGTCGAGGGTCAAGGACCCGATGATCGCGGTGCAGACGAACGACGGCGTGTGGCGCGCTGAAGACAAGTGGCCGCCCGCCGATTCGACCGGCTATACGAGCGGGCTGCGGCCGGGCAGCTACACCGACGAGGCCGACGGGTCCGTCACCGACTCGGACGGGGTGTGGACGATCTCGCCGCCCTTGGCGTACGACGCTCACCTGTCCGGCTCGGGTCACGCCACCGTCAATGTTTCCACGACGCTGCCGAGGGCCAACCTCGTCCTCGACGTATACGACCTGGACCGGAACGGCACGGGGCCGCTGATCACGCGCCAGGCCCACATGATCTACGGCAGCGGTCAGAGCAAGATCCCGCTGGACCTGTGGTCGGCAGACTGGAAGATTCCCGCCGGACACCGGATCGGCGTCAAGGTGACCGACAACAACACGGACTTCTGGCTGCTGGCGGCGCCGACGATGCAGACGGTCACGGTCACCGGCGGGGCGATCACGCTCCCGTTCCTGGGCCGCGAGCGAACGACGACGATCCAGGGCGACCCGGGCACGCAGCTCCAGAGCTATATGTCCAGGACCGTCACGGTGCCGTCGGAGACGATCGCGAGCTCTCAGTCCGACTCCTTCGCGCTGCCACCGCGGCAGAAGGGCGACACCACGGATCCCCCCGTCACCGCCGGTCCGGCACAGTCTCCGGTCGAGGGGTCAGTCGTCACGAAGGCGCCGGGCGTCGGCGAGCGCATCCCAGGCGTGACGAGCGAGTACTTCGAGTTCGACGTAGATGCCGTGCACGACAACGCCAGCATGCAGGGTCGCGTGACACCGACCCTGCCGGCCGACATCGACCTGTACCTCCAGCGTCGGAACGACGACGGGACCTGGTCGGAGTTCGCCAGCGGCACGAACGGCGGCGCGCTTGACGGTGAGACGATCGGCACGAACGTCACGCCTGGCCACTACCGCCTCGAGGTCCACAACTGGGCAGGCCCGGCCGGCAATCCGGTCGCGATCAAGCTCACGTTCCTGAACTCAGCGGGCGAACCGGGGATCTGAGCCGAGCGCTAGACATACCCGTGGCGACCTAGCCAGCGCAGCGAGAAGTACCCCCAGATAGGTGGGAGGTAGAAGGTGCAGAGGCGCTGCGTGATGGCAACTGCGAACGCGGTCGACTCGTCCACGCCCATTGCGATGAGGCCGGCCGCGAGGGCCGCTTCGGCCGGGCCGATGCCTCCGGGGGACGGGATCACGCTCGACAGGATGGCCGCCGAGCTGTTGACAAAGACGAGCTGACCTAGGTTGAGGTGCACCCCGTACGCGAGGCAGGTCGCTCCCAGCGCGACCGCGTAGGTCAGCTCCGAGAGCACGTTTCCACCGAAGAGCTCGATTCGCTTGTGCCGATCCCGGGCGACGCTCCAGACACCGGAAAGGGCGCTCTTCACTCCCGGCATGACCATGTCGCGCAGCTTCGGCACAGCCAGGACGGCCACGACGCTGACGACGAGCGCGACGGCGATGCCCACGAGGAGACGGCTATCGGGCCCATGGAATTGGCTCGTGTCGACGCTCGCGCCCACCAGGGGGATCGAGATCAGGAGAAGCGCCGCCTGCACCATCGTCTCGGACACGTCATCGACGGCGCCCGCCGCCAGCGCCTGCGCGCGCGGAACCCCCATTTTCTGGAGAAACCGCAGGTTCATCCCGATCCGACCGGCGGAGCTCGGCACGGTCAGATTGATGAACTTGATCGCCGACTGCAGCACGACACAGGGCAGGAGTGCGAGCGGCGACTGCACGGCTCCCCGCACGGAGATGCCAGACCCGACAAATGCGGACTGAGCGATGAGTAGCGCTACGACCACCCATGCGGGCTCGGCCTGCTTGAGCTCGCGGCCGATCGTGTCGAAGCCGATCTCCGCCAAGCGGGTGATGAGGATGTATGCGGCGACGATCAGGGCCGCCATCGTCAATACGTCCTTTGGGCGGACGCGGCGAAGCGGGGCAATCTCCGGCTCGGCGGTGCCGGTGGCGGCCGCGGCAGCCGCGCGAAGCTCCTTGAGGCCGACTTCGTGGGTCCGGGCGAGGTCCCGCAGGTGCGGTGTGAGCGCCGCGCGCTGCAGGTACGGCAAGGCGCGAGCGATCGAGTCGGACCATCCGGCATCCACGGCGATCCGCAGCGCGCGTTCCGGGCCGACGAGGACGCAGCACGAGACGAGCAGCTCGGCCACGTCTATGTCGAGCGTGGATTGCGGCGCACCGAGGCTGGCTGCCGACAGGTCGACCAGCAGTGGTTCGCCGTCCACGACCAGCACGTTCCCGAGGTTCAGCCTTCCGTGCGAGATGCCGCCGTCGTGCAGCCGTCCGACTTGGCGGCACAGCTCCAGGAGCAGCTCGTCGCTCACCTGGTCGGGGCTCGCGAGCTCCAACGGCGCGAGATCGGGCTGGCCGGTGACCAGCAACGCGTCGCCGTCGGGGCCGAGGCCCGCGGTGACCACCTCAGGCACGCGCACACCCGCCTTCGCGGCCAGCAGCGTTGTGACCGCCTCGTGCTCGACCTGTTCGAGGCGTCCGACGGGTGCGCTCCGTGGCGGATCGCGGTAGGCGAGCAGGCGCCACCGACGCGCGAGGCGCTGCGTGTCCTGAGCGTCTCGCCCCAGGACACGCACCCTCAGCGGTCGTCCGTCGTCGCCGTGCCCGAAGTAGTCAGCAGCGCCGCGCTGTTGGTGCTCGCCGATCCGCAGGTCGCCGATGGCCACACCAAGTGAGCTGACCGCCGCGCCCACGCGAGCGACAGGAGGCGCTCCGAGCGGTGACCCCCAGGCGAGCCGGACCAGCGCCCCCGCGCCGAGACCGACCGCGAGCCCAGCGAGAACGTCCGCGGGCAATGCGATCTCGAGCGCGACAACGCCGAGCGACGCCAAGCCGACGAGCCAGATCGCGAGCAGCCGCACCGGACGAACGAGCTCGGGGCGAGCGACCGCGATGACGGCAACCACGCACGCGATCCGGACGTCGGGGAACCCCCACAGGGACAGGGGATCCAACTCCAGGTGAGCCCATTCCGAATCGACGGCCTGGGCGAGCGCGCTGGCCACGGCGGCAACCAGAGCAAGGGCGATGAGCAGGTCGCGAACCAGCAGCCACCGTCTTTGAACGAGAGCGTCCACGACGACCAGGAACGCAAGCGCGAGCGTGACAACAATGACCGCGCGCCAGACCCCCGAGGCCCAACCGAGCAATGTGGCGAGCGCCCGTCCGATCTCTGCGTCGGTCTCGGGAGCGGATCGCGCGACCACCGCTTCGAGCCCGGCCAGAGCGGATGCGGCCGCCACAAGCACGCCGTCGATCGTCCGGCGATTCCTTCGGCCCGGCTCGGCCGGAACGAGCAGCGTCTGCTGGCTGGGGAAGCCGATGCGTCACTTGTAACTCATTGCCGATACTCGGCCAAGATCGGCGCGGCTTGGGGAAGCGGCTGAAGGGATTCGAACCCTCGACCTTCTGCATGGCAAGCAGTTCGTTTGCCCGGCTTTCACCGCGAAATCACGGGAGTTTCCGGACCCAAACCGGACCGAAACCGGCGCGAGTTGGCTAAGTCCCGCGGCGTCAAGCTCGTCGATTGCGCCGCAATAGCGTCTCCGTCAATCCAGAGCCTCGATGATCCGGATCAGCTCGTCTCTGCGATAGCCGTGCTTGCGCGCGAGGAGCGCGAGCTCGCGCGCCTGAGCGACGACGGCCCCATGTTCGGGGCTCGCCGCGACCGTGATGCCGCGCCCTCGGCGGAACTCGAGCAGTCCCTCGTCGCGCAGCTGCCTGAGCGCGCGCAGGACGGTGTTCCGGTTGACCTCGAGGACGGCCGCCAGGTCGCGGGCCGGTGGCAGGCGCTCGCCCGGCTTCGCCTCCCCTTCGGCGATCGCCCGCCGGATCTCGGCAGCCACCTGCTCGTGCAGGTCGGTCGGCTCCGCGCGGTCGATCTTGACAGGAAGCATGGTGCTACTGATAATAGCTTCTGATCGAGGCACCCGATCACGCTCACCGCCATCGCCCCCTGAGTCTGAAGATCGCCACGACGCCAAGGCGCTCGAGGCGCTGATCGAGGAAGCGCGACAGCGGGCACGGCGGCGGCGACGCGGGTACGCGGCCCTGGCGCTCGTGGCGGTCGCGGCCGGCCTGCTCGGCTTCTCCGTCCTCGACAGCAGCGGCGGCGGCACCGGTACTGCCGAGGGCGAAGGCGGGGTCGGCGCTCAGGTCACCGACGGCAGGTGGCGGCCTGCGCCCGGCCTGGAGGGCGGAACCATCACGGCGCTCGCCGTCGACCCCCAGCGCCCGGACACCGTCTTCGCAGCAACAGTCCACGCCGGCGTCTTCAAGAGTCGCGGACGGCGGTCGCACGTGGCGATCGCTGAATCTCCCGTCCCGGATGGGGCGGGCCGACGCAATCGCCACCGCGCCCGCGGACCCGGAGACCCTGTATGTCGGGACCGCGCGAGGCGTAGCCAAGACGACGGACGGGGGTCGTTCCTGGCGGTTGACGGGCTCGGATCTTCTCGGAAAGAGAATGAGGGGAGAGTTCTACTTGCGCGGCTTGGAGGGCTTCGTCTACACGCTCCTCGTCGATCAGCGCGATCCGGACATCGTCTACGCAGGCACTTGGAACCGTGGCCTGCTCAAGTCCACGAATGGCGGTGCGAGCTGGCGACGCACCGGGCTCGGGGCGGTGAGCACGCTCGTCTTCGACCCCCAGGACCCGGGCACGCTCTACGCCGGCGGCAGTAGGCGCAGCAATCGCATATTGGGACGCGATCGAAAAGGTGTCGGACGGTGCAGGCCGGCGTCGGGGCGGCGTCTTCAAGAGCAGCGACCAAGGCGAGAGCTGGGATCCCGTTGGCCTGCAGGGCACGACCGTGCATGCGCTGGCGCTCGACCCGGAGCATCCGGGAACGATGTACGCCGGTTTGCAAGGCAACATCAAGGACGGCGCCACAGATTCCAAAGGCATCCTGAAGACGACGGACGGCGGCGCGAACTGGCGCGACGCGGGCCTCAAAGGTCGGATGATCACAGGGCTGACGCTGGATCCGAGCAACACCGACATCGTCTACGCAACGACGCCGTGGGAGGGAAACGTCTTGAAGAACGAGGACGGGGGCCGCAGCCGCAGTTGGCGAACCATCGCCGGCGATTCCGTCAGTGGCGCGCGGCTCCGAGTTCTCAACCGCCTTCGCGCTCGACCCCCGCAACCCTGCGACGATCTACGTCGCCACGAACGCCGACGTCACCACCGGCGAGGGGGCTGGCGTCTCGAAGAGCGTCAACGGCGGCCGCAGCTGGCGATCGACGAACGCGGGTCTGAACGGCGCACGCGTGTCAGCGCTCGCTCTCGCGCCTGGCAGCCCGGGCACGGCGTACGCGGCCGTGGGCCCGTTCCGCGGAGTCTTCAAGCGAGTGGACGGCAAGTGGCGACGCGTCAACACCGGCCTGGCAAACCGAGGCGTCACTGCCGTCGCTGTCGATCCGCAAGACCCGGCGACCGTCTACGCGGGCACCGCCGGCGGCATCTACAAGAGCACGAACGGCGGCGCGAACTGGCGGGCTTCATTCACGGCTGCTCGCCACTCCGCCCCGACGACAGCCGGGTGCATTCCGCGGTGGAGCTCGCGGTCGACCCGCAACACCGGACGACCGTCCATGCGATCACCGCCAGTCTTAACGACGGGTCCGTCTACGAAAGCCTCATCTACCGGAGCCAGGACGGCGGCCGCACCTGGCCCAGGTCCTCGCAAGTGCAGGCCGTAGAGGTGCCCGAAATACTCGGTGCATCCATCGACCAACCCATCGCCCGCGCCTCCGCTGGCGATCGATCCGCTGAATCCGGACACCCTGTACGCGGGCGGCCTCGGCGTGCACAGGAGCGTCGACGGAGGCAAGACGTGGCGACAGGCCGGCCTCCCGCGCAGCCCGGTCCTCGCGCTCGCGGTCGACCCGAAAGAGACGGCGGTCGTCTACGCCGGAACGGACGCGGGCCTCTCCAAGAGCACGAACGCCGGGACCACCTGGCAGCCACTTCAAGGCGCACTCGACGATGTCCGAGTCGAGGCGCTCGCCATCGACCCCAAGTACCGAAGGACCGTGATCGCAGGGACCGATCAAGGCGTCTTCTGGAGCACCGACGGCGGCGATCGCTGGCGCCGCTTCACTCACCTCCCGCCACGCACCTTCGACGCGCTCGCAGTCGATCGGTCCGCCGGCCTGCTGTACGCCGGCGCGAACGGCGGCGGCATCTACGAGCTCGAGCTCGCCCGCTGACGTTCGGCTGGTCGACCGCGATCCGAGCCTCGGCCGCGAACTCGGCAGCGGCCAGCCGTTCGCGTCGCGCCGCGTCGCGACACGTTCGGACTATTGCCCACGCGGCCAGTTTCTCAACGCTCGCTCCGACACGCGGAGTGGGCCGTGTACACGATCTGAAGGTCTAGCGGAGGGCGAAATCGAGCCCGCGCCAGTCGATCAAGTCGGCGGCTGAGAGCTGTGGTAACCTACAACCAAATGGTTGTAGGAAGTGAGGAGAGCAAGACCGACGACGTTTTTCACGCGCTCGCCGACCCGACCCGCCGCGACATCCTGCGCCGGGCTGGCGGCGACGCACCGTCCGTCTCGCGGCTCGCCGACGCCTACCCGATGTCGTTCGCTGCTGTGCAGAAGCACGTCGCGGTGCTCGAACGGGCCGGGCTAGTCACCAAGCGCCGCCGCGGCCGGGAGCAGCTCGTCGAGGCCGCACCCGAAGGGCTCGCCGACGCGAGGCGGGCGCTCGAGGATCTCGAAGAGATCTGGCGCGGCCGGGTCGAGCGGATGTCCGCGCTTCTCGCTTCCGATTCAGAACAAGACGAAAGGAAACCCTGATGTCCGTAGCCAGCGTCGAGAGCGATCTCGACAACCTGACCCTGACCGTCATCGCCGATTTCGACGCGCCGGTCGAAGCGGTGTGGGAGCTCTGGGCCGACCCGCAGAAGCTCGGGCTGTGGTGGGGGCCACCGAATTATTCGACGACCTTCGAGCCGTACGAGATGAGCGTTGGCGCCGAGATGGCCCATGTCTTTGCAGGCCCCAACGGTGAGGCGGAGCACGGCGTATGGCGGATCGAAGCGGTGGATCCGCCGCGCTCGCTCGAGTTGAGCGACGCCGACGTCGACGACGACGGCAAGCCCAACGACGACTTCGCGCTCACGGGGATTGCGATGGAACTCTCCGAGACCGACGGCGGCACACGGATGACCGTGCGCTCCATGTTCTTCTCGCGCGACGGTATGGAGGCAATGGCCGAGGGCTTTGCTGAGGGCCTTCGACTGTCGCTAAGCCGGATGGACGCACTCCTCGCGGAGCCAGCCTCCAGCGCCTCGTAGAGCGGTTCGAGTCGCCACAAAATGCCTGCCGATACAGGCCTTGGGAGCGTTGACCACGGCACGGCCCCAGCCGGTGCGCAAGCTGTCCCCAGCTACCCAGACGCACAGCCCGGACTGATGACACGAGAAAGACCTGCAAATGCAGGCCTTTCCGGAAGCGGCTGAAGGGATTCGAACCCTCGACCTTCTGCATGGCAAGCAGAGCGCATGGTTCGCGCTCTCTCCGGAAATCCCCTGCAAACGCGCGGGTTCTCGGGTCTGAGCCTCGCGTCGCGATTCCCCGGCTTTCACCGGGAGTTCACGGGGTTTTAGGCACCCAATGGGCACCCGAGCGGCCAAGTCGGGGTTGCTCGGAGCCGTTTTCTAGGCGTGACCCGGCTCGCTCAGGGCGGAGGTGAGCTCCGAGCCGACCCGGGCTAGCCCCGATCAGAGGTCGAAGCGCGCCCGAGCGCGAGTGCCTGATGAGCGGAGGCCTTCTCCCGCCGAGCGCCCTGCGGCCGGTAGCGCCCCGATGCCAGTCGGCGTCACGGCCGGTCGTCGAGCAATTTCAGGGCCGTTTCGACGCCGCGGGCGAGGAGCTGGTCGGAGAGGTCGCGGTCTGTCAGCGCCCGGGCGAGTTGCAGGGTGCCAGCATCAGCCCGAAGAGCGTGAGCGCGTCCTTCCGAGCCGCCTCGGCGGCAGTCGGGTCGAGGCGCGCCGCGATGTCGTCGAGGACGCCCATCAGTTCGTCGGTGAAGACCTGTCTGGTGGCGGCGGGGCGGCGGGCGATCTCGTCGAGCAGCGCAGCCGACGGGCAGCCGTCCGCGAACTGGTCACGGTGCTGGGGGGACAGGTAGGAGCGGATGAATGCCTCGAGTCCCGCGCGATCCGAGGGGTGCGCGTCGAAGCTTTGGCGTTGGGCGCGCAGCTGGTCGGCGAGGACGTTCGCGACGAGATCCTCTTTCGAGCTGAAGTGGCCGTAGAAGGCGCCGTTGGTCAGGCCGGCGTCGGCCATAACGGCCGCCACACCGGCACCGTCGATGCCGTCTTCCTTGAAGCGCCGGCCGGCCGCTTCGACGATCCGTTCTCTGGTGGCCTGCTTGTGGTCCTTGCTGTAGCGCATGCCCAATCTCTCTTCAGCGTGACGTAGCTCACAGCGTTACATTACGATCGTACTATAGCATTATGCGCGTAATGCGACGCCAATGCAGCACGCAAAGGAGTGACAGTCATGACGACGGTTGACGCACCTAGGGGTGCGGCTTTGAACGCGACGTGGCAGGACGCGCCGACGCGGACCATCAGCGCCGGCGGCGTGGAGTTCGCCTACCGTCAGCTCGGCCCGAGCACGGGGGTGCCGGTGGTCTTCCTCACCCACCTGGCCGCAGTCCTGGACAACTGGGACCCCCGAGTCGTGGACGGCTTCGCCGCCGAGCAGCGGGTCATCACCTTCGACAACCGCGGTGTCGGCGCCTCCAGCGGCGCCACGCCGACGACCATAGAGGAGATGGCGAGCGACGCCGTGACCTTCATCCGCGCCCTCGGCTTGGATCAGGTCGACCTGTTCGGGTTCTCGATGGGCGGCATGATCGCCCAGGTGATCGCGCACGAGCAGCCGCAGCTCGTGCGCAAGATGATCATCGCCGGAACCGGCCCCGCGGGAGGCGAAGGCATCGACAAGGTGACCCGCATCTCATACCTGGACATCGCGCGAGGACTGCTCACGCGCCAGGACCCCAAGCAGTTCCTCTTCTTCACCAGGACCCCGAACGGCCGCCGAGCCGGCAAAGAGTTCCTGGCACGGCTCGAGGAACGTACGAACGACCGCGACAAGGCCATCTCCGTGCGCTCGTTCCGCGCCCAGCTCAAGGCCATCCACCGCTGGGGTCAGCAGGAGCCCGCGGACCTCTCGGGTATCCACCAGCCGGTGCTCGTCATGAACGGCGAGAGCGACAGGATGGTGCCGACCAAGAACACCGTCGAGCTCGACCGACGACTCCCGAACAGCCAGCTTGTCGTCTATCCCGACGCCGGCACGGCGGGGTGTTCCAGTTCCACGAGGACTTCGTCGAGCGGGCGCTCGAGTTCCTCGCATGAAGGCATTCGTCGTCGAGCGGTACGGCAAGGACGGACTGCGCGCCGCCGACGTAGCCGAGCCCGAGGTCGGCGACGGTGACGTGCTGGTCAAGGTGAGCGCCGCCAGCGTCAACCCGCTGGACAAGATGGTCCGCAACGGCGAGTTCAAGCGGCTCCTGAAGCACCGGACCCCGTTCGTGCTCGGCCACGACGTCGCCGGCGTGGTGACCAGGGTCGGCTCCGCCGTGCGCAACTTCCAGGTAGGCGACGCGGTCTACGCTCGCCCGCGCGACCTGCGGATCGGGACCTTTGCGGAGTACATTGCGATCGACCAGGACGACGTCGCCACCAGGCCGGCCTCGCTCACGCTGCACGAGGCGGCCGCGGTGCCGCTGGTGTCCCTGGCCGCCTGGCAGGCCCTCGTCGACCGCGCCCACGTACGGCCCGGCCAGAAGGTCCTCGTCCACGCCGGCTCCGGCGGCCTGGGGTCGACCGTCATCCAGCTCGCCAAGCAGCTCGGCGCCACGGTGGCGACGACCGCGAGCGGCGCGAACGCGGAGCTGGTGCGCAGCCTCGGCGCCGACGTCGTCGTGGACTACACCAAGGAGGACTTCGCCGAGGTCCTCTCCGGCTACGACGTCGTGCTGGACTCGCTCGGCGGCGAAAACCTCGAGAGGTCGCTCACGGTCCTCAAGCCGGGCGGACAGGCGATCAGCGTGACCGGCCCGCCCGACCCCCGGTTCGCGAAACAGCTCGGGGCGTCGAAGTTCATTGGCGTCGTGATGGGGCTGCTGAGCCGAAAGGTCCACAAGCAGGCGCGGAAGCTCGGCGTGAGCTACTCGTTCCTGTTCATGCAGGCCAACGGCGCCCAGCTGCGCGACTGGCCTCCCTCTACGACGCCGGCCACCTCCGCCCGCTCATCGACAAGACGTCCCGTTCGACCAGACCCTCGAGGCGCTGGCGTACGTCGAACAGGGCCGCGCCAACGGAAGGTGGCATCACGCTCGACTGACGACGCCGACCGCCGCCAAGGCCGGGGCGCGAGTGTGGCCGCGCGCGAGCGGACGAGGTCGACCTCGGGGTTTCCGGACTGAAATCGGACTCGCCCCCGCGGACCGGGATCGCTGCCATCGCGCCGGCCGGCAGCCGTACGCAAGAACGTGCCGTTTGCAGGAGAGCCTGCTAACGGCCGCAGCGGGCAGAACGCTTGACCTTCTGGTGGTCGGCAATGTGTCCCAGCTTTTACCGCGAAATCGCGGGAGTTTCCGGACTGAAACCGGACTGGGATCGTGTTGATTCAGCCGAGGTAGGAGTGGGCGCTTACCGATGTGGCTCCCGGGTGCGAAGCAACCGCCGCTGGTGGCGTAAGGCCTTCGCAGTGCCTAGCCGCAGCGTCTCAAGCGGCGATGGCATCGCCAACGTGAACGATCCCCGACGTGAGGATGTCGGCGCGGAGGCCGCCTGGGTGGACCATCAGGCGCAGCAGGGCCGCGCCGGTGAGGCGCTGAAGATGCGAGCACGGCTCGCACGACCGTCGCCCGATGCAGCGCACAGCTCCGATCTGGAACTCCTGGCCGACAAGTGCGTTGAGATCGATGCCGCGGGTGACAAGGTTGCGGCGCGCCTCGGCGGGCGTGAGCTGGAGGCCTTCGTCGCGGAGAGCGTCGAGGACTTCGCCTTCGATGAGAGTCAGTTGTTGGCCGTGCTTCTCGCTCGCGGAGAAGGTGCCGGTGCCGTCGAAGTAGCGGTCGCCCACGATGCCGCGGCCGGCACGCAGCTCGACGCTGCTATGGGTCTGCACTGGCTCTTCTGCGTGAGCTGCGGTGAGCAGGGCTTCGACGACGCCGGCGGCGCCGGCCACTCGCTGCGGCATGGTGCCGGAAAGGCGCGCTGGATCGAGCGGGGCAAGCACAAGGGCTCGGCGCAACTCGTTGGGTGAGACATCGACGGGCGCGCGCGCGCCGAATGGGCTTTCGTCGAACATCAGCGCGCAGCGGCCGTCGTGGTGCTCGGCGATCCAGAAGCCAGGTGAGATCTCCGGCTCGCGGGGATCGGCGGCGACCAGACGGAGATTGCGCGCGCCAAGCCACCCTGGAGGTTGAGCTCGTTGGTGACGCCTGCATCCCGGAGCGCGTCCGGGGGTTCGCGCAGGAGCTCGGCCACGCGGTCGACGAGATCGTCGGCGGCTGATGTCATCGCGTGAGGGCGTGTTCGAGATCACGCCAGATGTCGTCGGGATGTTCGCAGCCGACGCTGAGCCGGAGCAGTCCGGGCGGTAGGTGGGTCTGGCCGGGAATGGCTGCTCGGCGTTCGATCGTCGACTCGACGCCGCCCAGGCTCGTGGCATGGCGGATGATTCGAACCGATCGACAGACCGTGTCGGCGCGCTCCGCCCCACCCTCAACGTCGAAGGAGACGACGGCGCCGAAGCCGGACATGAAGTTGCGCGCGGTGGCGTGTGTCGGATGGTCGGGGCGGCCCGGGTAGCGCCGACCGCCACCCCGGCGTGCCCGGCGAGGCGCTCAGCGAGCTCGGCGGCGGTCGCGCTCGCGCGCCCGAGCCGCAGCGCGAGCGTGCGTATTCCGCGGACGGCGAGGTACGTCTCGAGTGCGCCCGGCGTGGCTCCGGCCAGCGTACGCCGTTCGCGCAGTTGATGGGCGCGCGCGTCGGACGCCGCGACCACGCCGCCGAGCAGCAGATCGGAATGGCCGCCCAGGTGCTTGGTGGCCGAGTGGATGACCAGATCGGCGCCCAGCTCAAGCGGCTTTTGGACCAGCGGGGTGGCGAACGTGCTGTCGACCACGGTCAACGCGTCCGGCTTGTGCCGTGCGGCGCAGATGGCGGGCAGGTCAGCAACCACCAGCAGCGGGTTCGATGGCGATTCGAGCCACAGCAGGTCGGCGTCGGCGGCGAGCTCGAGCCAGCGCGAGGGGTGCTCGACGGCGACGCGAACCGCGCGCCACCGGCCCTGCGCGGCACCCGCGGCGGCCAGACCCGCGACAGCCTGATAGCAGTCGTCGCCGAGCCCCACGGTGGCACCGACCGGGAGTAGGTCAAAGACCACCGCGATGGCTCCCATACCCGAGGCAAACGCGACAGCCTGACCGCCCTCGAGGCCGCCCAGCAGCTCCTCGGATCCCTCCCAGGTCGGGGTCGCGTCGTCGCGGCTGTAGGCGCGTTCTGATCCGAGTTCGAAGTTCGATGCCAGCACTCGAGGGACGTCCAGCGGCTCCCGGCACCCGGCGCCGCTCGACCCGCCATCACGGCCCACGTTTCCAACTCCACCTCCGACTTATGCACCATGAAAGGCATTATAGTGCACTAGGTATGAGCGTTAGCCAAGAGCACGTCGCGGCCGAGATCGCCACCCGCGTGCGCGCCGCGCCGGCCCAACGCCGATGGACGCTCGACGAGCTCGCGGCGCGCAGCACCGTCAGCCGCCGCTTGCTCGTCCAGATCGAGCACGGCGACGCCAACCCGAGCCTTGCCACCCTGCTCAAACTCGCCGCTGCGCTCGGCATCACGCTCACCGAGCTCCTGTCAGAGGAGCCGGAGGCCGATCCGGTCGCCGTCGTCGCGGGACAGGACGCGATGACCCTGTGGTCCACGCCCGCCGGGAGTGGCGCGCGTCTACTCGTCAGTCGCGAAGCGATCGAGCTGTGGTCGTGGACGCTCACGCCCGGCGATCGACGTGTCAGCCAGGCGCACCGCCCCGGATCGGTCGAGCTGATCACCGTCGACACCGGCACGGTCGCTCTCGACGTCGGTCACCATCACGTCGAAGTGCCCATCGGCGATAGCGCGTGGTTCGATGCGACGTTGCCCCACACGTACTCCAACCCGGGAACGACTACCGCGACCTTCACCCTCGTCGTCTTCGAGCCCGCGTGACCGGTTAGCTCTTCGAGCGTAGGGTCGACCGAGATCGCGACGTTTCCCTTCAGAGCCGCCGAGATCGGGCATCCCTCACTCGCCGCCGTCGGGGCCTCGGCGAGGCTGGCCTGATCGATGCCGAGTACAACACCGCGGACTGCGACCTCCGACGCGCTCACG
>CAVZDS010000012.1:0-309472 GCA_963774095.1 uncultured Thermoleophilaceae bacterium
GTTCGACCTCGTCCGGGACCTCAAACGCCTCGTCGCGCCAGCGCGCCTCCACCTGGTCCGGCCGCCAGGGACCCCGGGCCAGCACTCCGGGTCGCGTCGTCACGTGTCCCAATCTAGACCGCGTGCACGAAGCAGCGCCCGGCAGCAGAGCGAGCCCCTGCGCGCGGCCGGCACTAGGTCGGCCGGCTCGCCGAAGCGCAGCTCCGCGTACTGCGTGTGAGGGCCCGGCTGAGGGACCGCGGGCTCGCCCGAGACGATGCGCGCCTCCCAGTCGGTCATTGTCCGCTCGCGGCCCACGCGCTCGACCGGCTCCACCTCGACGCCCAGCTTGTCGCGCCCGGCGCGGAGCACCGCGTCCGCCTCGGACTCGCCCGGCGCAAGGCTCACGGCCGGAAGACCCCACACGCCCGGCAGGTCCTCGTCGTCGTCCGGCCTGCGCACGAGCAGCAGCCCCCGCGGGTCCTCGATCACGAGCGAGACGGAGTGCTTAGGCGAGCTCAACGCTGCGGACGCTACTGCTCGCGTCCGCTCTGTTCAGCACGGCCAGGAAGGCCGCCACCACGCGCGAATCGAACTGGTGGCCCGAGCAGCGCAGCAGCTCGGACCGAGCCGCACGCTCGTCGATCCCCGGCCGGTATACGCGGTCGGCGATCATCGCCTCGTAGGCGTCCGCCACGGCGAGGATCTTCGCCTCGAGCGGTATGTCCGGGTCGGTAAGGCCGGCGGGATAGCCCTTCCCGTCGGGGCGCTCGTGGTGCGCGAGCACCCACTCGCGCACGTCCTCGAGCCCGCGGCTGTTGAGGATCTGCGCGCCGATCTCGGGATGGGTGCGGATCTCGGCCATCTCGGTCTTGCCGAGCGGGCCGGGCTTCTGGAGGATCGCGTCGGGCAGTCCGATCTTGCCGATGTCGTGGAGCACGCCAGCCACCTCGATGCGCTTCACTCGCTCGGGCGGCAGCCCCAGCTCGGCCGCGATCAGGGTGCAGTAGCGCCCCACGGTCCAGGAGTGATCGGACGTGCCCGTGTCGCGCAGGTCGAGCGCCTCGGCGAGCGACACCAGGGTGGCGAGCTGGACCTCGTCCGCGCCGCGCCCCGCCTCGGGCGCGAAGATCGCCGAGATCTCCGGGTTCACTATCACGCAGCGGTTGCGCCCGAGCGCCTTGGCCGCGTAGAGAGCCTGGTCGGCCGCCTCGAGCACCGCGTCCGCGTTGCGGCCGTGATCCGGGTAGGTGGCGATCCCGAAGGAGAACGTGAGCACCGCGGGGTCCTCCACGAACTCGCGCTCGACGGCCGTCCGCATCCGCTCGGCCACGAGGTAAGCCTCGTGCTCGGTCGCTCCCGGCAGCAGGATCGTGAACTCCTCGCCACCGGTGCGTGCGATCGTGTCGCCGGCGCGGCGGTGGCGCATCAGCACCTGCGCGGCGCGCACGAGGGCGTCGTCGCCGGCCTTGTGGCCGAGCCGGTCGTTCACAGACTTGAAGTAGTCGAGGTCGCCGACCACCACGCTCAGCGGCTCGCCCGAACTATGCGCGCGCTCGACCTCTGTCTCGAGCTCACGGTCGAACGCGAGGCGGTTCTTGAGGCCGGTGAGGGTGTCCGTGAGCGCTGCGTCGGAGAGGCGGTTCACAAGCTGGCTGACGCCGTCGCGGACCGCCCGCACGAGACCGGCCGCGGGGAACAGGACCGCCATCAGCGTGAGCCAACCGGCCGCAACGACATCGGACGGTGCGGTGGTCACCAGAACGCCGAGGTACGCGGCGGCCATGAACGCGAGCTGGGCCGCGGCATCGCGCGGGTTGAAGAAGTAGGCCGCGTATAGCCCGAGCCAGATGTAGAGCATCCCGCCTGACAGCGCGGGCTCGTGCCCGGCGCTGACAGCGTTCGCGGACACGAGGATCGTGCCGATCGCCGTCACGCCGTGGAGCACGGTCGGCCTGGACGCGAACGCGCACGTGTAGAGAAGCACGGCGATCACTGCGCACACGGCCGGGATGACCACGCGGCCGTCGCCGAGGCCGTCGGAGTGGCTCGACAGCAGCGCCACCGCGGTGAGGATCAGGGCCTCGCCCGCGAAGATGCCGGCGGCCACGCGGGCCGCGAAGCGCCGGCTCGGCTCGACGGAGGGGATCGTCTGAACTCGAACGTCCTCCTCCGGGTCTTCGACCGAGGCCATGCAACCTTCTTCGGGTTCTGGCGCAGGAAAATTAACTCGGGCGGTGTTCGCGAAGCGCCTGGAGCTCCGTCCGGAGCTCCGCGATCTGCTGCTCGATCCGCGCGAAGCGCTGCTCGAAGCTCTCGGCCGGGGGCGCCGGTGCGCGCGGGGTGGCCTCCTGCTCGGGGGGCGCCGCCGGCTCGCGCTCGCCCCTCTCCGGCTCGGCTCCGTCCTCGCTGCCGAGCAGGTGCGAGTAGCGCTCCTCGCGCTGGCCCGGCCGGCGCTCGAGGCGAACCACCAGCTCGCGCTCGATCAGCCGCTCGAGCGTGGCGCCGAGCTCCTCCATGTCGCCGAAGCGGTGCAGCCGCTCGGTGCGCGCCTTCAGCTCCCCGGGTGTCTGCGCGCCGCGCAGCATGAGCACGTCGAGCACGGCGATCTCGGCATCGTCGAGGCCGAGGGCGCCTTCGAGCGTGTGCCGATACTTCATCGAGCGCCGGTTCGACCAGCTGGCGAGCGTGGCCCACTTGCGCTGGACGAGGCGGTCGATCGCGGCGCGGATCGTGTTCTCGTCGTAGTCCACCACGGGGTCGCGGTTGGTGGACTGGTTGCACGCGAGCCGCAGCGCGTTCAGCGTGAGCGGATAGACGTCCGGCGTGGTGCGCTGCTTTTCGATCAGGCAGCCGAGCACACGGATCTCGACGGCATCGGGCTCCATCTGGCTGCAATGCTCACACAATGGGCGTCTACGCACGCATTCTGCGCATGCCGGGCGTCGCGACCATCGTGTTCGCGACGGCCGTGGGGCGCCTCCCGATCGGCATCAGCGGCCTCGCGATCCTGCTCTACGTGCAGGAGGTGAGCGGCTCGTTCGCCGCTGCCGGGCTCTGCGCGGGCGCGCTCGCCCTGGGCAGCGCGGCCGGTGCTCCGCTCCAGGGCAGGCTCATCGACTGGCGCGGCGAGGGGGCTCTGCTTCCGCTCTCGTTCGCGCACGCGAGTGGACTGCTGCTCGTGTGGGGGTTGGGCGCGGCCGACGCGGCGCCCGGCGTGCTCGCGGCCGCCGCGTTCGCAGCGGGAGCCGCGATCCCGCCGCTGTCGTCGGTGCTGCGCTCGCGCTGGCCGCTGCTGCTGGCCGACCGGCCCGAGCTGATCCCGAGCGCGTACGCGCTCGACTCGGTGCTGATCGAGCTGATCTTCGTGACCGGCCCGCTGCTCACGACGGTCACCGTGGCCACCGTCGGACCCCAGTACGCCCTCGCGGTCTCGGCCGCCTGCGTGCTGGGCGGCACCTTCATGCTGCTCGCCGGGCTGCGCGGACGCGAGCGCCCCGCGGCGCCCGAGGCCGGCTCGCGCCGGTTCGGGCTCGGTGCACTCGCCGCCCCCGGACTGCGCACGCTCGTCCTCGCCAGCCTTCCCGTGGGCTTCGCGTTCGGAACGATCGAGGTCGTGCTGCCTGCGTTCAGCGCCGAGGAGGGCCAGCGGGAGCTGGCGGGCCTGCTGCTGGCCGTATGGGCGAGCGCGAGCGCAGTGGGCGGCCTGGTATACGGCGCACGCGCGCCGCGCGCTCCGCTCACCGCCGTGCACCTCCGCCTGGCGTGCGCGCTGCCGATCGCGACCGCGGTTCTGCTGGCCGCGACGTCGCCGCTCAGCATGGCGCTGCTCGTGGTGATCATGGGACTGCCGATCGCCCCGCTGATCGCCTCGCGCAACCAGCTCGTCGAGCGAGTCGCACCGCGCGGCACCGCCACCGAGGCGTTCACCTGGCCGCTCACCGCGCTGGTGGCCGGCGTCTCGCTCGGCGCGGCGGCCGGGGGCGCGCTCGTGGAGTCGTACTCCTGGACCACCGCCGTGGTGGCGGCCGTGGCTGTGGCGGCGGCCGGCGCTGCGCTGCTCGTCGCGCGGCGCGACACGCTGGCGCCGAGCAGCGTCGCCGCATAATCTCCCGGCCATGGGAACTATCAGTGGTGAGCGCTCCGTCGAGATCGACGCGCCAATCGAGCGCTGCTACGAAATCGCCTCCGACATCGCGAACGCGCCCGAGTGGCAGGGGTCGCTGAAGGACGTGGAGGTCCTCGAGCGCGACGATCAGAAGCGCGCCACGCTGGCCGAGACGGAGTCGGATGCGAAGGTGAAGACGGTCCGCGCCACGCTGCGCTTCTCGTACGAGGAGCCGACCTCGATCCGCTGGGTCCAGGAGAAGGGCGAGACCAAGTCGCTCACCGGATCGTGGACCTTCGAGGACCTCGGCGAGGGCCGGACGCGGGCCACCTACGCGCTCGAGGCCGACCCCGGCCGCATGCTCGGCCTGCTGCTGCGCGGGCCGGCCGAGACCAAGGTGCGCGACTTCCTGCTCGGGGACGCCGCCGAGGGCCTCAAGCAGCGCGCGGAGGGCTGAGGATGGCCGCCTACACGCGCGTGAACCTCAAGTCCGATGTCCAGGACATGGCGCCGCAGTTCGGCATGGAGGGGATCGAGTCGCGCTTTGCGCGCACGAACCTCGAGCTCGAGAAGCTCGGGCGTCAGCTACTTCCGCCTCGACCCCGGCTTCCGCGCGCCCTTCGGGCACACCCACTCGGAGCAGGAGGAGGTCTACGTGATCCTCTCCGGCAGCGCACGTGTGGCCGTGGGCGACGAGGTGGTGGAGCTCGGCGAGCTGGACGCCATCCGGATCGCGCCGGAGACGATGCACGGCATGGAGGCGGGGTCAGACGGCGCGGAGATACTTGCGTTCGGCGCTCCCAACACGGACAACAAGGACGCCGACATGCAGCCGGGCTGGTGGCCCGAGTCCGGCTAGGAGAGCTTGGCGAAACTCGCCATCGCCTACCCCGACAGCCCCACAGCTTCGAGGGCGTCGTTCGGACCGTGGAACCACTCGTACCGCACAACCTTCCCATCACGGACCGTCCACAGTGCCGACTCATGCGCCGCCACATCAACCCCGCTCGTCCGCCAGTGGACTCGGTATCGGACGACCACAGCCACCCGCTCACCTGCGGAAATGAACTCTTCCGGCTCGATCTGCCAGGCCCCCTGCCCCTCGAAGGCATCTTGGACCGCCCGGGTGAACGCGACGAGGCCATGACGAGTGCCCGGTTCGACCGCGTCGGGCGGGTTCACGTATTCAATCTGCGCATCGAACAGGCCGGCCGGTCCAGGGAGTTCGTTGCGGGCCCAAGCCTCATAGACGCGACGCACGATCTCCACGTTCTCCTGCGACATCGCCGGCCGAGTATCCCGCAGCCGAGGCGAGGTCCGCTACGAGTCCGGAATCGCGGGTAACGACCGCCTGGCCGACTCAAGGTCCGCGTAGGGCGTGATGCTCGTGACCTTCCCATCGACCACCGTGTGCACGACGACGGTCGCGAGCTCCACCTCCAGGCCGCTCGACACGCCGCGGCCGGCCAGCCGGGCGTGCGCCAGAACGTGCTCGCCCTCCGGCTTCAGCTCGAACGCGTCGTAGCGGACGTCCTCGAGCATGCCGTCGAAGCCGGCGAAGTAGCGCCGCGCGCCCTCGTGGCCGCGGTAGGTATCCGGCTCGGCCGACATCTCGGGAGGGATCGCGATCACGATCTGCTCGTCCATCACCTCGAGCGCCGCCTCCAGGCCGCCGCTCGCGTACAGCTCGAACAGCCGCCGCACCACCTCGACGTTTGCGCTACCCACGCCGCTCACGATACGGCTCGGATAGCTTTCCGCGCGTGAACGGGTCGCACGTGCACGAGCTGGTCATCGTGGGCGCCGGGTTCGGCGGGCTCGGGATGGCGATCCGGCTCAAGCAGGAGGGGATCGAGGACTTCGTGGTGCTCGAGCGCGGCGCGGACGTCGGCGGCACCTGGTGGGCCAACAGCTACCCGGGCTGCCAGTGCGACATCCCCTCGAACCTCTACTCGTTCTCGTTCGCGCGCTACGACTGGGATCGCGCCTACCCCATGCGCGACCAGATCCTCGAATACCTGCGCGATTGCGCCCGGCGCTTCGACGTGCTCAGGCACACCCGCCTCAACTGCGAGCTGCTCGGAGCCACCTGGGTGGCCGCCGCGCAGCACTGGGAGCTCGAGACCTCGGACGGCCCGCTCACCGCGCGCGTGCTCGTGACCGCGCCGGGGCTGCTCAGCGAGCCGTGGCACCCGGCGCTGCCGGGGCTCGAGCGCTTCAAGGGGAACACCTTCCACACCGCCAGGTGGGACCACGACGACGACCTGAGCGGGAAGCGGGTCGCGCTCGTGGGATCGGGCGCCACCGCGGTGCAGGTGGTGCCGAACATCCAGCCGCGCCTCGCCAAGCTGCACCTGTTCCAGCGCACACCGCCCTGGGTGGTCCCGCACTTCGACCACCCGATCCGGCCGCGCCTGCGCGCGCTCTACCGTCGGCTTCCGCCGCTCCAGGCGCTCTCGCGCGCGCTGATCTACTCGCTGCGCGAGACCTTCGTGCCCGGGATCACGGGCAACCAGCGCTTCCTGGCGCTCCAGGCGGCCACCGCGCGAGCGCACCTGCGCCGGCAGGTACCAGACCCCGAGCTGCGCCAGCGGCTCACGCCGGACTACCACATCTTCTGCAAGCGGATCATCCTCTCGAGCGAGTGGTATCCCGCCATTCAGGCGCCGAACGTGGACATCGTGAGCAGCGGCATCAGGGAGGTGCGCGAGCACTCGGTGGTGGACAACGACGGCATCGAGCGCGAGATCGACACGCTGATCTTCGCCACCGGCTTCCGCCCCGCCGAGCTGCCGATCGCGGAGCGCGTTCGCGGCCGGGACGGGGCCTCGCTGGCCGAGGTCTGGGCGGGCAGCCCCCAGGCCTACCTCGGCACGACGGTGAGCGGCTTCCCCAACCTGTTCCTCTTCTACGGGCCGAACCTCAACCTCGGACACAGCTCGATCGTCTACATGCTGGAGTCGCAGACCAACTACGCGCTCGACGGGCTCCGCACCATGCGCGCGCGGGGAGCGGCCGAGTTCGAGGTGCGCGCGGAGGCGCAGGACGCGTACAACGAAGAGCTCCAGGAGCGCCTGGCTCGCACCGTCTGGAACACGGGCGGCTGCGGCAGCTGGTACTTCGACGGCAACGGCCGCAATTCGATCCAGTGGCCGGGCTTCACGTTCGAGTACCGCCGCCGCACACGCCACTTCGACGCCGCCGCCTACAGGCTCGCGGCGCCCACTACCCTGAGCGCAGGAAATGGTGCATCCCGCAGTCATCCACCCACTCACGCCCGGTAGCCCCGCCTACGCCATGCTCAAGGTCGGCGCAATCGGTAGCGTCGTCGCGCTGCGCTTCGCGCTCGTCCGCCGCAATCGCCATCAGGACGGCGACGCGCAGGAGCAGGCCGCGACCGAGACCGTGCCGGCGGCGCGCGAGCGCTCCCCACATCCGGTCAGCCGCAAGAAGAAGCGCAAGCGCCGGCGCTAGCGCTTCGGCTGCCAGAGCGCAACCTCGCCGGCCGCCGGTGTTGCCACGACGCTTCGCCAGCCGGTCGGCCCCTCGCGCGCCTCGAGCAGCACGGTCGCGCCCGACGCACGCGCGGCGTCCGTGGCGGCCCTGATCTCCGGGACCTCCACGTAGGGCAGCCAGAGCGCGCGCTCGGTGGCGCACTCCACGATGCCGCCCCCGAGGCCCCGCCCCAGCTCGAGGGCGAGGTACGAGCGGCGGCCCGCCTCGACGTGCTCCTCTCTCCACCCGAACAGCTCGGCGTAGAAGGCCCGGGCGCGCTCGCGGCTCCCGGTGTGCAGCTCAAGGTGAACCACTGGCTTCATCTCTGTCCATTGGACCCGGAGCGCTCGCCAAACTCATCGGAGCGATGAGTTCCGGCGGCCGCGCGGGTCTAACCTGGCGAGGCATGCCTTCCCCATCCACAGCCCATGACCAAGAGCTGCTCGCGGCCGCCCGCGACGGCGACGAGGACGCGTACCGAGGCCTGCTCGAGCCCTACCAGGGAGAGCTGCACGCCCACTGCTACCGCATGCTCGGCTCCGTGCACGACGCCGAGGACGCCCTCCAGGACGCCTCGCTGCGCGCGTGGCGCGGGCTCGCCAAGTTCGAGGGGCGCAGCTCGCTGCGCTCGTGGCTCTACACGATCGCCACGAACACCTGCCTGAACCAGATCGCGCGGCGCCCCAAGCGCGTGCTGCCGGTCGACTACGGCCCCGCCGCGGACCCCCACGGCGGCCCCGGCGAGCCGGTCGTGGAGTCCGTGTGGGTCGAGCCCTACCCGGACGAGACGCTCGGTCTCGACGACGGGGACCACTCTCCGGACGCACGCTACGAGCAGCGCGAGGGCGTCGAGCTCGCCTTCATCGCGGCACTCCAGATGCTGCCCCCGAACCAGCGCGCGGTGCTGATCCTCCGCGAGGTGCTCGGCTTCTCCGCCCAGGAGGTCGCGGACTCGCTCGACACGTCGGTGGCGTCGGTGAACAGCGCCCTCCAGCGCGCCCGCAAGACCGTCGAGGAGCGCACGCCCGAGCAGAGCCAGCAGGCCACGCTGCGCTCGCTCGGCGACGACGGCCTCAGCGAGATCGTCGACCGCTACGTCGAGGCGTGGGAGCAGAACGACTTCGACACCGTGATCGAAATGCTCGCCGAGGACGCGACCTTCGCGATGCCGCCGCTCGCCACCTGGTTCGGCGGAACGGATGAGATCCGCACCTTCCTCGAGGGCTGGCCGCTGTCAGGCGCATGGCGCTGGCGCCCGATCCGCACCACGGCGAACGGCCAGCCGGCGCTGGCGTTCTACGCGTGGGACGACAACGAGCGGGCCTACCTCCCCTTTGCGCTGAACGTCCTCACCTTCCGCGGCGAAAAGATCAGCGACGTCGTCGCGTTCGTCGTGCGAGCCACGGACATCCCCGCCACCCAGTCGTACGGACGCTGGGTGGACGAGCCAATGGACCAGGACCGGCTGTACGCGAGCTTCGAGCGCTTCGGCCTGCCCGAACGACTGGAGGAGTCCCGATGATCGGAACCAGAGAAGAGTGGGTGGCGGCCCGCGCCGACCTGCTGGCGAGGGAGAAGGAGCTGACCCGGCGCGGCGACGAGCTCGCCCGGCAGCGCCGCGAGCTGCCCTGGGTGCCGGTGGAGGAGGAGTACGAGTTCGAGGGGCCCGACGGCACGCACGGGCTCGCGGACCTGTTCGCCGACCGCACCCAGCTGCTCGTCTACCACCTGATGTTCGGCCCGGACGACGAGGCCGCCTGCTCCGGCTGCTCGTTCACCGCCGACAGCCTGGCCGGCGCGGTGGTGCATCTCGAGAACGCCGGCGTGGGCTTCGTCGCCGTCTCGCGCGCCCCGCTCGAGCGGCTGCTCGCCTACCGCGAGCGCATGGGCTGGAGCTTCCCGTGGGTCTCGTCCCCCGGCCCGTTCAACCAGGACTTCTCGGCGTACAGCGGCTTCCCCTTGAACGGCATGGAGCTGCACGGACTCAGCGCGTTCGCCCTCGAGGACGGAAGCGTCTACCACACGTACTCCGCCTTCGACCGCGGCACCGACGTGCTGTGCAGCAGCTGGCAGCTGCTCGACCGCGCGCCCATGGGGCGGCCCTCGCGCGAGGAGCTCGCAGACTGGCCGAAGCGACACGACGAATACGAGGAGGCACTCCATGCTGGCTGACAGCAGGGCATTCAGCGGCTTCGCGGTCCCCGACATCGAGGAGGCGCGCAGGTTCTACGGCGACACGCTGGGCCTGAAGGTCGAGCTCATCGAGGGCCCGGGGCTCCTGACCCTGCACCTCGCTGGCGACCGCCCGACGCTGATCTACCCGAAGCCCGACTTCGAGCCCGCGAGCTACACGATCCTCAACTTCCCGGTCGACGACGTGGAGGCCGCCGTGGACGAGCTCACGGCGCGCGGCGTCCAGTTCGAGCGCTACGACGGCTTCGACCAGGACGAGAAGGGCATCTCGCGCGGCAACGGCCCGGACATCGCCTGGTTCAAGGACCCGGCCGGGAACGTGCTGTCGGTGCTCCACAACGACTAGCGGCCGGCCTTCAGGTGCCGGCGGCTGTCGCTCCGCCGGCGGCTGAGCTCGCGTCGGCCGCAAGCCCGCGGACGACGAAGGCGGCGAACAGGAGCAGCCCCGGCTCCACCGCAGCGGTGTCGTCCACGCTGACCCTCACCGGCCGCCGGCCCCACCCGCGGCCGTCGAACAGGGCCAGCTCGCTGTCCCCGTCGGCCAGGGCGTAGCGCTCGCGCCAGCGGCTGGCCGGGCGCAGCGCGAGCTCGCGGCCGGCCCAGCTGAGCGCGCCGCCGCGGCGCACCCCGCGCGGCCGGAACTCGCCGACCACCAGGTCGGCCGTGTCGGTGGCCTGGACCAGGCGCCGCCAGAACCCGCGGCGCGTGATGTGCCAGCTCTCGGCGCCGGCCTCGGCCGTCGCCATACGGCCGCCGAGACCCTCGAGGTGCAGCGTCCCCACGCCTTCCAGGGCGTAGAGCCGCCGGTCCTCCGCGGTTCGCTTGAGCTCAAGATCCGCCACGCGGCCCGCCACACTAGAGCCATCACATTGGTGGCATCGATCGCACGGTCCTCAGGAGGCTGACACGACCCGGAACGGCACGCGGCGCGCCAGTGAGCGGTTGCCGGCCGCGTCCGTGGCCACGAGCGTCATGCGATAGCGACCTGGGGCGAGCGACAGCGTGCGGCCGCGCACGCGCAGCCTGCCGCTGAAGCGCACGCTGTTCGGACCCGCGCCGGCGCTGCGGACGAAGCTGCCGATGCGCCGGCCGCCGGAGCGGCGCCGGATAGTGAATCGGACGCTGGCCGCCTCGCTGAGACCGAAGCGCACGCGCGTGCCGCGCGGCACGCGGCCGGCTGCGGCGGCGCGCGCATCCACTCGGAACGCCGGCGCCGACAACGCCACGGAGGCGAGCGCCGGGGCGATGTCGTCGCCCGGGCCCGCGCCGGGGCCGGGACCGGAGCCCGTGCCTGGATCGGAGCCCGGAAGCGGCCCCTCCACCAGCAATGCCCTGGTGGCCGTGGCGGTCAGGCCGGTCGGGTCCGTGACCGTGAGCGTGACGGTGCGCTCGCCGCCGGAGTCGTAGGCGTGGGACGCTCCCGCCCCCGCGGCGTCGGCGCCGTCGCCGAAGCTCCACGCGTACTCGAGCGAGTCGCCCGCGTCGGGATCGCTCGAGCCCGCCGCGCTGAACGCCAGCGGCGCACCCAGCGCGAACGGCCCGGCGCCTGGGGCCGCGATCACGGCCGTCGGGGTACGGCGCTGGTACTCGTACGCGCCCATGTCGCGCGTGGGCCCGTCCGCGCCGTCGCCGTCCACGAGCCGCAGCTCGCCGGCGAGGTCCATACCCTGATCGCCACCGGGCTGGCCCTGGTCGATCAGTGGCGAATCGTGTCGTAGCCGGAAGTTCACAGTGGGACTCTCGAGCGTGATTGACGGGTCGACGAACCTGGGGTCCTCGTTGGTGTTGGTTCCGTTCGGTGTCTGCTGGAACACGCCGGGTCCCGCGCCTGCGTCGACCCACTCGGGCGCGGGCGGCGCGAAGTTGGAGTGGCCGACGACGATGTTGGCGGTCCCGCCGCCGAGCGCTGTGCGCGCGAACGTGCTGTACGGCGACCCGAACATGATCGAGTTCTTCATGTTGATGGTCGCGGTGCCGGCCTGGGTGATCACGACAATCGCCCCCCAGCTGACCCCGGGGGCGGCGTAGATCGTCACGTGATCGGCGCTGAGCACGCCTGGACCGGACTTGTAGAGCGCCTGCGTCGCGCTCGGTGATGCCGGATCCCCGGAGACTCGCACGACGCTGTTCCGCAAGCTGGTCGTGCCGCCGCTGCTCACGCCAATGTGCTTGGCCGAGACTTCGATGCGTTCCATGGTCCAAGTGCTCCCTGCATCCGTGCGCAGGCCGGACGCACCGGCGATGAAGCTGTCGCTGACCTCGTGCTGGCCGGCGCCTCCCTGTTCCTCGACGCCCTGCGCGGTCGCCGCGAGCACGGTGCTGGTGCGAAGGTCGCTGTCCGGCCGAAGCTCCACCGCAGTACCGCACGACTGGGCGGGATTCTCCACGCGCAGATCCTGGCCGACCGCAGACCCGAGCCGGAGGCCGACGGTGCAGGCGGGGCCGGCCACGTCGCTCATCTGGACCTCGAGGCTCGACACGGTCGAACTGCTGCCGCTGGCGCTCAGGTACAGGGCGGGCTGAGTTCCAACTCCCTTGATGATCGTGTCCCGCCCGTTGCCCCTGACGTCGACCTCGCTGGCGGACCCGTAGACGAAGTTACCCGTGTACGTGCCCGGTCCGATCCGGACGACGTCGGGAGGAGCGCTGCCCTCGGCGCCCCAGAGCGCCTGCTGGAGGCCCGCAGCGGTCCCGGGACTCGAGACGTCGCAGGTGGTGGTTCCGGAGGGCGCCCCGACGCAGTAGGTGCTCGCGGACGCGAGCGCCGGTACGGCGAGGGCGGCGGCGGCGGACAGTGCGATGACGGTGACGATCTTCATGGCCTGATCGTCCGTCAGTCACTGCCCTGATCGCTTCAGGGATGTCCCTAGTGGGAGTTCCTATTAGGGAGATCCCCGGCGCGACGCCACAGCGCCCAACCGCAGAATCGCCGCACTCCCAAAACCGACCCAAGGAGTGCAGAATGCGCAAGCCCACAACCCACTTCGCCGTCGCCGCCGCGCTCGTCGCCACCGCGGCCGCGGCGGCCCCCGCGGCGGACGCCGCAGTGCCGAAGACGGGCACCTGGCGCGGCGACCTGTCACACGTGTTCCCACCTGTGTACCCCGGCGCGGAGCCCATCACCTACAAGTCGAAGATGGTGATCTCGGAGTTCGAGGGCCGGATCCAGACCGTCGTTGCGACGGTGCGGATGAACTGCCCGGCCGTGGTCGGGATCCGGGACGTGCGGGTGCTCGAGAGCTGGCGCAGCGGCCGCGGCCCGCGCGTGTCGTCGCGGGGCAGCTTCGCGTTCCGCGCCGATGGCGCCTACTTCCACGGCACGCTGAGCAAGGGGCCGGCGATTGGCGGTGCCCTGGCCACGTACGGAGACGAATGCCGCGGCGTGGGCCGCTTCAACCTGCAGCGCCGCTGGTGAGCGCCGGCTCGTTCGCATAGAGCCGGATCAACTCGGCACGCGAGTGGATGTCGAGCTTGCGGTAGATGCGGCTGAGGTGGAACTCGATCGTTTTGTGGCTGAGGAAGAGAGCGGCGCCGACCTCCTTGTTGGACTTGCCCTCGGCCACCTGGAGCGCGATCTGAAGCTCCTGCGGAGTCAGCTCCTCAGCCTCATGCGACTCACGCCGCCGCAGCGTCTCGCCGCTGGCCCGCAGCTCGGCACTCACTCGCTCGGACCACGGCGCGGCGCCCACGCGGTCGAACGTCTCGAGTGCGGCTCGGAGCTGCTCGCGCGCATCGACCCGCCGCCCGGCGCGCCGCAGGCGTTCGCCGTAGCAGAGCCGGGTGCGGGCAAGCGCGAAGGGGCTCTGGGCGTGAGCGTGGAGGTCCAGCGCCGAGGCGAAATGCGCCTCGAACCCATCGGCTTCCGCCAGCAGCCCGCGGCACCTCTCTGCCTGGGCGCGGAAGAGTGGAACGGTGGCCAGCTGGGACCCGTCGAAGCTCGCGAAGATCGCCTCTGCGTCCGCGGCCCGCCCGCCTCGTACGTACGCCTCGGCGAGCTCCAGTTGGGGCGACACCCCCGGGACGTAGAGCCCGCGCTCGTCCGCATGCCGAGCCACCGGCTCGATCTCGCCGATAGCCTCCTCCACCCGACCTGAGCCGACGTGGAGCAGCCCGAAGCAGAGCGAGGCCAGCAGCCCGTACAGCTTGAACCCGAGCTCGGTGGCGCGCCGTTGCGTCTCCTCCCCGTACTCCCGGCAGCGTGACTCCTCCCCGCGCAGAGCGCTCACCCAGGTGAGGACGCCGAGCGCCTGCGCCGCGGTCACAGGCTGGTCGAACTCCTCCGCGAGCGAGACCGCCTCACTCGCGTCGGCGTAGGTCTCGTTGAGGCGGCTCGCGTGAAGCCCCTGCCAGGCCGCGCCTGCGAGCAGGGACGCGAGCGATCCCGCCGCACCCGTCTCGCGCGCGCGGGCGACGGTCTCCGCGAGATACCGGTGTGCCTCCTCATGGCGACCCAACCAGCCGAGGGCGGCCGAGAGCCGGCCGACCTGGAGAAAGCCGGGGACGCTCGCCTTCACGTTTGCGAGCTCGACCGCGCGGCGGAGATGTGGCTCCGCATCGCCGTAGCGGCCTGCGAAGCAGAGGGCGTACCCGAGCGCCATCGTTGCCTCAGCGTCCGCCTCGCCGCCGTCCTCCGGTGCTAGCGACCTCGCCTTGGCGGCGGTCTCGAGCGCGAGATCTCGTTGCCGGAGGCGCACCAGCGCGTTGACGGCATCGGCGGCGGCGGCCACGGCCGCGCTCGGGTCCGTCTGCTCGAGCAGCGCGACCGCTTCGATGATGGCTGCGGCAGCAGCATCGCTGTTGCCCGCGAAGAACTCGATCGAGCCCTGTAGACGGAGCGCCTCGGCTCGGAGGCGGGTGTCTGTGGCACCAGCGAGTGCCTCTCGCACGAGACCCGAGGCCGTCTCGGTGCGTCCGGCTCGCCAGGCGGCGTCGGCGGCTGCGGCGAGCCGCTCGGTGCCGAGCTTCGGGTCAGGGCTGAGCCGCGCGGCGCGTTCCAGCGCGGCGGCCGCCGCGGCGTAACCACCCCGCCGCCGTGCGTGCTCGGCGGCCGCTGCCAAGGCCTCGGCGGCCTCCTGGTCCGGACCGAGCGCCGCGCCCGCGAGGTGCCACGCGCGGGCCTCTGGCTGCGAGGAAGCGGCGAGCGCCTCGGCGAGTGCCCGATGCGCACCGCGCCGGTCGGAAGCGGACGCGCTGTGGAACACGGCGGAGCGCACGAGCGGGTGCCGGAACTCCAGCCGGCCGTCGAGGATCCGGATCAGGCCGGCATCCACGGCAGGCTCGAGCGCCTCGGCGGGCAGACCGAGGTGCACCAGCCCGGCCACGATCACCTCGGCGTCGCTGGAGTTGCTCACGGCGGCCACCACCAGCGCGTTCTGGGAGCTCTCGGGCAGCGCCTCGGTACGCCGCGCGAATGCGCGTTCAACGGTCGATCCGGCGGGCAGCGGGTCGCTGAGTGACGCCGTCCCTGCCAGCTGTTCGGCCGAAAGCAGCGCGGGCAACTCGAGCAGCGCCAGCGGGTTGCCGTGCGTCGCCACGTACAGCCTGTCGGCGATCTCCGGCGCAAGCGCTGTCCCATCGGGCCGGCGGAGCAGGTCGGTGGCCGCCTCACGCGGCAGCCCGGTGAGGGAGAGCGACTCGATGCCCGCCGCCTCGAAGGGCCGCTCCTCGCCGTCGCGCGCGCCGAAGAAGAGAGCAGCGCGGTCCGCCTGAAGCCGCTTCGTCGCAAAGACCAGCGCGTCCTGGGACGCCGGATCCAGCCACTGCGCATCGTCGACGAGGACGCAGACCGGGTTCGCCTCGGCGGAGGCGGCCAGCAGGCTGAGCGTCGCGGCGCCCACCGAGAACCGATCGCCCTCCTCTCCCGGGCCGATGCCGAGCGCGGAGCGGAGCACGTCCGCCTGATGGCCCGGCAGCTCGTCGAGCGTGTCGCGCATCGGCCAGCACACCTCGAGCAGCCCGGAGAACTCCAGCTGCGCCTCCGACTCCACGCCCAGAGCCCGCACGACGGTCATGTCATCCGCGCGCGCGGCGGCGTAATCGAGGAGGGCGGTCTTCCCGATGCCGGCCTCGCCGCGGATCACCAGCGCGCCGGTTCTGCCCATTCGGGCCCGATCGAGCAGTTCGTCGAGGCGAGCGCACTCGCTCTCACGGCCGATCAGCACACCTCAACCGTAACCCTCCCCGGGGGCCGGGACAACGCGCGGATTAGGGATGTCCCCGGCGCGAGCGGCGGCACCGCGGGGGCACGATCAGGCGCATGAGATCCCACCGCCTCACAAACGTGACCGTGCTCGTGGCTGTCGCCGTCGCTTTCGCGCTCGCGCTCGCGCTGCCCGCGCTGGCATCCGCCAGCACCTACTGCGTCGGCTCACCCTCGGATTGCTCGGGGATCGCCAAGCCGGGCACGGCCGCAGGCCTCCAGGAGGCGCTCTCCCAGGCCGAGGCGAACGCCGAGAACGACAGCATTCGCATCGGCCCTGGCACCTACACGGCTCCGGGGCCGACCGGGTTTGCCATCAGCAGCCCGGCGCACTCGATCCACATCAGGGGCGAGGGTCCGGGGGCGACCGTCCTCCAGGGCAGCGGCCTGAACGCCGTGACCCTGCGGCTCACGGGCACGGGCGGCGACAGCTCGACTGTTTCCGATCTCGGCCTCAGGCTGTCGGGGGGCGGCGGCTCGCCCACGGGACTCATCCTGACCGACGGAGGAGCGGGGAACTTGGCCGTCACGTCGGCAGCGGGGCTGACCGGCGGCCGCGGCGTGCAGCTCGTGAACGCGACCTTCGAGCACGGGAGTGTCACGACGCCCGGTCTGCACGGAATCGAGACCACAGACGGCTTCGTCGGCAGCTCCTCCATCTCGGCCGCCGTCGGGGTCAAGTCGTCCGGCGGCATCCTCTTTGTCGACAAGTCGAGGATCGAGACGACCGGGATCGGAGTCGCGACAGCAAACCTCGGCGCCTCTGGCATCACCGACACGCTGATCCACGTGAAAGCGGGAAGCGGCGACCAGTACGGGCTGCTTGCGAACAGTCAGGTGCAGGCACAGCAGCTCACGGTGGTGGGCACCGGCTCCCCGAAACACGGGGTGATCGTCTCCAAGGCCGGTGGAGGGTCGGCTCTCGTCACGCTCAAGAACTCCACCGTCACCGGCTTTGTTCACGATCTGACAGCCATGGGTGACGGCATCAGCCTGGCCGGGATTGCCGTGACCTACTCCAACTACGCCAGCGCGACCTCCCTCCCCGGCGGCACGGTAACGCCAGGCTCAGGGAACGTGAACGTGCCACCCGGGTTCGTCGATGCGGCCGCGGGCGACTTTCACCTGAGGCACGACTCGCCGCTGCTCGACTCGGGCAACGACATCATCCCGCCGGGCTCGACAGATCTCGACGACCGGCCGCGCGTGGTCGACAGCGACGGGTCCGGTGGCCCGCGCGCCGACATCGGCGCCTACGAGTACCAGCGGGCCGCCCCGGCGGCGGAGATCTCCGACCCCGGCTTGGGGACGGCCAGCGTGCCGTTCGAGCTGAGCGGCGCCGGATCGAGCGACCCCGACCCGGGCGACGCGCTGACCTATGCGTGGACGTTCGGCGACGGCGGAACCGCGAGCGGCGCGAACACCTCGCACTCCTACGCAGCTCCGGGCACGTATACGGTGATTCTGCGGGTGACCGATCCGACGGGGCACGAGGCGATCGCGACGAGGGACGTCGTGATCGGCGTGGCACCCGTGCCCAGCGCGCCGCCCGCCGGCGGCTCCGGCACTCCGGGTGCGCTCCCCACGGACACGCTCGCTCCAGCCGTCTCGGGCCTGACCCTCACGCCCCGGCGCTTCCGGCTCGGCTTGCGCGTGCCGCGCCTGACCGCGTCCGCGCGCACGGGCGCGGCGATCCGGTTCAGCCTCTCCGAGCCCGCGACGATCGCGTTGCGGTTCTCCCGCTTCCTCCCGGGCCGCGGCTACGTGCGCGTGCCGGGCGCGGTCCGGCTGCGGGGCAGCCAGGGAGCGAACGTGGTCCGCTTCGAGGGCCGCCTGTCGCGCCGGCGCGTCCTGCGCCCCGGCCGCTACCGCGTAACCGTCCTCGCACGCGACGCTGCCGGCCACCAGGCGCAACCACGTGCGGCGACCTTTGTCCTGCTGCGGCGGGCCACGTGAAGCCGATCACCTTCTCGCTCCAGTTTCGCGGCCAGGTCGCCCAGGTCGCGGAGGGCCTGCGCAAGCAGGCGCGCGCGCCCGGCTGTGCCCTGGTCACGAGCCTGACGGCCGAGGGCCCCGACGCTCACTTCGAGTGGGCTCCCGGAGAGGAGGAGGCGCTGCTCGAGTCCATGCTCGCGTTCCGGGACGTACGCCGCTTCGACGAGCTGGGCACGATCGTGTTCGCTCTCGGTAACAGCCTTCGGATCCGGGGCAGCGGCCGCCTTGCGCCGAGCGCGGATCCGGACCTCCGGCAGGGCACGGTCGTGTGGACCATCGAGGGCGGCGACGGTCAGTTCGAGGGTGCCACCGGCCTGATCACCTCCAATTTCCTGCTGAGCGCCACCGGCGACATCACCGAGAACCAGCTCGCGGTCGTCTTCGCCTTGGCGGAGAACCGAACCCCCCCTGGCGGCTAGCCCCATCGTCCCGGCACCGTCCGGTGCGCGAGGATGCGGGCATGCCGGTGGCGATTCTCATCGTCGACGACAACGCGCGCTTTCGCGAGCGCGCGCGCCAGCGGCTGGAGGCGGACGGGTACGAGGTGGTGGCGGAGGCGGAGGACGCCGCCTCGGGGCTCGAGGCCACCCGGCGGCACCGGCCGAGCGTGGTGCTGCTCGACATAGGGCTGCCCGATAGAAGCGGGCTGTCCCTGGCCGAGCAGCTGAGCCGCGAGCCCGACCCGCCGGCGGTGGTGCTCACCTCCACCCGCGACCCCGCGGACTTCGGCGACGGGGTCGCCCGCTGCGGTGCGCGCGGGTTCGTCCCCAAGGCCGCGCTGTCAGGCGATGCGATCTCGGCGCTGCTCGTGTAAAAACGCTGGCGCCGCTGCCGTGGACGCGAGATGATCCGGCTTGCGATGGCCTCCCTTCCACGGACGGAGCAGGCCGTTGCGCGGAGTCTGGCGCAGACGGCCGAGCCACGTGACGCGCTGGCGGGCGCGCTGCGGGCGATCGGCGAGAGCCTCGGCTGGCGGCTGGGCGCGGTCTGGGAGCCCGCGCCGGACCGGCCGGAGACGCTCACGTGTGTCGAGACCTGGCACGTGGGCGGCAGGGAGGCCGAGGAGTTCGAGGCGGCCAGCCGGGCGATGACGTTCACGGCCGGAGAGGGACTCCCTGGAAGGGTTTGGCAGAGCGGTGAGCCCGCCTGGATACCCGACGTATGGGCGGACGACAATCTCCCGCGAGCGCCCGCGGCGCGGCGGGCGGGCCTGCGTGCCGCGTTCTGCTTCCCGATCCGGAGCGCGCGCGGCGTGCTCGGGGTGATCGAGTTCTTCACCGGCGAGCCGCGCGAGCTCGACTCCGAGCTGCTCGGGACGATGTCGGCGCTCGGCGATCAGATCGGCCAGGCGGTCGAGCGCCGGCGCGACACCGAGGCTCTGCGCGAGAAGGAGGCGCGCCACCGGGCGATGCTCGACGCCGCGCTCGACTGCGTCGTGACGATGGATCACGCGGGCTGCGTCGTCGACTTCAACCCCGCCGCGGAGCGGACATTCGGGCACGCCGCGGCCGATGCCGTGGGCCGCGACATGGCAGAGTTGATCATCCCGCCTGAACTGCGCGAACATCACCGGCGCGGGTTGGCGCGCTACCTCGCGACGGGGGACGCCGTGGTACTCGACCATCGCCTCGAGATCACCGGGCTGCGCGCCGACGGCACCACCTTTCCCGTGGAACTGACCATCACCCGCATCGACGTGCCCGGCCCGCCGACCTTCACCGGCTACATCCGCGACATCACCGAGCGCAAGGCAGCCGAGGCCGAGCTGCGGGCGTCCCGGGTGCGGATCGTCAAGGCGGCGGACGATGCGCGGCGCGAGCTGGAACGCGACCTGCATGACGGCGCTCAACAGCGGCTCGTGGAGCTGGCGCTCGACCTTCGCATGGCGCGAGCCCGGCTGGACGACGAACCCGCCCAGGCCCAGGAGCTCCTCGACGCCGCGATCGGCGACCTGGCGGAGGCGACCAGAGAGCTGCGCGAGCTCGCCCGCGGCATCCACCCCGCCGCGCTCACCGAGGGTGGCCTGCGTCCAGCGCTCGAGGCGCTCGTGGCCCGCTCGAGCGTGCCGTCATCGCTGGTGGCAGTACCGGATGGACGCTTCGCCACAGCGGTGGAGGCCACCGCCTACTTCAGCGTGGCCGAGGGACTCACGAACGCCGCCCGCCACGCCGAGGCGACGCGCGTGGATGTCGCCGTGATTCGCGTGGACAACAGCCTGCGCGTGGAGGTTCGCGACAACGGACGCGGCGGTGCCGGGACGAGCGCGCGCTCGGGGCTGCGCGGGTTGGCCGACCGCGTGGCGGCACTCGACGGTGTGCTTGACGTGGTCAGTCCGACGAGCGGCGGTACGGTCCTACGCGTGGAGATCCCATGCGCATCGTGATCGCCGATGACGCGGTCCTGCTCCGCGAGGGCGCCGCGCGCCTGCTCGAGGAGGCAGGGTTCGAGGTCGTGGCGCAGGCCGGCGACGCCGAGGACCTGCTGAGAAAGGTCCGGGCGCACACCCCCGACGTCGCGATCATCGACGTGCGCATGCCGCCCGACAACGTGGACGACGGCCTGCGGGCCGCGCTCACGATCCGCGACGAGCTGCCGGACGTCGGCATCCTGATGCTGTCCCAATACGTGGAGGATCGCTACCTCGGCGAGCTCCTTGCCGGCGGCGCCGAGGGCGTCGGCTATCTGCTCAAGGACCGGCTCGCCGACGTGGATCGCCTGACCGAGGCTGTCCAGCGCGTGGCGGCGGGCGGCTCTGTGCTCGATCCCGAGGTGGTGGCCCAGATGCTCGGGCGCTCGCGGGAGGCGGGGCCGCTCGACTCACTGACCGACCGTGAGCGCGACGTCCTCGGGCGAATGGCGGAGGGCCGCACGAACCGCGCGATCGCGGAGGAGCTGTTCGTGAGCGAGCGCGCCGTGGAGCGCCATGTGACGAGCATCTTCGCCAAGCTCGACCTCCCCGCCGGCGAGCAGGACCACCGCCGTGTGCTCGCGGTGCTCGCCTACCTGCGCGGCTAGCGCAGGGCCTCGAACATCTGGTCCACCTCGGGCGAGCGGGTCCCCTGGAACTGAAGGGCGCGGCGAAAGGCCGGGGGTGCGTCCTGAACGCATTCGTTGGTTCCAGGCGCGGTGAAGGCCTGAAGGAAGTCTGGAGGGACAGCGCTCGGTAGTGCCACCACAACCCGGCCGACGTCGACCGGCTTCGGCTCGTTGTCATGAACGACGGCCACTCGCAGCTCGTATACGAGGGTCTCGCCGAGGACCTTCTCGATAGCCCTCCCGACTCCCAGCCGGAACACGAATCGATCCGCCTGATCCGGGCCGAGCTGCTGATTGATGGGCGTTTCGAGAACCTGCCCTGGGCGCGGATCGATCGGCAGCACGACGTCGTAGCGCGCTGAGGCCACGAGACCCGCACCGAGGCCACACGGCGTGATCCGGACGAAATCGGTGATCGTAAATCGTGCGGACGTGAGCACCGATCTCCGGGTGCCGGTGTTGTGCACCCGAACCTCGACTCGGGGCTTCGAGGCATCGGTCTGCCGCGACGCGGTCAGGTTGTCGCCGACCGGTATCGCGTCGGCTTCCATCTCACCGTTCTGAACCACGGGAGGAAGGGCCTCGAGCAACGGACGCTTGGGCTCCTTCTCATCCTTTCCCCGGTTCATCATCGCTGTTATCCCGGCTCCGGCGACCAGCAGGATCAGCGGCGCGATCAGGACCTGCCACGGATCGCGGGGGAGGAACCGTCGAAGCCCGGTTCGAGACTTCGGGTCGTCAGGGGCGCTCAACAAAGCTCACCGTAGGTGCGCGCTGCATCCTCGGTGAGCGCTGGCGATTTCGCGAGGGCTTTGACGCGGCGAAGCTGTCCACTTGCGCATGCCTTACCGTGCACACCATGGCCCTTAGCTTTGGCGTCACAGTTCTGCCGGACCCGCCGTATCAGCGGCTGATCGAGCTGCTCCAGCTCGCCGAGGCGCACGGGTTCGAGTACGGCTGGACCTACGACTCGCACGTGCTCTGGCAGGAGTCGACGCCGACACTCGCGCTGGCTGCGGCGGCCACCGATCGCATCAAGCTCGGCCACATGGTCACGAACCCGGGCACGCGCGAGCCGACGGTGGTGGCCAGCGCCTACGCGACGCTCCAGGACATCTCGAACGGGCGCATGGTGATGGGGATCGGCCGCGGTGACTCCGCGCGGCGCTACATCAACCAGAAGCCGGTGCCGGTGGCCAGGTTCGAGGAGGCCATACGCATGATCAAGCCGTTCATGAACGGCGAGCGCGTGCACTGGAACGACACGGACCTCGAGCTCGCCTGGGTGCGCCCGGAGCTGCCAGAGATCGAGATGCACGTGGCCGGCTACGGGCCGCGCGTGCTGGCACTGGCGGGGCGCTACGGCGACGGCGTGATCATCCAGCTCGCCGATCCCGACATCATCGAGTGGACGATGGGCACCGCCCGCAAGGCGGCCGAGGAGGCGGGGCGCGACCCGTCGAAGCTGAAGTGCATCGTCTGCGCGCCGAGCCACATCTCGGACGACATCGCGGAAGCGCGCGAGCAGGTGCGCTGGTTCCCGGCGATGGTGTCGAACCACGTCCGCGACCTGATCGAGCGCTACGGCCGCGACGGCTCGACGGTGCCCACCGCGCTCACCGACTACGTGCCGGACCGGACCGGCTACGACTACGACGAGCACTCGCGCGTGGGCGCCAAGCACGGCGCATTCGTGAGCGACGAGGTGTGCGACCGCTTCTGCGTGCTAGGCACCCCCGAGCAGGCGGTCGAGAAGCTCGCCCAGCTCGAGTCGATCGGCGTCGATCAGTTCAACATCTATCTGATGACCGAGGGCCAGGAGCAGACGCTCGAGACCTACGGCCGCGAGATCATCCCCCGCTTCGCGGGCGTGACTGGAGGTGCAGCATGAGGAAGCTCGTCCAGGGCGGCACGGTCGTGACCGCCACGCAGTCGTCGCTCGCCGACGTCCTGATCGACGGCGAGGAGATCGTGGCCGTCGGCTCGCTCGGCGACGTCGACGCCGAGGTGATCGACGCCACGGGCTGCTACGTCCTGCCCGGGCTGATCGACAACCACACCCACATGGCGATGCCGTTCGGCGGCACGCGCTCGATCGACGACTACGACACGGGCACGCGCGCCGCCGCGGCGGGCGGCACCACCTGCATCGTCGACTTCGTGATCCAGCAGCACCCCGACGGCCTGCGCTCGTCGCTGGACGAGTGGCAGGAGCGCGCAAGCGGCGCCGCGCACGTGGACTACGGCTTCCACATGGCGATCACCGAGGCCGACGAGGGCACGTTCGCCGACATGGAGCCGATGGTCGAGGAGGGCATCTGCAGCTTCAAGGTCTTCCTCGCCTACAAGGGCGTCCTCATGGTCACCGACGACCTCTTCTTCCGCGTGCTCGAGCACACGCGCGACCTGAACGCCCTGACGATGGTCCACTGTGAGAACGGCTGGGTGATCGACGTGCTCGTCGAGCGCGCGCTGGCCGCCGGGCAGACCGACCCGATCTACCACGCGCTCACGCGCCCGGAGTCGGTCGAGGCCGAGGCCACGAGCCGCTCGGTGCGGCTCGCCGAGCTCGCCGGGGCCAGCGTCTACATCGTTCACGTGACGTGCGGGCTCGCGGCCGACGAGATCGCCGCGGGCCAGGCGCGCGGCGTCGCCGTGTCCGGCGAGACCTGCCTTCAGTACCTCACGAACACCGTCAAGGACCTCGAGCGCCCCGACTTCGAGGGCGGGCGCTACGTCTGCTCGCCGCCGCTGCGCGAGGCGCGCAACCAGGAGCTGCTGTGGTCGGCGCTCCAGCGCGGTGTGCTGGAGAGCGTCTCCACAGACCACTGCCCGTTCAACAGCGAGCAGAAGGCGCTCGGGCGCGACGACTTCTCGAAGATCCCCAACGGGCTCGCGATGATCCAGCACCGGCTGGTGAAGCTGTGGGACCTCGGAGTCGAGGGCGGGCGGATCACGCCCGAGCAGCTCGTCGATATGACCTCGACCGCCATCGCCAGCCGCTTCGGCCTGGACCGCAAGGGCGCGGTCGCGCCGGGCAAGGACGCCGACCTCGTCGTCTTCGACCCGGCCACGCCGTTCGAGTTCTCCACTCGGACGTCGTACATGAACGTGGACTACGACCTGTTCGACGGCGAAAGCTCCACTGGCAGCGTGCGCCACACGCTCTGCCGGGGCGCCATGGTCTACGACCGCGGCGAGATTGTCACGCAGCCCGGGCACGGACGCTTCGTGCCGCGCTCGCTCGGCGCGCCGGCGGCAGTGGCGTCGTGAACGCGGACAGGGTGCTCGAGGACCTGCGCGAGCTCGCGCGCCTGACCGGCGGGCCGGACGGCGCCCGACGCCTGTGCTGGACCGACGAGTGGACGCGCGCGCGGGAGTTCCTGCGCTCGCGCCTCGACGAGCTTCCCGTGGAGGTGTCGGTGGACGCGGCGGGCAACCTCTGGGCCGACCTCCCGGGCGACCAGGACGGCTTCGTGATCGTCGGCTCGCACGTGGACTCGGTGCCGAACGGCGGCTGGCTGGACGGCGCGCTCGGCGTGTTCACGGCCATCGAGGCCCTCCGAAGCCAGGCCGAGGACGGCACGCCGCCGGTTGGCCTGCGCCTGGTGGACTGGGCCGACGAGGAGGGTGCCCGCTTCGGCCGCAGCCTGTTCGGGTCGTCCTGCTGTGCGGGCACGCTCGACCCCGACGAGGTGCGCGACCTGCGCGACCGCGACGGCGAGCGCCTCGAGGACGTGGTCGCGCGCTACGACGTGGACCTCGACCGCGCCCGCGAGTCCGGCGCCGGGCTGACCGGCGCGCGCGCGTACATCGAGGGCCACATCGAGCAGGGCCCGGTGCTCGAGAGCAGGGGCGAGCCGGCGGCGACCGTGCTTGGGACGTTCGGCGTGGAGCGCCACCTGGCGGTGTTCACAGGGGAGACCGCCCACGCCGGCGCCACGCCGATGCCGATGCGGCACGACACGTTCATGGCCACCGCCCAGGCCGCGCTGGCGATCCAGACGATCGGCCTCAAGCACGAAGGTGTGTGCACGGTCGGCGGGGCCACGAGCGAGCCGGGAGTCGTGACCGCTGTGCCTGGCCGCACGGAGATGCTGCTCGACCAGCGTCACCTCGACCCGGACACGCTGGCGGCGATGCTCGCGGAGGCCCGCGGCTCCTGCGAGCAGGCCGCGGCGGACCACGGCTGCGAGGTCGACCTTCAGCACCTCTGGTCGATTCCGCCGATCCCGTTCGACGAGCGCCTGATCGGCTTCGCGCGCCAGGCGGTCCAGGACGCGGGCGGCAAGGACACCGCGATCCCGAGCGGCCCGCTCCACGACGCCGCCGAGATGGCGCGGCTGATCCCGACGGTGATGCTGTTCTCGTCGTCCTCTCCGCCGGTCTCGCACACGAAGGAGGAGGACACGCCGGAGGCGGACCTGCGGGTGCTGATCGACGCCTACGGCCGCACCGTGCAGGCCACCCTCGAGAGCGCCGCCGCGGGCGACCTGCCCCCGCGCGAGTGAGCGCGCTCCAGGAGCAGCTCGCCTACCTCGAGTCGTCGAGCGACTTCTACCGCGATCGGCTCCTGGGCGTGCGCGAGCGCGTTCGCACTCCGTCGGACCTGCGGCAGCTGCCCTTCACCACCAAGGAGGAGTTGCGCGACGGCCAGCGGCGCGAGCCGCCCTTCGGTCCGCACCTGTGCGCGCCGCGGGAGCGGCTCGTGCGCATGCACGTGACCTCCGGGACCACGGGCGAGCCAGTGGCGGTGGGCTTCACCCAGCACGACCACGAGGCGAACAGTGCCGTGGGCGGCGAGGCGTTCCGGATCGCCGGGGTGCGGGCCGACGACACCGTGGCCCACTGCCTCAACTACGCGCTCTACGCGGGAGGCATTGCCGACCACATGGCGCTGGAGGCGAGCGGCGCGACGGTGGTGCCGGTGGGCACGGGCCAGTCGCGGCGCCTGCTCGAGCTGATCCCGCAGCTCGGCATCACCGCGATCTTCGGCACGCTCTCCTTCCCCGCCTACCTCGCCGCCCGCGCGCGCGAGGCAGGCGTGGACCCGCGCGAGCTGCGGATGCGCCACATCGTGACCGCCGGCGAGCCCGGCGCAGGGCTTGAGGCGGTGCGCTCCGAGATCGAGGCGGCCTGGGGTGCCAGCGTGGCCGACAGCTTCGGCATGAGCGACGTGTGGTCGACGATGGCGGGCGCGTGCGAGGAGGGCGAGGGCCTGCACCTGACGGTCGGCGAGTACGCCGTGCTCGAGCTGATCGACCCCGACAGCGGGGCGCCGCTCGAGCTCGAGGACGGCGTGAGCGGCGAGCTGGTGTGGACGCATCTGCGCCGCGAGGCCTCGCCGCTGCTCCGCTACCGCTCGGGCGACCTCGGCCGGGTGTGGACGTCGCCGTGCGCGTGCGGGCGCCGCTCGCCGCGGATCCGCATCGACGGCCGCCGCGACGACATGCTGCGAGTCCAGGCCGTGAACGTCTATCCGCAGGCCATCAGCGCGATCCTTGCGGCCGAGCCGCGGCTGGGGCGCCACTGCGTGGTGGCCGAGGGCGACCCGGTCACGCCGCCGCTGCGGCTGTACGTGGAGGCCCCGGCCGACGTCGACCTCGCGGGCGTCAGCGAGCAGCTCCACACCTCGCTGCGCGCACGCTTCGAGCTCACCCGGCTCGAGCCGGGGTCGCTGCCCGTGGCGGAGCACAAGACCCGCATCGTCCATCGCACAGCCCGTGGGGACCCGCTGCCGAGCGCAGTCGAGGCCATTAGGAAGGAGCCCGCCGGATGACCGTAACGACCACCGATGTCGACACAGCCAGGGTGATCACGTGGGACCGCCAGGCTCGTCGCAACGCCTGGGACCTCGACACGATGCAGGAGATCGCTGCCGAGATCGAGGTGGCGGGACGCGACCCGGCCGTGCGCATGGTCGCGGTGCGCGGAGCAGGTGGGCACTTCTCGGCCGGGGACGACCTGTACGCGGCGATCGAGGCGGACAGCTCCGCGTGGGCGGCCACGATCGAGGGCTTCCAGCGCATGACGCGTGTGGTCCTGGCAGCACCGGTGCCTGTGGTGGCGGTGGTGGACGGCGTCTGCGTGGGCGGCGCGCTCGAGTTCGCGGCCAGCTGCGATCTCCGGCTCTGCACCGAGCGCGTGCGCCTGATCACGCCCGAGGTCGGCATCGGGCTGGTGGCGAGCAACGCCGGCACGCTCCTGCTGCCCGGAGGTGCTCGGCGAGACGGCCGCGCGCGAGCTCCTGTTGAGCGGCGAGCCGCGCGACGCCGAGCTGGGCGCGCGAGCATGGCTTCGCCACCGAGTTCGTCGCCCCAGCAGAGCTGGACGGGCGGATCCAGCACTGGGCGGAGGTCTTCTCGCGGACGTCGCGCGACGCCGTCGCGGCGACCAAGTCGATGCTCAACGAGCGCTTCGGACCGCTCCTGCCCGCCGCGATGGAGCGCGAGACGCACCACTGCGTGCGGCTGTTCGAAGAGCCGGACGCGCGGGCCGCGCTGAGCGCGTTCGCCGAGCGTTCGTCCTGACTTTCCTGACTCTTGCTGCGTTTTACACGTATGTCATGTAAAAGGGATCAAGAGTGGGTCTACGGCAGCGCCAAGGTCATGCTCCCGACGTAGGCGTTCACCGGATCGACGAAGATCGTGTGGGTGCCGTTGAAACGCAGCGCGGCGGTGAGCGTCTTCGGGCTGGCGAACACGTACTGCGGCGACATGAGGTCGGTGCCGTCGGGATTCGTGACGAGGAGCTTTGCCTGGGTGATCGTGACGCCGCTGATCTGGAGCGTGACCGTCCGGCCCGCGTTGCCGTCGAAGGTGACCGCGGCGTTCTGTCCCGGAGTGGGGATCGTGAGCGTGACCGGCGGCCCGCCGATCGAGATCGTCGGGCTGAGGTTCGGCGGGACGTCGTAGAGCGTCAGCGTCACGCTGCCCGTGGCCCCGGCCCGCACGTCCATTGGCACCGTGTAAGTGCCGGTCTGCGGGAGCGTCTGCGTGTCGATGAACAGGCCGCCCGGCACGACCGAGGTCGAGGATCCCAGCGCCGATCCGTCGGGCGCCACGATCGACACCGAGATGCCGCAGCAGGCTGGGCCGGCCTTGAGACTCACGCGCTGGCCGGCCACGCCGCTGAAGCTCAGCTTCGCGTTCTGGCCGGGCGCGGTCGTCGTGACCGAGGTTGACTGGCCGCCCGGCACTATCGTCGCGGTCAGGTCTGGCGGCACGTCGTAGACGGTCACGGTCGCGGTCCCCAGCGCGGCGGCTGCGTGATCGAGGACGATCGTGTAGGTCCCGTTTTGCGGCAGCGTCCTGGGCTCGATGAAGCCTCCGGCCGTGGTGATGTAGCTGGATGAGCCGAGCATCGTCCCGTCAGGCGCCAGCATCGAGACATACGTGTTGCAGCAGATCGGCCCGATGTTCAAGCTCACGCGCTGGCCGGTTGTTCCGCTGAAGGTGAGCTTTGCGTTCTGTCCGGGCGTGGTCGTCGTGACCGAGGCGGAGGGGCCGCCAGGCGAGATCGCCTTCGTCACGTCCGCCGGAACGGCGTAGACGGTGACCGTCGCGCCCCCCGTGGCGGTTCCGGACGGATCGATGACGATCGCGTGCCTGCCCGACTGCGACAGCGTCCTGCTGTCGATGAACCCGCCGCCCGGTCCCATGAACATGGGCGGGCCGACCGCCGAGCCGTCCGGCGCGACGATCGACAGCTTCGCATTGCAGCAGAGGGGACCCACCTTCACGCTGACCCGCTCCCCGGCGTTCGCGTCGAAGCTGAGCGCCGCGTTCTGGCCGGGCGTGGTCGTGGTCACCGAGACGGCCGGGCCGCCCGGCATGATCGCCGCCGTCACATCGGGCGGCACCGAATACAACGTGACCGTTGCGCTGCCCGTGGCGGGTCCGGACGGATCGACGACGATCGCGTACCTCCCCGACTGCGGCAGCGCCCTCGTGTCGATGAAGGCGCCGGTCGTGCCGAGGAACGTCGGCGAGCCAACCGCCGAGCCGTCCGGCGCGACGATCGAGACCTTCGCGTTGCAGCAGACGGGACTCACATTCGCACTGATCCGATCCCCGGCGCTCGCGTCGAAGGTCAGCGTCGCGTTCTGGCCGGGCGTCGTGGTCGCGACCGAGACGGCCGGGCCGCCCGGCAGGATCGCCGCGGTCGCGTCCGGCGGTACCGAATAGAGCGTCAGCGTCGCGCTGCCCGTCGCGCTGCCCTGCGGGTCCACGAAGATCGTGTAGCCGCCGGTCTGGGTCAGCGCCCTCGTGTCGATGAAGGCGCCGGTCGTGCCCACGTAGATCGGCGAGCCGACCGCCGAGCCGTCCGGCGCGGCGATCGACACCTTTGCGCCGCAGCAGTTCGAGGTTCCGATCGTGACTGCGTCGATCTGGAGGCTTACGCGCTCTCCCGCGCTGCCGTTGAACCCAAGTTGCGGGTTCTCGTCAGGCGCGGCAGCCCTGACCGTGACCGCCGGGCCGCCCGCGGTGATCCGGGCGGGGACGCTCCCGGAGACGGTGCGGGTGTCCGATCCGGCGGGGCCCTCGGCCGTGACGGAGATGGACAGTCCTCCCGGTTGCGTGGGCGTGTAGGTCCCGTCGTAGACCCCGCCGCCGCGAGCCGTCAGCGCGATGGGCGCTCCGTTCGCTGTTGCGGTCACCGTCACAGCGCCGGTCCGGCCGCAGCCCGCGGCAAGCGCCGTCACGCGCAGCTCCTCGCCCGCTTGAGCGACGAACCCGGGGGCGGGCGACTCGAGCCATGCCTGGCCCGCCCCATTGCAACGAACGGCCGCGTTCACGTTCAGGCGGCCACCGCTGGTGGTCTTCCCCGCAAGCGAGGCGTTCGCGTCCACGGTCCGGAGCAGCAGCGCCTTCGTGCCGGCTGGAACGGCACCAGGGAAGGCCGCCTGTACCAGCGCCGCGGCGCCCGCCACCTGAGGCGCCGCCATGGACGTGCCGCTCTGGAGCTGGTAGCCGCCACCTGGCCAGGTGGAGTAGATGCCGTCGCCCGGCGCGCCGAGGTCCACTGACCTCGCGCCGAAGTTGGAGAACCATGCCCGCTGGTCCGCATTGTTCGTGGCGGCCACCGCCACGACGTTCGGATCCGTGAACGACGCCGGGTACTGAGGGGTCGCATCGTTCGAGCTGAAGCTGTTGCCGGCGGCTGCGACGAACAGCGATCCGCGCTCGCCTGCAACCCTCACCGCGTCCGCAAACGCCTGCGAGAAGTCAGCGGTCCCGTAGGAGTTGTTCGTCACGGTGGCGCCGTTGTCCGTGGCATAGAGGAGCGCCGCGATCGCGTCGGCGGTCGTGCCGCTCCCGTCGGCGCCGATGAACTTCAACGCCATGAGCTCCGCCGACCAGTTCACGCCGACGACGCCGACGCCGTTGTTCCCAACCGCCGCGATCGTCCCGGCCACGTGCGTCCCGTGGCCATTGTCGTCGGTTGGGTTGTTGTCGTCGTTCGCGAAGTCCCAGCCACGCCAGTCGTCGACGTAGCCGTTGCCGTCGTTGTCGACGCCGTCGCTCCGGCAGCCCGCGCAGTCCTCACCGGAATTCGTCCAGACGTTCGCGGCAAGGTCGGGGTGATTCGCGTCGATACCCGTGTCGAGCACGCCCACCACGCTGTCGCCGCCGGTGGTCACCTCCCAGGCCTCGGGCGCGTCGATGTCCGCGTCGGGGGTCCCGAAGGAGAAGTTCACGAGCTGCCCGAAGTTGTGGAGACCCCAGAGCCGGTGGAAGTCGGGATCGTTGGGCGTGCCGCCGTGAGTCTCGGCGAAGAGGCGGAAGTTCGGCTCGGCATAGCGAACCCCGGCTCGGCGCTCCAGGCGCTCGACCATGCGACCGACGCTCCCCGGCGCCCGGACGAGGACAGCGCCGATGCCGCGGAGGCGGCTCTTCACACGACCTTCGACGGCCGCGACGGCACGCTCGCGCTCGAGCACCGACGCCTGCTGCCGGAAACCGACGATCACCTCGTTTGCGACCGCGCGCTGCGGCGCGGCGAAGCCTGGCGCTGCTGACAGCCAGGTCGCGAGCATGGCGAGCGTCGTCGCGAGTCCCAAACGCCCGCCGTCACCGACGAGCTTCGACACACGATGACCCTACCCCCGGCGCCTGGGTAGAGCAAATACGGGCCCGCTCAGTTCGTCGTGTTGCCGCTGGCGGTGATGCCGGTGCTGAGCGAGTCGGTCTTGAACACGGTGTTCGCGCCGCTGAAGGCGTTCGACGCGATGTTCACGGTGTGTGAGTCCACCAACAGGACGCCCGCGCGCGTGCCGCAGCCGGTGGTGGGCGTGAGCGTGACGTTGTTCGAGCTCACGTCGATGTTGCGCACGCGCCTGAACTCGAAGGCGTTGCGCCGAGCCAGGAAGCGGTTGCCGCGGAACACGTAGCCGCTCCGGTACAGCGCGTCGGGCGAGAGGATCCACACCGGTGCCCAGCACTCGCCCGGCAGGCCCGCCTCCACGGTCTGCGTGTTGTCGGCCACCGTCACGTCGCCCACCTGTGGGTCGCCGCCGAAGCCGACGCTTCCGATCGCCCCGTAGCGGGTGGCGCCGAAGGTGTTGCGCAGGATGCTGATGTGACGGGCGATGTCGCAGTTGTCGTCGGTCTCCAGGTCCACGGCCCACCATGCGACCGGGCCGATCGTGGAGTCCTGGAGCGTCACGTTCTCCGCGTCCACGATCGCGACGCCCTGCCGGCCGCTGCGTTCGATCAGCGCACCCGCGATCACGACGTTGCGGGCGCTGGAGGCGTCGTCGCCGCAGGCGGGCGAGGGCGCGCCGCGCCACAGCATCACGCCGTCGCCCCAGGTGTCACGGACCTGCACGTTCGAGAGCGTGATGCCCTGCACACCCTCCACGGAGATGCCGTGCTGCCACTCCACGGCCGGGTCGTAGCTGCCGAGCGGATTGCTGCCTCGCACGGCCACGTTGCGGAAGGTCAGGTTGCCCCCTCCGGTGAGTCGCCAGTTGGCCCTGTGGCTGCCGCCCGGTGTGAGCGCGCGGAACTCGGAGCCCTGGGCATCGATCACGAGCCTGGAACGGTTCGCGAGCGTGATCGTCCCGTCCTGCCCGTAGCAGCCACCCGGCCCGAACAGAACCGTGCTGCCGTCGGGGACGGTGGCGAGCCAGGCCATGATCTTGTCCTCCACCGCGGCCGAGCAGTTGTCAGGGATCTTCTTGGGGACCTTGTAGGTGCCCGGCAACGCCTGCGGGGGCGGCTTGGCCGGCGGCTTGGCCGCAGCGATCGCCGGCTGGCACACCGCCAGGGCGAGGAACAGCACGCCGATCGTCCAGCCCACCCGTCGAATCACGCGAGCGTAGCCCTCGCGACCCCGAGCGTCCACCGGGAGGCGCTAGCCGCTCAGCTCGGCCCGGTCCTCGTTCGACTCCGCGAGGAAGCCGTACGGGTACGGGGGCAGTCCGGGGTCGGACACCTCGTCGAGACGCGCCACCTGCTCGGGCTCCAGCTCGAGCTGCGCGGCGCCGAGGTTGTCGTCGAGCTGCTCGACGGTGCGCGTGCCGAGGATCGTGGAGCTCACGCCGGGCCTGCCGGTGACCCACGCAAGCGCCACCTGCGCCATCGAGGCGCCGTGCGCGTCGGCGATCTCCTTCACCGCGTCGACCACCGCCCAGGTGCGCTCTGTGTTGCGCCTGTCCCAGGCCTCCTGGCCGCGGTTGGGGTCCTCGCCCAGGCGCGTGTCGCCGGTCGGGCGCTCGTCGCGGCTGTACTTCCCGGTCAGCCAGCCGCCTCCGAGCGGCGACCACGGCAGCATTCCGATGCCCTCGTCCAGGCAGAGCGGCACGAGCTCCCACTCGATCTCGCGCGACAGCAGGCTGTACTGCGGCTGCAGGGTCACGACCGGCGCGTACCCAGGCTGGCGGCCGAGGAGCGCGGCGCGCTGCAGATGCCAGCCGGCGAAGTTCGAGACGCCGACGTAGCGCACCTTGCCCGCCGCCACGAGCTCCTCGAAGGCGGCGAGTGTCTCCTCGAGCGGCGTGACCGGATCCCAGCAGTGCGCCTGGTAGAGGTCGATCGTGTCCACGCCCAGTCGCTCGAGCGAGGCCTCGCAGGCCTGCTGGAGGTGGACCCGGCTTAGCCCGATGTCGTTCGGCCCCTCGCCCATCCGGAAGCGGGCCTTGGTGGCGAGCACGATCTCGTCGCGCCTGCCGCTCTTCTCGAGCCAGCGCCCGATGATCTCCTCGGAGGCGCCGTGCGTGTAGACGTCCGCCGTGTCGACGAAGTTCCCGCCCGCCTCCAGGTAGCGGTTGAGCATCGCGTGCGAGGCCGCCTCGTCCGCCTCGGCGCCGAACGTCATGGTCCCGAGCGCGTAAGCGCTGACCACGGTCCCGGTCGCACCAAGTGGCCGCAGGTCCATCAGGACCAGCAGCCTAATACGCGAGGGCCGCCTCCAGGCGGCCCTCGACGTGTCCCCCGGGGGGACGGCGACTACGCGTGAGGACCCGCGGGTGCGCCGCCTCGGCCGCGGCCCGTGACCAGCACTGCCGCGCTGGCGAGGCTCACAAGCCCGAGAATCACGGCGGCGCCGATTCCGGCGTCGCCCCATTCGAAGCCATCCGAGACGGAGGCGGTGGGGCCGGTCGCCGAGACGTCAGCGTGGGTGGCAGTGGGGGCGGCAATGGCGACTTCGCGGGCCGCGTCGCGCGCGTCCGGGGAGCGCAGGTCCTGCCCCCCGGCCACGGCATTCGGGACGACCGGCGAGGGCGGGTCTGTGCTCGCGTACGCGCCCGCGGGCCAGACGGCGGCGCCGATCACCAGCGCGGTTGTCAGCTTGGCTCCGAACATCCTTGCCTCCTTCACTCGTAGAAAACGGCTCGATTTCGAACCTACGAGCGCGCCGCGGGAGGCGCATCGGAAGGGCGCCCCAGATTGGAGCGAACGGGCTACCTATCTTGGCCGACGAGCCCGAGCCTGACGGCTTTAGCGCTGGCCTCTGCCCGCGTGCGGACGTCGAGCTTGCGCAAGATCGCCGAAACGTGGTGATCGACGGTCTTGCGGGAGACGAACAGGCGCTCGGCGATCTCGGCGTTGCGAAGGCCGTCCGCCACCAGCTCCAGCACCTCGACCTCACGCGGAGTGAGGTTGGCGGGGTTTTGGCGCGTTGCCGGCCGCGGCCCTCGAGGCAGGCCGCTGGCGCCCCGCTCGCGCAGCCGGCGCGCGACGATCGCAGCAGCCGGGCCGGCGCCCAGCCGCTGAAGCTCGTCCAGGGCCTGCCGCAGCGCGTCCTCGTCATCGGCGTCGGTAAGCGACAGCGCGGCCTCGTACGGACACCCGATCTCCTGCCAGAGATCGGCGGCCCGCCGCCAGTCACCGGCGATCTGGAGGGCGTAGGGCTCGGCGGCGGCGGGCGGCGGCTCCACCAGCAACCCGGCACGCCAGCGCCAGCATGCGAGCTCGCCGAGCGGCCATTCGGAGCCTGACCGCAGCGCAAGCCCGAAGGCGGTGTCCGTGGCGTCGGCGATCTTGCCAGGTGCACCTTCAAGCCAGGCGGCCTCAGCCCTCGCCGCCGCGACCGGCGCGAGTCGCTGAAGCTCGCCCGAGGGCTCCACCAGCGCAAACGCCTCGTCGAGAGCCCCCCACTGGTCAGGATCGCCGCGCCGGGCCCTCACGAGGCCGATGGCCATGTACGCAAGGGCAGGCGGAAGCGTCGACGGGAACGATTCGCGCAACACGAGGGACGCGGACTCGACGGCATCGTCCCAACGACCCTGGTTGAGCTGCGAGCACGCGCCGTGAGCAAGCACATAGATACGCCAGAGCTCGAATCCGCGGTCCTCTGCCAGCTCGAGCCCACGCCTCATGTATTGCTCGGCCGCGACGTGGTCGCGCTCGCGGGTGGCCCCAGAGAGCAGGTTCACGAGGGCACGGCCCGCCTGCTCGTCGAGCCCAACCTCCTCGCTGAGCGTCAAGCTCCGCTCCAGTTGTTCTCGCCCGCCCGGGGCGCCGGTCAGGTACTGAGCGGTTCCCAGGTTGATCAGAGCGTCCATGCGGATCCCGGGGTCGTCGAGGCCCTCGGCGAGCGCCAGCGCACGCTCGCCCCAGACCGCCGCGCCCTCCGCATCCTCGGCGTTCATGTAGACCTGCGAGAGGTTGGCGTAGGCCGTCGCGAGCTCCCGCCCGGGGGGCAGCTGCTCGAGCAGCGCGACCGCGTCGAGCGCCGCTCGCTCGGAGTCCTCGTTGCGGCCCGGACACCAGAGGATCTGGGACAGGGAGCAGAGGGCCATGCCCTTCCTGCGGACGTCGCCCACGTCTCGATGCAGCGCGATGGCGCGTTCGAGCGCGTCGATCGCCTCGGCGCCCTGGTTCGTGAGGTAGCACTCGTGGGAGTGATGCTCCAGAAGTTCCGCCTGCGCCTTCGGCGGCAGCACGTGCGCGAATGGGAGGGCGCGGGCGTAGTGGGCCGCGGCCTCGCGGTGCGCGCCGAGCGCCGCCGCTCGGTCGGCCGCGGCCGGGGCGAAGCGCAGCACGGCCTCCGAGTCGCCGGCGCCCTCCGCATGGTGGGCCAGCCTGTCGAGATCCGGCTCCCCGGACGGAGGATCGGCCAGTGCCCTCAGGGCAGCTCGATGCAGGTCCAGCTTCCGATCCGGGGGCAGGGACTCCTCCACGGTCAGTCGCGCCAGTTCGTGGCGGAACGCGACGCCGCCGGGGGTCGACGCCAGCATCCCGGACGTCAGGCACTCCTCGAGATCGCCCACCACCTCGCCGGCGACGGCCTCCAGTAGCTGAAGGTCGGCACGCGGGGGCAGCGCGGCGACCGCTTCGAGCAGCCGCCTCGCATCGGTCGAGAGAGACGCTGCGCGAGCCAGCACCGCGTCGCGGACCGTGTGCGGAATCTCATCAGCTCCGGCTCCGAGTACCTCAGTCACGAAGAACGGGTTGCCGGCGGTCTTGCGAAACAGCTCGTCCGCATCCAGCGCGTGCAACTGGGCGAGCTCGGCGACGGCTGCCCGCGAAAGTGGCTCGATCCTGAGCCGCGAGATGTCTCTGGAGGTGGCGAACTCTCCGAGCACGATTCGCAGCGGGTGTCCGGCCGCGAGTTCGTCCTCCCGGTAGGTGGCCACGACGAGCGCGGGGATCGATCCGACCTTGCGACCGAGCAGGCGGACGACGTCGAGCGTCGCCCCGTCGGCGTGGTGAACATCCTCGAGGACGATCACCGTCGGCGCCCGCCTGCCCAGCTCGACTGCCAGGGCCGCCACCACCTCATGAGACTTGGCGCCGCTGGCCACCAGTGCCTCGAGCTCGCCGCCCGTGGTCTCGGTGATGTCGAAGAGCGGACCCAACGGCCTGGGGGTGAACAGAGCGTCGCAGTTGCCCCATAGGACACGGGCCGAATCGGCGTGGTCCTCGCAGAAGCGGCGCAGAAGCGCCGTCTTTCCCACACCCGCCTCGCCGCTCACGAGCACCAGACCGCCGCGTTGGTGGCCCGTCACCTCCGCGAGATACGCCTCAAGCGCGGACAGATGGTCGGAGCGCTCGAGCAGTTCACTCGAATCGCGCGCCGTCGGCGCCGTGGGCTGGTGAGCGGTGGCTCTAGGCATCGGTCCCGATGCGTTCCATCGTGCCACGAGTTGTACCGTTCGGTAGATGTCGAACTACGCGAAGGTGAACCTGCTGGAGTTGGAGGACTCGGTCGGGGACCGGGTGCCCGAGATCGAGGGGCGCTTCGGCCGCACGCCGCTCGGGTCGCGCGACATCGGCGTGAGCCACTTCCGCTACGCGCCCGGATTCCGCAGCCCGGTGGGGCACCGGCACCGCGAGCAGGAGGAGGCCTACGTGGTGGTCGCGGGCTCCGGCCGCGTCCTGCTCGACGGCGAGGTGGTCGAGCTCAGGCAGTGGGACACCGTGCGGGTCGCGCCCGAGGTGGTGCGCGCGTTCGAGGCCGGACCCGAGGGGATGGAGGTGATCGCCATCGGCGGGCCGAAGCCCGAGGGCGGCGACGGTGAGACGGCTCCGGCGGACTGGCCCGCCTGAGCGCCGCGCGATCGTGACCGTTCGCAGGCGATGGATCGCGGCGTCGGGCAGTAGTCCGCGAGCTGCAGACCAGATGACCGGGCTGTCGCGTGGCGCCCTCGCTCTGCGCGCGGGCCACACGGCGATCGCCGTCGTCGAGCTGAGCTGCCTCGGCTATGTCTGGACGTGCGCCCTCACCGGGCGCCGCGACGCCCTTCTGAAGGGCCGCCCACCTGGGCCCGCCGCGCCGTGCCGATCCTGGCGGGAGTCAGCGCCGTCGGGATCGCGCTCGCGCTGCGCGCCCCTAAGTCTGGGCTACGACCAGCACCACGGTGGTCAGCGCGAGCAGGACGCCGCCGACGGTGAACAGCGTCACGAGCCGGAAGCTGAGCGGCGCTGACGAGCCGCTGTCGAGCGCCTGCCGGAGATCACGCTGGCGGAGTGCGCCCGTCACGAGCAGGCCGACGGCAAGAGCGGCGTAACCGGCGCCCAGCACGACGTAGGGCCATGGGGCTACGTCGAGCACCTCGGGCGCCAGACGCCCCACAGCAAGTGAGCCGGCCGTGGCTGCCAGTGCCGTGCGCCACCAGGCAAGCCACGTCCGCTCGGCCGCCATCGACGTGCGTTGCACGACGTCGGCGGTCGGCGGCGGCGGGTCGCTCCGGCTGGCCGGCTCCGTCATGGACGGATCTAACCATGGCATCCTCATCACGCATGACGGAGCCCACCGAGTCGGCGGGTACCGGGCGGCTCGCCCTCCTGCTCGCGATGGCGATGTTCGTGCTGGTCGTCGACACGTCGCTGATGAACGTCTCGATATCGGCGGTCGTGCACGATCTCGGCACGACCGTCAGCGGCGTGCAGGCCGCGATTGCGCTCGAGGCGCTCGTGTCCGCCGCGTTCATCCTGATCGGCAGCAAGGTCGGCGATCTCTTCGGCCGCAAGCGGGCGTACGTGCTGGGGCTGCTGGGCTACGCCGTGGGCGCAGTGGCGATGACGCTCGCCCAGGGCCTGACCGCGATCGTGATCTTCTGGGCGGTGCTGGGCGGAATCGGCGCGTCGCTCCTGCTGCCGGCGATGCAATCACTGATCCACGGCAACTTCGAGGGTGCGGCCCAGAAGAAGGTGTATGCCCTGGTCGGGGCCTCTGCCGCCATAGCCGCCGCGGTCGGGCCGCTGCTCGGGGGCTTCATCACCACCTACCTGTCCTGGCGCGTCGCGTTCCTGCTCGAGGCGGTCGTAATCGCGATCGTCCTGTCCGGCATCAACCTCGTCCGCGACGTGCCCTACACGGGAGACCGGAGCATCGATCCCGTGGGCGGCGTCCTGTCGGTCGTCGGGATGGGCGGCCTCGTGTTGAGCATCCTGGTGTGGCAGGAGGGAGGCGAGTCGGTCGCCGCGCTGCTCGTGGTCGGCCTCATCGGCCTCGGAGGGCTGGTCAGGTGGCTGATGCGACGCAAGCGCGAGGGCAAGCCGACACTGATCGACCCTGGTCTGTTCGAGTCGAAGGGCTTCAGGTTCGGGGTCTCCCAGCAGGCGACGCAGCAGATCGCGCTGGGCGGCACGATGATTGCGCTGCCGATCTACCTGCAGATGGTGCTCGAGTACAACGCGATGGAGGCGGGCCTGTCAATCGCTCCGCTGTCGCTCAGCATGTTCGCCGTAGCGTTGCTGGCCGGGAGGAGGGCGATCAAGCGGCGCCCGGCCAGCGTGATCCGCCTCGGGTTCCTGCTCCTCACCGCCGGGCTCGTGCTCCTGCTTCCGATCGTGCCGCGAGCCGACTCGGGCTGGGCCCTCGTCCTCCCGCTGCTGATCGCGGGATCGGGGCTGGGTCTACTGGTATCGCAGCTCAACAACTACACGCTCTCGCCGATCTCGGAGGAACGCGTCAGCGAGGCCGCCGGAGTGAACTCGGCGGCGGGATCGTTCGGGCTGTCGTTCGGCCTGGCGTTCGCGGGGGCGATCATGCTGGCGACGCTCTCGATCGCGTTCACTCACGAGGCGGAGGCGAGCAAGGTCCTGCCGCCGGCCGACCAGCAGCGGGTGGCGGACGCGCTCGAGGACGACGCGCAGGTGATTCGCAATAGCCAGCTCGAGAAGCTGCTCGCCGAAGAACCCGAACCGATTCAGGACGAGATCGTCCGCATCAACACCGACGTGAGACCCCTCGCCCTTCAGGTGGCGCTGATCATCCCGATCCTCGCCGGCCTCATCGGGCTGCTCAACTCGTTCCGCATGCTGCGCCTGCCGGACCCGACACCCGGGGTGAGGACCAGTGAGGTCACGGGCGCGATCGACCTGTAGAAGCGGGACTCTGCCGCCGATACCGGGCGACTGAGGAGGTCAATCGTGGGGACCATCGACATGAAGCTCGAGGTCGTCACGTTGCCGGTCTCCGACGTCGATCGCGCCAAGACCTTCTACCAGAGCCTCGGTTGGCGGTTGGACGCGGACTTCGACCTGGGCGACGTCCGGGCGGTCCAGCTGACGCCTACTCACTCGGGCTGCTCGATCGCGTTCGGGAGGGGCCTGACCACGGCCGAGCCCGGCTCCGCTCAGCGCATGGAGCTGGTCGTCTCCGACATCGACGCGGCGCGTGAGGACCTCGTCGGCCGCGGCGTCGAGGTCAGCGAGCTGTTCCACCGCGACGAGAACGGTCTCGCCCCGGGCCCGGACCCGGAACGCCGCTCCTACTTCACGTACGCCTCGTTCAGCGATCCCGACGGCAACTCGTGGGTGCTGCAGGAGATCAAGGAGCGGCTGCCGGGCCGCGAGTGGGAGGACTGAGGCCTCAGTCGGTCCCCCACGGGTTGTCGATCACGAAGCGCCAGGTGCCGTCGCTCTGACGGCGCAGGACGTCCGCGTTCCTCGCCGCCAGCTGCACCGGCTAGGCCGTCCGGTCCGGTGCCGTTGAACGACCGGTCGCGCAGGATGCGACGATTGCCCTCATGCAGACCATGAAGCCAGCTGGGCGAGTCGGGCTCGTCCTGCATCCGCGCAGCGACCCGACGCCGGTGGCCGAGAAGCTCACGAGCTGGGCGCGGTCGCACGGCAAACAGGTGATCGCCGACGCCCGGGACTCCGCGCGCCTACCCGATGACGTGGTGTCCGTGAGCGAGGCGGAGCTGATCGATGAGGCCGACGCACTCGTCAGTCTCGGCGGCGACGGCACGATGCTCGGCGCCCTGCGCCTCGTCGCCGGGCGGCCCATCCCCGTCCTCGGCGTGAACCTCGGACACCTCGGCTTCCTGGTCGAGGTCGAGCCGGACGAGCTCGACGCCGCGCTCGACCGGCTCGAGACGGGCGACTACACCGTCGAGGAGCACAGCGCGGCGGTGCTCACGGACGCAGGCGACGAGTCGATCGCGTTCAACGACATCGCCCTCGCCAGCGTGCCCGGCGAGGGAGCGGTACACGCTTCGCTGACCGTAATGGGGCGCGCGAGCGGGCGATACCGCTGCGACGCGCTCGTGATTGCCACGCCGATCGGCTCCACGGCGTATTCGTACGCAGCGGGAGGGCCCCTCGTCTCGCCCATGCTCGACGCAGTGATCGTCAGCCCCGTTGCGCCGATCTCCGGCATCTCGCGGCCGGCCGTGATCTCGGGCGCCGAGCCGATCGTGTTGGAGCTGCTGGAAGACAGCGGCGAGCCGGTGCTCCAGGTGGACGGCACGATCGTGCGACGGATGCAGCCCGGCGAGGCGCTGGAAGTTCACCTGCGACCGCGGGCGGGCCTCGTGGTGCGGCTGGACCCCGAGCGCTACCAGCGCCGCAGCGGGGTCAAGCTCAGCCTGCTCGACCTGCCCTTCCTACCTGGGGAGATGCGCGACGTGCTCCCCGGGGGCGATCCCGTGGTCTTCCAGTAAGCGCCGGGCGCCCGCCAGACCGCGACCCTCATTGCCGCGATCCTTACGCGTGCGGCTGGCACACCAGGGAGCAGACCAGGGCACTCACGGGCGCGACGTGGAGGCGACAGGAGCAACCTTTTCTGTCACCACCCTCGGTTTTGAGAGGAGATCCTCAATGAGCTCGACGCCCAGCGCCCCGCCCGCCTCGGAAGTGTTGGACAACCGGACCGACGTTCGGGACGGCTACGCCCAGATCGGTGACGTGAGGTTGCATTACGTCGAGGCCGGCGACGGGCCGCTGGTCGTTCTGCTGCACGGCTTCCCGGAGTTCTGGTTCAGCTGGCGGCTGCAGATCGCTCCCCTCGCGAAGGCGGGCTTCCGAGTCGTCGCGCCCGACCTGCGCGGCTACAACCTGTCATCGCGGCCAGAGGGCGTCGAGGCCTACGGCGCCGACAAGGTGGCGGACGACATCCGCGGTCTGATCCGTGAGCTCGGCGCCGAGTCGGCGCTGCTCGTGGGCCACGACTTCGGCGGGACCGTCGCCTGGGCGACCGCGATGGCCCACCCGGAGGTCGTGGAGCGCCTGGTGATCCTCAACGCGGCCCATCCGCGACGGCTCAACGAGGGGCTGAAGCACCCGAACCAGCTCCGGAAGCTCTGGTACTTCTTCTACTTCCAGCCCCCGGGGGTGCCCGAGCGGACCGTGCGCGCCAGGAACTGGCGGTTCTTCCGGCGCTACCAGCGCGATGCCCAGCCCCCGTACACGCCGGAGGAGACGAAGCGCTACATCGAGTCGTGGTCACAGCCGGGCGCCGCCACGGCGATCATCAACTACTACCGCGCCGCGGTACGAGGGTCGAAGCAGGCCCAGGCGCAGCTGCGCCCGATCGAGGCGCCCACGCTGGTGATCTGGGGACAGCGCGACCGCTACCTCGGCCCCGATCTCGCCGAGCCGGAGCGCGACGATGTGCCCAACCTCGACCGCGTCGAGCGCCTGCCCAACGCCTCGCACTGGGTCCATCACGACGAGGCCGAGCGCGTCACACAGCTGCTCACCGACTTCTTCGCCCCCGCCCGCCCGACATAAGCGTCTTGCCCTGGGCGAGCTTGACGGTCCCTGCGGCCGGCACTACGTTCGGGAGGCATGAAGCGCGTCGCCGCCGCCTGCGCGGTGCTCGGACTGACACTCGGCCCGGCGTCGGGCGCGTCGGCCGCGACGATCGCCGTCAGCGTGGGGGACGACGTGCTTGCCGCGGACGGCCAGTGCTCGCTGCGCGAGGCCATCAGCGCGGCCAACACCGACAGCGCGCCGTTCGCGGGCGCCGGCGAGTGTGCTCCGGGAAACGGGGCGGACACGGTCATCCTGCCGGCGGGCAGCTTCAAGCTGACCATCGCCGGGGCGAAGGATGACTCGAACATCATCGGCGACCTCGACGTCCTCGGCACCGAGCTCACGATCGCCGGAGCCGGTGCGGCCCTCACGACCATCGACGCGAATGGGCTCGACCGGGCGATCGACGTGCGCACTGGCAGGAACGCCACCATCCGCGACCTGACAGTCACCGGCGGGAGCGCGCCGGACGGCACGAACGGCGGCAACTCGACGGGAGCTCTCGGCGCAAGCGCCACAGGCGGCGCCGGCAACCCCGGTGAGCCCGGCGGCGGGATCCGCAATCTCGGCACACTGACGGTGCTGGACAGCACGATCTCCGGCAACGCGGCCGGGGCCGGGGGGAACGGCGGCAGCGGCCAGGGTGGAAACGGCGGGGCCTTTTCGGGCTTCGGGACCGGCGGGAGTGGTGGAAACGGCGGGGCGGGCGGCGGGATCTTCAACTCGGGCGTCCTGACGGTCACGCGCTCGACGGTCGCCAACAACGCGGCCGGTGCTGGCGGCACCGGCGGGTTCGGTCAGGGTGGCCAGTCCATCAACACCAACGGCATGGGTGGTCTCGGAACGGGTGGCACGGGCGGCGACGGCGGTCACGGTGGCGGGATCGCCGCAGGCGACGGCACGACAACGACGGTCCAGGATTCCTCGATCAGCGGCAACGCGGCGGGGGCGGGCGGAGACGGTGGGCTCGGGCAGGGCGGCGCCGGCGGTCCCGCGGGCATCATGAGCAGCGCTACCGGCGGCACCGGGGGGCAGGGTGGCGGCGGGCCCGGCGGCGTCGGCGGCGGGGGTGGCGGCATCAGCTCCGTCAGCTCCCTGAACTCGATGACCGCCAGCGGCGTACTCCTCGAGGGGAACGCGACCGGGGCCGGCGGTGATGGCGGGAACGGCAACGGGAGCGTCGGCGGCCCCGCCATCGGTACCGGGAACGGCGGAAATGGCGGCAATGGCAACGGCTCGATCGGGCGCGAAGGCGGCCCGGGCGGCGGCATGCTCATCGCAGCCGGAGCCGTGGTCGCCGCTACGTTCAGCGGCAATGTGACAGGCGCCGGCGGTAAGGGCGGCAACGGCACCGGTGGCGGCGGTGGGGGCGCCGCACAGAACGGCGCCGGCGGAAACGGTGGAGTCGGCAACGGCGGCGACGGCGGGTCCGGCAGCGTCGGCGGCGCCCTGTCGGCAGCGGCCGGATCGACGATACGGCACGCGACGATCACCTCGAACCAGGTGGGGGCGCCGGGTGGCCCCGGGACGGCCACAGGCGGCCCGGCCGGCCAGGGCAACGGTGGGGCGGGCTCGGTTGGATCCGCGGCGCCCGGGTCCTCCGGGTCGGCGGGCGACGGTGGCGGCGTCTTCTCCTCCGGCGCCACGCTGGCGAACAGCGTTCTCGCCGGGAACGCGGCACCAAGCTGCGGCGGCAGCGTGACGGACGGCCAGCACAACATCGTCTTCCCCGACGCCAGCTGTCCAGGCGTGAACGTCGACCCGCAGCTCGGCGCCCTGGCCGACAACGGCGGGACCACGAAGACCCAGGCGGTCGGCCCCGGCAGCCCGGCGTTCGATGCCGTGCCTCCGGCGGCGTGCTCCCCAACCGACCAGCGCGGTGTGAGCCGGCCGCAGGGAGCGGGCTGCGACATCGGGGCGTACGAGTTTGCGCCTCCAAGCGTCGTGACGGGGCAGGCCACCGCAACCTCCGCGAGCACCGCGACCCTGGAGGGCGCCGTCACTCCGAACGCCCGAACGACCTCGTACCACTTCGAGATCGGCACCACCACCGCCTACGGGCGCTCGACGCCGGTGCAGAGCGCCGGCGCAGGGACCGCTGCCGTGGCGGTCCAGGGGTCGGTGGATGGGCTGGCCTCCGACGCCACGTACCACTACCGGCTCGTCGCCACGAACGCCGAGGGCACCAGCGCGGGCGAGGACCGCACGCTCGTGATCCCCGACAGCGTGGCCCCCCGTTTCCTCTCCGCCTCGCTCGTGCCGAAGGTTTTCGCCGTGAACCGGCGCGGACCCGCCGAAACTCCGGTGGCCGCCCAGAGGAGGCGGCGCGGGACCACGTTCCGGTACACGCTCTCGGAGCCGGCACGGGTCCTATTCACGATCAGCCGCGCACGCCCCGGGCGCCGGGTCGGGCGACGCTGCGTGAAGCCGACCCGGCGCAACCGTGCGAGGCGGAAGTGCACGCGCTACGTCCTCGTGCGGCGCTTCGCGGCGCAGGCCGGCACCGCTCCCACCCGAAAGAAGTTCTCGGGTCGGATCGGGCGCCGGTCCCTGAAGCCCGGCCGGTACCGGGCCACGCTGACCGCGAGGGACGCGGCCGGCAACGTCTCGGCTCCGAGGCGGATCCGTACGCGTAGTTGGTAGGGGACGAGCGGCACGACGTCCTCGCGGAAGCGCTCCAGCTGATCCAGGTCGTCTGCGAGCGGCCAGACGAAGATGCGCTCTGCGCCCGCGTCCTGGTAGGCGCTGATTCGTTCGGCGCACTGCTCGGCCGATCCGATCGGAAGCGCGAGGTCGCGGAGTTCCTCGATTGGGCGGCCCAGCATCGGGGCGAGAACCTCGCCGAGCATCCGCTCCACGTCCCGACGCGTCTCGCTCACGTAGAGCCACATGGTCGCGATCCCGTTCGGGAAGGCTCCGTGGCCCGCTCCCGCTGCCTCGAGCTCCTCGTCCAAGCTGGCCCGGCAGGCTGCGAACCTGGACGGGGTCGTGTTGTAGCCGGACGCGAGCCAGCCGTCGCCGAGGCGAGCGACACGGCGCAGACCGGCGGGCGAGCCCCAGCATGCGACCCAGATCGGCGGCCCCGCCGGGCTGCTGGGCGCCGGCTCGAGGGAGATGCCCTCCGTCGAGTAGAAGCTGCCCGAGAAGCTCTCGGCCTGCTCGCTCAGGAGCGAGCGGAGCGCAGAGATCGCCTCGTCGAAGCGCTGCCAGCGTTGCTCGAAAGGCACGCCGATCGCCGCGTAGTCGCGAGCCGAGGATCCTGGCCCGACCCCGGCCACGAGCCGGCCGTCCGAGAGCCTGTCGATCGCGGCGAGCGTCTTCGCGCTCTGCACGGGGCCGCGAATCACCGGGAGGCAGACGGTGGTGGCGAGCGTCATGTCGCCCGACGCTTCGATCGTGGCGGCGAGGGACGTGGGCCCGTCGAGCCACGGCCGACCGAAGAGCAGGTGGTCGTTGGCGCACAGATAGCGGTAGTCGAGCGTGGCGGCGCGGCGCGCGTAGGCGCGGAGGTCGGCGAGCGTGCGTCCGGCGCCTTCGAACTCGATCAGGGGGAGATGCGCTCCGTAGTCCAACCTGCGCCGACCCGACTCAGACGGCGTAGAGGAAGGTGTAGGCCGCTGTCATCCCCTCCTCACTCAACGCGGAGAGGCAGTAACGCAAGGTGTTGTCCTCCTCGTCCTGGAGATCGATGGTCATCGGCGGCCGCCCCTCCACCGGTTCCACGTCGACGGGCTTGCCTTGCAGCGGCCCGTCGGTCAGGAGGGCCTTCATCGGTGCTCGGCGGGTCGTTCGCTCCACCCGCGATGGGGATAGCCGTCGTCGTCAACCCACCTCAGCCAAGCATTACGCGCCGCGACTTCGTCGTTTGCGGCATGGAGGCCAACCGCTGCGAGCAGGCGGGCAGAATTGCCGATCGCGGCGTCATAGCGGTCGCACGATCGGCGCTGCTCGGCGAGTGCCGAGGCCAGCCGCAGCTCCGCGTGGTCATGTTCATTGCGCACAGCGGTCCAGCCTTCCGGGTCCCTCTGTCGGGTCCGCACGGAAGGAAGAGGGCTAGACCCGCCAGGCGTTTGCATTCGGCCCCGGGGCTTTCTGGCCGGGGGGCCAGCCGCCCTTGACTCTACTCCGATGGCAGGCGTTGTACGGGAGCTTAAGGAGGTTCCAGCCATCCTCCAGCCCGTTCGAGTGGGCCGAGCACGCGAAATTCCATGCTCACAGCGGCGACCGTAACAGCGCGCCGCGCCACGACGCCGAGGGGCAACTTCACGCTCGCTGATGCGTTCTGGTCGAGTCAGCCAACCGACGATCGTCTTCGAGCGCAACCGAAGCCCTGGCTTCAGCCGGCGAGCACCGTGCAGGCGATGGCTCGCGCTGGATGGGACTTGCCCGACTGGGCTCTCAAAGCGGCTGCCAGCTACACCGAGATCCCAGAAGCAGGACATATGGTGATGCTCAAGGCTCCAGATGTCTTGGGTACTGAGCTCCGCCGGCTTACGTCAGCGCACTACAGGCGATGGCGTCCGAGTCGTCCCCGGCGCCGGGCACGAGCCTGACGTTCGCGAACGCCGCCTCGAACGGGGCCTCCGTGTAGACGAGGAATGGTGTGTTGACGTGGTCCCACTCGAGCGTTCCCGGTGCGTCGAAGCAGCTCAGCGGGATCTTGACGTGCCGCTTGCCCGCGCCCGCCAGGCTGTCGAACAGCGCCTTGCCCGGGACGTCGACGCGGCACGGGTAGGTGCAGTGCATGCTCAGGGTCACGAATGAGCCCTGGGACGCCTGCGACACAATCGTGTCGAACTCGAGCGCGCTGTTGGCGTTCAGGTACGGACGCAGGTCGGCCTCCGGCGACTGCAGGTAGAACTGGCCGATCGACTGCCACGTGATCTTCCTCGCGTCCTGCTGCACGTTCACGTCCGAGGTGCGCGCCGTGATGTAGCCCGGGTGCTCGATCACGGCGCTCGGGTCGTTGCCGAGCTCTGTGCCGCCCCAGTTGAACGGCGAGCCGATGTAGGACTTGTACGGATCCTGATCGACGCGGTCGAACAGGACCAGGTCCTCGGTGGCGGTCCCGCCGCCGCCCGAGTCGACGCACCGCGGCTTGGACTCCTCCGACAAGGTCCCGACGTTCCCGGTCTGCCCGTTGCGGAGGCCGTAGCCGTACGGGAACAGCGGCGCGTACTCCTCGTCGCCGACGTTGAGCGGCGTCTGGCACGGGGCGCCGGGCCAGCTGTAGGAGAGCTTGCCGGTGAAGCCGGCGCCCGTCCGCGGACCCTGGACCAGCAGGTCGGCCACGCCCTGGCCCTCGGTGCCGGGCAGCCAGGCCGCCACGAACGCGTCGGAGCGGTTGAGCTCCTTGTTGACGTAGAGCGGGCGGCCCGACACGAACACGGTCGCCACGGGCGCACCCTTGCCGCTCACGCGGTCGAGCGTCGCGAGGTCGCCCGGGTACAGCTGCGCCGCCTCGAGCGAGCGGCGGCCAATGTCGCCGACGCCCTCCGCGTAGGGCGTCTCGCCGATCACGGCGACCACCGCGTCGTACTGCGACGGGTCGACGCCCTCGCCATCCTCGTCGAACGTGACGTTCGCGGCGCCCAGCGCCGCGCGCAGGCCCGCGAGGATCGTGGTTCCGTTCGGGAAGTCGGCGTTCGAGTTGCCTGTGCCCTGCCAGGTCAGCGACCAGCCGCCGGTCTGGTTCGGCAGGGAATCGGCGCTCTTGCCGACCACGAGCACCTTCGCGCTGGACTGGAGCGGGAGCAGCGTGCCCTCGTTCTTGAGCAGCACGAGCGACTTCCGCACCGCCTTGCGCGCCAGCGCGCCGTGGTCGAGCGCATCCGGGTCGCCGGCGTGCTCGCGCTCGGACGGCCGGGGCTGGTCGAACAGCCCGGCGCGAAGCTTCACGCGCAGGATGCGGGTGACCGCGTCATCGATCCGCGCCATCGGGATCTGGCCGCTGTCGACCTGGGCGACGGTGTTGGCGATGAACGCCTTCCAGTCCTGCGGGACCATCACGATGTCCATGCCGGCGTTGATGGCCTGCGGGCAACTCGCGTTCGTGCAGCCCGCGACCTGGCCGATGCCGTTCCAGTCGGAGACCACGAGGCCGTCGAAGCCCATCTTGCCCTTGAGGATCTCGGTGATCGCCTTGTGGGAGCCGTGCAGCTTGCCCTCGGTGATCCCGAGCGCCTCGTTCGTCCACGAGTTGAACGAGACCATCACGGACTGGGCGCCCGCGGCGAGCGCGCCGTAGTAGCCCTGACCGTGGATGTTGATCATCTCGGCCTCGGAGGAGGGGTTGACGCCCTGGTCCTTGCCGCCCTCGGTGCCACCGTCGCCGATGAAGTGCTTGGCGGTGCCGATCACGCCGTCGTCCCCGATGCCGCGGCGGTCGGTGTCCTGCAGGCCCTTCATCGCCTCGTAGCCATAGGCGCGCGTGATCCGCGGGTCCTCGGAGAAGCCCTCGTAGGTACGGCCCCAGCGGTCGTCGCGCACGACGGCCAGCGTCGGCGCGAACGCCCAGTCCTGGCCGGTCGAGCGGACCTGCTCGGCGGTCGCCTCCTGCACGTGGCGGACGAGGCAGGGGTCGTGCGCGGCGCCCAGGCCGATGTTGTGCGGGAAGAGCGTCGCGGAGTAGATGTTGCTGTTGCCGTGCACGGCATCGATGCCCCAGATCACCGGGATGCCCTGGTCGTCGATCGAGGCCTGCCAGTAGGCGTCGGCCAGCGCGAGCCAATCGGCCTGGGAGGCGTGCTTGTTGCCGCCGGGCCACGCGCCGCCGCCGTTGAGCACGGAGCCGATGTGGTACTGCCCGACCTCCGCCGGGGTGATCGAGGTGATCTCCGGCTGCGTCATCTGCCCGACCTTCTCCTCGAGCGTCATGCCGGAGAGCAGCTTTTGCACCCTGCGCTCCACCTGCGTGTAATCGCGCACGGGGCTCGTGACGCGCGGCCAGTCGGAGAGTCGCCTCAGCGACTTGGGGATCCGCGCGCACCCCTGCGCGCCGAGCTTCGGCTTGCCCACGACGGGCTGCCGGTCGGAGGAGCGCTCCGCGCTCGCGAACGGCACGACCGCCGTGGCGGCGCATGCGATGACGGCGAGCCCAGCCACGATTCGGCCTCGCCCCGCCACGATGCGGCCTCGGTGTCCTCCCATGGTGCCTCCCCGGTCCGCTGCCCTACGCGCGGGAGTATGCCACCGACCACCGAGCCACGACCTGCAGGCCGAGCTTCATCGCGTGTGCGACAGGCTCGGCGCCGCAATCACGCCGCCTGCGCCTGCTCGATGCCCGCCTGTGCCGCAAGGACGCCGGTGAGCGATGCGAGGGCTGCGCGCTGTTCGGGGTCGAGCAGCCGCCCGTCGTCGTCGAACGCGGTCTCAGCCTGGCCGACGGGAAGCTCCCGGTCGACGACGTCCGCGCCGATAACGCCCAGGACTCTGCGAGTGTCCGCCTGCGCCCAGACCGCGCCGAAGAGGCCCGTGGACGCACCGACCACCGCGACCGGCTTCCCGCGGAACGCGTTGTCGGGGAATGGCCGCGACGCCCAGTCGAGCGCGTTCTTCAACACGCCGGGGATCGAGCCGTTGAACTCGGGGGTGGCGATCATGACGCCATCCGCCCGGGCGACCGCCTCGCGCAGCCGCGCCACCGCGGGATCCGGCGGCTCGACGTCGCGGTCAGCGTCGAACGGCGGGAGCGCGCGTAGCTCGTCGTAGACGTCGAGCTCGACTCCGGGCGGCAGCAGCCTGGCCGCCGCCCGGAGCAGAGCGGTGTTGTGGGACCCGTCCCGCAGGCTGCCCGAGATGCCGAGGATCCGCGGCATCGCTCAGCCCTGTGCCAGCTCGAGGTGGACCTGAAGGGTCACGTCCCAAGCGACCGCGTTGCCTCCGCTCGGAAGCGGAGCCTGCCAGTTCAGGCCGTAGTCGCGGCGGTCCACCGTCGCCTCGAGATCGAAGCCCACGACCTCGCTGCCGTTCATGCCGGTGGCTGATCCGTAGGTTCCCTTCGCGGTGACCGGCTGCGTCACGCCGCGCATCGTCAGCTCTCCGTCGACCTCGGCGCTGCCGTCCTCATCGATCCGCATGCCGGTCGAGCGGAACGTGATGGTGGGCGTCTCGGTGGCGTTGAAGAAGTCTGGGGAGAGCAGGTGCTCCCGGAGCTGCGGGATGACGGTCTTGACGGAATCGACCTGGGCTGTGCCGGTGAGGACGCCGTCCTCGAGCGCAGCGTCGACCTGCTCGAACTGCCCGCGGAACGTCGAGATGCCGTTGTGCTTGACGGCGAAGCCCAAGCTGCTGTGGACGGGATCGAGCTGGTAGGTGCCGGCCGGTATCGCTTGAAGAGCCGAGGTTGTCATTGGAAATGCTCCTTTCTGGGATGCTGGGTGGTTGCTGTCCTAAGAAATCAAACGCTTGCTTTACTTTATCGTCAAATGACGAGGCTGTCAAGCAGTTGCTTGAATGGTTTCAGGAACCGCGGAAGGTTCCGGCAAGTGCCGGGACCAGCAGTTGCTCGACCTGCTTCTGGGACTTGTTCATGAGCTCGGCCCCCACGGGTGCGAGCACAAGCCAGTTCAACAATCCCGCCGCGCAGCGCGTGCGGAAGATCAACTCTTGGTCCTTGACATCAGGCAGGTTTGCCTTCAGCACGCGAAGGACGTCCGCGCGAATCCGATCGAAGCGGGCCGTGAGCCGATCCCATCCTTCTGGCGGATCGATTCCGGCCCGGGCCACGATGCGCATCACGGCGAGCTCAGGACCTCCCCCGGCCAGGGCGCCGATCATCGGCCGGGCGAAGGCTGTCGCCAATGCGTCGAGCGTGGACTCGGGGCCCACCGCGCTTACCGCCTCCTCTTGAGCATCGAGGTAGCGCTCCAGCGCGTGCTCGATCGCCGCGTCACGCAGCGATTTCAGCGAGCCAAAGTGGTAGCTCACCGCCGCGACGTTGGCCCCGGCCAGATCCGTGAGCTCTCTGAGGGTCACGCCATCCTCGCCGCGTTCAGCGAGGAGGTCCAGCGCAGCGCCCATAAGACGTGCGCGCGTCCGCACGCCGGCCTCGCGGCGCTGATCGACCCTGATCGATTCCATCGCAACTATTCAATCAGATGCTTGGAAAAGGAGTCGATCCCCGCGTCGGCTCCAACAACCACATCGTCACCACCTCGGCGAGGCCGGCTGCGTGCGTAGTCGCAGATCGTCATTTCCCTACACGCGGTAGGGTTCGCGCCAATCGCCCGGTGGGGGGTGGCAGGGTCCGCTTCCGGCCGTTTTTTCAAGGGGGGACAGCCTTGCCAAGCAGAACTCTCGGCGCCGCCGCGGCCGCGCTCGTAGCACTCTTTGTCGCGTCGCCCGGACAGGCGGCACCCAAGACGACGGAGGTGCTCCAGCAATTCGTCGTGAGCGGCGAGGGCGCCGATCCGGAAGCCCTTGCCCGCGCCGGCTACGACATGAGCGAGGCGCAGCACGCCAAGCAGAACGGCTACCTGATCATCGCCACGCCCTCGCAGGCGGCGAAGCTCGAGGCGAAGGACGTCCGGGTGCGACCGCTCGCCGGCAGCCAGACGAACCAGAAGGTCGCTCCGCCGAACCCCCTGCAGGATCCGACGCACGGATACGACGTCTTCCGGCCGTGGAACCTGAACCCGGCGCCATGCCCCACCATCTGCTCCACTCCGCTGTTGCCGCTGCGCAAGTGGTACCTGCAGAAGGCGAGCGCGAACCTCGACGTCGTCGAGCGGGTGCCGTACGGCAAGTCGCGCCTCGGGCAGCAGCTCGCGGCCTTCCGCGTGACCAAGAACGCGGCGCGCACCCGGCAGGGCTCGAAGCCGGCCGTCTTCTACCACGCCACCCAGCATGCCCGCGAGTGGATCGCGACGGAGACCAACCGGCGGCTCTTCGAGTACGTGCTCGCGCACAAGAACGACCCGGCCTCGGGCATCCCGCAGATCCTCGCGACCACCGAGCTGTGGTTCACGCCGGTCGTGAACCCCGACGGCTACGACTACACCTTCGTCTCCGACGCCACCCGCCTATGGCGCAAGTCGCTGCGCGACAACAACGGAGACGGCGCGATCACCAACGTCGACGGCGTCGACACGAACCGCAACTGGCCGACCAAGTGGCGCTTCGACCCGGAGGGCGCATCGGACGACTTCTCGTCGGAGACCTACCGCGGGCCCTCGCCAAGCTCTGAGCCCGAGGTCACCGCCTACCGCGCGCTGATGAACCGCCTCAAGCCGAAGTTCATGATCGACTACCACTCCTTCGGCGAGCTGATCCTGTATCCCGAGGGCTGGCAGGTCGAGACGCGCGCGACCGACGACCCGATCCTGGAGGCGCTCGCCGGCCGCGACGAGAACAACCCGGCAATCCCCGGGTACGACCCGGACCTGTCGGCCGAGCTCTACACCGTCAACGGCGACATCACCGACGACGCGCTCGCGGTCGACGGCACGCAGGCCTACACCGTGGAGCTGACTCCCGGCTTCGGCCCGCCCGTGGGTGGCACCGACGGCGCGCACCCCAATCGCGTCCCGGGCGGCTTCGTCTTCCCGGATTCCGAGACCGAGGTCAACACCGTCTTCCAGGAGAACCTGCAATTCGCCCTGGACCTTGCGCGCTCTGCGCCCGACCCGGACGACCCGACGTCGCATATCGGCAACGAGGCGACCGAGTTGGTGCCGAACGCGTTCGCGATCTCCTACGGCGATCCGCAGTTGCTGGAGGTCAACGCCAAGAAGGCACTCGGCGCGGTGACGGCGCACTGGCAGGTCGCCGGCGGCGGTTCCGGCTCGGCGACGATGTCCGAGTGGGAAGGTGGGCTGCGCTACGGCGCTCCCGGCACCTACTACCACCACATGCGGGCCACGGTCGAGACCGGCGCGACGCCCGGCCAGCAGGTCGAGGTCTGGTTCACCGCCGGCGGACAGGAGTCCGAGCACTTCACCTACACGCTGGCGAGCGACACCGGCGCGCGCGTCCTCCTGCTGGTCGCGGAGGACTACACCGGCAACTCGGGCTTCTTGCCCAAGGCCACGATGCCGTACTTCCAGTCCACGTATGCGCAGGCGCTGATCGACGCCGGGATCGCGCACGACGTCTACGACGTCGACGCGCGCGGTCGCACGGCGCCGTCTACGCTCGGCCTACTGTCGCATTACGACGCTGTGATCTGGGAGAACGGCGCCGATCTCTACACACGGGAGGGAACCCAGCCCGGCGGCACGGGCGTGTCGAAGCTGCTCGACGACGAGGTCCTCGCGGTACGCGACTACATGAACGCGGGCGGCAAGGTGCTGATTGCCGGCAAGGAGCCGCTCCAGGGCGTCCGCGACCAGTTCCTCTACAACCCGGACCAGGCCGTGCCCGGCGCGCCGTGGTGCAAGTCCAACCAGACGACGGGCCAGAACGACGCCGACGACCCGGTCGGCCAGGAGAACAACTGCATTGCGCTCTCCAACGACTTCCTGCAGTACTGGCTCGGCGCCTACATCCCCGCGGGGGCGGCGCTGACCGAGCAGATGAAGGAGGACCCGTCGGTGGGCGACACGGTGTTCAACCTGAACGGCCCAGGGTCGGTCAGCGATGCGCCGCTGCTCCAGTCGTTCCTGACCACGACGAGCCTGATCCCGACCTACCCGGCGTTCGCGGCGGGCACGGAGTTCGGCTCAGACCGCGCTATTGCGTTCAACCGCAAGCCGTCGTTCGACCCGCCGACCGGTGACTGGTACATGTCCTCCGACTCGGCCAACTACGGCTACAAGCGCCTGACCAAGACGGTCGACCTGACCGGACGGGACGCGGCGGAGCTCGCGTTCAAGATCTCCTTCGACACGGAGCCGGGATACGACTTCGTGTTCGTGGAGGCCCGCTCGGTTGACGGCAGCGATTGGAAGACGCTGCCGGATGCCAATGGCCACACCGACACGAGCGTGGGCGTCGGCTGCACCGAGTCCAGCGACTACTGGCTCAGCGCCCACCCGCACCTGCGCGAGTACATCGTGCGCAGCGCGGAACCGACGGAACCGGGCGGCTCGACGTTCGACTGCGGGCCGAAGTCCGAGGGCAGCTGGAACGCCGCGACCGGTAACTCGGCCGGCTTCCAGGACTGGCGCATCGCCCTGAACAACGCCGACTTCGCCGGCGACCAGATCGAGGTGTCGATCGTCTACCAGACCGACCCGGGCACGCTCGGGCTCGGCGCCTTTGTGGACGACGCGATCGTGACCTCGGGTGACGACACGCTGTCGGAGACGTCCTTCGAGGACGGCCTTGGCGGCTGGACGGTCCCGGGCGCGCTGCCGGGCAGCCGAGGTAACACCAACGACTGGACGCGGGCTCAGAGCATCGGCCTGGTCGACGGTCCCGGCGTGCGTACCGGCCACTCGATCATGTGGGGCTTCGGCCTCGAGGCGGTCGACGGTGCCGACAAGCGCGCGGCGCTCCTCCGCAACGCGATGGGGTACTTCGGCGCCGGCGGGTAGACCCGAGCCAGGTCCGGGTGGAAGCGAAGGGCCGTCTGCGGGCGGCCCTTCGGACGCGCCCGACAGGATTCGAACCTGTGACCTTCGGTTCCGTAGGTCGCCGGAGGCCCGTCTGTGGGCTCTGAAGCCGCTTCCTAGAGCGGTCCAGCTTGCCGGTCACTTGCGCGTGAAGTAGACCTGGCTGGTCGTGTTGTCCACACCGGCGCTGCCCTCGCCGGTTATCGGCGTGAAGGCTTGGAAGCGGACCCCACGCGTCGCGCCATGCGGGAAACTGACTCCGTACCGCTTCAGGCACTCGGTCACGTTCAGCGTGTAAGTGAACGTGTTCGCGGGGTTGGCGGGCCGGGCGGGCGCAAGGTCCCTGAAGCCGCCCCCCTCGGGGTCCCCAAATCCCGGCATAAGGCTCGGATCGTTGCTGCGGAACGCATCCTGAGGGCACCAGCCGGAGCTGCCCTCGAACCGCTCCGTGCCCTCTTGGGTCGCCGCGGCGTAGTCGAGGCCGCCGACGTCGATCCACTCGGTTGCGACGCACTCCGGCGCCGGCGGCTGCACGCAATCCAGCTCTGATGTCGGCCTGCGCTGCGGGCGCCACAGCGTGACAGTGATCTCCACGTCGCTGCCGGCGTCCGGCCCGTCCACGACCGGGAGACCGTTGCCGCGGCCCGCGCCGGGATCGCCCTCGCCCACTGGGTAGCCGATCGTCGTCCGGGCACCCTCCTCGTCGACGTAGGAGGCGAGCGCGGGCACGGTGGCGAAGATGAACTGCTGGGTGTCGGTGAGCTGGGTTTCCTGCCCCCCGTTCGTGAGCCGGAGGATCAGCGTGTCGCCCGTGCCGATCTGTGACGAGGTCGCGTTGTGGGCCAGGTGGAAGCCCACGAAGTCCGGACCCACCACCGTCGGCTCCATCGTTCCATGGCCGTCGCCGTCGGAATCGCAGCACTCCGGGAACTTCCGTTCGGTCGGGACGTTGGTCGTCCGGCCCGTCCCGCCGAGCGAGCAGTAGCTCAAGCCGCCGCAGTCGAGCTCGACGGAGTCGGCCTTCGGGACCGCCATCGCAAGCCAGCCGAAGTCGGGCAGCGCCGAGTCGATCTCCGCGTCGGTGGACCCGGCGTTGACGTTCGCCGCGCGGCTCAACGGCACGGCGCCGAGGTTCGAGGCGAGGTCAAATGGGTCGCGGGGCGTGTACTGGCTCGCACGCGACCGTCGCCGTCGCTCGAGCTTGTCGAGCACGAGGTCGCCGTCATCGTCGATGTCGACTCGGTCAGGGAGGCCGTCGACGTCCCGATCGCCGACGACCCGGCGGTGCTTGCCGCGGGATCGGACGCGCCCGAAGTTCCGGGCACCGATCGGCACGCCACCGCGCGCACGCGCCCATCGCTGTATGACGACCGATCTCCGGCGCGGGCGCCCGCGCGATCGGGCGTAACCGTCGAGGACCTCGAGGATCCCAAGCCGCGCTCCCGCACGCACCCCGACGACCACGCGGCTGCGGCGGGCGCGGACGACCACCGGCCCCGCATAGACGCCGTCCACGCGGCGCAGGTGCAACGTCACGGTGTCGGCCGGCACTTGCAGCGTGAAGGCGCCGCGGCGGCTGCGCACGGACGTGGCCCGTCCGTTTGCGGCCAGCGCGATGACCGTGTACCCCGGCATCGCCAGCTTGCCCCTAATCGCGGGACGCGCCGCGCCGGGCGGAGCCAATGTGAGGACCAATGCGACGGAGGTCGCCGCACACAACAACCCAGCACGGCTCTTACGGCTCATTCGTCCGCCTACTGCCTCTTGAAGTAGATGACCTGCTCGGAGCGATCGAGCAGGGTGGTTCCCTGGAAGACCAGCTGCCGTTCCTGCCCGGGGTCCCAGCTAAGGGGCTGATCGTTACCGAAGCCCATTCGGGGGTCGCGGAGGCACTCGCTGAGGTTGACCGTGTAGGTGAAGGTGTCCTGCGCGTTGGCGGGCCGGTCGGGAGCCGAATCCTTGAGCCCGCCGCCAGAATTCGGGAGCGTGGTCGAGCTCAGCTCTGAGTTCGGCGGGGTGGAGAAGGCGGCCGGCGGGCAGTACCTGTTTCCGCACCCATTGGCGTCACAGCCGAACGCATCCGCGTACGTGAGGCCGCCGATGTCTATCCATTGCGCCGTCTCGGGTGGAATTGGTCTGCGCTGGGGGCGCCAGAACGTAAGCGTCAGCTCGATCTCTCCGTTTGGACCGGGGGCCACCGCGAACCCGTTGCCCTCCGTCCCCGGCCCGCCCGGCGGGCAGCCCGGTGGGGGGCAGCCCGGCGTCGGCCCGGCGACCGGGTAAGAGAACACCGTCGCGCAGTTGCCCGCGGAGCCGGAGACCTTCGCGCAGTTGCCCGCCGTGTCGCTGTAGGAGACGAGCGCCGGGACCGTGGCGAAGACGAACTGGAGCGTGGCCGCGAACTCGGTCTCGACTCCGCCGCGGGTGACCCGTTCGATCAGCACGTCGCCCGTGCGAACCTGGTCGGACGTCGCCCCGTGGGGGGCGAGGAAGAAGGCGGGGGCGACACCGTCCCACGAGGTCATCGTGCCGAAACCGTCGCCGTCGGGGTCACAGCACTCGGGGAATGGCGGAGGAGGCGAGCCGTTGAAGCCCCGCTTGCCCGTGCCTCCTGGCGAGCAGTAGATGAGGCCTCCGCAGTCGAGCTCGGGCGAGTTGGGCGACGTATCGCCGGGCAGGACAGACAGCTGCAGCCTCCCCAGCGTCTTGAGCGTCTCGTCGATGTCCGAGACGGTCAAGGCCGCCGCGTTGGCATTCACGGTCTGGTTGATCCGGATTTGCTCCAAGCCCGAACTGAGGTAGATCGGTGCCCCGGGCGGCTCCACGGCCTGGGCCGCGCGTGCGCCCGGAGAGCGCTCGAAGTTGTCGAGCAGCAGGTCGCCGTCGTCGTCGATGTCGAGCGGACCGGGGACCCCGTCGATGTCCCGGTCGCCGGGCACGAAGCTGCCGCGGTGCCGCGAGCGCACGCGCCCGAAGCGCCCCGCGCCGATCGGGACGCCCTGCTTCGCCCGCGCCGTGCGGCTCGCGTCGACCCACTCAGGCGGCAGCCGCTTCGAGAGCGTTGCGTAGCCGCGGCGGACCACGATCCTGCCCAGCCGCGCCCCGGCCCTGACGCCGACGATCGCGCGCCTCCTCTTTTCCCTGCGGCCGACCACGATCGGCCCGGCGTAGGTGCCGTTCGGCGCCCTCAGGTGCAGCGTCACTTGCTTGGCCGGCGCCCTGAGCCTGAAGCTGCCGCGCGTCGCCCGCGAGGAGCTCGCCCTACCGTTCGCAGCTAGCGCGATCACCGTGTAGCCGGGCTTGCTCAGCTTGCCCGTGATGCGCTTGGGCGTCGCGGCGGCGGGCTGGCTCATCACTAGCAGCGCGAGCGGAGCAGCCAGGCACGACGCGAGGAAACGAGCGGTGAAGCCCATTGCGAGTTCCGCCGCTGGCATCGTACACCCTCGGCAGATCGCCGACGAGCCGACGCAGTCAGAGCGTCGCGAGTCTCCTCCATCGCCGCACGCTCTACGCCCCGGGGTCGGCGTGGTGATTCACTGACCCGATGGTGATCTCGCAGGAGTACGCCGACGTCCCGGTCGGCGACCGAGCAATGCGCACGTTCGTGGCCGCCCCGCGAGCGGCCGAGAGCTACCCGGGCGTCGTCTTCTACTCGGACATCTTCCAGCTCACCGAGTCGACGCTGCGATGGTGCATGCGGCTCGCCGGCCACGGCTTCGTGGTGGCCGCGCCGGAGATTTACCACCGCATCGAGCCCGCCGGTACCGTGCTCGAGTTCGACGACCAAGGCAAGCGCCGCGGACAGGCGGACGCGGACGCGACGCCTGTCGCCGACTTCGACGACGACATCCGCGCCGCGCTCGACTGGCTGGAGGCCGACGACCGTGTGGCGAGCGACGGCCTCTACGCGACAGGGCACTGCACGGGCGGCCACCTGGGGTTCCGCGCCGCGTTCGACCCGCGCGTGCGCGCGACGGCGCTGTGGTATCCGACCGGCCTGCACGACGGGAAGCTGGGCAAGGACGCCGACGCGGGCTCGCTCGGGCGCGCGTCGGAGATCCACGGGGAGATGCTGCTGATCTTCGGCACCAACGATCCGCACACGCCCGAGGAGGGCCGTGCGCTCATCAAGCGAGGGTTGGAGGAGGCAGGCGTCAACTTCCGCTGGAGCCTGTACGAAGCCGAGCACGCCTTCGGGCGCGACATCGGACCGCGCTACGATCCGGGGGCGACCGATGCGGCGTTCGTCGAGACCGTAGCGGTGTTCAAGACGTAGGCTGCGCCGCCCATGAGGCGCTCAGGCGGGATGCGTGAGCAGCTGCACCGGACGCGTCGCGAGCGCCCCGCCGTGGTCGAGCGCGGCCGGCGCGCGACTCCAAACCAGCGAGCTTCGTGAAGTTCTGCGCCGGCCAGGCTGGAGCGAGCCGGATCGGGCTCCTGCAATCGGCCCAGATCGAGGCGTGGATCCCGATCTTCGTGTTCGCGATCCTGTTCGGGCTGTCGATGGACTACGAGTTCTTCCCGCTCATGCGTGAGGCGTGGGGATCTGCACCACACCACTCATGCCGGCAGTGATGAAGCTGCTCGGCGACTGCGTCCAGGTCGAGTTCAGCTCGGCGGCGCCACGGGTATCTGCCGAGGGTATGTGCGGCCTGGCACGGATCGCTGCGGTCGCACCGTTTCGAGGGGAGGGGTCCCATGCCATACCGCCTGAAGTCGCGACTCGCCAAGTTGTGGCTCGTCGCAGCCTGCCTCGCCGTAGGCCTGATCATGCCGCCCGGTGCATCTGCGGCACCGTCGTCTAAGGCTTGCAATGGCCGCGTGAACGACACTCCGGGCAGGCTGCTGCCCTGCATCAAGACCGCTGACCTCTGGGCGCACATGCAGGCGTTCCAGAACATCGCCGACGCGTTCCCGGGCGCGGACGGCCATCCGTCGCGCAACTCGGGCGAGCCGGGCTACCTGGCATCGGCCCTGTACGTGAAGGACAAGATGGAGGCCGCCGGCTACGACGTCAAGCTCCAGAAGTACAAGTTCACCTACACCGCCTACGACGGCACGCCGTCGTGGAGCGAGGTGTCGCCGACTGCGCGGACCTTCACGGTCGGCACCGACTGGAACCCGGGAGCGAGTAACGGGACGGCAACCGGCAAGACGCTTCAGCCGGTCGGCGGCATCGTGCTGCCACCGACTCCGAGCCCGAGCTCAGCGAGCGGCTGCAGCGCAAGCAACTTCAGCGGGTTCACGCCCGGCAACATCGCGCTGATCCAGCGGGGCACGTGCACCTTCGGCACGAAGGTCCTGAACGCCACGGCGGCGGGCGCATCGGGCGTCGTCATCTTCAACGAGGGGAACCCGGGCCGCACCAGTGTGTTCAGCGGCAGCATGGTGGATGCCAACAACAACCCGTTCGTGGCGTCGATCCCCGTCGTGTTCACGTCGTTCGACATCGGCCAGAGCCTCTACACCGAGGCCCAGACTGCCACGCCCCCGACGATGAACCTCGACGTGAAGCTGATCGTCGACCCGAACCGCGACGACTGGAACGTCATCGCGGAGTCCAAGACCGGCGACCCGAACCATGTCGTCGTGGTCGACGCGCACCTCGACGCGATCTACGGCGCCGGGATGCTCGACAACGCGTCGGGGTCGGCGACGATCCTCAACGTCGCCGAGCAGATGCGGAGGGTCCAGCCCAAGAACAAGCTGCGGTTCATCTGGTTCGGTGGCGAGGAGCTCGGCCTGCTCGGCTCGGACTACTACGTCCACAACCTCACCACCGAGCAGCTGAGCCACATCGCCTATGACCTCGACGCTGATGTGACCGCGACGCCGAACTACTTGATCGGCGTGCTCGATCCGGCCGGCCCCGACCTCTTCACCCGGACGGTGTCGGAGACGTTCCCGGCGAACGTGTACGAGCCGTCGAAGATCGCGCGCGACTTCGGGGTCGACTACCTCGACTCGATCGACAGAAACCACCTGTTCCTGTCACCCGTCGGGACCGACGCGTTCTGGTTCAACAAGGTTGGCGTCCCCGCCAGCGGCGTGCTGACCGGGCAGGACTGCTGCAAGCCGCAGTCAGACGTCGATCTCTTCGGCGGCCAACTCGGCAACTTCGAGGGCAACCTCACACCGCCGAACAATTTCGACGGAGGCTGCGTCGACAACCCGTTCCGCTGGTGCGACAACCTCGACAACAACGACCCCGAGGTCATGACGTTCATGTCGCGGACGTTCGACAACATGGTCATCAAGATGGCCATGCACGACTTCACGGGCCAGAGCCAGGCGAAGCTGCGCCGTGCGAGGGCGGCGCTGCGAGTCCGGACCCGAGGAGCACAGGGAGTCGGCCGGGGCTTGTCGGCTCAGTAGTCGCTGACGGCGGCGGGCGCCCGGGCACCAACTGCCCGGGCGCTCACGCCGGCTGCACGGTGTAGTAACCGTCTGCAGGACGATCTCGCCGTCGCGAACCAGGGACGCCTCGGCGTGGCTATGCGACGCGGCCGATCTTTGCTTGCCAGTCGCTGCAGCCCGCGCACCCGTGGCGTGCGCCGGAAGTGCGCCAGAAAATCGGCCCACATCGCTCACGGTCCATGCAGATGCTTACAAACTGCCGAGAGACGAAGCGCGCCCGACAGGATTCGAACCTGTGGCCTTCGGTTCCGTAGGTCGCCAGAAGCCCGTCTGTCGGGCGGTGAACGCGCTTCCTAGGGCGGCTCAGCTTCGCTCAGATCGGCCCGGATCTGCTCAGAAGTGAACCACGTTTGAACCACGGCGATGTGACCGACTGAATGCTCGACGAGATCAGGAAGAACCTGACCGCCCGCGGCGCTCGCGGCCTCATCAGGCCATCGCCACGGGCGCCGCGAGCAGTGCCTCGATCAGCTCATCCACGCGGATCGGCTTGGAGATGTAGCCCTGCATGCCCGCTTCGATGCACTGCTCGCGATCGCCGTCCATCGCGTTCGCCGTCATCGCCACGATCCACGGCCTGCGTGTCACTTCAACGTGATCGACGATGTATCGCGTCGCCTCGATTCCGTCCATCTCGGGCATCTGCACGTCCATCAGCACGAGGTCGTATGGCTGGCGCTCGACGGCGTCGATCGCCTCGAGCCCGTTGGCGGCGACATCCGCCTGATAGCCCATGCGGGAGAGCAGGCGCATGGCCAGCTTCTGGTTCACGGCGTTGTCCTCGACCAGGAGGATGCGGAGCGGGTGCCGCGTCGCCTGCTCGGGGTCGAGGTCGTGCGAGCCCGGACGGGGGGCGGCCCCCTTGGGAACGGCGTCCGCGGCGGCTGCTCGGGTCGCGATCGTGACATGGAACGTGCTGCCTCGTCCGGCGCCCTCGCTCTCGGCCCACATGGTTCCGCCCATTGCCTCGGCGAGGCGCCTGGAGATCGCGAGGCCCAGGCCCGTGCCGCCGAAGCGGCGGCTGATCGACGCATCCGTCTGGCTGAAGGACTGGAAGAGCCGATCGATGCGATCGGGTGGTATGCCCATCCCGGTGTCGCGGACGGCGATGTGCAGTTCGATCTGGCCATCCTCTCGGGGCGGGGAGCTTTCGGCCGTCAGCGTCACGCTGCCGGCCTCCGTGAACTTGACGGCGTTGTTGAGGACGTTGAGGAGGATCTGACGGAGCCTGCTCACATCGCCGACGATCACCTCTGGGATGCCGTCGGGGAGCTCACTGCTCAGGCTGATTCCCTTCTTGGACGCCAGAGTCCCGATCAACGCGACGGCGCCGTCGACGCATTCGCGCAGATCGAACGGCGTCACCTCCAGCTCCATCCGGCCCGCCTCGATCTTGGAGAAGTCGAGGATGTCGTTGATGATCGCCAGCAGCGCCTCGCTGCTCGTGAGGATCGTCGAGGCGTAATCGCGCTGCTCCTCATCGAGCTCGCTGCGCAGCAGCAACCCGCTCATCCCGATCACAGCATTCATCGGCGTCCGGATCTCGTGGCTCATCGCCGCGAGGAACGTGCTCTTCGCGGCACTCGCCGCATCGGCTGCTCCGCGCGCCTCCTGCGCGACCGCGTACAGCCGCGCATTGTCCAAGGCGATCGAGGCGAGTTGCGCGAAGCGCTGCAGGCGCTCGACCTCGGAGGAGTCGAAGGACCGATCGTCCGCGTGGTCGCGAGCGATCCCCAGCGCTCCAACCGCGTCCTTGCCGGAGATGAGGGGGACCGCGACGAGCGCTCGGATCTGACCATGGGGGATGGTCTGCGCGCGGCCTTCCCACGCGTCGTAGTCGTCGATCACGAGCGGCTCGCCGGTGGCCCAGACGCGGCCGGCCAGCCCTTCCCCGGGCGCCATCCTGCGGCCCATGTCCCCCTCGAACACGCCGATCGCCACCCGCCTCTCGATCTCCTGCTCGCCGGAGCGGCGGACGTAGATGTAGCCGTGGCCCGAGTTGAGAAGCTCGCCGGCCCGTTCGAGCAGCTCCTTCAAGAGGTCGGCGACGTCGAGCCGGTGCATCACGCCGAGCGTCGTCTCGTGCAGCGCACCGAGCTCGGCGTTCTGGATCCGCAGCTCCTCCGTCCGCTCCGCCACGCGCTGCTCGAGGCCCTCGAGGGTCTCGCGTAGCCGTGACGTCATGGTGTTGAACGCCAGGGCGAGCTTTCCAACCTCGTCCCGGGTGGTCACGGGAGCCTCGCGCGTCAGGTCACCTGCCGCGACGGCGGCCGCCGTATCAGTGATGGCCAGGATGGGGCGCGCGATACGGCGCGACGCCAGGTAGATAGCAGCGGCGAGGAGAGCTGCGACCGCCAGGCCGATCCCGGCGAGCGTCAGGGCGAGACGCCTCGCGGGCGCGAACGCGGCGTCCTGGCTCTGCTCGGCGACGAGCGCTGCCCCTATCTCGTCGAGCCACTGGTAGACCCCGATTACGGGCACACCGGCGTAGCTCTCGTAGAGACCTCGGCCCTGGCCACCGCGGACGGCGCTGTCGATCCCCTTGGAGGAGACGCTCCTTGGGTACCCCCCGGTACGCAGCCGCGTGTGGACGAAGCGTCCGTCCTCGCCGACGAGGTAGGACTCGCCCGTCCGACCGAGGCCCGTCGCGGGAAGCACGATTCGATCGAGCCGTTCGAGGTTCAGGTTGGCCGCGACGATGCCGATCCGCTGGCCGTCGCTGCCAAACAGTGGGGTCGCAACCGTGATTGTGGGCTTCGCCGTGAGCGAGGACTCGGCGACGGGTTGCACGTACGTGCCGGAGCTGCCGTTGGTGAAGTAGCGCTCGTTCCCCTGGTCGCGGCGCTCGTGCTGGCCGACGGTCGAGACCACCACCTTGCCGTCGAGGTTGAGTACGAGGAACTCCTGCGCATCGGCGGTCTGCGACACGATGTACTCGAGGACGGATCGCACGCCTGCCCGCGCCGATGCGGTCCGCGCGTCGCCCGGAACGCGCGCAAGCGCTTCCCGTACGTCGCTTCCGAGGCCGCTCGACGTGCCGGACTCGGACCCGAGCTCGGTCCGGAACCCTCCGAGCAATCCAGCGACGAACACGACATTGCGGCGCTGCTCGTCGATCCAGCGGTCGAGCGAATCTGCCTTCAACTGCTCGGCCCCGCTGAGACGCTCGAACACGCTCGTCTCGAGCGAGTCCCGCGCCCGCAAGTAGGAGACGGTGCCGACGATGCCCACCATCAGGAGCGACAGTGCCAGGAACGTCAGCACCAGCCGCGCCATCAGACTGCGATGCCTTGCGCCGGATCGCTGCGACCTGATGCGCTCCGGGCGCAGGTTCATCGCACCGTCTGTTCGATCGTTGCGAGGTCGAACCGCGCCGCCCGGGTCGCGTAGTCGTGCTCGAAGTACTTCATTGAGAGCCGCTTCAGCGTGCCGTCGCCGTGCAGCCGCTCGAGGATCGCGTTCAAGCGGTCGAAAAACGGCCTCACTGTGGCCCCGCGCGAGCGATCGAGCGCGCCGCCGATGTAGGCCTCGTATGCGGCGGGGTCGAGCCCCTTCAATCGGAGGCCCTCCCCGATCGCCTGGTCACCGGCCGTCTCCTGGCAAAGGAACGCAGCGAGCTTTCCCGTGCCGACGTCGTCGAGCCCGCTGCGTTCGACGTCGTAGCCGACGATCGCGGGCTCGTCCAGCTGGTACTGGACCTCGGCACCGGGGATGTCGAGCGCGTGCTGCGGGTAGAGGTCCGCGAAGCAGCCGGTGCACACGCCGATTCGTCGGCCCTCGAGCTGCTTTGCGTCATCGATCGGGCCGGCCTTCCGGACGTAGAACCGTTCCGGCGTCGCGTAGTACGGCTGGGTGAAGTAGAGATTCTCCATCCGCGCGCGGGTGATCCCGATCGAGGAGAAGGCCACGTCCCAGCGATCGGCCCAGTTTCCGGCAAGAAGCGCCGTCCAGGAAGGAGTCACGAAGCACGGCTCGACGCTGAGCGCCGCCGCCACCGCTTCGCCGACCGCGACGTCGTAGCCGTCGACCTGTTGGGCCGTGAACTGGTTCTCCGCGCAGCGCGTGCCGGCGCGGCGTTCAGCGCCCTTACACGGAAAGAGGCGGGCGGATACGCGAGATCGGTCGGCAGCAGGAGTGTGCCGCGCGAATCGATCCGCGCCAGCCAGCCCGTCGCCCTGGCCGTGTCCGTCCCCTGCCGCGCCGCTCCGGTCTCCTCGGAGCCGCAGCCGATCGAGGCCAGGGCGAGCGCGGCGGCGAGCGCGAATACCCACCCTCGCGGCGCACCGAGGGCGCCTGCCTTCCTCATGGCACGTTCTGCTCGATCGCGGAGAGATCGAACTGTGCCGCCTTGGCGGCGTAGTCCTTGCCGAAGTACTTGACCGACAGGCGCCCCAGCGTGCCGTCGGCGTGGCGCGCGGCGATGATCTCTGTGACCCGGGCGACGAACGGGCCCACGTCCAGACCTGACTTTTTGTCGACGTAGCCGGTCTTGTACGAGTAGTAGGCGGGTGTCGCGAGCATGCGCAGCGCGGTGCCCTCGGCGATCGCCTCAGCGCCGACGGGCTCGGAGCAGAGGAACGCGGCGAGCCTGCCGTTCGCCGTCGCCGCGAGGCCCGGGACCTCGGTGTCGAAGGTCACGATCCGCGGCTCCTCGACCAGCTGCTCGACCTGCGGCCCGGGCAGCTTGAGCGTCCCGCGCAGGTACTTCTCCATCGTGCAGCCGGTGCAAGCGCCGAGCCTCTTGCCCGCGAGGTCGGACGGCGCCTTCGCCTGCGACGACTTCGGGACGAAGAAGTTCGTCGGCGTCGAGTAGTACGGCTGCGTCATGTAGAGGACGTCCATCCGGTCATAGTCGATCGCCCCGGAGCCGTAGGCGAGGTCCCAACGGTCGCCCCAGTTGCCGGCGGTGACCTCGGTCCACGACGGCGTCACGAAGCACGGCTCGACGCCAAGCGCCTTCGCGACGAGCTTGCCGGTGTCGGCGTCGTAGCCGGTCATCTCCGCGGCGGTGAGCTCGTTCGCGGCGCACTTCGTGGTCGCAGGGCGCTCAGCACCCTTGACCTTGACCGACTGCGGCGGGTAGGCGGGATCGGTGAAGAGGATCAGCGTTCCGCGCGCCTGGACCTGCGCGAGCTTGTCCGTGGCAGGGTCGGCACTCTGCGCAGTAGCGGCCGGCTGGTCATTGTCGCCTCCTCACCACCGCATCCCGGCGCGGCGAGCAGGAGGGCGGCGGCCGCCGTCACGCCGACCCACCTGGGTAGCCGTCGCACCCTCACTCGACCTTCTGCCCGATCGCGTCGATGTCGTACGCGGCGGCCGCGGCTATGTAGTCGCGACCGAAGAACCTGCGCGACAGCTTCTGCAGCGTCCCGTCGGCCTGCGCGGCCTGGACGATCTCGTTCACCTTGTCGACGAACGCGCGCGAGTCAAGCCCGGAGCTCTTGTCCACGAAGCCGGAGGGGTAGTAGGTGAACGCGATGTCGGGCAGCCGCCGGAGATCGATTCCCCGCTTGATCTGCGCCTGCCCGACCGGCTCGGCAGCGAGGAAGGCGTCGACCTTTCCCTTCGCGGTCGCCGCGAGGCCCGGTTGCTCGGTCTCGTAGGTCACCAGCTGCGGGTCGTCGACGTTGACGCTGATGTCGATTCCTGGGATCTCAAGCTCGCCCTTGAGGTACGCCTCGTGGGAGCAGCTCGCGCAGGCGCCGATCCGTTTCCCGTTCAGGTTGGCCGCGTGCCGTGCCGGCGACTCGGCCGCGACGAAGTAGTAGTTCGGCACGGCGTAGTAGGGCTGCGTCATGTACAGCCGCTCCATCCGATCGGCGTTAATCGAGCCCGAGCCGTAGGCGATGTCCCAGCGGTCGCCCCAGTTGCCGGCCGTCACCTCGGTCCAGCTCGGTGTCGCGAAGCAGGCCTCGACGCCGAGCCTCTTGGCGACGAGCTTGGTCGTCTCGTTGTCGAAGCCCGTGACCTCGCTCGCGGTGAGCTGGGTCTCCGCGCACTTCGTGTCGGCGGGACGGGTCGCTCCCTTGACCTCCATCGACTGCGGCGGGTAGTCGTCCTCGTGATAGCCGACGAGCGTGCCGCGGGCGACGATCTGCGCGAGCTTGTCGGTATCAGGATCGGCTCCCTGCGCCGCGGCCGCCGGCGCGTCCCGCGCCGCGTCGTCGTCGCCGCATCCGGCCGAGCCGGCCAAGGCGATGCCGAGTGCCACCGCGAGGGCGACGAGCGGGATCCGGTGCGCGGTCATCTCGTCCCACTCCCCTCCACGGACGCGTACGGGCTGCTCGCAGGCTCGGGAAGGCCCCAGACCCGCGTCGGCGAGCTTCGTCCGCGCACCGTCACCTCGTCGACGTAGACGAGGTCCGCCGCCGGGGCGGTCAAGAGATCGAGCGTCGACTCCGACAGGAGCACGGGGTGCCCGAGCTCCTTCGTCAGCGACTCGATCCGGGAAGCCGTGTTGACCGTGTCGCCGATGGCGGTGTATTCGAGCCGACGCTCAGAGCCGACGTTGCCGGACATCAGCGGACCGCTGCTCATGCCGATCCCCATCCGGAAGCGCTCGCCGTAGCCCTGCTCCTGTGTCCAGCCGTTGAAGCGCGGAAGCCGGTCGCGGAGCATCTCGCGCGCTGCCGCGACCGCCCGATCGGCGTGGTCGTCGCATTGGATGGGAGCTCCGAAGACCGCCATCAGGCCGTCGCCCATGAACGCAACGAGCGTCCCGCCGTGGTCGAGCACCGCATCGCTCATCTCGCCGAGGTACCGGTTCAGCACCGCGATCACCTCGTCCGGAGGCGTGCGCTCCGCGAAGCTCGTGAAGGCGCGCAGGTCCGCGAACAGCGCCGTGCTAACCAGGCGCACGCCGCCGAGACGGAGGCGCCCGTCCGCGCGCATGAGCACCTCGTCGACCATCGACTCGGGCAGGAAGCGGGCAAAGACGTCTCGGACGCGCGCCCGCTCGAGCTGCTGGAGCCGCCGCTTGTCGAGGCCGGCCCGGATCCGCGCGCGCAGCAGCACCGGGTCAAACGGCTTCTGCAGGTAGTCCTCCGCACCCAGCTCGATGCAGCGGATGACGCTGTCGAAGTCCTCGAGCGCCGAGATCATGATCACGGGCACGGCGCGACGCGCCGGATCGCCCTTGATCCGCTCGAGCACCGTCACCCCGTCCATCTCGGGCATGACTACGTCGAGCAGGACGATGTCCGGCTCCTCGACCTGCAGGACGCCAAGCGCCTCGATGCCGTTCGACGCCGTGAGTACTCGGTGGCCAAGCGCCTCGAGCGTTCGCGCGAGCAGCGTACGGTTGACGCGGTCGTCGTCGACGACCAGGATCGAGCCGGACTCGGGCTCGGCGGTCACAGTCGCCGTGCGTCGCGGAGCGCGGTGAGCTCCTTGCTCACGCGCGTCCATTGTACGTCGACGGCATGGAGCAGATCTGCGCTGCCAGCGAGGTCGTTCGCCCGTGCGGCCTCCTCGAGCCGTCGGCAGAGCGACACGAGCTCGACGGCACCGAATGTGCCGCCGTTTGACTTCAGCGTGTGCGCCGCGCGACCGGCGACCGCGGAGTCGTCCTCGTCGACTCCCCGCCGAAGCTCAGCGAGCCTCTTCGGGGCCTCGTCCAGGAAGGCGTCCACGATCTCCTCGAGCGCCTTGCGGTCCTCACCGAGGAGTTCGTACAGTGCCCGCACCGCATCGGCATCCAACGTCCGGGCACCGATGTCCAGGTGCGCGCCCGCCCGGGTCGTCTCGTCTCCATTCATGGATGTCGCCAGCTTCACGCGACCCTATCCCGGGGTCTTGGTAAGGCGCAACCCACGACGGCCGGCGGCGAAGTTCGCGTGTGCGGAGCCGCCTCGTCGCCAAAGCCTGCAGCTGAACGCGCCCGACAGGATTCGAACCTGTGGCCTTCGGTTCCGTAGACCGACGCTCTATCCAGCTGAGCTACGGGCGCTCGGCGTGCAAGGGTAGCGGCCGCTGGCCCACCTGCCACTCTCAGGAGCGGCATGGAGATCGGCCTCTACACCTTTGCTGAGCTGAGCCCCGACCCCGACAGCGGTCGGGTGATCTCGCCCGAGCAGCGGGTGCGCGACCTGATGGAGGAGATCGAGCTCGCCGAGCAGGTCGGGCTCGACGTGTTCGGGGTCGGGGAGCATCACCGGCCGGACTTCGTGGTCTCCTCGCCGGCCGTGATCCTCGGCGCGGCGGCGGTGAGGACCGAGCGGATCCGGCTGTCGAGCGCCGTGACCGTGCTCAGCTCGGACGACCCGGTGCGCGTCTTTCAGGACTTCGCCACGGTCGACCTGCTCTCCGGCGGGCGCGCCGAGATCATGGCCGGACGCGGCTCGTTCATCGAGTCGTTCCCGCTGTTCGGCTACGACCTCGACGACTACGACGAGCTGTTCGCCGAGAAGCTCGAGCTGCTGCTGAAGCTGCGCGAGTCCGAGCTGGTCACCTGGTCGGGCCAGCACCGGCCGGCGCTGGAAGATGCAGGCGTCTATCCGCGCCCCGTCCAGGAGCCGCTGCCGATCTGGCTCGCCGTGGGCGGCACGCCGCCCTCGGTCCTGCGGGCGGCGCGGCTCGGCCTGCCGCTGGCCCTCGCGATCATCGGCGGTGCGCCCGAGCGCTTCGTGCCGCTGGTCGATCTCTACCGCCGCGCCGCGAGCGAGGCCGGCCACCCGGGCCTGCCGGTGGGAATCAACTCGCACACCTACGTGGCGGACACCTCACAGCAGGCAGCCGACGAGTTCTTCCCCGCCTACGCCGGGATGATGAACCGGATCGGGCGCGAGCGCGGCTGGTCGCCGATGACGCGCGCGCAGTTCGACCAGCTGCGCTCTCTGCGCGGCGCGCTCGTGGTCGGCAGCCCGCAGGAGGTGGTCGAGAAGATCCTCTTCCAGCACGAGCTCTTCGACCACCAGCGCTTCCTGGCGCAGATCAGCGTCGGCCACCTTCCGCACTCGCAGGCGATGCGGGCGATCGAGCTGCTTGGAACCGAGGTGGTGCCGGCCGTGCGCGCCGAGCTGGAGCGCCGCGCGGCGGCGCCGTCAGCCGCGAGCGGGTAGGCCGAGCGCCTCGAACGCCGCCGCCCGCTCCCAGTAGGAGATGAAGCGGGTCGTTCTGTCGTCCTGAATCAGGAACCGGAACGCGACAGGCTGATCGACCTCGATCCCCGCCTGGCTCGTCGCCCGCCAGCGGACCAGGACCAGCAGCTCGTCGCCGGCCGGGATGAACTCCTCGGGCTCGATGCGGATGTTGGTCCAGCTCGAGCTCCAGCTCTGCCAGAAGGCGCGCACGCCGTCGTGCCCGTGCGAGACCTGCGGAAGATCGAGCAGAGGCGCGGCGGTGCGCCATTCGACATCCGGGTCGACGTGCTCGAGCGCGGCCTCCCACTCGCCCCGGTTCCAGTGCTCGAACGCCGTCCGGACGAGCTCTTCGTCGCGCGGTCCCATCGGCGGTCGAGTATCGCTGACGTGATCGGGGGGCTGGCGCGCGACACACCCCGCGCCGGGGCACACTTGACGGCGTGTCCGTGAGCGAGGCCCTCGGCGAGCGCCGCACCGTGCGGGTGCCGGCCGGCACGCTCGAGTACCGAGAGCGCGGCAGCGGTCCGCCGATTGTGTTCGTTCACGGCGCCGCCGTGAACGGGGACCTGTGGCGGAAGGTCGCGCCCGAGCTCGCGAGCGGGCACCGCTGCATCACGCTCGACGTGCCCCTCGGCGGCCACTCGATCGCGCTCGACGGCGAGCCGGACCTATCGCTTTTCGGAGTGGCACGGATCGTGGCCGACTTCCTCGACGCGCTCGAGCTCAGCGACGTGACCATCGTGGCGAACGACACCGGCGGCGCAGTCAGCCAGGCGCTTGTGGGCCGCCACCCGGAGCGGATCGGCCGCCTGGTGCTCACCTCCTGCGACGCCTTCGAGAACTTCCCGCCGAAGGCGGTGGCCTACCTGCCCTGGCTCGCCCGCGTGCCGGGGTCGTTCCGGCTCGTGGGCCACGCGCTGCGGCTGCGGCCGCTCCAGCGGCTGCCGATCACCTACGGCTGGGCGAGCCACCGGCCGATCGAGCAGCCGATCATCGACTCGTTCATGAGCGGGCTCCGCACCAGCGCCGGCGTGCGGCGCGACTTCGCGCGCATGCTGAGGGCGGCCGACCCGCGCGACACCATCGAAGCCGCCGGACTGCTGCCGAGCTTCGACAGGCCGGCGCTCGTGATCTGGGCGGCGGACGACAGGTTCTTCCCGCGCGAGCACGGCCGCCGGCTCGCCGAGCTGCTCCCGCAGGGCCGCTTCGAGCTGGTGGAGGACTCGCGGACCTTCATCCCGGAGGACAACCCCTCAGCACTAGTCCGACTGGTCGAGCGGATGTAGGGTGGGCCGCGGGAGCGGCCTTCTGCGATTTGCCCCGGACACTCGCCGTTGTGCGGCGACGCTGCTTCTGGCGGTGCTGGTTCTCCTCGGCCTGATCTCGCTCGCCCTGGCCCAGCAGCCGCCCCCGGACGCCAGCGCCGCGGTGGCGCCGGTTGGCCGCCTCATACAGCCGAAGGGCAGCGCGGGCTGCATCCACCGGAAGGGGATCAACCGCTGTGCTCAGGGCCGGTCGGTCACGAGCCCGGAGGACATCGCGATCAGCCCGGACGGGCGGCACGTGTACGTGGCGTCGTACGGCAGTCACGGGGTCGCGATCTTCAGGCGCGCGCGGCGCACCGGCCACCTCGAGCAGCTGCCCGGCCGCCGCGGATGCGTCCGTCACGAGGGCGGCGAGTTCTGCAGGGCGGGCCGCGCGATGGGCGGCCCGGTCTCGATAGCGGCGAGCCCCGACGGGCGGAACGTCTACGTGGTGTCGGCCGGCAGCGACGCGCTCAGCGTCTTCAGGCGGAACGCGCGGACCGGGGTGCTGACCCAGCTGCCCGGGTCGAGCGGCTGCGTGAGCCAGCGGCCCGGCGGAGGCTGCGTTGTCGGCCGCGCCCTGAACGAGCCCACGAGCGTGGCCGTGAGCCCCGACGGCGCGCACGTGTACGTGACGGGGCGGCGCTTCCCGAGCGGTCTGGCGGTGTTCGAGCGCGCCGCCGACGGCAGCGTGACTCAGCCCGCCGGCGCCGCCGGCTGCGTGACCCACCTGGGCGCGTCGGAGTGCGGCGCGGCGCGTGCGCTCGCCTCCCCCGAGGAGGTCACCGTGAGCCCCGACAGCCGCTTCGTCCTGGTCGCGGCGATGCGCAGCAGCGCGGTGAGCGTTCTCTCTCAGGGCCCGGAGGGCCTGTCCCAGGCGGAGGGCCCGGCGGGCTGCATCGCAAACGGCGGCGGCACCGAGGGCTGTGCCGCTGGGCGCGGACTCGCGGGGCCCGTGGACCTCGCGGTCACCCGAGACGGGCGCAACGTGTACACGGCCTCCTCGATCGGCGACGCCATCGCGATCCTCCGCCGTGACAGGGCGACCGGCGTTCTCAGCCAGGAGCCCGGGCGCCTCGGATGCATCAGCCAGGACGGCGGCGGCGGTCGCTGCATCCGCGGACGCGCGCTCGACGAGGTCTGGGGCGTCGCCGTGAGCCCAGACGGGCGCAATGTGTACGGCGTCTCGGCGAAGGTGAACATGCTCGGCGCGATGGCCCGCGACGCGTCGACCGGCCGGCTTTCGCAGCTGCCGGGCAGGTACGGCTGCTTCATCCGCGGCCGCGGCGGGCTGTTCGGGTGCCCCGAGGGACGCGGCCTCACCGTCGCGGTCTCGGTCGCGGTGAGCAGCGACGGCCGCAACGTCTACGTGGCGTCGGAGGACACCTACCTCGGCTCCGTCGCGATCTTCCGGAGGATCGCCGGGTGAAGCGGCTCGGCCTGCTGGTGGTCGCCGGCGCGGTGCTCCTGCCGGCCGGCGGCGGATTGGCGCAGGACGATGGCCAGGGCGCAGCGCCCAAGGGACCGAACGTGATCGTCGTGATGACCGATGACCAGCGCTTCGACGACATGCCCGCACTGCCGAAGACCCGGCATCTGATCGGGGACGCGGGTGTGACCTTCAGCCGATACTTCGCCTCGTACCCCGTCTGCTGCCCCGCGCGCGCGACCTTCTTCACCGGCCAGTACGCCCAGAACCACGACGTGCGCTGCCTCTACCCCAGATGCGGCGGCGGCTACGGCAAGCTGGACCAGCGCGAGTACCTGCCGGTGTGGCTCGAGCGGGCCGGCTACGTGACGGCGCACGTCGGCAAGTTCCTGAACGGCTACGGCCACGAGCGGCCGCCCGACAAGCCGAACGGCTGGACGGAGTGGTTCGGGCTCGTGGACCCCTGGACGTACCGGATGTGGGGTTACCAGCTCTTCGAGAACGGCGAGCGGCGCACCTACGGCAGCCTGCTCCGAGAGGTGGGGCGCTACTACCAGACCGAAGTCCTGAGCACCAAGGCCACCCAGTTCATCCGCCGCCGCGCCGGGGGCGACGCACCGTTCTTCCTCTCGGTGGCGTACCTCGCCCCGCACCACGAGTCGGGCAAGACGCAGGGGCTCACGGGGAAGCTCGTGCGCCCCGCACCACGGGATCGCGGGCGCTACGCGCACGTGCCGCTCCCGAAGCCGCTGAGCTACAACGAATCCGACCTCTCCGACAAGCCGCGCTGGGTCCTGCGCAACCACGCCATCAACGCGAAGCGCGAGGGGCAGATCCTCACGCGGATGCACGAGCGCTGGGCAACGCTCCCAGCCGTGGACCGCGGAGTCGAGGCGATCATCAACACGCTCCGCGATACCGGGGAGCTCGACAACACGTACGTGATCTTCACCTCGGACCACGGCTACATGCAGGGGGAGCACCGGATACCGCAGGGGAAGATGGTGCCGTACGACCCGTCGACACAGGTCCCGCTGCTGATTCGCGGCCCGGGGATCCCGCGCAACCGGACCACGAAGGCGCTCGTGGGCGACGTGGACCTAGCGGCGACCGTCCTGGACGCGGCGGGTGCCCGACCGTCACGCCCGCTGGACGGCAGCACGATGCTGCCGTACGCGCGCGACGTGAGGAAGCCCAACTACCGACCGCTCCTCCACACGACCGCCGGCCAGGGGGCGAAGGGGCGTACGAACACTCGCGAGGGCGGAACCAAGGGGACCCAGCCGCGCGTGCCGGCCTGGAGCGCGGTGCGCACAACCCGCTGGCTCTACATCGAGTACAGGAGCGGCCAGCGGGAGATGTACGACCTGAAGAGGGACCGCTGGGAGATCACCAACGTGATCACCGACCCGCGCTCGGGCGCCCGCATCCGCAGAAACACGATGCGACGACTCCTCGGCGACCTCGAGCGCTGCCGCGGACGCTCATGCGACGAGAAGGCCTCGGTGACGGTGCGTTGACCAGCGGGTTAGCGGGTGTAGGATCGCTGCCATGGGGCTGCGGTCGCAGTCCAGGGCTCGTGTTTGGCTGACTTGCGTAGGGCCGCTCGCCGCCCTACTTGGGGCGACCGATGCCGCCGGGGCGCCCAAGCCCATCACCGGCAAGCTCAGCAAGCCGGGCTACACCGTGATAGCCGTAGCCGTCGACGGCAAGGTGAAGGCGGTGCGAGCGCGTGACGGCAAGTTCAGGCTCACGCCCCCGGCCGCGCGCAACAGCCTTCACCTGAGGGCGCCGAACGGGGTCTACGCCGGGCCCGTCGTGGTCGGCAGTCAAAGCAACGGCAGGCTCGCGATGGTGGGCGTGAAGGCCGGAGCGCGCCTCGGCACAGTAATTGTCCGCAGGGGCTATGCCCGAGCCTCCAAGCGGCTGCGGAAGCGGTGGGTGGTCTCGAGCGGGCTTGCGCGGGCGCGACGGGGAGTCCCGATCGGCGCCCGGGTTTTCGGGCGAGTGCTCTCCAAGCCCCCGCGCCGTCCGGCTCCGGGCGACACGGACTTCGACGGAGTCGCCGACGCGCTCGACATCGACGACGACGGTGATCTGATCCTCGACACCGTCGATCGCTCGAGCGCAGCTCGAACGGCACAGGCCCAGCCCCCGCCGCCGTTCAGCGTTCTCCCGCTACTGGCCCTGCACCTGGATCGGGCCGCGAACGCGAACCACCCTGCGCTCGCCGCCCAGATAGGCGCGGCTCTTCCCGAAGCCGGGCACCTGATATTCGGGGTCGCAGCACCGCAGGGCGGCTCGGCGGAACTCGACTGCGCAGGCGATCTCCTGGCGACGCCGCCGAGGCCAGGGCTCGTGTACTGCGGCGGCGGCGGGACGGGCAGGCTCGCGGCGCCGCCGATGTCCTCGTTCCCCGAGTGCTGTGACCTGGACGAAGACGGCTTCGGCACCATCCCTCCGTTCATGGGGCCGCCTCAGCTCAAACACGGCGCCACCAGCGACCAAATCGAGACCGGCAACCTGCTGATCGCGCGGATGAACGACGCCAACGGCGTGGAGGTCGGCGCGTACAGCCAGCTGCTGCCGTATGTCTTCGCCACGGTGCCGGCGCTCAAGTCCTACGACGACGACGGGCCAGGTGGCGCGGGGCGGACTGAGCTCTCCTACCCGTACCCACCCGGCTCCGGCCAGGTCCCGGTCACGCCCCGTCCCACCGGAGACCCGGACGCCGGGGACGTCATCGTGACGCTGACTTTCTGGCGCCCCCAGCGCGCGCGGATGGCGGCAGACCCCGAGCCGCAGGCCGGCGAGTCGGCGGTCTGGACCGACCTCGGCGGGCTTGGGTACGCGGCGGGCCTCGGGGCAGGCGAGTGCCCACGAGAGGTCTTCACGGAGGACGACCCCAACCTGACAGACACCGGCTCGCTTCCACTCGGCGCCGCAAGCGTCTTCATTGATTCCCGGCAGCCCCCGGACCAACCCGCGAATCCAGGCTCAACGCTCACCTTCACGATGAACATGACCCGCTGTCTGGAGCTGCAGGGACTCGCGTCCTCCTTCGACGAGCCGGGCGAGATGCGGATGCTCCACCTGATCGCCGCCGGTGGCGGGAGAGCGGACCAGACGCTGAACGTCGTGCGGCAGTAGCAGCGGAGAGGGAGGGATTCGAACCCTCGATGGAGGTTTCCCCCCATACTCGCTTAGCAGGCGAGTGCCTTCAGCCACTCGGCCACCTCTCCGGAGGGGGTCGATGGTAGCCGTGGGCGGCGGGGCGCGCTGCTAGAGCAGCGCACCCTCCAGGCGGAGCAGAAACTCCTTCTTCTCCAGCCCGCCGGTGTAGCCGCCGAGCGTCCCGCCGGTGCGCAGCACGCGGTGGCAGGGCACCACCACCGGCATCGGGTTGGAGCCGAGGGCGTTGCCCGCCGCGCGGACCGCGCGCGGGCTGCCGGCCTCCGCGGCCACGCCCGCGTAGGTCGAGACCTCGCCGAAGCCGATGCGCGCCGTGGCGCGCAGCACCTCGCGCGTGAAGCCGGCCAGGTGGGACCAGTCGATCGGGACGTCGAAGTCCTGGCGGCGTCCCTCGAAGTACTCGTCCAGCTCGCGCCGCACCGGGTCCAGGCGCGCGGGCGCCTCCAGCACGCGCGGTGACACGCGCCGGGCCAGCTCCTCGAGCACCTCGTCCTCGCCGCGGAACTCCGAGTAGGAGACCCGCACGAGCCCCTGCGGGGTGGCCGCCACCATGAGCGGTCCGAGCGGCGAGTCCACCGACGTGTACGCCACGTCGAGCAGCCCCTCCGCCTCGGCGCGGCCGCTCAGCTCCGGCGTATCGGTCGGCAGGTCCAGTGCGGCGTTCCGCAGTGCAGTCTCGATGTCGTTCATACGCTCAACTCCTCTTTGAGCCGCTTCAGCCCCTCGTGGACGTTGCGGCGGGCCGCGTCCTCACTGCTCTCGAGGAGCAGGGCCAGCTCGTCGTACGGCATCCCGAGCACCGAGCGGCAGAACACGGCTGTGCGTTGCTTGGTCGGCAGGTCACGGAGGCGCACCCAGAGCTCCGGGTCGCCCTCCGGGAGCGATGGCGTGGCGCGCTCCGGCACGGTGGCCACGGGTATCGCCCGCCGGCCCCGCGCGCGGTGCGCGTCGATCGACTTGTTCTGGGCGATCCTGAACAGCCAGGCGCGCAGGTTGTCGGCTCGACGCAGCGTCGGATAGGCCCGCAGCGCCGAGATCCATGTCTCCTGGAAGCAGTCGTCCGCGTCCGATGGCCCGACCGTTGCGACGAGAAAGCGGTAGACGTCGGCGCGGTGCTCGTCGAGCAGGGCCTGGAAGGGCGGCAGCTTCATGGTCCAAGAACGCTCCGGCAGCGCCGTCCGTGAGATCAGGTCTCGACGAACAGCGGCGCGCCGAGCGGGATGGTCTTGATCAGCCAGCGCGCCTGCGCCGACGTGATGCGCAGGCAGCCCAGGCTGGCCGGCTTGCCGATGCTCGTGAGCTCCTTGGTGGCATGGATGGCGAGCCGGTCCCCTCCGGGCCACGCCGCGGGCAGGTGGGTCTGGTGTCCGGTGAGGGCGAGGACGCAGCAGCCGTAGGGCGATCCCGAGTCGGTCACGCGCAGCTTGTCCGTGACCGAGAAGCGCCCCCTCGGCGTCGGGTTCTGCCGCCTGCCGATCGCGATCTTGAACCTGCGCACGGTCTGGTCGTCGCGCTGCACGACGAGCATCCGCCGGGAGAGGTCCGCGTGCATCGACCAGGTCACGCAGTCGAGCCGCGCGCGCCTGGCCGGCATCCAGGCGAGTTCTCTGTTGCCGAGCTCGGGGGCCTGGACCGCGACCCAGTCGCCGCGGCGAAGCACCACGCCGAGTACGCGGGAGGACCCCCACTCGGTCCTCGGGGAGAGCCGGATCCGGACCCTGCCGCCCGGCTCCCGGTAGAGGGTCGTGGGGCCATTCACCAACGCGGTCGAGTAGCAGGAGATCGACTGGGGCTCGGACGGGAACGGGGCCTCGAGCGGGCCGCCGAGCTGCGGGACGAAGTGCTTCGTGCCGTCGTCGCCGGGTGACCGGAGGCTGGCGGTGCCGCCCTGGTCTCCCCAATTGGAGGAGCCGACGAAGGCCGCCGCCCCGCCGATCACAGCCGCCGCGAAGCCACCGAGCACCGGCAGGTAGGGAACGCGGCGCTTGCGAGCGGATGCTCGCCGCCGGCTTGGCTTGGCGTCCGGCCCGCGAATGCCCTCGCGGGCGGCGAGCATCTCGAGCACCGGCTCGCTCGCGACCGGCACCACCGGCGAATGGCCGTTGGTGGACTCGGGCTTCGCCTCCGGCTCTTGGATGGCCGCCAGGGCAGGCGCGGGCTCGTCAGCCTCCTCCGGAGCGGCGGCGAGGGGCGCTGCCGGCTCCGGCTCAGCGGGCTGCGCCTCGCCGGCGTCGCGCGCGGCGTCAGGCGCCTGCGGCTCCGGCTCTCCCGCGTCGGGTACCGGGTCAGGCGGATGCGGCTCCGGCTCTTCGGCGTCGGGTGCCGCTTCGGCGGCATCGGGCACCGTTGTTTCCGCGTCCGGCCGTGCCCCGTCCCCGTCCCGTCAGGCTCCGCCGCGTCTCGCGTCCGGCCCTGCCCCGTCCCCGTCCCCGTCAGGCTCTGCCGCGTCCGCGTCCGGCCCTACCCCATTCCCGTCCGGCTCCGCGCCCGCAGCATGCGGCTCCGCCTCGCCACCGCGCCAATCCTCCCGGCGCACGTCGGCCGCCACCACGGGCCAGTCCGGCGCCGTTTCGTCGCCGTCCGGATGCAGCTCCGCCGCGGTCCAGGTGCCCTCGTCGAGCAGCGCCTGCAGGACCGCGCCGAGGTCCTCTCCGCGCTGGGCGCCGAGCGCGTCGGCGAGCCGCTCGATAGCGCCCGCGCGCCGGCGGGCGACCTCCTGCGAGTCCACGTCGTACACGCGCGCGAGGGCCTCATCGGGCACGCGCCTACGAAGCGACAGGGCAAGCAGCTCCCTCTCCCTTGGATCCAGGCGCTCGAGGGCGCCAGCGACCTGTTCAGGCTCGATCACGCGGCGGTGACCTAGCGTACTGACGCGATCGGTTGCGTCAGCGGAGGGGGTGGGATTCGAACCCACGAGGGACCTGACGGCCCCTTCCGGCTTTCAAGGCCGGCGCATTCAACCGCTCTGCCACCCCTCCTGGAGGCGCGTAGCTGCGCGGCTGATGTTAGGCGGGGTCCAGGACCGGTGGGGCCCCGAACTGGTGGAGGACCGCAGGAATGTCCACGCCTCCATCGTCGCGCTGGTGGTTCTCCACGATCGCGATGATCGTCCGGCCGACCGCGACCGCCGTGCCGTTCAGCGTGTGCACATGGCGCGGCGCCTCGCCCTCGGCCGGGCGGAAGCGGATGTCGAGCCGGCGCGACTGGAAGTCGGTCGTGTTCGAGCACGAGGTGAGCTCGCGGAAGCGCTCCTGGCCCGGCAGCCACGCCTCCAGGTCGTACTTCTTTGACGCTGAGGCGCCGAGATCCGTCACGGAGATGTTCACGACCCGGTACGGGATCCCGAGCGCCTGGAGGATCTCCTCCTCGATCGACAGCAGCCGCTCGTGCTCGGCCTGCGACTCCTCGGGAGCGACGAACGAGAACATCTCGACCTTCTCGAACTGGTGCACGCGGAACATCCCTTGCGTGTCCTTGCCGGCCGCCCCGGCCTCACGCCGGAAGCAGGGCGAGAAGCCTGCGTAGCGCTGCGGCAGATCGCCCACGGCGAGGATCTCGCCCGCGTGCAGGGACGCCAGCGGGACCTCCGAGGTGCCCACCAGGTACAGCTCGTCCTCGGGCACGCGGTAGATCTGCTGCTCGGTGTCGGGCAGCATGCCGGTGCCCACGAGCGCCTGCTCGCGCACCAGCACCGGCGGGATCACCGGAGTGAAGCCGCGCTCCTCCAGCTGCGAGAGCGCCCACTGCACCAGGGCCAGCTCGAGCCGCACCAGCGGGCCCTTCAGGTATGCGAAGCGCGAACCCGACACCCTGGCGGCGGTTTCCATGTCGAGGTTGGCGCCGAGCAGCTCCACGTGGTTGCGGCCCGTCTTCCCGGACTCGCCTACCTCGCGCAGCACCTCGTCCTCGTCCGCGGCGGTCGGATCGGGCAGGCTGGGCAGCGAGAGCAGCACGGTGGTGCGGCGCTCCTCGACCGCGCGCAGTTCCTCGTCTAGCTCCTTCTCGCGCTCGGAGAGGCCGCGCGTCTCTGCGATCGCCTCGGAGGCGTCCTCGCCGGTGCGCTGAAGCTCGCCGATCCGCTTGCTGGCCTGGTTCTTGCGCGCGCGCAGGTCCTCCAGCTCCGGCAGCAGCGCCCGGCGGCGCTCGTCGAGCTCGAGCGCCTCGTCGAGCACAGCCGGGTCGACACCCCGGCGCGCCAATGCATCCCGCGCCGGCTGCGGGTCCTCTCGGATCTGCCGGAGGTCGAGCATCGCGACCCCGCCCGGCGCCTACTGGCCGGACTCGCGGCCCGAGTACTTCTCGACGAACGTCGCCACGGCCTCGGCGTCGGAGCCGGTCACGACGTTCGCGGGCATGATCGCGCCGGAGAAGCCGCCGTTGCGAATGGCAAAGAGCACGTCGTCCATCGTCTCCTTGCGCTGGTCGAAGTTTGGACCGTTGGTGCGCTCGCCGCCCTGGAGCTGGCCCTCCGGCTTCGAGCCATACGCGTTGGCTGCCTTGAAGGTGTGGCATCCGGAGCAGCGCTCGTAGAAGAGCACGGCGCCGCGGTGGGCGGTCTGGTCCTGCTTCGGAACCTCGATGTCGCCGCCGCAGCCGGCGAACAGGGAAGCGCCGAGCGCGCAGGCGATGACCATCGGACGCGTCACGGCGGCGCATAGTATCCGCTCGCCTTGCGGCGCTCCGCCCTCACCCTCGCGCTGTGCTCGCTGCTCGTGGCCGCGTGCGGAGACGACGATGACTCCGGCCGAACGGTCACGGCGCCCGCGAACGCGAAGCTGCGGGTGGTTGCCGCCGAGTACTCGTTCGACCCTGCGGCGATCCAGCTGCTGGGCGCGGGGACACTGACGGTGACGCTCCGCAACGAGGGTTCGCTCGCCCACAACCTGAAGCTGTTCAGGGGCGACGAGGAGATCGGCGGGACGCCCACGCTGCTGGCCGGCCGCAGCGAGTCCGTGCGGCTGAACCTCGAGCACGGCAATTACAGGATGGTCTGCACCGTGGGCGATCACGAGCAGCTGGGGATGAAGGGGACGGTGGAGGTCCGCTAGGGGCGCAGCTTGGCGAAGCGCATCAGCGTGCCGCTGTCGCCCGGCCGCAGGTCAACCTCGTCCATCAGCACGCGCATGAACTCGAGCCCGCGGCCGGACTCGGACAGCTCGTCCGCGACGCCTCACCCGGGGCACGAAGCGGCCGGTGTCGAGCACCTCGAAGACGAGCGCCTGGCCCTCCGCCGCGATGCCGATCTTGATCGGGTCGCTCGGCGAGGATGAGCCGTGCTGGATGGCGTTGGTCACGGCCTCGCTCATGGCCAGCTTGACGTCGTAGCAGGCCGCGCCGTCCAGCCCGAACTCCTCCGCGGCTCGCGCCGCGAAGTCACGGGCCTCCTTCAGAAGCCTGAGGTCCGCCAGAATCGAATGCTCGCGAGGCTTGAAGTTGACCATCCTCCCAGTCCCCCGGTTTGGCGGACTAAGTGTTACGTGAACGTCGGCGCGAGCGTTTTCATGCGCCCAATGTGATCCGAAATTGCGAGTCGCGCGAAAGGGAACTGCAACGGGAGGCTGATTCGAGATCCGGATCCGGCCTCCGAGGCTCCCAGAAGGAGGACTCGCAATGCGCAAGCTTCTGCTTGCCCTGGCGGTGCTGGCTGCATCGGCGATCGTGGTCCCGCTCGGCCTCGTCGTCGAGCCACCGCGAGGCGCCGGGCATCTCGCTCGATCCGTCCGCAGACAACACGGACACGTACGCGTGGACCGCCAAGGACGCTCCCGGCGCGCTCACCGTCGCGGCGAACTGGATTCCAGGCGAGGTGCCGGCCAACGGTCCGAACTTCCACTCGTTCGACGACCGCGCCCGCTACTACATCCACATCGACAACACCGGCGATGGTCGCCCGGACGTGAGCTACCGGTTCCGTTTCAAGACCACCGTGCGCAACAAGGAGTCGTTCCTGTACGCGCTCCCGGGTGCGAGCGGTTTCAGCGATCCGAAGCTCAACGTGATCCAGCGCTACTCGATCGACCGGGTCACGTATCGTGGCAGGAGCCGCGTTGAGCACGTGACCACCGTGGCGCGTGGGCTGCCGGTGGCGCCGCCGAACATCGGGCCGAAGACGTTCCCGAACTACGACACGTTCGTGAGCTCGGCGATCCGTTCGCTGAAGGACGGGACGAAGGTCTTCGTCGGCCAGCGCGACGATCCGTTCTTCGTCGACCTCGGCGCGACGTTCGACGGCCTGAACGTCCGCAAGCTCACCGGGAACCAGGGCGAGGGCAAGGACGACCTGAGCGGCTACAACGTCCACTCGACGGTCCTCCAGATCCCGGAGCGCCTGGTCACTGGCAACCACCAGGCGGTCGCTGGACCGGATGCGGCGAACGCCGTTGTGGGCGTGTGGTCCACGACGGAGCGCCGGCGCCTCCAGGTGTCCGGGTCGTCGCGCAGCCGTGGTGGCTGGGTGCAGGTCTCGCGGCTGGGCAACCCGCTGGTGAACGAGGTCGTGATCCCGCTCGGCAAGAAGGACCAGTTCAACCGCACGACCCCGGACCGCGACGCCGCTCTCTACGGCAAGTACGTCGTGAAGCCGGAGCTGGCTGCGGTGCTGAACGCGCTGTTCAACATCGGCGCCCCGGAGGACGACCGCACGGACATCGTGCAGGCGCTGCTCCAGGGCATCCCGGGCCTGAACCAGCACAGCGGAGCGAAGGGACCGCCCGCGGTCGACACGATCAAGCTCAACCTGGGCGTGCCGCCGGCTGACATGGAGGACCGCTTCGGCGTGATCGGCGGCGACACCGCCGGCTTCCCGAACGGCCGCCGCCTCGGCGACGATGTCGTGGACATCGAGCTCCAGGTGGTCGCCGGGTTCCTGAAGGACAACAAGGTGCCGCTGGGCGACGGCGTGGACGGCAACGACAAGCCGTTCCTCTCCACGTTCCCGTACCTGGCCGGCCCCACAAGTGGCTTCGACTCCGCGCCATCGACGCGGACCGAGCCCGGCCACTCGCCGGTTCCGGCGGGCGGCTAGACGCAATGACGGCGACGCTTGCGATGAGCAGGTTCGTTGCTCCCCTCGCCGTCTTCGGCGCGGTGCTGGCGGTGATGGTGGCGCTCAACGGTGGCGCCACCTCACCGCCGGCACCCTCCGCCGTCGCGGACATCGGTCGCCCCTCCGGCGATCCCGTCCGCGACTCCCAGGCCCTGGTGCGCGCGGCCCCGGCAGAGCCCGGGTGCCTACGCGGCGCTCGGCGACGCGTACCTCACACGCGCGCGCGAGAGCGGCGACCCCGGCTTCTACTCGCGCGCCGAGCGAGCTTTCGACGTAGCGCTCCGCCGCGATCCGAGCGATGTGGCCGCGCTGATCGGGACCGGCACGCTGGCTGGTCTCCAGCATGACTTCGCAACACAGCTGCGCCGCGGGCTCGCCGCGCGGCGTGCCGCGCCGCAGCTCGCCCGCCCGCTAACCGTGGTGGCGGACGCGCAGGTGGAGCTGGGGCGGTACGGGGCGGCGGCGCGCACGATCCAGCGCCTGGTGGACCTGAAGCCCGGCCTCGCCTCGTACGCGCGCGTCTCCTACTTCCGAGAGCTCCACGGCGACGTGGACGGGGCGGTTACGGCGATGCGGCTCGCCGTGTCCGCGGGCGGCAGCCCCCAGAGCACGGCCTACGTGCAGACGCTGGTGGGCGACCTCGAGCTCACACGCGGGCGCACGGGTGCTGCCCGCGACGCGTACCGGTTCGCCCTCCGGGACGTGCCCTCCTATCCCCAGGCCCTCACCGGACTCGCAAGGATCGACGCGGCGAGCGGCGCCCTCCCGAGGGCCGCCGCTCGCCTACGTCGATCGACAGACTTGCTGCCGCTCACGAGCGGGCTCACCCTGCTCGCGGAGGTGGAGCGGGCCGCCGGGCGCAGCCGGGCCGCCCGGGCCGATCTGGCGGCGGCGCGGGTACAGCATTCGCTGCTCGGACGGAGTGGCACGCTGCCGGACGCGGAGGCGGTGCTCTTCGAGGCAAACCACGGATCGCCCGCGCGAGCGGTGCTCCTGGGCCGGCGCGTCTGGCGCGCGGCGCCGAGCATCCGCTCCGCCGACGCCCTCGGGTGGGCTCTCACGCGCGCGGGGCGGCCACGCGCCGGGCTGGCATGGGCGCGGCGGGCGCTCAGGACCGGGTCGCGCGACCCGCTGTTCCGGCTGCACGCGGGCGTGGCGGCGCGGCGTGCTGGGCGTCAGCCCGAAGCCGCGCGGCATTTCGCTCTAGCAATGAGGGGTCGAGCGGCGCTGCCGCCCTCGGCCGCACGGTTGCTTCCGAGGCTCGGCTCATGACTCTTGCTGCGTTTTACATGCATGTCATGCAAAAGGGATCAAGAGTGGCCGGGCTGACCCTTATTGCTGCTGTTTTCGCCGCGTTGGGCGCGGCGCCGGCGTCTGCCCATCCCCTCGGGAACTTCAGCGTCAACCACCTCTCGACCGTGTCGATCTCCAGCGATCGGGTGGATGTGCGGTACGTCCTCGACCAGGCTGAGATCCCGACCGTGCAGGAGCGAGGCCTCGGCCGCGCCGAGGTGCTGCGCCGGAAGCTCGCCGAAATCGAGCGTGGGCTTTCCCTCACCGTGGACGGCCGCCCGGCGGCCCTGCGCCAAGCCGGCGCGCCGCGCCTGAGCTTCCCGCCCGGTGCGGGCGGCCTCACCACCACCCGCCTCGAGCTCACACTCAATGCTGTAGTTCGGAACCCCCGGCGGGTGGAACTGAAGGACGACACCTTCCCGGACCGCGTCGGCTGGAAGGCGATCGTGTCGGCCCCCGGCGAGGGCACGGCCGTCCGCACGGCCACGCCGAGCGGCGACCCCACCGACGGCCTGCGCAACTACCCGCGCGACCTGCTCACGAGCCCGGCCGACCGCCGCTCGGCCGGCTTCTCGGTCCGCCCCGGCGACGGCACGCTCAGCGCGCCGGCGGCCGCCACAGGCGACCTCGCGGGCGGAGGTCAACCCGCGCAGGACGGCTTCGCCGGTCTGTTCGCCGACGCCGCGGCCGGACAGGGCGTGCTCCTGCTGCTGCTCGCCGCGGCGTTCGGCTGGGGCGCGCTGCATGCGCTCTCGCCGGGCCACGGCAAGGCGATGGTCGCCGCCTATCTGATCGGCACGCGCGGCAGCGCGCGCGACGCCGTCCTGCTGGGCGCGACCGTCACCGTCACGCACACCATCGGCGTGTTCGCGCTCGGTCTCGTGACGCTCGGGCTGTCGCAGTACGTCCTGCCCGAGGACCTGTATCCGTGGCTGACGCTCGTGTCCGGGCTGATGGTGGTGGCAGTGGGAGCGGGAGTGCTGCGCTCCCGGCTGCGGCACGCGCACGGGCACACCCACCCTCACGAGCCCACGCACACGCACCCCCACCCCCACGAGCACGGCCACCGCGGCGTGCTCAGCATGGGCGCCGCCGCGGGTCTGATCCCGTGCCCCTCGGCTCTCGTGGTGCTGCTTGCCGCGATCGCGCAGCACGAGGTGGCCCTCGGGATGCTGTTGATCGTGGCGTTCAGCCTCGGCCTGGCCGGCACGCTCACGATGCTCGGCCTCGCGGTGGTTCACGCGCGCCGCTTCGTGCCGCCACGGATTGCGGCGAGCCGGCTGGCGACCCTGATGCCGGCCGCCTCCGCACTGCTCGTGATCGCCGTCGGATTCGTCCTGGCCGCCAACGCCGTCCCGGGAGTCGTATGAGCGGAATCGACGACATGCTCACCGGGCTCTTCGACGGCGCCCCCTTGCTCATGGCCCTGGGAATCGCCTTCCTGCTCGGCGCGCGCCACGCCACCGATCCGGATCACCTGGTGGCCGTGACCTCGCTCGTCGCGGCGGAGGACGGCGACACACGCAAGGCAGCCAGCCTCGGCGCCTGGTGGGGAGTGGGTCACGCAACCTCACTCCTCGCGCTCGGCGTTCCACTGATCGCCTTCAAGGCGCAGCTGCCCGCGTGGCTCGAGAACGGCGCCGAGAGGGCCATCGGCGTGGTGATCCTGGTGCTGGCGGCGCGGGTGGTCTTCAAGTGGGCGCGCGGCGACTACGGCGCGGGCGCGCACGGCCACGAGCGCGGGCACTCGCTCCGGCGACATCTCCGCAGAGGTGGCGGTGCTCACCACCACGTGCGCGTCCGCAGCCGGGGCCAGGCGACGACGATCGGCCTGCTGCACGGCCTCGCCGGCACCGGCGCCGTGGTGGTCCTCCTGATCGCCGCGCTCCCGACCCAGTTCGAGGCCGCCCTGGCGCTCGCCGTGTTCGCGCCGATGTCCGTGGTGTCGATGGCCGCCTGCACCGCCGCCTTCGCGTGGATCCTCACGCGGCCGCTGGTCGAGCCCGTCTACAGGGCGGTGCTCATCCCGGCGCTCGGGCTCTTCGGCGTGATGTTCGGGCTCTCCTACGCGGGACTGGCCTAGCCGCCGGTCTGATACGCCCGCAGCGCCAGCGTGAGGATCAGCAGCGCGCCGACGGTCATCACTCCCATCTCGCCGAGCGCTACCCGCTTCGCCAGCGCCACCTGCTCGGAGCGGTCGAGCGCGTCGATGTCCTCGACGCCCTCGAGCTCGCGCTGCGCGATGCCCACGCGCATCCCCTCGCTGACGAGCGAGACGATCAGCGGCGACACGCCGTAGGCGATGTGCAGCCCGTCCGGAGAGGACGCGCCGCGGGCCAGGAGAAGGAAGCCCAGGATCGCCTGTATGACAACCGTCGCCTGGGCCAACCGGAGCAGCGGCCAGAACACGATCGACGCCCGCGCGTCCTTGCGCAGCCATCCGATCACACCCCACCCCGCGGCCACCAGGTTCGTCGCCAGCACGGCGATCCCGACCACCATGTGAACGTCGCTCAGAGAGTGTCCTTCCGCACTATGTAGCTACCTCGCACAAGCTTGCGTTATACCTCCCGGTTGGCGTGCTGAAGAGCTACCTACCAGCGCTTGTATTCCTGCTTCTTGGGATCGGTATCGGTACCGCCTTCACGGTGGCCAACAACTTCCTCGGGCCGAAGCGCCCGACCAGTGTGAAGAGACAGCCGTACGAGAGCGGCCTGCCGTCCGACGTGAAGAAGTCGTTCCGCTTCGGGATCAGCTTCTACCTGATCGCGATGCTCTTCATCCTGTTCGACATCGAGGTGGTCTTCCTCTATCCGGTGGCACTGAAGATCGATGCTTTCGGAGTATTCGCCCTGGTGGAGACCATCGTCTTCGTGGTACTGCTGCTCATTGCACTCGTGTTCGTCTGGCGGAGGGGAGCCCTGGAGTGGAAGTAACGCGCACGAAGGTCGAGGGCGAGAACCTCAGGGTGCGACAGATGAAGGCCCAGCAGCTCCTGCGCGGTGAGCTCGAGGGCGAGGACCTCGAGCGCGAGGTCGAACAGCGACTGCTGTTCACCAAGTTCGAGGAGGCCCAGAACTGGGCCCGCAAGAACGCGCTGTTCCCGCTCGGATTCGGCCTCGCGTGCTGCGCCATCGAGATGATCACCGTGATCGGCTCGCCGCGGAACGACCTCTCGCGCTTCGGCGCAGAGGTGACCCGCTTCTCGCCGCGCCAGGCCGACCTGCTGATCCTGTCCGGGCGCGTGTCGATCAAGATGGCGCCGATCATCCGCCGCCTCTACGACCAGATGCTCGAGCCGAAGTGGGTGATCGCGATGGGCGCGTGCTCGTCGACCGCGGGGATGTTCAACAACTACGCCGTAGTCCAGGGCGCCGACAAGTTCATGCCCGTGGACATATACGTGCCCGGCTGCCCGCCTCGGCCCGAGGCGCTCATCTACGGGATCATGAAGCTCCAGGACGAGATCATGGGCAACCCGGGCATGGGCTGGCGCGAGCGCTACCGCGCGGAGGGGACGGAAGAAATTGCCTGACGCCACGGGCCTGGAGCTGATCGCCCAGCGCGTGCGTGAGAAGGTCGGCGACGAGGCGGTCACGGGCACGCTCTTCCAGCGCCGGCACGCCACGCTCGACGTGGCACCCGCGAGCGTCCGTGACGTGATCGCGTACCTGCGCGACGTGGAGGACGAGCCGTGGGAGCGGCTGATGAGCGTGCACGGGGTGGACTACCTGCCCGAGGAGCCGCGGCTCGGCGTGCATTACGAGCTGCTGTCGATGGAGCGGGTCGACCGGCTGAATGTGCGGACGCGTCTCGGCGCCGACGATCCGCGCGTCCCGAGCATCGTCGACCTCCACCCGACGGCCAATTTCCAGGAGCGCGAGGTGTTCGACATGTTCGGCGTGGTCTTCGACGGCCACCCCGACATGCGGCGCATCCTGATGCCAGAGGACTACGAGGGCTACCCGCAGCGGCGCGACTTCCCGATGGGCGGCGAGCCTGTGATCTACACCTTCAACGAGCCGAAGCTCCCGCGCTGGTATGACTGACCTCCGCCGTCCGGGCACGATGACCGAGGCACTGGATGTGCCGTACCGCGAGCGCGAGCGCTCGGTGACGATGCAGTCGATCGGTGACGAGCACGACGAGCTGCTCACGATCAACATCGGCCCGCACCACCCGGCCACCCACGGCGTGCTGCGGCTGCTCACCACGCTCGAGGGGGAGATCGTGCGCGACGTGAAGCCGATCATCGGCTACGTCCACACCGGCATCGAGAAGAGCTGCGAGGACCAGCAGTACTGGAAGGTGATCCCGTTCGTCGAGCGGATGGATTACCTCTCGTACTACTTCAACGCCATGGCGTTCTGCATGGCCGTCGAGCGGCTGCTCGACGAGGAGGTGCCGGAGCGCGCCCAGTGGCTGCGTGTGATCCACCTGGAGCTGAACCGGATCGCCTCGCATCTGTTCTGGATCGCCACCGGCTCGCTCGACATCGGGGCTATCACGATGCTCTGGTGGGGCTGCCGCGACCGCGACCTGGCACTCGACCTGTTCGAGATGTCGGGCGGCCAGCGCTTCCACACGCGCTACTTCCAGGTCGGAGGCGTGATCGAGGACATCCCGCCCGGCTTCGAGGAGAAGACGCGCGAGTTCATCAAGACCATGCGGATGCGCATTCCGCAGTACCTCGCACTGCTGGACCGCAACGAGATCTGGCTCCAGCGGACGAAGAACACCGGCATGGTGCCGGTGGAGGATCTGCTCGCGCTCGGCGTGACCGGCCCGCTGCTGCGCGCCGCCGGCCATCCCTGGGACCTGCGCAAGGCCACGCCCTACTCGGGCTACGAGAACTTCGACTTCAACGTTCCGGTCGGGACAGTGGGCGACAACTACGACCGCTTCCGCGTGCGCGTGGACGAGATGCTGGAGTCGCTGAAGATCATCGAGCAGGCGCTCGACGGCCTGCCCGAGGGTCCGTACATCACGACCAACCGCAAGGTCGCGCTGCCGCCGCGCCACGAGCTGGCCACCTCGATGGAGGCGCTGATCCACCACTTCAAGCTCGTGACCGAGGGCTTCCGGGTGCCGGCGGGCGAGACCTACGTGGCGATCGAGTCGCCCCGCGGGGAGCTTGGCTGCTACGTGCTCGCCGACGGATCCTCGAAGCCCGCGCGCGTGCACATGCGCGACCCGAGCTTCGTGAACCTCCAGGCGCTGCCGGAGATGGCGCGCGGCCACCTGCTGGCCGACTTCATCACCTGCGTCGCGATGCTCGACCCGATCCTCGGAGGCGTGGACCGGTGAGCATCGATCCCGGCGGCCTCCGCGAGACGCCGCTGCCGCCGGGCTGGGACGAACCCGTCGACCTCGAGGCGCCGCCGGCCACGATTCCGGATCCCGCCGACGTCGAGGTGCCCGACACGCTTCGGATCGAGATCGAGCGCTTGATGGCGCTCTATCCCGACCGCCACTCGGCCACGCTGCCGGCCCTCGGCGCGGCTCAGCGGGTGCACGGCTGGTGCTCGCCCGAGGCGCTGCTCCAGGTGGCCGCGGTGATGCAGGTGACCCCGGCGTACCTGTCGAGCGTGGCGACGTTCTACGACATGCTGCGGACCGAGCCCAGCGGCAGCCGCTACGTGTACGTCTGCACGAGCGTGGCCTGCCACGTGCGCAACGCGAAGAAGGTCTACGACGCGCTGGCGGCGGAGGCGCAGTCCCAGGGACTCGAGGACGTGCAGCTGCGCGAGTTCGAGTGCCTGGGCGCGTGCGACATGGCGCCCATGGCGTCCGTCGACGGCCGCTTCGTCGGGCCACTCTCGACCGACGACGCGCCGGAGATCGTGCGCCAGGTGAAGGCCGGCGAGACGGTGCTGCCGGGCCGCGGCCTCGAGGACCCGGGCTACTCGATCCCGGTGCCGGCACCACAGCCGGACGAGCCGACCGAGCACCCGTCGGTCCACGCGGCGGGCGGCGAGTGGCCCGATGACGAGCTCGACGTGCCGCCGGCCGAGGGACCGCCGCCGCACCCGCGGACGATCGTCGAGCCGCTCCTGCCGGGCACCAGCGTGACACCCGAGCCCGAGGAGGACGAGGAGTGAGCGAGACACGCGTCCTGCTCGCGAACATCGACGAGCCCGACCTGCACACGATCGACGTCTACGAGCGGCTCGGCGGCTATCGCTCCATGCGCAGGGCGCTGCTCGAGATGACGCCGGACGCCGTGCTGCACGAGCTCGAGGCATCTGGGCTGCGCGGCCGCGGCGGCGCCGGCTTCTCGATGGGGAAGAAGGCCAGCTTCCTCCCCAAGGGCGCGATGGACAAGTATCTCTGCTGCAACGCCGACGAGTCCGAGCCGGGCGCCTTCAAGGACCGCCTGCTGATGCAGAAGAACCCGCACATGCTGGTGGAGGGCTGCATCATCGCCTCGATCGCCGCCGGGGCGAACAAGGGCTTCATCTTCATCCGCGGCGAGTACGAGCTGCAGGCCGACATTCTCGATGCGGCCGTGGCCGAGGCTTACGCGAAGCACTACCTCGGCGAGGGCATTCTCGACTCCGACCACACGTTCGAGCTGGTGGTCCACCGCGGCCAGGGCGCGTACATCTGCGGCGAGGAGACCGGCCTGCTCGACGCGCTCGAGGGCAAGCGCGGCAACCCGCGCCTGAAGCCGCCGTTCCCCGCGAACCAGGGCCTCTACCAGGGCCCGACTCTGATCAACAACGTCGAGACGCTCTGCAACGCGCCGATCATCATCGAGCGCGGCGCCGACTGGTACAAGCAGTACGGCGAGGGCAACTCGACCGGCACGAAGCTGGTCTCGGTGTCGGGCAACGTCCAGCGCCCCGGCAACTACGAGGTCGAGTTCGGCATTCCGGTCCGCGAGATCATCTACGGGCTCGCCGGCGGCCCGCCCGAGGGACGTGAGCTCAAGTGCTTCTTCCCCGGCGGCTCGTCCGCGCCGGTGCTCACGAAGGAGCACCTTGATCTCCCGTTCACCTACGAGGCGATGGCCGAGGCCGGCTCGATGCTGGGCACGGCGTCGGTGATCGTGGTGGACGAGTCCGAGCCGCTCGTGCCGCTGGCGCTGCGGCTCGCCGAGTTCTACAGGCACGAGTCCTGCGGGAAGTGCGTGCCGTGTCGCGAGGGCACCAACTGGACCGTGAAGATGCTCGAGCGCATCGACGAGGGCGAGGGCACGCCGATGGACCTCGATCTGCTCGAGCAGATCCAGGGCAACATCATCGGCAACTGCCTGTGCGTGCTCGGGGACTCGATGGCGATGCCTGTGGCCTCGATGCTGAAGCACTTCCGCGAGGAGTTCGAGCAGCACATGGAGGAGGCGCGCAGGCGCCGCGACCTCGAGGAAGTGGTCTGAGCCGGTGGCGCGCCCGGAGCAGAACTGGATCACGTTCGAGATCGACGGCAAGCAGGTGCGCGCGCCCGAGGGCGCGATGCTCGTGGACGCCGCCAAGCACGGCGATGTCGAGATCCCCTACTTCTGTTACGAGCCGAAGCTCGGGCAGCCGGTCGGCGCCTGCCGCATGTGCCTCGTGGAGATCGAGGGCATCCCCAAGCTCCAGACCTCGTGCTCCACGCCGGTGCGCGACGGCATGGTCGTGGTCACCACCTCCGACCGCGTGAAGCACGCGCAGAACGCGATCGTGGAGTTCCTGCTCGTGAACCACCCGCTCGACTGCCCCGTGTGCGACAAGGGCGGCGAGTGCCCGCTCCAGGACATCTCGTTCGGGTGGGGCGCCGGGCGCTCGCGCTACATCGAGCCGAAGCGCCACTTCAAGAAGCCGCTCGAGCTCTCGCCGCTGGTTGCGATCGACCGCGAGCGCTGCATCCTCTGCTACCGCTGCGTGCGCTTCTCGCAGGAGGTGGCCGAGGACCACCAGCTGGTGTTCCTGGAGCGCGGCGACCACACCTTCGTCGGCACCCACGACGGCCGCCCCTACGTGGCGCCGTTCAGCGGCAACATCATCGAGCTCTGCCCCGTTGGCGCGCTGACCTCCAGCGCATACCGCTTCCGCGCGCGGCCCTGGGACATCGAGGACTCGGGGACGATCTGCACGCTCTGCCCCTCGCAGTGCAACGTGAAGCTGACTATCCGCGACGACGCGAAGGTCGTGCGGGTGCTGGCGCGCGACAACGAGGAGGTGGACGACGGCTGGCTCTGCGACAAGGGCCGCTTCGGCTACCAGTCCTTCGGCGCGCCGGAGCGCATCGTCGCGCCGCTGATGCGGATCGGCGGCTTCCTTCGCGAGACGAGCTGGGAGCGCGCCCTCACGGAGGCGGCCGCGCTGCTCGAGCGCTCCGGCGAGAACGCGCTCGCCCGCGTGGGTGGCCAGGCCACCAACGAGGAGGGCTTCCTGATGCAGCACCTGCTGCGCAAGGGGCTCGGCTCGCCGCACGTGACCTCGGGGCCGGCCGACGCCGGCGGCGGTGGCCTCGCGCGCGCGCTCGCCCGCGTGGACCTGTCGGCGCGTGTGTCCGACATCGACCACGCCGGCACGATCCTCGTGCTCGACACCGAGCTGGTGGACGAGGCGCCGATCCTCGACCTTCGCGTGCGCAAGGCGGTGCGCCGCAACGGCGCCCGGCTCGTGGTCGCATCGAGCCGTCCCTCCACCCTCGACCCCGCCGCCCAGGCCGCGCTGCGCTTCGCGCCGGGCGCGGCGGACGCCGCCCTCGCCGCCCTCGCGGCCGCGCTGGGCTCGTCGCGGGCGAGCGGAGCGTCGCTGGACGAGCTCGCGCGCCGAGCGGGCGCCACGCCGGGCTTTATCTCTGGTCGAGTCCAGAAAAATGGAGGGCCCCCGAGTTCTGCCGGAGCACTTCGAGGGATCGCCGAGCTGCTGCGCGAGGCCGACGACGTCGTCGTGATCGTCGGTGAGCGCGTCTTCGGTGGGGAGCGCGGCGGCGGCGCGGGCGAGGCGCTGCTCGCGGTCGTGGACGCGCTCGGGATCGCCGGCAAGGCCGAGTCAGGCCTGATCGCAATCCCAGCCGAGACCAACGGGCGTGGCCTGCGCGAGGTCGGCTGCTCCTCGGGACTCGAGCCCGGTCTCGCCGACGCCGCCACGGCGGGCGACCCCGACTCCGCCAGCGGCGCTCTGATGCTGCTCGAAACCGACGCGCCCGAGCCCGAGCTGGCCCGCGCGAGCGCCGTGATCGCGTTCGCGCGCTTCCACACCGAGGCGCTCGACAGCCACGCCGACGTGGTGTTCCCCGCCGAGATCTACGCCGAGAAGGAGGGCACCGTCACGCACCCGGACGGCCGCCTCCAGCGCGTGCGCCAGGCGCTCGGCCGGGCCGGCGAGGTGCGCGCGGGCTGGAGCGTGCTCGCGGAGCTCTGCGAGCGCCTCGGCGCCGGCACCGGCGCCCTGTCATTGCCGATGGTCACTGCACTGGTGGCCGAGGCCGTCCCCTTCTACGCCGGCCTGACGCTCGACGAGATCGGCGGCGACGGCGTGCGCTGGCAGGACCGCGACGCCGCCTCGGCCCTGCCCGCCGCGGAGCTCTCCACCGCGCCGCTCGCCGAGCCGCCGGCGCCGCCCGACGGTCTCGTGCTCGCGGGCGCCCCGACCCTCTGGACCGGACCGGAGGTGGAGTACTCGCCTTCGCTGCGCTTCCTCGCAACCGGCGAGAAGGCCTGGCTGTCGGTCGAGGACGCGGGCCGGCTCGGCGTGAACAGCGGTGACGAGGTCGAGCTGTCCGTGAACGGCGACCGCCTGAGCGCCATCGCGATCGTGCGCACGGCCGTGCCCGCGGGCAGCGTTTTCCTCTCGCCGCCAGCAAACGTGGAGGGGCCGGTGGAGGTTCGCTCACTGCAGGCGGTCGCGACCTGATGGAAGCCGGCCTCGAGAGCACGCTCGTGCTGATCGCGAAGGCGATCGTGATCTTCGCCTTCGTGCTCGGGATCGTGCCGATCATCCTCTGGGCCGAGCGCAAGCTGCTCGGGCGCTTCCAGTCGCGCATCGGCCCCAACCGCGTGGGTCCGCGCGGGCTCCTCCAGCCGATGGCCGACGTGCTGAAGCTGCTCTCCAAGGAGGCTTCCACGCCCGAGACCGCGGTGCCGTGGATGATGGCCATCGCCCCGGTGATCTCGATCGTGACCGCGGTCGCGACGCTCGCGATCATCCCCTGGGGCCCGAAGGACGCCTGGGGCGGCAACATCGGCCTCTACGGGATCGACGTGTCGATCGGGGTGCTCTACTTCTTCGCCTTCGGCTCGCTCGCGTTCTACGGGCTGATGCTCGGCGGCTGGGCGTCGGGCTCGAAGTACTCGTTCCTCGGGGCGATGCGCTCGGCGGCGCAGCTGATCTCCTACGAGGTCGCGCTCGGCCTGTCGCTGCTCGGCGTGGCGATGACGGCCGGCTCGCTGTCGCTGGTGGACATCGTCGAGTCGCAGGACGACATCTGGTACATCGTCCCGCAGTTCGTCGGCTTCTGCATCTTCCTCGTGGCCGGCTTCGCGGAGACCTCGCGTGCCCCGTTCGACCTCCCGGAGGCCGACGCCGAGATCGTGTCCGGCTACAACACGGAGTTCGGCGGCATGCGCTTCGGCTCGTTCTTCATGGCCGAGTACATCGAGGTGGTGATCATCTCCGGCATCGCCGCCGCCTGCTTCCTCGGCGGATGGCACGGCCCCGGGCCGGTGGCGCTCGGGCCGCTGTGGATGTTCCTGAAGCTCATGCTCGGCGTGGTCCTCTTCATCTGGATCCGGGCGTCGCTGCCGCGGCTGCGCTACGACCAGCTCATGTCCTTCGGCTGGAAGGTGCTGCTGCCGCTGGCCACGCTCAACGTCCTTGCAACCGCGATCGTCCTGGTGGTGACCTGATGGCCCCATTCGCATGGGAGAACGACGTCGTGCAGGTGGAGCGCGGCCCTGAGCCGGGCGGCCTCGGCGGCGCCTACCGCGCCTTCGGCGAGACCCTGCGCGGCCTGCGCACGACCTTCGGCCGCGTGGCCGAGGGCCACCACACGATCCAGTATCCCGAGGAGAAGACGCCGGTCTACCCGCGCTTCCGCGGCCGCCACAAGCTCCAGCGCTTCGACGACACCGGCCTCGAGAAGTGCGTGGGCTGCTCGCTCTGCGCCGCCGCCTGCCCGGCCGAGTGCATCCGCGTGGTGGCGGCCGAGAACACGCCGGACAACCAGGTGTCGGCGGGCGAGCGCTACGCGGCCGTGTACGAGATCAACATGGCGCGCTGCATCTTCTGCGGCTACTGCGAGATCGCCTGCCCGTTCGACGCGATCACGATGGGCAACGACTACGAGCTGGCCGACTACAGCCGCAGCGACCTGATCTTCACGAAGGAGATGCTGCTCGCCGACCCGCCCGAGCACACCCCGCTCCGGCGCGAAGGGGAGTAGGCGCGCCCCCATGTGGTTCGAGGACGTCATCTTCTTCATAGCCGCGATCGGCGCGCTCGCCGGGGCGCTCGGCGTCGTCCTGCTCCAGAACCCGTTCTACAGCGTGCTGTCGCTGGTCGGGCACCTGCTCGGTCTGGCGGTGCTGTTCCTGCTCCTGCACGCCGAGTTCCTCGCCGCCGCGCAGGTCGTGGTCTACGCGGGCGCGGTGATGGTGCTCTACCTGTTCGTGGTGGCCTACATCGGCGGCGCCGACGAGCCGCTGCGGCCCGAGAGCGGCGGCGTGGCGCTGTTCGGGCCGCTGTTCGCGGCGGCGATCGCGGTTGAGCTGTGCATCGCATTCATCTCGAGCGGCCTCCAGGCGCTCGACTCGCGCGGCGCCGACCTCGAGCCGGCCTTCGGAACGCCGGGCCAGATCGGCGAGCTGCTGCTCACCCGCTACCTGCTGCCGTTCGAGGCCGCGTCGTTCCTGCTGCTCGTGGCGGCAGTGGGCGCAGTGGTGCTGGCGCGGCGGCGCCGCGGGCTCGAGGAGATCGCGACCGGCGAGGCCACCCCCGCCGGCGATCCGCCCAGCAGCCGCCGCGAGCCCCCCACCGAGACGCTCGAGGTGCGCGTCTAGATGGACATCACCTGGTACCTCGTCCTCTCGGCCTTCATCTTCGCCATCGGCGCCGCCGGCGTGATCAGCCGCCGCAACCCGCTCGTGGTGCTGCTCTGCCTCGAGCTGATGCTGAACGCCGGCAACCTCGCGCTCGTGGCGTTCTCGCGCATGCACGGCGGCGCGGCCGGCCAGGTGTTCGCCCTGATCGTGATGGTCATCGCCGCCTGTGAGGTGGTGATCGGCCTCGGAATCATCGTCGCGATGTACCGCAACCGGCTGCCGATCGACGTCGACGAGATGTCGGAGCTCCGAGGATGACTCGCGCCCTGCAAACCTTCGCGCTCCGTCGTCCTCGGGTCTCGGCTTGGCCCACCAAGCCTTCGACCCTGCGTCCTAGGATCACTCGGTTTTCGGGGCGAGTCCTCCTCGGGAGGCGCGGATGACCCTCGGGAGGCGCGGGTGAGCGCCACCTCGTACGGCTGGCTCGTGCTCGCCTTCCCGCTGGCCGGGACGCTGATCATCGCGTTCGGCTGGCGGGTGCTGCCCGGGCGGCTCCCGGGCTGGATCGGGACCGCGGCGATCTTCCTGGCGTTCCTGGCCTCGATCGGCGCCCTCTTTGACCTGCTCGACCGTCCCACCGAGGAGCGCCAGCTGGTTGACAGCGCGTGGACCTACGCGGCCGCCTTCGACTTCAAGGCGGACCTCGCGATCCTCGTGGACCCGCTGTCGGTGTTCATGTGCCTGGTGGTGTCGGGCGTGTCGTTCCTGATCCACCTCTACTCGGTCGCCTACATGGGCGGCGACCGCGGCTACGCGCGCTACTTCGCCTATCTCAACTTCTTCGTCTTCTCGATGCTGCTGCTGGTCCTGGCGGCGAACTTCGTGATCCTGATCATCGGGTGGGCGTTCGTCGGCGCGGCCTCGTATCTCCTGATCTCGTTCTGGTACCGGCGCCAGACCGCGGTGGCTGCGGGCATCAAGGCGTTCGTGATCAACGTGATCGGCGATGTGGCGCTCGTGGTGGCCGCGTTCCTGATCCTCGACAACGTCTCCTCGCTCGACTTCCTGACGGTGTTCCACGGCGCCGAGGAGTCATTCGGCCGGAACGACGGCACGCTCGTGGCGGCCTGCCTGCTGATCCTCGTCGGCGCGTTCGCCAAATCGGCCCAGCTGCCGCTCCACACCTGGCTCCCCGACGCGATGGAGGGCCCCACCCCGGTCTCCGCCCTGATCCACGCCGCGACGATGGTCACCGCCGGCGTCTACCTGATCGCGCGCATGCACCCGCTGTTCGAGCTGGCCCCGACCGCCGCCGACGTGGGCGCGATCATCGGCTGCGCCACGCTGATCTTCGCGGGCACGGTCGCGCTCGCGGTCACCGACCTGAAGCGCGTGATCGCGTACTCGACGATCTCGCAGATCGGCTACATGGTGATGGGCGCGTCGATCGCCGCCTACGGCGCCGGGCTGTTCCACCTGATGACCCACGCGTTCTTCAAGGCGCTGCTGTTCATGGGCGCCGGGTCGGTGATCGGCGCGATGGCCGGCATCCAGGACATGGACCGCATGGGTGGCTTCAGGCGCGCGATGCCGTTCACGTTCGTCACGTTCACGGTCGGCGCGCTCGCGCTGGCCGGCTTCCCGCTCACCGCCGGGTTCTTCTCGAAGGACGAGATCCTCGCCTTCACCATCAACCGCGGTGGCTGGTACGTGGCGCTGGCCATCGCCGGCTACCTCGGGGCGTTCCTCACGGCCTTCTACGCCTTCCGGATGGTGTTCCGGGTCTTCTACGGAGAGCCGGTGCCGGAGGCGCGCGAGCTCGAGGCTGGGCACATCGCGCACGGCGAGCCTATGAACCCGATGACGGGCGAGCCGGAGGACACGGACGTGGGCTTCCCGGGGCCGGAGCACCACGTGGCCGAGCGGGCCGGGCCGATGAAGGGCGCGATGGGGCCGCTGGCCCTGCTCGCGATCGTGGGCGGAGTCGTGGCCATCCCGGGCATCTCGGACATCCTCGAGAAGTTCCTCGAGGGCACCTTCCACGACTCGCGCTTCCACGACACCGCCCCCACCACCGGCGCAGAGGTCTTGGGCCTCGTGGCGGGCGGCTTGATCTCGATAGTCGGGATCGGCCTCGCCTGGTGGGTCTACGTGCGCGAGCCCGGCACGGCCGCGCGCGTACGTGAGCGCTACGGGTGGCTGCACCGCTTCCTCGTGAACAAGTGGTACTTCGACGAGCTCTACGAGGCGATGTTCGTGCGGCCGGTCGCGACGATCGGGGCCTTCAGCCGGCGCGTGATCGAGACGGAGTTCGTGCAGGGCACGATCGTGGGCGGCGCCACGGGGATCGTGCGCGTGGGCACGTCGCTGGCGCGCTCGATCCAGACCGGATACCTGCGCGCGTACGCGCTGCTCCTGCTGCTCGGCGTGGCGGGGCTCACCCTCTACTTCCTGGTCACGAGCTCATGACGATCCACCTGTCGATCGTCCTGTTCCTGCCGCTCGCCACGGGGCTCATCGGCGCCTTCCTGCCCCGCGACATGGCTCGTTGGGCGGTGCTGGCGGGGACGGTGGCGGTGCTCGCGTACGTGGTGGCGATGCTCGTTCGACTTCGACTCCGGCGGCGGGCTCCAGTGGGTCACGGACGACGAGTGGATCTCGGAGCTCGGCATCCACTACAGCCTCGGCGTGGACGGGCTGAACCTGTTCCTGATCGCCCTCACGGCGATCGCCTGGGTGCCGTGCACGCTGGTGGCGGCCTTCAGCGGCGTGGACCGCCCGCGGCTCTACTTCTTCAACCTGGCGCTGGCCGAGACGGCCGTGCTCGGCGCCTTCATGGCCCAGGACCTGGCGCTGTTCATCGTCTTCTTCGACCTGATGCTGGTGCCGTTCTACTTCCTGATCGGCGGCTGGGGTAGCGGCGAGCGCGTGCGCGCCACCACGAAGTTCGTGATCTACACGCTCTCGGGCTCGCTGCTGATGATGGCGGCGGCGATTGCGCTCGGCGTGCTGGCCACGCCCGACGGCGGGCAGATCTCGTTCTCGCTCGCGGAACTCGAGCAGCGGCCGGTTGCCGCGGGCTCACAGCACTGGATCGTGCTCTTGTTCGCGCTCGCCTTCTTCGTCAAGGCGCCGCTGTTCCCGCTCCACGGCTGGGTGCCGGAGACCTACCGCTCCACCTCGATCCCGGTGCTGGCGCTGCTCTCGGGCGTGCTCTCGAAGGTCGGGGTCTACGGCTTCCTGCGCATCGTGCTCCCGGTGATGCCCGACGGCGCGGGCTACTGGCAGGAGCTGTTCATCATCGTGGCGGTCTTCTCGATCCTCTACGGGTCGATCCTCGCGTTCTCCCAGGACAACGTGAGGATGGTGCTCGCCTACTCGTCGATCGCGCAGCTCGGCTTCATCGTGCTGGGGATCTTCGCCTTCGAGCCGAAGGGCGCGGACGGCGCGCTCTTCCAGATGCTGAACCACGGCCTCGTGACCGTTCCGCTGTTCCTCATCATCGGCGTGATCGCCGCGCGCGCCCGAGGAAGCGAGTCGCTCTCAGAGCTGGGCGGCATGGCGTTCAGGGCGCCGGTGCTGGCGGCCCTGTTCCTGGTGATCTCGTTCGCGACGCTCGCCATGCCCGGCTCGGGCAACTTCGTCGGCGAGATCCTGATCCTGTTCGGGACCTTCGAGGACAACCTCGTCTACGGCCTGGTGGCGGCCGTCGGCGTCGTGCTGGCGGCCGTCTACATGATCCGGCTCTTCCAGGGAACCATGCACGGCCGCGTCGGGCCGGGCGTGGAGTCGCGTGACATCGACCGCGTGAACCTCGCGGCTGTCGCGCCGCTGGTGGCCGTGATCGTCGCGCTTGGCGTGTATCCGCACTTCGTCCTTGACCGGACCTCGCAAGACACCGCGGCGAAGGTCGCCAGGACGCATCCCGAGGTTTCGGTGATCAGGTGAGCACCCTCCTCGCAGCCGCCGGGAGCGTCCAGGCTCCGAAGATCGACTACAAGGAGCTCTCGCCGCTGTTCGCGCTCGCGGGCGGATCGGTGATCGTGCTCATGGTCGGGCTGCTCAGCTCGCGCTTCGTGCGCGCCGTCGTGGTGCCTGCCCTCACCGCGGTGGCGCTCTTCACCGCCATCGGGCTCACGATCTGGATCTGGGAGCCGGGCAACCAGGAGCCAATCCTCCAGGGCGCGCTCGGCGTGGACACGCTCTCGCTGGGGCTGTCGATGCTCTTCTACGTGGCCGGCCTGGTCACGATCGTGCTGTCCCTGCGCTCGACCGCCACCGAGCAGGCGGGCCACGGCGAGTACTACTCGCTGCTGCTCGGCTCGATCGCCGGAATGGTCGTCCTGGCCGAGGCCGAGAGCCTGATGACGCTGTTCATCGGGTTCGAGCTGCTGTCGATCCCGCTGTACGTGCTGTGCGCCACCCACCTGCACCGGCGCACCTCGCTCGAGGCCGGGCTGAAGTACCTGGTGGTGGGCTCGGTCGGGTCGGCCACGCTCCTCTATGGACTGGCGCTCGTGTACGGCGCCACCGGCGCGATGGAGTTCGACGCTATCGCCAAGGCGCTCGCCGGCGACACCGTTAGCCCCTCGGACCCGCTGCTGCTCACCGGCATCGCCCTCTGCGCCGCCGGCCTGGCCTTCAAGGCGTCGGTCGCGCCCTTCCACCAGTGGACGCCCGACGTGTACCAGGGCGCCCCCACGCCGATCACCACCTTCATGGCGGTGGCCACCAAGGCGGCCGCGTTCGCCGTCTTCATCCGCCTGTTCGACCACGCCTTCGGCCTCTCTCAGCTCGACTGGGGGCCCGCGCTCGCCGTGCTCGCCGCGACCACGATCGTGATCGGCAACGTGGGCGCCATCCCGCAGCGCTCGGTGAAGCGCATGCTCGCGTGGTCGAGCGTGGCGCAGGCGGGCTACCTGCTCGCGGGCGTGGTGGTGGGCACCGAGCTGGGCGTGCGAGCCACCGCGTTCTACCTCGCCGTCTACCTGCTCATGAACGTGGCGGCGTTCGCCGTCGTGGTCGCGCGCGAGCGCGTCTCCGAGCACGGCGACGACCTGCGCTCGTTCGAGAACCTCGGCACGATCTCCCCCTGGCTGGCGTGGCCGATGACGATCGCGATGCTGTCGCTCGCGGGCTTCCCGGCCACCGGCGGCTTCATCGGCAAGTTCTATTTGATCGACGCATCGGTGGCCGGCGACTACACCTGGCTCGGTATCGCGATCGTGATCGGCTCGGTGCTCTCGCTCGCCTACTACCTGCGCCTCATAGCCGTGATGTGGATGGGCCGCTACGAGGTCGAGCTGCCCACCATCCCACCGCGCCGCGTGCGGCCCGTGGCCGGCTGGTCGCCCGAGGCGGACGCCCGCGCCCAGATCGAGGTGGTGGCGGTGGCCGTCCTGTTCGCGGCCGCCACGATCGCCGCCGGCCTCTGGCCCGACCCCCTCTTCGACGCGGCTCGCGACGTGAGCAGCGCCCTGCCGAGCCTGCACTAAGTCGACTGCCGATCACCTTAAAGGGACAGTCCCTTTAAGTTCAGCGGCCCTTGACACATCCCGCACTTGGATGTAGCTTGCGCGAAACAGCGTTCGACATTATCGAATCGAGATCGGACGCGAGAGGAGGAGAAGTGGAAGAGCACACCCTTTCCCAGCGAGCTCTTGCAGAGACTCTGGGTACCGCCCTGCTCGTGCTCGTAGGCCCCGGGTCCGTTGTCGCCACGCTTGTCCTGGCCGGCGACAAGGTTCCCGCGATCGACGGGTCCGACCTGCTCGGCATCTCGTTCGCGTTCGGCTTCGTGATCACCGCGCTCGTGTACGCGATCGGCAAGGTCTCGGGCTGTCACATCAACCCCGCCGTGACGTTCGCGCTCGCGGCCACCAAGCGCTTCCCGTGGCAGGAGGTGCCCACCTACATGGGCGCGCAGCTCGTGGGCGGCACGCTCGGCGCCCTCGGCATCTGGGCGCTGTTCACTCAGACCGGCGTGGACATGGGCCTCGGACAGGCCTCGTTCAACGAGGACACCTACACCTGGGGCTCCGCGATCTTCGCCGAGTTCATCGGCACCGGGCTCCTGATGTTCGCGATCCTCGGAATCGTGGACGCACGCTCGCCCGGCGACTTCGCCGGCATCGTGATCGGCGGCGTCGTGGTCGCGATCATCATGGTCCTCGGCCCGATCACGGCCGCCTCGCTCAACCCGGCCCGCGCAATCGGTCCGGCGATCGCGGCGACCATCGCCGGCGGCGACACGCACTGGAACCAGATCATTCCGGTGTACGTGCTGCCCGGCCTGGCCGGAGCCGCGGTGGCGGCATTCGCCTACGACTTCCTCGCAACTCCGAGGACGGTCAAGCAGCCGATCGAGAGTGCCGTGACCCATCCCGATCCCGTCGAAGCCCTCGCGGCGAAGTAGAGAGGACCAAACATGGCTACTGTCGCCACACCAATGAAGAAGCTCCTCAACGATCCGGCGAACATCGTGAAGGAGTCGCTCGCCGGACTGGCCGCCGCGCACGCCGACCTGGTGCGCTACGACCCGGAGGAGCAGATCCTGGTCCGCGCCAACCCGGCGGACAAGGTGGCGCTCATCTCGGGCGGCGGCTCGGGGCACGAGCCGATGCACGGGGGCTTCGTGGGCCCCGGCATGCTGGACGCCGCGTGCCCGGGCGAGGTGTTCACCTCGCCCGTGCCGGAGCAGATGCTCGCGGCCACGAAGGCGGTCGACGCCGGCAAGGGCGTCGTCCACATCGTCAAGAACTACACGGGCGACGTGATGAACTTCAAGCTTGCCGCGGAGGACGCGGAGGATGAGGGCATCAAGGTCGAGTCCGTGCTGATCGACGACGACGTGGCGGTGCAGGACTCGCTCTACACCGCGGGCCGCCGCGGTGTGGGCGCCACGGTGCTGGCGGAGAAGATCGCCGGCGCGGCGGCCGAGCGCGGCGACGATCTCGCCGCGGTGGCCGGGCTCGCCAGGCGCGTGAACGAGCGGGCGCGCTCGTACGGAGTGGCGCTCTCGTCGTGCACCCCGCCCGCATCCGGCACGCCGATCTTCGACCTCCCCGAGGGGGAGATGGAGGTCGGCATCGGGATCCACGGCGAGCCGGGGCGCGAGCGCAGGCCGCTCGGCAGCGCGTCGGAGATCGCGGAGCTGATGATCGAGGCCGTGGTGAGCGACCTCGCGCCGGCCGACGGAGCGTCGGTCCTGCCGTTCGTGAACGGCATGGGCGGCACGCCGCAGCTGGAGCTCTACCTGCTCTACGGCGAGATCGAGCGCCGGCTGCGCGAGCGCGGCCTGAAGCCCGAGCGCCGCCTGGTGGGGAGCTACATCACCTCGCTCGAGATGGCCGGAGCGTCGCTCACGCTGCTCGAGCTGGATGACGCGCTGACCACGCTGTGGGATGCTCCGGTCCACACCCCCGCGCTCCAGTGGGGGGCGTGAGCCGGTGATTGCAGGAGCCGCGGTGCGCACCACAACGATCCACGCCTGGATGACCACGATCGCGGAGTCCGTCAAGGATCGGCGCGACTACCTGACCCAGCTGGACGCCGCGATCGGCGACGGCGACCACGGCGTGAACATGGACCGCGGCTTCGAGGCGGTCGGCAAGGCGCTGGCCGCCCAGGACGGGTCGCTTCCGCCCGGGAAGCTGCTGACGGTGGTGGGCAAGACGCTCGTGTCGACCGTCGGCGGAGCGAGCGGTCCCCTCTGGGGGACCGCATTCCGCCGGGCGGGACGCGCACTTGGCGACCGCGAGGAGCTCGACGGCCAGGACCTGGTCGTCGCGCTCCGTGCCGCCCTCGACGGAGTGGTCGAGCTCGGTGCCGCACAGCCGGGCGACAAGACAATGGTCGACGCGCTCGGCCCGGCGATCGACGCGCTCGAGTCCGCGCTCGAGGCGGGTGAGCCGCTCGAGGCGGCGCTCGCCGCGGCCACGGAGGCCGCCGAGAGCGGGGCGAAGGCCACGGTGCCGCTGCAGGCCCGCAAGGGCCGGGCGTCCTACCTCGGCGAGCGCTCGATCGGGCACCAGGACCCGGGGGCCACCTCGGCTGCGCTCATCATGGCCGCGCTTCAGCGGGCGGTCGAGCAGGAAAGCTGATGAGTGAGCGAGTTCTGAGCGGCGCGCCCGCGTCGCCCGGGCTCGCGATCGGGCACGCGCGGGTCCTCTCCCATCCCTCGGAGGACCCCGCGCGTGACCCAGGTCCCACGCGCGACGCTGCGGCGGAGGCCGAGCACGCGCGAGAGGCGCTGCGACAGGCCGCCGCGGAGCTCGATGGCATCGCGGCCGCGCTGCGCGAGGACGGGCGTCCCGACGACGCCGAGATCGTGGAGACCGGCGCGCTGATGGCCGCCGACCCGCTGCTGGAGGCGGCGGTATCGGAGGCAGTGACGGAGCGCGGGCGATCGGCCGCGGCTGCCCTGGCGGAGGCAACGGAGGAGCACGCCCTGATCATCGAGTCGCTGCCCGACGCCCTGCTGGCGGCCCGCGCAGACGACGTGCGCTCGCTCGGGCGGCGCGCCGCGCGCATAGCGGTCGGCGGCTCGTCCGACGTACGACGCAATGGCGCGCCGTTCATCCTCGTCGCGGAGGACCTGGGGCCGGCCGACGTGGCGGAGCACGGCGACCAGCTCGCGGGGATCGCGCTCTCCGGCGGCGGCGTGACCGCGCACGCGGCGATCGTGGCGCGCTCGCTGGGCGTGCCCATGACGGCGCTCGCGGGCCCGGAGCTGCTTCGGATCGCCGAGGGCACGCGGATAGTCGTGGACGGCGGCGAGGGCACCGTGATCCTCGAGCCGTCGGCCGCGCGCGCCGACCTGGCGGGAGCGGCCCTTGAGGATCGCGCGCACGCGCGCGCGCGTGAGAGGGCCGAGAGCTCCCTGCCCTCCGTGACAACTGACGGACACCGAGTCCGGGTGCTCGTGAACGCGGCCACGCCGGCCGAGATCCGCGCCGGACTGGCCGCCGGGGCGGAGGGCGCCGGCCTGATCCGCACGGAGCTGGCGTTCCTCGACTCACCGCGCTGGCCCTCCCGCGAGCAGCACGTGGAGATGCTCGCTCCGCTGCTCGCCGGCCTCGGCGGGCGCACGGCCACCGTGCGGGTGCTCGACTTCGGCGGCGACAAGCTGCCCCCGTTCCTGCGCGCCGAGCCGCGGCGTGGCATGGAACTGCTCCTGGCGCACGCCGGCGCGTTCCGCGCGCAGCTGGCCGCCATCACGCAACTCGCGAGCGGGGCCGATGTGCGGATGCTGCTACCGATGGTGCGAACGGCCCGCGACGTGAGCATCACCCGCGCGCTCCTCGCCACGGTCGGCGGTGAGCTGCCCATCGGAGCCATGATCGAGCTGCCCGAGGCCGCCGCTGGCCGCAGCCGAGATCGCGGCCGAGTGCGAGTTCCTCAGCATCGGCACCAACGACCTCACCCACGCGACCCTCGGCACCGACCGCTTCGCCCACGGCGAGGCGCCCGCCCATGATCCGCGCGTGCTCGCCCACATCGCGAGCACGGCCCGTGCGGCGAAGGCGGCCGGAATCCCGCTCGAGGTCTGCGGCGAGGCGGCATCGGACCCTCTGACCGTCCCTCTGCTCGTGGGCCTGGGAGCCGACGAGCTGAGCGCGGGCGCCGCGCGCGTGGGAGCGGTACGCGCCTGGGTGCGCGCGCTCGACCACGGCGAGACCGAGCAGCTGGCGCAGCGCGCGCTCGAGGCAGCCGACGCCGACGAGGTCGAGCACCTGGCGCGCCCGCTCACAACCTAAAGGGACTGTCCCTTTAGGTTGCCTAAAGGGACTGTCCCTTTAGGTCCCTTTAGGTTGAGGGCGCGCCTCAGTCGCTCAGGGTCGCTACGCGCGTGCTCAGCGCGTCCAGCGCGGCCGCCGCGTCATCGCCCGCGGCCGTCAGGCGCAGTTCGGTGCCGCCCTTCGCGCCCAAGGCCAGGACGGAGAGCAGGCTCTTCGCGTCCACCTCTCGCTCGCCCGCGGCCACCTGCACCGAGGCGGCGAAGCCCATGGCGGCGCGCACGAAGTCGGCGGCGGGCCGGGCGTGCAGGTCCACGTCCGCGGGGAGCCGGACGCTGACCGCCGCGGGGCTGCCCGCAGCCGGCTCAGAGCTTGCCTGCGCCACGCGCTTCCTCCGCGGATCGGGCCACGTCGTCGAGCGGCATGTTCGCCGAGGCGGTGACCGCGGCGGCCACGGCGCCCTCCACGATCGGCGCGTCCACCAGACGCACGCTGCCATTGCCGTTGTGGCGCTCCAGCACGTGGCGGACGGTGAGTATGGCGCTGCCGAGGTCGCCGAGCACGACGACGCCGGCGCCCTGGTCGGCGGCGCGAATGGCCGCGCGCACGCGATCCTCGTCCGTTCCGAGCTCGCCGTTCGGGAGTCCGCCGGCGGCCTCTATGCGCACGTCGGGGCCGGCCATCTGGGCTGCGAGAGCCGCCAGGCCCTGCGCTAGCTCCGAGCTGTGCGATACCACTACGATCCCGACCACAGCACTCTCCTCCTTCGTCCGTCGCCGGGGTAATCTACACTATCGAAGTGGATTCGACAATATCGAATCGTAAGAGGGCTCCCAAAAGAGGCTCGATCCAATCGGTCGACCGCGCCGCCCGCATTCTGAAGGCCCTCGCGGCGGGACCGCGGCGACTGGGTGTGAGCGAGCTCGCGGACCGGCTCGAGCTCTCCCGCCCCACCGTGCACGGGCTGCTCCAGACGCTGCTCGCCCACGGCTTCGTCGAGCAGGATCGCGACTCCGACAAGTACCAGCTCGGCGCCGGGCTGCTTCAGCTCGGCAACTCATACCTCGACCTGAACGAGCTGCGCGGCCGCTCGATCGTGCACGCGGAGCGGCTGGCGGAGCGGACCGACGCCGCGGTGCGCGTCGGCGTGATGCACGGCGCCACCGTTGTGGTGGTCCACCACGTCTTCCGCCCGGACACCACGCTTCAGATCCTCGAGGTCGGCGCCGAGCTCCCGGTGCACGCGAGCGCGCTCGGAAAGGCGATCCTCGCCTTCGCCCCGGAGGAGTTGCTGGAGGACCTCCTGGCCGAGGCCCCGCCCAAGCTCACCAGCCGCACCCTCACCCCGGCCGCGCTCCGCAAGGAGCTGAGCGCCGCGCGAGAGGGCGGCATCGCCCGCGAGCGCGACGAGGCCGTGCTCGGCGAGTCGAGCGTGGCCGGCGTGATCTTCGACCACTCGGGCCACGCGGTCGGAAGCATCGGCGTGGTCGGCGACACCGAGCGCATCCTCCCGCGCGGCCCTGCCCGCGGGATCGCGGGCGCGGTGGCCGAGGCGGCCCGCGGCGTCTCGCGTGAGCTGGGCGCCCGCCGCTGGCCGGCCCCGCCGATCGGCTGACGGGCGCTCAGCCGAGCGCGGCCTTGCCGAGCGGCCGGCGCCGGACTACAGTCGCATCAACCCCGGCCTCGCGAGCGAGGGGACGATCATGGGGATGGGAGATTGAGCGCCGACGCGGTCGCGGAGTTCCTCGCCAAGGAGCCTGAGGAGCGGCTCGCGCTCGTCAGGGAGGGCACGGTCGAGCCCGAGCTGCGCGCCTACCTCGGTGACGAGGCCTGGTCCGAGTACAGCCGGCTCGCGACCGAGCTGGACGCCGTCAGCCTCGCGGTCGCCATCGAGCGGAACCTGCTGTTCGCCCCCGGAATCATGGGGACGATGCTCAAGAGCGAGGGGAGAGCCGGCATCTGGTGGATCGACGCCCGCACCCGCCAGCACATCGACGATCTCGGCCTCGCGCCCGACGGCACGACGGACCGCAACCCCGGCGACGACATCGCACCGGCCGTGGCGGACCCGAGCTACGAGCCCTTCCTGACCGCGGTGCTGGAGCATCCCTCCCTCAGGGCGAGGCAGTTCGGATACGACTGGCGCAAGCTGCCGACCCTCAGCACGGACCTGTTCGCGCGGGCCGTCTCGGACCTGTACGACCAGAACGACAGCAGGCCCATACACCTGGTGGGGCACAGCATGGGCGGGCTCATGATCCGCGCGGCGCTGATGGACCACGGCGATGCCATCTGGCCGAAGCTGGGCCGCATCGTCTTCGTCGGCACTCCGCACTACGGCTCGCCCGCGATCGCCGGCTACCTCAAGAACCACCTGTGGGGCTTCGACCTGATGGCCCTGCTCGGCCGCTACCTCAGCCGCGAGACGTTTCGCTCGCTGTGGGGCGCCCTGTCGCTGCTACCGGCGCCGCGCGGCATCTACCCCGGCACCCGTCAGGGCGAGCCGGACCCGTGGGCCGGGGACCGCGACGACCCGTACGCGCATCCGTGCGTGAACTTCGACCTCTACCACGCCGACAACTGGCGCCTGGAACTGAACAGCGCCGACGCGGGCCAACTCCAGCGCGTCCTTGACGGCGCCCGCGACTTCCACGAGCGCATGTTCGAGGCACACGGCCGCTTGAGCAGCGAGCAGCGGGAGCGCATGGCCGTCGTGGCGGGCGTGGGCCACAAGACGCTCTTCCGGCTGGCCTACGCGAAGCGGTTCTTCGGCGTCTGGGAGCGGGCGGAGAAGACGACCGAGCGCGTGCCAGGCAACCGTCATCGGGATGGCGACGGCCGCGTGCCGGTCGCCTCGGCCGAGCTGGACGGCATCCAGGTGCACTACGTCCGAGGGGTCCACGGCGGCCTGACGAACATTCCCGCCGTCTACGAGAGCGTCTTCGCCTTCCTCACCGGCGGCGCCATGACCCTTCCGCGCACTCCCGAGGAGGCGCTCCGACCAGAGCTCACAATCACCGAGGTGAGCGCGGCGCCACACCTCGACGGGTCCGGCGACGTGGACATCTGGCAGCCGGACAGCGACCCGGCCGAGGTGGACCGACTGAACGACGCGCTGGAGAACGGCCAGCTCCCCGAGTTCAACCTCATCAGGCTGCTCTGACCCGCGCTAGGCTGCGCGCAGCTATCGAGGGAGAAGGGGCATGAGCGACAACCTGGCGACGATCCTTACCGGCACGGCTGAACGCCTTCCGGACCAGACGGCCTTCAAGCTGGACGACGTCGAGCTGAGCTACTCGATGCTCGACGAGGGCAGCGCCCGGGTGGCTGGACTGCTGAAGTCGAAGGGCCTGGAGCCGGGCGACCGTGTCGGGCTGATGCTCCCGAACGTGCCCTACTTCCCCGCGATCTACTACGGGATCCTGCGCGCGGGCGGCGTCGTGGTGCCGATGAACGTGCTGCTGAAGGGCCGCGAGGTGAGCTTTTACCTCGAGGACCCGGGCGCGAAGATCGTGTTCGCCTGGGGTGACTTCGGCGAGGCCGCGGAGACCGGCGCCGAGAGCGCAGGCGCCGAGCTGATTCTGGTCAAGCCGGGCGAGTTCGAGAAGCTGCTCGCCGAGCAGGAGCCGGTCCGCGAGGTGGCCGACCGCACCGCGGAGGACACCGCGGTGATCCTCTACACCTCGGGCACCACCGGCAAGCCGAAGGGCGCCGAGCTCACCCACGCGAACCTGTACCGCAACTCGGCGGGCGTCTCGCAGAAGCTCGGCGAGATGAGCGAGGACGATGTCCTGCTCGGTGCGTTGCCGCTGTTCCACTCCTTCGGGCAGACCTGCACGATGAACAGCGCGGTGAGCGTGGGTGCCACCGTGACGATGCTGCCGCGCTTCGATCCCGACAAGGCGCTGGAGATCATCGACCGCGACAAGGTCACGATCTTCCAGGGCGTTCCCACGATGTACAACGCGATGCTGCATTCGGCTTCGTGCGACAACGCGGACTGCTCCTCGCTCCGCACCTGCATGTCGGGCGGCGCGGCGATGCCGGCCGAGCTGATGCGGGCGTTCGAGGAGAGGTTCGGCTGCATCATCCTCGAGGGCTACGGCCTCTCGGAGACCTCGCCGGTCGCCTCGTTCAACCACCCGGACAAGGAGCGCAAGCCCGGCTCGATCGGCACGCCGATCGAGGGCGTGGAGATGCAGGTCTGGGACGACGACGGCAACGAGGTCGCGCAGGGCGAGGTCGGCGAGATCGTGATCCGCGGCCACAACATCATGAAGGGCTACTGGAACCGTGACGACGCCAACAAGGAGGCGATCACGGAGGAGGGCTGGTTCCGCACCGGCGACGTGGCCAAGGTGGACGAGGACGGCTACTTCTTCATCGTCGACCGCAAGAAGGACCTGATCATCCGCGGCGGCTACAACGTCTACCCGCGCGAGATCGAGGAGGTGCTCTACGAGCACCCGGCGATCCAGGAGGCCGCGGTGGTGGGCGTGCCCCACGACGAGCTCGGCGAGGAGGTCGGCGCGGCCGTCGTCCTGAAGGAGGGCGAGTCGGTCGAGGCCGACGAGCTGAAGAGCTACGTCAAGGAGCAGGTGGCCGCCTACAAGTACCCGCGCAGGATCTGGTTCGTGGACGAGCTGCCGAAGGGCCCCACCGGCAAGATCCTCAAGCGCGAGATCGAGGTGCCCGAGCAGGTGGAGGCATCGGCCGGCTCGTAGCGCCCGCGCCGGGCCGGTTCACTCCCGCGGTCAGCTAGCCTGCCGCCGGGAATGGCCTCGGGGAACCGCTTCACACGTCGGGGACTCTTCGGCGCGGGCGCTGCTGGCGCCGCGGCCGTGGGGATGAGCGCCTGCGGCGACGACTACTTCGCGCCGGCGACCTCGCACGGCAAGGATTCGCCCAACGTCATCCTGATCTTCACCGACTCCACGCGCGCGGACTACATCGGGCACTGGAACCCGGACGGGCGGCTGGTGGACACGCCCAACCTCGACGCGCTGGGCCAGGACTCGCTGGCGTTCAAGCTGTCGGTGCCGGAGGCGATGCCCACCGGGCCGGCCCGCCGCGGGCTGCTCACCGGGGTGCGCTCCTTCCCGTTCCGCAACTACGTCCCCACCAAGGGGCTGCCACTCGGCCCAGGCTGGATCCCGATTCTCGACCACCAGCCGATCGTGACCGAGGTGCTCGGCGAGGCCGGCGTGGAGACCGGCTACTGCACCGACAACCCGTTCCTCGTCGGTCCCCGCTTCGCCAACTTCCGCCGCACGCTCGACTTCGTGCGGCCGAGCTACTCCCAGGGCGCCTACCGCTTCCTCAACAAGCCCTTCAAGCGTCCCGCGCCGCGCAGCGCGATCGAGCGTTACCTGCTCCCCGAGCTGAGCGACTCGGTCGAGGTCGGGCGGCTGCGCTCGATGGTCGGCTGGAACTCGATCTACCGCGACAGCGACCGCGACTACCCGACCGCCCGCGTGGTCCGGAGCGGCATCAACATCGTCGATGACCTGAAGAAGAAGAGCCCGTTCTTCCTCGGCGTCGACTGCTTCGACCCGCACGAGCCGCTCGACGCGCCGCGCGTGTTCCAGAACAAGTTCGGCGGCCCCAAGGGAATCGAGGCCGAGAAGGGCATCACTCCGATCCAGCCGTTCGAGACGCCCTACTCGTGGGTGATCGACGTGGAGCTGGACGACGACACGATCGAGCGCGTGCGCGAGCTCTACGCGGCTGAGATCAGCTTCATGGACGAGTGGATCGGCCGGCTGATGACCCGGCTGGACGACCTGAAGCTGATCGACGAGTCCGTGATCATCTACTCGTCCGACCACGGCCTGACGCTCGGAGAGCACGGGATCGTCGGCAAGCACGCCTCGCGCGCCCAGTGGCACATCTACCACGTGCCGTTCATGATCAGGCACCCCGAGGGCAAGCTCGCCGGCCAGTGGGACGACTACTTCGCGTCGAACCACGACATCGCGAAGACGGCGCTGTCGTTCATGGGGGCGCGGGCCCCCGGCATGATGACCGGCGAGGACCTGTCGGTGATCTTCGACGGCAAGCGCCCGCCGCCGCGCCCGCACTTCACCTCCTGCTACGACGACCACGTCCTCGCTGGCGACCACGACTGGTTCTTCATCGCGGACAGCGCGGGCTTCCGCAAGCGCCTCTACGACAAGAAGAACGACCCGAAGGAGCTGGTGGACGTGGCCGACCAGCACCCGGACCTGGTCGAGAAGTACTGGCGCATCCTCTCCGACGAGGCCGGAGGCACGCTCCCGCAGTTCGGTCGCACCGGCGGCAAGGCCGTGATCGGCGGATGAGCCTCACGCGCCGGAGCCTGTTGCGGCGGGGCGGCGCCACCGCCGCGGGCGCGGGCGTGCTCGGCGCGCTCGCCTCGGCCGCACCAGCGTCGGCTCAGCTCGGGGACGACCGCGAGCGGAACGCGCTGCTGGTGGTGCTGCCGCTCGTGCGCGCCGACCACGTTGATGCTTTCGAGGGCGGCGCACCCGCCAAGACGCCGAACCTGAACGAGCTGACCAAGAAGTCGCTGCGCTTCGACCGCGCGATCCCGGAGTCGATGGCCGCCCTGTCCGCGCGGCGCGCGCTGGTGACCGGCATGCGCGCCTTCCCGTTCCGCGACTGGCGGCGGCTCGAGGGCTTCCCGTCGGTGCCGGGCTTCAACCCGGTCTGGGACCACCAGCCGCTCCTGATGGAGGTCACGCGCGCCGCGGGCGTCGAGACGATCTACGTGACGGACAACCCGGTCTTCGAGGGCCCTCGCTTCGCGGACGTTCGCCGAACCCAATCGGCGCCCTCCTCGCCCGGCCTTCCGACGGGCATCGACGATGAGCTGATCCCCTCGTTCAAGCGCCTCACCGACGCCACCCGCCGCACGTTCCGCGAGGGCATCAAGGCTCTGGATGAGGTCAAGGACGCCAGATCGTTCTTCGTCGGCGTGGACCCATTCGATCCAGTTGACGCATACAACGCCCCGCCCTTCTACGTCCGGCCCGGGCGCGTGGAGGACGACGGCCTCGGCCGGACCGACGGGAGGCTCGTGGAGCTCCAGTTCTCCGACAAGGACATCGATCGTGTTCGCGAGGCGTACGTGGCGCACGTGGAGGCGGTCGACGACGAGATCGGCAAGCTGCTGGACGAGGTGCCCGACGACACGGTGGTCTACGTGCTCGGCGACCACGGCCTCGCCCTGGGCGAGCACGGCTACCTCGGCCGGGCGGCGCCCACCTCGCACCGGCTCTCGTACGAGATCCCGTACCTGATCCGCCATCCGAACGGCGAGAAGTCGGGCGACGACGTGGACTGGTACGCCTCGACGCAGGACGTGGCGCCCACGCTGCTGTCCTTCCTGGGGCTGAACATCCCCGGGAAGATGGACGGCGAGGACCTAACCGCGCTGTTCGACGACGTGGACCAGGAGGACCTCCCCGACCGGCCCAAGTCGATCACGGCGGTCGGGACTCAGATCATCATCCGCGACCGCCGCTGGCTGGTGGTGGCGGACCGCGAGCGGATCATCCGCCGGATGTACGACGACGACGAAGAGGTCGAGGACGACATCACGCGCTACGACAACATCGCGAATGAGGATCCGGGCAAGCTCACCGAGCTGTCGCTAGCGGCGGGGACCGTGGCGGGTGGCACGCTGCCCGAGTTCGGCCCCGACGGCGCCCTGCGCCCGCCGCGCGAGGCCGGCGACGACGACAGCGACGACGACGGCATCCCGAACGAGTTCGACCCGTTCGACAACGACGACCCCGAGGACGGCGTCACGAAGAAGGACCTGCAGTTCGACGGGCGCTATCCGGAGGGCGGGGAGCTGCCGTCGGTGGCGAAGCCATGAGGCTCCCGTTCCGGAGGCGGGCGGCCGTCGCGGGCGAGGCGCCCACGAACGGAGACGCGACCCCGGTCGTGCGCGAGAACCCGTCGTCTGAGTGGCTGTACGAGCACAAGTGGCGCATTTTCGGCGTGATGATGATCGGCTGGGCGATGTCCCTGCTGGACATCTCGATCGTGAACATCTCGATCCCGGAGCTCCAGGACGAGATGTCCACGGACATCGGGACCGTCACCTGGGTCATCAACGCCTACAACATCACCTTCGCGATCCTGCTGGTGTCGATGGGCCGGCTCGCGGACCAGTTCGGCCGCCGCAAGTTCTTCGTGCTCGGCCTGGCGGTGTTCACGATCGGCTCCGCGCTCTGCGCGGCCGCCTGGTCGGTGGAATGGCTGATCGTCTTCCGCGTGATCCAGGGCGCCGGGGCGGGAATCCTGGCGCCGCTCGGGTTCGCGATGACCGTGCTGGTGTTCCCGCCGCACCAGCGCGGCTTCGGGCTGGCGCTGATCGCGGTGGTGGCGCTGGTGTCGTCCGCCTTCGGCCCAGTGCTCGGCGGCGTCCTGATCGAGATTGCGAGCTGGCACTGGATCTTCCTGATCAACATCCCGTTCGGGATCATCGGGATAGTGCTGGCGCTGCGCTGGTGGCCCGAGACCTGGGACCTGAGCGCGGTCGGCAAGCAGGTGGACGTGCGCGGCATGCTCCTGCTGGGCGGCGCGGTCCTGTTCCTCACGATGGCGCTGATCGAGGCGAACCCCTTCGGCGGCGACCTTCCGCTCTGGCTCAGCCTGATGCAGGGGGCGATCCTGCTGGGGATCCTGTTCTTCTGGTGGGAGCGGCGCGCGCCCGACCCAATGATCACCCCCGGGCTGCTGGCGAACCGACAGTTCCGCAACGCCAACATCGGGATGCTGTTCTTCGCGGCGGGCGCGATCGGCTCGCTGCTGCTGCTCTCGCTCGTGTTCGTGAACCTCTGGGGCTACACGCAGCTCGAGGCGGCGTTCGCGATCGTGCCGATCCCGCTCTGCGGCCTGGTGGTATGGCCGTTCGTCGGCCGCGCTGCGGACACGCGCCCGCCAGGAGAGCTCGCCAAACCGGCATTGATAGTGATGGCGGTCGGGATGCTGTGGGTCTCCTTCCTGCCGTCGACTGCCGGCGACGCCTGGGCCTACCTCCGCATCCTGCCCGGGCTACTGATGATCGGCGCGGGCATGGGCATCGGCTTCCCGGCTCTGAACGTGGGTGCGATGGGCGCGGTCACCGGCCAGGACCTGGGCCTCGCCTCGGGCGTGCTGAACACGTCGCGCCAGCTCGGCGCCGCGCTCGGCGTGGCGATCCTGATCGCCACGTTCGGCGGTGCGCTGCACGCACACATGTCCTGGTTCGCGGACGACGAGATCGAGGACATCGTCGACGACTGGGAGATCCCCAAGCCGCTCGCCGGGATGGTGATCCAGTCGACTCTGCACGACTACACGGGCGGGACCCAGGACCGCTTCGAGCCAAAGCCCGGCTTCGACGAGGCGATCATCCGCGAGACCGCGGGCTCGGCCCGCGAGGGCTTCGCCTGGGCGTTCCGCCAGGCCGCGATCCTGGTGCTGTCGGCACTGCCGCTGATGGCGGCGCTGCGCCGAACGCCGGCTCAGGCGCGAGCGGAGGCGATGGCGGCGGCGAGCGGGCAGGGCCCGCCGCCGCCCGAGAAAGACAGCATTGAAGGGGGCGGCGCCGCCGACGGCGATGGCGCTCCCCTGGGCGCGCCCGAACCCCGGCCCGCCTGACTCTTGCTGCGTTTTACACGTATGTCGTGTAAAAGTGAGCAAGAGTGGGCGCCGCGCGGCGGGTGATCCCCTCAATGCTGCAGTTCAGGCGCTCGGGGCCGGCTCGCGCTCGGAGCCGATGCCGGAGCCCGACAGCCGGCGCTCCACGTACTCCACCAGCCGTCGCGCCGATTCCTCCGGGGACTCCGACTCGGTCTCGAGCGTCAGCTCGGCGGCCAGCGGCTCCTCGTACGGGTCCGAGACTCCGGTGAAGGCCTGGATCTGGCCCGCCCGGGCGCGCTCGTAGAGGCCCTTCACGTCGCGGCGCTCGCACTCGTCCACCGAGGCGCGCACGTGCACCTCCACGAAGCGCTTGCCCATCCTGGCGCGTGCCTCGTCGCGGGTGGCACGGTACGGAGAGACAGCCGCGACGAAGGTCACGACGCCGTTGCGCGACAGCAGGTCCGCCACCCAGGCGATGCGGCGCACGTTCACGTCGCGGTCCTCGCGCGAGAAGCCGAGGCCGGCGCAGAGGTTCTGGCGCACGTCGTCGCCGTCGAGCACCTCCACGTGATGGCCGCGATCGCGCAGCTGGCCCGCTGCCAGGCGGCCGACAGTGGACTTCCCGGAGCCGGACAGGCCGGTGAGCCAGAAGCAGAGGGCCGAGCCCGTACGGGCGGGTGCGGCGAGGGTGCCGTGGGCGATCGGGCCGAGGTTGGGCTCGCAGCCGTGCAGGTCGAACGCACGGAAGCGGCTGAACAGACGGTGGTCGGGGCCGTGGTAGTCGGACGAGCCAGTGGCGAGCAGGCCGAGCTCCTCGCAGCGCTGCGCCAGCAGGCGCGTCTGCTCCTCCGTGTGGGAGGTGTAGAAGGCCTCGACGCCGTCCAGGCCCGCCGCGCGGTAGCGCTCGATCGCGGCGCAGACCTCAGCGCTGTCCTTGATGTCCCAGAAGGGATGCGCCCACACGGCAACGCCCGCCGCCTCATGAATCCAGGAGATCGCCTCCTCGACCGTGGGATGCGATCGCGCCACGTAGCCCGGCATTCCCTGGATCAGGTACGCCGGTATGAACGAGGAGACGTCGGAGTGCCCCTCTTCGGCGAGTCGTTCGGAATTCGCCGGGTGGGCGAGCACCGCGGCGGCCAGGTGCGGCCGGCCGACGGGCTTGCCCGCTGCCTTGCGCGCCTCGATCGGGGCCGGATCGACCTCGAAGCCGAGTTCGAGGAGGCGATCCGCCATGGCGTCGGCGCGGCGCTCGCGGTCGGCGCGGGCGTCGAGCAGGCGCTCGCCCAGCAGGGCGCTGCGGTGGTCGATCCCGTAGCCGAGCACGTGCAGGTCCTCGTACTGGCCGTCGACCGCCGAGATCTCTGTGGCGGGCACCACGCGCACGCCGTGCACGGCCCCGGCCGCAAGGGCCTCGTCCACGCCGTCGACCGTGTCGTGGTCGGACAGCGCGAGCAGCTCCACACCGGCGGTGGCGGCGTTCTCGACAACCTGGGCGGCCGGGAGCTCGCCGTCGGAATGGAGCGAGTGCGACTGCAGATCGAAGGCAGGGGCGGTCACGGCGAGCCACACATTAGAGGGTGGGCCCGCCGCGAATGCGCGCTCGGTCTAGTAGGTGGCTGGCGTGTCCTTAGGCGCGTCGCGGCCACCCGCGACGGCCCTGTAGATCCCCAGCAGGATCATCGTGCCGATGATCGCGCCGACCAGGCCGCCCAGGTCGAACATGTCGCTGTCGCCGATTCCGAGCAGCTCGGTGAAGATGAAGAAGCCGATCAGGGAGCCCGCGAGCCCCAGCAGGATCGTGACGAAGAACCCGCCCGGATCGTCGCCCGGCAGAAGTGCTTTGGCGATGTAACCGGCCAGCAGGCCGAGAATGATTGCTCCGATCATGTGAACCCCCCTACCCGCTCAATCGACGGGTATGCCGTGCCGCATGGTGTTTTCAGTAACTACACGCGGCTCGACGAATTGCAACAGGTAGTCGGGACCGCCCGCCTTCGAGCCGACCCCCGAGCGGCGGTTGCCGCCGAAGGGCTGGCGCCCGACCATCGCGCCCGTGATGCCGCGGTTCACGTAGAGGTTCCCCACCGGCATACGGGCCGCGACGCGCTCCACGGTCGCGGGGCTGCGCGAGAAGAGCCCGCCGGTGAGGGCGAACGGGAGCGCGTCGACGATGTCGCACGCCTCGTCGACGCTGCGCACGCGCGTGAGAGCCAGCAGCGGCCCGAAGATCTCCTCGCTCAGCACCGGCGAGTCGTCCGGGAGGTCCGCCACCAGCGTCGGCGGGCAGAACCAGCCCTCCCCCGGCACGGACTCCGCACGCGCGACCGGCTCGGCCATGGCGGCGTAGCGGAGCACGCGCTCCTGCGCCTCCTGCTCGATCACGGGCGGCACCTCGGTTGCGAAGCGGTCCGCCTGGCCCACGTCCAGCACGCTCACCGCGCCGGCCAGCCGCTCGAGGAGCGTGTCGGCCGCGGCCTCGTGCACGAGCACTCGCGCCGCGGCGGAGCACTTCTGGCCCGCGAATCCGAAGGCTGAGTACACGAGCTCCGGCACCACCTCGTCGAGATCGGCGTCCGCATCCACGATCACGCAGTTCTTGCCGCCCATCTCGGAGACCACGCGCTTCACATGGCCCTGGCCCTCGGGCGTCTCCGCCGCCGCGCGCAGGATGTCGAGCCCCACGGCGCTCGACCCGGTGAACGCGATCACGTGCACGCGCGGGTCCCGGACCAGCGCGGCGCCGGCCTCGCCGTAGCCCGGCAGGAGCGACAGAGCCTCGCGCGGCACGCCCGCCTCGTGCAGCGCATCCACGAGCGCGCCGGCGCTGGCGGGCGACTGCTCCGCCGGCTTCAGCACCGCGGCGTTGCCCGCGGCGAGCGCGGCCGCGGTCATGCCGCAGGGGATCGCGAGCGGGAAGTTCCAGGGCGAGATCACAGCGGCCACGCCGCGCGGGGCGTAGCGCATGGTGTTGCGCTCGCCGGGGACCTGCACCAGCGGGCGGCCCGCGTCGAGGTCGAGCGCCTCGAGCGCGTAGTACTCGAGGAAGTCGATCGCCTCGCACACGTCGCCGTCGGCTTCCGGCCACGGCTTGGCGCACTCGCGCACCTGGAGCGCGGCGAGCTCGAGGCGGCGCTCGCGCAGGATCGCCGCGGCGCGGCGCAGAACCTCGGCGCGATCGGCCGCCGACCTCGCGCCCCACTCGCGGAAGCCGCGCTCGGCGGCGTCCACGGCAGCGGCGGCGTCCACCTCAGTCGCGGTGCCCGCGCGCGCCACCAGTCTGTCCGGCGCACCCGGGTCGGTCGAGTCGAGGCCGGACGCGGCGCCGCGATCGCCGCCCACGAGGATCGGGACCTCGAGCGGAAGCCGCGCGTCCAGCACGCGCAGCGCCTCCAGCAGCGACTCGCGCGCAGGCGCTCGCCGCAGCTCGAGGATCGGCTCGTTGCGGAAGCTCACGGCGCGGCGAGCAGCTGCTCGATCGGCGTGCCGCGCTGCTGCTCGCCGAGGAACGACTCGTTGGACGTGTTCTCAAGCAGCCGGCGCACCAGGTAGGCCATGCCCGCGACCATGTCGCCGACCGGGCAGTAGATCCGCACGCGCTGGCCGAGGTCGGCCAGCGCCGCGGCAAGGTCGTCGCCGAGGCCGCGCAGCACCTGGAACTCCACGTCGCGGTCCTCGCGCCCGAGCTCGCGCGCCGCAGCCACCGCGTGCGCCACGGAGCGCAGGTTGTGAGAGGCGATGGCCGGGCGCACGTGCGGCCAGGCCTCGAGCAGCCGCAGCGTGAGCGCCTCGAAGTTGCGGTCCGACTCGCGCTTGTCCTCGAACACCGGCGGCGTCCAGCCGTGCTGGCGCGCGTCCACCACCTCGTGGTCCCAGTAGGCGCCCTTCACGAGCCGCACCACCAGCGGCTGCTCGCGCTCCGAGCCGCTCGCCCACTCGAGCACACGCTCGAGCTGCTCCGGCGACTCGCGCAGGTAGGCCTGCATCACGATCCCGGACGACGGCCCCGTGCGCAGCTCGGGATCGTCGAGCAGCTCGAACACCAGGCCGAGCGTGGCCTCGATCGTGTCCACCGACTCCATGTCTATGTGCAGGTGGGCGCCGAGCTCCTTCGCCCGGATCAGCAGAGGGCGCATGCGGCGGGCCGCGTCCTCGCGGCCGATCTCGGGCGCCTCGGGGCGCAGCAGCGGCGTGAGGGCGGACACCTTCACGGACAGGTTCACCCGCGGAACCGGGCCGATCGAGTCGGCCTCCAGCACCGGCCGAGCGGGCCAGTCGGGCGCCGCGGCGGCCAGCGTCTCGAGCGCGTCGAGGCAGCGCGCGGCGTAGCGGTCCGCCTCGGCCTGGGTCACGGTGGCCTCGCCGAGCAGGTCGAGCGACACGGCCGCGCCGTTGTCCCACAGGTGGCGGATCGTCTTGAGCGCGGCCTTCGGCGTCTCGCCGACGATGAAGCGATGCGCCATGTGGCGCACGCCGGCCGCGGCCGCGGCGCCCAGCGCAGCCCGCCCGGCCTTGCTGCCCCGCATGCGCATGGCTGCCGCGATCGGCGGCGGGCGCTCGTCCACCTCGTCGAGGTAGCCGGTGAGGTGGCGCGCGAGGTCGTCGAGCGAGCGGCAGGCGGGGGTCACGTCCACGAAGCGGAACAGCGCCGCGCGCAGCTCCGCGTCCTGCGAGGCCAGCTCCATGGCCCGCTGGTCGAGCGCGCGCAGGGGATGGCGCGACTTCCCGGGAAATGCGGCGTGTATCGACCGCCCCACTTCCATCAGCTGCGACTCCACGATCCGAAAACTACTCCCCGGGTACCGTGCAGACCATGCCGTCGCTAGTACTCGGACCCCTGCTGCGGTACGTGGATGAGACCGATGCGGTGCTCTGGGTTGAGACCGACACCCCCTGCGAGGTGGAGATCCTCGGCACGCGCGAGCGCACCTTCTGCGTCTGCGACCACCACTACGCCCTCGTGTGCTGCGGCGACCTCGAACCCGGCAGCTGGCACGAGTACGAGGTGAGGCTCGACGGCGAGCGCGTCTGGCCGCAGAACGACGGCTTCCCGGCGAGCGCCTTTCACACCTACCCGAAGGAGGAGCCGCTCCAGATCGCGTTCGGGTCCTGCCGCGTGGCCGCGCCGCACGAGCCGCCGTACTCGCTGGCGAAGGACATGGACGCGCGCGGCCGTGAGATCGACGCCCTGCGCACCCTGGCGCTGCGGATGCGCGACGAGCCGCGCGAGGACTGGCCCGACGTACTGCTGATGATCGGCGACCAGGTCTACGCCGACGAGGTGTCGCCAGGAACGCACGCCTTCATCGAGACGCGCCGCGACACCTCCGAGCTGCCCGGCGAGCGGGTGGTCGACTTCGAGGACTACACGCGGCTCTACCTCGACAGCTGGAGCGAGCCCGCGATCCGCTGGCTGCTCTCAACCGTCTCGACGGCGATGATCTTCGACGACCACGACGTGCACGACGACTGGAACATCTCCCAGGCCTGGCTCGAGGAGATGCGAAAGCACGAGTGGTGGAACGAGCACATCAAGGCGGCGCTGGCCTCGTACTGGGTCTACCAGCATCTCGGCAACCTCGCCCCCGAGGCACACGAGGCAGACGAGCTCTTGAACCGGGTCAAGCGGGCCGACGACGCCGAGGACCTGCTCGAGGCGTTCGCGTTCAAGGCCGACCGCGAGAACGCCGGCACGCGCTGGAGCTACTGCCGTGACCTCGGGAACACGCGCCTGATCGTGATCGACTCGCGTGCCGGGCGCGTGCTCGAGGAGGGCAAACGCTCGATGCTCGATCCGGACGAGTGGGACTGGGTGCACGAGCAGGCGAGCGGCGACTTCGATCACCTGGTCGTGGCCACCTCGCTCCCCTGGCTCCTCGGGCGCGGGATGCACTTCCTCGAGGGCTGGAGCGAGGCGGTGGCGGGCGGAGCCTGGGGCGGCGTGGCGGCGGGCGCGGCCGAGAGCCTGCGCCAGGCCGCCGACATGGAGCACTGGGCCGCCTTCCAGGAGTCGTTCGCGCGGCTCACAGAGCTGTTCAGGGCCGTCGGGACGGGCGAGCTGGGCGAGCCGCCGGCGTCGATAGTGACCCTCGGCGGCGACGTGCACCACGCCTACCTCTTCGAGGTCGGCTACCCGCGCGGAACCGGGATGAGGTCGAACGTCTGGCAGGCCGTCTGCTCGCCCTACCGCAACCCGCTCGAGAAGCGCGAGCGCCAGAGCATCCGGATCGGCATGTCGCGCCCCTTCGAGCTCGCGATGCGCACCCTTGCCCGGCTCGCCGGGGTACGCGACCCCGGCATCGGCTGGCGGATGGTCGGCGACGGCCCCTGGTTCGACAACCAGGTGGCCACCCTCACCGTGGACGGCCGCCGAATCGAGATGCGCCTCGACAAGGCGATCCCGGTGGACGAGACGCGCGCGAAGCTGGAGTGCGTGCTGGAGCACCGGCTGGCCTGATTGGCCCCGCCGCCCGAAAGACAGCACTGAGGAGGCCGACCGACGGAAAACCACCCCTTCACCGCTGCTGTTAACGCCCCGCCGACCGCAACGCTAAGGTGGGCGCGCGGCCTGATGGACTACCCAATCGAGACCTTCTCCGACGACGAGCGCGCCCTCCTCGCGCCTCATTTCACGAACCTCGACAGTCCCGTCTTCGCGCTCGTGAACCTGCCGGAGACGGTGAAGGGCGCCCTGTTCGCGCGCTACTCGCGCTACCAGGGAACGCTGCGGCGGCTCTACCTCGACGAGTTCGCCGCGGACGCCACGCCGGGTGCGGCCTTCGACGGTGAGGAGGGCGAGCGAGCCCGCAAGCTCTACGAGCGCATCTTCATCGGCTTCGGCGATGACTCGGTGGCGCAGCTGGGCGGCGCCCACATCGCCTGCGAGTGGGTCTCGAACGTGATGACGAAGCTGCTCCAGCGCGGCCGGCTCGCCGCCTACCTGGAGCAGTCGACGCGCTACATGGCCTACGACGCACCGATGGGCGAGGGACTCGGTTACCGCTACTGGCGCGATCCGGAACTGGGTCCGGAGTACGACCAAGCGATGGACTCCATCTTCAGTGCTTATTCGAAAGCCCTCCCACGAGTGGAGACGTGGGCAGCGGACCGCTTCCCAAGAACGGAAGGCGAGCCCGAGGCCGCGCACATGCGCTCCATCCGCGCCAAGGCGCTCGACCTGCTGCGCGGCCTGCTCCCGGCGGCCTCGCTCTCGCACGTGGGCATCTTCGCCTCGGGCCAGGCCTACGAGCAGCTGCTGCTGCGCCTGTCGGGGTCGCCGCTGCCGGAGGCGCGCGAGTACGCGCGGATGATCCTGAACGAGCTGAAGGCCGTGGTGCCGAGCTTCGTCGCGCGCGTGGACCGCCCCGACCGCGGCGGCGAGTGGATCGAGTACCTGGAGCAGCGCGAGGCGGCCGCCGATCGCTGGGCCGCGCGCCTGGGGCTAGACCGAGCGACCCGCGGCGGGCAGACAGGGCCGGAGGTGCGGCTCCTGTCGGTGCAGGGCAGCGAGGAGGATCTCCTCAGCGCCCTGCTGTTCGAGGCCAGCGCCGTCTCCGAGGACGAGGCGCGCGCCGCGCTCCACAACCTGCCGCCCGACGAGCGCGCGGCGATGCTGAGCGAGCTCGTCGGCGAGCGCCGCAACCGTCGCCACCGGCCCGGTCGCGGCTTCGAGGCGCTCTCCTACCGCTTCGAGGTGGTGTCCGACTACGGCGCCTTCCGCGACCTCCAGCGCCACCGCCTGCTCACGGTCCAGTGGCAGACGCTCGGGCCGGAGCTCGGCGCCGGGGTGCCCGAGGAGCTGGACGAGGCGGGCGTCGGCGACCTCTACCGGGCCGGCCTCGAGCGCTCGCGCGCAGAGCACGCCCGGATCGTGGAGCTCGGCCGTCCGGAGCTTGCGCCCTACGCGCTCGCGCTCGGCTACCGGATCCGCTACATCCTCGACATGAACGCCCGCGAGGCCATGCACCTGATCGAGCTGCGCTCGGGGCGCGAGGGGCACCCGGCGTACCGCGCGGTCGCGCATGCGCTGCACGCGGAGATCGCCCGCGTGCACCCCGCGGTCGCCGCCACGATGACCTTCGTGGACAACGACACCGAGCCGCGCCTCGAGCGGATCCTGTCCGAGATCCGGGCGCACGCGAAGCAGGCCGCGCGGGCCTGAATTGCGCCTGCGCAAGCGCAACTAGCCAGCGCCAAGACGGTTAGAGGGGCACCCACCGACCAAGGAGGATGCCCCGTGAGGCAGCGTAGCAACAGGTTTCTGACGTCCCTGACGGCGGTCGTCGCAGTGTCCCTGATGGCCGCAACGGTCGCGATGGCGGCCAGGATCGTCGGTGACGCGAGCTCGAACGTGCTGACCGGAACCGACCAGCGCGACCTGATCGTCGGCCGAGGCGGCGACGACACCATCGACGCCCTCGCCGCACGCGACCTCGTTCGCGGCGGGAGGGGCAACGACACCCTGAATGGAGGCCGCGGTTGTGACCACGTCTTCGGCGGAGCCGGCGACGACACGATCGAGGGCGGCCCGGGCTTCAGCTTCAGGCGCTTTCGCTGTGAACGGCTCCACGGCGGGCTCGGCAACGACGTGTCGAACGGCGGGCAAGGTCGCGACTTCATGTCGGGCGGCCAGGGAGACGACCGGCAGAGTGGCGGTCCCGGCGCGGACAAGATCTTCGCCAACCCGGGTCGCGACCACTCGGACGGCGGCGACGGACACGACGTGCTCTGGGCGCTGGCGCGCGTGGACGTGACCGCGATCGGCGACCCGGACGGCGACGAGCTCACGGGCGGCAGTGGAGGCGACCGCCTTCTCGTCCGCGACGGCGAGGTAGACCTCGTGCACTGCGGCGAGGGCCACGACGGCGTGCTCGCCGACCAGTTCGACGAGGTGGACAACGACTGCGAGCGGGTGATCCGCCGCGACATCACCTCACTCGACCAGGTCGAGGACGGCGAGGAGAACCGGACCGAGAACCCGGCACCCAACTAGGCGGGCACGGACGCGGGCCCGGCGGGGCGGCGTGGTACCGTCGCCCCGCCGTGCGCTCCGAACTTCTACAGGACGTCCGGGTGGCCCCGTCGATCCTGGCCTCCGACTTCGCCCGCCTCGGCGAGCAGGTGGAGCTGGTGATGGACGCGGGCGCGCGCGTGATCCACGTGGACGTGATGGACGGCCACTTCGTGCCGCCGATCACGATCGGGCCGCTGATTGTGGAAGCCCTGCGCGACCTCGTGCACGACGGCGGCGGCGTGCTCGACGTGCACCTGATGATCGAGCGGCCCGAGCGGCGGGTCGAGGAGTTCGCGGCGGCGGGCGCCGACACGCTGATCGTGCACTGGGAGGCGACGCCGCACGTGCACTACGCGCTCCAGGCCGTGCGTGCCGCCGGGCTCGACGCCGGCCTGGCCCTCAACCCCGCCACGCCAGCGGACGTCGTGGCCGGCCTGACGGACGATGTCGACCACGTACTGTGCATGACGGTGAACCCTGGCTGGGGCGGCCAGCCCTACATCGCGAGCTCCACCGCCAAGGTGGCGCGGCTGCGGGAGCTGCTCGGGCCGGGCACGCCGATCGGGGTGGACGGCGGCATCGACGCCTCCACGGCCGAGGCCACCCGCGAGGTCGGCGCCACGCTGTTCATCGCCGGCTCGTCGATCTTCGGCTCGGGCGACCCCGCGGTGGCATACAACGAGATCGCAACGGCGGTCGACGCGGTCTAGGATCGCTGCGTGACCGACCAGACCAAGTTCACGCTGCCCGAGGAGCGCATCCCGACCCACTGGGTGAACCTCCTCCCCGACCTGCCCGGCGAGCCGCTTCCGCCGCTCAGCCCGGCCACGATGGAGCCGGCCGGACCCGACGACCTCACGCCGATCTTCCCGATGGAGATCATCGGCCAGGAGGTCTCGATGGACCCGGAGGTCGAGGTCCCGGAGGCGGTGCGCGACGCCTACAAGCTGTGGCGCCCGACCCCGCTCTTCCGCGCGCACCGGCTCGAGCGCGCGCTCGATACGCCGGCCCACATCTACTACAAGTACGAAGGCGTCTCCCCCGCCGGCTCACACAAGCCGAACAGCGCGGTGGCGCAGGCATACGCCAACAAGCAGGCCGGCGTGAAGCGGCTCGTCACGGAGACCGGGGCCGGCCAGTGGGGCTCGGCGCTCGCGATGGCATGCGCGCAGTTCGGACTCGAGTGCCTGGTCTACATGGTGGGCGCGAGCTACGACCAGAAGCCCTACCGGCGCGCGATGATGGAGACCTGGGGCGCCTCGGTGATCCGCTCGCCGAGCGACACCACCGAGGCGGGCCGCAGCCAGGCCTCCCACCCCACCGGCTCGCTCGGGATAGCGATCTCGGAAGCGGTGGAGGTGGCCGCGGGCGACGCTGACTCGAACTACGCGCTCGGCTCGGTGCTCAACCACGTCTGCCTGCACCAGACCGTGATCGGCCAGGAGGCGATCGCCCAGATGGAGATGGCGGGCGAGGAGCCCGACGTGGTGGTGGGCTGCGTGGGCGGCGGCTCGAACTTCGCTGGACTCGCCTTCCCGTTCGTGCGCCGCGTGCTGCGCGGCGAGGCGAATACCCGCTTTCTTGCCGCGGAGCCGGCCGCGTGCCCGACGCTCACGCGCGGCGCATACCGCTACGACTTCGGCGACACGGTCGGCCTCACGCCGCTGATGCCGATGTACACGCTTGGCCACGACTTCGTCCCGCCGCCGGTGCACGCCGGCGGGCTGCGCTACCACGGCGACTCGCCGATGCTGTGCGGGCTCGTGAAGAACGGCCTGGTCGAGGCGCGTGCCTACAAGCAGAACGAGACCTTCGCGGCGGCGCTCCAGTTCGCGCGCACGGAGGCGATCATCCCCGGCCCCGAGCCCGCGCATGCCATCCGCGCCGTGCTCGAGGAAGCGGAGGACGCCAAGCTGGCGGGCGAGGAGCGCGTGATCCTGCTCGGGCTGTCGGGCCACGGCCACTTCGACATGTCCGCCTACGAGGGCTACCTGGCAGGAGAGCTCCAGGACCCGGAGTTCTCGGAGGCGGACATGGAAGCGGCGCTCGGGCGCCTGCCGGACGCGCCGGCTATCGCCTGACGGCCCGGTACCCCCCTCGCCTGCGCGACGACTTGGCGGGACAGCCGGTGAGCGGTCCTCCGTTCTTGGCGCTCATGAGCCGGTACGGGCCGGCCACGCGGCCCTTCGGGTCCGCGACCGCCACGGCGAAGCGCGGCCTGCCGGGCCCGCATGGGTCCGTCGAGATGTGCAGCCCGCCGCTGATCTGGTTCCACTCGGAGGCAAGGCCGCCGCACCCGATGCCGTAGCCGGGGAGCTCGCCCGAGCAGCCGAAGTCCTGGCCCGGCACCGCCTCCCCTGCGGGGGTCAGGACCACCGGCTCGGTGTCGAAGGAATCGACCGTGCGGTTCAGCGCGACCAGCGAGTAGCCGGCGACCTTCGTGTCGCACGCGAACTTGTACAGGATCTCCCCGTCCGCTCGGCTCTCGCCAAGCTTGGCGCTACCGCGGCAGTTGGGCAGGAAGGAACCGTCGGCGGCAAGCGCGGACGACGGCAGCGCGACGACGGCCAGAGCAGCGAGGGCGGCCAGGGCGCCGAGCAGGCGGGGCAGGGTCATGCGTTCTCCTGTGTAAGGGGACTGACGTGGGCCGGATCATCTGTTGGCTCGGGGGGCCCGGTGTGAACGGCGCGTGACGGGTTGGTGAAAGCGGCGATCGCGTCCGCGGGCGCGCTCTCCATCAGCCGGGTGCCGCACTGCCAGCAGAAGGTTGCGCCGCGGGCGTGGAGCGCACCGCAGGACGTGCACGCGCCGGACGCGCCCGCGTCCTCCAGGCGCAGCACGCGCTCAACCTCGGCCAGCTCGGCGTCCACCTCCTGGAGCTTGGCGGCGGCCCGAACGAGCACGTCGAGCCGGAAATGGTCACGGATGGCCATCTCGTAGGTGAGGCCGCCGAGGTCCCACTGAAGCGTGGCCAGCTGCTCCTCCAGGCGCTTGCGCCGCTCGTCGAGCTCCGCGTTGTCGTTCATTGTGCCTCCGGTTCTTGGAGAGGGTCGAGCTCGCGTTCGAAGACGTCGCGGGCGAAGGCGTGCACCTTGCGGTCGTCGGCGTGGCCGAGGTGCTCGCCCAGCCCGATGCGGTCCTCGATCGTCTTGAGCAGCGAGTAGTGGTCGTAGGGCTTGTCGTTGGTGGTGCCGGCCTCCACGAATGGCGACAGGACCAGGGCGTCGGGCGCGCGGTCGTACAGGATCACCAGCAGCCCGTCCTTCCTGTAGGGCTTCGATTTGAGGATCGGGTCGACCCAGGTCGAGAGCTGGTCGGCGCTCACCGGCGCGACGAGGCTGAAGACGGCCTTGGCGTCGAACTCATCGAGCGGCAGGACGTGCTGCGCACAGTCCGCGAGGTCGACGACCGAATGGAAGTAGACGAACGGGTCCATGGGGTCCGGCCGCCGGCACGGCTCGTCCATCCCCTCCACGTAGGCGCGCCACCCGAAGCCCCAGGTGGAGAGCTGGTCGGCGAGCGTCTTCGTCTCGGGGGCCACGAGGCACTGCTCGTAGTCGGGACAGTCGGCCTCGGTGTTCGGCGTGGGCTCCTGACCGCTGATGAGGGCGATCCGGTTGGAGAGCGAGCTGGTGCCTACCGGCTCGTATGACGTGAGCAGCTGCCCGCGGGCGACGAGTTCCTCCGGGAACAGCGCCTCGGTGCCCGGCAGCACCACGAGGTACACGTGCCCGATCGACGGCTTGTCGGGCCTCGGCGCGGCCGGCGTGTCGTCGGGCGCGGGCGGCAGTGGCTCGGGTGCCGGCTCGGGCACGAACGCCGGCTCCACGGGCGCCGCCGCCACAGGCTCCGCCGGAGCCGGGCTGGACGGAGCCGCGGGCTCCGACGGCGCGAACGTGGCCGCGGGGGCGGCCACGGGGTCGGTTGCCGGCGCCGCGGGGGAGGTCACCAGCACGATCTGACCCGCCGAGGCGGCGAGCGACCCGGCCGGTCCCGGTGCGAACGCCGCTCCCATGAGCGCGCCACCCACCAGCAGGCCGAGGCAGCTCGCGGCGAGCGTGCGCGGGTTCCAGCCGTTTCGCGTGGCCCCCGCCTCCGGCAACTCGGGCGCGACGGGCGGGGCGCTCGCCGCGGCCCGCCGGGCACGGAGGAGCGCGAGCGGGTCGAGGCGCCGCTCACCGACGCGCTCTCCGCAGCTGAGGCAGTAGCGCTGGTCGGCTACGACGGGCGCGTCGCAGGTCGGGCAGGACGTCACGGCCGCGCCCACCCGTCAGTTGATCGTCTCGAACCCAGAGCCGCCACCGGCTTCCTTGTTGTCCTTGGGGGGCGGCTTGCCCGGAAGCGCGAGCGTGTCCGGCAGCTTGCGCGCCTTCTTGGCGTAGTCGCTTCCGGACAGGCTGTCGAGCTCCTGGACCGCCTGCTCGTCCGCCTTGGCCTTGGCGCTGTCGATCACCTGAGCGGAGCCCGCGACGTGGAGCACCTTCGCCTTGGGGAAGTCCTTCTTCAGCTTCTTGAGGGCAGCGCTCGCCTTGGCCTTCGAGTCGAACTGGCCCGAGTAGACGATGTAGCTGTCAGGCGGCAGCGACTCGAACTGGTCTGTGTCGAGCAGCCCGACGTCCGGGGCGCCCTTGTCCTTCGCGGCCAACTTCGCAGCGGCGACCTTCGAGGCGTCGTCCTTCGGCAGCTCCTGGAGCTGGACCGTCCAGCCCTCCTTCCCGGAGGGCCAGTCGCTCTTGACGGTCGTTGCGGAGGCGTCCTTGGTGGTGCCCGCGGCGGTGGGGGCGCCGCCGGCCACCCTCACGATCGTCGGCTTGGCCGCCAGCTGCGAATCGCTCGAGCCGGCTCTGCCAATCAGCACGCCGACCCCGAGGAACAGCACCGCAAGCGCCACGCCGGCGGCCGCCATCCCGGGCGTGATGGCCTGGAGCTGACGATCCGCCTTGGACGGCGGCGGCGCGGCCTGCAGCGGCCGCGACGCGATCTCGTTGAAGGGAAGCCGAGCGCCGTTGCGCCGCGTGCCGCACTCGAGGCAGTAGCGCTGGTCGTCGGCCAGAGGGGCGTCACACCCCGGGCAGGTGTTCTGTGTCGTGCTCAACTCGGTGCGCCTTTCAGGACCGTCGGGAGCGGCGTGATGGTGAGACGGGCGTCCCGTGGATCGCCGATGAAGAAGATCGTGAAGTGGGCGGGCTTGCCGGGCTTGACCTTCTCGAGGATCGCGCGCCCAGCGGCAACCACGGTGTCGCCCCGGCGCGCGACACAGAAGACCGGCAGGCGACGCTGGAGCACGTTCGAGTGGTTGAAGACGCGACCGGTGACCGAGATCCCGGAGACCGGATCGCGTTCCATCCGGAAGCCCTTGACCTCTACGCGCGGTGGGGAGCCGGCGACGGACTTGGCCTGGCCGACCAGGGTCTGAGCCTGCGCGGGCTTCCCGCTCGATACGACCTGGTCGTTGACCCAGAACAGCTCCTGCCCGGGCTGAAGGAGCGCCACGTGGGCGAGCGCCGTCTCGAGCCCGGGCGCCGTGTTCGTGTAAACGGCCTTGCCGCCCTTGTCGGCCAGCTTCACGGAGACCGGCAGGTTCGCGAGCGCCTGCTTGCCGACGTTGCGCATGCGCACGACAACGGCCTCGCCGTTCTTGTCCTTCAGGGTCGAGGTCGAGAGGACCTTGACGTCGGGGTTCTGCTTTTTCACGACGAGCCCCTGCCCCTCATCGACCGCGCCCTTCGAGTTCGCCTTCAACTTGGCGCTCTTGCTCTGGGTGGACTCGCAGCCGCCCGCAAGCGCCGCCACGAGGAGCACCAGCGCCAGCCACTGGACTCGCCTCATCCGAAGCCGCCACTGATGTAGTCCTTGGTTCGTTTCGCGCGCGGCTCGCCGAAGACCTGGTCGGCCGGTCCGTACTCGACGAGATCGCCGAGGTACATGAAGCCGACGAAGTCCGCGATGCGGTACGCCTGCTGGAGGTTGTGCGTGACGATCACGACCGCGAGCTGCTCGCGCAGCTTGATGATCAGCTCCTCGATGATCGCCGTGGAGCGGGGGTCGAGCGCCGAGCAGGGCTCATCGAGGAGAAGCACCTCGGGCCGCACGGCGAGCGCCCGCGCTATGCAGAGGCGCTGCTGCTGGCCACCCGACAGCCTCAGGGCGGGATGGGAGAGGTCGTCGGCGACCTCGTCGTAGAGCCCGGCGCGGCGCAGCGCCTCCTCGACCTGCGGGCGCAGCTGCTCGCGCGCGGGCCGTCGCGTGCCCTGCTCGCGCAGGGCGTAGGCGACGTTGTCGAACACGCTCATCGGGAACGGGTTCGGCTGCTGGAACACCATGCTCACCCGGCGCCGCAGCGACGTGACCTCCTGGGCGTGGATGTCCTGCCCGTCGAGGGTGATCTGCCCCTCCATGGACGCGGTGGCCGTGAGCTCCGTGAGCCGGTTGAGCGACCGCAGCAGCGTGGTCTTCCCGCACCCTGACGGGCCGATCAGCGCCAGCACCTCGCCCTGGCGGACGGGCAGGGTCACCTCCTTGACGGCCGGCTTGCCGCCGTAGGCCACCGTCAGCGCGTCGGTCCGCATCCGCTCCAGCCCGGGCGCCGCCCTGTGCGGGCGCCTCCGCGGCGCCGCAAGCCCGATGGCGCTGTGCCCGCCGTTCGTGGTCGTGGGCGAGCTCGGCGGCACGATCGTGGGCTCGGCGTCCAGCTGGATCCGGCGAACGGGCGGCGGAGTCCTCGCTGAGCTCACGCGTGTCGACCTCGCCTGGACGTGACCAGATCGATCCCGAAGTTCAGCGCGATCACCACCATCAGCAGCACGAATGCCGCCGCATAGGCCTTGTCAGGAGCATTTCCCTCGCCAGCGGGCGAGTTGTTGTAGACGTACGAGGTGAGCGTGCTGCCGGTGCCGCGCAACGTGCCGAGCACGGGCGCGTCGCCCACGCCCTGGAGGCGCAGCGTCGCCCCCAGCAGGATCACGACGATCGCGGTGTCGCCGGCGATCCGGCCCATGCCGAGCGCCGTGCCGGTGGCCACGCCCTCGCGCGACATCGGCAGCAGCACGCGCCGGATCGTGGCGGCCTTGGTCTTCCCGAGCGCGTAGGACGCCTCGCGCACGTGGCCGGGAATCGCTTGGAGCGCGGCGCGCGTGGCCCCGAAGATGAGCGGCAGCGCGATCAGCGACATCATCGCCCCGGCGGCGAAGAACGAGCGCCCGAAGACGGCGTTCCCCTCGGCCGTGAAGGACAGGAAGGACAGGAACTGCTGCGAGAACAGGAGCAGCCCGAAGATCGCGAGCACGATGCTGGGCGTGCCCGCCACCATCTCGATGCCCGACTCGACCGCTCGCGCCAGCGCGGCGGGGCGCCCGTACTCGGTGAGCCAGACCGCGGCGCCCACGCCCAGCGGAAGCGCGATCAGCGTTCCGAGCAGCGCGAGGATGACCGTGCCGATCAGCGGGTCGAGGAAGCCGCCGGTCTTGCTCTGGTCGAGATCCGCGACCGGGTGCGTGGTGAGCAGCTCGAGGCTCACGTACTGGAGGCCCCGGTAGAGCATGTAGAGCACGAGCGAGCCCGCGATCAGGCACAGGAGGATGCCCGCGCCCCAGCACATGCCGACGAAGATGCGGTCGCTGCGGCGCCAGCCCGACTCGACCACGGGCGCGACGGGAGCTCGGGCGGTGGCGGCCTCCATCAGGGCCTCACCCCGTAGCGCTTCATTGGCTGGCGCACGGCCCAGCCGCCGAGCGAGAGCATCAGGGAAGACACGAGCAGCACGGCGGCGAACGCGTAAAGCGTCTGGCCGAGCGGCTTGACCGAGAGACCCTCGGCGTTGTCGACGATCGTCGCGGCGAGCGGCCGCATCGGCTCGACGAAGAAGGTCAGCCCGTCGAGCGGGTTCGGCGCGAAGCCGACCGAGCCCGAGACCATCGACAGCATGATCGCCTCACCGAGCGCGCGCGCCGTGGCGAGCACGCAGGCGCCGACGATGGCGGGGCGCGCGGCCCTGACCGCGATCGTCCACACCACCCGCCAGCGGTTGGCGCCCAACGCGTGAGCGCCCTCGGTCCACGATCCCGGCACCGCGCGCAGCGCGTCCACGATCAGGGCGATCATGATCGGCGTGATCATCACCGTGAGGACGACCACGGCCACGATCAGGCTGTTCCCGGATAGCTGGACCACGTAGGCCACGGACTCCTTGCGCCCCTGGCTGATCAGGTGATTGCCCACGAACGGGACCAGGACCAGGATCCCGATCAGGCCGTAGATCACCGAGGGCACCGCCGCCAGCAGGCGCACGACGGGCTCGAGCACGGCCCGCAGGCGCTCCGGAGCGAACTCGACGATGAAGATCGCCGCGAACAGCGCGAAGGCGAGGCCCACGACAACCGCGCCGCCCGTGACCAGGGCCGTCGCGTAGAGGAGCGGCCAGGCGTGGATCGTGTACTCGTACGCATCCGGGTTCGCCGGCGAGTTGAAGATCTCGAGCAGCTGATCGTCGACGTTCCCCCCGGACCCGAACCACGCGAGGCCGTTGTGAGCGAACGACGGCCAGGCCTTCGCGAGCACGAAGGCGACCATGCCCGCGATCAGCACGAGCACCACGGACGCCAGCGCGCCGAGCATGAGCTCGGCGCGCTTGTCGCTGCGGTTCGGCGCGGACGCCGGTGTGGCCGGTCCCGCCATTAGTGCAGGGGCACCCAGCCCGTGGCTGTGATGGCGCGGGCGGCCCTGCTGCGCTGGATCCAGCGGATGAACTTCAGCGCCTCACCCTGGGCCTTGCCCCGGGTGACCATCCAGAAGTTGCGCACGCCCTCGTACTGGCCGGACTTGGCGGTACGCAGGTTGCACGCCACGCCCTTGTAACGGGCGTCGTTGAGACCCTTCGTGAACGCGAGCGAGACGTAGCCCACGGCGTTCGGGTCGCTCTTGATCGCCTGGGCGACAAGCCCGTTCGAGGCCTTCTGGGCCGCGCTCGAGCTGACCTTTGCGTTGCCCATGAAGATCTTCTGGAACGCGTCCTGCGTGCCCGACGCGGCGGTGCGGACCACGACGTCGATCGGACCGGACGCGCTGGCGCCGGGAACCTGGCTCCAGTCCCTCACCTGGCCGCTGAAGATGGCCTGGACCTGGGCCTGGGTGAGGCCGGACACGGCGTTGCCCGAATTGGTGGCGATGCAGATCGCGTCGCGCGCAATGCGGTTCCACACGATGCCGCCCGGATCGCTGCCCTTGGGGTCACGCGATGAGTTGCCGATCGTCACACGGCCGGCGGCCACATCGGCAACACCGACGTCGGATCCGCCCTGGCCCAGCCGGAAGGTGGCGGCTCCGGGGAATGCTTTGAGATAGCCCTTTGCGAGCTTGGCGGCAAGCGGCGCGACCGACGTCGAGCCGCTCATGGAGAGCGTGGTTCTTGCTGAGGCGGTGGACGCCGGTATGGCGACCGCCAGGGCCATGACCGTAACGGCCAGGGGGAGGCGATACTTCATCGCGGGACAGCTCCTTCTTCTAGAGATGGACGCCGTCACCATCGCGGCGGGCGGGCCCCGGGTTGTGAAGCCCCCGTATCGCAGTGGTGAAGATTGGGGTCACCGCGACCGCCGCTCGGGGCTGAAGCGGTAGCCGATGCCGAAGTGGGTGTGGATGAACTCCCATTCCGGCGCCGCCTCCTCGAGCTTCCCGCGCACCTTCCGGACGAAGACGTCCACCGCTCGGTCGCGGTAACGCATCGGCGCGTTCCACACCTGCTGGTAGATCGCGGGTCGCTGGATCACTCGATCGGGCTCTGATGCCAGCACCAGGAAGACCTCGAACTCGCGGACGGTCAGTCCAACCCGGACGCCGTCGGCCAGGACGGCCGGCTCATCGGGCCTGATCTCCAGCGGCCCGCGCGTGACGACACTCATCGACGCGACGCTATTCCCGGCGCCGCAGCCACTGGTGAAGGCGGGGTGAAGAAGTGGAGAAGGTCGACTTCGGCGGCGGCCGCGCCCTGTTAGCGCTTGCGGCGCCGCTTGCGTGACGCCGGCCGCTCCGGAATCGGCTCCGGCTCCGGCGGGGTCGGATCGAGTTCGGCCGGCTTCCGATCGCGCTCGCTCCGCTCCTCCTCACTTGGCATCGGCACGACACCGCGCCGCTGCGCCGCGCTCGGCCACGGCTCGGACGTACCGCTCTCCCAGGCGGGCCCGCGCCCGCCGGGCCAGAAGCCCAGCAGCAGCGCGCCGACAGCGCCGAGCCAGAACGCCTGGATCACGGACGAGATGCCCCCGAGTGGAAGCACGATCAGCGCCCCGGCGATCACCCCCAGGATGCTCATGAAGGGCGTGAGCAGCCCCACGCGCCGGGCTCGAAGCGGGAGCATCACGAAGAGGAACGCCACCCCGACCCCGCCCGCCACCTGGATCCCCAGCACGATCGGACTCGAGTTGGTGAGGTCGGTCGCGCGGTCGGCGCCCGCCTGCCCGCGGATCGGCTCGCCGCCGGCGAACTTATCCGCGATGTCGATCGCGTCGAAGGCGTACACGACCTTCGAGATCGCGTACAGGACCGGCGCGCCGATCACCAAATAGATGAACCACTGCGGTACCCCGCCCCCGCGGGCGAGCGTCGCGCGGAACAGGTAGAGGAAGACCGCGACGAGCAGCAGCGTGGCCAGTGCGGAGAGCAGCGCCGACGCCAGGTATGAACCGGTGTTCTCGTCGATCGAGAGCAGGAAGTCGGGGGTGGCCTCGATCCCCTTGCGGTCCTTCGGGAAGAACAGCATCGCGCTCACGAGCTGCATCGCCCCGGCGAGGAACGCCGCTATCGCGGCCGGCCGGCCCCAGCGGGCCTCCCACTGCAACTGCTCGTCGTGGTTCACGGCTTCTTGGGGGGCGGGGCGCTCTCGCGCGTGACGCGCGGGGGGTAGTACTCGACGTCCTCGCGCTCGACTATGCGCGAGACGCGGTCGCCGACCGCCAGCACCAGGTCCAGGGCGGGGGACATCAGCCTGATCAGCCCTTCGACCCGCTGCTGCATGCGCAGCTGGCCCGGTGTCATCTGAGCCATCGTCAGCCCCCGCGCTGATGGAAGTAGAACTCGGGCAGCGAGGCCTTCGCCACCTCGGCGGTGATTTGCTGCGCCTGATGCAGGTCGCCGGCGCGCACGGCCAGGTCGTCGATCGTGACGATGCCGACAAGGCCGGCGCCCTGTGTGACCGGCAGGCGGCGGATGCGGTGCTGGATCATGATCGCCACGGCCTCCTCGAGGTCCATCTCGACCTCGCCCGTCACGATCGGCCGCGACGCGTGGTCGCCTGCCGCGGAGCTCGGCTCGATGCGGTCCGCCACCACGGCCAGCGCGAGGTCGCGGTCGGTGATCACGCCGACGGGGCGGCCGTCGTCGCAGATCACCACCGAGCCCACGTTGCGGTCGCGCATGAGCTCGCCGACGTGCTGCAGGCTGTCGCCGCTTTCCGCCGTCACCACGCCCTGGGTCATCACGTCCGCGATGCGCACGCGGCGACTGTATCGGACACCCCCTACCCTTGAGGCATGTCCTCTGAAGACCCATTCGGCGGCCTCTTCGGCGACCCGGACGAGCTGCGCCGGCGCATGGAGGAGTTCGCCCAGCAGATGCAGGGAGCGCAGAAGGTGGCCTGGGCCGACAACGCGATCAAACTGGCCGTCGACATGACTGTCGCGGGCCTCAACCGCCTCAACCTCCAAGGCAACGCGGAGCAGCAGACTCAGGACCTCCGAGCCGCCATGCAGGCCCTCTTCCCTGAGGCGGTCATCCTGGTTCGGGAGGCTCGCGAGGGGTTCGGGACGTAGCCCGATCCTCCTGGCCGCGAGCGATCACTTCCCTGAAGCTGCGGTAGCGGAAGATGAAGAAGATCGAGGCGAAGCCGATGCCGAACGTGAGCGCGCCGATCGCGATCTGCTGGCCCACCGAGTAGGCCGCGACGGTCGCGCCAGGGGCCGCGCCGGCGAACACCTTCGTCAGCAGCGCCTGCTGCACGCCCGCGCCCTGCGGGGTGAAGGGCACAGCGGCCGACACCGCGTTCACGCCCAGTACCAGCAGCACGTTCCTCACCGAGCCGCCCACGTTGAAGGCCTCGAGCAGCATCCAGAAGGCCGTGAAGCGGAAGCACCAGCCTCCGAGCTGTACGAGGAACACCTCGCGGAGGTAGCGCTCGCGGTCCTGGAGGATCGTGAAGCCCTGGCGCACGCGCTCCCAGAACGCCTTCGCCCGCACGCTGAGCAGCGCGAAGCCGACCAGGCCGCCGACCGCGAGCAGCGTGACGAAGAAGAGGGTGAACTGCGGGTGCTGCGCGAGGTAGGAGAGGTCGAACGCGTTCAGCTTCGCGAAGTCCGGCGGCTTGGGGAATACGCCCTGCGTGAAGGCGAAAGTGAGGATCAACGAGCCCATCACGACGTCGAAGATGGTCTCGACGACAAAGGTCGCGCCCACCGCGGGATAGCTCGCGTTGGGAATCGAGTTCCTGGTGAGGAAGAGACGCACCACGTCGCCGCCGCGCGCGGGGATCACGGCGTTGAAGCCGTAGCCCGCGAAGTAGGCCCCCCAGATGCGCTTGAAGCTGATCCGCTCGGTCGGGTAGGCGGCGCGCAGGATGTTGAAGCTCGCGCGCGCCCGCAGCGTCAGGTAGCAGGTGAACAGCACCAGCGCCACCAGCAGCGGGAACAGGCGGACCGACGCGAGGTTCGAGAAGAAGGAGTCGACCGCGTTGAAGAACGACTCGAATGACTCGCCGAGGGTGGCGGTGGGGGCCCGGGACACGGCCTGAAAGGTACGTTGCGGCGGTGGATCGCGCCGAAGCCTCCCGTATCTCCCATGGCGAGCTCCGACTCTGGAACCCGCTGAGCGAGCGGGCGCTCGACGAGGCGATCGAGCTGCTGGACCTGGCGCCGGGCGCCGGCGTGCTCGATGTGGCCTGCGGGCGCGCCGAGGTGCTGCGCCGGGTGGCAGAGCGGTGGGACGTGCGCGGCAGCGGCTACGACTCCGACCCGGCGCTGATCGAGTCGGGGCCTCCCGGCCTCGACCTCCAGGTGCGCGACAGCCCGCCGCCCGGGCCATTCGAGCTCGCGATCTGTATCGCGTCGAGCCACGCCCTGGGCGGCTTTCCCGACGCGCTCGGCGCACTGCACGAGCTCACGGCTCCCGGCGGCCAGGTGCTGCTGGGCGAGGGCTACTGGCAGCGTCCGCCCAGCAACGAGTACCTGGAGGCGCTCGGCGGCGCCAGCGCGGACGAGCTGCCCGATTACCCCGGCCTCATGCAGGCGGCGGAGGCGGCCAGGCTCACGCCGCTGCACGCCTCCGTGGCCGGCGAGGCGGACTGGGACCGCTACGAGTGGCTGCTGATCCTGAACGCCGAGCGCTGGGCGGCCGCGCACCCGGCCGATCCGGGGGCTGAGGTCCTGCGCGAGCGCGCGCGCCTCGCGCGCGAGCGGGTGACCATGCCGAGAGGGCGTGACACGCTCGGCTTCGCGCTCGTGCTCCTGCGCCGAGATTGACCCAGAAGGCGCGCGATCGCGTATAGCTTGAGGCATGCCGTCGAGCGACGCGATGCTTGTCGAACGTCTCCCGCGCGACCGCAGCGGAGACGAGCTCCGCGAGCTCTACCGCCGCTATGCCGGCGAGCTGTTCGGATTCGCCGCCAGCGCCCTCGGCGATCGCGAGCAGGCCGAGGAGGTCGTGCAGGACGTCTTCGCCCAGCTCTGGCGCCACGCCGGCGAGTACGACCACCGCCGCGCCAGCGTGCGCACCTGGCTCTACGCGATCGCGCGCAACCGGATCGTGGACGCCCACCGGCGCGCAGCCGCCCGGCCCAAACCGGCGGCGGACGACTCGCTCGACAGCGCGGCCGAGATCGACGCCGCGCTCGACCAGGCCGTGCTGCGCTGGCAGATCACGGCGGCGCTGGCACGGCTCTCGCCCGCTCACCGCGAGGTGATCCGCCTCGCGCACTACGGCGGCCTGACCATGCGCGAGATCTCGGATCGCATCGGCATCCCGCTCGGCACGGTGAAGAGCCGGACCTCCTATGCCCTGCGCAGCCTGCGGCTGATCCTCGACGAGATGGAGGTCGAGCCGTGACCGGCTGCCGCAGCCACGGCGACCTGATCGGCCCCTACATCCTGGGTGGGCTCGAGCCCGTCGAGATCGAGGAGATGGAGCAGCACCTGAGCGAGTGTGACCGCTGCGCGGCGGAGCGGCGCCGGCTGGCGTCCCTGCCCGCGCTGCTCGACAGCGCGCAGGCCCACGACACGGTCGCGACGCTCTCGCCCCAGCTCGAGGACGCGGTGCTCGACCGCTTCGTCCGGGAGCGCGCCCAGGTGAGCCGCCCCCGGCGCACGTGGCCGCGCTTCGCGCTGCCCGCCGCGGCTGCCCTGACCGTGATCCTCGCGGTCGTCCTGGCGCTCGTGCTCCCCGGCGGCGGCGAGCGCGCCTACGCGCGCGCCGAGCTCTGGAGCATGTCCGGCCGCGTGCTCGGCAGCGCCAGCGTGTCCGAGGTGGCCGGCGGCACGCACGTGCAGCTGCGCGCGCACGACCTTCCGGTCAAGCGCGGAGCCGTCTACGAGCTCTGGTGCGTGCGCACCGACGGCCGCTGGATCAACGGCGGCAGCTTCCACGCGCGCGCCGATGGCACGGCCTCCGCGCAGCTCACCGCCGCGGTATGGCCGGGCGAGTACCACGTGGTCGTGGTCACCCGCCGCTCCGACGGGGGCGAGCGCGGCGCCGAGGTCATGCGCGGAAAGCTCACCTACTGAACCCCTCCCGCGCCGCCTGCGTACAACAGGCCATGCGCCCGCTCATCCTCATCTCCCTGGTCTGTGCACTTGCGATCCCAGCCGCAGGCTGCGGCGGCGATGACGACGACGACGGCGGCGGCGGCTCGAGCGGCGCGGCGGCCACCACGCAGACGAAGGAGAGCAGCGGGGGTGGGGCGAGCAGCGGTGGCGGCGCGGCGCAGACGCTGAAGCTGAGCGCCGACCCCGGCGGTGCCCTGAAGTTCGACAAGACCACCCTGACCGCGAAGGCCGGCAAGGTCACGATCGTGCTCGACAACCCGTCCTCGCTCCCGCACGCGGTCGAGCTCGAGGGTAACGGCATCGAGGAGAGCAGCAGCACGATCGGCCAGGGTGAGACCACGAAGGTCAGCGCGACCGTGAAGGCCGGCAGCTACGAGTACTACTGCCCGGTCGACGGCCACAAGGCCGCGGGCATGACGGGCAAGCTCACCGTTCAGTAGCGGGCCGGCGCGCCGTGTACACGAGGTGCTCGGCCCCGTAGGCGTTGCGCGTTCCCACTCGCTCCATCCCGATCTTCTGGAGCACGTTGATCGACGCTGCATTGGCCGGCCGCACCAGCGCGAGCACCTCCGGAAGCGCAAGGGGCCCGAGGGCGTAGTCGCGGACGGCGCGCGCGGCCTCGGTGGCGTAGCCGCGCCCCCACCAGCGCGGCCCGAGGGTGTAGCCGAGCTCGAACTCCGGCCCGATGCCCTCGATCAGGCCGATGCCGGCGTCGCCGATCAGCTGGCCCGACTCGCGCTCGATCAGGGCCCAGAACGCCGGGTTCCCCGCACGCGCCTCGCGCACGTGTATGTCGAGTGCACGGCGGGTGTGCTCGAGTGTCGGGTAGGCGGGGATGAAGCGCGTGACCTGCGGATCGCCGTAGATCGCGTGCAGCGCCTCGAGGTCATCGGGCTCGAAGGCCCGCAGCTCGAGCCGCTCGGTCACGAGCGGGAGCCCCACCTCAGGCGTCCAGCGATACCGGGCGGCCCGGCACGGGTGAGGACTGCATGATCGAGGTGGTGGTCTGGCCGAGCACGGTGAAGCGGTCGATCACCTCCTCCAGGTGAAGCACGTCGCGCAGGTGTGCGCGCATGACGTAGCAGTCCTCGCCGGTGACCCGGTGGCACTCGACCACCTCGGGAGTCCGCTGCGCGAGCTCCGAGACGTTCTGGATCTGCCCGGGCGAAGGGCGGATGCGGATGATCGCGCTGAGCGACAGGCCGAGTGCTCGCGGGTCAACCTCCGCGCGGTATCCGGTGATGGTCCCGGTCTGCTCGAGCCGCTGAAGGCGCTCGGCCACGGCGGGCGAGGACAGCCCGACCCTCCGCCCCAGCTCGGCGAGCGACAGCCGCGCGTCCTGCTGGAGCTCGGCAAGTATTAGGCGATTCGTGGGATCGAGGGGGCCATTCGTAGCCATATCGCTCAGGATACCTTCGACCGTCCATGTACGTGCGCCAATCGGTCGACGATCCTTTGGTGCGGTGTCCGAGCGCGTCCCTCCCCACCTCTACTTCGTCGTCAGCGCGATCTTCCACTACCTCGGCCCCGCATTCGCGGTGCTGCTGTTCGCGCGCGTGGACGTGCTCGGGGTGGCGTGGCTGCGGATCGCCTCCGCCGCGCTGGTGTTCGCGCTCTGGCGCCGGCCCTGGCGGGCGTTCGCCAAGCTGGACATCCCCGGGCGGCGGCTCCTGCTCGGCTGGGGCACGGTGCTCGCGCTGATGAACGCGTGCTTCTACGTGGCGATCGACCGGCTGCCGCTCGGCACCGTCGCCGCGATCGAGTTCCTCCCGGTGATCGCGCTGGCGGCACTCGGCGCTCGCAGCATGCGCAACGTCGCGGCGCTCGCGCTGGCCGTGCCGGGCGTGTACCTGCTCACCGGCGTTCAGCTGGGGGGCGAGCCGCTCGGCGTGGCGCTGGCCTTCGCCAATGCCGTGCTGTTCGCGGCCTACATCGTGCTCGCCCACCGCGTGGCTCGGCACGGCACGCTCAGCGGCATCGACGGCCTGGCGGCCTCGATGCTGATCGCCGCGGTGGTCGTGACGCCCATCGGCGGCTGGGAGGTCCTGCCCGCGCTCACCGACCCGGTGGCGCTGCTCGCGGGCGTGGGCGTCGGGCTCTGCTCCTCGGTGATCCCCTACGTGTCGGACCAGCTGGCGATGCGACGCCTGCCGCGGGCCACCTACGCGCTGATGGTGTCGCTGCTGCCGGCCACCGCCACCGTGATCGGCATCGCCGTGCTCGCGCAGATTCCGTCCTGGGTCGAGGTGGCCGGGGTGGCGCTCGTCATCGCGGGCGTCGCCATGCACCGCCAAGCACCGGAGCCCCAGCCGCAAAGCGCTCCAGCGGAACGAGCAGCGCCGCGGGCCCGGGCCAGTGCTGTCGCAGCAGCAGCGGGCCCGCGCTCCTGAGCAGCCCACGCAGCACCAGCGCCACGACGATGGCGTCGTCGAGCTGGCCGGCGAGGGGGATGAAGTCCGGCACCAGGTCGAACGGCAGCGCCAGGTAGACAAGCGCGAACGCCGAGGCGATCTTCCAGCGCCGCGGCACGCGCGGGTCGCCCAGCAGCCGTTTGAAGAGGATCGCGCAGTACGGGACCATCCTGGCGATCACGCGAACGTCCCACTGCCGGGAACCGGCCACGAGGGCCAGGATCAGCAGCGCGTAGAGGACCGCCAGAACGGCGACGCTGACGAGCAGCCAGCTCACAGATCGCCGAGGATCTTCAGCACCTGTTCGTCGTGCGTCTTCGGGGAGACCTTCGGGATCACGTGGGCCACCTTCCCCTCGGGGTCGATGATGAACGTCGCGCGCTGGGCGCCCCAGTAGGTCTTGCCGTACATCGACTTCTCCACCCAGACACCGTACGCATCGGCCACCGCGTGGTCCTCGTCGGCGAGCAACTTGAAGTTGAGCCCCTGCTTTTCGTGGAAGCGCTTGACCTTCGCCACGGGGTCGGGCGACGCGCCCATCACCACCGCGCCGGCGTCCTCGTAGTCGGGCAGGTGGTCACGGACGCCGCAGGCCTGCGTGGTACAGCCGGGCGTGTCGGCCTTGGGGTAGAAGTAGAGGACGACCGGACGGCCGCGCAGCTCGCTCAGCCGGACCGGCTCGCCGTCCTGGTCGGGGAGCTCGAAGTCAGGCGCGCTGTCCCCGGCCTCGATCAGGGCTGCGCCTGCTCCATCTGCTGGAGCACCAGGTCGGTGGCGTCGAACACGTCGGCCTCGTCGGGCACCTCGACGTCCACGGGCACCCCGAAACGCACGTACTCCGCTGTCACGTCCATCTTCACTTCCACCGAACCTTGACGCATCGACTGCTTCCACGCCATGCGCCGGACCCGCTGGTCGCCGTCGATCCAGACGTCCATCGGAATCTCGCTCTGGCCCGACATTTCGATCAGCCGCTCGACGCCCTTGCGGGCGGCCTCGCGCTGCTCCTCCGGCATCACGTCGGGGTAGCGGCGCAGGTCAACGGTGGCGCTGTAGTGCGTGGTGTCTGTCCCGACCACCTGCTCGTGGCCCTCCTCGCTCACGTCGCCGCTCACCGCTCGCAGCATCCGCAGCTGCTCGGCGGCGCCCTGGCCGAACTGTCCCGTGCTACCGAGGTCTAGCCCGAAGCTCGACATCGCGCGCTTCATGTCGAGCTTCATCCAGTCCTTGCCACCTAGGGCGGCGCTGAACAGGTCCGAGCGCATGTACACCGTCATGTCGTCGGACACCATCTCCATCGTTCCCGTCATCGGTGACTCGAAGGTGAAGTGACCGCGGCGCTTGCTCGCGTCCTCCACCCCGTTGCCGCTCATCTCGAACGGCTGTGACAGGCCGGGCGCCTCCATCCGCATCGAGAAGACGATCTCGGCACCGCCGGCGGCCTCGGTGTTCCGGACGGCCGTTGCGAAGAGCGACGGGTCCGCCGAGCCTCCGCAGCCGCCGAGAAGGGTGAGGACAAGGAGTGCGAGCACGTATCGGCGCATGACCCGAGTATCGGACGCTCAGGTCATTTCAACAGCTTTGATAGGCGCCGGTCCTTCAATATCCGTCCACCCGTCTGCTCCTCCGGGCAGTAACACATCACGTAGTCCTTGAAGTGGATCGCCTCTATGCGGGCGCCGCAGCGGGGGCACTCCTCGCCCGCGCGGCGGTGGACCTGGAGTGGCATCGGCAGCTTGTCGGGCACCGTGTCGCCGATCACCTGCTCGTAGTGCTCGAGCGCGCCGCCCAGCACCTCGTCGCACGCGGCGTGCAGTGCCTCGATACTGCGGGGGGCTCGAGCTCGGAGCCCTTCTGGAACGGCGACAGGCGCGCGGTCCAGAGCAGCTCGTCCACCCACGAGCGCCCGATCCCCGCGATCGTGCGCTGGTCGCGCAGCAGCGGGTGGAGATGGCGCGGTTGGTCGAGCAGCGCGCTGAACTCGTCCAGCGGCGGCGCGGGGTAGGCGTCGGGGCCGAGGCCGGCCACCGCGTCGTCCTCCGCCACGGCATCGGAGTGCAGCAGCTTGGCCCACGCTCGCTGCTGGGTGCCGAACTCGCGTAGCCGCAGCTCACGGCCGCCCTCGAGCCGCACGAGCACGCGCGAGGCGCGGTCGCGGAGCGATGCGCGCGCGTCGAAGAGCTGGAGCCGCCCGGCCGACATCAGGTGGATCAGCAGGGTGAGGTCGCCCGCCTCGACGGCGAGCATCTTCCCGATCCGCCGCACGCCGTCGAGCTCGCGCCCGACGAGCGCCTCCAGCGGCGGGTCGAAGGTCTTCAGGGCCACCAGCCCGGGCGCCAGCGCGGACTCCACGCGCGCGCCGGCCAGCCCCGCCGTCAGGCGGCGCGCGGTGATCTCGACCTCAGGCAACTCGGGCACGCTTCAAGACTAGGCTGAGCGCCGTGAGGATCTCCATCGCAGCCGACGAGCGCACCGGCGTGGCCGAGTCGGTGGTCGAGGAGCTGCGCCGGCGCGGGCATGAGCCGATCGTGCACGGCGCGCTGAGCGACGAGGAGCGCGACGATTGGGCGTGGGCCAGCGAGGCCGCGGCCCGCGACGTGGCCGAGGGGCGTGCCGAGCAGGGGGTCGTCTGCTGCTGGACCGGCACCGGCGCCTCGATCGCGGCCAACAAGGTGCCCGGGCGTGCGGGCCGCCCTCTGCGCCGACGCGGAGACCGCCCGCGGCGCCAGGAGATGGAACGACGCGAACGTGCTCGCGCTGTCGCTGCGCAGCACCAGCGAGGCGCTGCTCGAGGAGATCCTGGACGGCTGGTTCGAGGGCGAGCCGAGCGCCGACGCCGAGCGACGTGGCGAACGTCCGCCACGTGGACGAGATCGCCTAGCGGAGCGCGGTCGAGCCGGCCGCCGCGGCCGCGGCCGCGGCTGGGCCGAGCCGCAGGAAGCGCGAGTGGCCCTCGCGGCCGCCCTTTCGCGCCGAGCGCCGCGAAGCTTCCTTGGGCATCGAGGATGGGCCGCACTGTCGCGCTGCCCTTCGCGTTCGTCCGCGCGCGCTTGCCGGCGACGCTGACAGTTGCGCCCTCGACCGGAGCGCCGCGCCGGGTCACCTGCACCTTCACGAGTGGCCGGCGCGACCCCTGGCGCGATGCCCGGGCGCTCACGCGCAGCCCCGAGCCGGTCCCCGGCGTGAAGTGGAGCAGCGCGACGCTCGGTGGGAAGGTCGGCTTCTGCGCCAGCGGGGCGACGAGGAAGTGGAGCGTGCCGCCGAGCAGCGAGGTCACGTGGAGGCCCTCGGCCTCGCCCTGCACGTTCCTCAGCTCGACCTCGAGGCGGCGCGCACCGGTGGCGAGGTTCACGGACCAGATCTGGTAGGTCGTGCCCTGCGCCCCCGCCAGGAACAGACGACCGCCCTGGAACGCGGCGCCGGTGACGCCGCTGGGCGGCACCGCGCCCGCCAGGCGCCGCACCGAGTGGATCGGCGGGGCCGCCGGGGCCGCGTTCGCCGGGTTCACATCGGCCGCGCGGTAGGCCAGCAGGTCGTTGCCGCTCGAGGTCCAGAGGAGGCCGTCCGGCGAGGCCTCGACCCACATGGCCTTGGCGATCTCGGTCGGGTCGAGCTTCACGTAGTAGCGGAACGCGAGCGTGTTCGGGTCCGCCGTGCCGATCGCGCCCGTGCCGCAGGTGTTGCCGCCGTTCGGCCCGCCCGGCGTGTAGCACTCGAGCGGGAGCAGGACCCGCTTACCGTCGGCACCGTCGAAGGAGATGTCGCCCACGTGGTTGTAGCCCTCGACCGCTTTGACCGAGGGCGGAACGACGGGGAACATCTCGCCGGTCTGGAGCAGCGTTCGGGTCGTGCGATAGAGGCCCTCCGTGAGCCCGGAGAAGTACAGCGGGGCGGTCGGCCCCGCCGACGTAACGCCCTGCCAGTAGACGATCCGGACCGAGCTCCAGCCGGTGAGCGTCCAGCGCCCGGGGTCCTTGGCGCCGGCGGGCGCGGAGAGGACGAGCGCGAGGGCGGCGGCCAGCGCGGCGATGCGGAGGGCTCTCATCGCGAGGAGCCTAGCTCGGTGCGGCGCGATGGCGCCAGCGCTAACAGCAGCGGTGAAGGGGTGGTTCACCTGGGGTGTGGGGCATATTTCTGTCGCATAGGGCCAGAAAATGGCCCCACACCCTCAGCGGATCACGAAGAAGTTCCGCGGGGTGATCTTCTTGTCGAAGTCGTCCACCACGGTCAGCACGCCGCGGTAGGTGCCGCGCTTCAGGCGCCGCAGCGTGAAGCTGTGCCTGCCGGCGGCGAGGCGGCCGCGCTTGACGGTCTTTGGTGACGGGCCCTTCAGCCGGTAGGTCACGGTGGCCGGCTCCTTCAGCTTGAAGCTCAGCTTCACCTGGTTGCCGCGGCGCATGGACTTGAAGTCGTCCAGGCTGTCGACCACGGTGTCCGTGCCCACCTCGATCACGCCCTTCATGAAGGCGTGGTGCGGGGTGCAGACGTACTGGTAGCGCCCAGGTGTGTTGAACACCTTGGTGAAGCTCGATCCCGGCTGTGTTGGTGCCCTCGGAGACGGAGTTCCAGGAGTCGGGCTGACCCTTGACGCTCGTGGACGTGTGGCCCCCGAAGGTGAAGTTCCATGTCACCGAGTCGCCCACCGCTACGTGGCGCTCAGGAGGCTTGAATTCGAAGTCGATGACCTCCGTGCTCCAGTCGAACGCGGCGGCCGGCGAGGCGAGCGCGAGCGGGGTGAGCAGGGCCAGGGGGATCAGCAGGTGCTTGCGATCGCATCGGGCGGGAGCTTAGACAGGCACAGCGCCGGTTTCTGAGCGAGACTGCGCCAGAACCATGAGCCTTGGACTTCGCGGCCGCATCCTCATGCTGGTGCTCGTGGCGCTGGTGCCACCCACGGTGATCGCCGTGGTCGTGGCGCTTGAGGAGCGCTCGGAGGCCCGTGAGCACGCGCAGGCCGATGTCTTCGACAACACTCGGCTGGCCGCAGTGGATGCCACGGCAGCGGTGGATGCGACGGCGAACTTCCTGGGTGCCGTGGCCAGGGACCTCGAGAACCGGCGAGGCCTCGAGCACTGCGAGCGGCTCCTCGCCCTGGTCCCGCAGGCCACGGATTGGTACAGCTCGGTCGGCGTGGCCGGCCCGGGCGGAAGGGTGTATTGCGGGACAACCGGCCACGGCTTCGCCCGGCCGATGGATCCGGTGGACGTGTCGGGAGCCGAGTGGTTCCGGCGAGCCCAGCGAGAGGACGGGTTCGTGCTCGGAGAGTTCGGGGCGGGCCCCATGTCCGGCATGGACGTGCTGATGGGAAGCCACGCGGTGGGCGGCGAACCCGGCCGGCGGCCCTCGGTCCTCTTCGCCGCCCTCGACCTGCAGCAGCTGACGTCGACGCTCGGGCTTCACGAGGCCCCGCGTGACATGACCTACGTGATCCTCGACCACCGCGGAACGATCGTCGCGCGCGTGCCCCCGGCGGGGCTCGTGGGCCGCAGGCTGCCCGACCGCCCGCTGGTCCGGACCGTGCTCGCACAACGTGAGGGCACAGCCGAGGTCGAGGGGCTCGACGGCGTGCGCCGGATTTACGGGTTCGCCCCCGTGGGCGGGAATGCGAATGGGCGTCTTTTCATCGCCGCGGGCCGCAGCTCCGAAAGCGTCTTTGCCGACCCGAACCAGGACCTGCGCCGCTTCCTGGTGCTGGCAGCGATTGGCCTGGTGCTTGCCCTCGCCCTCAGCTACCTGGTCACGAAGCTGCTGCTCGGCCGCTGGACCGAGGAGGTGGTCAGCGCCGCCCGCCGGTTCGGCTCCGGCGACCTCACGGCCCGGGCGTCGGTTCCCCACAAGTTGGGCGAGCTCACGGACGTGGCGAACGCGCTCAACGCCGCCGCCGACGAGATCGAACGCCGCCAGGAGGCGCACACGCGCCTGTTGGCGGAGCTCGTGGCCGCCGAAGAGGAGACGCGCCGCCGGATCGCGGCCGACATCCATGACGACACCGCTCAGGTGGTGGCGGCCGCGGGCCTCCGCATCGACGCCCTGGCCGCCAACCTCGACGATCCTGAAGCGCGTGAGACCGCACTGATCGCCCGCAGGGAGCTGGGCGAGGCGAACAGGCGCCTGCGCCGGCTGCTGTTCGAGCTGCGCCCGCCCGCCCTCGACGAGGCCGGGTTGGCGGCGGCGCTCGAGCTGTTCCTCACCGACTCCTTCAACCACGACGGCTTCGACTGGCGGGTGGACAACCGGCTTGAGAACGAGCCCAATCCGGAGGTCCGGGCAATCCTCTACCGCGTCGCGCTCGAGGCACTCACGAACGTGAGCAAGCACGCCGGCGCGACCCTGGTCGAGGTGGAGCTCGAGCGCCGCGGCGTGGGTGTGGCGGTGCGCGTTCGAGACAACGGAGACGGGTTCAACCTGCCGGAGCCTGACGCGCCGCCGGAGCCGGGTCACTTCGGCCTCGTCTCCATGCGGGAACGCGCCGAGGCTGCGGGCGGGCGCTTCGCGCTGGCGAGCAGCCCCGGCCACGGCACCACCGTGGACTTCTGGATGCCGGAGCCGAACGGCCGCTGAGCGTCAGTCGAGGATGCCGCGGCGCATCGCTTCCGCCACCGCGGCCGCGCGGTCCGAGACGCCGAGCTTCTCGTACACGCGCTGGAGGTGCGTCTTGACGGTCGTGGCTCCGAGGTGCAGCTGGCGTGCGATCTCCGGCGCCGACATCCCGTTCGCGGTGAGCCGGAGGATCTCGTCCTCGCGAGGCGTGAGCAGGCGCTCGTGGTCGCCGCTCCGGCGCCGTATCTCCTGAGCGACCGCCGCCTGCACGTCGGTCCCGAGCGTGGTGCGCCCGTGAGCGGCGGCCACGAGCGCATCGCAGATCTCGTCGCCGGTCGAGTCCTTCGAGAGGTATCCCAAGGCGCCGCTGCCGAGCGCGCCGTACACCACGTCGCTGTCGTAATACGCGGACACGAACACCACGCGCACGTCGAGGCCCTCGCGCTCGAGCGTCTTGAGGACGTCCACTCCGCCGAGCCCGGGCATCTTCACGTCGAGGACGCACACGTCCGGGTCCACATTGCGGATCTCCTCCAGGGCGGCCGTGCCGTCCTCCGCCTGTCCGACGAGCTCGAGCTCCGGGCGGCGCTTCACCGTGTCCACGAGCCCGGTCCGGTAGAGCGGATGATCGTCGGCTATGACTACCCGGATCCGGGTGCTCGGCACGGTCTCCTTTCTACACCGGACCTCGCCGTCCCGCCACCAAACCGGGGTCGCCCCCTCGACCGGGGGAGGCCGATCGGAGGATGCGGGGGTCGACGAGGTCGGGCCGCTCGGGTGATGGGAGCGCCGCGCGCCGGGGTCGATGCTGTCAGTTGATGGAGGCCGCGCTGAACAATCTCGGAGCTCGTGCCGTGATTGGCATGGACGGCGCGGTGTGGAGCGCCAACGGCGCCTTCTGCTCGCTGGTGGGACTGGACGAATCCGAGCTGCGCCGCCTCGGCTGGCGCCGGCTCCTGCACTCCGCGGACCGCCACTACGTGGCCGCGCACCTCGTGGAGGTGCTGGCCGGCAGCGACCCCCTGCGCGAGTTCGACGCGCGGCTCGTGCCGCCCGACGGCCACGACGTGCCGGCCCACATCCGGGTGGAGCTGGTGCGGGACGGCAGCGGCCGCCAGGGCTGGTTCCTCGTGGAGGCCTGGGCGACTACGTAGGATCCCGGCCGCGATGGACGTGGTCGACACAGCGCGGGATGCCGGAGAGCTGGAGCTGCCGCCCCTGCTCGTGCGGGAGCCGCTCGAGGAGTTCCTCGACGCCCACGGCATCGGCGAGGGCCGCCTCGAGGCCGAGCGGATCGGCGACGGCCACTCGAACATCACCTTCCTCGTGGAGCGCGGCGATGCGCGCATTGTGCTGCGCCGACCGCCACGGCCTCCGCTGCCCCCGTCCGCCCACGACGTGCTGCGCGAGGCGCGCCTGCTGAGGTCGCTCGAGGGGACGCCCGTGCGCGTGCCGAGGGTCCTTGCGGTGGGCGACGACGAGGCGATCCTTGGCGTGCCCTTCTACGTGATGGAGGAGATGCACGGGAGCGTGCTCGCCGCCGAGATCCCGCCGGGGCTCGACACACCCGACGAGCGCCGTCGCACCGCCGAGGAGCTCGTGGACGCGCTGGTGGAGGTCCACAGCGTCGACTGGCGCGCCTGCGGCCTCGAGGGTTACGGCAAGCCAACCGGCTACCTCGAGCGCCAGCTCCGCCGCTTCGGCGGGCTGTGGGAGCACAACAAGACGCGCGAGCTGCCGGTGGTGGAGGAGGTGGGCGAGTGGCTGGGGCGCAACAGGCCGGAGTCGCCCGAGTCGACGATCGTGCACGGCGACTACCGCCTGGGCAACGTGATGATGGCCGACCGCCCTCCCGCCGAGCTGGTGGCGATCTTCGACTGGGAGCTGTCGACGATCGGCGACCCGCTGGCCGACGTGGGCTACCTCACCGTCACCTGGGTCGAGCCGAACGATCCGCAGGACACGATGTTCGCCAACCTGAACGCGGTCACGCGCGCCGGAGGGTTTCTCACGCGCGAGGAGATGATCGCGCGCTACGAGGAGCGCAGCGGCCGCTCGATGTCGGCGCTCAACTGGTACCAGGCGCTCGCGCTCTGGAAGGCGGCGGTGTTCATGGAGGGCAACTACAAGCGCTTCCAGTCAGGGAGCTCCGACGACGAGTACCTCGGGCTGTTCGACAGGGGCGTGCCGATGCTGGCCGAGAAGGCTCGGGAGATCGCGCACTCGTGAGAGGCCTGCTGGTGGACTTCGGCGGGGTGCTCACCACCAACGTCTTCGACTCTTTCCGCGCGTTCTGCGTGGACGAGGGCCTCGATCCCGAGACCATCAAGGGGCTCTTCCGGGACGACCCGCGCGCGCTCGAGAGCGTGCGTGGGCTCGAGCGCGGAGAGCTGTCCGAGGAGCAGTTCGGCGAGCGCTTCGGCGAGCTGCTCGAGCTCGAGGATGAGCGGCGCGCCGGGCTGGTGGACCGCATGTTCGGCCATATCCGGCCCGACGATCAGATGGTCGAGGCGCTGCGCCGAGCCCGGTCGCAGGGCGTCCGCACCGGGCTGATCTCGAACTCGATGGGCGCGGGGCGCTACGACCGCTCCACCTTCCCCGAGCTGTTCGACGGCGTGGTGATCTCCGGCGACGAGGGCGTGCACAAGCCCGAGCCCGCGATCTACGAGCTCGGCTGCGAGCGTGTGGGCCTGGCGCCGGCCGACTGCGTGTTCGTGGACGACCTGCGCGAGAACTGCGAAGGCGCGGAGGCGGTCGGGATGACCGCCGTGCTCCACAGAGGGGCCGAGCGCACGCTGCCGCGGCTCGAGGAGCTACTCGGAGTCGAGCTGCGCTAGCGCGTCGGCGAGCTCTTCCGGGTGCGAGATCATCGGGAAGTGCCCGTTCGGCAGCTCGATCGGCTCCACGCCCAGGCGCTCGCGCGCCACGCGCCGCGACCAGGCCGGGCTCACGATCCGGTCGTCGGTCCCGATGATCGACTCCGTGCGGAGCCCGTCGGGCGGAGCGGGCGATACCTCGGTCTGTGATCTCTGAGCCTGGGGGCGCAGGCGCTCGGCGGCCCAACGGGCGTCCTCGGGCGGCAGGTCGCCGTACATGATGCGCGCGGTGGCCTCCGGGTCGGGCCAGTGCGAGCGCCCCTGGTCATCGACAGCCCGCCCGCCCTCGAACACCAGGATCTGCTCCTCCGACGCTGAGAGCTGTTCGCCGAAGCTGAGGCCGGGCTCGGGCACGAGCGCGTTGAGGTAGACGAGTGCCTTCAGCGGGCGCCGGCCCGCAATCACCGGCCCGACCAGCCCGCCCAGCGAATGCGGGACCACCACGACGTCGTTGGCATCGCCCAGCGCGCCGTCGATCGTGTCGGCGTAGGCCGCGAGACCGCGCTCCGGGTCCTCGGAGGGAAGCTCCGGGACCACGACGTCATGGCCGCGATCCTGAAGCGGCCCGATCAGGCGCTCCCAGCACCAGGCGCCGTGCCAGGCGCCGTGGATCAGCGCAAAGGTGCTCAGCTCTAGGCGGCGCTCGGGGGCGTTCCGCGGAACGCGACCTCGTATATCTCGACGCCGCTCCGCTGGCCGCCGCCCTCGCCCGGTGACATCGCGTTCAGCGCCTCGTCACCGCGACGCAGGTCTTCCTCGGTCTCGAAGAACACGACGCCGGCGGAAGCGCCGCCCTGGCGGTCGACCAGCAGCATCACCTCCGTGGCACCCTCGAGTCCCGGAGGGACGTTGCCCGCCGCCATGTCGGATTCGATCTGCTCCCGTGTGGCGTCGAAGCCCTCCGAGGCACCGCCCTCGAACTTCGCTATGCGTGCGTACATGAGGCTCAGTCTGGCAGGCTGAACACGGTGCTGCTGGTGCTCTGGGACATCGACGGGACGCTCGTGGACTCGGCTGGGCACGGGCCGTTTCGCCTTCGAGGACGCCTTTCGGGAAGTGGTCGGGCGCGAGCCCGAGTGGGTCGACTACGCGGGCCGCACGGACCACCAGATCGCACTCTCGATGCTGGACGGCTCGCACGAGCAGCTGCCGGAGGTGCTGGACGCGCTGGCCGCCCAGCTCGCCCCGCGCCGGGACGCCATCGCGGCGGAGGGGCACATCTACCCCGGCGTTCGCGAGACGCTCTCGGCGCTGCACGAGATGGACGGGGTGGTGCAGTCGCTCCTCACGGGGAACGTCGAGCCGAACGCCGCCGTGAAGGTGGGCGCCTTCGGCCTGGAGCGCTGGCTCGACCTCGATGCCGGCGCCTACGGCTCGGACCCGCACGAGCGCCGCTCGGACCTCGTGGCCGTGGCCCGGGAGCGAGCCGCCGCCCGCTACGGCGAGCCCACGGGCGCGGTGCTCGTGGGCGATACGCCGCTCGACGTGCTCGCCGCGCGCGAGGCCGGCGCCCGGGCGGTGGCGGTGGCCACCGGGTTCGCGGACCTGGAGGCTCTCAGGGCGTCGGAGCCCGACGCGCTGCTTCAGGACCTGAGCGACACCGAGGCCGCGATCCGCGCGATCACTGCCTCCACTTGATGCTGCACCCGATCGGGTCCGTCTCCGGCCGCGCGACGTCCTCGCCGGCCAGCACCGAGTCGAGCGCCTCGCGCAGCCAGGCGGCGTTCAGGCTCGGGTCCTGGTGGTCCGGGTCCGGCGAACCGCGGTAGCGCAGCCGCCGATCCGCGTCGAGTACGAACACGTCCGGGGTCGTCTTGGCGCCGAAGGCGTGCGCGACCTCCTGCGACTCGTCGCGCAGGTAGGGCATCGGCCAGTCCTCGCTCTCCACCCGCTCGCGCATCGCCTCGAGCGAGTCGGCCGGATAGCGCTCGGCGTCGTTCGGGTTCACGGCCAGGAAGCGCACGTTCGGATAGTCGCGCGCGGCGGCGGCGATGCGGTCGTGCCAAGCGAGCGCGTACGGGCAGTGGTTGCAGGTGAAGACCACCACGGCAGGCCCGGCGAGCGAATGCTCCTCGCCAGCGGTGTCGGGCAGCGTGAAGCCGGGCGCCTCGTCTCCGATGTCGAGGCTCACCGGGCTCGGCTCCTGATCGCCTCGCGCAGGTCCTCGGGATCCGGCAGCGGCGAGAAGCGCCCGTCGCGCGTGCGGTAGACCCGGCAGGTGAGCGAGAAGGGGTCGCCCTCACCGGGCGGGGCGATGTCCTCGCCGTCTATGCGGATCGTGGGCGAGCCCGGGAAATGCTCTCGCCGCGCCTGCTCGTCGTCCTCGATCTGCACGCGCGAGACCTCCGCCTCGACGCCCTCCTCGCGAAGGATCCGCCGAAGCTCGGCGAGCGCCTCCGGATAGGACGGACAGCCGTCCCACCACAGGAGCTCAACCGTCATGGACCTCCACCCGCTCGATCTTCGCGTCCTCGACCGGCCGGTCGCCCGGGCCTGTCTCGAGGCCCTCGATGGCATCGACCGCCTCCATGCCGGACGTGACCTTTCCGAAGACCGTGTGCTTGCCGTCGAGCCAGGGTGCGGCCTCGGTGGTGACGATGAAGAACTGGCTGCCGTTCGTGTCAGGGCCGGCGTTGGCCATCGCGAGTGCGCCGCGCACGATCTTGTGATCGTTGATCTCGTCCTCGAACTGGTATCCGGGACCGCCCGTGCCGGTGCCGTGCGGGCAGCCGCCCTGGATCATGAACTCCGGGATCACGCGATGGAAGATCAGCCCGTCGTAGTAGCCGTCGCGCGAGAGCTTCTCGAAGTTCTCGACGGTCTTCGGCGCGTCGTCGCCGAACAGCTCGAGCTCGATGGGACCGTGGTTCGTGTGCATCGTGGCGTTGCTCATGACTTCTTCGTGACCTCCATACGTAGCTCGACTCCCCGGACCGACTTGCCGGAAACGCTGTCCGCCACCTGGCCCGCGCGATCAGCGGGCACATCGACGAAGGAGAAGCGCTCCAGGACCTTGACGTTGCGCACGTCGTCGTTCTCCAGGTGGGTGTTGTCCACAACGGCGCTCACGACGTCGGCGGGCTCGATCCCGTGCTGCCTGCCGGCGGCGAGGATGAGCTTGGCGTAGGGCACGCCGTCGCGCGGGTGCGGCTTGGTGTGCCGCGGCCGGCGCGTCTCGCGGTCGGGATCGCGCGGCCGCTGCGGCTGCTTCCCGTTCGTGCCCCACTGCTCGATCTCAGTGTTCGCGTGGCGCTCGATCGCCTCGAGCTCGCGGCGCTGCTTGGGCGTGATCAGGGTGATCGCGCGGCCGCTCTCGCCGGCACGGCCCGTGCGGCCGATGCGGTGCACGTAGATATCCGGCGAGTTCGGGATGTCGTAGTTCACGACGTGGCTCACACCGGTGATGTCGAGCCCGCGCGCGGCCACGTCGGTCGCGATCAACAGGCGCTCCCGACCACCCTTGAACGCAATCATCACGCCGTCGCGCTGGCCCTGGGACATGTCGCCGTGCAGCGCCTTCACGCGCACGCCGGCGTCTCCCAGACGGCGGGCGAGCCGGTCCACGCCGATCTTGGTCCGCACGAACACGATCGCCTGCTCCGGGCGCTCGTCCTTCAGCACGCGCACGAGCGCGTCCGGCTTGTCCTTGTCCGGCACCTCCACGTAGTAGTGGGAGACGGTGTCGATCGTGAGCGTGGCCGAGCGCACCTTGATCTCGACCGGGTCGTGCATGAACGTGTCGGCAAGGCGGCGGATCTCCGGCGGGACCGTCGCGCTGAACAGCGCGGTCTGGCGACCCATCGGCGCGCGCTTGAGGATCGACTCCACGTCCTCGAGGAAGCCGAGGTCGAGCATCTCGTCGGCCTCGTCCAGCACCACGTAGCGGGCGTTGTCGAGGAACAGATGGTGGCGGCCGATCATGTCCATCACGCGGCCCACCGTGCCCACCACGATCTGCGAGTCCTTCAGCCGCGCCGCCTGGTCGCGGATCGGCGCGCCTCCGAACACCGCCACCACGTTCAGGCCTTTCTGCTCGCCGTACGCCCGCAGCGCCTGCGTCACCTGGATGCAGAGCTCACGAGTCGGCGTGAGCACGAGCGCCTGCACGCTCGGATCATCCGGGTCGGCGTACTCCACCATCGGGAGCCCGAAGGCGGCGGTCTTGCCGGTGCCCGTCTGCGCCTGCCCGATCACGTCCTTCCCCTGGAGCATGGGCGGGATCGCCTGCACCTGGATGGGCGTCGGGGTGGTGTAGCCGAGGTGCTTTAGGGCCTCGAGCGTGGATTCGGAGAGGCCGAGTTCGGCGAAGGTCGTCATCTGCGGCCCCTGACGCTAGCGGGAGGGGTCCAGCAGGAGCTTGCCGCTGGTGCGCCGGCCCTGCAGGTCCTCGTGGGCCTGACGCACGTCGGACATCGGGTAGGTGGTCCCCAGCTGGGGCACCAGCTCGCCGCGCGTGGTCCGCTCGAAGAGGTCGGCAAGCGGCTCCTCCATCATGTCCCGGCGGCCGAGGCAGTGCATCAGCCAGAACCCGATCACGCCCCGGCTCTTGCGCATCAGCCGTCCGGTCTCGAGCGTGTTCTGCTCGCGGCCCGCGATCCCGTAGGCCACGATGCGCCCGAACGGAGCGAGCGCGTCGGCGCTCTGGTCGAACACCCGGCCGCCCGACATCTCGAGCACCACGTCCACCGGGCGGCCCTCGTTGGCCGCGATCAGTGCGCCCTTGAGATCCTCCTCGGCCGGGTCCACCGCGGCGTCCGCGCCCAGCTCGAGCGTCTTCGCGCGCTTCTCCTCGGTGCTGGCCGTGGCGATCACCCGCCCCGCTCCGAAGGGCTTGGCCAGCTGCACCGCCAGGCTGCCGACCCCGCCCGCACCCGAGATCACGACCACCGACTCGCCCTGGGCCAGCTTCGCGCTCGTCCTGTAGAGATGCCACGCGGTCAGCCCGTGGATCAGCAGCGCGAGCGCGGCGCCCTCGTCCATCCCGTCCGGAATCGGGAACACCGTGGATTCGTGCGCCACGGCGTACTCGGCGTAGCCGCCGGTGGCCATCAGCGCGATCACGCGCTGCCCGTCCGGCGTGGTGCCGGCCACCTCACCGCCGAGCACGAGCGGGCACTCGTATCGCGCGAGGTACGAGTTCTCGCGCTGGTGGGTGTCGGCGAAGTTCATGCCCGCGCGCGAGACCTCGATCAGCACCTCGCCCTCGCCCGGCTCGGGCTTGGGCACATCCACGACCTCGAGCACGTCAGGACCGCCGAACTCCTGGATCTGGACCGCGCGCATGGGTCCGGAGCCTAACTTTCCATCGACTGTCCTGCCTAACCGGGCATATGTCCCGGTAAAGCAGGACGGTCGACTCCCTCAGTGCTGCCGTTCGGGAACCGGGACCCCCCGTCGGCTAGCCTCCCCGCCGCCATGTCCCTCACAGTCGTCGGATCGATCGCCTTCGACGCGATCAAGACTCCCTTTGGCGAGCGCGAGCGCGCGCTCGGGGGCTCCGCCGTGCATTTCTCCCTGGCCGCGAGCTTCTTCACCGAGGTGCGGCCGGTGGGGCCGGTGGGCGACGACTTCGGCGAGCCGGAGTCCGAGGTTCTGCGCCGGCACGGCGTGATCACCGACGACATCGAACACGTGGAGGGCGGCCGCACGTTCTTCTGGCGCGGCGAGTACGACTGGGATCTGAACACGGCGCACACGCTCGACACCCAGCTGAACGTGTTCGGCGACTTCCAGCCGAAGCTCTCCGAGGCGGCGCGCGAGTCCGACCTGCTGTTCCTGGCGAACATCCAGCCGGACCTCCAGCGCGACGTGCGCCAGCAGTGCAGGGGACCCCAGCTCGCCGCGCTCGACTCGATGAACTTCTGGATCGAGAACACGCGCGACTCGCTCCTCCAGACCATCTCGATCGTGGACATGGTCCTCATGAACGACGCCGAGCTGCGCATGCTCACCGAGGAGCCGAACCTGATGCGCGCGGCCGGCGCCGTGCGCGCCATGGGCCCGCGCGCGGTGGTCGCCAAGCAGGGCGAGTACGGGGCGGCGCTGTTCACCGAGGACGGCTACTTCGCGCTGCCTGCGTACCCGCTCGAGACCGTCCGCGACCCGACCGGCGCCGGCGACTCTTTCGCCGGCGGGCTGATGGGCTACCTCGACTCGCAGGGCGGCGCCCTCGACGGCGCCACCCTGCGGCGCGCGATGACCTACGGCTCCACGCTCGCCTCCTTCTGGGTCGAGGAGTTCGGTTGCGAGCGCGCCGAGCGCCTCACGCGCGAGGAGATCGACGAGCGCTACGAGGAGTTCAAGCGCATCACGTCGATCGACTGGGTGCCCGCCTCAGGCGCGTGAGCCGGCCTCCTCGCCCACACCGGGCTGAGGCACGATGCGGATGTAGGGGCGCGGCGACTCCCACCCGTCGGGGTAGGTCTCCCTCGCCTCGTCGTCGGACACCGAGCCCGCGATGATCACGTCGTCGCCCTGCTGCCAGTTCACCGGCGTCGCCACCTTGTGCTTCGCGGTCAGCTGAAGCGAGTCGATCACGCGCAGGACTTCGTCGAAGTTGCGGCCCGTGGTCATCGGATAGACGAGCACGAGCTTGATCTTCTTGTCCGGCCCGATCACGAAGACGTTGCGGACGGTCTGGTTGTCCATCGGCGTGCGCTCACCCGGATCGCCCGACGTGTCGGCCGGGAGCATCCCGAAGAGCTTCGAGACCATGTAGTCCGAGTCGCCGATCACCGGGTAGTTGGGTGCGTGGCCCTGCGTCTCCTCGATGTCCTTGGCCCAGCCGGCGTGCTTGTCCACCCCGTCCACCGACAGCCCGATGATCTTCACGTTGCGGCGATCGAATTCGGGCTTGATGCTCGCCATGTAGCCGAGCTCCGTCGTGCAGACCGGGGTGAAGTCCTTCGGGTGGGAAAACAGCACCGCCCACGAGTCGCCGATCCAGTCGTGGAAGCTGATCCGGCCCTCGGTGGTGTCCGCCTGGAAATCCGGCGCCAGGTCGCCGATCGTCAGCGTCATTCACTGACTCCTTTCTGGGGGTGAGAAGATCCTCTCAGGCTGAGTCAACGAAATGTTGACGCAGGCTCAATGCCGGGTTGCCGTGCCCGCCAGGAGCCGCCGGTGCAACTCCTGCATCGGCTGGCTCGGCCCGACTCCGAGCCCGTCCCGGAGGCGCACGCGCAGCGTCTCGTAGACCTGGAGTGCGGACGCGATGTCATCGCGCGCGGCGAAGAACTCGATCAGATGGCGGTAACCGGTCTCGCGGAGCGGCTCCGCCTCGATCAGGGCCCGGCCGGCGCGCTGCGCCGAGCCGAGCTCGGCGCCGCCGATGCCCAGGCCGCAGGCGGCCATCGACTCGAGCGCCCCCAGGCGCAGGTTCTCGACATGGCGGCGCCACTCCTCGGTCCAGTCCGCCTTCACGTCCGGAAGGAAGCCGCGGCTGGTGATCCGAAGCGCCACCCGCGCGGGCGCCCACCCGCGCAGGAAGTTCCCCTGCGCAGCCAGCGACTCGGCCTCGTTGGCGCTGCGCTCGGCCACCTCAATGTCGATCCACGCCTCGGGCGGCAGGTTCAGCCGCAGCGCGCTTCGGCCCACGACCCGCTCGTGTCCGAGGGCGCGCCGGATGCGCGACAGCAGCGTGTTGAGTCCCCTCGCCGCGCCCGCCGGCGCATCGTCCGCCCAGAGGGCGGCGAGCAGCTCGTCGCGCGAAACCGTCCGGCGCCGATTGACCACCAGGAATGCCACCAGTTCGCGCGCCTGGCGCCCTCCGAGCTCGCGCTCGACGCGGTCGCCGTCGAGCCGCATCACGAGCGGTCCGCACACCTGGATCCAGGTGTCGGGGAACGTGCTCATCGCGCGCCCGCTGAGGTGGTATGCATCTCTCTACAAGTATCGAGCCGGAGGACCCCGATGGCCAAGGTTTTGAACTGCGAGTGCGGCCTGATCATTCGCGGCAAGGACGACGAGGAGCTCTTCGAACAGGTCGAGAGCCACATCTCCGACCATCATCCGGACCTGGTCGGGACCATCACGCGCGAGGACCTGCTGTCGATGGCGGAGGAGGAGTAGGCCGGCCTAGCGGCGCAGCCTGAGCACGCGGCTCTCGGACAGCACGGTCGCCCAGTCGGGGCCGACCGACACGACCCTCACCGGCACGCCCGCGTGACCGCGGAGCGTGAAGTGGGCGCGCGAGCGGCGGTCGAGCCGCGCCCGTGCCGCCGGCCACCATCCGAAGCGCTCGCGCAGCTTGAGCTGGAGCACCACGCGCGTGCCCGGCGACGCCGAACGTGCCCTCACGTCGATCAGCCGGCGCCCGCCACTCGACCTCGCCGCCAGCGACAGCGCAGGCCCGGCGCTCACCTCCACGCGCAGCTCGGGGCTCGAGCCCGCGGCCGAGACCGCGCGGTAGCTCGTGGTCTGGTTCACCACCACGTTCGCGTGGAGCGTGCCGGGCTCGACATGGCCATCGTGCCCGCCGCCCTCCGGGGGCCCCGCCACCGCGACCGGCTGGTAGCCCGAGCCGGTGTCGGCCTCGATCGTGACCTCGCCCTCGCCCTCGGGTGCGCGCACGTGCAGCGCCACCGATGCGCCCGGCTGGACGGTCCGCGATGGGCCCTCGAGCAGCAGCGGGTAGACGCCGATCTGGCCCGTCATCCCGTCGTGGATCGTGCAGACGTAGGGGAAGACGCCGGTGGCGGGAAACACGTGGTTGACGGCGCTGCGGGGGCCGAAGCGCCCGGAGTCGTAGCCCGCGGTCTCGGCCTGGACGTTGTGGGTCTTCAGGCTGGTGTTGCGCCAGATCACGGTGTCGCCCACCAGCACGTCGAGCTCGCTGGGGGAGAAGCTGCTGGTGCCGGCCGAGACGAAGATCGAGTCGGCCTGCGCCGGCGCCGCTAGCGCGGCGAGCGCCAGCAGCGCCGCGGCGAGCGGCCTCATCGCGGCGAGACCCGGTAGATGCCGATCATCCCCTTCGCCATGTGCTGCTCCACGTGGCAGTGGTAGAGCCAGGTGCCGGGAGCGTCCTCGCGCCACGAGACGCGGAAGCTCTCGGCCGGCCCGAGCGTGCGCGTGTCCTCCGGCACCCCGGCGGGCGTGCGCCAGCGGTGGCCGTGCACGTGGAAGGTGTGGTGCTCGTCGCCGATCGCGAGCACGTCCCACTGGACCCGGTCGCCCACCGTCGCGCGGTAGATGGGCGTGTTCCCCACGAACGCCCGCCCGTTGATCGTCTGGAAGTCCTGCATCGCCGCGAAGACCGTGACGAACTCCCTGTCCGGCTTTCGCTCGTGGCGGCCCCGGATCGACAGGGCGCCCCAGAGCCCGCCGGCCAGCGACTCGTGCATCGAGGGCGAGTGGTCGTGGTAGGGCCATACGCCCGCCGAGTCCGGACCCGCGTTGAGCCTGTACGTGAAGGTCTGCCCCGGCTTGACGTTGCCGCCCCTTCCGGAGAAGCCCGGGATGTAGGAGCCGTCAGAGCCCGGCCTGTAGTGGACCCCGTGGAAGTGCATCGAGTGCGGCGCGTTGGGATCCTTGTTCTTGAAGTGGATGCGCAGCCTGTCGCCCACACGGGCGTGCAGCAGCGGGCCGGGGATCATGTCGTGATCCACGCTCGCCACCGGGGCGTTGCGCAGCGGTTTCTTCCATCCCTTGGTGAAGCGGCGGTAGACGACCGTCGGAAAGACCGTCTGGGATGGCTCGAAAGTGGTACCCATGATCCCGTCGCGGCCATTGGGCACGATGTTCCAGGCGGTCGGCACGGCCGCGACCCACTCGTGCCGCACCGCGGCCTCCGCCGGACTGGCGGAGGCCGCGGCAAGCAGCACGATCAGTGCAGCTAGCCGGCGCGCCGGACGACCTTGACCTTGTTCTGCATCCACGGATGGATTGCGCAGATCATGTAGAGGGTCGAACCGGGGGCTGCCGTGACCTTCACGCTGGTCTTGCGGCCCGGCGGGATCAGCACCGAGTCTCCGGCGGTGTTGAAGCCATCCTTGCCCACGTTCACCAGCGGCGTGGTCGGATCCTGCTCCTCACCCGTGTCGGGGTTGATGGCGCCGTGGGCGAGGGCCAGGTCGTCGCACGGTCCCTTGCCGAAGCAGGCGTCCACCGCTCTGAGGGTGCGGGGCACCTGCCCGCGCTTTACGGCCGAGAAGGAGTGCGGAGCCTTGGTCTCGTCGACCAGCGTGAGCTTCCCACCCGTCTGGATGGTTACGAGGTCGCGGTTGAAGTGCATCCCGTCGGTGATGCTCCGGTTCGGCACCATCGTTGCCTTGCCGATCGTCTTCACGGTTGTGTTCCTGGGTGCAGCTGCCAGCGCCGGGACCGCGACGGCCGCCGCGACCACGATGGCGAGCGCGCTAATGGCCAGGCGCGCAGACTTCTGTCGTGACATTTGTTCCTTTCCGGCCGCCAGCGGCGGCATTTGGAGGGGCGTTGCCAAGCTAGGTGCGGTCCGTCCCCCCGTCAAGCGTTTGGTTTCCATATGGGTTACTCATCTGTCTCCTGGCCCCACCGTATGCCGATCGCGGCGGCGAGTCGTCAGCCTCGCGGTGGAACCGGCCTCATCCGAAAGGACGACACTGTTGGCCGACTCCGATCCCGGGTACGATCCGCCCATGAGCGGCAGCGCCTGGGGGATCGTGTGGCTCGCGATCGCGTTGAAGATTCCGATCGTGGCGCTGCTGTACATCGTGTGGTGGGCAATCAAGGACCCGCCCGTTGCCGAGCCGCAGGACGGCGGCGGCGGCTCGCCAGACCGCGACCCGCGCCCCCACCCCCGCGGCCGACCGCCGCACCCGCCGCGCCGCGGCCCTCACGGCGCGCCGGAGCCGAGCGCCCCAGCGCGCGTCCGCGTGGCCGAGCGCCGGCCGCGCGTGCCCGCGGGCCATCGCGGCTAGGCCGCCGCCTGCGGTAACTTTCGCGCCGTGACCGGCTTCTACATCGCGGGCATCGTGCTGGCCGTCTGGGCGCTGCTGGTTACGACCGTGGGCGTCACGCGCGAGGACTTCCCCAGCACCCCAGGTGCCACCCGCCTGGTGGGCGCGATCTCGGTGCTGCTGGTCGTGACCGCGATCGGCAGCGCCATCTACCTCTCGGCCACCGAGGAGCACGAGCCGAAGGGTGAGCACTCTGCCGCCCACTGACGACGGCCACGCGGTCCACTACACCGCCCTCGAGCGCGGCACGCCCGTGATCAGTTCGGACGGCGAGCAGGTCGGCACGGTGGAGGAGGTACTGGACAACCTCCCCGAGCACATCTTCGACGGGCTCGTGATCCAGACCAGCGCCGGCGAGCGTCGCTTCGTCGACGCACCCGAGGTCGCTCGCACGGCCGAGCGCGCGGTCACGCTCACGATCACGGCCGCCGAATGCGCCAATCTCGGCCCGCCGCCGAAGGGCCCGGAGCTCGGCGGCGGCATAAAGCGCCTCTTCGGCCGCCGTCGCTGAACCCCCGCTTGCGTCCGTTCGTCACAATCTGGGAAAGACGAACAGGGACGATTCACCAGGGAGAGGGAAATGGCCGACGAGCAGACCGAGCGTGACGACGGCGGAGGAGTAGCCACAGCGAACGAGACGCTCAGCGTCACCGACAACCGCACGGGCGACACGTACGAGGTAGCGGTCGAGGACGGCACGGTCAAGGCGATGGACTTTCGCCAGATCAAGGTGTCCGAGGACGACTTCGGCCTGATGACCTACGACCCGGCGTTCACCAACACGGCGTCGGTGCGCAGCTCGGTCTGTTACATCGACGGCGAGGCCGGCGTGCTCGAGTACCGCGGCTACACGATCGAGGAGCTGTGCGAGAAGTCCTCGTACCTCGAGGTCGCCTACCTCCTGATCTATGGCGAGCTGCCCACCCAGGAGCAGCTCGACGAGTGGATCTTCGAGATCACCCACCACACGTTCGTCCACGAGAACATCAAGAAGTTCGTCGAGGGCTTCCGCTACGACGCCCACCCGATGGGAATGCTGCTCGCCACGACGGGCGCTCTCTCCACCTTCTATCCGGACGCGAAGAGGATCGACGACGAGATCGAGCGCCACATGGCGGGCGTGCGCCTCATCGCCAAGATGCCGACGCTCGCCGCGTTCGCGTACCGGCACAACCTCGGTCTCCCCTACGTCTATCCGGACAACGAGCTGTCCTACCCCGGCAACTTCCTCTCGATGATGTTCAAGATGACCGAGACGCGGTACGAGCCCGATCCGCGGCTCGAGCGCGCGCTCGACGTCCTCTGGATCCTGCACGCCGACCACGAGCAGAACTGCTCGACCAACGCGGTGCGCGGGGTCGGCTCCTCAGAGGTGGATCCCTACTCGGCGGTGGCCGCGGGCGTGGCCGCGCTCTACGGGCCGCTGCACGGCGGCGCCAACGAGGCCGTCCTGAAGATGCTCGATCGGATCGAGAGCGCCGACAACATCCCGGACTTCCTCGAGCGGGTGAAGAGCCGCGAGGAGAAGCTGATGGGCTTCGGGCACCGGGTCTACAAGAACTTCGACCCGCGCGCCAACATCATCAAGAAGCACGTCGACGAGGTCTTCGAGGTCACCGGGCGGAACCCGAAGCTCGACATCGCGGTCGAGCTCGAGAAGCGCGCACTCGACGACGAGTACTTCATCGATCGCAAGCTCTACCCGAACGTCGACTTCTACTCGGGCCTGATCTACGAGGCGCTGAACCTGCCGCCCGACATGTTCACGGTGATGTTCGCCATCCCGCGGACGTCGGGCTGGATCGCCCAGTGGCTGGAGATGGTCACCGACCCCGAGACGAAGATCGCGCGGCCGCGCCAGATCTACACCGGCTCGCGGGAGCAGAGCTACGTACCGATCGAGAGCCGCGAGAAGCGCAGCGAGAAGCCCACCGGCGAGACGAGCCTGATCGACCCGGCCCGCAAGAGGAAGGGCTCGTAAGGGGACAGTCCCCGGCTGGGGACAGTCCCCTTAGCCAGCGGGGGCCAGCGGGGACTGTCCCCGAACGGGGACTGTCCCCTAAAGGGACAGTCCCCTTAGATTCGGAACACGGGCACGAGCCGCTTCTCGTGCTCGGCCTCGATCTCCGCGACCACCTCCACGTGCTCCTCGATCCCGGAGCCGCGCAGCTTGGTCGCGAGCAGCTCGTCGATCTGGAACAGACCGGCCGAGTTGTTCATTGCGATCTGGATCTGGACGGCCTTCTCGTCGCCCGGCTCGATGGTCACGGCGTCGATCGCCGCGGCGGAGACCGAGTGGATGTTCGGGCGCCGGGTCTCGAACGGGATCCGTGAGCGGCCGCTCGCCATGTCGAGCGCGTCGGCCACCCTCACGATGCCGGCCTCGATCGTGTTCGGGTCGCCGGCGCGGCGGTGGCCGATCACCGCGTGCAGCGCCTCCGAGATGACCACGGTCAGCTCGGGATCCTCGTAGCAGCCCTCGAGCAGCGTCGGCATGCGGTCAGCGGCCAGGAACAGGCTGTACTGCTCGTGGTCGGTGCGGTGGATCGACATGCCGGTGTCGTGGAAGAGGCACGCCGCGGCGATCACGACCTCCGCGTCGCGGGCGTTCATCCCGTGCTGGGTGACCATCGCCGGCTCGACTCCACCCCGGTTCAGCAGGCGAAACAGGCGCAGCGCGATGTTCACGACGATCTGGATGTGGACCCAGGAGTGGTCGGACATGTCGCGCCTGTCGGCGTTCACCTGCTGCATGTACCACCAGGCGTGCAGGCGGCGGTCGGCGTTGGCCGCCTCCAGGAGCCGCTCGAGCTTGCGGTTCCCGCGGGTCGGTGCGCGGATTTCCGTCAGCGGCAGGTCCACGACGGATACCCTTCCACAAGGTGAGTGTCGAACCCCTCGTCGACGGCCACGGCCGGCTGATCTCGGACCTGCGGGTGTCCGTCACGGACCGCTGCAACTTCCGCTGCCAGTACTGCATGCCGGCCGACGGGCTGCCCTGGCTCGACCGTGAGGAGATCCTTCACTTCGAGGAGATCGAGCGCGTGGTGCGGGTGCTGGCGCCGATGGGTGTGACCGATCTACGGCTCACCGGCGGCGAGCCGCTCGTGCGCCGGGAGTTCCCGCGGCTGGTGTCGATGCTGTCGCGCGTCGAGGGCATCGAGGACCTCTCGCTCACCACGAACGGCTACCTGCTCGAGCGCGACGCCGCCGCGCTCGTCGATGCCGGCATCACGCGAGTGAACGTGTCGATCGACTCGCTCCAGCGCGACCGCTTCTTCCAGCTCACCCGGCGCGACTCGCTGCCGCAGGTGCTCCGCGGCCTGGAGGCGATCGGCGCACATCCCGAGCTGCGGCCGATCAAGGTGAACGCCGTGGCGCTGCGCGGGTTCACCGAGCAGGAGGCGCTGCCGTTCGCCGAGTTCGCGCGCTCGACGAGCTACCAGGTGCGCTTCATCGAGTTCATGCCGCTCGACGGCGATCACGCGTGGTCGAGCGACCAGGTGCTGCCCGGCGAGGAGATCCGCGCGATCATCGACCGCGTGCACCCGCTCGAGGAGGTTCCGCGTGAGCCGCACTCGACCGCGCGCGTGTTCCGCTTCGCCGACGGCCGCGGCGAGATCGGCTTCATCAACCCCGTCTCGGAGCCGTTCTGCGCGGACTGCAACCGGATCCGCCTGACCGCCGACGGCAAGCTGCGCACGTGTCTGTTCTCGATTCACGAGACCGACCTACGCTTGCCGCTGCGCGAGGGCGCGAGCGACGCGGAGCTCGAGACCGTGATCCGCGAGGCCGTCTGGCGCAAGGAGCTGAAGCACCACGTAGGCGAGCCGGGCTTCCGCCAGCCGCCGCGCACGATGTCGGCCATTGGCGGCTAGGAACTACACGCTCACGATCCGCGCTGATTCTCGGGCTCGCAAGGAGCGCTTCGACGAGCTGAGCGCTGCCCTCGACGCCCTGGAAGAGCGCGGACGGGAGCTCCAGGCAACGGCCCACGAGCGCCCGGTGGGCGGCACGCTCATACGGCGATTGGAGCCGGTCCAGATCGTGGTTGGGCGCCTGGAGCTGAGGGGACCCGCCGGGCTGCACGCCGGAGTGGACGTGCGTGGCGACGGCTCGAGCGAGGCGTTCACGGGCCGGATACGACGGCAAGTTCTGGACCAGCGCCCCGGGGAGGACCCGTACGAAGCCCTGAGGAGGGCGGTCTCGTGAGCCGCTGGCGCGTGCCGCTCCCCAAGGGCGCCGAGCCACCGATCCGGGTGTTCGTGAACGGGGTCCCGCAGGAGCAGGGCCGCGACTACGAGCTGGTCGGCAGAGACCTCCTCTTCGACAGGCCGCTCGAGAAGGAGCGCCTCAGCAAGGGCAAGTGGACCGCCATCTTCTTCGGCCTCTGGGGCTACTACGGCAAGAACGACTCGGTGGACGTGCAGTACCGGGTCGGCGGGCGCGAGACGGTGGCCACCGGCCTGGAGATCATCCCGCCGGACGGATAGCAGCGTCGGCTCAACCTTGACACGGTCGTGTTAAGGTTCGTTCCATGCGGATCGCAGACCTGCTGGAGCGGCAGCGGCCGGTGTTCTCGTTCGAGTTCTTCCCGCCCAAGACCGACGAGGGGCAGCAGACGCTCCGGAACACTCTGGAGATCCTGAAGGACGACGAGCCGAACTACGTCTCCGTGACGTACGGCGCCGGCGGCACCACGCGCAACCGGACCGTCGAGATCACCAAGACGATCAAGCGCGACTTCGGCATCGAGGCGATGGCGCATCTGTCGTGCGTCGGCGAGCCGCGCGAGCGGCTCGTGGAGATCCTCGAGGAGATCGAGGCCGCCGGCATCCAGAACGTGCTCGCGCTTCGCGGCGATCCGCCTCGCGGCGAGCAGGCATGGAAGCCGCACCCGGGCGGGCTCTCATTCTCCGTCGAGCTGATCAGGCTGATCCGCGAGCGCTTCGACTTCTGCATCGGCGCCGCGTGCTTCCCCGAGGTGCACCTCGACGCGCCCGACCGCGCGAGCGACCTCCGCTACGCGAAGGAGAAGGTCGACGCCGGGGCGGGGTTCCTCATCACCCAGCTCTTCTTCGACAACGAGGTCTACTTCGACTACGTGGACGAGGCGCGGGCGGTCGGCATCGACGTGCCCATCGTCCCGGGGATCATGCCGATCACGAACTACGGCCAGATCCACCGCTTCACCGACATGTGTGGCGCGACGATCCCCGAGGACCTGGAGCGGCAGCTCACCGGGCGCGCCGACGACCCGGAAGCGGTTGCAGAGCTCGGGGTCGCTTACGCGACCCTCCAGTGCTCCGATCTCCTGGCGCAAGGCGCGCCCGGAGTCCACTTCTACACCCTGAACCGCTCGCCGGCAACGCGGGCGATACTCGCGGCGCTGCGGGCGGCGCACCCGTGGACGCGGGCGAAGGCCGCGGTCTAGGCCAGCCGCCAGCGCTCGGGGTCCTCGGCGTCCACTCGCTCCACCTCTCCGCGCAGCTCCATGTGGCGCAGGTAGCTGAGCGCCTCGGATAGGCCCCAGCCGATCATCATCGGGCCGGGCAGCTGCACCTCGAGCATCTCGGGCACGACGTCGAACGCGGTGCGCGGCCCGTTCGCGAGCGCGCCCCGGATCCGCTCGATGCGCTCGGCCACGGCGCGCCTGTTCGCCTCGGTGAGGGCGCGCGCCTCGCGCACCGGCCGGCCGTGGCCTGCCAGGATGAGCTGGACGTCGAGCTGGTCGACCACGTCGAGGCTCGACAGGAACTCGCCGGCCGGGTCGGGCGAGTAGCCGAAGTCGTAGTAGAGCGAGACGCGGCCGAGCAGGTGGTCGCCCGAGAGCAGCAGGCCGCGCTCGGGCTGGTGGAGCACCACGTGCGACGGGGCATGGCCGGGCGTCTCGTACACATGCCAGCTGCCGAGGTCCGTCTCGACCTCCACGCCCGGCAGCAGCTCACGGTCGGGCATCACGATCTCGGCGATGCCGAACTTCTGCGTCCCGCGCGCCTCGCGGTACTCGGCGAGCGCGTCGGCCGGGACCCCGGACTGCCGCGCCACCTCGAAGCGGCGCTCCATGGCTCGCTCCGGGTCCTGCGCCGCCTTCGTCATGTGCTCGTGGTTCGGGTGCATCCAGAGCTCGGCCCCGGTGCGCTCCATGACCGGTGCGGCCTGGCCGTAATGGTCCGAGTGCGCGTGCGTGCAGACCACGAGACGCACGTGCTCCACGCGCAGGCCGGCCTGGTCGAGTGCGAGCTCGAGCTGGCGCATCGAACCGGGCTCGTGGAGGCCGGTGTCCACGAGCACGACGCCGTCGCCCGCGGCTATCGCGTAGGCGTTCCCGTGCGGGACGCCCGGCCAGGGCAACGGCAGGCGCAGCCGCCAGAGTCCCGGCAGCACCCGGTCGGCGCGGGCCAGCTCGCGGCGTCGCGCGGTCACGGGTCGATCAAAACGCCGGGGTTCAGAATGCCGACCGGGTCGACCGCCGACTTCGCCGCGCGCAGGGCTGCGGCGAACGGCTCGGGTCGCTGGCGGTCGTACCAGGGCCTGTGGTCGCGGCCGACGGCGTGATGGTGCGTGATCGTCCCGCCGGCTGCGGTGATCGCCTCGGACGCCGCCTGCTTCAGCTCGCTCCACTGCTCGAGCTCCTGCCCGCGCCGGGCCGGCGCCAGCACCGTGAAGTAGGGCGCGGCGCCGTCCGGATACACGTGAGTGAGCCGGCAGGTCAGCGCCCCCTCGCCGCCGAGCGCGGCGCGCACGTCCTCGCGGACGCGGTCGACGAGGTCCGCAAAGCGATCCCACGTGATCGCGGTCTCGAAGGTCTCGGCGAGAATGCCCGCGGCCACGAGGGTGTCGCGCAGGTAGGGCGCCTGAAGGAAGGCGTCGCGCCAGGCGCCCTCGGACGCGCCGCGCTCGGTGTCGCGGCCCGGCGCCCCGCCCGCCCCGCGCTCGCGCGGGCGCCCGCCGTGGTCGGCGCAGAGCTCGAGCGCGCGGGCCATCCAGGGGCCCAGCTCGTGGTCAGCGGACTCGAAGCCGAGAACGAGCAGCGCCTTGCGGTCGGGTGCCGCCCCCGTGAGGGCGGCCTCGCCGGGGTCGAGCAGCCGGCAGTTCGACGGGTGGAGCCCGGATTGCGACAGGGCGCGCACGGCCTGCGCGCCGGATTCGAACGAGTCGAAGAGGACCGCCGCCGATTCCTTGAAGCGCGGCGCGTCCTGCACGCGCATCCACGCCTCGGTGATCACGCCGAGGGTGCCCTCCGAGCCGATCAGCAGACGGTCAGGGCTCGGCCCCGCGCCGGACCCGGGTAGACGGCGGCTCTCCCACCAGCCCCGCGGCGTGAGCGCGCGCACCGACTCGACGAAGTCGTCGATGTGGGTGTGGAGCGTGGCGTAGTGGCCACCGGCGCGCGTGGCGATCCAGCCGCCCAGCGTCGAGAACTCGAACGACTGCGGGAAGTGGCGCAGGGTCAGGCCGTGGCCGCGGAGCTGGTCCTCGAGGGCTGGGCCGGTGACCCCGGCCTGGATGCGCGCCGCCCGCGACACGCCATCCACCTCGAGGACCCGGTCGAGACCCTTCAGGTCGATGGACACCGCGGGGCGGTCTCCCGGCGGCTCCACCCCGCCCACCACGCTGGTGCCGCCGCCGAACGGGATCGCCGCGGCGTTCGCCTCCTCGCACCAGGCAAGCACCTGCTCGAGCTCAGCCTCATCGGCTGGATGGGCCACCGCATCGGGCGGGTTGTCGAACTGCCCGCGGAAGGCGCGCACCACGTCGCGGTAGGACTTCCCGTAGGCGTGAGCGGCGCGCTCGTACGGATCGGTCCGGCAGATCTCGGCGAGGGACCCGGGCGGCTCCAGCCGCGGGGGCGGAAGCTCGAGCTCCTCGAGCAGGGCCGGCCGCTCGACCTCTGCCGGGCCGAACCCGAGGTGCGCGCGCGCCGCGGCGGCCGCGGCCTCGACCTGGTCGTGCGCCGGTTGCTGGTCCTCGAAGCCCCAGCCCCAGAACTTGCGGCGGCGGCTCATCGGGGCGTGCGGCGGCGGGTCATAGCGGCGGCAAGCCTATGGCTCCACGCGCCGGCGCTCCGCCCGGGCCGAGCCCCCGTGAGCGTCGATCTGAACCAGGTCGGCGGCCGTGGGCGCGAAACCGCCCTCGCGCGCGTAGATGAGAACCGCCAGGCCGAACGGCTGGCCCTTCTCGAGGTTGCCGGTGCCGCCGCCGCCGACCGTTCCGCCGTTCAGCTCGACCAGATTGGTGGACGAGCGGAAGCTCTGGAGGTGGGTGTGTCCTGTGAGCAGGACGAGCGGCCGGCGCGGCGGGATCCGGCGCAGCTCCTCCGCCGCGCGCTCCGCGAGCTGGGGCGAGTGCACCATCACCACGTCGACCCGGCCGAGCAGTGGCCGCAGCCAGTCGCGGAACTCCTCCTGCTGCTCCGGAGTTGGCCGTGGCTCGCGGAGCTGGCGGAAGTGCTCTCGCGCGCGCCGCTCGAAGGGGTCGGAGTAGCCGGCCACGCGCACGCCGCGCACCTTGACCACCACCGGTCCGTGGCTCCCGTCCGGTCGCACGCGTCCGTCCTCGGTCAGGACGATCCCGCCGGCCAGGACGATCCTCCTGACCAGAGCGTCCGAGTCGTGGTTGCCGGACACGAACACGAACGGGTGCCCGATCCGCACGACCCGTTGCAGTAGCGCGAACTCGAATGGCGAGCCGCTCGAGGTGAGATCGCCGGCAAAGAAGAGCGGCCTGCTGCCCACCGCGCGGTCGAGCGCCGGCAGCGCGAGCAGGTTGTTGTGGAGGTCGGAGGCGAGCACCAGGTGGTGGAGGTCGCGCCCCGGCTCGCGGCGCGAGCTGGCCGCCACCAGCCGCGCGAGCCCGACGAGCTGCTCGTTCAGCTCCTCCGAGATCGTGCGCGCAGAGCCCTGCGCCTGCTCGATGGCCCGGAGCGCGACCGGGATGTCGGGTCCGTTGGCGTAGTACTCGGGATCGGCGATCTCGCCGCGCGGTGGCAGCAGCAGAGCCACGACGAGGCAGAACGCGAGCGTCGATCCGATCGCCGTGGCAAACAGCCAGCGCAGCCGCGGAGCGCTCCGGCCACGCACGGCGAGCGCCATGATCAGGCCGGCGGTCAGGGCGAAGGCGAAAACCACCGCCAGGAGCACGCGCAGGTAGGACGCCAGGGCGTCGCGGGCCTCCTTCCGCACGGCCCTCACATCGGGGAGCTGCCCTCCGGCGAGGCGCTCGGCGGACTCACGGTTCACGGTCCGCACGTCCACGGACACGCGTGCCGGGAGCCGCACCGCGGCGAAGCGGACGCCCCAGTCCACCAGGGGCACGTACACGTCGAGCGCACCGCGGTGGAACGGCTGCACGGACAGCTCGATCCGGCCCACGCTGAGCTCGCGCTCCGCGCTATAGGTCGCGAGCGCCAGCAGCCCCCCGCCGAGAACGGCGATCACGACGAGGGCCACCGCCGCAGCGCTGCGGATGGTCCTCACGGCCCACAAACTAGCGGCGGCCTGCTCGGGGGCTACAGTTGAGGGCAGGGATGGCCACACGCGCCACGAGCGTCCAGATCACGATGCCCCAGATGGGGGAGTCGGTTACCGAAGGCACCGTCCTGGGCTGGCTGAAGCAGGTAGGCGACCGGGTGGAGGCTGAGGAGCCCCTCGTCGAGATCTCGACCGACAAGGTCGACGCGGAGGTTCCGGCCCCGGTGTCCGGAACGCTTGTAAACATCGCCGCCGAAGCCGATGAAACGGTTCAGGTGGGAAGCGTGCTCGGCGAAATAGAGCCCGACGGCGACGGCGCCGCCCCGGCGGCGGCCGAGGAGCCGCCCGAGAGCGGCGGCGAGCTGGTCGACGTCGCCTTCCCGGAGATGGGCGACTCGGTCGCTGAAGGCACCGTGCTCGAGTGGCGCGTGAAGCCCGGGGACAGCGTTGCGGTCGACGACCCGCTCGTCGAGATCTCCACCGACAAGGTCGACGCCGAGGTCCCTTCCCCGGTGGCCGGCACGATCGCGGAGATCCTCGTCGAGGCGGACCAGACGGTGGCGGTCGGGTCGGTGCTGTGCCGCATCGCAGCCGGCGCCGCTGCCGGCAACGGGCCGGTCCAGCCGAGCGCTGAGCCCACCGAAACGAGGCCAGCCGCCACCGCCCCGGCCACGAACGGCGGAAACGCGACGCCGGTGGCCGCGCGCATCGCCAGCGCTCACGGCCTCGACGTGGAATCGATCACTGGCTCTGGCCCGCGCGGCCGGGTGACCAAGGAGGACGTGCTCGCGGCCGTGGAGGGGAACGGCGGCGGGGCGGCCCCCGCCGCGGCCCCGGCTCCGGCCGGCGCCGAGGTTCAGCCCATTCGCGGCCCCGCGGCAACGCTCGTGAAGTTCATGAACGACAGCCGCTCGATCCCCACGGCCACGAGCTTCCGGACGCTGCCCGTTGACGTGCTCGACGGGCGCCGCAAGGAGCTCAAGGCGGGCGGCAAGAAGCTCTCGTTCACGCATCTGATCGCCTGGGCGATCGTGCAGGCCGCCCGCGACATGCCGGTGATGGGCCACGCCTACGCCGAGCAGGACGGCAAGCCACAGCGCGTGACCCCGAGCAGCGTGAGCCTCGGTCTCGCCGTGGACGTTGAGCGCAAGGACGGCACGCGCTCGCTCGTGGTGCCGGTGCTCCGCGACGCCAGCGAGCTCAGCTTCGCCGACTTCGTGGCCCGCTACGACGAGCTGGTGGTGGGCGCGCGCGACAACACCCTCCAGCCCGACGCCTACCAGGGCGCGAACATCACGCTCACGAACCCTGGCGGGATCGGCACCGTGGCGAGCGTGCCACGGCTGATGCCGGGGCAGGGCACGATCGTGGCCACCGGCGCAATCGGCTACCCGCCGGGCCTGACCTCCGTGGAGCCGGCCCGCCTGGCCGAGCTCGGCGTGCAAAAGGTCATGACGATGACCTCGACCTATGACCACCGCGTGATCCAGGGCGCGGAGTCGGGCGCGTTCCTGCGCCGCATCGACCAGCTGCTCCAGGGCGAGGACGGCTTCTACGAGTCGGTCTTCCAGGCGGTCGGCGTGACCCCGAGCGCCGCGGGCACTGCCGCGCCGGCGCGCGTGACCGCGGACGAGCCGGTGCCGGCCGCCACCAGCCCGGCCGCAGGCGGGGTGGCCGACGCCGCTCTGCTCCAGGCGGTCCAGGCCGCCACGTCGCTCGTGAAGGCGCACCGCATGCACGGCCACCTGGCCGCGCGCCTCGACCCGCTCGGCTCCGATCCGGTCGGCGACCCCGCGCTCGAGCCGGCCACCGTCGGGCTCAACGAGGAGCTCATGCGCCGCATCCCGGCGTCGGTGCTGCGCGTGGCGGTGCCGGGCGACACGTTCGCCGACGCGCTCCCGAAGCTGCGCGAGACCTACACGGGCACGATCGCCTACGAGATCGAGCACATCTCGGACCACGAGCAGCGCGTCTGGCTGCGCAAGCACATCGAGTCCGGCACCTACCGCCCGCCGCTGGAGGCGGACGCCCGGCGCCGGCTGCTACAGCGGCTGTCCGAGGTCGAGGCGCTCGAGAACTACCTGCACAAGGCCTTCCTGGGCAAGAAGCAGTTCTCGATCGAGGGCCTGGATTCGATCGTCCCGATGCTGGACGAGGAGATCGAGCTCGCGGCCGCCGCCGGCGCGCGCGAGGTGGTGCTCGGCATGGCGCACCGCGGGCGGCTCAACGTGCTCGCCCACACCGTCGGCCGACCCTACGCGGCGATCCTCGCCGAGTTCGAGGGCGAGCAGACGCTCGCCGTCGACACGGCTGCGCCCGAGGGCGGCACGGGCGACGTGAAGTACCACTACGGCGCCAGCGGCACGTACCCGACCGAGTCGGGCCGCAGCGTCACCGTCACGCTCTCCCCCAACCCGAGCCACCTCGAGTTCGTGAACCCCGTGATCGAGGGCCGCGCTCGCGCCGACCAGACCACGCGCAAGGCGCGCGAGCTCGCGCACGATCCCGCGGCCGTGGTGCCGGTGCTGATCCACGGCGACGCCGCCTTCCCCGGGCAGGGGATCGTCTCGGAGACGCTCAACCTCCAGGCGCTGCCCGGCTACTCGACCGGCGGCACGATCCACCTGATCGCGAACAACCAGCTCGGCTTCACCACGGACCCGCACGAGAGCCGCTCCACGCGCTACGCCTCGGACCCCGCCAAGGGCTTCGACATGCCGATCATCCACGTGAACGCCGACGACGTGGAGGCCTGCGTCTCCGCCGTGCGGCTCGCGCACGCCTTCCGCGAGACCTTCGCCCGGGACGCCCTCATCGACCTGATCGGGTACCGCCGCTTCGGGCACAACGAGACGGACGAGCCGGCGTACACGCAGCCGCAGATGTACGAGCTCATCAAGAGCCATGCACCCGTTCGCAAGCTCTACGCAGACCGCCTGGTGGCGGACGGTGTGGTCAGCCAGGAGCAGGCGGAGGCGATGGCGAGCGAGGCGTACGAGCGCGTCGGCCAGGCGCACGCCGAGCTGAAGGAGTCGATCGGCGCGCCGCCCGACACCGGCACGCACGAGCTCGACCGCACGATGAGCCGCGAGCCGCGGACGACCGTGCCGAAGGACACGCTGCTCTCCCTCGGCGACCAGCTGCTGCGTCTCCCCGAGGGCTTCGAGCTGCACCGCAAGCTGCGCCCGTTCCTCGAGCGCCGCCGCGAGGCGCTGGAGTCCGGCGGGCCGATCGACTGGGCGCACGCGGAGACGCTCGCGTTCGCCTCGCTGCTCGCCCTCGGCGTGCCCGTTCGGCTCACCGGCCAGGACTCGGAGCGAGGGACGTTCAGCCAGCGCCACGCGGTGCTGCACGACGCGAAGACGGGCGAGCGCTACAACGCGCTCCAGCACATGCGAGACGCCAACGCTCCCTTTGAGCTGCACAACAGCCCGCTCTCCGAGCAGGCCTGCATGGGCTTCGAGTACGGCTACAGCGTGCAGGCGCCCGATGCGCTCGTGCTCTGGGAGGCGCAGTTCGGCGACTTCGTGAACGGCGCCCAGGTGATCATCGACCAGTTCATGGTGTCCGGCCTCGCCAAGTGGGGCCAGACCTCGCGCCTCACGCTGCTGCTCCCGCACGGCTACGAGGGCTCCGGCCCGGAGCACTCGAGCGCGCGCATCGAGCGCTTCCTCCAAGCCGCCGCGGAGGGCAACATCCGCGTGGCGAACTGCACGACGCCGGCTCAGTACTTCCACCTGCTGCGGCGCCAGGCGCTGGTGTCGAAGCCGCGGCCGCTGATCGTGATGACGCCCAAGAGCCTCCTGCGCCTCCCGGAGGCCACCTCCACGCTCGCCGACCTGGCGGAGGGGCACTTCCAGCGCGTGATCGACGACCCACGCTTCGCCGACGGTGGCCGCGAGGCGGTGACCAAGCTCGTGCTCTGCTCAGGGAAGATCTACTACGACATCGCCGGCCACGAGGAGCGCGACGCCCAGGACCACATCGCGGTCGCGCGCGTGGAGCTGCTCTACCCGTTCCCGGAAGAGGACCTGGTGGAGCTGATCGCGGGCTACCCGAACCTCGAGCGCGTGGTCTGGGTGCAGGAGGAGCCGCGCAACATGGGGCCGCGCGCGTTCATGCGCCGCCGCATGGCGAAGATCCTCCCGGAGCAGCTGTCCTACGACTACGTCGGCCGCCAGCTGCGCGCCTCCACAGGCGAGGGCTACTCGGCGGCCCACAAGCGCGAGCAGGCGCGCATCGTGCGCGTGGCGCTTGACCTCGAGGAGGACAACCTCGAGCCGGACAGCTCAGCGCAGCGCCCGTTGATGTAGCGGAACGCGCAGCGCGTTGAGCGTGGCGAGCACCGCTATCGCCAGCGAGGCGAGCGCACTAGCGACGCACCACTGGCAGATGGCGTCGATCCGGAACAGCTCGGCCCAGGTCAGGTAGGCGCTGAACGCTACCGCGAGGTAGGCGAGCAGCGCGGTCAACTCGACCGGCCCCCTGAGCGACACGAGCAGCGCCGCGTAGCCCAGGACACCCAGCAGCGCAACGGGAATCCCCACGAGCTCCGCGTAGGAGGAGGTCTGCACGCGCTCGCAGTCGCTGATGCCGGTGCAGACCGGCTCGATCCCCGCGTAGTGGACCCAGGTCAGGTAGGCACTGATTGCCAGGCCGAGGAGCGCGGCGGCGGCAATCGCTCGCCTCACCGGCGGAGCTCCTCCTGGATGCGCGCCACGAACGGCCCGGGTGTGAGCTCACCGGGCTCGAAGCGGGCCAGACGTGCCGCCGGTTGGACCGACGAGGAAAGAAGGTGTCTCGTTGATGCCCGCGCTGCGGGCTGCCTGCGCGGCGCGGCGTAGCTCTGGATCCGCCGCGGCGCCGGTGTCGGCACCGTGCACGCCGGCATCCGCGAGCAGGCTCTTGATGAAGGCGTTGGTGGCGTAGCCGGAGTTCTCGCGGCCCTGACGGGCGTAGGCGAGCTCGACGAGCTGCCACATCCGGTTCTGCGCCGCCGCAGCGAAGGCAGCGCGTGCCAGGCGGTCCGAGTCGGGACCGATGAAGCGCAGCAGCCGCAGCTCGATCCGCAGCTTGCCGGTGCGCACGTAGCGGTCGAGGAGCTCAGGGAACACCCGCGCCTGGTACTCCGCACAGAACGGGCACTGAAGGTCCGCGAACTCGACCATCGTGACCGGCGCGTCCGGGGATCCGAGCACGAGGCCGGATTGCGGAATCCCACGGAGAGCCGGCGCTGACGCGTCGCCGCCCTTGGAGGTGGCGCCCTCTCCGGAACCGCCCACCGCCACCGCCGCAAGCACGGCCACCACGGCGACCGCCGCCAGGACGCTCAGCCGCATGATCATCGTGCTCCGGGACACCGTTCCCATGCTCACAGCATCGGCTTAAGCGGCCGTGAAGCTTTACCCCCGGTAGCTCGCGCGCGCGGGGAGCCGGATCAGCGCTTGCCGCGCTGCGCCTCCGCCAGCGCGTCCGCGATCCGCTCCGAGCCGAGCCGGCGCTGCACGCGCGCGGCCGTGATCGGCGCCAGTCCCGCGATCCGGGTGCCGATCCGTAGCCCGAGCGGAGCCACGTCCAGCTCGGCGCGCTCCTGCTCGATCCCGCGCACCACCGCGGCCGCCACCTGCTCGGGCGTGCGCGTGCCGACCCAGGGCGGCAGCCGCACGCCGCTCTCCGCGAACAGGCCCGCCTCGCTCACGAACCCGGGGAATACGACCGTCACGCCGATGCCCTTCGCCTCCACGTCCTCGCGAAGGCCGGACGCGAAGCCGCGCAGGCCGAACTTCGTGGCGGAGTAGATGCCCGACCGTGGCGACGCGGCCTTGCCCGACAGCGAGGACACGAAGACCACGTGCCCGCGCCCGCGCTCGAGCATCCCCGGCAGCAGCGCGCGGGTGAGTTGGATCGGGGCGCGCAGGTTCACGTCGAGCGCACGGTCGATCTCGTCGTGGCTGAAGTCCTCGACCCTTCCGCTGGCGGGCAGCGCGGCGTTGGCCACCAGTACGTCGACCGCTCCCGCCGCCTCGGCCAGCCGGGTGGGAGCGTCGTGCTCGGCGAGATCCGCCACCAGCACCTCCGTCCGCTCCCCGAGCCGCCCCGCGATCTCGTCGAGCGCCTCCTTGCGGCGGCCGCTCAGGAGAACATGCGCGCCGCGCGCGTGCAGCGCTCGCGCGATCGCATCGCCGATGCCTCCGGTAGCGCCGGTGACCAGGGCCCTTCGTCCGCCGAGCTGCACGCCGCGGAAGCTATCCGACGGATGAAGCGCGAGCCCTGAGGCGTATCCTCGAGCGATGCGCGCTCCCATCCGTCTCGGCCTCCAGATCCCCAACTTCAACTTCCCTGGCGTCGACGAGGCTCAGTTGTTCGAGCGGCTCTCCGAGATCGCCGTAACCGCGGAGTCGTCGGGCTTCGACACGGTGCTCGTGATGGATCACCTGCACCAGATCCGCGGCGTCGGTCCGCCGGAGAATTGGATGCTCGAGGGCAACACGATCCTGCCCGCGCTCGCCGCGCGGACCGAGCGCGTGAACCTGAGCCTGCTCGTCGGCGCCGTGACCTACCGCAACCCGGCGCTCCACGCCAAGATCACGACAACGCTCGACGTGATCTCCGGCGGCCGCGCGATCCACGGCATCGGCGCCGGGTGGAACGTGGAGGAGGCGACCGCCTACGGCTACGACTTCCCACCGCTCGGCGAGCGCTTCGAGCGGCTCGAGGACCACCTCAACATCGCGCGGGCGATGTTCACCCAGGAGCCGGCGACCTACGAGGGCAAGCACCACAGCGTCCACGAGGCGTTCAACAACCCGAAGCCGATCCGCGGCGACATCCCGATCATGATCGGCGGCAGCGGCGAGAAGAAGACGCTGCGGATGGTGGCCCAGTACGCCGACGCCTCGAACTTCTTCGGCGACGCCGACCGCATGCGCCACCTGATCGGCGTGCTCGAGGACCACTGCGAACGGCTCGGCCGCGACCCCGCGGAGATCACCAAGAGCCGGCTCGGCACTGTGATCATCGCGGACACCCAGCAGGAGGCCGAGCGCAGGCTCGAGGTCCTGCGCGAGCGAGCCAACCTGCCGGCCGAGCGCCTGGCGATGATGCTCGTCGGCGACCCCGACACCGTGGCCGAGAAGGCGAGCGAGTTGATCGACGCCGGAACGGAGGCGCTGATCTTCAACAGCCCCCACGTACACGACCTGGAGACGGTCCAACTCCTGGGCGAGACGCTCGCCCCGTTGCTCGCCGAGCGCGTCCACTAGCGCGCCCCGCTGGAGGCGTTCCCCGTCGACCGTCCTGCTCTAGGCGTGCATAGCAACACTTAGGCAGGACGATCGGCGGCGCTCGCCCGGCCGAATGACGTCCCGCCACTGCGCGCTATGCTCGGACGTCCCTAGCGGGCGTAGCTCAGTTGGTTAGAGCGCCGGCCTGTCACGCCGGAGGTCGCGGGTTCGAGTCCCGTCGCTCGCGCTGATTCGGGCTGCAAACCTGCGCCTGCCTGTGTCATCGGGGCAGGGCCGTGCGGAGCACTGTCCCTGCCCCTCTTCCTTGGCAGGCTTGGTTTTCGCACTCAGCGCGAGCGACGTCGTCGCTCGCGCTGGGCGAGACTACCGCGGTCAGCCGCGGACGATCCTGAAGCTCAGGAGGCGCTGCTTGGACTTCAGGCCGCCGGCGTCCTTGGCGACGATCCGCGCCCGGTAGCTCCCCGGCCTCAGCGGCTTGCCCCGGAAGCGGCCTGTGAACGGCAGCCTGCGCCTGCCCGCCTCCTGATTGGCGGTGAGAACGCCAGCGCGCTTGTAGCGGATACAGCGCTTCCTCGTCCGGTTGGACGGCTTCGGCGCCACACAGCGTCCGTTCACCCGTCGCCCGGGCAGCTTGCGCTCGACCGTGACCGACACGGTCGCCGCCTCCGACAGCGTGTAGCGGAACCTCGTCCCGCGCTTTACCGTCCTTGCAGCCGCCGCCCGCCGCCTCACTGGCGCAAACGTCCGGTTGCTCATCGACACCAAGCTCACCACCGGCGCCACATTCGGCACAGAACCCGGACCCGGCGGCACAGACGGCGGCAGGTACTCAAACGCCCCGATATCCGGCGTCGAACCACGCGCGTGGCCGGCAAGGTCGAGGTCGCCAGGGGCGAAGAACCCCGGGTCGCTCTTGTCGATCAAGGGCGAGCCTGCCAGCGGATGGAAATCGCTTCCCAGCATCGGGTCAGCGCTGATGTTCGTCCCGGAGCCGGCCGCAGGGGCGTTCCCAGCCGAATCCGCGAAGGCGGAGTTGGAGGCGCTGATGGTCTCCGTTCCGGTGCCCAGGGTCCGCAGCTCGGTCCCGGTTGCCACGACGGCGCTGCCGCGAACGTCGACCAAGGCGGTCTGCCCCACCTCCGTGTTGACGACGAGGCCGCCGTCGACTGGGCCACGGCCGATCAGGGTCGACCCGAGCAGGTCGAGGTTGACGTTACCGGCGCCTCCGAACGTCGCGGAGTCGACGCTGATCGGCGCTTCGACGTTTGACAACAAGCCCGTGGGCATGTCGGTCTCCACGAGCGAGCTCTTGACCACGACCGACTGACCGGTCTCGGCTCCCGCGAGGCGGATCCCGGTCTCGCCCCCGCGGATCGTCGACCGCTCGATCGTAATGCTGGCGCGCGCCTCGATCCCATGCTCGCGGGCTTCGACGGTCGAGCGCCGGATGGTGAGGGATCCGCGGCCTGCCTCGATGGCGTCGAAGACCGCCGTCAGGAATGAATCGATGACGGTCACCGAGAGCTGGTTGTCGCTCCCCGCGTAGAAGATCGCCCGTGCCTCGTCGTCGCCCCCGCCGCCCGCGAGCCGCGAGCCGGTGATCGTCACGTCGGCCTTCGACGGCCCGCCGCTCGGGAAGAGGTTTAGTGCGTTCTCGGTCAGACTCGAGGCCGCGAGGGTCACGTCGTTCAGCTCGTAGGCCTTGGGCTCAAAGCCAGACGGAGGGTCGATCCAGAGGGCGTTGTTGAAGTCCACCCCCGGAAACGCGTCGATCCGCAGCTTCTCGAGCGCGCCGCCGGACCCCGCGAGCATCAACGTCGTCGACGCGTCCGACATCAGCCGCAGGCGCGTGTGAATGCTCGGATCGAAGGCCTCCAGGGTGCCCGCTCCGGCCCCGACGAAGCGGATGTTCTTGTTCGTCGAGATCATGCCCCCGGCGAAGTCGCCCGGCCCGATGCTGATCACGTCCCCGTCCACCGCGCCGGGGGTGATCCCGAGCGCGGCGCTCACCGAGGCGCATGGCGCGTTGGCCCCGCGGCCACAATCCGGAACATCGTTACCGCCCTGCTCGACACGGATCGTTTCCGCGCCCGCCGGCGCCGCCAGCGCCAAGGCGCCCGCCACAAGTCCGAGCACGACCGCAATCGTCAAACGCGTCAGTCGGATCGGTCGAGCCTAATCGAGGCAGCGGGCCTACGCCACCGAGCTTCAGGGCCGGGTGTAGGATCGGCTCATGGGACTGCTGGTGCGGTCCAGGGCACGTGTTGGCCCGTCGTTCCTCGGAACGCTGCTTGGGGTTCTCGCCACAAGCACACCGGCCTCCGCGGCACCCGAGCCGATCACGGGCGAGCTGAGCAGGCAGGGCTACACGGTCATCGCACTGGCCGGGAATGGCAAGGCGAAGGCCGTACGCGCAAGCCCGCGTAGGTTCAGGCTCACACCGCCCGGGAGCAGCGTGACGCTCCACCTGCGCACGGCGAAGGGCGCGTATGCCGGCCCGATCGTTGTCGGCGGCAGGGGCAGGGTCTCGATCGTGGGTGTCAAGGCCGGTGGCAGGCTCGGCATGATCAGGGTCCGCCGTGGCTACGCGAGAGTTACGCGCAAACTCCCGACGAGGTGGCTCGCGGCCAAGCTCAAGGCGCGGGCGAGGAAGGGCGTACCGATCGGCGCCAAACGCTTCGGGAGGGTGCGATCGAAGCTCCCGCGCAGCGGCGCGCCCGGAGACCGCGACCTCGACGGGATTCCGGACGTGCTCGACATCGACGACGACGGCGACCTGGTGCTCGACAGCCTCGACCCGGGCGCAGCGACGGCCGCTGCGGCGCAAGCTCCCGCCGAGCTCTTCGACGTGCTCACCACGCTCTCTCTGGAGCTGGAACGCACCGCGAACGCCAACGCGGCGCCACCCGGCTCGCCGCTGACCGTCGGGGAGATCGACGCGGCTCTCGCAAGCTCCGGACGGCTGCTCATGGAGATCCTGCCCGGCGACTCGCCGGAGCTCGACTGCGGAGGCCTCGTCTACTGCTCCACGGGCGGGACCGGCAGGATCTTCCGGGGCGGTTCGCTGCCGTTCCCAGACTGCTGTGACAGCGAGGATCCGCCCGACGGCTTCGGCGCGCTCACACCCGACCCCGGTTCCCTGCCCCCTCCCGCGACTCCGTTCTTCTTCCTCGCCCACGGAGCGGGCACCGGCCAGATCGGGACGGGCGACTTGCTGATCGAGCGGGTAACGCGCGCCGGCGTAGAGAACCAGTTCCCGACCGCGCTGCAGTTCGTCTTCGCCACCGTCCCGGCGCTCGCTTCCTACAGCGACACGGCAGGGAACTCGGCAAGCGTGTCCTATCCAGTCGCGGCCGGCGGCGTGGGCACCATGGGCAATGGGTTCCCCGTCGCGGCAGGCCCCGATGGGAAGGTCGTCCTGACGCTGACCTTCTGGCGACCGCAGCGCGAGCCCATACCGCCCGAGCCAGGGCCGTGGACGGACGTAGGCGGCCTCACCTACTCGACGGTGGTCCAGCACATCGGCATTCCGCCCGCCGGGACCACCGTGCAGCAGCCCTGTCCCCAGAGCACTTATTCCGCCGCCTCGGACCAACCCCTGGCCCCGGCCGCGTCCGGACGCGGGCTCACCGACCAGCTCGGTGATCAACTCGCGAGCGTGGACAACAAGCTCACCTACACGCTGAACGTGACCGACTGCCTGGCGTCCGCGGGGGCCTCGTGGAGCTCGGGCGAGGCGAGCATCCACTTCGGCGCCGACGCGTCACGGCCAGGTGTGGGCGCCGGCGCCTCGCAGACCGCCTGGTTCAGGCTGCCCTAGGCGTCGTCGCCTCTGCGGCGCTCGCGTATCTGCGTGATCCCCAGCCAGACCAGGAAGGCCACGACGGGCACGAAGTACGCGATCGACGTCAGCCAATGGCCGGCGTGGGCGAACAGGAAGGTCATGAGTTCGCCGACGACAGTAGCCACAGAGCGAGGCTCGTGAAGCCCACCATCACCGCGAGCATCCAATACTGGGAGCGCACGGCCAGCCTTGCGTCGTCGTAGAGGGCGAGCGCACGGTCGTGCGCGAGCATCAGCGCGGCCACGTGCCCGACCACCACGAAGCCCACCTGCCAGTACCAGGTGGCATCCGCTCCGATCAGCGTGTAGTCGATCTGGTGGTCGGCGGTGCCGAAGATGTCGGAGCCGTTCCCGAGCGGATCGGAGGCGAGGTACACGATCGCCTGGCCCTGGAACAGCAGCAGCGTGAAGTAGTGCGCGGCCACGTACGCGAGCGCGATCGGGACAAGCGAGTGGGCGAACTCGTGTGCCAGGCGCCGCGCGCTGAAGCCGCCGCCCACGCTGCGCGCCCCCAGGACCCCCAGCCAGTAGAAGCCGGCCACGAACAGGACGCCTCCGATCAGGCCGAGCAGGAAGGTCAGCTCGAGCGAGTGCTCGGGTGAGAGCCCGCGGTCCTGGAAGAACTGGGCGATGTCCGGCGAGATGCTGTTCCAGGGCCGCTTCCCGGTGAAGCCGTCGAACGAGACCGAGCCGATCATCACCGACACCAGCGCGACGGTGCCGGGCAGCTGCGCCAGCTGGGGCAGGCCGGAGAGCGGCCTACGCAACCCGACCTCGCGGTCGCGCGTCTCGACCGGGGAGATGCGGGAGAACAGGTTGAAGTAGACGGAGAACGCCTCGCCGCGCTCGATCCAGCGATCGACCCCGTAGAGAGCCATCGCGATGAAGGTGAGCGCGGAGTAGACGAGCGTGGCGATGGCGAGGCTCTCGGGCTTGTCGCCGTTCGAGGCGACCAGCTCCATCGTCGCGAAGCAGAAGATGCCGGCCGCGGCGGGCCAGCGCCCCAGCCAGACCGGGTACTCGAGCGGCTCCGGGAGCTCGCCGCGCGACACGGTGCGCGCCACCCATGCCACCGCGCGGCCGATCGCCCGCCACGGGTTGAAGGCGCGGAAGACGTCGCCGAAGAAGACACTCAGCGGCACCAGCGCCAGCCAGAAGATCACGTAGATGAAGATCGGCGCGAAATTGGCCGTGGTGGTCTGCGTGCCGCGGAGACCGGCGTAGACGGTGAGGCCGAAGAGGAACACGCCGATGGCGCCGCAGACGATCTCCACCGGCCTGCTCCCGAGGATGCGGCCGATTCCTCCGGGCAGCGCTCGCCAGGTCGGCTTCTGGAGGCGCGGCTCGGGCCAGAGCACGGCGAGCGCCACGAACGAGACGACCAGCACCATCGCGGCCGCCCAGCCGAACAGCCACTCCGGAATGGGCAGGTCCGACCGTACGGAGATCCCGTGCCCGATCAGGAACACGGCTGCCTCACCTGGGTTCGACTATGAGGGTGGCGACGAGGGGTTCGAGGCCGGCGTGCTCGGCCGTATGGCTCTCGAGCTCGAACTCGCCCTCCGCGTTGGCCTTGAACTTGAAGCGGGCAGGTTGCCCGGGCTTGGCCGTCTTCTCGATGTCGTAGCCGTGGAGGTGCAGGTCGTTGGGCGCGTCGGCGCTCACAACGATCTCGACCGTGTCGCCGTTTTTCGCCCTGACGTCAGGGGGCCCTCCAGCCACCTCGCCGCCGCGGATCTCGATCCGCGTGACCTCGGGCTTCGGAGGCGCGGGAGCCTCGGCCTGCGTCTCCGTCGTGCCGGTCCCGGTCTTTGTGGTGGTGGGCGTGGTCTGCGCGGCCTTGTCGCCGTCGTCATCCCCGCCCGGGCTCGCGATCACGAACGCGATCACGGCCACCAGAAGGGCCGCGACGACCAGCCCGATGCGCTGATTCCTCGACATGCGGCGCCGAAGTATGGCAACGCGATGTACCCTGGGCGGCAATGTCGGCACGGGATCAGCGCCTACTGATCGTTGCCGCCGCGGCCACGTCCGCGGCGCTGCTGCTCGCGGCGTTCGCGGGTCATCCCGAGCTGATCGCGTATGCCGCGCCGCTGTGCGTGGTGGCGCTGCCGCTGCTGGCCGGGCACTACGTCGGCGAGCACACGCTCGAGCGCCTGCGCGGGCGCGCTGAGCCGAGACGCCGCCGCGCCGCGTCAACACTGGCGCGCGTGCGCCGCTCGATGTACGCCTTCCCGCGTGGCGGCCGCCTGATCGCGCAGGCGCTCGCCGAGCGCGGACCGCCGGCCGCGGCTCTGACCTAGCTCCGCGCCGGCCACCCCAGGCGGCGCGGGCGCTCCCATGTCCATGCCGGGGAGGCTCCGTGCCCGTGATCCGACGTGCGGCCGTGGCGGCGCTGGTCGCGCTGTGTACGCTCGCACCGAACGCGGTTGCCCACCAGGGCAACCCGAACTACAACTCAGAGGTCCGCGCGATCGTGCCCGCCGTCGACGGGCTCGAGGCCCAGGTGCTGGGCAGCGACGACCGAATCGAGCTCCGCAACGGCAGCGACAGCGTCGTGGTGGTCGAGGGCTACCGGCACGAGCCCTACCTGCGCTTCCTCCCCGACGGCACGGTGCAGGTGAACCGCCGCTCGCCCGCCTTCTTCCTGAACGAGGACCGCTTCGCCCAGGTTGAGGTGCCGGCCAGCGCGACCCCGCGCGCGCAGCCGAGCTGGCAGCGGGTGGCGCAGAACGGCCGCTACGACTGGCACGACCACCGCATCCACTGGATGTCGAAGGCCCCACCTAAGCCGGTGCGCGAGAACGAGTCCAAGCGGGCGAAGATCTTCGACTGGACGCTGCCGGTGTCGGTGGCCGGCCGGCCCGCCGCGATCGAGGGCAGCCTCACCTGGCTCGGCAAGGACAACGGCGGGCTGCCGCTGGGCGCGGCGATCTCGCTCGCAGGCGCGGTGCTCGGCGGAGCGGCACTGGTTGCCTTCGTGCGGCGGCGCCGCCGGCCGGCCGGGCACGGGTCGGGGGAGGCCTGGTGAGACGAGCCGCGCTGCTGGCGACCGTGCTCTGCGCCGGCCTCGCCGCGCTCGCGTCGCCGCCCGCGGCGAGCGCCCACGCGGTGCTCGAGTCGTCCCAGCCCAGCCGCGGCGACCAGGTGAAGAGCGCGCCCGAGCGCGTGGTGCTTCGGTTTGACGAGCCGGTGGAGGTGGCCTTCGGCGCGGTGCGCGTGTACGACGCGAGGGGCAGCCGGGTGGACAGCGGCTCCACCGGTCACCCGGGCGGGAGCGGCGACTCCGTGGCCGTGGGCGTTCGGAGCGGCATCGCGGACGGCGTCTACACGGTCACCTACCGCGTGATCTCCGCCGACTCGCATCCGGTGTCCGGCGGCTTCACCTTCACGGTGGGAGCCGGCGGCGCCGCACCCGCGTCGAGCGTCGCCGACCTGATCGACTCGGGGGGCGCGGGCCCGGTCACCGAGGCGGCCTTCGGTGCGGTGCGCGCGCTTGGCTACCTGGCCATCGCGCTGTTGGCCGGCGGGCTCGCCTTCAGCCTCATCGTCTGGGGCCCCGCGCTACGCGGGCGCGCCGGAGCCGGCGACGAGTGGCGAGCCGCCAGCGATGGCTTCGCCTCCCGCGCGCGCGCCATCGGGCTCGCCGCCGCGGTGGTGGGCGTGGTGAGCTCGGCGCTCGGACTCGTGCTTCAGGGCGCGACGGCCGGCGCGACCTCGTTCTGGGGCGCCCTTGACCTCGACGTGCTCGGTGACGTGATCGGCACGCGCTTCGGCACGGTCTGGAGCCTGCGCCTGGTCGCGTTCGCCCTGCTCGGCACGCTGATCGCGCTCCCGGCGCTCGTATCGGAGCCGCGCCTGCGGCCCGCCTCGCTCGGCGCCTCCGGCCTCGCCCTGCGCGACGCGCCGCTCGCCGGCCGCATCGCCGCGGGCGCCCTCGCGGCCTTCCTGTGCCTCACGCCGGCGCTGGCGGGCCACGCCTCCACGGTGGATCCAAGCGCGCTGCTCACCCCGGCCAACTTCCTGCACGTGAGCGCGATGTCGGTCTGGGTCGGGGGCGTGGCCACGTTCCTGCTTGCGGTTCCCGCCGCCACCCGGCGGCTTCAGGCGGCGGAGCGCACGCCGCTGCTCGCATCGGTCGTGGCGCGCTTCTCGACCGTCGCGATCCTCGCGGTCGCCGCGCTCGTGGGCAGCGGCATCGGACAGGCGATCCCGGAGCTCGAGTCGCTCTCGGATTTCACGCAGACGGCCTTCGGCCGCGCGCTGCTGGCCAAGATCGTGCTGCTGGTGGCGCTGCTCGCGCTCGGCGCCTGGAACAGGCAGCGGGCCCGGCCGCAGCTCGCCCGGCTCGCCGAGAGCCACGAGCCGCCGGGGCGCTCCGGGGCCCTGCTGCGCAGGTCGCTGCGGGCGGAGGCGCTGCTGATGGTGGCGGTTCTCGGCGTGACCGCCGCACTGGTCTCCTACGCGCCGCCATCCACGGCGAGGGGCCCGTTCTCGGACACGCTCGACCTGGGCCCCGCACGACTCGAGCTGACCGTGGACCCCGCGCGCCCCGGCGCGAACGAGCTGCACATGTACCTGTTCCGCCGCAGCGACGGCGCGCAGTACGACCGGGTCAAGGAGCTGCGCGTGAGCGCCTCCCTGCCCGACAAGCGGATCGGCCCGCTCCACCTGCGGGCCGACAAGGCCGGACCGGGCCACTACGTGGTCCGGCGGGCACAGGTGGCTCCCGCGGGCGACTGGAAGCTCGAGATCGAAGCGCGGGTGAGCAAGTTCGACGAGTACCGCGCGCAGGTGGACGTGCGGGTCAGGTGAACCAACCAGGGAGGAAACCAATGAGAAAGACAATGGCCGCGGCGGTGCTTGCGCTGGCAGCGACGCTGGCCGTGGCGAGCGCCGCATCCGCACACGTGACGCTTCAACCCTCGGAGGTGCCCGCGGGCGACTTCACGCGGCTCGACGTTCGAGTCCCGAACGAGCGCGACGACGCGGGGACCTCGAAGGTCGAGGTGGAGTTCCCGCCCGGCTTCGCGTTCGTGTCGACGGAGCCCGTCCCCGGCTGGACCGCGGTCATCAAGACGCGCAAGGCGGCCAAGCCCATCGAGGTCGAGGGCGAGAAGATGACCGACGAGGTCGACACCGTCACCTGGACCGGCGACGGCAAGGTCGGCATCGTGAAGCCGGGCGAGTTCCAGGACTTCGGACTCTCCCTCGCGACGCCCGCCACGCCCGGCAAGAACATCACGTTCAAGGCGCTACAGACCTACACGAGCGGCGAGGTCGTGCGCTGGATAGGGCCACCGGATGCAGAGGACCCGGCCCCGCAGGTGGCTCTCACCGCGGCCGCCTCCGAGAGCGAGGACGAAGACGGGGCGCCCGTCTGGCTGGCGATCGTCGCGCTCGCCCTCGGGGCGCTCGGCCTGCTGGCCGGGGTCGGAGCGTTGCTTAGGAGCCGCTAGCCGACGGCGCTGCCGGCAACCGCTCGGGCCCGGTCCTCGCCAGGATCAGGGTCCAGCGGTTGCCCGGCCTCCGGCCCGGTGAGCGGTGCCGGAGCCCTGGGCTCCGCGGCCAGGCTCGCCTCGAAGGCGGCGGCCTCGTCCGGGCCGCCGGGGCGCTCGGGCTGGAAGCGATAGCCGACGCCGAAGTGCGTGTGGATGTAGCTCCAGTCGGGCGACGCCGTCTCGAGCTTCTGGCGCACCTTGCGAACGAAGACGTCCACGGAGCGGTCGCCGTGCGCCATCGCGTAACCCCAGACGGCCTGGTAGATCTCCTCGCGCTGGAGCACCTTGCCCTCGGCCTGGGCCAGCAGCTCGAGCAGCTCGAACTCCCGCCGGGTGAGATCGATGCTGCGCCCCCCGACGAAGGCCTGGAACTGGTCGGCGCGGATCTCGAGCTCGCCGGCCACGAGCGGGCCGGTGTCGACCCGCTCCGAGGCGCGCTTGCGGCGCCGGACCACGGACTCCACGCGCGCGAGCACCTCCTCGGGGTGGCAGGGCTTGGTGACCCAGTCGTCGGCGCCGGCACGCAGGCCGCGCACGCGCTGGGAGACGCTCGTCGGTCCGGTGCAGACGATCAGCCCCATGCCCGGCAGTGCCGCAGCCACGCGCTCGAAGAAGTCCCAGCCGCCCGGGCCGAGCAGTGCGAGGTCCACGACCAGTGCGTTCACGCGCATGGCCACGAACTCGTCCACGGGCGGAGGAGCCTCCAGGCAGCGGTACTGCCAGCCCAGATCCCCCGCGCGCTTCACCAGCACTCGCACGAACCCCGAATCAGAGTCGAGGATCGCGATACGCAGATCCGCCATCGCGCGGAAGTCTAAGGCCATCGCTTCAGCACCGACGTTCCTTTACAGCCTTTTCACAACCCGGCAACGTTGGAATAACGGACATTCCGCACATACATGGCACAGTCGCCGTCCATGGTGGTTGGAGACCTCGAGATCCGTCCCAACGAGTATGTCGCGTACGCAGGCGGCAGGCCGCTGAGGCTCACCGTCCGGGAGCTGGACCTCCTGACTGCGCTCGCCGAGCGGCGGGACCGCATCGTCAGCCGCGAGGAGCTCTATCGCGTGGTCTGGGAGGAGCAGTACCGAAAGTCTGATCGCTCGGTGGATGTGTACATCGCGCGGCTGCGCCAGAAGCTCGGCGAGGCCATCCCGGAGCGCGAGTACATCCACACGCACTTCGGCTTCGGCTACCGGCTCTCCTCCGACTAGCCCGGCCTTTCACATCCTTTTCACAAGACGGGCACAGCTGGATAACAGACTCGCGTTCGCTGCCTGCGAGCGTGCCCCCCATGAAGAAACTCATTACTTTTGCCGTTTGCTGCGCCCTCGCGCTGGGCGCGGCGGCCTGCGGTGACGACGACGACGACGGCGGCAGCAGCGGGGGCGGCGGGGGCCAGGACCTCTCCGGCACGATCAAGATCGACGGCTCGAGCACGGTCGCGCCCTTCGCGCAGGCTGCTCAGGAGGCCTTCCAGGCCGAGAACCCGAACGTAAAGATCACGGTCGGCACCTCCGGCACCGGCGGCGGCTTCGAGAAGTTCTGCGCCGGCGAGACCGACATCTCGGACGCCTCGCGCCCGATCAAGCCGGACGAGGAGGTCCCGGTCTGCGAGAAGGCGGGCATCTCGTACAAGGAGATCCACGTCGCGAACGACGGGATCGCCGTGGTCACGAACCCCGACCTGAAGGTGGACTGCCTCACCACCGACGAGCTGAAGAAGCTCTGGAACCAGGGCTCCAAGGTCAAGAGCCTGAGCGAGGTCAACCCGAAGCTGCCCGACACCCAGCTCAGCCTGTTCGGGCCGGGCACCGACTCCGGCACCTTCGACTTCTTCACCGACGTGATCAACGGTGAGGAGGGTGTCTCGCGCGAGGACTACTCGCCCTCCGAGGACGACAACGTGCTCGTGCAGGGAGTCGAGGGCGAGCCGGGCGGGCTCGGCTACTTCGGCCACTCCTACTACGAGCAGAACAAGGACAAGCTCAACCTGGTGAAGGTCGACGGCGGTGACGGCTGCATCGAGCCCACCACCGAGACGATCCAGTCCGGTGAGTACAAGCCGCTCTCGCGCCCTCTGTTCATGTATCCGAGCACCAAGGCGCTGAAGCGGCCCGAGGTCAAGGCGTTCCTCGACTACGTCGTGGCCAACTACCAGGACATCGCGACCGCGTCGCAGATCGTGCCGATGAGCTCGGAGCAGGCGGACGAGTCCACGTCCGCGCTCGGGAGCTAGGTGGAAGCAGCCAGCACAGCAGCGGCATCAGGCGGCCGCCCGGGGGCACCGAGCCTCCGGGCGGCCCGCCGCCGTTATGGGGAGGACCTGATCAAGGGCCTCCTGGTGGTGGCCGCGCTGATCTCGCTGCTGACCACGACAGGGATCGTCTACGCGCTCGTCCAGGAGACGATCGTCTTCTTCGGTGAGGTGGGCATCGGCGACTTCCTGTTCGGCACCAAGTGGACGCCCCTGTTCGAGCCGGCCAGCTTCGGGGTGCTGCCGCTGGTGGCCGGCACATTCGCCACCACGCTGATCGCCCTCGTCGTCGCGATCCCGCTGGGGCTCGCGGCAGCGATCTACCTGAGCGAATACGCGCGGCCGCGCGTGCGCAAGACCGTCAAGCCGATGCTCGAGCTGCTCGCCGGCGTCCCGACGATCGTGTTCGGCTACTTCGCGCTCACGTTCTTCACGCCGGAGATCCTGCGCAGCTTCCTCCATCTGGACGTGGCGATCTTCAACGCGCTCGCCGCCGGCATCATCATCGGCTTCCTGATCATCCCGATCGTGGCGTCGATCTCGGAGGACTCGATGCGGTCCGTTCCGCAGGCGCTCCGGGAGGGCGCGTTCGGGCTCGGCGCGTCCAAGTTCCAGGTCACGCTGCGGGTCGTCTTCCCGGCGGCGCTGTCCGGCATCGTGGCCTCGGTCGTGCTCGCCATGTCGCGCGCCGTCGGCGAGACCATGGTCGTGCTGATCGCGGGCGGGCAGCAGCCGCAGTGGGGGGCGGACGTCGGCAAGTCGATGGAGACGCTCACGGCCTTCATCGGCGCCACTGCGAAGGGCGACGCCGCCACGGGCTCGATCGCATACAAGACGATCTTCGCCGTCGGCATGACGCTGTTCGTGATCACGCTGGTCATGAACCTGATTTCGATCCGCTTCGTCCGCAAGTACCGGCAGGTATACGAATGAGCGCCCATCAGGACGCGATCGGCCAGCCGACGGCCTCCCAGCGGACGAAGGATCTTGTCTTCCATCTGGCGCTGCTCGCCTGCCTCACCCTCGCGGTCGGCCTGCTCGTGGTACTGCTCGTGGACGTGGCGCTGGACGGCGCGGGCACGCTCTCCTGGCACTTCATCAACAGCTTCACCTCGATCAGCGCCGACAAGGCAGGCATCCAGGCAGGGCTCTGGGGCACGATCTGGCTGATGGGCGTGTGCGCCTTCTTCATCGTGCCGGTCGGGGTGGCGACGGCCATCTACCTCGAGGAGTACGGCGACTCCCGCAAGTGGTGGAACCGCCTGATCGAGCTGAACATCCAGAACCTGGCCGCCGTGCCGTCGATCGTGTACGGCATCCTCGGGCTCGCCTTCCTGGTGCGCGGGCCGCTCAGCCTCGGCAACGTCGTGCTGGCCGGCGGGCTCACGCTCGCGCTGCTCGTGCTGCCGATGGTGATCATCGCCGGGCGCGAGGCGCTGCGCGCGGTGCCCTCGTCGATCCGCGAGGGCTCGATGGCGCTCGGCGCCACGCAGTGGCAGACGATCTGGCGCCAGGTTCTGCCCGCGGCGGTGCCGGGCATCGCTACGGGAGTGATCCTTGCACTCTCGCGCGCGATCGGCGAGACCGCGCCCCTGATCGTGGTGGGCGCGGTGGCGGTGATTGCCTTCAATCCGGACGGGCTCGACTCACAGTTCACGGCGATGCCGATCCAGATCTTCGACTGGATCTCGCGCGCCTCCAACGACATCAACAACTACAGGCCGCTGGCCGCGGCAGGCATCCTGCTGCTGATGATCCTGCTGCTCGCGATGAACAGCGTCGCGATCTGGCTACGGAACCGTTACGAGCAGAAGTGGTAGGTGATCTAGAGTGGCTGAATCAGTGACCGAGTCACGTGAGGTTCGCATCGAAATACCGCAGCCGGCAACGAGTGGTGACGGGTCTCGCCCCGAGGAGAAGCCCGTCCGCGAGCCGATCTTCCACCTCGACGAGGTAACTGTCTCGTACGCCGACAAGCCAGCGGTCCGCAACGTCAGCTTCGACATCGCGAGGCACGAGATCACCGCGCTCATCGGTCCCTCGGGATGCGGCAAGTCGACCCTGATCCGCTGCCTGAACCGCATGAACGACCTGATCCCGACCGCCAGGGTCGACGGCAAGGTCGTCTACCACGGGCAGGACCTGTACGGCCCGGAGGTGGACGCCGTCGAGGTGCGCAAGCGAATCGGCATGGTGTTCCAGAAGCCGAACCCGTTCCCCAAGTCGATCTACGACAACATCGCCTTCGGCCCGCGCGTGCTCGGCATGAAGGGCGACATGGACGAGATTGTCGAGCGCGCGCTCCAGCACGCCGCGGTCTGGGACGAGGTGAAGGACCGGCTGAAGACCAACGCCTTCGGCATGTCCGGCGGCCAGCAGCAGCGCCTCTGCATCGCGCGCTGCCTCGCGGTCGAGCCGGACGTGATCCTGATGGACGAGCCCTGCTCCGCGCTCGACCCGATCTCGACCGGGAAGATCGAGGACCTGATGATGGACCTCAAGCGCGAGTACTCGATCGTGATCGTCACGCACAACATGCAGCAGGCGGCGCGCGTCTCGGACAAGACAGCGTTCTTCACGGTCGAACTCGACGAGGACGAGAAGCAGCGCACCGGCCGCGTCGTCGAGTTCGACGACACCGAGAAGATCTTCACCAACCCGACCGACCCGCGGACCGAGGCGTACGTGACCGGGAAGGTCGGGTAGGGCGCCGGTGTCGGACACCACAAGAACTCACTTCCAGGAGGAACTGGCGGGGCTCGAGCGCTCGGCGCTCGGCGGCCTCGACCTGGTGGCCTCCGCGCTCGACCGTGCGCTGGAGACGATCCAGAACCAGGACATCGAGCTCGCGAGCATGGTGATCGCGGACGACGACCGCATCGACGGCCGCTACCTGGAGGTACACCAGGGCATCCTGTCGCTGCTCGCGCTCCAGGCGCCGGTGGCGGGCGACCTGCGGCTGGTCGCGGCGCTCCTCCACGTGATCAAGCACGTGGAGCGGATGGGCGATCAATGCGTCAACATGGCGAAGCTCGTGCCCCTTGACGGACATGAACCGCCGTCCGACGCGCGCATGCTCGAACTGATCCAGCGCATGGGTGACCAGGCCCGGGCGCAGGTCGTGCAGTGCGGGCAGGCCTTCGAGCGGCGCGACGTGGACATGGCAGAGGACCTCGTGCGCCAGGACGACGAGATCGACCGCCTCAACCGCGAGGTCTTCCAAAATGCCCTTGAGCTGGGTGACGAGGCCGACAGGCGCGAGTGGGCGATGCACATGATGCTCGTGGGCCGCTGCATCGAGCGGATCGGGGACAACGCAGTCGATATCGGAGAACAGACCGCCTTCGTGGTCACCGGCCTGTTCAGGGAGTTCGAGGACGCCTCGCACCCGGTCGCGGCGCCCCCAACTGCTTGATCTGCGCCTGCATCGACATCGGCAGCAACACCACGCGCTTGCTGGTGGCCGATGCGGGCGACGGCAGGCTGCGTGAGCTGGTCGCCCAGCGCGCCTTCACACGAATCGGAAAGAGCCTTCAGAACGGCGGCCTGATTCCGCCCGAGAAGATCGCCGAGACCGCCGAGGTGGTCCGCACGCAGACCTCGGTGGCGCGCGAGGTCGGCGCCGAGCACATCGTCGCGGTGGCCACTGCCGCGATCCGCAACGCCCGTAACCGCGACGAGCTTGTCGGCGCTGTTGAGGCGGCCGGCGGCATGGAGCTGAGCGTGCTCTCAGGCGAGGAGGAGGCGCGGCTGTCGTTCGTGGGCGCCACGCGCACGCTGCTGGAAACGCCCGAGGGCATGGTGGCGGTGGTCGACGTGGGCGGCGGCTCCAGCGAGATCGCCATCGGCGAGGCCGACGGGGAGATGACCTGGTCGGCCTCGTTTCGGATCGGCTCAGGCTTCCTCGCCGACGCCTACCTGCGCTCGGACCCGCCCTCGGTGGGCGAGCTCGAGAAGCTGCGCCGCCACGTGGAGGGCACCTTCGAAGGGCTCGAGCCCCCGCCCGCGACCAGCGCCGTGGCGGTGGGCGGCACCGCCACGTCCCTGCGCCGTTTGGTGGGAGCGGAGCTCGAGCACGAGACGCTCGAGCGCGGCATCCGCGTGCTGTCCTCCACGCCGATCGCCGAGGTGGCCGATCGCTTCGAGCTCGACGCAGAGCGCGTGCGGCTGCTGCCCGCCGGCATCCTGATCCTCGAGGCGACCTCGGACCTGCTCGGCCTGCCGCTGCGCATCGCCCGCGGCGGCCTGCGCGAGGGCATTCTGCTGGAGCTCGTCGAGGGGCGGCGGCTTGCCTAGCCCGCGACGGCGCGCGTCTCGGTCGGCCGGAGCAGCACCTTGAGCTCGCCCTTTTCGATTCCGGCGAGCCCGCCCTTCTTCATGCGCACCTGCGCCCCGGTGAGGCTGTGCACCGCCATCGAGAAGTCCGGGTCGTGGCCCACCAGCAGCACGTCGTCGCCGAGGCCCGCGGCAAGCGCCTCCGGGTCGAACGGCCCGCCGGCCAGCTTGGGCTCGAGCTGCGGCTCGATTCCGAGCTCCTCGCAGGCGATCCTCGCGGTATCGAGGGCGCGCACCTTGGGGCTCGTGAGGCAGGCGGCCGGCTTCACGCCGAGCTTCTTCAGAGCACGCCCGGCGGCGCGCGACTGCTGCTTCCCCTTCTCGGTGAGCGGCCGCTCGGCGTCCGGCGATCCTTCGGCGGCATCCCCGTGGCGCAGCAGCCAGAGCACGATGCGTCACCATATAGAGGTCTGATGGAAGCGGTAACGGCACCGGCTGAGGCTCCAACTCTTGACTCGCCGGAGCTGTTCGTAAACCGCGAGCTGTCCTGGCTCCAGTTCAACGAGCGCGTGCTGGAGCTGGCGGAGGACGAGCGCACGCCTCTGCTCGAGCGGGTGAAGTTCCTCGCCATCTACGCGCAGAACCTCGACGAGTTCTACATGGTGCGCGTGGCCGGGCTGCACGACCAGGTGGACGCGGGAATCGACGCCCGCGGGCCGGACGGCCTCTCCGCCCGCGAGACGCTCGAGCGCCTCAGGGAGCGCGATGCAGAGCTCACCAAGCGGCACTCGCGCGCCTGGGAGGAGGGCGTGCGCCCTGCGCTCGCCGAGCACGGCGTCCGCGTGGCGGAGATCCCGGAGTGCTCGCCCACCGAGCTCGACACGCTCGACCGGCTGTTCTCCGAGCAGATCTTCCCGGTGCTGACCCCGCTCGCCGTGGGGCCCGGCCGGCCGTTCCCGTACATCTCGAACCTGTCGCTCTCGCTGGGCGTGTGGCTCCGCGACCCCGTGTCCGGCCTCGAGACCTTCGCGCGCGTGAAGGTGCCGAAGGAGGTCCTGCCGCGCTTCGTGCCGATCGTCGATGACGTGTTCGTGCCGCTCGAGTCGCTGATAGCTCGCCATCTCGAGGACCTGTTCCCCGGCATGGAGGTCCTACGCCACGACTTCTTCCGGGTCTCGCGCGACGCGGACTTCACGGTTTCGGACGAGGCGGACGACCTGCTGCGTGCCGTCGAGGACGAGCTGCGTCGCCGGCGCTTCGGCGAGGTGGTGCGGCTCGAGGTGGCCTCGACGATGGACCCGGCCATGCGCCAGTACCTGATCGAGCAGCTGGCGATCGACGAGGAGCAGGTCGTGGACGTGGACGGTCTGCTTGCGCTGGACGACCTCTTTGGCCTCCACGAGATCGACGGGCACCGGGAGCTGCGCTACGAGCCGTGGACGCCCGTGGCGCCGCCGCCCTTCGCCGACACGGAGGACGACACCGCGGACGTGTTCGCGGCGATGCGCGCGGGCGACCTGCTCGTCCACCACCCGTACCACTCATTCGTGGGGACGGTGGAGCGCTTCGTGCGGCAGGCCGTGAGGGACCCCGACGTGCTCGCGATCAAGATGACGGTGTACCGGACCTCGGACGACTCGGACCTGGTGCCGGCGCTCATCGAGGCTGCCGAGCTCGGCAAGCAGGCGGTGTGCCTGGTGGAGTTGAAGGCGCGCTTCGACGAGCGCCGCAACATCGGCTGGGCGCGAGCGCTGGAAGAGGCGGGCGCCCACGTGGTGCTCGGGCTGCCCGGCCTGAAGACACACGCGAAGGCGCTCCTGGTGGTGCGCCGCGAGGGCACGCGAGCGCGCCACTACGTGCACATCGGGACCGGCAACTACCACGCGAAGACCGCCCGCCTGTACGAGGACTTCGGCCTGTTCACCTGCGACCGCGAGATCGGCGCCGACGTGGCCGAGCTGTTCAACTCCCTCACGGGCGCGGCACGCTCGCCCGAATACCGCAAGGCAATCGTGGCGCCGGACCACATGCGCGACTGGTTCCTCGACGAGGTCGAGCGGACGATCGAGGCGAAGCAGCAGGGCCAGCACGCACGCATCGTGCTGAAGATGAACTCGCTCGTGGACGCCCGCTGCATCCGGGCGCTCTACGAGGCCTCGCAGGCCGGCGTTCAGGTGGACCTGAACGTGCGCGGGATCTGCTGCCTGCGGCCGGGGCTGCCGGGTGTGTCCGAGAACATCACGGTCGTGTCGGTAGTCGGCCGCTTCCTCGAGCACTCACGCATCTACGGTTTCCAGCGCGGGGACGAGCGGCGCTACTGGCTCGGCTCTCCCGACCTCATGCCGCGCAACCTCGACACCCGCGTGGAGTTGCTCGCCCCGGTGAGCGCCGAGCCGCTGCGCGAGCAGCTGGAGGACACGCTCGAGCGCTGCCTGGCCGACGATACCTTCGGCTGGGAGCTTCAGCCAGACGGCGACTGGGCGCGCCGCGACGGCGGCACGCGCTCGACGCAGCGCGAGCTGATGGAGCTCGCGGCCGAGCCCGCCGTCTCAGCGGAGTAGATCACCCTTCAGGGCAAGCACCCGCGCGGCGCTCGCACGGATGCGCGCCCGGAAGGCCGGGTCGCGGCGCGCCTCGGCCAAGAGGTGCGGGAACACGTCGTTCCAGCTGGCTGAGCCGGTCATCAGGATCAGATCCGCTCCCGCCCTGATCGAGCGCTCGGCGGCCACGGCCACGCCGGAACGCGCCAGCACCGCGTCGGCCTCGAGGCTGTCGGTCACGATCACGCCGTCGAAGCCGAGCCGCTCGCGCAGCAGGCCGGTCACTATCGGCCGCGACTGAGACGCGATCCGGCGCGAGTCGAGCCCCGGGTAGCTCGCGTGCGAGAGCATCACGAGCGGCACGCCCTCGTCGACCGCGGCCCGAAACGGAACGAGATCCCGGTCGAGCGGGACCGACACGGTGGCGGGTCCGTCGTCGGTGTTCACGGTGGCGCCGCCGAGGCCGGGGAAGTGCTTCACGGTGGCGGCCACGCCGGCTTCGCGCAGGCCGCGTATCGAGGCACGCGTGCGCGCGGCGATCCCGCGCTCGTCGCCGGCGAACGCGCGTGTGGCCATCACGGAGCCTGCGCGGGGAACGTCCGCCACGGGCGCGAGGTTCACGTTGACGCCGGCCGCGTGCAGCTGCCGACCGGCGGTCCGCGCGGCACGCCGTACCGAGCGAGGCGTGCCCTGAAACGGCTGCCCTGAAGGCGGCCCCGCGTATGCGACGGTCCGAATCTCGCCGCCCTCCTGGTCGACCATCACGAGCGCACGACCGCCGGCCGCGCCCTGTAGCGAGCGCGTGAGGCGCCGCCACTGCGCCCGGTCCCCACCGTTGCCATCGAAGAGGATCACGCCGGCCGTCTCGCGCGCCCGCAGCCGGCGCCGGATGTAGTCGGGCGGCGCGGTTCCGGGGAAGGCCGAAACTGTCACCTGGCCGACCCGCTGCCGGAGCGTGAGGCGGTCGACCTGCTGCAGAGCGGCCTGCTGCTGCTGCTCGCGGGCCTCAGCAACCGTGCCGCGCTCGCCGGCCGCCTGATCTCCGTCCTCGCCCGCGCCCGCGCCAACGCTTACACCAGCAATGAGGGCCACGCCCGCCGCCGCGCCGAGGGCTACGAGCCGCCGCCGTCCAGCCGCCCTCGCATCAGGTGGGGAACCTCGGTGGCGCATACCGCCACTCAGATTCCCCACCTGGCCGGACCCACCCCTCAATGCTGCAGTTCAGGCGGTCGGCGCCGCCGCGCGATCCGCGCTGGGCCCCGCGCCGCCGGCGCTACCCGAGCCCTTCTCCGCGATCCCCGCCTCGGCACACCCCGCAACCAACTCCTCCAGCCCGAACGCATCCACGGGCCCGAGCGCGCCCGTGCCCTTCAGGGCTCCGGCGGCCACGCGGTCCGCGCCCCAGGCGAGCATGCGGCCGGTGAAGGTGTAGCCGTCCACGCCGCTCACGTGCACCTCGCTGAGCGGGCGGCCGGCGGCGTCGTACGCGATCGCCACGATGTGCGAGCCGCTCTTCGAGCGGGCCTCCTCGCCGGGCCCGCCGGTCGAGCCCTGGACGAAGCGCTCGCCGGCCGCGCTCCAGAGCCTGTCCACACCCGGCACCTTCATCGCGACCGAGGTGCCCGCCGACATCACCTGCATCGCGCGCGAGGCGGGGCCGAACCAGCCCAGGTAGGCGTTCACCTCGCGCAGGCGCGGCGCCACGCGCGGCAGGGTGAAGTGCTCGGAGCTGCCCACCGACACGCCCTGCAGCTGCTTCGAGCCGACCGGGAAGCTGCGCACGCGCTTCGCGCCGCGCTCGGTCTGGATGCGGCCGTCGCGGTAGGCGAACGCGGGCTCGGAGATCGCTCCCACCAGCGACGCCTTCGTGCCCCCGCTCATCGACCCGCCGCTGCCGGTCATGAAGTAGCCGAGGTCCACGCGCGTGGCCAGCTCCCCGGCGCGCTCGAGCGCCAGGCCGCCGGCCAGGTTGCCGGGCACCCAGTCATACCCCAGGGCCGTGAGCATCCCGACCCCGGCCTGCTCGGCCGCGGGTGAGTAGCGCTCGAAGACCTCGCGGATGAAGGGCGGCTCGCCCGTGGAGTCGATGTAGTGGGCGCCCGCCGTCGTGGCCGCCGCGGCCGCCGGCGCGCCCCAGCGGGCGAACGGGCCGACGGTGGTCACCAGCACGTCGCCCTTCTCGACCAGCGCACGCACGCTGGGCGGATCGGCGACATCCGCGGTGGCCGTCTCGAGACCACCGCCGAGCTCGTCAGCGAGGGCGTCCAGCTTGTCCCGACTGCGTGCGGCCAGGATCGGCTTCAACCCGCGCTCGACCATCGCCTCCGCGGTGAGCCGGCCGGTGTAGCCGGTGGCGCCGAAGAGAACTATTCGCGCCATTGTGCCTCAGTCCGGGCGGCGCTCTTCGAGCGCTGCGCGCACGCGCTCGATCGCCTCGGGGATGTGGCGTTCCATGCGCTTCATGTCCCAGCCGGTCAGCGTCACGAGCTTCATGGGCGTCTTCGCGGTGACCGTGGCGTTGCGCAGAGTCTTCTCGAGCAGGCCCATCTCACCGAAGAAGTCGCCGGGGCCGAGGTCGTTGACGTGCTGGCCGTCGCGCGTGACCTCAGCCTCGCCCTCCTCGATCGCCATGAACTCGTACGAGAAGTCGCCCTCGCGGACCAGCTCGCGTCCCTGGTCCACCGTCACGTCCTGCGCGAAGCCAGCGATCTGCGCGAGCTCCTCGTCAGGCACGTCCGCGAACAGGGGTAACGACTTAAGCCGACTTGCGTCCAACGGGTCCTCCTCATCACTGCGATCTCGGTCGCGGCGACTTTACCCGAGGAGGACTAGAGCTCGCGCCGTGCGTACTTCGTCACGTTCTCGCGCGCCCGCTGGCCGATCGACCGCTCGCGCCACTCGTGGGGCTCGATCCGCTCCGACACCCCGAGGTCCTTCTCGAACACGTCGTGCAGCTGGCTGGCGAAGCGCTCGCTCTGCACGCAGAGGGTCACCTCGTCGTGGAGCTGGAAGGAGCGGTTGTCGAAGTTCACCGAGCCGACGGACGACCAGATCTCGTCCACGGTGAGCGTCTTGGCATGCAGCATCGTCGGGCAGTACTCGTAGATCTCGATCCCCGCCCCGATCAGCTCGTCGTACGCTGCGCGCCCGGCCGTGCGGACGAACTGCTTGTCGATGTGCGAGCCGGGGACGAGGATGCGCATGTGAACGCCGCGCTCGGCGGCCTCAACGAGTGCCTGGGTGAAGGCGGGGCGTGGCACGAAGTAGGCGGAGGTCAGCTCGATCGAGCGCTTTGCGGCCGCCACGGCGAGGTAGATGAGCGCCTCGGCGTTCGAGTCGCCCACGGTGGCGCTCGATCTCATCACCTGCATCGGCCCGCCGTCCTCGGTGGCCTCGATGTAGGGCAGGTAGCGGTCGCCCGCGAGCACGTCACCCGTGCACTCGAGCCAGTTCTCGGCGAACGCGCCCTGGAGGCCGCGCACCACGGGCCCGGTCACGCGCACGTGGGTGTCGCGCCAGTGGTCGGGATCCTGGGCGTTGCCGGTCCACTCCTCGGCGATGCCGACCCCGCCGGTAAAGCCGGTGGTGCCGTCGACTATCAGCAGCTTGCGGTGGTTGCGGTACTCGAGACGGCGGATCGCGTACGGCTTCGGCGGCCGGAAGAAGCACACGTGCACGCCGGCGTCGCGCATCTTGCGCACGAGCTTGCGGTCCATCTGCGCAGCGCCCACGGCGTCGACGATCACGTTGCACTCGACGCCGCCTGTCGCCTTCTCGCACAGCGCGTCGCCCACCTCGGTGGCGATCTCACCGCGCCAGTAGGCGTAGGTGGTGAGGTTCACGGTCTCCTCGGCGTCGCGGATGGCGCCCACGTACGTGGGGAAGATCTGGTCGCCGTTGATCAGGATCTCGGCGTCGTTTCCGTGTGAGACGGGCGCGCCCGTGAGCGCCTCGGCAGCGCGCAGGAAGCTCGCCTCGCGCACGTCCACCTCGCCGCGCAGCCGGTACCCGTGACCGCCCTCGCGCCGGTGGCGCAGGCTGTCCGCGGCGTACCACGCCGCCCCCGCCGCCGCCACGCCAGCAGGCCAGGCGTAGCGCGCGACGTGCTGCTCCTCCCTGCGGAACCTCCCCGTTCGCATTGGGGCAGGCTACCCATAGGATCCCGTCTTGATGGGCGTGGCCCCGCCCCCACCGGTTCCCGGCGGCGTACTCGAGCGCGTGCGCTCCGACATGCGCTGGCAGAAGGCCGCGCGTGGACAGTTCCCGCCCGGCGAGCTCAGCTTCAGCATGAGGCGCACCCGCGAGTTCGAGCGGGAGCCGCTGCCACTGCTGCTGGGCCTGTACGAGCGGTACGGGCCGGTCTTCTCGATGAGGCTGATGTACGCGCCGGTGGTCTTCGCGCTCGGTCCGGAGGCGAACCACTACATGACGGTGTCGGCCGCGTCGAACTTCCGCTGGCGCGACGGCGGCCTGGGCGACCTGATCCCGCTGCTGGGCGACGGGCTCCTCACGACCGACGGCGACTACCACCGGCGGGCGCGGCGGATCATGCTGCCCGCGTTCCACCGCGAGCAGATCGCTGCAACGGCTGGCGTCATGTCGGAGGAGGTGGAGCGCGCCCTGGAGCCGTGGCGCGCGGGGCAGCACCTCGATCTCTACGCCTGGACACGCCGGCTGGCGCTGCGCGTGGCGATGCGGGCTCTGTTCGGATTCGACCCCGGACGCACGGGGCCCGGGATGGCCGAGCAGTTCGAACGGGCGCTCGGGTACTGGGGGCGCGCGTACGCCGCGCAGATGCTTCGCGGACCTCGGAGTCCGTATCGCCTGATGATCCGTGCGCGAGCCTGGCTCGACGCCGTGATCTTCGCCGAGATCGACCGCCGCCTCGCCTCGGGGGAGCGCGGATTGGACCTGCTCAGCCTCCTCATGGACGCGACCGACGAGGACGGGTCGCGGCTGTCGAAGCAGGAGCTGCGCGACCAGGTCATGACTCTCCTGTTCGCGGGCCACGATACGACCACCTCGACGGTCACGTTCCTGTTCTACGAGCTGGCGCGGAACCCGGGCGACCATGACCTCGAGCTCGCGATCGACGAGACCCTGCGCATGTATCCGCCTGCCTGGATCGGTCCTCGTCGCTCGATCGAGCCGTTCGAGCTGCACGGGGTGCGCGTACCGGGCGGGGTGCTCGTGAACTACTGCTCGTGGGCGAGCCACCACCTGGCGGAGGTGTTCCCCGAGCCCTTCCGGTTCCGCCCCGAGCGCTTCACCGAGGAGGCGCGTGCCGCGCTGCCGAAGGGCGCGTACATCCCGTTCGGAGGCGGCTCGCGCACCTGCATCGGCATGCGCTTCGGGCTGCTTGAGGTGCGAACGATCGCGGAGGCCATCCTTGAGCGCTTCTCGCTCGAAGTGGCCGAACCCGGGCGCGTGCTGTCGATTCGCCAGATGCCGACGCTGTCACCGCGCGGCGGACTGCCCGTGGTGGTGCGAACGCGCTGCCGTCCCCGCGCCCATCGATGAGTCTTCTCGCGGCTCGCGGTCTAAGGGGGCGATGGAAAGTTCAGGGTCCCCCTAGGTGGTACCACCGATGCGAAGGAGGGGTCGGACGAGGGAGTCTGTACCCAGATGACCGCGCACGACCTCACGATCGCGCCAGCCGAGCTCCCGAGCACCCGCCAAATCGCTCGCAAGCTCGCCCTGGTCGCAGGCTTTCTGGCCGCCGCCGCGGTGCTGGCCACGCAGCTCCCCGGCCTCGAGGAGATCCCCCATCAGCTCGCCGGTGCGGACGGCGGCTGGATAACAGTGGCCCTCATCCTGGAGCTGGCCTCTACCGCCTGCTTCGCGCTCGCCTTCCACGGCGTGTACGACCGGCGCCCCAGCCGACGCGCGAGCACGAGCATGTCGCTTGCCGTGCAGGGCATGAACATCGTGCTGCCCTCGGGCGGGGCCGGCGGTCTCGCTGTCGGCGCCGTGCTGCTCGACCGCGCGGGCGTGCCTCGCTCCTTCGCCGCCAGCCGCACCGTCGCTCTGTTCCTGATCACCAGCCTGGTCAGTTTCGTCGCCGTCGTGATTGCCGGCTTCGGCGTCGCGGCCGGCGTGTTGTCCGGTCACGCGGAGCTCACCCTGACCCTCCTGCCGGGCATCCTCGCCCTGCTGGTCATCGTCGCCGTGTTTGCCCTGCCGCGCTCGCAGGACCCGGTGAAGGGCACGCGCGGCGGGCGGTTGAGCACGGCACTGGCGAACACGCGCGAGTACCTGCGCGACGGGGTCGGAGCGAGCGCCGAGCTGCTGCGCTCAGGCGACCGCCTGGTGATCGCAGGCGCGATCGGATACTTCGCTTTCGACGTGGCTGCGCTGGCGGCCGCCTTCCAGGCGGTTGGACCGGCCGGTCTGCCCATCGGACTGCTCGTGCTGGCCTACACGCTCGGGCACGGCGGTGCGATCGTCCCGATACCCGGCAGCGCCGAGGGCGGCCTGATTGGCATGTTCGTCCTGTACGGCATGTCGCTCCCCACAGCCACGGCAGCGGTGCTCGCCTACCGCGCCCTGCACGCAGGCGTCCCGATGCTGCTCGGCGCGATCGGCCTGGCAGACGTGCGCCGCCTGCTCCGCGACCCCGCTCGAGCGAGGCGCTCCGTGCCGGCGGCCCAGGTTCCACAGCGCGCCGCTGTGGCCGTCTGACGGCTACGGGCGCACGAGAAGGAGCTCGGCGATAGCTGAGATGCTGGCGCTGCCATGGTCATCGTCATCGCACGCTTCCAGCCCCGCCCGGACCGGAGAGACGAATTCGTCGCGCTGCTCGAGGAGGTCCAGGCCGCCTCCCGCCGCGACGACGGCTGCCTCCACTACGGCTACTACACCGAGATCACCGACCCGCTCAGCTTCATCGCGGTCGAGGAGTGGCGAGACAACGAGGCGCTCGCCGCCCACCTGCGTCAGCCGCATGTCGCCAGCCTGATAGCCGCGCTGCCCGAACTGGGCGACGGACGGCCCGAGCTCGCCGCACACCAGGTGGCCGCCAGCGGGTCTCTTCTGCTCCCGGGCTAGAAGGCTCCGTCACACTCTCCCGCAGTGTTCGACCTGGCCTTGGACTCGACCTTCGCCGGCTGCCGCATCGAAGCCGTTGCCGGGCGCGGCGGGATGGGTGTCGTCTATCGAGCTACCCAGCTCGGGCTCGACCGTGCCGTCGCGTTGAAGCTCGTCGCCCCCGAGCGGGCGGCGGACGCGAACTTTCGCGCGCGGTTCGAACGGGAGGCCCGGGTGGCCGCGGCGATCGAGCATCCGAACGTCATTCCCGTGTACGGCGCCGGTGAGGAGGACGGACGGCTGTACCTCCTGATGCGCTGGGTGCCGGGCACGGACCTACAGGCCCTCATCCGCCGGTCGGGGCGGCTCGGTCACGTGCACGCGGCCACGATCGTGGCGCAGGTGGCTGCCGGGCTCGACGCAGCCCACGCCGTCGGCCTCGTGCACCGCGACGTCAAGCCGGCAAACGTCCTCCTCGGGGGCGAGGACGGCTCGGGGCACGTGTACCTCAGCGACTTCGGACTGACGCTCGACCCGTCCGCGGACACGCGCGTGACCGACAGCGGCGAGTGGTTCGGGACGGTCGACTTCATGGCACCGGAGCAATTCGAGGGCGACCGCCCGGACACTCGGACGGACGTGTACGCCCTAGGTTGCGTCCTCTACGCCGCGCTCACAGGCGAGCCGCCGTTCACTCGCGGGTCCGTGCCCGGCACGATCCTTGCCCACCTGAATGATCCGCCACCGCGCCCTTCGGAGACGGCGGGCGTGCCGCAGGCCTTCGACCGCGTCGTGGGACGTGCCCTGGCCAAGCGCCCGAGCGAGCGCTACCCGTCCGCCGGCGAACTTGCCAGCGCGGCGCTGGCCGCGGCCGGGCCCGCTGCGGGGCAGAATGGCGGGGAGCGCACGGAGGGACGGAGCAAGACCCTCGCGCTACCGAACCGCCCGCCCGTCACAGCGTCTCCCGACCAGAAAGCTTCGGGGACCACGGAGCACCGCCGGCTCACCGCGCGTCTGAGTCGGGCGTCACGCCGGCCCACGTCTGCGGCACTGCTCGTGGCGGGCACCCTGCTGGCAATCGCTGTGGCGATCGCCGCGCTTGTGGGCGCAGGGCCGCTCGGCAAGAGCGAGGAGTCGGGACCGCTGACGGCGACGGACGTGCGCGCTGCCGTCGATGCGTTTGCGACCGCGTACACCCAGGAGGACGCCGACGCGCTCTCCGGGTTGCTCACGCGTGACGTCAGCCGCGTGACCCCCTCGGACGCCCAGCGCGGGCGTGCAAACGTGGTGCGCGAGTACAGGCGTCAGTTCGCCGCGAACCCGACCGAGCGCTACGCGCTCACGGACCTCTCGGTGCGACCGGGCGCTATCGGCCGAGCAAGCGGCAGGTACGTGGTGTCACGGTCGGGCAGAGGGCCGATCACGGGCCGGGTCGCCTTCGGCGTGCAGCGCGAGCAGGGTGAGCCCCGTGTGGGGCTCATCGCCGCCACGCCCGATCGCTAGTCCGCTCAGCAGCCCTTGGCGACGGTCACGCGGACGCTCGTCCCCCTCCGCACGCCGCTGCCCGCAGCCGGGCGGGTTTCGCAGACGATCCAGTCACCCCCGAGCAGTGCGTCCAGCAGACTGCCTCCCTCCTCCACCTCCGCACTGAGGCCAAGCCCCTCGAGCTGGGCGACGGCATCCTCCTCGGTCGCGCCGACCAGATCGGGCACCTTCACGAGGACCTCGCGCGTGACTCGCAGGGCATTCCACGCAGGCGCGGCTCCTCGGGCACTCGCGCCGACGTCGATCAGGTTCGAGCCGACCCGGAGCGGAACCACCGCGCGGAACTCACCCCGGGCAACACGGGCGCGCTGGCCGAGGACGAGCACCCTGGCCCCGCGCGGGTGAACGTGTCCGCGAACCTCGACGGTCCCGTCACGGACCACGGCGGCGTCGACCGGCGAGGTGATTTCAAGCCGCACCGGCATCTTCGCCGGATCGTCGCCGCAGCCGGAGACCCATCCGCCGGTGAGGACGAGCAGAAGCACCAAACCGCCGGCGCGCGCGGGCCATCTCGCGTTCAGCAGCATCCTCGATGAGGCTAGCGTTCGCCGCGTTCCCCACACCGTGCAAGGCGCTGGCACGTGCTGCGGCATGATGTCGGCGTGAGCGCGATCACCGACCTCTTCGCGGGTGTCCCGGACCCGCCCGCGCTCTGACCCCCGGGATGCACGGCGATCTCGACATTGCGCGTGCGTTTACCGACGCAGATGTGAGTGGCGGGAGCGAGGAGCTGGCCGCTTACCTCGACGCGGTCGCCGGTGAGTTGGCCGAGGACAAGCGCGCCTCGATCGAGGCCATGGGCGTGCAGCCGGGGGATGCCGGCCTGGACGTCGGCTGCGGGATCGGCGATGAGGTGAGGCTGATCGCCGAGCGGGTGGGGCCGTCGGGGCGCGCGGTGGGCGTTGACATCAGCGAGGACCTGCTTGCGGCGGCGCGGGAGCGCACGTCGGGTGGCGCCGCGGCCGAGTTTGTCGCGGCCGACGCACACTCGCTTCCCTTCGCCGCTGGGGAGTTCGCCGCTGCGCGCGTCGAGCGGGCCCTGCAGCACGTGGCCGACCCGGCCGGCGTGATCGCCGAGATGGCACGCGTGGTGCGCCCCGGTGGGCGGGTCGTGGCCGCCGAGCCAGATTGGGACACGTTGGTGATCTCCAGCGCCGACCTGGAGACCACGCGCGCGGTACTCGACGAGCACCGGGCGCACATCCGGAATTCGACGGTGGGCCGGGCAGTCGCCGGGCACTTCGCAGGTGCCGGGATCGCGGTGGAGGCCGTGGACGCCCAGGCCCTCGTGATCCGCGATGCGACCGTCGCGAAAGCGTTGTTTCTACTCGACGACGCCGTCGATCGCGTCGGGACCGACGCCGCCCGCCGCTGGCTGGACGACCTCGGTGAGCAGACGGCCCGCCAAGCGTTCTGCGCCGCGTTGACCGGGTTCCGCGTGGTCGGCACGACACCACGACATTCGGGCGGCTAAAAACTCCGGCACGGCTCGCCCCTGAGGCCGGGGCAGGGCGGGAGCCCAGTTGGCACGCTGACACCGGGCACCACCGGCAGCAGCAGCCGCGATGGCATCTGCTTGGAGTGGGCGATCGAGACCGTCGCGGTTCCGCCCGGCTCCGTCTCGCTGAACGACCAGATGGGCTGGTCGCCGTTCGGTGCGCTGATCGTGACCCGGATCCGCGACCCGGCGCGGTACGCGTGCCCTTCGTAGTAGAGGGGGATCGTGACCTTGACGTAGCGATCGGGCGGCATCGGCGATACGTCCGCTTCCCGGAGGCTGAGCACCGGCTCGAGCAGGGTGCTCTTGGCGGGGTCGAGCTGGCGCTCGTTGCCTCGCACCCACCCGCCCTGCACGAACGTCTCCCTGCGGTCCGGCCTGACCTCCGTGATCGTCGCCTGGAGATCGACGTTCGGTGCCGACGACCGGATCCACGCCTCCACCGCGCCCGCGCCGATGACGGTGGTGTTGCTGCTCAGCGGGCTCGTCTCGAAGGAGGCGGCGCTTCCCGGTGGGCTCTGAACCCAGTCGTAGTCGGGCGTGGCGGTCCAGAGACCCCCGTCGCCCGCAGCGGTGTCGCCCTGGAAATTGGTCAGCGGGCGGGCGTGAGCGTCCCAGGTGAACGAGTCCTCCCCGGTCTTGCCGGGCAGTTTGTCGCGGAGCGCGCCGCCATCCGCGAGGTACCAGGAGCGCGCGGTCGTGCCAGGGATCGGGAAGCTCGGCCACGAGCGCTCGAAGCTGGGGAGCGGTTGACCCGGCTGGGTTCCGCCGGCGCCGTTGTCGAAGAGGATGCGGATCGAGGGCAGCGCCTCGAAAGCGGCCAGCGCACCTGAGTAGGTCGGCTGCAGCTGGATGGGGTCGGGCGGCATGGTCACGCCCTGGATGCCCATCGCCGCCTCATAGATCACCGGCGCCGCGGCGTGCGTTGCCGCGCAATTCTGGATCGGCGCCTGCTTGGCGACGTAGAGCGCGAGGAAGTCGCACCAGCGGTTGAATGTCGCCGGAGCGAGCGAATCGACATGCGTCCCGTTGGTGAACGTGAACCACTTGCGGTTCGTCCCGCCGAAGTTCTTCGCGAGCGTCGGGCAGTGGCCGCCTGTCTGCTCGTCGGTCCACTGGCACGCCATGAAGACCGGCACATCGATCTTGTCGACGAACGTGATCGGCGACAGCGGGTCGGCCACCTCGGGCACGTAGTGGTCATTCGCACGGATCTTGCCCATCAGATCCGCCGCCTCGGGGTGAAGGACCTGGTTCGCGTTGCATGTGACGTCGCCGTCCTGGATGCGCTTGTAGGCCCAGGGCTGCCCGCCGTCGGGTGACGCCGGCTGAGCGTCATGGACCCGCTCCTCGGCCCACGCCACGGCGAACCCCGTGTTGAGAATGCCGCCCGGATAGAGCGTCGTCTGCGTGGAGTCGAGCACCGACAACGGTGAGATGGCCGCCAGGCTCGGCGGCCGGGTCTGAGCCGTGAACAGCTGGCTGATCCCGCCGTAGGAGATCCCCATCATCCCGACCTTGTTGTGGACCACCCAGGGCTGCCGCGAGATCGTCTCGACCACGTCATAGCCGTCGAGGCTCTGGAGCGGCTCGAAGAAGTCGAAGGCGCCGCCAGAGCAGCCGGTGCCGCGCATGTTCACGTCGACGACCGTGAAGCCCATCAGGTTCGCGAGGATGGATATTCCGCTTTGCGGACCGGCCGGGTCTGCGTATCCGTACCCGGAGTACTCGATCAGGGTTGGGGTGGGGCCCGCGGGCACCGGCGGCGGCTGAACTCCCGGCAGCGCCTTCGTCACGTCCTGTGGCGGATGCACGTAGATCGCGAGCTCGGTGCCGTCGCGGGTGGTCAGATAGCCGTAGCCCTCCGGGGGGATGACCTGGTTGTAGACGTCCGTGCTCGGCGGAGCGGACTGGGTCGTGAGCACGGTCAGCGGGCCGGATTCCGTCCCGTCGGATGCCCGCACGCGGTAGCCGCCACCTGGCGCGACGCTCCGGAAAAGTGCGCCGCCGAGGGAGTTGACGGCCTTGGCGGACGCGGTCGACCCTGCGCTGTCCACCAGCGACAGCTGCTCGCCCGGGGTGGCGCCCGTGACATAGACCTGCTCCACGCTGCCGTGCGCGCTGAACCGCGGCTCGGCCGCGTTCGCAGCGCCGACTCCTGCGCTGAGCATGAACACCAGAACAGCGGCGCACAGCACGACGAGCAAGCGCGACCGCCTCAAAGAAAGCCCTCCCGCGTACATCGCGCCCGCAACTCAAGCAAGTTCGGAGCGCCGATGTCGCAGTTCAGGCTAGGCGCGACCGGTCCGGCTTACCTTGCCGCGCAGCCGCATCCGGGCGCTCGCGATCTTCGATTGCACCGGAATCCAGGCGAGGCGAGCGGGGACCATCAGCTTCGAGTCAAACCCCCACTTCGCCCTCCATCGGACGTTCGCCCGCTGCAACCCAAGGGGATCACGGGGGCGATCATGGTGATGGAGCGGGAAGTCCCTGACGACCACACGCTTGCCGGACCGTCGAACGCTGAAGCCGAGATCAACGCCGTAGCCGTCAAAGCCGTGAAAGGTCTGATCGTCGAACCGCAGGTGCCCAACAACCCAGGGAGAAAGCACCAGCAGGAAACCGTCGACGCAATCCACGTCCACGGTCTCTGCTCCGTAGTCGGAGACGCGCGGCCCTTCGCCCGGAGGCCCATTCCAGCTCGCGCGGCCATGGAGCTCCCCCTCCCACCACCTCAACGAGGTCACATGCGATGCGCCGATGGCGCCCGCCAGCCCTATTGACGGATCCGAGAAGAGCGTCCTCACCTTTGCCTCGAAACCGGGGTCCTGAAGCTCGGTGTCGTCGTGCAGAAGGACCAGCGCCTCGAGGTCCGGCAGCTCTCGGGCCTCGTCGAGGATCGAGTTGTAACCGGCGAACAGCGATTTCTGGTCCCAGCGCTTCAGCACGACCGGGTCGGGTCCAGCCGCGCGAAGGATCCCCGGCTCGGCGCAGCGGGCGAATCGCTCGTCAGATCCGATGCAGGTCCCGTACGCGATCACGGTTCAGGAGTATCAGCGCTGCGGAAGCCCGAGCGTCGTCCGCAGCTCGGCCGGGGTCATGATCGTCCGACCGAGGGCATTCGTGAGCGCGTGGACCCGATCGACCAAGTCCAGGTTGCTCGCCGGAAGGGTCCGCTCCGGATCGAGCCAGAGGTTGTCCTCCAGGCCGATCCTGACTCCGTGCGCGACCGCCGCCGCAATCCCGGCTACCGGCAGCTGAGCCGCGCCGAGGCCGGCGAGGCTCCAGACGGTTCCGGCGGGCAGCCGACCGATGAGCGCACCGATGTCGGGCAGTTCCGCCTGGGCGGTCGCGAGATTGCCGAACAGCAGGTTCACATGAGCCGGTGCTGCGAGGACACCGCGCTCCTGGAGGCGGCGGAGCACCGAGACCATGCCGAGGTCGAAGATCTCCACCTCCGGACGGATGCCGCGCTCGCTCATTCGCTCGGCCAGAGCCACCACGACGTCCGGGGCGTTGACGCTCGCCTGGCGCGGGAAGTTGAGCGAGGAGAGCGTCAGCGACGCCATGTCCGGCGCCAGGTCACCCTCCAGGTCGAGAACCTCGGCGCGCGGAGCGAACTCCGGAGCTCGGCGGCCCGAGGTGGAGACGCAGAGGATGAGATCCGGGCGCTGCTCGCGGATGCCGGCGATGATCCGGGCGTAGACGTCCTTGGAGGTGGTCGGCTGGTCGTTCTCGTCGCGGGCGTGGATGTGGGCGACCGTGATCCCCGCTTCGGCGCAGCGCAGCACGTCGGCCACGACCTCGGCGGGCTGGAGCGGGACGTGCTCGGACATCTCCCGAGTCGGAACCATCCCCGTGACCGCGAGGTTGAGGATCAAGGGTCGCGGACCCATCCGTCGAACCCCTCGAGGCCCTCGCGCGCGATCCGAGCCGGGTTTCCCATCACGAGGCTGCGGTCGGGAACGTCGCGTGTCACGACCGACCCTGCGGCGACGACCGCATGCTCCCCGATCGTGATCCGCGGCAGGATCACCGCCCCGGCGCCGATCGCCGCGCCCGCCCCGAGTGTCACCTCGCCGGCGACGGTGGCGTTCGGTCCGATGGACGCGAAGCGGCCGAGGTCGGCGTGGTGGCCGACGCTCGCTCCGCGGTTGATCAGCACGAATCGCGCGAATCTGCTCGCGCCGCCGAGAGTCGCTCCGGTGTTGACCCAGAGTCCCGGCTCCGCGTCGAGCGAGCGCGGAACCGCGACGGTCGGGTCGGTGAACCCGCCGGGGGTTGCGAATCCCAGGCCGACGGCGTCCTCGACGGCCCGATGTCGATTGGCCGGGGTGAACAGGGGGACGAGGTACGGCGTGGCCGCGATCTCGGGCGTGACCCCCTCGCGCCCGATCAAAGGGCTCTGCTCGAGAAGGTGGACTTCTCCGGGAACGTTGGCGACGGCGGCGGCGACCCGCGTCCCTGCGCGCTGGAGACCCTCCTCCAGGTCCACGACGAGTGTCGAGCCGACGCCGAAGATCACTACGCCGCGCATTCCATCACGCCCTCCGCGACCGTCTCGGCGACCCAAGCGGCCCGGTCACCGACGGCCTCGGGTTGTATCGGCAGGCTCACGAATTCTGCCGCGAGGCGCTCGGTCACCGGAAGCTTGCCGGGCGCCGCCATGGCCGCGAACGCGGGCTGCTGATGGAGCCCCTGCGGGTAGTGGACGCCCGTCCCGATTCCCCGCTCGAGCAGCCAGCCGCGGAGCCGATCGCGATCGGCGACCTCGATCGCGAACTGGTGGTGAACCGCGCCAGGATCGGCCGGTGGCAGCTTGACCGCCTCCCCGGCAGCCGACAGGGCCTTCCGGTACTCGTCGGCGATCCCCGCTCGCTCCCGGTTGCCGTCGTCGAGGTGATCGAGCATCACGTCGAGCAGCGCGGCCTGCAACTCGTCGAGGCGGGAGTTGAAGCCGAGCCCGGCGCTCAGCCGCCGCTCGTCCTCCCACCCATACGAGCGGAGCGCGCGCACCCGCTGCGCAACGCCGTCGTCGTGGGTCACGACCGCGCCCCCGTCGCCGGCGCACCCGAGATTCTTCGTCGGGTAGAACGAGAAGGCCGCCGCGGTGCCAAAGCTGCCGGCGCACCGGCCTGTCGTGGGCTCGACCGCGCCGTGCGCCTGCGCGCAATCCTCGACGACGACGAGCCCGTGGCGCTCAGCGATCGCCATCACCTTCTTCATATCGGCAAGGTGGCCGTGCAGGTGAACCGGGACGATCGCCGCCGTTCGGGGCCCGATGCTGGCCTCGATGGCTTCGGGGTCGATGCATCGGCTCACCGGGTCGACGTCAACGAAATGGGGCCGGGCGTCCGCGTGGAGGATCGCCATCCCCGTCCCGGCAGCCGTCATCGACACGGTGATCACCTCCTCGCCGCCGCCGACCCCGCAGGCCCGCAGCGCAAGTCCCACGGCGTCGGTTCCCGAGTTGACGCCGACGCAATGCGGCACTCCGAGGTAGGAGGCGAAGCGCTGCTCGAACGCCTCCACTCGCTCTCCGAGGATGAGGCTGCTGCCGACGAGGGTCTCGCGGAGAGCTAGATCGATGGCGTCAGAGAATCGCGCGAAGCGCAGCTGCGGCGAGGCGGCCGGGATCACCACCCGGCGTCGTCCAGGAGCGAAGGCTGGGGCTCGTCGAAGTGAGTCGTCTCCTCCCACAACTTCGACGAAAGGACGACCACGCAGGTCTGTGGCGTGAACTCCCGTAGGCGCAGCCACACGCCCGCCCTGATGATCAGCGCCGAATCCGCCTCGGTGAGTCGGTGGGACCATTGCTCGGCTCCGTTGTCCACATCGACGGTGACGGCGGAGCTCAACGAGATGATCGCCGAGTGGTTCGAGTTGGCGTGTTCGGCGCGTGTCTCGCCGGGCGGACATTCGACCAGGAAGTAGACGTTCCTGACCTCGAAGGGGAGCGGCGACTCGGTCCCGAAATTGAGGAGAGACCCGCGCGAGTCGGCGTGGCGGTCGAGTTTTACGAGCTGCACGCCCCGCACCGGTCGCACTGGGTGCATCCTACAATCCCCACTCGGCGATGAGCGACCTCTCAAGCGCGCTCGCCCGGGCTCAGGCGCAGGTCGCGGTGGCACGCGACGATCCGGCGGCGCGCCTTGCGTTGATGGGGCGGGTCTTTCGCGGGCCGACGGGCCACGCACCGCGACACCTGCCGTTCCGACGGGCGGCGCTGTCGTTCATGCGCTGGCAGTCGCGCCGGGGCGTGCTCAACCCGCTCGACGCGTCGCCGCCGGGCAGCGTGTGGTGGCGTGCGGTCAACGAGCGACTGCTGCTCGACGGATGCGAAACCGTTGGACTGCTCGGTGGGCTGGCGGGTGCGCCGTCGTCTCAGGCCGTGCGACTCTGGCTGGAGTTCGCCGCAAGGCCGACGGGACGCAATTGGTACCGAGCGCACAACGCGAGCATCGTGGGCGCCTACCTGGACCACCGGGGGCTCGCCGAAGCCGAGAGCTCAGCGGAGCGCTTCTTCATGAACGTTGCGCTGGCACGTGTGCTGTACGCGCACGCACTGAATGCGGCGCCGCGGCTGGCCCTTGGACGGTGGGCTCCGGTCGGCCGCGTCCTCGGCGATCCGCGGCTGGGAATGGCCGGCGCGTTCCTCTCACTCGGACGCGTGCTCCCGGACCGCTATCCGCTCACCCTCAACGTCGAGCGCTATATCGCGGACGAGCGGCGCTTGGGCCGGATGCTCGACTACGCCGTGATCGTGCCGCGGCTGCAACGCCTGTACGAGTGGTCCGCCGAGGAGCTGGCCGACCCGCGCGTGCTCGGCCTCGTTCGCGACGGCAACCCGATCTACGCCTGGCCCTTCGAGGAGCGACAGGTGTGGCGCTCGCGGCACATGCCGTTCGCAGCGCGCGTACTTGAACGTGTGACACGCCCATAGGACGTGTGAAGGTCAGCGCACCACCAGCGTCCCGTGCGCCGTGCGCCAGTAGCCGCCGGTGGAACACAGATATGTGTAGGTGCCGGGCTTCAGGTCGAGGACCGCGCGCGTGCGCCCGGGGCCGATCGTTCGCGTCCCACCGATGTCCTTCGACCCCGGCCCGAAGCAGCACGTATTCCCGGTGTGGATGCGGATGTTGTGTCCCTTCTGCTTGTGGTTCGTCAGCTCGAAGGCGATCCGCCCGGCCTTCGCGTTCAGTCGCTGCTTGTCGAATTTGACGACCCCGGGCGCCGTCACAACCGACAGCTTCAGGACCTGCGAAGCGGACTCCTCGTCCGAGCTGGCGCACGCTGACAGCAGCGCGGCGAACACCGCAAGCGCGCCGCCGAGACCAATCCCGCTGCTGCTGTTTGCCGCCTCCACGCTTCCGCGTTAGCGAGAGACCTGGTCGCCGACGACCGGATCTCCGAGGACGATCCCGCCCGGGGTGATGTCGAATTCGCGGATCTCGGGCTCGTGGGCGCTGGCGCGGGACTTGAGGATCGTCACCGTGCGCAGCAGTCGTGGTTCGGCGCGCAGGTACTGCAGCAGGATGACGTTGTCGGAGAGGTGCGAGATGCCGTATTCGGCCAGGCGGCCGACGTGGAAGAGGTCGGGTATCTCGCTGGTCATGATCGGGCTTATGCCCGCGCGCGAGAGGCGCTGCATGAGCGAGTAGACGAACTCGCGGAAGCGGACGGGATCGGGCGCCGCGTACTGCAGATCGCTCAGGCTGTCGATCAGTACGCGCTTGGCCGCGGTGCGCTCGATCAGCTCGAGTAGCTCGTACACCCATTCGTCGATGTAGACGTCGTTGGGGGATCGGTGCATGACCGCCACCCGCTCGTCGTCGAGCGACCAGCCGAAGCCGTTGGCCACCTTTTGGAGCTGAATCGGGTTCTCCTGCAGGCTCGCGATCACCCCAGGCTCACCGCTTGCGACGCCGCTGAAGATGAAGTGGAGGCCCATCAACGTCTTGCCGATACCCGACGGCCCGGCCACCAGTGTGGAGCTCCCCGGCGCGTAGCCCTCGGCGAGCATCGCGTCGAGCGGCGCGATGCCGGACGAGATGCGCTCGTCGCTGAGCCGGTAGTCATCCGTGCTGAGGATGTCGGCGAGCCGGGGAAAGACCGTGATGCCGTCCTCGGAGAGGCGATATGTGTGACGTCCTGAGCGGAAGTCGCTGCCGCGCAGCTTGGCCACCTGGATCAGGCGCAGCGTGCGCTCGTTCACGCGCTCCGTCGCGAGCGAGATGATGCCGTCCGCGACCGCGAACTCCGGCGCCGTGCGCATCTCCTCCTCGCTGTACTCGCCTATCCAGAAGCAGGTGGCGGGGAAGGCCGTGAGCAGCGCGGCGAGGTCGTGCAGAAAGCGCCGGAAGCTGCGCGCGTCATCCGCGAACGCGGCCAGGGCCTTGAAACTGTCGATCGCGATGATCCCCGGCCGCCGCTCCTTGATTAACGCGCCTATGCGCTCGACGATGGCGGCCAGCCCGCCGTCACCGCCGGCCGTGGCGCCGAGGTCCTCGTAATAGACCCTCCGCCCAATCGCGCCGCGGTCGAAGAAGCTGAGCGTCTGTGCGTAGCGGAGGATCTTCTCGAACGGCTCGGAGACCGTGGAGAGGTAGATCGCGGGGCGCTCTTCGGTCGCGCCGGCGAAGACGAACTGTTGGGAGAGGATCGTCTTTCCAGATCCCGGCAGTCCCATGATCAGGTTGATGCCGCTGGTGGGCAGACCGCCGCCGAGGATCAGGTCGAGCCCCTCGTCGCCGCTAGTGAGGCGCTCGTCCACTAGCGGCTCTCTTGCGCGGGTTGCGCGGGGCGTGCGACCAGCGCGCTTGCGCCGAGCAGGTCCTTGACCGTGGACACGAGCTCGAGCGGGTCGAAGGGCTTCTGCAGAAAGGCGTCGGCGCCCGCGGCCAGCGCCTCGTCTCGAGCCTCCAGGGCGGAGATCGCGAGCACGGCTTCGGCGTCGTGCTCCTTGAGGCGCCGACACAGCTCCGCGCCCCGACCTCCGGAGATCATCAGCTCCACGATCGCAAGCTGCGGCCGGCTCTCGAGCCAGTGCTCCTCGGCTTCGCCCACCGCGAACGCCAGGCTCACGTCATACCCCTCGGTACGCAGGAAGAACTCCTGTAGTTCGGCCGACACGGGATCGCGTTCGGCGAGTAAGACGAGCAGCCGCGTGCCACTGCTCCTCACAGGCTGGCCAGCCTCGCTCTGCTCCCCGAGCAGCCGGTGAGCGTCGGCCGCCGAAAGCCCGTCCGAGACCTCCGCCGCGACGAAGCGAAGCTGCTCCACCTGGTCACGGGAGTACAGCCGGTGTCCGCCGGGACTCCGCTCCGGGACCACCGTCGCGTAGCGCTCCTCCCAGTTGCGAATCGTCGCGACAGGAACATCCAGCATGCGAGCCACCGCACCGATGCTGTACACGCCGCGGTTCCCGCCAGCCTCACCAGACACGTCCGCCATGCTAACCGATCCCACACGGAACTGGTGAGGCAATGATGAGTCTCTGACGAGATTCGCTGTCACAAACTGCTTCACAACTTCCTCAGCAGGTGATAGGGTGGCTCCGATGCCTCTCCTGACGCCGAAGAGTAAGTTCTGATGAGCTTCGCCAACCGCGAGCTGTCGCACAACGGGAGTCTGCATATGGAGCCATTTGCGAGGGGCGGCGGGGCGGTTCGCAACGAACTATCGACCGCGCTGGTCAAGCTCTACCGTGAGCTCTTCGGCCGCGGTCCGGTAACCACCACGACCTACGCATTCGACGCGGGCTACGTGACCTTCCTGCGCGACGTCCTCGCGCCGCACGAGCGCACCCTCGTTCTGGGCGGTCGCACGGATCTCGTCGTCGAGGCGCGGGCGGCTATCCGCGAAGCCGAGCGCGAGCGGTTGATCGGTGAGGTTCAGCGCGTGACCGGTCGACCCGTGCTCCAGGACTCCTTTCAGTTTCAGCCAGAGCAGAACCTGGCCATCGAACTGTTCTGGACCCCGACCGCGCCGGCTCCGTTGTGAGTCCCCTTCCGCTGTTCAGAGTGACGGTGGAGCCGCTCGAGGAGACCTGCCTCGTATGCGCCGGCGGCGAACTCGACCGGGGCACCGCGGAGCGCCTCAGCTCGGCGCTCGATGGGGCACGCGCGGACGGAATGACTGTGCTGCTCGACCTGTCCGCTGTGAGCTTCATCGACTCGACCGGACTGCGGATCCTGCTCAGCTCGGCACGCCCCGCCGACACGCACGACTGGGCGTTCTTGATCGTCCGGGCATCCAGCGCGGTGTGGCGGCTCGTCGAGTTGACCAACACCGAAGCGCAGCTGCCGCTCGTGGCGCCGCCTAGCTCGATGCGCAGCGCGCCAGCGAAGACTGCTCCTCAGCGCCTCGCTGGCTAACGCACGGGCCTCTCCCGGCGAGATTTTTTTGCACCGGGGTGGATGGGTCGGTTAGGTTCGCCCGCATGAAGATCGCCTGGGCAGTGACGGTGCTGGTGTGCCTCGCAATGGTCGGCTGCGGCGGGGATGACGACGATGAGGCGGCCGCGCCGCCGGCGACGACACAAACCGCCGAGCCGACCGCGGAGGCCGATGAGGGGGGCGGGTCGACCGCGGGCGGCGGGCTCACGAAGCCAGGCGCGACGCTCAAGCTCGGCGAGGCCGCGCACGTGACCTACAAGCCGCTGACCGCGACCGACGACAAGAACCTGTTCGAGGTCGACGCCACCGCGCTGAAAATCGAGAAGGGCTCGATCGACGACTTCAAGAACGTCAGCCTCGACGAGAACCAGAAGGCTTCGACGCCCTACTACGTGACGGTCAAGATCGAGAACACGGGCGAGGAGATCCCACTCGGGGACATGGAGGGCGATCCCGACCTGAAGTTCGGGGCCGTGGACGACCGCGGCCAGGAGCAGGGCAGCGTCACCTTCATCGGCGACTTCGAGCGCTGCGAGGACACGGACGCCCCGAAGCCGTTCACGAAGGGAAAGAGCTACGAGAGCTGTTTGACGTATCTGGTGGGTGGCGACGGGTCGATCACCGACGTCCGCTGGGCGGGCTCGGACGAGTACATCCTCAAGCCCGTCGTGTGGAAGTAACGCCGGCTGCTGCTGCGCTCAATCAGCGTGAGCACGCGAGGAGCTTCGTCACGTCACCGCGGGCGCGCTGGACGCAGCGGAGCTCGTGCCGCGCCGCGCGCAACTCGGGGGTCGGCTTCGCTCGCGCCGGTGCGGCGACCACAATCCGGGGCGCGGCGGGTTGCCGGGTCTGGGCGGTTCCCTCGTTGAGCGTGTCCTTGTCTGCGGGGATGCCGCCACGCTCCGCAAACGCCGACGCGAGCTGCTTGCGATCGCGTGCCGGGAGCTTGGGCGCGTCGTCGGGATCGAGCTCATGGATGCCGGTGACCTTCTCGCTGCCGATCCCGCCGTTGTCGAACGCGAGCTCGATCACCGCCGGTCCGCGCGCGCCGCGCAGGAACACGTCGGCGACCGGGTAGGTCCGCGACGTGTTCGTGTTCGCGTCGGCGCGCTCGTTGTGGGTGCCGATCACCCGCGCGCCGGTGACCGCGCCGAAGTACGCCCGCAGACCCTTGATGTACTCCTGACTGCCCTTCGGCGCCGCGCCGGGGTCATTCTCGACCAGCGCCGCGGCGAAGCGCGTCGCGGCCTTACCCGCCGCCTGCTTGTTCTTGCCGATCCCCCAGAAGACCCCGCCCACGATCACGGCCGCGGACACGGCCGCGAGCAGGCAGATCAGTGGTCCGCTCACGGTGTTGCTCCTGATGCTGCTCATGCGCCCACCGTGCCAGCGGAAGGCCAACGCGACCAGGGGGCCGATCCGCCGACTTGCTGGCGGAGAGCCGACAACCAGCGTTCGGCTGGCCGCCAGGGTCCCCGGACCCGTGCTCAGCCGTCGTGAAGCGCCGCCTCGAGCTCGTTGCGCCGGGTGCTTCCGAGCTTCGGGAAGATCCGCCAGAGAACCGCCGGGCGCCCGTAGGCGCCCGGCGGTTGCACGCGTTCGAGCAGGGATTAGTTGAACGCGTATTGCTCGTAGTCGTCCACGTTGTCCTTCGTGACGACGGCGGCGGGCACCACGAGCTGACGCGGCACCTCCGGTGGAACGAGCTCGGGGAAGCCCTCTCCCAGAGCCAGCAGACGGCCCATGTTGACCGCGGTCGCGGCCATGTTGGGGTTGTAGAGGAACGTCGCCCGGTAGAGACCGCCCTGCTTGATCTGCTCCATCGCGTCCTGCGAGCCGCCGACGCCCGTGAGGAACATCTCGTCGTCGCGGCCGGCGTTGCGGATGGCCTGGACCACACCCTGAGCCATGTCGTCGTCGTGTGTGTACACGGCGTCGATCTTGTCCTCGGCCTGGAGGATGTTCTCCATGACCTTCAGGCCCTGGTCCGGGTTGAAGTCACCGGGCTGAGAGGCGACGATCTCGACGCCGCCGTCCGGGCACTTCTTCTTCAGCTCGTCGGTGAAACCCTTCGTCCGGTCCTCGGTCACCGAGATGCCGGCGAGGCCCTGGATCTCCACGACGTTGCCCTTGCACTTGAGCTGGTCCGAGATGTAGTCGGCTGCCAGGATGCCGATCTGGTAGTTGTCGCCGAGGATCGTTGCCGTCGCGGCGTCCGGCGCCGTGAACAGGCGGTCGATGTTCACGACGCGGATGCCCGCCTTCTCCGCCTTCTGCGCGACCGGGGTCAGCGCCGCGCCGTCCTGAGGCAGGACCACCAGGACGTCCGGCTTCTGCGCGATCGCCTGCTCGACCTGCTGAGCCTGAGAGTCGGCGTCCGCCGCCTGCAGGAGCTGGAAGTCGAGGTCGTCGTGCTGCGCGGCGGCAGCCTTCGCGTTCTTCGAGATCGCCCCGAGCCAGCCGTGGTCGGTCGGCGGGACGCTCGCGATCATCTTGACCGTCTTGCCGGTGCCCTCCGCCGAGGTGCCCTCGGCGTCAGCTGATGGTGCCTGGACGGTCACTGTCTCCGTGTCGCCGCTGCTACAAGCCGCGACTCCGACCGCCAGCAGCGCGGCGGCGATTGTGATGCAAAGTCGCCTCAGCGACATGCCAGTACCTCCTGTTGTGGATTTTTCGCCCATCAGTAACGGGCCTCCGGCCGCTGAAGCAGAACGGCGCCGAGGACTATCAGGCCCTTGGTCACCTGCTGAACCTCGGTGGAGAGGTTCATCTGCGTCATCAGGCTGAAGATCAATGCGAAGGTCAGTACGCCAAGGAAGGTGCCGACGATGCTCGCTCTACCCCCGGCCAGGCTCGTGCCGCCAATCACCACGGCTCCGATGGCATCCAGCTCATAGAGGTTGCCGCTCACGGGTGAGGCGCTGCCGAGCCGCGCGCAAAGCAGCACGGTCGCCACACCAGCCAGAACCCCCATCAGGACGTAGACGCTGAAGATGACGCGCCGGACGGGCACGCCGGCGATACGCGCGGCCTCCCGGTTGCCGCCGACGGAGATGACGTGGCGCCCGTAGCGGGTCCGGTTCAGGAGCACCCACGCACCTACGGTGATGGCCAGGAAGACATAAACGGACACCGGGATGCCCAGGATCCGTCCGTTGCCGAACCAGAGCAGCGAGAACACCGCGGGATCACCGAAGTTGCCCCCGTTCAGGTCGAGCAGGCTCACGGGGAGCTTGTCGTTCAGCAGCAGCGCAACCCCTCTGCCGATGGAGAACATCGCCAGGGTCGCGATGAACGGGACGACTCGCCCGTAAGCCACCGCGACGGCATTGACCGTGCCCAGGGCGGTTGCGAACAACAGCGCACACGCGATGAACACGAACGTGCTCGTCCCGGCATCGCCCAGCACCACTCCGCCGAACACCCCCGCCGCGGCCACCATCGAGCCGACCGACAGGTCGATGCCCGCAGTGGCGATCACGAACGTCATCCCCATCGCCAGCACGCCGATCACGCTCGCCTGGGTGAGCATGTTGCGGACGTTGTCCCAGGTCGGGAAGGTGTCGGGCTCGAGGATCGCGCCCGCAATGAACAGCAGCACGACGACCACCGCGAGCGCGTACTCCTGGAATTCGAGCTCCTTGAGCCGCCCGATGAACTCCGAGGACCGCCCCGGTGCGGGCGTCTGCGCCTGCGATGTCGTCATACGACCTCCTCCTCGAGATCTGGCGAATCTGTGGGTGCCACGGCGTGGCGAAGCAGCTCGCGCTCGCTTGCGGACTTGCCATCGACCTCGGCGACGATCTCGCCTTCGCGCATCACGAGGATGCGAGAGCAAATGCCCACGAGCTCCTCGAGCTCCGACGACACGACGAGCACACCGACGCCCGAACGCGCCAGGTCGGTGATGATCCGGTAGAGCTCCGCCTTCGTCCTCACATCGACGCCTCGAGTGGGCTCATCGAGGAGGAGGACGCGACAGTCCCGTAGGAGCCAGCGCGCGAGCACGACCTTCTGCTGATTGCCGCCGGAAAGCAGGCGGACAATCCGATCCGGGTCGTCCGGAACCGTGTTCAGCTTCCTGAGCTGCTCGCGCGCGGCGTTTCGCTCGGCGCGGATCCTGAGCATCGGGTGCGCGAAGCGGCCCAGGCTCGCGAGGCTTACGTTCTTCGTCTGGCTCCAGTCGAGCACCAGAGCCTGGGACTTCCGGTCCTCAGGCGCGAGGCCCAGCCCAGCCGCGATCGCGCCGCTCGGACTTCTCGAAAGCGGCTCGCCGTCGAGCAGGACTTCACCCTCGTCGGCGTCGTCGAGCCCATAGATGATGCGTAACAGCTCGGTACGGCCCGAGCCCACGAGGCCGCCGAGCCCGAGCACCTCGCCGCCGTGGAGCTGGAGCGACGCATTCCGGACCGACGGAAGCCGTCGCACACCTCGAACGTCGAGGAGCACGTCGCCAGACGCAACGGGTCGCTCGGGATAGAGCTGCTCGACCTTGTGCCCGACCATCAGCTCAACGAGCTCGTCCGTGGGAGTGGTCGCGGGAATGCCGGTGGCGGTGGTGCGGCCGTCTGCCAGCACGGTCACGCGGTTGCCGATCCGGCGGATTTCGTCGAGGCGATGCGAGATGTAGACGACGCCCACACCATCGGCCGTGAGCCTGCGCACCACGTCGAAGAGCGTCTCGATCTCGCCCTCGTCGAGGATGGCGGACGGCTCATCCATGATCAGCAGGCGGACATCCACGGACAGGGCACGTGCGATAGAGACGATCTGCTGGGAAGCCGGCCGCAAGGCCCTCACCTTCGTGCGCGGTGAGATTGACTCGTGCCCCAGCCGCGCAAGCAGCGCCCTCGTCTCGCTGTGCATGTGGTCGAAGTCGAGCAGCGGCCCGCGCCGCGGCTCGTGCGCGAGGAAGATGCTCTCGGCGACCGTCAGATCATCGACGAGGTCGAGCTCCTGGTAGATCGTCGCCACGCCGCGCTTGAGCGACTCCGCCGGCTTCCCGACAGGCAAGGGCTCGCCCATGAACAGGATCTCGCCGCTGGTCGGCTCGTGCACGCCGGAGATGCACTTGATCAGCGTCGACTTGCCCGCTCCGTTCGGGCCGAGGAGGCAGTGGACCTCTCCCGCGGTGACCTCGAGGTTCACACCCTGGAGCGCCTTGACCCCGGGGAACTCCTTCACCAGATCGCGGACCTCAAGGATCTTGCTCATGCGACCACCAGGCCTCGGAGGTTGCGATGGGCGATGCGGAGACCCGCCTCGACCTTCTCGGGGTTGCCGCCCCAAACGGGATCCTCGTGCTCGACGGAAAGGACGCCGTCGAAGCCACCCTCATACAGCGCATCGACGTAGTGAGGGAAGTCGACCTGGCCCAGCCCCGGGATCCGGTAGCGCCACCAGCCCATGTCCCACGGGTCTTCCTCGCGCGTCGCCACCCGGCCGAAGAAGCCGTAGCGGTTGCGCTCGGTTGGGAAGGTCTCCGCGTCCTTTGCGTGAGCGTGCGCCACTCGGTCGACATAAGGCCGCAGCGCCTCGACTGGGTCGATGCCAAGCCAGAGCAGGTGTGAGGGGTCGAAGTTGAGGTAGAGGCCCAGCCCGAACATCCACTCCCAGAGCTCCGGCGAGTACGCGAGGTTGCCGGGGTAGCCGTCCGGGTGCCACCCCTCCATCACGCAGTTCTCGATCATCAGGCGAACCCCGCGCTCGCCGGCGTAGTCGACCAACGGGGGGAAGATTCGTTCGGCCTCGCGCAGGTTGTCCGCGACGCTGCGGCCCGGATCGCGTCCTATGAACGTGCCGACCGGCACGCCTCCCAGCGCCGCGGCTGCGTCGATGCAGGCGCGTACGTGCGTGTGGGCCGCCTCGCGCTCCGCGGGGTCGGGATGCAGGTTGTTGTCGTAGTACGCGAGCGCAGACAGCTCGAGCCCGTTGACCTCCAGAGCCTGGCGCACGCGGTCGGCTTCCGCCTCGTCGAAGGCATCGGCAGCCACATGGCTCGCCGTGAAGGGCCTGTCCCCGAGCCGCGGCCAGGCCGCGAGCTCGAGTGCCTCATAGCCGTTCGCGCCCGCCCAGCTCGCGACATCCTCCAGCGAGCGCTCCGGCATGCAGGCGCTGAGGAAGCCGAGCCTCATGGCGCAACGACCTCCTGGGCGGCGGCGACGTCGACCCATTCGCCGCTGGCCGCCGACCTCAGCACGGCTTCTGTTATGCGAACCGCGCGCAGGCCGTCGGCGAACACCGGCAGTCCGGCGGGGGGCTGCCCAGTTCGGACGACCTCGTAGAAATCCGCAACGAAAGCGTCGAAGCAGTCTGCGTATCCCTGAGGGTGTCCGCCGGGCAGGGTGGCGTACCGAGCGGCCCCCGGAGACAGCGACTCAGGGTCACGGCGGACGATCGACTCGCTGTCGCGCCGCCCCGCCCATAGCTGCTCCGGCTGCTCCTGGTCGAAGGCGAGGGCGGACTCGGAGCCGTCGAGTTCGATCCACAAGCGGTTCTTTCGGCCGGCCGAGACCTGACTGATCACGACGGAGCCGAGCGCTCCACCGTCCGTCTCGAACTGGACGAGCGCCACGTCCTCGGTGCTTACCGTCCGAGACTCCCCACCCGAGTTGCCTACGGCGAACGCCCTTCGGGCGGAATCGGACACGCGCTCGCGCACGGCGGTCAGGGTTCGAGCGGAGAGGCGCGTGAGGCGCTGACCGGAGACGAACTCGGCAAGATCGCACCAATGCGAGCCGATGTCGGCGAAGGCCCTGGACGCTCCCCCGGTGGCCTCCTCGACCCGCCAGTTGTCGTCCTGCGGGCGGAGGAGCCAGTCCTGGAGATACGTCCCGTGAAGGAGCGTGATCGTGCCGAGCTCCCCCCGGGACACGCGCTCGTGCGCCTCGCGCACGGTGGGGTAGAAGCGGTAGACGAACGGGACGCCGGCCTGCTGTCCCGACTCGTCGGCGGCGGCGACCAGCGCCTCAGCCTCGGCCACGTCGAGCCCCAGTGGTTTCTCACACACGACGTGCTTCCCCGCCGCGAGCGCCGCCTCGGCCAGGGGCCGGTGAAGGTGGTTGGGCGTGCAGACGTGGACAACGTCGATGTCTGGAGATGCGACGAGCTCCTCTGCGGAGGCTGCGGCCCGCTCTGCCCCGAGCTCTGCCCTGGCTGCCTCGGCGCTCTCCGGGGACGAGGCCGCGACGGCGACCAGGTGGGCGCCTGCCAGGCGCGCCGAGCGCGCATGGACGCGGCCGATGAATCCGCTTCCCGCGATCCCGACCCGAAGGGGCTCAGACGCCATCCGCCGGACCGTATCCCGAACTTAGTCCAATTGTCAAGCAAAAGTTTCCCTTCTAGAGTTCGAACTTCCCCTGGTTGGTCCAATCCAAATGATTTACTGTGAAGCGATGAGAAGCCCCGGCGACCTCCTCAGCCTCATCCGGGAGGGCGTCGCCGTAACGCGTGCGGATCTCGCGCGGCACACCGGGCTCGCCCGTTCAACAGTCGCCCAGCGCGTCGATGCGCTACTCGCGAGCGGACTTCTCATCGAGGCGGGCGGCAGCGCCTCGACCGGCGGCCGGCCTCCGACCGTGCTCGCGTTCAACCACGAGGCCGGCGTCGTCTTGGTCGCCGATCTCGGCGCGACGCACGCGCGGATGGCGATCACCGACCTGGCGGGCACGCCACTCGCGGAGGCCGCCCAGGACCTCGACATCGCGCTCGGCCCTACGGAGGTGCTGAAGCGGGTGTCCGCGCGATTTCAAAAGTTGCTCGGTCGGACCGAGCACTCCGCGGCCGACGTCCGCGGAATTGGGATCGGCGTCCCCGGCCCGGTGGAGTTCGCGACCGGGCAGCCGGTGAACCCGCCGATCATGCCCGGCTGGGACGGCGTCGACATCCCGGCCTGGTTCGCCGACCGCTATGCCGCGCCGGTGCTGGTCGACAACGACGTCAACATCATGGCGCGCGGCGAACACTGGGTGCACTGGCGCGCTACACCGCACCTGCTGTTGGTGAAGGTGGGAACCGGAATCGGTTGCGGCATCGTGGCCGATGGGCAGATCCACAGGGGCGCGCGTGGCGCCGCCGGCGACATCGGCCACATCCGCGCCACCAGCAACGACGACGTGATCTGCCGCTGCGGCAACATCGGATGCCTCGAGGCAATCGCCGGGGGCCAGGCGCTTGCCGACCGGCTTGCCGCAGGCGGCGCCGATGCCGCCAACAGTCGCGACGTGGTGCGCTTGGTGCGCAACGGGGATGCGACCGCGACTCGGATGGTCCGCGACGCCGGACGAACGCTCGGCGAGGTCCTGGCCGGGACGGTCAACTTCTTCAACCCGGCAGTGATCGTGATCGGCGGCGACATCGCCGAAGCTCACGCGCAACTGCTGGCCGGGGTCCGCGAGGGAATCCTGAGCCGCTCGCTGCCGCTCGCGACACGCGACCTACGCATCGTGCCCAGTCGGCTCGGTGACCGCGCCGGCATCACCGGAGCGGCGATCACCGCGATCGAGCACGTGCTGTCGCCGGAAGCGGTCGATCGAACCCTGCAGACGGCCGCGTAGCCAGCAGCCGCCTCGTGGAGATCAGTCCGGGTACTCGTCCTTGCGCCAGGCGCGGGGCTCCTCGGGCCCAGGCTTCGGCGTTCGGTCGAGCAGGAACGAGTTGTACGGCGCGACGAACGGATCGGGTGCCGACACTGTGTAGGTGTGGTAGATCGTTCCGTTCTCGCGCGCGAAGGCGATGAAGCTTGGGTTTTCGCGCAGCCCGTCCTCGAGCTTCGCTCCGACCTGCCGCGACCAGTCCTCGAGCCACTCCGGCGGGTCGGCGACGATCTCGCTGATCTCGGGAACCGCCCGCGCCTGCTCTGGCGTGAGGGCGAGCCCGTAGTCGAAGGGAAACTCCGTCTCATTGGTCGAGACGTAGGGGAACTGCCAACCCATCCGTTCCTTGTAGGCGATGAGCCGATCGATCGGCGCGCGCGAGAAGCAGATCAGCGTCACGTCGCGGTGGTTCAGATGCACCCGCGTCGCGTCGAGCTCGTCCCCCAGGTTTGAGCACCCAGGGCAGGCGCCGGCCTCATAGTCCGGCCCAAACATGATGTTGTAGGCGAGCAGCTGCGAGCGCCCATCGAACAGCTCGGCGAGCGTCTTCTTCCCGTCCTCGGTATCGAACTCGTACTCCTTCTCCACCTGAACCCAGGGAAGCTGACGCCTCTGCTCGGTCAGCTTCTGCCCGAGCGCGGCGTGCTCGGCCTCGAGCCTTGCAAGTTCATCGCGAGCCGCCTGCCATTCCTCGCGCGTTCCGGTCTTGTGCTCGGGCATGGTGCACCTCCTGTGGCCGTTTCCATGTGAGCGTAGATCACGGTCGAAGTAGGCTGAGCACCATGATCAGAGAGTTCAAGGAATTCGCACTGAAGGGCAATCTCGTCGAGCTGGCCGTGGCGTTCGTCCTGGGCCTGGCCTTCGCCGCGGTGGTGAGCTCGCTGGTCGACGACGTGATCATGCAACTGGTCGCCGCGATCATCGGCAAGCCGGACTTCTCCGCCCTCACCTTCTCCATCGGTGACGGCGAAATTCGATACGGCGCCTTCCTGACTGCACTGGTCACGTTTCTCATCATCGCCTTCGTGCTCTTCCTGATCGTCAAGGCGGTTCAGAAGGCGATGCCCGCCAAGGTGACCGCGCGCGACTGTCCGCACTGTCTCTCCTCAATCCCCATCGGCGCCGACACCTGCGCGTTCTGCACCAAGGACGTGCAGCCGGTTTGACCTCTGGCGTCACCGACTTCGTCCACATCGGACTTGTCGTCGAGGACCTCGACGAGACGGTCCGGTTTCTTGCGCTGCTCGGCTTCGACTGCGGCGAGCCCGGGGTGTTTGGCGGTGAGTGGATCGATCGGATCATCGCTCTCGAGAACGTGACCGTCGAGGTCGTGATGGCTCGCGGCCCCGACGGCAGCGACGTGTTCGAGGTGGTGCGCTTCCAGTCGCCTTCCGCCGGCGCGGGCGAGCCGACGCCGGCCGCGAACCGTCCTGGGCTCCGGCACGTCGCCTTCAAGGTCGACGACCTGCGCGGCGTCGTCGACCGCGTGCGAGAGGCGGGCTGGGAAACGGTCGGGGAGATCGTCGACTACGAGAACACGTTCCTCCTCTGCTACGTCCGCGGACCCGAGGGCCTGATCGTCGAACTCGCCGAGCGGCTCGACGGCGCGCCGGGCTGAACGGTCTAGCTGAACACGGTCTCGAGCGGGACGCCGATCAGCTTGAGGCGCCGGGTCAGCCCGCCGAGCGCGAACTCGCGGATCTCTTCCTGTGTGACTCCGAGCAGCTCGCCCGAGCCGTTCGCGTCGCCGGGCGGCTTCAGTGAGTCGGCCACCGCTGGGAGCAGGTCTCGCAGCGTCTCGCGAACCGCGTCGGCCGTTTCGGGGTGCTTGCGGACCGTCTCGCGCAGGAACCAGACGCCGTAGCCGATGTGGCGGGTCTCGTCGTGATGGATCTTCGAGTAGCCCTCGACGAAGCCCGGCAGGAGTCCCTCGGTCGTCAGGTACTCGGTGACGAACTTGAAGGTGGTCAGGCCGAGCGTGCTCTCGAGCACCAGGTGGTAGAGCGTCACGAAGCGGACCTTGGCCGCCAGGTCGTTCGGGCTGGCGATGAGCTCCTCGTGAAGCCGCACGAGCGCCTCGTCGAAGAGCTGGCGGAACGAGTCCGACACCTCCTTGCGGGCGCGCTCTACGTGTGCGGCGATCGTCTGCGGCTCGGCGATCACCTCGTCGCGGAAGCGCGCGTAGAACTGCATGTGGCGCGCCTCGTCGACCTGCTGGGTTGCGAGGAAGGTCGTCTCCTCCTCCGGCGCGTGGGCCGCGACGAGACCGGTGAACTTGGTCGTGATGCGCTCCTCGGCGACCATCAGGGAGGACAGCGCGAAATGCATGATCCGCTTCACGGCTGGGTCGATCGCCGGCCACTGCTCCCGGTCCGCGGACAGGTCGATCTCGAACGGGCTCCACTGGGACTCCTCCCAGTGGCGGTAGAGCGTCTGCGGATCGTTGAGCTGGAGCTCGCTCACGCCGGCTTCACCGCTGGGATGATCGCGTACAGGAGGGCGGCGGCCGCCGGCACCAGGCCGAGATAGGCGTAGCCGAGTCCCTCGGCCACGAACCCGCCGGCAAGCGGACCAAGGAGGTAGCCGATGATCCCGATCTGCGACCAGACGACCATGGCCGTGACTATCCGCTCCACCGGCACCGCCTCGACGAGCAGACCGAGCGAGCCGGTGTTGCCGAGCCCGATCCCCACCGCGGCGAGGAGCAGGGCCATGAGCCAGAGCGGGACGCTCACCGCGATTCCCGCGATGGTGATCCCGAGCACCCCCAGTCCGATCGCTCCGAGGACGAGCGGCTGTGGCCTCATGCCCCCGCTGGCGCCCGCGGTGAGGGCGACCACGAACGACGCGCCCACGTAGAGCGCGCCGATCTGAGCCTGGCTGAGGCGCTCGGCGAAATGCAACGGGAGCACGCCCTCGAGCACGCCCAGGGCGAGCACAGAGAACATGATCGCCGCGGAGGCGAGCCAGAAGCCGCGGGAACGTAGCGGCCCCCGGTCGGCGGCGAAGTCGCGCCTGGTGGAGGGCTCGCCTACCAGCAGGACGAGGGGCATCGCCAGCAAGAGCAACACGAGGTAAGCGAGGAATGGGCCTTGGATGCCGCCCACGACACCGAGCGCGGGGCCGATCAGCCCGCCCACGGAATACGCGGCGAACACCCGGCTCATGCACACGTACTCCTGGCCGGGCCAGCGCTCGAGCGTGTCGAAGGTGACGCCGATCCAGATGCCCCCCGACCCGACGCCCATGAGCAAGCGCGACGGGAAGTAGGCCGCCAGCGAATCGCCCAGCACGAACCCGACCGCACCGAGCGCGACGAGCGCGAGCGAGCCCGCGAGGAGGCGCTTCGCGCCGGCGACACGCACCAGCCACCCCGCGAGCGCAAAGCCGACGACCATGCCGGCCGGGAACGACGCCACCAACAGCCCGATCGTCGCTGGACCCGCCCCCGTCGCATCGGCGATCGCCGGCGCGACGGGGACGATCACGCTGTAACCGGTGGCGTCCAGCGCACCGAGCGCGAGCAGCAGCGGGTAGGCCGCGGTCGCGCCGCGGGCGGCCGCCATGCTCCGCCTAGGCCGTTGCCGGGTTGCGCGCGCGGATGATCGCGGAGCTGGCGTGCTCGTGCACCCGGTGGGTGTCGTCGATCTCGATGTCGACCAGGCCCGCGGCGCTCAGCGCGTCCTCGAACTCGACCCGCGTCAGCGCTCCGGCGATGCAGCCGGTCCACTGCTGCATGTCGGCGCGGGTGGCCTCGTCCATCTCGGGGTCGGCGATCACGTCGGAGACGGCGAAGCGGCCGCCGGGGCGCAGCACGCGAGCGGTCTCGGCGAGGACCTTCTGCTTGTCGCCCGCGAGGTTGATCACGCAGTTCGAAATCACCACGTCCACGGAGTCGTCGGGGAGAGGGATGTCCTCGATGTAGCCCTTCAGGAACTCGACGTTCGTGACTCCGGCCTCGGCCGCATTCGCGCGAGCGAGCTCGAGCATCTCGTCGGTCATGTCGAGCCCGATGGCCCTGCCGCTCTCGCCGACGCGGCGGGCGGAGATCAGCACGTCAGCTCCGGCGCCCGAGCCGAGATCGAGGACCGTCTCGCCCTCGTGGAGGTCGGCCACGGCGGTGGGAACTCCGCAGCCGAGCGAGGCCTCGACCGCCGCCCTGGGGGCCGCGTCGCCCTCGTCGTCGTAGAGGGCGACGCCGAAGACCTCGTTGCCGTCCTTGTCGGTCGACGCGATATCCGGTCCGCAGCCGGCGATCGCGGCCGGCGCTCCGCAGCAGCCAGACCCCGTGCTCTCAGCCACCGCAGTAGCGGCGGCGGCGTAGCGCTCGCGTACCCGCTCGCGGATGTCGGTGTCGGTGTCGGTCAGCTCAGCCATGCGGACAGTTCCTCCAGCGCTTCTGGGTTGACGTAGTAGTAGGCCCACAGGCCGCGTCGCTCCGAGTCGACGATCCCGGCCTGCCGCAACTTCTTGAGGTGGTGGGAGAGGGTCGGCTGCGAGATGTCGAACAGCGGCACCAGCTCGCAGACGCAGACCTTGCCGGCGTGCTTTCGGAGCACGTCCACGAGTTGCAACCGCACCGGGTCGCCGAGCGCCTTGGCCACCTCAGCCATGCGGGTAGCGTGCTCGCGCTCGACGTCGGGATAGACGACCGGCTCGCAGCAGGGCTCGCCCGCGGGCCTCTTCTGCTTCGGAGCAAGCTCCAAATCGATAGCCATCTATCTACATATATCGATTGAGTTGACGATTGTCAATGGATACGATCGTGCGCACGGTGGACGAGGCAGCGCGAGACACGGCGCCGAACGGGCGCGAGGCCGTGGCGTGGCCGGACCTTGGCCGCCGTTCGGCGGCGGAGGGGCTGGCGGCGTTCGCGCTGGTGTTCGCCGGCTGCGGCGCCGTCGTCGCCAACAGCGAGTACGACGCGGCGCTCGGAGCGGTCGGGGTCAGCCTCGTCTTCGGGCTGGTGATCATGGTGATGGTCTACGCGACCGGCCACCTGTCGGGCGCACACATCAACCCCGCCGTCACGGTTGCGTTCACGCTCAGCCGCCACCTCCCCGGCCGCGACGCGGCGGCCTACATCGTCGCCCAGGTCCTCGGCGCAACCGCCGGCGCACTGGTCCTGCTCGCGGTCTGGCCAGACCAGCCAGGCAACCTCGGCGCCACCGTCCCGAGCGTCGGTCTTGGGAGCGCGCTCGTCTACGAGATCGTGCTGACGGCCCTTCTGATGTTCGTGATCATGGCCGTCGCCACCGACACGCGGGCGGTGGGCGCCGCGGCGGCGATAGCCATTGGCGGCACGGTGGGACTTGACGCGCTATTCGGCGGGCCGGTCACGGGAGCGTCGATGAACCCGGCTCGCTCCTTCGGCCCCGCGCTCGCGGCCGGCGAGTGGACCGACTTTTGGATCTACGTGGTTGGGCCGGTGCTCGGCGCCATGCTCGGCGCGTTCGCGTACCAGCTCGTTCGAGGCGACCATGTCTGACGCCGTAGCAGTCATCACCGATATCCACGGGAACCTGCCTGCGCTGGAAGCGTCACTCGAGCGAATCGAGGAGCTGGGCATCGAGCGCGTGTACTGCGGAGGCGACCTCGTCGGCTATGGCCCGCACCCCAACGAGGTCTGCCGGCTAATCCAGGAACGCGGCATCCCGACGATCTACGGGAACTACGACTACGCCATCGCTCGGGACCTCGAGGACTGCGGCTGTGCATACGTGACACAGCACGACCGCGAGTTGGGACAAGAGTCGGTCGAGTGGACGCTCGCCCACACCGACCAGCAGTCCAAGGACTTCATGGCCGAGTTGCCCTTCGACCTGCGCTTCGACGTCGGCTCGAGCTCCGTGCACCTGGTCCACGGCTCGCCGCGGAAGGTGAATGAGTATCTATTCGAGGACAAGCCCGCCTCGCTCTACGAGCGGCTGGCCGCCGCCGAGCAGGCCGACACGCTCGTCTTCGGCCACACGCACAAGCCATGGGTGCGGGAGTACGGCGGCGTCCTGTTCGTGAACTGCGGCTCGGTCGGCAAGCCGAAGGACGGCGATCCGAGCGCCGGCTTCGCCATCCTGCGCCCAGGAGACACGCGGACTGGAGGTCACGATCGAGCGGGTGCCCTACGACGCCGAGGCAGTGGCACGCGAGGTCGCCGCAGCGGGCCTGCCCGAGGAATACGCCGAGAAGCTCGTCGCCGCCAGGTGAACCCGCGGTGTGTTTGCCGTCAGTTCCAAGCGCGTGTAGCTTGGATCCCATGGCCCGACGAGGCTCGCTCCGAGTCGCGTTAGCCGCTTTCTCTGTCCTCGGCGCGCTGGAGCTCGACACGGCTATCGGGGCTGATGCGGCCAAGCCCGGCCTGCGCCTCTCCGAGAAGGTTGCGGTTCCGGGCCAGGTCGTCACGGCGACCGGGGCGAACCTGAAGAAGGCGAAGGTCTCGATCGGGAGGAAGAGGACGCGGGTCCTCTCGCGGTCGAAGAGGCGTGTGACCTTCCAGGTCCCGCGCCTGAAGCCGGGTCGTTACCGAGTGGTCCTCCGCACCGGGACGCGCAGGCGCTCAGCGCGGCTCCGGGTGCGCCGCGGCTTCAGCGGCAAGCTCTCGCTCGAGCTCGATCGCGCGCGGGCGGTCGCGGCTGAGATCGGCACCGGCGGCGGCAAGCTGACGGCGACTGGCGCGAACGGCACCCGCTATGAGCTGACGGTGCCGGCCGGCGCGCTCCACGTTCAGACCCCCATCACGATGACCCCGATCGCACGCGCCGGCGGCCTGCCCGGCGGCAGGACGACGGCCCATGGTGTCCAATTCGCCCCCGATGGCCTGCGATTCGCAAAGCCGGCTGAGCTGCGGATCTCTCCCGCGCGCGGCCTGACGAAGCCGGTCGGGTTGATCGCCTCGGACGAGGGCAGGGATGTGGTCTTCGAGCGCGGGCGGAGGGACGGCTCGGCATTCGTGATCGATATCCCGCACTTCAGCACTGCGGTCACGGCGAACATGTCGCTTCAGGACTTCCAGAATCTGCTCGCGCTGTGGGCAGGCCAGCCGATGACGCTTCACATCGCGGCGCAGTTCTTCGACATGCTGCCCGACTTCAACCACGGCGGGTTCTGCGACAGCGATCCGACCTGCAGTTTCGTGATGGGCGAGGCGCTCCAGGTGATCGGCGAGTTCGCCCGCTCACCGGAGACCCGCGGCCCCTGCCACGAGGCCGCCGGGGCGGCCTTCGTGCACGAGCTCGAGGCGACCGCGCGCGTGATCCTGCTCATCGAGGGCGACCTCGCCGTCCTCGGCAAGCCGGTGCCCGCCGGGCTCCTGGACTGCCGGAACACGCTCGTCAGGGCGATGTACAACCTGATCCACGACACCGCGCCGACCGACCCGCTGGCCGTCTCAGGTCCGTGTAATGGCTCACCGGCAGACGCTGACCGCGATGGGCACGTCCAGGAGATCGAGTGCGCGGTGCGCATCGCGGGGTTGGCCGAACAGCTCGCCTCCCCGTCTGTCCGCGAGCTCGTGCTGGAGGACATCCGAGCCGGTCTGCGCAAGATCCTCGACGACGGCACCAGGAACTGCGAGCAGGATCACAAGTTCGACGAGGGCGCGAAGCTGCTCCTCCGGGGTGCCCAATACGGGCAGGCGCTCAACGACGGAGGCGCGCTGCGCGGACTCGACGGCGAGTTCGACGCCGCGATCCGCGAATGCGAGCCGAAGATCACCGTCTCGCCGTCAGGCCCCGCCGTCGAGATCGGCACGACCCGGGACTTCACGGCGACCAGCGAGGAACCGGGCGACACGAGCTTCACCTGGTCGGCCGAGAAGGGGACGATCGACCAGTCCGGGCACTTCACCGCCCCCACGGAGCCCGGGCCCGTGGTGGTGAAGGCGACGAGCAGCAAGCCCGCGTGGTTCCCGACCCAGGATGGCCCGAACCGCTTGGGAAAGACCACGGTGGACGTGACCTGCCCGGCCGGCAAGGTCCCGTTCACCCCGGCGGCAGGACAGCCCCGTGAGTGCCGCGTTCTCACGATCGACATCTCGCCGACCACGGCGACGCTCGCCCCCGGCGACACCCAGCAGTTCACCGCGACGGTCCACGACGCGGACGACACCCGCGTCGACTGGGGCGTCTCGGCGGGTGGCGGGACGATCACCCAGCAGTCCAACGCCGGCCCCGGCGGCCTCTACACCGCGTCCAACACGCCGGGCACCTACACGGTCACTGCGGCGTCACGCGCGGATCCGACGAAGCAAGCCACGGCCACTGTGACGGTCACGGGCTCCGGGACGGTCGAACTCTTCACCCGGGATGAGCAAGCGTACGCCAGCATCATCTCGGGCGGCGCCTCTGCGTCAGGTGGCGGCGGGGACAACATCCCAACGCAGACGTCCGACGAGCAGTTCCCGGACGAGCCCCTGCGCGGAGAGCGCATGAGCACGCCAGCCTTCTCGGATTCCGCAGGCGCGGGCGGGGCGAGCGTGACGGTGAGCGTCAGCGACGATCACAGCACGGACGCTGACGACGCCGGCGGCCAACTCGATTTCTCGGCCGCAATCACGACCAACGGACACGTCTCAGCCAGCACCGCGGAGATGGGAGAACAGGCCAGCGGCTACGTGGGTGCGTCGAGCGATATCGAAATTGGCTTCGGGGTATCCGGGGCTCCTGTCCAGATCGCCTGCACCGTTTCGACTGACGATGACGGCATCCAGGACAGCTTCAACCAGAGCGGGGCGGCAGTTCTCCTTGATGGGGTGGAGATTGGCAGCCAGACCACAGAGCTCGACCCGGGCACTCACACCCTGGAGGCTTACGCCTACTCGGAAGCGCGCGCCAGCGTGAGCGGCGGTGGAAGCACGGCGAAGACGTTTGAGGCGTCCGTCTCCGTCTCTTGCGCAACCGCCTGACGCGGAACTACAAGCCAGGCGGAGCCAGGTAGCTGTGCACCAGCGCGATCGACGTTGCGCCTTCACCCACGGCCGATGCGACTCGCTTGATCGAGCCCTGGCGAACGTCGCCCGCGACGAACAGCCCGGGCTGGCTCGACTCGAGAAAGAGAGGGTCACGGGCGAGCGGCCACCAGTTGCGGTCGGCCTCGGCATGGAGTTCGGGTCCGGTCATGAGGTAACCACCAGCGTCGCACCGCAGCCAATCCTCGATGCCGGCCGTCAGCGGTTCGCCGCCGATGAGGACGAACATCCCGCCGACCTCGAGCTTCCGCTCCCCGTCTGGTCCGGCGACTACGACTTGCTCGAGCCAGTCGCCCCCCTCGGCTCGAATGACGTGAGTGCCGGTCCGGACCGTGATCCGCTCGTGGGCCTCGATTCGGTCGACGAGGTAGCGCGACATCGCTCGTTCGAGGGCTTCGCCTCGTACGAGCATCGTCACGTCCTTCGCGTGCGTCGCAAGGTGGAGCGCGGCCTGGCCGGCTGAGTTGGCACCACCAACCACGAGCACGTGACCACCAGCGTAGGCCGGTGCTGCATCGGTGGCTGATCCGTAATGCACCCCTCGACCCACGAACTGCTCGACTCCCGGAGCGTTGAGCTGGCGATAGGCGACTCCCGTGGCGATCACACCGCTGCGGCCGCGCAACTCGGAGCCGCTGGTGAGGGTGATGTCGATGATCTGGTCCGATTCGGGATGGGCCGACTCGATCTCGACACCGATGAGAAACTCGGCACCGAGACGACGCGCCTGCCGATATGTGCCGGCCGCCAGCTCGGCGCCACCGATGCCATCGGGAAAGCCGGGGTAATTCTCGATACGGGAACTCGTGCCGGCCTGCCCGCCGGGCGCGTGCCGCTCGCACACCAGCGTGCGAAGCCCCTCGGAGGCCGCATAGACGGCGGCCGTGAGGCCAGCCGGCCCGGCGCCGACGATCACGACGTCGTAGAGCTCGTCGCTGGGCATCGTCGGGAGACCCGCACGCGCGGCCAACTCGGCGCGCCAGTGAGCAGAGGCCAGATAGTGCTCGCGCGGGACACCCTCCGCCCGCCCCGACACCAGCTCGGTGTAGACCTCGGGTCCCTCGAGCCGCGTGCCGTCGGGAAACAGAACGAGCGGCAAGCGGCCGGCGCTCAACGACTCCGTTTCCAGCAGGGGCACCAGCGGATCCCGATCCAGGTCAACCCAGCGATGAGGTACTTCGTTCCGGGTCAGGAGATCCCGCGCGGCGTCGGCGCCCGGGGTGCTGCGCCGACCGACGATTGTGGGCCCGACGCGGTCCATCCGCCGTTATGCGTCGAGCTGCCCTGCCAGCCAGCCGCTGAGCAGCGCTCCGGCGGTCGCCGCGCCGGCCGCTGCTGGAACCACGATTGGGCGAAGCTGGTGGCGGGCGAGCAGGCACCCGGCCGCGTCGAGACCGTCCGCCACGGCCGACGCTCGCAGCCAGCCGTGCACCGGCGTGCCGCGGTCTAGGGCAGCGAGCACGCCGATCCCGAGGCCGAGGTCGCGGGCTCCGACCACGCGGAGGAAGAGGCGCGTCGCGCCCGAGTCCGCCTCGGGGCCCATCATCGCTCGGCCGACGAATCCCGGCGCCAGAAGCGACACGACCCCGATGGCAGCCCTCCCGCCCGCCAAGCCGATCGCCAGGTCCCTGGCCTCCATCGACGGATCGTACGAGATCACGGCGGCCGCACGAGCGGCGCGATACTCCGAGGGATGGCGGACCCGGACCGACGCCGACGAAGCCGCTCCGGCCAGCTGCTTGACGCGGTGATCTGGGGCGCGGCCCTGGGCGCCGCATCCGGCGCGGTGCTCGGCGATGCGATCGACGGGGTCGGGGCGGGTCTCGGCGCTCTGATCGGGGCCGCCCTGTATGCGCCCGCCGAAGTGATCACCGGTAGCAGGCGCGGGGCAGGCGAGGTGAAGCCGCTCTGGTATCGCATCCTCAGCAGCGCCCTGCTGATGGCAGTGTTCGGCTGGCTGCTGGGACTGATCTACGACGAGCCGTTCTTCATCGCGATCGTCAGCGGGGCTCTCCTCGGGTCTGCTCGGCCTGCGCCCGGGCAAGGCGCTCCTCGGGCTCGTGGTCGGCGCCGCCCTCGGTGCCTTGTTCCAGGCTCTTGACGACGGCGTCGAACCGGCGCTGGTGGCCGCAGGGGTCACGCTCACCTACCGCGTCATCGCGGCGATCGCCTATCGCGGGCGGGAGCTGGTGCGAGTGATGGCCGAGGAGGTACCGGCCTCGGAGCTCCGCTACGTCGTGCCCTTCGAAGCGCGCTCGCGGTACGTCGGCGGCGACTACGTCGAGCAGCTCGCGAAGGCGCGCGGCGGCACCTTCCGGCGCAACCCGCCCGATGTCGGCATCCTCGCCTCGCTCGACAGCCTCGAGGGGCCGACCTTCGACCCGAGCCGGGTGCACCCGCTGATCCGCGAGTTCTACGAGCACACCAGCCGCTTCAAGCTCTCGATCGTCCCCGAGTGGCGGCGCTGGATGAAGCCCGGATATGAGCTCTTCAAGCGCGTGGTTGCGGAGCCGCTCGGGCAGGCGGCGATCCCGTCCAACATCGAAGAGGCCCAGCGGGGCATGGTCAGCACGATCGACACGATCACCATGGACGGCGACGAGGAGATCGACATCCGCGGCTGGATCCGGACGTACGCCGACTCGGGCAAGCCGATCTACGTCGGCATCTACACCAGTTTCAGGCACCAGGACCGCGGCTACGTGAGCGTCGGCTTCCCGATCCCGAGCGCCAACTTCACCGCCACTCTCCAGCCCCAGAACGCCGGTGAGCACGACTTCGTTCTGACCTCGCGCACCGACCTCGAGTTCCCGGGCCACTACCTGAGCTCCGTCGACAGCGAGCGAGATGCCCTGACCGTTCTCAAGCTGCTCTATTTCCAGGAACGGATCTCACGTCTACGTCGCCGGCGGCGAGCTGAAGACCGACCACAGCTTCTACCTGGCCGGCCAGCGGTTCCTGACTCTCCGCTACGAGATCGAACGCCTCACCGAAGTGCGCGGGTGAAACCCCACATAGTTGCTGCGCTCTGCTGCGCGACCGGTTATAGGTTCGGACGAACGCAACCCTGGGAGGACTCGTGCCAGCAATGCCCATCCACCACGTCGATCTCGCTGTCGCCAATGTCGAGCGATCCCTCGCGTTCTACCGCGCCCTTCTGGGGCCGCTCGGTTGGACACAGGAGCTCCGATATCCGACGTATCGAGGAACGGAGGAAGTCGTGTACCTGCAGGAACCGACGACCCGCACGGGGCTTGGGCTACGACCGGCCGACGAAGGTGAGTACCGCTATTACTCCGTGGGAATCGAGCACCTTGCGTTCGAGGTCGACGAGCGCGAGGAGGTCGACGCCGCGTACACGCGATGCCTCGCACGCGACGCGAACATTCACTTCCCTCCCGAGGAGGATCGCGACATCGAGGACTACTACGCATTCTTCGTCTTCGATCCAGACGGGATTCGAGTTGAAGTCTTGTGGTGGCAGCGTGACGAGACGTCGGGCTAGCGGCTTCCTGAACCCCGAAAGCCCGCGGCCTCGAGAGCCGAATCGAGATCCTGCCCCCACTCGAACCGAGCGATCCTGCCCTCGCGCAGGGCCCAGGTGTGGGCCTCCTTGTTGACCAGCTCGCGCTCGCTTCCCCGGCCGCGTATGTGCCAGTTGACGGCTGCCACGACGGCGTCTCCGCAGTCGTACAGCTCCCGTAGCTCGTGGCGTGATTCATCCCAGACCTCGGCGAATCGGCGCATGGCCTGGGCTACCTCGACGAGCCCGCGGCGCACACCCGGTTCGACCGCGTAGGGCGGATTGACGTACTCAACGTCCGAGGTGGCGAGCTTCAGGAGCTCCTCAGGATCTCGATCGAACAGCCCAGATTCGTACAGGTGGCGCACGATTTCGACGTTCTCCTGCGACATCCCCACGCAGTCTCTCGCGAACGCCGCTTTCCATGCAAAGCAGCAGTTACGGACAGGGTGCTACGGCGCGGCGGGTAGTTGCAGCGCGACGCAGAGCCCACCAGCATCCCGGGGGGTGAGGGTCAGGGTTCCGTCGTGTGCTTGGGCGATGCTCGTGACGATTGCGAGGCCGAGGCCGACACCCGCGTCGTCGGCGCGTATGCGTTTGGTGCCGCGAAGAAACGGCTCGCCAAGCGTGGCAGCCAACTGTGGGGTGAGCTTCTCGCCGGTGTTCTCGACACTGAGCACCACGCTCTTGGGGTGAACGCTGGTCGTGACCCACACGGTCCCCTGTTCAGCCAGGTTGTGGACGATCGCGTTGTGCACAAGGTTCGTCGTCATCTGCAGCAGGAGGGCGGGTGAGCCGATGGCGGAGGTCGTGTCGCCGGACGTCTCGATGGTGACGCCACGTTCCTCTGCGAGAGGGAGAAGCGATTCAGTGGCTTCTTCGGCAATGAGGGACAGGTCGACGTGCTCTGGGGCGAAGGACCGCTGGTCTGCGCGGCTGAGCAGGAGCAACGCTTCGGTGAGGTCGATCGCTCGTCTGTTGACGGCGTGGAGGCGGTCGACAAGCTCGCCGTGGTCGCCGTTCAGATCTTTGCGGGCCACGTCGAGAAGTGTCTGCGTGACCGCCAGCGGGGTGCGCAGCTCGTGAGAAGCATTGGCTGCGAATCGCTGCTGTTCGGCGACGTGCGCTTCGAGTCGCGCGAGCATGGCGTCGAAGCTGTCGGATAGCTCGCGGAACTCGTCTTTGCGGCCTTCCAACTGGATTCGGTGGGAGAGCGATCCGTTCGCGGCCATGCGTGTGGCGTCCGTGATGCGGGTCAGGGGGGCGAGCATGCGGCCGGCGAGAATCCATCCTCCCACGAGACCGAACACCAGCAGGAACGCCAACACGAAGGCCGCGATCGGAGCGAAAGCGCGCAGGACGCTGTACTCGTAGCCCGGCTCGACGACGAGCCCGACGTGGGTCACACGGGTCAGGAACACCCACACGGCGGCGAGCAGCAAGGCGCCTGCGAGCATGAGGAAGCCGGCGTAGCTGAGGGTGAGTTTGAGGCGAACGCTCAAGCCAGGGGCTCTATCCACGGTCTCCACCCTCACGCCCGGTGTCTGCTTGAGTGTCGATGCGATACCCGGCGCCGGCCACGGTGGCGATGATCCCGGGCTCGCCGAGGCGTTTGCGCAGTGCCGAGACCGTGATGCGCACGGCATTGGTGAACGGGTCTGCGTTCTCATCCCACGCTCGCTCCAGGAGTTCTTCGGCGCTGACGACACCGCCTTCGGCAGTGACGAGGACTTCGAGCACCGCGAACTGCTTCCGGGTCAGCGCGACGTAGCGGCCGTCGCGGTAGACCTCTCGGCGGAACGGATCCAGCCGCAGACCCGCGATCTCTCGCACAGGCGGCCTGTTGTGAGCACGCCTGCGGTCGAGTGCTCTGAGCCGGAGCACGAGCTCTTGGAGCTCGAACGGCTTGGTGAGGTAGTCGTCGGCACCGAGCCCGAACCCGGTGGCCTTGTCGTCGAGACGGTCGGCAGCGGTGAGCATGAGGATCGGCATGCCGCTGCCGGAGGCGACGATGCCTTTGGCGATCTCGTCACCGGTAGGTCCGGGAATGTCTCGGTCGAGGACGGCGATGTCGTAGGCGTTGACGCTCAGCAGCTCCAGAGCGGTGGCGCCGTCGCCTGCGATGTCTGCCGCGATCGCTTCCAGGCGTAGGCCATCGCGGATGGCTTCCGCCATATAGGGCTCGTCCTCAACGAGCAACACGCGCATGCTCCGATGCTAGAGACGGCGCATATCGCCGGCATATCGAAAATCGCATACGTGCCGGCAACCCCACGCTGCCTTCAATGGCGGCGTGATCTACAGCGAACCGGCACGATCAACGCCCCGTCGGATCCGAATTCGCAGGATCCGTGTTGCCGCCTTGCTGGTCGTCGTCGCGGCGATCGCCGCAGCCGTCAGCCAGCAGTTGCCAGCGTCCGCGCCCTCGACGGCCCCATCCCCCATCGAGGTCCCTCGCAGTGAGCACCGTGGTGCGCCTGGCGGGCGCGGCAGGCCTGTCCTCGAAGGCGCGACGGCCGGTGAGGAGCGTGGTCCGCTTGGCGAGCCTGACGGTGCCGTGCCCGACGGCACGACGGTCTTCGACGACGAGGTTCCGGGTGTAGCCAACCTCGACTCTGATCTGCTCGGTGCCCTGCGCCAGGCGGCAACTGACCCCACGGCCGCTGGCGTCGAGTTCTACGTCGATAGCGGCTGGCGTTCCCCGGAGTACCAGGAGCACCTACGCCAGGAGGCGGTCTCGAAGTACGGATCCGAAGCGGAGGCGGCTCGATGGGTGGCCACCGCGGAGACGTCTCCTCACGTGTCCGGGGACGCGGTCGACATCGGGCCATCCGATGCCGCGGCGTGGCTATCCAAGCACGGCGCCGACTACGGGCTGTGCCAGATCTACGGCAACGAACCCTGGCACTACGAACTGCGGCCCGAAGCCGTCGAGCAAGGTTGCCCCCCGATGTACGCCGACCCGACGCAGGACCCAAGGATGCAGCAGTGACTCAGCACGATCGAGAGGCGAATAGGAACGGCTCCACTTCGGGAGCGGACTCCTGAGGATGGGCGGTGCCTGACTCGAACAGGCGACTTCCACGTTGTAAGCGTGGCGCTCTACCAACTGAGCTAACCGCCCCGGCGGGCGAGTCTAGTATCCGCCTCCGTGAATTCCCGGCTTTTCTGGAAGGCGCTCGTGGTGCAGGCCGTTGTGGTGGCGATCCCGTTCGCCATCCTCGGCCTCGCCCTGTCTGAGGACTTCTTCGAGGACTGGGGCTGGGTCGTGGGCCCGGTGGTGTGGCTGGCCTGCTCGCTGGTGACCGCGCGCATCCTCGACATCCCGCGCGCCTACGTCCTCTTCTCCGCGGTCGCCGGCGGGGTGGCCGGGCCTCATCGTGATGCTCGTGGCGACCCACTGGGCCGGAATGATCGCCGCCCTCCTGGTCTTCGCCGCCTCGTGCGGCAGCTACGACCCGCGACTCGAGGCCGAAGCGGCGGCGACCGACTCACGCGCCTGATCTGCCGAAATAGCCCCGACGAGGATCGAACTCGCGCTACGACGGTGAAAGCGTCGCGTGCTTACCACTACACCACGGGGCCCCCATGTGCTGGGGTTCGAATTCTAGGCCGGACTATCGTCCGACCCTTGTGGGAACATATGTTCGCATGGTCAAGCACGCCGAACACCAACTCGCTCGGGAGCTTCGGCGTGGAGGAATGCCGTACAAGAGAATCGCATCGAGGATAGGCGTGTCCGCCAGCTCCGTGTATGCGTGGACGAAGGACATCGAGCTAACTGAAGATCAGAAGTCCTTCAATCTCCGTGGGCCGCGAGGGCCGCAGAATCCCGAGGATGTCAGGCGTCGGGCCGAGAGCTGGGCAGCCAGATGCCGAACCGCTCGCCTCGCATCCCAGCGAGATGGCCGGCGAGCAGCACGCGAAGGCGATCGCCTGCACCAGGCGGGATGCATGCTCTATTGGGCGGAGGGCGCCAAGCGGCGGAACACGATCCAGTTCACAAACTCGGACCCACACATGCTCGTCTTCTTTCGGCGGTTCCTGGTGGAGGGGATGGCAATCGAGTCGGACGAGCTTGTGATGTCGATCAACGTCTACACGAACAATGGGCTCACTATTGAGCAGATCGAGCGCTACTGGCTGGATCTGCTTGAGCTCCCCCAAAGCTCTGTCCGGAAGCACATGCTCGAACCACACGCCGACATCTAGCAGCGGCCGAGCCAAGAACAAGCTGCCCTACGGCGTGGTGACGCTCAACGTCCACAGCACCTGGATGGTCCAGCACATCTACGGCGCGATTCAGGAATACGCCGGCTTCGACGAGCCGGCCTGGTTGGACTGACGCACGTTGGGGCGCGGCCGGTGCGCCATCATCTGGTTGGGCCCCCGTAGCTCAATGGCTAGAGCGAGCGCCTTTTAAGCGCGAGGTTGAAGGTTCGAGTCCTTCCGGGGGTATTAGTCGTGGCCGGCGGCCCGACGGTCAGACCTACAGCAGCGCTTCTACGCGCTGGGTGTGCTGCGCGGCCAGTACCGCTTCCAGCAGGCCGGGGAAGCGGCCGTTCAGGTCTTCGTCGCGCAGCGAGAGCATTCGCTTGCGGCCGTCGGGGCGGGTTCGGACGACGCCGCTTTCGCGCAGCACGCGGAAGTGGTGGGAGAGTGTCGCCTTTGAGAGCCCCAGGTCGAAGGTGCCGCAGGTGCACTCGTCGCCGTCGGCGAGCTTCCGGACGATCTGGAGTCGCGCCGGGTCGCTCAGTGCGTGGAGTACGGCGGGGAGCTCGAGCTCCTCGCAGGATGGGTGGTGGGGTTCTCTCATCGCTAAGCCGGTGGCCCAACTCTAGTCGAGAGTTCGACGATTTTCGAAATCAATGTCGGAAGTGCCTGCGGGCCGTGAACACCATCGCGACGCCGGCTGCGTCGCAGGCGTCGACGACCTCCTGGTCGCGCTGTGATCCGCCCGGCTGGATGATCGCCCGGACGCCCGCGTCGATGGCGAGCTGGGGTCCGTCGGCGAACGGGAAGAACGCGTCGGACGCCAGCGCGGCGCCGTCGAGGCTCAGCCCCGCCCCGCCCGCCTTCTCTATCGCGATCCGCACCGAGTCCACGCGGCTCATCTGCCCTGCGCCGATACCGACCGTGCCGAGGCCCTTCGTCATGACGATCGCGTTCGAGCGCACGTGCTTGCACACGCGCAGGCCGAAGAGCAGCTCGCCCCATTCCTCCTCGGTCGGCTTGCGCTCCGTGGCCACCTGCATCTCCTCGCGCACCTCGAGCCCCGTGTCGCGATCCTGCACGAGCATCCCGCCGCGCACGCGCTTGAAGTCGTGCTCGGACACCGGCGTGTTGCGCCGCTCCTGGTTCTCGAGCAGCCGCACGTTCGGCTTCTCCTGAAGCAGCTCGAACGCATCCTCGTCATAACCGGGGGCGAACACCGCCTCCACGAACATCTCGCTCAGCTTCTCGGCGAGCGCGCGGTCCACGGGGCGGTTGAAGCAGAACACCCCGCCGAAGGCGCTCTGAGGGTCGGTGGCCAGCGCCTTCTCGAACGCGTCGCCCAGCGCCGCGCCGAGCGCAGTGCCGCACGGGTTGTTGTGCTTGATGATCGCGACGGCCGGCAGCTCGAACTCCTCGATCAGGCGCCGGCCCGAGTCCAGATCGAGCAGGTTGTTGAACGACAGCTCCTTGCCGTGCAGCTTCGACACCATCGACAGCAGGTGCGTCCGCACGCCGGTCTCCGCGTAGTACGCCGCGCGCTGGTGCGGGTTCTCGCCGTAGGGCAGGTCGAGCACCTTCTCGAACGAGCGCGTGTACTGGGCCGGGAAGTCCTCCTCGCGCTCGGCGAACCAGCGCGCGATCGATGCGTCGTAGCGGGCGGTGTACGCGAACGCCTCCATCGCCAGGCTCTGGCGCGTGCGCAGCGACAGCTTCCGATCCGACTCTCTGGAGCTCGTCGAGTACCGCGTCGTAGCTCTCCGGCCCCACCACTACCGCCGAGAACGCGTAGTTCTTCGCCGCGGCGCGGATCAGCGTCGGCCCGCCGATGTCGATGTTCTCGATCACCTCAGCGTCCTCCACCCCGCGCTGACCCGACACGCGCTCGAACGGGTACAGGTTCACGCAGACGAGGTCGATCGGCTCGATCTCGTGCGCGTTCAGCGTCTCGACGTGGTCGGCATCCGAGCGCACCGCGAGCAGCCCCGCGTAGATCCGCGGGTTCAGCGTCTTCACGCGGCCGTCGAGGATCTCGGGGAAGCCGGTGTAGTCCTCCACCGGGCGCGCGTCGATCCCGTTCTCCTCGAGCTCGCGCGCGGTCCCGCCCGTGGAGACGATCTCCACGCCCAGCTCCACGAGCCCGCGCGCGAAGTCGACGAGGCCCCGCTTGTCCGAGACGCTCAGGAGCGCCCGGCGGATGCCGACCTCCCCGGGGCCTCCGTCTCGACGGTCGGCGGCTGAGCGTCAGCCATCCGACCTCACCTGCACGAGTCGCGGGTTGTCTGGTCGAGCGACACGCGACCCTCGGCGATCAGCCGCACGGCGCGCGGCAGCAGCCGGTGCTCGACGTCGTGGAAGTGCTCCTCGATCGCGGCGATGTCCCGATGGTAAGGAAGCTCGAAAGCTTCCTGCAGGACGATCGGCCCACTGTCCACCCCCTCGTCGACGAAGTGGACCGTCACGCCCGCGACCTTCACGCCGTGCTCGAGCGCCTGCTCGATCGCGCCGAGGCCCGGGAACGCGGGCAGCAGGGCGGGGTGCACGTTGACGATCCGGCCCGAGAATCGGCGGATGAACGCCGGCGTGAGCAGCTCCATGAAGCCCGCCAGGACCACCAGCTCCACTCCGCGCTCCTCGAGCCAGGCCGCCAGCGCCTCGTCGCGCTTGGCGCGGTCGGGCTCGTCGGCGAGCGAGAACACCGCGGTCTCCACGCCCGCCGCGTACAGCCCGCTCGAGCCCGCGCGCCTCCGCGCGGCTCGACACCACGCCGACGATCTCGATGCCGTCCTGGCCGTGGACCGAGTCGAGCAGCGCCTGCAGGTTGGACCCCTCACCGGAGATGAGGACTGCGATCGGAAAGCTCACGCCGCGACGCGCAACACCGGATAGGGGCCGTCGCTCGTCTCGAGGCGTCCCTGCTCGATCAGCTGGTCCACGCGCGCGAGGATGTCGGCGCGCCGCATGTGCGACGGACGTGCCGTAGGCCGGCAGGCCGTCGTAGGAGTTGCGCTGGATCTTCTTGCTGCGCGAGCCGTGCAGGATCTCGGCGCAGGTGGTGCGCCCGACAGCCGGCCGCGCGCCGGTGGCGATCGACAGGATCGCGTCGTCGAGGTCGCCGATCTCGACGGGGTCGGGCACGGGGACCGAAACCGCGAGGGCGGGATCGCAGACGTCGCAGCATCCCGCGCCGCCCGTGGACGTGGCCGCCGGGTCGCCGAAGTGCCGCAGGATCGCCGCCCGCCGGCAGGCGCCCTCCTCGACGTACGCCCAGACCTCCCGGTACTGGCGCCAGCGCGCGCGCGCGGCTTCGTCGATCGACGTCCGGCAGAGCGCCGCCGCGCGGCCATCGAAGCGCCCGGCCACGCGGCCGGCGACCCGGTCCGGCGCGGACGGCGACGGCGCGATCACGCCCGCCCGCGTTAGATGGCCGATCAGCGCCCGCAGGCGGTCGCCGTCGCCGCGCAGGTCGTTCGCGAGCTCGCGAGCGTCGAGCGAGTAGCGCTGCTCGCCGTCGGCCGCCGCGATGATCCGGTCCGCCAGCCAGCCCGGCAGGCCCGGGTCGAGCTCCTCGCGCTTGATGAAGTGCACGTGCAGCGCCTTGTCGCGGTTCTCGGCGAGCAGCAGCGCCCGCGCCGGTGCGCCGTCGCGGCCGGCTCGCCCGGCCTCCTGGTAGTACGCCTCGAGCGACGACGGCACGCTCGCGTGCACCACCGTGCGCACGTTCGGCTTGTCGACGCCCATGCCGAACGCGTTGGTCGCGCAGATCACGCGCACGTCGTCGCGAGGAAGCGCCGCTGCACCTCGGCGCGGCGCTCGCGGTCGAGACCGGCGTGGTACGCGACCGCCTCCTCGCCGAGCGAGGCGCTGAGCTCGCTCGCCAGCTCCTCGGAGCCCGCGCGCGTGCCCGCGTAGACGATCGCCGGCAGCGCGTCGTCCGCCTGGAGTGCCTCGGCCACCATCCTCCGCTTCTCGTGGCCACCCGGCCGGGCGACGGCGAAGCTGATGTTCGGGCGGTCGAAGCCGGTGGCCACCTGCAGCGGGTCGCGCAGCGCCAGCCGTCGCACGACGTCTCCTGCCACCTGCGGGGTGGCCGTGGCGGTGGACGCCACGATGGCGGCCGCGCCGAGCATCCGCGCGGCGTCCGCGAGCCGGAAGTAGTCCGGCCGGAAGTCGTGGCCCCACTGCGACACGCAGTGCGCCTCGTCGACGACGAACAGACCCACGTCGACCGCGCGCATGCGGTCGAGGAAGCCCACCGCCGCGAAGCGCTCCGGCGCCACGTACAGGAGGCTCAGCTCCCCTGCCTCGGCGCGCCGCAGCGTGTCGGCGTTGGCCGCGCCGTCCTGCTGGGCGTTCACGAGCGCCACCCGTGTCGCCCAGCCCGCGCGCCGCGAGCGCCTCGACCTGGTCCTGCATCAGCGCCACAAGCGGCGAGACCACCACCGTAAGGTCGTCGCGCAGCAGCGCCGGAAGCTGGTAGCAGAGCGACTTTCCTGACCCCGTGGGCATCACGACCATCACGTCGCGATCGGCGAGCGCGGCCTCGCAGGCCTCCCGCTGCCCGGGCCGGAAACCGGGAAAGCCGAAGTGCTCGTGAAGTGCCGCCGTCAGATCCATGGGGGAAGGCGAGGGTAACGGCGCATCCGGCGGTAGGACGGCCCCCGAACGAACTAGTTACGCAGGTACCGAACTCTTTACGACCGGCAGGTCCTCGAGCGCGTACTTGCCGTTCGCGGACTCGGTTCGCGCGAGCGGGTAATCGCCCGAGAAGCAGGCGTCGCAGTGCGTCTCGCGCGTGGAGCGGATCGCCTCGTAGACGCCGTCCAGCGACAGGTAGCGCAGCGAGTCGCAGCCGAGCTCCTCGGCGATCTCCTGCTCGCTGCGCCCGTGGGCGACCATCTCCTGCGTCGTCGACATGTCCACCCCGTAGTGGCACGGGTGGCGGATCGGCGGCGCCGAGATGCGCATGTGGATCTCGGCGGCCCCGGCGTCGCGCAGCATCTGCACGATCTGCCGCGTGGTGTTCCCGCGCACGATCGAGTCGTCCACCACCACGAGCCGCTTGCCCTCAACCACCTCGCGCAGAGGGTTGAACTTCATCCGCAAACCGTGCTTGCGCAGGTCCTGCCCGGGCTGGATGAACGTGCGCGCGACGTAGCGGTTCTTGATCAGCCCGTCGTCGCGCGGGATGCCCGACGCCTTCGAGTACCCGGACGCCGCCGGGTTCCCGGAGTCCGGCACCGCGATCACCACGTCGGCCTCCACGGGCGCCTCGCGCCAGAGGATCTCGCCCATCTTGCGGCGCGAGACCTGGGTGCGGTTGCCCTCGAGGATCGAGTCCGGGCGCGCGAAGTAGATGTGCTCGAACACGCAGAACGCGCGCCGGCCTGACTCCACGAGCTGGCGCGTCTCGATCCCGCGCGGGCCGAGCGACACCATCTCGCCCGGCTGCACGTCGCGCAGAAGCTCGGCGCCGATGATGTCGAAGGCGCAGCTCTCCGAGGCGATGCAGTAGCTGTCACCAAGCTTGCCCAGCGCCAGCGGACGCAGCCCCGCAGGATCCCGGAACCCCACCACGGCGTCCTTCGTCATCACGACCGTCGAGAAGGCCCCCTCGAGCCGCGGCACGACCTCCGCGAGCGCGTCCTCGATCCGCTCCGCCTCGTGCGTGGAGAGCAGCGCGGCGATGATCTCCGAGTCCGAGGTGCCGCGGAACTGCACGCCCTGGTCGACCAGCTGCGAGTGCAGCTCGACCGCGTTGATGAGGTTGCCGTTGTGGGCAAGCGCAACCTGGCGGCGGTCGGAGCGCCACACGGGCTGAGCGTTCTCCCACGCGGACGAGCCCGTGGTCGAGTAGCGCACGTGCCCGATCGCCATCTCGCCCTGGAGCGCGCGCAGCTTCTCCTCGTCGAAGACCTGCGAGACGAGGCCGAGGTCGCGCACGGTCATGATCTGGCCTGACCGCGCGGAGGCGATCCCGGCCGACTCCTGGCCGCGGTGCTGCAGCGCGAAGAGCGCGAAGTAGGCGAGCCTGGCGACATCGCGCTCGGGCGCGAAGACGCCGAACACACCACACTCGTCGCGAGGACCGTCCCGGTGGTCGAGATCTCGATTCATCGGGGTGAGGGTCGAGGGTAACAAGGGTTCAGGTCGATGGTCCCGGGTGCCTCACCCGAGGATCGAGCCAGGCGACGATCACATCCACGAGCGCGCTGAAGAAGACGACCACGAGGGCGAGGTAGACGGCGAGGGCAACGATCGGGGGCAGGTCGAAGCTGCCGAGCGTGTCCGCAGTCAGGCCGCCGACGCCGGGGAGCCCGAAGATCACCTCGACGTAGAGCACGAAACCGCCGAATGCGTGGGAGAAGTCGAGCCCCCAGATGTTCACCGGTGGGATCAGGCCGTTCCGCAGCACGTGACGCCGGATCACCCGCTGTTCGGAGAGCCCCTTCGCGCGGGCCGTGCGGGCCCAGTCCTCCTCGACCGAGTCGAGGAGCGACGCGCGGACGACGTGCACGTAGGCGCCGGCGAAGGGCACAGCCGAGGCGATCCATGGCAGGAACAGATGCTTCGCCCACTCCCACGGGTTGTCCCTCAGCGCAACGTAGCCCTCCTCGGGAAAGATCCCCCAGCGGTACGAGACGAACGCCCAAAGCAGCGCCGCCAGGACCAGCGATGGCACCGAGTAGGCGGCCGTCGCGGCGGTGGTGATCAGCCGGTCCTGCCAGCGCCCCCGGTGCCGGACGCAGATCAGCGCGAGCCAGACGCCGAGCCCGACGGCGATTAGCCCGGCCCCTACCACGAGCGAGATGGTCACCGGCAGCGCCTCCAGGAACACGGTGCGCAGGCTCCCGCACGTGTAGAAGCACTCGACCTCCCCGTTCAGGATGCTCCCCATCAGCCGCACGTACTGGACGGGCAGCGGGTCGTCGAGGCCGTACTTCTCGGTTGCGCGTGCGCGGGTTTCATTCGTGCCCTTCTCCGCGCCGCCGAGCCAATAGGCGGGATCGACGTTGGGGACGGTCCAGAAAAGGATGAAGGCGATGATCGACGCGACCCACGCCGTGATCAGGGCGGACGCGAACCGGCGTGCCGCGAACCCGATCACGGCTCTCGTACCAGGCCGAGGTTGAGGGTGCCGTGGGGGTCGAGCGCGCGCCGCAGTCCCTCGGCCAGACCGCTGAGCGACAGCACGATCACGACCAGGGCGATGCTCGGGGCGAGCAGTAGGTGGGGCGAGAGGACGGTGTCGTTCAGTCCCCCCGCGATCAGGACGCCCAGCGACGGCTCGGGCGGATTGACCCCGGCCCCGAGGAACGACAGCGCGGCCTCGAGCACGACCGCGTTCACGAACAGCAGCGTCGAGACCACGATGATCGTCGACCAGAGGTGAGGCAGCAGCTCCGAGACCATCACGCTCACCGGCCGCATTCCGTTCGACCGCGCCGCCTCGATGAACGGTTGCCCGCGCAGCGCCATCACCTGCCCGCGCAGCGGGCGCGTCATATACGGGACATAGACGAGCCCGATCACGAACAGCGGGATCAACTTCGATCCCGACTCGATCGAGACGGGTCCTATCTGCGCGCCCGTGAGAGTGATGGCCGTGCTGAGAAGGGCACCGAGAAGCAGCGCGGGGAACGACCAGATCAGGTCCAGCAGGCGGCTGATCCACGCGTCGGTCCGCCCGCCGAAGTATCCGGCGGCAAGCCCGAGCGGAACGGCAAACAGCAGCGTGAGGAGCACAGCACCGCCGCCGATCATGAGCGTGGTGCGCGCGCCGTAGAGCAGCCGGACCGCGAGGTCACGGCCATTCTCGTCCGCGCCGAGCAGGTACGACCCCTGCCAGGTCGGGCCGATCGGAATCCCCTCGAACGAGACGATGTCCGTGGGCGTGCCGTCGATCACCGTCTGCTCGGTGAGGTGATTCTCGGACGGCGTCGTGCCGGCGATCTGGCTGGCGTACAGCGGTGCGGCCAGGACCGCGGCGACGATCACGGCGAACAGCACTCCGAAAACGAGCGCGCCGCGGTCGCGACGGAGCCGCCGGAGAGCGAGCGACCAAGGACCCCGGGACGCTGCCGTGCGCTCCCCTAGCTGCCGAGCGCCGAGGGGATCGCGCCCTCGTAGGCCGCGCGCAGGTCGCGCACCGGCACGCTCAGAGCGCCCTCGATCTCGAGCGCGTCGCCACCGACCTCGCCGATCACGATCGCCCCCTCGAGCGCCTCCACCACGGCGCGCGGGCCGGCGACGATCACGCCGCCTGGGCCCTCGCCGAACAGGGCCGCCTCACCGTCGTCGAGCGAGACGCGTGCGCCGAGGCCGCCCTCGATGCAGCACTCGGCCAGCGCGCAGGCGAGACCGCCCTCGGAGATGTCGTGGGCGGTCGGCAGCTCGCCGCCGCGCACGGCGGCGCGCACGCGCACCAGCGCGTCGGCGTGCGCGGGGAGGTCGAGCGGGGGCAGCGCGCTCCCGAGGCGGCCGCGCAGCTTCTCCAGCTCTGAGCCCTCCAGCGCGGGCGCGAACATCCCAATGAGCGCGATCGCGTGGCCCTCCTCGGCAAACCCGACGCGCGGCACCGCCGCCGGCTCCGGCAGCTTGCCGACCATTCCGACGATCGGGCTCGGGTAGATCGGCCCGTCGCCGCCCTCGTTGTACAGCGACACGTTCCCGCCCACCACCGGCACGCCCAGCGCGAGACAGGCGTCGCGCAGGCCCTCCACCGCGCGCGTGAGCTGCCAGGCGATGTGCGGCTTCTCCGGGTTGCCGAAGTTCAGGCAGTTGGTGAGCCCGAGCGGCTCCGCGCCGACGCAGGCGAGGTTGCGCGCGCACTCGAGCACGGCCTCGACCGCGCCGGTGTACGGATCGCACGCCACACGCCGGCCGTTCCCGTCGATGGACACCGCCAGTGCGCCGCTGCCGCCGTCCGGCTCGAGCATCAGCACGGCGGCGTCCGCCGACTGCGGCCTCCGGATCGTGCGCGAGCCGACGATCGGGTCGTACTGCTCGAAGACGAAGCGCTTGGAGGCGATGTTGGGCGAGGCGAGCAGCGCCACCAACACCACCGCCGCGGGGCTGCGCTCCGGCAGGCGGGCCGGCGGGTCGGGATAGATCTGGCCCGCGGGCTGCTCGGGCTCGAGGTCGTAGAGCGGCACGTCGTCCACGAGGGCGTCCACCGGCATGTCGCCCACGAGCTCGTCGCCGTCGAACACACGCAGGTGCTGTCCCTCCGTGACCTCGCCGATGGTGGTGGCGCGCACGTCCCAGCGCTCGCATAGGGCGAGCACGTCATCGAGTCGCTCCGGCTCCACCACGCACAGCATCCGCTCCTGCGACTCCGAGATCATGATCTCGAAGGGCTCCATGTCCGCCTCGCGGAGCGGGACGCGCGACACGTCGATGTCGAGCCCCACCTCCCCCTTCGAGGCCATCTCCGACGAGCTCGACGACAGCCCCGCCGCGCCGAGGTCCTGGAGCGAGGCGAGCAGCTCGCGGTCGAGCAGCTCGAGGCAGCACTCCACAAGCTTCGACTCCTCGAACGGGTCGCCGATCTGCACGGTCGGGCGCTTCGACGCGTCGTCCTCCGCCAGCTCCGCGCTGGCAAGCACCGAGGCCCCGCCGATGCCGTCCCGGCCGGTGCGCGCGCCCAGCAGCACGAGCTTGTTCCCCACGCCCGCCGCCGCGCTGCGGATCAGCCGCTCGCGCGGAGCGATGCCCACGCACATGGCGTTCACGAGGCAGTTCTGCTCGTAGGCCTGCTCGAAGTAGACCTCGCCGCCGACGGTGGGCACGCCGATGGAGTTGCCGTAATGGCCGATCCCCTTGACGGCGCCGTCGAACAGGTAGCGCGAGCGCGCCGAGTCGAGCTCGCCGAACCGCAGCGAGTCGAGCACCGCGATCGGCCGCGCGCCGACGGCGAAGATGTCGCGCAGGATCCCGCCGACCCCGGTGGCCGCGCCCTGGAACGGCTCGACCGCGCTCGGGTGGTTGTGCGACTCGACCTTGAAGGCCACCGCCAGCCCGTCGCCCACGTCCACCACGCCCGCGTTCTCGCCCGGGCCCATGAGGATGTGCGGCCCCTCGGTGGGCAGCATCCGCAGGAGCTTCTTCGAGTGCTTGTACGCGCAGTGCTCGGACCACATCAGCGAGAACACCGCGAGCTCGAGCGGGTTGGGATCGCGGCCGAGGCGGTCGCAGATGCCGTCGTACTCCGCGTCGGTGAGGCCGAGCTCCCGGTGCGGAGCGACGGCCAACTTCACGCGACGGGGACCATCGCGAGCGACTCGAACAGCCTGCCGCCGTCGGCGGACCCGGTGAGGGGGTCGACCGCGTGCTCGGGGTGCGGCATGAGGCCCATCACGTTGCCGGCCTCGTTGCAGACGCCGGCCACGTCGTCCATGGACCCGTTCGGGTTGTGGCCGGGCGCGTAGCGCAGCACGACCTGCTCGTCCGGCAGGGTGCCGGGCGGCGCGTAGTAGCGGCCGGTCGTGTGCTTCACGGGAATCGAGAGCAGGTCGCCCTCGGCGCACGCGCGCGTGAAGGGGGTGTCCGGGTTCTCGACCGCCACCTCGACCTGGCGGCAGACGAAGCGCAGCGAGTTGTTCGGCAGCAGCGCGCCGGGGAGCAGCCCGGCCTCGCAGAGCACCTGGAAGCCGTTGCAGATGCCGAGCACCGGCCCGCCCTCGCGGGCGAACTCGATCACCGACTCCATCAGCGGCGAGAAGCGGGCGATGGCGCCCACGCGCAGGTAGTCGCCGTACGAGAAGCCACCGGGCACCACCACGGCGTCGATGCCGGCGAGGTCGCGGTCGCCGTGCCAGAGCAGGTCGGCGTCGGCGAAGCGACGGCAGGCCATGAGGGCGTCGACCTCGTCGCAGGAACCGGGGAAGCGAACAACCCCGAACTTCATACGGTCACGTCCTCCATCTCGATGACCTCGTAGTCCTCGATCAGCGGGTTGGCGAGCAGACGCTCGCACATCTGCGGCACCTGTGAGGCGTCCTCCACGTCCAACTCGATCAGCCGGCCCACGTGCACGTTGGCCACTCCCTCGAACCCGAGTGCTGGCAGGGCGCGTTCCACTGCCTGCCCCTGCGGGTCGAGGATGCCCGCCTTGGGACGGATCAACACACGCGCCCTCACGCCGAGCGCTCCAGCCACGCCTCGAAGGGCTCGCCCGTGATGCGCTCGTAGGCGTCCACGTAAAGCGAGCGGGTGCGCTCGATCACGTCCTCGGGGAGCGCCGGCGCGGGTGGCGTCTTGTCCCAGCCGGAGCCGGCGGCCCAGTCGCGCACGTACTGCTTGTCGAAGCTCGGCTGCCCGCGGCCGGGCTCGTACCCGTCCACCGGCCAGAAGCGCGAGGAGTCCGGCGTCATCACCTCGTCGCCCAGCACGATCGTGCCGTCGGGGCGGCGGCCGAACTCGAACTTGGTGTCGGCGAGGATGATCCCGCGCTCCCGCGCGTGGGCGGCGCCCAGCTCGTAGATCGCAATCGAGAGCCGGCGCAGCTCCTCGAGCAGCTCGCGGTCGCCCACGATCTCGGCCGCGCGGTCGAAGTCGACGTTCTCGTCGTGGTCGCCCACCTCGGCCTTGGTGGCGGGCGTGAAGATCGGCTCGGGCAGCTGCTCCGACTCGCTCAGCCCCTCCGGCAGCTCGATCCCGCAGACCGCGCCCGTGGACTGGTAGTCCTTCCACCCAGACCCGGTGATGTAGCCGCGCACGACGCACTCGACGGGAACCATCTCGAGCCGCTCGACCAGCATCGCGCGGCCGCGGAAGTCCTCCGGAACCTCGGTGAACGAGATCAAGTGGTTCGGGCACACCTCGCCCGTACGGTCGAGCCAGAACGCCGTCAGCCCGGTGAGCAGCTTGCCCTTGTCCGGGATCGGGGTGGGGTGCACCACGTCGTAGGTGGAGATCCGGTCAGACGCGACCAGCAGCAGACGATCCTCGCCGACGGCGTAGATGTCGCGGACCTTCCCGCTGGAGAGGTGGGTCAGAGCGGCGACGTCGCTCACCGGCGCGACGTTACCAGTGTGGCCTGATCGACCGGCTACTGCACGTTCAGAGTGGTGCTCATTCCGAGGTTTTCGTGGGACTCGAGCGAGCACCAGAGCTGGTAGCGGCCGGGCGCGAGCGTGACCGAGCGGCGCTCGTACGTACCGGGACCGATCTCCGAGAACGACGCGAGCGGCGTGTGCGTGCCCTCCGGGCTCACCACGAGGTTATGAGGATCCTCGCCGCTGTTGCGCAGCTCGACCGTCACGGCGCCGGCGCCCACCAGCGGCCGCGAGAGCGTTAGCGAGTACTCCCGGGCGGCGACCGAGACGAAGCGCGTCAGCGCGGGCGCGTCAGGCGTGGGGGTGCCCGGCTGCCCGGGCGCGGGACCGGGGTCGGTCGAGGGCCCGGGGCCGACGCCGAGCAGCCGCTCGAGCGGCCGCCCGGCCGCCGGGCGACGCTGCCTGCGCAGGACCGCACACCTCGCCCGCGCTGGGCAGAGGCGCTTCACCTGCTTGGCCGGCTTCGCCGCCGGCGCCCTGGCGACAGCCGGGGGAGCGGTGGAGGGGAACGCAGCGGCGAGCGCGAGTGCGGCGATGCCCGCCAGGACGCGCACCGTCACGGCGCCACGAGCGCCGGGCGCGAGAACGACGACGCGTTCGGGATGATCGGCCCCGCGTCCACGCCGAGCCACTGCTCGAGCAGCGCGCAGTAGACGCCGCGGAAGTCGGAGGTGTTGCGGAGGTTGTCGTCCTCGTCGAGCGTCGCCAGGCCGGGGAACTCGCCGACCATCTCGCCGCGCGCCTTCGAGCCGATCACGAAGCCGGCCCCGGCGGCGCCGTGGTCGGTGCCCGAGCCGTTCTCCTCGGGACGGCGCCCGAACTCGCTCCACACGTGCACGAGCACGCGGTCCTGGAGGAGGCGCGCCTCGAGGTCGCGCTGGAACGCGCGCAGGCTGTCGCCGATCTCCAGCAGGTCGGTTGGCAGGCTCCCGGCTTGGTTCGAGTGCGTGTCGTAGCCGCCGCTCTCGATCGCCACCACCTTCAGCGGCAGACCGCCGCCCAGCATCGCCCCGAGCGCCCGCAGGCGCCCCGCGAAGTCTCCGCCCGGGTAGGTCACTCCCGCGGGCGTCGTGAAGCCGCCCTGGAGCGGCGCGAGCTGGTCGCGCAGCCGTCCGGTGGCGGCCACCGCCGCGCGCGCCTGGCCGAGGCCGATGTCGCTGGTCGGGGGATCGCCGAGGTCGCCGAACGCATCTAGCATCTTGTCCTGCACGGAGCCCCACACGCCCGGCGTCCAGAAGCCGTAGTTGTCCGGCTCCGCCACGGTCGCCACGGGAACGTTGCGGGCGGCCAGCACGGGCTGGAGGTCCCAGCCGAGCGCCAGGCCCTGGAGCGGGTTGTCCTGCGTGCCGTGATTGTCGAGGTAGCGCCCGAGCCAGCCCCAGCGGCCGAACGGGTTTACGTCGCCGACCTCCCAGAAGTGGCGGCTCGTGAAATGCGACTGGTTCGCGTCGTCGTAGCCGATCGCCGGCATCACGCTGACCTTGCCCTCGCCGTAGAGCTCTGCAAGCCCGTCCAGCGACGGGTGCCAGCGCAGCGAGCTGTCCTCGCTGAGCGGCGTGCCCTGGCCGGCGGGCAGCGCCAGGCTCGGGCGGTTCGCCGCGTACTGCGGATGGGCGCTCGTCGGAGCGAGCATCGTGAGCGAGTCGGCTCCGCCGGAGAGGAAGATCGACACGAGCACCCGCTCGGACGGCGCCTGCGCCGCGGCCGCGGCGATCCCCTGCTCAAACGCCTTCGGCCCGAGGCTCGCCGCCCCGTAAACGGACAGGGCGAGCCCGGTTGCGCGCGACACGAACGAGCGCCGCGTGAGGCCCGTGCCCGCCGGCATCGGCATGCCGGGCTCGATTGCGGGCAGACCGCGTCCCGCCTCGGCGGCCGCGCGCCGCAGCAGCTGGGTGCGCGAGTAGTCGTTGCAGCCGCAGTTCCGCATCGTCAGCTCGTCTGGTACTCGGGGGAGGCCAGGATCAGGTGGCGGAGCGCGTTCTGGCGCAGGCCGCGATACGTGCTGAGCTGCCAGCCGCCCGCTCCGGCGAGTGCGCTGGCGCCGAAGCTCGTGAGCAGGGCCTCGGTCTCCGGCGTCAGGTTCGGGTCGCCCGCCCAGGCGCGCGCGGCGACCAGCGCCTGCTCGGGCGTCTCGGTCTCGTTGTAGTTGTCCACCTCGTCGCCGTCGAGGACGCGCCCGGAGAGCGCTCGCGAGACGAGCTCGAAGCGGCCGCGCACCGTGCTCGTGTCGAGCCAGCGCGAGTCGTCCCAGCCGGACACGTCGGGCGGGTAGAAGAGCCGCTGGCCCGCGTTCTCGGAGTACCAGATCCAGTACTCGCCGTCCACGGAGCGCTGGAGCGCGCGCAGCAGCCCGGCGAGCAGCACCACCGGCGGCTTGACCATTCGCGAGCCGGAATGAAGGTCCGGGTGCAGGAGGATCGCCTCGAGCACCGGCCGCACCTGGTAGCCGCTCGACACGTAGAGCGATTCGAGCGCCTGGCGGTCCCCCTCCGAGGGCGGCGTGGGGATGAAGTAGCTCCACAGCTTCTGGACGAAGAACGACGGGTGCATCGAGTGCCGCACGCACATCGCCACGCCCTGCTCCCAGGTCCAGGCGCCCGTCTGGCCGAAGACGGTCTTGTTGCCGGTGTCGTGCCGCGTCGGGACGTAGCGGAAGTTGTGCATCCCGAGCTCGTCGCTCCAGTCGAAGTCGAACCCGGTGAGCGCGCGGGCGAGCTGGCGCACGTCCTGCTCGCTGTACGCGCCGCGGTCGGCGCCCAGCGTGAACAGCTCCATCAGCTCGCGCGCGTAGTTCTCGTTCGGGCTCCAGCGCGAGTTCTGGTCGAGGTTGAGCCAGACGATCATCGCCGGGTCCTGCGTCACGTCGTGGGCGAGCTGGTCGAAGGAGCCGAACGCGTGCCGGCGGAAGAGCTCGTTCTGGTCGAGCATCAGGCGCTGCTGGCCGACGCCGTCGTTGGAGGTTGCGAACCAGTCGTGCCAGACGAGCGTCATGCGCTCGACGAGCGGCTGGTCCGTGCGCACCATCCTGTCGAGGAACCAGAGGTGGTCGTGGCCCCAGAAGTCGGCGGGCGCGATCGGGTTGCCGTCCCCGTCGGTGGGCGGCGCGCCGGTGAAGGTCGGCTCGCCCGCCGGGCGCGTCAGGGCGGCGACCGCGGCGTGCAGGCCCATGCCCGCGAGCGCCTCGGAGTGACCCGGCGACGGGCCGAACCCGGCCCGCCACAGCAGCCGCTCGGCCTGGCGGACGCCGAACTCGCCGCCGTAGGTCGCGATCGGGCTCTCGAGCCTGAACCCGGCGGGAGGAGGCGCGGGCGGCGGCGGCAACGGCTGGACCGGAACGAGCCGGCTGGGCGTGCGCCGGGGCTTCCTCTTCTTCGCGCACAGCTTCGGGTGGCGACGCCGCTGGCGCGGTGTCGCGCACCGGAGCTTGGTCTTGCGACGGCGCCTACGGCGCCGCGCGGCGGCGTCGGTCGCTGGGTCCACGCTGTTCCATCGGCGCGGAGGGCGCTGGACCGTAGGCCGAAATCGCCCTATTGGACGCGCAAACCCGAACGGCATCGCTGCGCGCCGGGCAGCGCCCGGCGCTTGCGCAAACTACGCAATGCGGTCGAGGCGCCCCACGATCGTGTGTGCGTGGCGCACGAACGCGGCCGTGTCGAAGACCGAGTCGAGGTCCAACTCGGGCGCCGTCTCGGCGAGCAGGTCGCGGAACTCGACGCCGTCGTCCCACGCCCGCTGCGCGGCCTGCTGGACCGTGCGGTAGGCGTCGTCGCGTGAGCGGCCGGCCTCCACCAGCGCGAGCAGCGCGCGCTGGGAGTAGAGCGCCCCGTGCGTGGCGTTCAGGTTCTCGAGCATGCGGTCCTCGTGGACGGTCATCCCCTCCACCACCCGGATCGCCAGGTGCTGCGCGTAGTCGAGCAGGATCGTGGCGTCCGGCAGCGTCACGCGCTCCACCGAGGAGTGCGTGATGTCGCGCTCGTGCCAGAGCGCCACGTTCTCGAGCCCGGCCTGCGCGTAGCCGCGCAGCAGCCGGGCGATCCCCGCGATGCGCTCCGAGACGATCGGGTTGCGCTTGTGCGGCATGGACGACGAGCCCTTCTGCTCGCCCGAGCGGAACGGCTCCTCCACCTCCCGGACCTCCGTGCGCTGGAGATGGCGGACCTCGGTCGCGAAGCGCTCGAGGCCGGCCCCTGCCAGCGCGATCGCCTCGAGCAGCTCCGCGTGCCGGTCGCGCGGCACCACCTGCGTCGAGACGTCCTCGCGCGCGAGCCCGAGCCGCCTCAGCACGGCCTCCTCGACCTCCGGACCGTTGGCCGCGTAGGTGCCGACGGCGCCGGACAGCGCGCCCACCGACACCGCCTCGGCGGCGCGCTCCAGGCGGATCAGGTTGCGGTGGGCCTCGAAGGCGAAGCCCGCCAGCTTCACACCGAAGGTGGTGGGCTCGGCGTGCACGCCGTGCGTGCGCCCCACGCAGAGCGTGTCCACGTGCTCGCGGGCGCGGCGGATCAGCGCGTTGCGGTAATCGGCCGCGCCGCCCACAAGGATCATCCCGGTCTGGGAGAGCTGGAGGCCGAGCGCGGTGTCGAGGACGTCGGACGAGGTGAGGCCGTGGTGGATCCAGCGCCCGGCCTCGCCGACCGAGGCCGCGACCACGTCGACGAACGCAGCCACGTCGTGGTCGGTGACCCGCTCGCGCTCCTTGACCTCCTCGACGCTGAACGAGGCACGGTCGCGGATCGTGGCCGCGTCCTCCTCGGGCACGACCCCCTGCTCGGCCAGCACGTCCACGACGGCGAGTTCCACCTGGAGCCAGGTGTCGAACTTGCGGCGCTCCGACCACACCGCGCCCATCTCAGGACGCGTGTAGCGCTCGATCACGCGCTGAGGATGCGCGCCGCGAGCACGGCGGCGTTCTTGGGGTTGTCGACCCCCACCGTCGCCACGGGCACGCCCGGCGGCATCTGGGCGATCGCGAGCAGCGCGTCGAGGCCCCCGGCCACGGATGTCTTCGATGTGAGCGGCACGCCGATCACCGGCAGGTCGGTATGCGCCGCCACCACTCCGGGAAGCGCCGCGGCGAGCCCGGCGCCCGCGATGATCACCCGCAGCCCGCGCATGCGCGCGTTCTTCGCGTACTCGGCAACGGTGTCGGGGTCGCGGTGCGCGCTCATCACCCGCAGCTCGTGCCGGATGCCGCGCTCCTCGAGCTCCTGCGCCGCCTTCTCCATCAGCGGCATGTCGCTCTTCGAGCCCATCACGATCCCCACCTGGGGGGCGTCGTCCACGTCGAGCTCGTCGAACTGGTGCTCGACCTCTGTCTCCGGCACGGCCGTGGTCTCCGGCACGGCCGTGAACTCCTCGGTGCCGCTCACGCCTCGACCCTATCCACTGCGCGCGCGGCGATGTCCGTTCTCATCTGGCGGCCGTCGAACTCGATCCCCTCGGCCGCCGCGTACGCGCGGTCGCGGGCCTCGCCCGGCGTCGCCCCGAGTCCGGTCACGTTCAGCACCCGGCCGCCCGCGGTCACCACGTCCCCCTCTCGCTCGGCGGTGCCCGCGTGGAGCACCTCCGCGCCGTCCACGGCGTCGAGGCCCGAGATCACGTCACCGCTCGACGACGACTCCGGGTACCCGCCCGACGCGAGCACCACGGTCACCGCCCAGTCGCTCGTCCACTCGGGCTCTATCCCGGCCAGTCCGCCCGGGCGGGTGGAAGCCTCGAGCAGATCGAGCAGGTCCGAGCGCAGCCGCGGCAGCACGGCCTGCGTCTCCGGGTCGCCGAAGCGGGCGTTGTACTCGAGCACCTTGGCGCTTCCGTCCGGCGCCATCATCAGCCCGGCGTAGAGCACGCCGTGGAAGGGCGTGCCGCGGCGGCGCAGCTCGTCCACGATCGGCTGGTGGACCTGTGCGGCGATCTCGGCCGCGCGCTCCGGGTCGATCCCCGGGACCGGGGAGTAGCTGCCCATGCCACCGGTGTTCGGGCCCTCGTCACCGTCGAAGATGCGCTTGTAGTCCTGCGCGGGCGCGAGTGGCACGGCGCGCTCGCCGTCGCAGAGCGCCAGCAGCGACAGCTCCTCGCCCTCGAGGAACTCCTCGAGCACCACCTCGGTCTCGCCGAAGCGCTTCTCGCCGAAGAAGACGTCGAGCGCGGCGCGCGCCTCGCCCTCGTCCTTGGCGATGATCACTCCCTTGCCGGCCGCCAGCACGTCGGCCTTCAGCACGGCCGGGTAGGACGCGCACGCCAGGTGGGCGGCGGCCTCCTCGCGGTCGCGGAACATCACGTGCGAGGCGGTGGGCACGCCGCAGTCGCGCATCAGCTGCTTGGCGTAGGCCTTCGAGCCCTCGATGCGGGCCGCGGCCCTGGTCGGCCCGAAGGCGGGGATGCCCGCGGCGGTCAGATCGTCCACGAGGCCCGCCACGAGCGGTGCCTCGGGGCCGACCACCACCAGGTCCACCTCGCGCTCCTGCGCGGCGGCGACCACGTCGCCGTCGGGCAGGCATTCCACGCCGTCGCGGGCGATGCCGGCGTTGCCGGGCACGCACAGCACCTCGGGGCTGCGCGGGCTGCGCAGCAGCGCCCGGACGAGGGCGTGCTCGCGCCCCCCGGCGCCGACCACGAGGACGCGCTCGCTCAAAGCGCCGAGATGAAGTCGTCCACGGGAATCGCGGAGAGAGTCTCGTAGCGAGCGGTGCCGCGCGAGCCGAGCTCCAGCGAGACGCGCGCGATCGTCTTCTCGTCGGGCGCCTCGACGACGTTCACGAAGTCGTACCGGCCGAGCACGGCCCACTGTGCCTTGACTGTCACGCCGAGCTGCTCGATCTCCTTGTTTACCTCGCGGATCCGCTGAGGATTGCTCTTGAGGGTCTGCACGCCCTCGGGTGTCAGGGTGCTCAGCATCACGAACGTGGGCACGGAGAGTCCTTTCGGTGGAGTGCGTCGGCGCGGAATGTACCCTCTCGGCATGACTCGCCCCCTGGCCGTCGCGGTGACCCTGGCGACCCTCGCGGCGCCGTCCGCCGCCCACGCCGCCTCGCTCACCACCGATCCGGCCAAGCCCTGCTACCGGACACGCGAGAGCGTCAGCTTCGTCGGCTCGGGCTTCATGCCCTCGAGCACCGCGAACCTGACTCGCGACGGCGTCTTCGTGTCGCCGATCCCAACCGACATAACCGGCCAGTTCAACGCAGGGCTGCGGCTGACGCAGGACACCGGCACGTCGATCCGCACCTACACGGCCACTGACGCGAACAACCCGGCTCTCACGGCCTCGGTTCCGGTCACGGTCACCGCGGTGGGGGTTAGCCTCTCGCCCCGCAACGGCAGCGTGTCGCGCCGCTTCCGGATCCGGGCACGCGGATTCACCACGGGCGACACCCTCTGGGCGCACATCGTGCACCCGCGCTCGAAGCGTCACGTGAAGGTCGGCACGCTCAACGGCGCGTGCCACAACCTGCGCGCGCGCATGCGGCTGCTCCCGCGAGACGCGCGCTTCGGCCGGCACCGCATCCAGTTCGACACCTTCCGCAGGTACAACGCGGACCGGCCGGTGAAGACCGTCTTCTCGATCAGGGTTGTGCGGGGTGACCGGTGAGCGCCGCCTCGGGCGTCTCGCCCGGGATCGGGTCCGGCTCCTCCAGCTGAGGCGCGAGCCAGGCGCCGAGTGCCGCTGACCCCGCCCCGAGTGCCACGCACGGCCAGCGGATCGCGGGCGGGATCGAGCTGCCGGCGAGCAGGCTCGCCGCGGTGTCGACGGCGTCGGAGAGCAGTCCGGCCTCGATCCAGCCGCGCACGGGCGTCCCGCGGTCGAGAGCGATCACCACGCCGAGGCCGATGGCGAGGTCCCGGACACCGAACGCGCGCGCCAGGACCTTCACCGGGCGCCGGCGCGCATCGGATCCGATCCACGCGCTGCCGGCGAGGCCAGGCGCGACGACGAAGGCTGCACCCACGAGCTGCCGACCGCGGGCGTGCCAGAGGGCGACTTCACGAGGCTCCATCGCGCGCAGGATGCCACGCGGAGCGAGCGGCTGTCCTGCCTAGCGCTCCTATATGAAGCCTCAAGCAGGACGGTCGACAGAAAACCGCCGCCGTTACGCCGCGCTGGCCGCGGCCGCCTGGGGCACCGCCGCCGCCTTCGTGAACCGGAGCTCGCCGTCGCTCGCGTCCACCAGGACGCGGTCGCCGGGCTGGAACTCGCCCTCGAGCAGCTTCAGCGCCAGCTTGTCGACCAGCTGCTTCTGGATCACCCGCTTGAGCGGGCGGGCGCCGTAGGTGGGGTCGTAGCCGAGGTTCCCGAGCAGGGTCCGGGCCTCGTCGGTCAGCTCGACCTCCACGCCGCGCTCGCGCACCCGCGCGATCAGCTTCGCCACCTGGAGGTCCACGATCTGGCTGATCTCCTCCCGTGTGAGCTGGTGGAACTCCACGATCTCGTCGAGCCGGTTCACGAACTCCGGCTTGAAGGTCGCGCGCACGCCGTCGATCCCGTCGGCCACGTTCGAGGTCATGATCACGACGGTGTTCTTGAAGTCCACGGTGCGGCCCTGGCCGTCCGTCAGGCGGCCGTCGTCCATCACCTGGAGCAGCACGTTGAAGACGTCGGTGTGGGCCTTCTCGAGCTCGTCGAGCAGGACGACCGAGTAGGGCCGCCGGCGCACGGCCTCGGTGAGCTGACCGCCCTCGTCGTAGCCGACGTAGCCGGGCGGGGCTCCCACGAGCCGCGACACCGAGTGCTTCTCCATGTACTCCGACATGTCGATCCGGACGATCGCCTCCTCCGAGTCGAACATGAACTCGGCGAGCGCGCGGGCCAGCTCGGTCTTGCCGACGCCGGTCGGGCCGATGAACAGGAACGCGCCGATCGGGCGGTTCGGGTCCTGTAGCCCGGCGCGTGAGCGCCGCAGGGCGTTCGACACAGCCTCGACGGCCTCGTCCTGGCCGATCACCCGCTCGTGCAGGCGCTCCTCCATGTGGATCAGCTTCGCGACCTCGCCCTCCATCAGCTTGGACACCGGGATGCCGGTCCACTTGGCCACGACCTCGGCCACGTCCTCGTCGTCGACCTCCTCCTTGAGGAAGGTCGTGTCCGACTGGATCTCGGCCAACCTCGACTCGAGCTCGACGACCTCCTCCTCGAGCTGCGGGATCTCGCCGTAGCGGAGCTCCGCGGCGCGCTCGAGGTTGGCGTCGCGCTCGGCGCGCTCGGCCTCGCGGTGCGCCTGCTCGAGGCGCTCCTTGACCGAGCGAATCGCCTCGATGGCGTCCTTCTCGCCCTGCCAGTGCGCCTTCATCTCGTTCGACTGCTCGCGCAGGTCGGCGAGCTCGCGCTCGATGGCCTCGCGCCTCGCCGCGCTGGCGTCGTCCTTCTCCTTCTTGAGTGCCTGGAGCTCGATCTCGAGCTGTTGGATGCGCCGCTCGACCTCGTCGATCTCGGTGGGCATCGAGTCGATCTCGATGCGCAGGCGCGAGGCGGCCTCGTCGATCAGGTCGATCGCCTTGTCGGGCAGGAAGCGGTCGGCGATGTAGCGCTGCGACAACGTCGCGGCGGCGATGATCGCCGAGTCCTGGATGCGCACGCCGTGGTGCACCTCGTAGCGCTCCTTGAGCCCGCGCAGGATCGCGATGGCGTCCTCGACGCTCGGCTCCGCCACGAACACCGGCTGGAAGCGGCGCTCGAGCGCAGCGTCCTTCTCGATGTGCTTGCGGTACTCGTCGAGCGTGGTGGCGCCGACCGCGCGCAGCTCGCCTCGGGCGAGCATCGGCTTCAGCAGATTCGCGGCATCGACCGCGCCCTCCGCGGCGCCGGCGCCGACGATCGTGTGGAGCTCGTCGAGGAACAGGATGATGCGGCCCTCGCCCTCGGCCACCTCCTTGAGCACCGCCTTGAGGCGATCCTCGAACTCACCGCGGTACTTGGCGCCGGCGACGAGCGCGCCGATGTCGAGCGCGATCACGCGCCGGTCGCGCAGCGACTCGGGCACGTCGCCCGACACGATCCGCCGCGCGAGCCCCTCGACGATGGCTGTCTTGCCGACGCCCGGCTCCCCGATCAGCACCGGGTTGTTCTTGGTGCGCCGGGAGAGGACCTGGATCACGCGCCGAACCTCGTCGTCGCGTCCGATCACCGGGTCGAGCTTGTCCTGCCGGGCGGCCTCGGTGAGGTCGCGCCCGAAGCGCTCGAGCGCCTGGTAGCGATCCTCGGGGTTCTGGTCGGTCACGCGGTGCGGGCCGCGCACCTGCTCGACGGCCTCCGCGAGCTGGTCGCGCGAGGCCCCGAGGTCGATCTGCGGCTCCGCGGCGAGCGCGAGCAGCAGGTGCTCGGTCGAGACGTACTCGTCGCCCATCCCGCGCGCCTCCTCGTCGGCGTGCTGGAGGATCCGGATCAGGTCCTGGCCGAGGGCCGGCGCGCTCGCCTCGCCGCTGATGGTGGGCTGGGCGTCGAGCGTCTCGTTCGCGCGCCGGCGCACGCGCTCCGGGTCAGCCCCGGCGCGGCGCAGCACGGGCACCACGATCCCGCCGTCCTGCTCGAGCAGCGCCAGCAGCAGGTGCTGCGGCGCGGCCTCCGGGTTGCGGCGCGTGGCTGCGAGACGCTGCGCGGCAGCGAGCGCCTCCTGCGACTTGACGGTAAATCGATCAGCTTGCATAGAAAATCTAAGTGTGACTATATCAACCTAGAGCGGTCGGGGCGCGAGCGAACGACAGCATTGAAGGGCGGCCCGGGGCCGGGTGGGGCATCTCAGTTGCGTATAGCGCCACCAGGATGCCCCACCCTGGCGGTGGACACCCTTCGGTGCTGTCGTTCCGGTCGGCGGGCGGCCCGTTCAGCCGCGTGCGCCCGCGGCGCCCGCGGCTGCTGGGGCACCGCCCGGTGCGCCCACCGGGTCCTGCGAGAGCTTGTTCGCCAGGTAGACGGGGATGATCGAGAGCAGGATCACCCCCAGGCCGACCACGTTCACGATCGGCAGCTGGTTCGGTCGCGCGTAGTTGGCGAAGATCCAGACCGGCAGCGTCTGCTCGTTCCCGATCGTGAAGGTGGTCACGATGATCTCGTCGAGCGAGAGCGCGAACGCCAGCAGCGCGCCGGCCACGAGCGCTGTGCGCAGGGTCGGGAAGGTGATGTGGCGGAACGTGAGCCAGCCGTTGGCGCCCAGGTCCATGGACGCCTCCTCCAGCGAGGTGCCGCTGCGCCGCAGCCGCGCCACCGCATTGTTGAAGACCACGACGATGCAGAAGGTGGCGTGCCCGACGATCACGGTGAACAGGGACAGGTCGATTCCGAGCACCTGCGTGAAGGTCGAGTTGAGCGCCATGCCGGTCACGATTCCGGGCAGCGCGAGCGGGAGGATGATCAGGAACGAGATCGCGTCGCGGCCGAAGAAGCGGTAGCGGGCGACGGCCAGCGCGGCGAGCGTGCCGAGCAGGAGAGCGACCGCGGTGGCGCCGAGCGCCGCCTTCATCGAGGTCCAGAACGCGTCGCGCACGCCCGGGTTGTGCAGTGCGCGGTCGAACCACTCGAACGTGACGCCATCGATCGGCCAGGCCTGGGAGCGCGACTTGTTGAAGGCGTAGATCGCGATCACGATCAGCGGGGTGTAGATGAACGCGAGCGTGATCCCGGTCCCGATCCGCAGCATCCAGCGCACGCCGGGCGAGAGGTGCATCAGCCGGCCCTCACTGGCGGGGGCGCCGTCACAGCGACTCGAACGCGCCCAGCCGGCGCGCGATCAGGAGGTACACGATCATGATCGCCACCGGCACGGTCGCGAACGCGGCGGCCAGCGGCAGGTTGTTCGCGATGCCGACGTTCGCGTAGACGACGTTGCCGATGAACTGCGTGCTCGACACGAGCGTCGGCGCGATGTAGTCGCCGAGCGTGAGCGAGAAGGTGAAGATCGAGCCCGCCAGCACGGCCGGCAGCGCCAGCGGCAGCACCACGCGGCGGAAGGTCATCCACGGCCTGCCGCCGAGATCACCGGACGCATCCAGCATCGAGTTCGGGATCCGCTCGAGGCCGGCGTAGATCGGCAGGACCATGAACGGCAGCCACAGGTACGAGAACACGAGCCAGGTGGCCACGTTCCCGAAGCCCGGGCCCTGGAGCCCGAACGGGTCGAGCGCCCAGTTCACGATGCCCCCGTTCTGGAGCATGATCCGCCACGTGTAGACCTTCACCAGGTAGCTCGACCAGAGCGGCATCAGCACCGCCACCACGAGCATCGCCCGCACCCGCGGCGAGGCGACCTTCGCCATGTAGAACGCGATCGGGAAGGCGAGCACGATGTCGGTGATGGTCACCAGCGCGGCGATCAGCACCGTGCGCAGCACAATGTTCCGGTAGACCGGAGTCTCGATCAGCTCCTTGAAGTTCTGGAAGCCAACCTTGTGGACGATCTCGCCGCTGAAGTCGTCGAGCTGCCAGAGCGACGCGACGAACAGGACGGCAAGCGACCCCAGGTACGCGATCAGGAGCCAGCCGACCGGCCCCGCCAACAGCAAGCTCAGCTGAAGGCGGGGCCGGCGCCAGAGGTATCTGGCTACAGCGGCCAGCTCAACCCAGGGCTGTTAGCCCTTGATCTCCGTCCAGGCCTTGACCCACTCGGAGTAGTCCTTGCAGACGTCGCCGCGGTCATCCCCGCAGTCCTTCGTCGGAGTCGTCCAGTAGGCCACCTTGTCGAAGTACGCCTCGTCGTCCGCGTGGAAGGTCTCACAGAAGTTCTTGTCTGCGGTCTCCGCGCAGGACTTCGCATTCGCTGGGGCCTCTCCGTACCATTCAGCGACCGCGGCGTTGGCCTTGGGGCTGACGATGTGGTTCATCCACTTGTACATGCAGTTCGGGTGCTTGGCCTCGGACGAGATCATCCAGGTGTCCGACCACCCGGTTGAGCCCTCCTTCGGCAGGATCGCATCGACCGGCGGCGACTTCTTGTCGGCCTGGACGAGGTTCGCGATCACCTGCCACGTGGTACCGGCCACCGAGCCGCCGGACGTGAACGCCGACTGCTCCTTCGTGTAGTCGGACCAGTACTCGCCGATCACGCCGCGCTGCTGCTTCAGCAGGTCGACAGCGGCCTGGAACTGCTTGTCGTCGAGCTCGTAGACGTTGTCGATCCCGAGATCGGGCTGGGTTGCCTTCAGGTACAGCGCCGCGTCCGCGATGTAGATCGGGCTGTCGTACGCGGTGATCTTGCCCTTGTAGGGCTGACTCTCGTCGCCGCCCCATACGACGGACCACGAGTCGGGCGCCGGCTTGACGACGTCCTTGTTGAACATCAGGAGGTTTGCGCCGCGGCCGTGCGGGACGCCGTAGTTCACGCCGTCGACCGTGTTGTGGGGCTGGTCCTTCAACCCCTCGAACACATCGGCGTAGTTCGGGATCAGGTCGGTGTTGACCGGGTCCACGTCGCCGCCGGCGATCAGCCGCAGCGTCGCGTCGCCGGATGCCGACACACCGTCGTACTTGCCGGTCCGCATGAGCGTGACCATCTCGTCCGAGGTGCTGCCGAGCTTCACGTTGACCTGGCAGCCGGTCTCCTTCTCGAAGTCGGTCACCCAGTCAGCCGCCGGGTCGGTCGAGCCGTCCTCGACGTAGCCGGCCCAGGCGATCAGGTTCACCTGGCCCTCGCCCTTGCCGACCTTCTGCAGGGCCGCGCTCTCGTCGCCGCCTCCGCCTCCGCCACCGTCATCGTCGTCGTCACCACAGCCGGCCGCGGTGAGCGCGGCAAGGGCCAGTGTGAGCACGGCGAAGACCAACCACCGTCTGCTCGCAAATGAACTCAACTTGGTCCCTCCTCTGGGATTGCTTCCTGCGAGTCCGGGATCGCGTATGCGTGCTCGGCATGCCAGCCGACCCGCACCCGGCGACCCCTTTGCTCGAGCGCCTCCTGCGAGGACATCTCGAGGTTCTGGCGGACGACCTGAAGCTCGCCGCCCTCGTCCAGCTCAACCACGAAGCGGGTGATCATCCCGACGTACGAGACGTCGCGGATGCGCCCCTCCTCGACGCGAAGCCTGTCCACTGACTCCCCCTCGTCCAGGATCCGCACCTTCTCAGGGCGGATGGTGAGGCGTTGTCCGTCGCGCTCGACGATGTTCGACACGCCCACGAAGCCCGCGACGAACTCGTTCACCGGGTGCTCGTAGACGTCGGCGGGCGGGCCCACCTGTTCGATGCGCCCGTCCGCGAAGACGGCCAGGCGGTCGCTCATGGTGAGCGCCTCCTCCTGGTCGTGGGTCACGTACACGAAGGTGATGCCGACCTCGCCCTGGATCGTGCGCAGCTCGTGCTGCATCTGCTGGCGCAGCTTGAGGTCGAGCGCTCCGAGCGGCTCGTCCAGGAGCAGCACGCGGGGGCGCTTCACGAGCGCGCGCGCCAGTGCCACGCGCTGGCGCTGGCCACCCGAGAGCTGACCCGGCCGCCGATTGTCGTAGCCCGACAGGCGCACCATGTCGAGCGCCTCCGTGGCCCGCCGGCGGCGCTCCTCCCTGTTGACCTTGGCAATCCGGAGCCCGTATTCCACGTTCTCGCCGACCGTCATGTGGGGAAATAGGGCGTAGTCCTGAAAGACGGTGTTCACGTCGCGCTCGTAGGGAGGGAGGTCGGTGACGTCGCGTCCGCCCAGCTCTACCCTTCCCTCGTCAGGACGCTCGAAGCCAGCGATCATGCGCAGGCACGTCGTCTTCCCCGACCCGGATGGCCCCAGGAACGTGAAGAACTCGTCCTCAAGGATGTCCAGGTCGACTCGATCCACCGCGACGACCTCGCCGTACGTCTTGCGAGTTCCGTCCAGGCGCACGGCAGCGTCCCCGTTATGGGTCATCGCGCGTTCTTGTACACCCTGGAGCGGTTGTTGTGCGAGTTCTTCACGTTAATTTGCTCCTCGTTGTACTGGTGGGAGTGGCGCTTGTAGCCACCCCGGCGCAGGCGGCTCCGATTTCCGCCCACGCGATGGTGCACACCTGCTGCACCACGGACGCGATGAAGGAGCGCATCTTCAGCGAGGCCGAGGCGCTGGGGGCCGACTTCGTGCGCGTGGACGTGGAGATGAGCGCCATCTTCGAGGGGCCGGGCGGCGTCGAGCGCCACGAGCCCGACTGGAAGCGCCTGGACCGGACGCTCGAGCTCGCGCGCGAGCACCACCTGCGCGTGCTTGGCGTGCTGCTGAGCCCGCCCGCGTACATCTCCACCTGCCCCGAGCGCTGGCCGGACGCCGGCCGCTGCGCGGCGGCCGACACTGGGGAGTTCGGCCGGCTGGCGGGCGAGATAGCCGAGCACGCGCGCGACACGGTCCACCACTGGGAGGTGGTGAACGAGCCCGACGGCGACTGGGCGTTCGAGGGGACGCCCGAGGAGTACGCGGGCATGCTGAGCGCCGCGTACGACGGGATCAAGGCGCGCGTGCCCGATGCAAGCGTCGTGCTCGGCGGGATCATGAAGCCGCACGAGCCGGGCTGGCTCGAGCGCGTCTTCGCCACTCCCGGCGCGGACGCGGTCCACAAGTTCGACATCGCAAACGTCCACCTGCGTGGGCCGGTCGGGGCGGTGGTACGCCGCTACGACGAGTTCCGCGCCTGGCTCGGCGCGCACGGCTTCAACGGGCCGCTGTGGGTCACCGAGCACGGCTACCCCGCGGACCCCGCCTACCAGGTCGACCCCGCCTTCAACAGCGGCGACGCCGCCCAGGCCAGCTACCTCACCCAGTCGCTCGTGGGCCTCGGCGAGGCGGGCGCGGAGCAGGTGTTCGTGACGCTGCGCGACAACCTCGACGGCGAGTACGCCAGCGAGGGCCTGGTCCATATCGACTCCGGGCCGGACGCCGGCGCGGCGCGACGCCCGTCGTTCGCCGCGGTCTCGCGGCTGGCCGCGAACTGGAACCTGCTGATGGCGTGGCGCCGAGAGCAGCGGGAGAACGAGCGCCTCGCGCAGCTGTACGTGGCCGTGGCGTCCGTCGAGGCGGACCAGGCGCGAATCGCGCGCGCGAAGTTCGAGCAGGCGCGGGCGCTGGTGCACGACGCCCAGGGCGCGTTCGCCGACGCGTCGCGCTCAGCCCCGGTTCAGGCGCGCCTGGCGCGCCGGCTCGCCCGCGTCCGCGCGCTCGTGGCCGGGCGCCGCACCGCGCTGTTCTGGCACAGGTCGTACTCGCGCTGGCAGCGCGGGCGCGCGGCCGTGCACACGGCTGCCGCCGAGATGCTGAAGGCGCAGATAGCCGGCGGCTAGTCGGCGGCGCCGGGGTGGGCCGGGCCGGGCGGCTCTATCTCGGCCGGCGGACCGGGATGCGCACGCTGCGCTCCCCGGGCTTGCGCGGCATCAGCGCCTGGGAGGGCGGCTCGTAGAGGACGAGCTCGTGCTTCAGGGAGCGGCGCACACGCTCGAGCTCCGCGCCGAGCTCGTCGCGTACCCGCTCCGCCTGGCGCTCGAGGTTGCGCATCCGGCGGCGCATCCGGTCGATCTCCTCCTCGAGCTCGAACACCCGCTCCACGCCGGCGAGGTTCATCCCGAGCTCGCCCGTGAGCTCTTGGATGCGGCGCAGGCGCACCACGTCGTCCTGTGAGTACAGGCGCGTGTTCTTAGGCGACCGCTTCGGGGTGATCAGCCCGCGCGTCTCGTAGATGCGCAGGGTCTGGGGGTGCATGCCCGCCAGCTCCGCGGCCACCGAGATCATGTAGACGCCTCGGGAGCTGTCTGGGCTGTCGGCCATCGGACGCCTCACCTCCGGTGCGAGAGCAGAGCCTCGCGCGGGTTGCCGTCGATAACCGTCGCCAGCTCGTCCACGACCTCGGCCTGCTCCTTCGAGAGCGAGTTCGGGACGTCGATCATGAGGCGGTAGTGCATGTCTCCGCGGCCGCGGCCGCCGAGCTTCGGCGGCCCCTCGCCGCGCAGGCGCTGGACCGTGCCGTGCTGGGTGCCCGGGGGCACGCGGATGCGCTTGGTCGCGCTGAGCGTGGGCACCTCGATCGTGGCTCCGCGGATCGCCTCCGGGATCGTGATCGGCACCTCCACCTCGAGGTTGTCGCCGCGGCGCTTGAAGATCGGAGACTCGGCGACGCGGGTGACCACATACACGTCACCGGGCGGGCCGCCGCGCGGCCCGACCTCGCCCTTGCCCTTGAGCCGCACCCGCGATCCGTCGCGCACGCCCGCCGGGATGTTCACCGCGTACTTCTTGACCTGGCGGGTCTGGCCCGAGCCGTGGCAGGTGGGGCAGGGATCCTTGATCTCCGTGCCGGTTCCGCCGCACTGACGGCACGGCTGCGAGATCGAGAAGAGCCCCTGCGACTCAGCCTCGACACCGCGCCCGTGGCAGCGGCTGCAGACCGTCGGGGACGTGCCCGGCTTGGCGCCGGTGCCACGGCAGGTGGGGCAGGGAGCGGCAAGCGGCACGGTCACGGAGACCTGGCCGCCCTCCATCGCCTGCTCGAACGACACGTGCACGTCGGTCTCGAGGTCGCGCCCACGCTCCGGCCGCGGCGCACGGCCTGAGGCCGCGCCGCCGAAGAGGTCGGAGAGGATGTCGCCGAAGCCACCGAAGCCGCCACCGGGTGCTCCGCCGCCGAAGCCGCCGCCGCCACCCGGGAAGCCGCCGCCGAAGATCCCGCCGCCGGAGTCGTACTGCTTGCGCTTCTCGGGGTCGGACAGGATCGCGTACGCGCCCTGGACCTCCTTGAAGCGCTCCTCGGCCTTCGGGTCGCCCTGGTTCGTGTCAGGGTGGTACTGGCGCGCGAGCTTCCGGTACGCCTTCTTGATCTCGTCGTCGCTGGCCTTCTTGTCGACGCCGAGCGTCTTGTACGGGTCGGTGACGGTCGGCATCAGCCAGACACCACCACCCGCGCCGGACGCAGGATCGTGCCGTTGGCGCGGTAGCCGCGTTCAACAACCTCCACCACCACACCGGGCTCACCGTCGTTCCTCACCGACAGCGCCTCGTGCTCACTCGGATCGAACTTGTCACCGGAGGGGTCGAACTGCTCGATCCCGTTGCGCTCCAGCACCGCGATGAGCTCTGAGTGCACGAGCCGCACACCCTCAGCCAGGTGCTGCTCACCGTCCTCAGCGGACGCAAGCGCCCTTTCGAGGTTGTCGACGATCGGCAGCAGCTCACGGACCAGGCCGCTCTTGGCGCGCTCGCCTGCCGCCGCAGCCTCTCGGGCAGCACGCTTGCGGTAGTTCTCGAAATCGGCCTGGATTCGCTGCGCGAGCGCAAGGTAATCCTCCGGCTCGGGCTCGGCCTCCTCCGTCGCCTCCTTGGCGTCCATCGCCTCCTGCTCGTTCGCCGGGTCCTCCTCGCCGGAGGGCTCACCCCCCTCGTCGCGAGACGTGGGGGGCTCCTCCTCCGGGGGAACGGGCGGGTGCTCCGACTCGAACATGGCTAGGACTTGTCCTCGCCCTCGACCACCTCGGCGTCCACGACCTCTTCCTCGTCTGAGGAGGCGTCGTCGCCCTCGGCGGACGCGCCGTTGCCGCCCGCCGCCGCCTGCTGCTGCTGCGCGGCCGCGTACATCTGCTCGGACACCTTGTGGAAGGCCTCCTGGAGCGCCTGCGTCTTCTGCCGCAGCAGGTCCACGTCGTCGGACTCGAGGTTGTCGCGCACGTCCTTGATGGCCGCCTCGATCTCCTCCTTGGAGGACGAGTCGAGCGAGTCGCCCATCTCATTCACCTGGCGCTCGGCCTGGTACGCGGCGTTCTCGGCCTCGTTGCGTGTCTCCACGACCTCGCGCTGGCGGCGGTCGTCCTCGGCGTGCGCCTCGGCGTCCTTCACCATGCGCTCGACCTCCTCGTCTGCGAGGCCCGAGCCGGCCTTGATCTCGATCTTCTGCTCCTTGCCGGTGCCCAGGTCCTTGGCGCCGACGGCGAGGATGCCGTTCGCGTCGATATCGAACGTGACCTCGATCTGCGGGATGCCGCGCATCGCGGGCGGGATGCCCGTGAGCTGGAACTTGCCGAGCGACTTGTTGTAGGTGGCCATCTCGCGCTCACCCTGGAGCACGTGGACCTCCACGCTCGGCTGGTTGTCCTCGGCCGTCGAGAAGATCTCCGACTTGCGGGTCGGGATCGTGGTGTTGCGCTCGATCAGCTTCGTCATCACGCCGCCCTTGGTCTCGATGCCGAGGGTCAGCGGGGTCACGTCGAGAAGGAGCACGTCCTTCACGTCGCCGGCCAGCACGCCCGCCTGGATGGCGGCGCCCACTGCCACGACCTCGTCCGGGTTGACACCGCGGTGCGGGTCCTTGCCGGTGAGCTCCTTGACCTTCTCCTGCACGGCCGGCATGCGCGTCATGCCGCCCACGAGGACGACATGGTCGATGCCGGAGCCACCCTCAGCGCCGGCGTCGGAGAGCGCCTGCTTCGTGGGACCGACCACGCGGTCAATCAGCTCAGCGGTCAGCTCGTTCAGCTTCGAGCGGGTGAGCCGCTGGTTGAGATGCTTCGGGACCGAATCGATCGCCGTGATGAACGGCAGGTTGATCTGGGTCTCCTGTGCCGAGCTGAGCTCGGTCTTGGCCTTCTCGGCCTCCTGGTAGAGGCGCTGGAGGGCCATCTTGTCGGCGGAGAGGTCCACGCCCTCGGCCTTCTTGAACTCGGAGACGAGCCAGTCGACGACCGCCTTGTCGAAGTTGTCGCCACCCAGGTGGTTGTCACCCGCCGTCGACTTCACCTCGAAGACGCCGTCGCCGATCTCGAGCACCGACACGTCGAACGTGCCGCCCCCGAGGTCGAAGACGAGGATCGTCTGGTCCTCCTCCTTGTCGAGCCCGTAGGCGAGCGAGGCCGCCGTCGGCTCGTTGATGATGCGCTTCACGTCGAGACCGGCAACCTTGCCGGCGTCCTTCGTGGCCTGGCGCTGGTCGTCGTTGAAGTACGCGGGGACCGTGATCACCGCGCTGTCGACCGTGTCGCCGAGATACGCCTCGGCGTCCGCCTTCAGCTTCTGGAGGATCATCGCGCTGATCTCCGGCGGGGCGTACTCCTTGCCGCCCGCCTTAACGCGCGCGTCGCCGTTCGGGCCTGGAATGACCTCGAACGGGACGATCTTCTCCTCCTCCTTGACCTCCGCCTCCTTGCGGCCCATGAAGCGCTTGATCGAGAAGACCGTGTTCTCGGGGTTCGTAACAGCCTGCCGCTTGGCCGGCGCGCCAACGAGGCGCTCGCCGCCATCCGTGAAAGCGACCACCGAGGGGGTGGTACGGGCGCCCTCGGCGTTCTCGATCACGGTGGGCTCGCCGCCCTCGAGGACGGCCATGCACGAGTTGGTCGTGCCCAGATCGATGCCGATCGTCTTGCCCATCCGTACTTCTCCTTGGTCGAATCGAAAGAAATCTAAGCGCAAGTATGGCAGATTTGGCGAGCGCTTCGGGAGCGCGCCGCGGCGCCGAGGAGAGCGGGATTCGGCGGACCCATTAGGATGCCGCGGCCGATGCACGCTCGACCGATCCGCCTCGTCCTGCTCCTCATTGCTGTCTTTGCAGTTCTCGGCGCAACGGCCTGCGGCGACGACGACAGCGGAAGCGGCAGCGGCGGCAGCGCCTACGGGGACCAGCAGCAAACCGAAACAACCCCATCCCGGGACGCCCTCAAGGACACCACCACCAAGCCGGTGATCCCGAAGCCCACGGGCTCCCCGCCGCGCAAGCTCGTCAAGGAGGACATCGTCAAGGGCAAGGGGCCCGGGGCGAAGGCGGGCGACACGGTGACGGTGAAGTACGTGGGCGTGAACTTCTCGAACGGCCAGGAGTTCGACGCGTCGTGGGACTCGGGCTCCACGTTCCCGGTGCAGCTCGGCGCCGGCATGGTGATCGAGGGCTGGGACAAGGGCCTCGTCGGGATCAAGAAGGGCGGCCGCCGGATGCTCACGATCCCACCCGAGATGGGCTACGGCGCCGAGGGCTACCCGCCCGACATCCCGCCGAACGAGACGCTCGTCTTCGTCGTCGACGCGGTGTCGATCGAGTAGGTCGCACGGGCGCGCGTCGCCTGCCTGGGGGAAGACGGGCCGCGTCAGCCCTCCGGCAGCGGCCGCGGCGGGCGCAGGCGCGGCACGATCTCCACCGCCACGATCGCGGCCATGATCAGCGCGGCGCCGAGCCAGCCGGTGGCGGTGAGCCGCTCGTCGTTCAACAGCCACCCGAACAGGCCCGCGAACGCCGGCTCCGTGGCGAGGATCAGCGCGGTGCGCGCCGGGGGCGCGTGCTTCTGCGCGAACGACTGAACGAAGAACCCGAGCGCGCTCGCCACCAGCGAGGTGACGATCAGCGCCGACCACACGGTGGTCCCCTCGGGCGGCTCGAGCTGGCCCGCCGCGGCGGCGATCGCGAGCGAAACGAGGCCGACCACGCCGAGCTGGATCGCCAGCAGCGCGCCCACGTCGAAGCGCCTGACCGCGCTCGCCGTGGCGAGGATGTGCGCGGCCAGCGAGATCGCGCACAGGAATACGAGCCCGTCGCCGCGCAGGTCGAAGTCACCGCCGGCTCCGGACAGGAGCCAGAGCCCGAACATGGCGACGCCCGCCGCCACCCAGGCGGTCACCGGGATGCGCTGCCGCAGGAAGACGGCGCCGAGCACCGGCGTGAGCACGACGAACAGGCCGGTGATGAAGCCCGTGTTGGAGGCGGTCGTCTCCTCGAGGCCGAGCGTCTGGAACACGTAGCCGCCCGTCAGGAAGATCCCCATCACGACTCCGGCGCGCCAGCCCTCGGCCGGGAGCGCGCGCAGCGGCCGCTGGAAGATCAGCGCGACGATCACCGCCGCGGGGATGAAGCGGTAGGCGAGGAACGCCATCGTCGGGAGCTCGCGGATCGCGTCCTGCACCATCACGAACGTGAGGCCCCAGACCGAGGCGATCCCGATCAGTGCCAGCTCGGAGAGCCGGCGCAGGGTCGGCTCGCTCATGCGGCGGCGAGCCGCCGGCGCCCGTACGGGCACATCCGCAGGAGCGGGCATGCCGGGCAGTCCGGGTTGCGAGCCGTGCAGGTCCTGCGCCCGTGGCGGATCAGCAGCACGTGCAGCTCGTACGCCTCCTCCGGGGTGTCCACCAGCTTGAGCATCACGTCGTGGGCCTTCTCGAGGCTGGTCCGCTCGGGCCAGAGCCCGAGCCGGGTGCCCACCCGGTACACGTGCGTGTCCACCGGCACCTCGGGCCGCCCGTACGAGAACAGCAGCACGCACGCCGCCGTCTTTCGCCCCACGCCGGGCAGCTCGCACAGATAGTCGCGCGCCTCCTCGAGCGGCGCCGCCTCAATCCAGGCGAGGTCGTCGTCGCCGAGAGCGCCCAGTATCTGCTTGATCCTCACCGCCTTGGTCGGCGCGAGGCCGCCCGGGCGGATGGCGTCCTCCACGTCCGCGACATCCGCGTCACGGACCTCCGCCCACGAGGAGAAGCGCTCGCGCAGCCGGGCATACGCCACGTCGCGATTGCGGTCGTTGGTGTTCTGGGAGAGCACCGTGAGGATCAGCTCGTCCACCGGGGCGCGGTGGGGGCGCAGCACGGGACGGCCGTACTCCCTGCGGAGCCGGTCGAGGATCGCGCGAAGCTTGCGGCGGTCGGCCATGAGCCGCTGATGGTATGAACCGCGCCCCGTGGAGATCGCCGAGCGCAGCGCCCAGGTCGCAGGGCTGGGCATTCATTACCGCCAGGCCGGCGACGCTCCGATCCTCTATCTGCACGGGGTGCCGACGCACTCGCGCGATCTGGGTTCCGTTCCTAGAGCGCAGCGGCGGGATCGCGCCGGACCTGCCGGGCTTCGGCAAATCTGCGAAGCCCGCCGAGTTCGACTATTCGATCGGCGGCTACGAGCGCTTCCTCGAGGAGTTCGTCGACCACGTGGGCCTCGAGCGCTTCTCGCTCGTCGTGCACGACTGGGGGTCGGTCGGGCTCGCGCTGGCGCAGCGCTTCCCGGAGCGGATCGAGCGGCTGCTGATGTTCTCCACGGTCCCGTTCGTGCCCGGCTTCCGCTGGCACCGCGTCGCGCGCGCCTGGCGCACCCCGCTGGTGGGTGAGGTGGTGATGGGCGTGACCACGCGCCGCGGCTTCCGCCGCGAGCTGCCGCCCGAGCTGGCCGACGCGGCCTGGGAGGCCTTCGACCACGGCACGCAGCGGGCGATCCTGAAGCTGTACCGCGCGTCCCCGCCGGAGCTGCTCGCCCGGGCCGGCGAGCGGCTCGGCGACATCCGCGCGCCGGCGCTCATCCTCTGGCCGGAGGACGACCCCTACATCGGCCCGCAGTTCGGCCGGGCATACGCCGACGCGCTGGGCGGCGAGGCCACGCTCGAGATGACCCGCGGCGGCCACTGGCCGTGGATCGGGAGGCCGGAGCTCGTCGACCGCGCGGCGGCGTTTCTAAAACGTTCCTAACGTTTCCCAACTTATTAAAGGTATGCAGCTCTGCGTCGATTGAATGGGAGGCGTGGATCAATTCCTCTCAAAGTCAATCGCTGGTGGCCTGTCGGCCGGAGTCGTGCTGCTCTGGTGGCCCGTCCTGTTCGACGACGTCGACACGGTCACCTCGTGGTTCGTACGCGGCGTCGCATGGACGCTCTGCTTCGAGCTGCTGCTCGTGGCCCTCATCCCCTTCGAGCGCGCCCTCTGGGAGACGGCGCGCGGGGAGCGCATAGCGCGCCGGGTCGGTGACGCGGGCTCGCGCCTTCACTCCGGCCCGCCCCGAAGCCGCATCCGCCGGGTGAGCGCCGTGGCCAGCCTGGCCCTCGCGATCCCGGTGGTGCTGGTGCTGGCCGGGCTCAGCGAGCACATCCCGGCTCGTGCCGAGGCGCCGAAGGTGAGGCCGATCAACGTCGTGCGCGTGACGAAGGTCGTCCGCCCGGTGACCGTGAAGAGGGTCGTCGAGCGCGCGCCGATCTCCGGGCAGCCGATCGTCACGAAGCCAGCGCCCGCGCCCGCCCCCGTGCCGCCGCGCACCACGGAGGAGACGCCGAGCACGGACCGGACGGTGGTTGGGCCGACGGCCCCGGTGGAGCGCGAGAGCACGCCGCAGGCCCCAGCGCAGCCGGGCACGGAGCAAACCGCACCGCCGGCCTCGGGCTCCGCGATCTGACGCACGGCTCCGAACCTCCGATTCGGCCTCGCGCAGTCGGCTAGCCTGTCCTTCTCGTGCTGCGCGACGTGCCGTCCGCTGTCTCGGCGCCGCCTTCCTCTCCAGTCACGACGCCCGAGGAAACGGCGCCTTCTAAGCCACGGTCCGACCGCTGGCTGCGTCCGGCTGCGCCGTGGTACCGCCGCATCGATCCGTGGAAGCTCGCGCCGATCGTGGCGGCGCTCGTGTTCACCGCCGTCTACCTGATCTGGCAGCCGCGCACGGTCGACCTCGCCGCGCACACCTTCCGCGCCGACCTGTTCGGCGAGGAGGGCTTCACGATCTGGAACGGGCAGTGGTACGGCGGCCATCACACGCCGGCGTACAGCGTGCTGTCGCCTCCGCTCGCGTGGCTGCTCGGGCCGCCCGTGGCCCTGGCGCTCGCCGCGCTGGCCTCGGCCGCGCTGTTCCCGCCGCTCCTGCGCGGGTGGTTCGGGGACGAACGGGCCCGCTGGGGCGCGATCTGGTTCGGCGCCGCCACCGCCACGCTGCTCTTCACCAGCCGCCTGCCGTTCGCCATCGGCGTGGCGTTCGGCCTGGCCGCCCTGCTGGCGCTCCAGCGCCGCCACTACTGGCTGGCAATCCTGTTCGCGGTGCTGTGCCCGCTCGGCAGCCCCGTGGCCGGGCTGTTCCTCGCGATGGCGGGCGTGGCCTACGCGATCGCGGAGCGCCGCGATCGCCCGAAGCGCTCGGAGGGCCTGGCGATCGCCGCCGCCGCGTTCATCCCGCCCGTCTTCATGTCGTGGGCGTTCCCCGAGGGCGGTTGGGCTCCGTTCCCGACCTCGGCCTACATCCCGATCCCCGTATTCGCGCTCGCCTGCCTGATCGTGCTCCCGCGCGAGCAGAGCGCGCTGCGCTGGGGCGCCGCGCTCTACGGGCTGGGCGCCACGCTCGCGCTCGCGCTCGAGACGCCCATGGGCGGCAACGCCGTCCGCCTCGGCGCGCTGTTCGGCGGCCCGGTGCTGCTGTGCGCGATCTGGGGACGGCCGTGGACGAAGAAGCTCTGGGTTCTGCCGCTGCTCACGGCCGGCTTCGCGGCGCTCGCCTTCTGGCAATGGTCGCCCGCCGTACGCGACGTGATCAAGTACCTCGAGGACCCGGCCGCCAAGTCCGACTACTTCACGCCCCTGAAGGAGTTCCTCTTCAGGCTGCCCGACCAGCGCCGCATCGAGATCCCGTTCACGCGCTCGCACTGGGAGGGCTCCGAGGTCGCGATGGACCAGGCGCTTGCCCGCGGTTGGTTGCGTCAGCTGGATACGAAGTTGAACCCGATTTTCTATCGCGAGGGCCTGAATCGGATCACCTACGCGAGTTGGCTTGCGGATAACGCGGTGCGCTACGTGGCGTTGCCGAGCGCAAAGCCGGACAAGAGCTCGTACGGCGAACGCGCGTTGATCGAGAAGGGGTTGCCGTACCTGCGTTTGCGTTGGAAGTCGGACGACTGGCGCGTGTATGAGGTGCTGCTGCCGGCGCCGCTCGTGATTTCGCAGAAGCGCGCGCGGATCGTGTTGGAGCAGTTCCAGTCCGACGAGCTGCTGCTGGATGTGAAGCGGACGGGCGAGGCGATCGTGAAGGTGCGCTGGACGCCGTACTGGTTCGCCTCGCACGCGTGCGTCGAGCCGTATGGCGACTGGACCAAGGTGATCGCCAACCAGGTCGGATTCGTGCACATGTCGACCCGGTTCGCACCCGAACGACTGTTCTCGCGCGGCCGCCGCTGCGACGACTCCACGGGCTAGCCGAGCCGCTACGCTAGCGCTCGTGCCCCGCTCCCACCCGCTCCTGGTCCAGCTGGCTCGGGTCTGGCGCCTGAGTGGGCGTTGGCTGCCCAACGGCTGGCTCGACGCCATCCGCCAGCTCGCGCTCTTCGCCGGTGCGTACTACCTGTACCGCATCGTCCGCGGCATCGTGGACGGCCAGGCGAGCCTCGCGTTCGAGAACGCGCGCAACCTCGTGGATGCCGAGCGCACGCTGGGGCTGTTCTTCGAGCCGGGGCTGCAGGCCTGGGCCGAGGGACAGGAGTGGGTGCTCACGTTCGCCAACTGGATGTACGTGAACTCGCACTTCGTGATCACCACGACGTTCCTGATCTGGCTCTACATCGCCCGCAACCACGCCTTCTACTTCGTGCGCAACATGTTCCTGGTGGCGATGGGGCTGGCGCTCGTGGGCTACATCGCCTACCCGACCGCGCCGCCGCGCTTCATGCCCGAGTGGGGCTTCAGCGACTCGGTGGCCCAGTTCGTCGGCGAGAAGGCCGACCAGAGCGCGAACGTGCTCTACAACCCGTTCGCCGCCGTGCCGAGCATGCACGTGGCGTTCGCGCTGATGATCGCGATCCCGGCGATCATCCTGGTCAAGCACCGCGCGCTGAAGGTGCTGTGGGCGTTCTATCCACTCGTGGTGACCTTCGTCGTGATGGTCACCGCCAACCACTTCTGGCTCGACGCCGCGCTCGGCGCGGTGGTGGCAGCCGTTTCGGCCTACGCCGCCAGCGCCGCCTTCGCGCGCGCGCGGCCTGAGGCCTGGGCCTGGCGCACCGCCGGCGCCAAGGCACACGCGTGAGCGACGAGATCCGCGAGCGGCCGCGACGGGCGCGAGCCCGGAACGGCCGCGAAGGAGCGCGCTCGGCCGGCGAGATGCGTGCACTCGCCCGCGACCGCCTGATCGAGTCGAGACTCACGCCGAACGCCATCTCGATCACCGGCCTGATCGGCAACCTGATCGCCGCGGTCCTGATCCTCGAGCACCACTTCGTCCTCGCCGGCGTGGCCTTCATCCTCGGCTCGCTGTGCGACATGTTCGACGGCCGCTACTCGCGCATGTCGGGCAAGGGCACGCCCTTCGGGGCGTTCCTCGACTCGACGCTCGATCGCGTCGAGGAGGGGGTCGTCCTCGCGGCCGTCGCGGTCTGGTTCGCGCAGGACGGCAACGACGTCGCGGTGGGCGCCACGGTGCTCGCCGTGGTGGGCTCGTACATGGTCAGCTACACCCGTGCCCGCGCGGAGGCCCTCGGCGTCGGGGGGAAGGTCGGGATCGCTTCTCGCGCAGTCCGGGTAGTAATCCTTTCAGCGGGATTGGTGTTCGCTGCGGGTGAGCTTGTGCCAGACTTCGACCTGCTCGAGCCGGCGATCTACGTGATGGCCGCGCTCACGGTGTTCACCACCCTGCAGAGGGTGCTCCACGTCCGTCGGCAGCTCGCCGGCGGGGCGGGCACCGTGTAACCCAAACCAGCTTGGCGGGTGTTTCCTCTCGATGACTGATTCGAATACTTCTTCAAACGGCGCATCTCGCTACCAGAGCGACAAGGTGCGCGTGGCAATCATCGGCGTCGGCAACTGTGCCTCCTCCCTCGTGCAGGGAGTCGAGTACTACAAGGACGCCGATCCCGACGCCTCCGTGCCCGGCCTGATGCACGTTGACCTCGGCGGCTACCACGTCCGCGACATCGAGTTCAGCGCGGCCTTCGACATCGACGCGGACAAGGTCGGCAAGGACCTCTCCGAGGCGATCTGGTCCGGCCAGAACAACACGATCAAGTTCTCCGACGTGCCGAACCTCGGCGTGCCGGTGCATCGCGGCATGACGCACGACGGCCTCGGCAAGTACCTCAAGGAGAAGATCACGAAGGCGCCGGGCGAGACCGCCGACATCGTGAAGATCCTCAAGGAGACCAAGACCGACGTTGTCGTCTCCTACCTGCCCGTCGGCTCCGAGCAGGCGACCAAGTGGTACGTCGAGCAGATCCTCGAGGCCGGCTGCGGCTTCGTGAACTGCATCCCCGTGTTCATCGCGGGCGAGAACTACTGGGCGAAGCGCTTCGACGAGCACGGGCTGCCGATCGTGGGCGACGACATCAAGTCGCAGGTCGGCGCGACGATCGTGCACCGCATGCTCGCGCGCCTCTTCTATGAGCGCGGCGTCGAGATGAAGCGGACGTCGCAGCTCAACGTCGGCGGCAACATGGACTTCTACAACATGCTCGAGCGCGAGCGCCTGGAGTCGAAGAAGATCTCCAAGACGCAGGCCGTGACCTCGGTCATGGGCCACGAGCTGCCGAAGGACGACGTCTACATCGGCCCCTCGGACTACGTGCCGTGGCTCACCGACCGCAAGTGGGCGCACATCCGGATCGAGGGCGAGGCGTTCGGCGACGTGCCGCTCACGCTCGAGGCCAAGCTCGAGGTCTGGGACTCCCCCAACTCGGCCGGCATCGTCATCGACGCGGTCCGCTGCTGCAAGCTGGCGCTGAACCACGGACTCGGCGGCCCGATCACCGGTGCCTCCGCGTACCTGATGAAGTCGCCGCCCGAGCAGCACCCCGATCCGGTCGCCCGCGACATGGTCGAGGACTTCATCGCCGAGTACGGCGGTGCGCCGAAGCTGCCGGGCCAGGCGCCCACGCCCGCCGACGACCAAGACGACGATCGACACCTAGCGGTCGCGGCCATGCCCATTCGGGCAGGGCCGCGACATACTCTGCCCGGTCGGATATCGCGCAGGTAACTCCCTGGCCCTGGGAGCAGCACCATGAGGTGAACCGCTTCGTGGAACGGCTCGCGGATGAGCTCTGCTCGCGGGGGCACCGGGTGGTTGTGATCGCGCCGTCGGACTCGCGCGAGCTCGTGCGCGAGGGCCGCAAGCGGGTCAAGGCACTGCGCACGAATCCGGACGCGCTGTGGGCGGAGAAGGGCTGTGCCTCGCTCGTGGCCGTTGGGCAGTCGCTGCCGTTCCGGCGCGGCGGCTCGGTGTCGCTGCCGCTCGACGTGTCGCGCACCCTGGAGGAGCTGCTCGAGCGCGTCGAGCTCGACTTCGTGCACGTGCACGAGCCGTTCGCCCCGAGCGCGTCCTCGGCCGCGCTGCGGCACTCGCGCGCCCTGAACGTCGGAACGTTCCACTCCACCACGGAGCGCTTCGTGTCGACCCAGGTGGCCCGCAAGGTGGTCGAGCTGCTGTTCGGGCGCCTCGACGGCCGCACCGCGAGCTTCGCGGCCACCCGCGATCTCGTCGAGCGCTACTTCCCCGGCGACTACACGGTGATCCGCCCGGGCGCGGACCTCCAGGAGCGCGTGACGAAGAAGGGGACCACGCCCGAGATCGTGTTCTCGGACGAGGAGGAGCGCGGCGCGCTGCGGCTGTTCCTGCGCGCGCTCCGCCGCCTCCCGACCGAGCTCGACTGGCGCGCCACGATCTGGCTGCGCGACCCGGCCGTGGGCGCGATCCCCGCGCTGTCGCGCCGCCTGCGGGAGCGCGTGACCTTCGCCGGCCCGGCCGACGGGTCGGAGGCTCAGCACCTCGCGCGCGCGACGATCGCCGTGGCGGCCTCATCGGGCCCCGCGCCCGCGCCGCAGCTCGTGCTGCGCGCGATGGCCGGCGGCGCCGTGCCGGTGGTGTCGCGGCTGCCTCAGTACGAGGAGCTCCTGCGCGAAGGCGAGCTCGGCCTGCTGTTCGAGCCGCGCGACGCGCTCACCCTCGCCGCCCAGCTCGAGCGGCTGCTGCGCGAGCCGAGCCTGCTGTCCGGCTTCGCCACCGCGATCCACGCCGCCCGACCTGACATCGACTGGTCGCGGGCGGCCGACGAATTCGAGGAGCTCTACGAGCGCATCGCCGCCCGCCGCCACGACGCGGACGGCGCGCCGGCCGTGCGCAAGAAGCTCGGCAGCCGCGACTTCATCCACGTGGACCTGCACATGCACACGGACCACTCGCCCGACTGCGCCACCCCCGTGGACACCCTGCTCGACACCGCCAAGCGGGTCGGCCTCGGGGCGATCGCGATCACCGACCACAACGAGATCTCCGGCGCGCTCGAGGCGCGCGAGCGGGCCAACGGCATCAAGGTGATCGTGGCCGAGGAGGTGAAGACCGCGGACCAGGGCGAGGTGATCGGGCTCTTCATCGAGGAGAAGATCCCGCGCGGCATGACGCTCCAGGAGACGATCGCGGAGATCCGCCGCCAGGGGGGCCTTGTCTACGTGCCCCACCCCTTCGACAGGATGCATGCCGTCCCGGACTACGAGCACCTGCTCGACGTGGTCGAGGACATCGACGCCATGGAGGTCTTCAACCCGCGCGTGGCGTTCTCCGCCTTCAACGAGGAGGCGGCGCGCTTCGCGGCCAAGTACCGGATCGTGGCCGGCGCGGGGTCGGACAGCCACGTGGCCCAGGGGCTCGGCTCGGTGAAGATCAGGATGCGCGACTTCGACGGGCCGGAGGAGTTTCTCGAGTCCCTGCGCGACGCCGACATCGTCCGCAAGAAGCAGTCGCTCCTCTACGTCCAGGCGCTGAAATTCATCCAGACGCGCGGCAAGAAGTGATGCGCCCGAAAGGAGCGCAGCCAATACCGTCAAAAGCCACTGACCAGGTGCCGGCAACTGACGACGAGATTCGCGAGAAGTACCTGGAGCGAGCGATCCGTGAGCTGAATCAGCTCACCCGGGAGATCCAGAACTGTGAGCATTGCCCGCGCGGCAACCTGATGCCCGTGCTCGGGTCCGGGCACCCGCAGGCCGACATCATGCTGCTCAAGTTCGCTCCGGTGCCCTCGGAGATCGAGGAGGGCGTGGCGTTCTACGGGCGCGCGGGCAGCGCGCTCATGAAGAGCTTCAAGCGCCTGGGCATCGACCCGCTCGCGGTGTACGGGACCGTGTTCGTGAAGTGTCCGGTGCACGACACCGACGACTCGGCGCCGGCCTGTCGCGCGCGCGTGCGCGAGGAGATCGCCATCGTGCAGCCGCGGATCGTGGTCGTGATGGGCGACGAGGCGCTCGAGGAGCTGAACGACCTGCGCGTGCCACTGGGCCGCCCGCTCGAGTGGAAGCCCGGCGAGATCCAGCGCCTGACGCCGTCGATCGAGGCGCTCACCGTGCCGGACATCGACCGCTCGCTGGACGACGAGCAGGCAAAGCGCGAGTTCTGGGCGTCCTTCCGGGCGCTCGGCGAGTGGTACGCGGACTTCCCTCCCTACTAGCCCAGTACTACGCTTCACTCATGAGCGCCGAGGCCCGTGTGCTCGTCGTAGCCAACCGCACCGCGGAGTCCCCAGAGCTGCTCGACGCGCTGCGCACCAGGACCCTGCAGGGTCCGTGCGCGTTCACCCTCCTGGTCCCGTCCACGCCACACGGAATCGGCTGGGCCGCGGACATGCACGGCGGGGGTGAGGAGGCCGAGCGCCACCGCGTCGCGTTCGTCGAGGAGCTTCGAGTCGAGGGCCTGAACGTGGCGGACGCCAAGGTCGGCGACCCCGATCCGCTCGCCGCGATCCAGGACGAGTGCAACTTCAGCGAGTACGACGAGCTGATCGTCTCGACGCTGCCCCTGCACATATCGAAGTGGCTCCGGGTAGACCTGCCGCGCAAGGCGAAGGCGGCCACCGGGCTGCCCGTGACTCACGTGGTTGGGAGCGAGAGCTGATGGACTTGGAAGAGAGCTCCGGCGTCGATCCCGTGATCGAGCGCACCTGCGCGGAATGCGGGACGAAGCTGACCGAGGAGGAGATCAGGGCGTCGCTGGACACGGGCGGACCATTCCTCTGCACCGTGCACGCCAGCCGAGCAGGTTGCGCTGGAGGAGGAGCGGATCTAGCGCTCGAGCAGCGCCACGCACTCGATGTGCGGCGTCTGCGGAAACATGTCGACGGGGCGCACCGTCTTCAGCGTGTAGCCGCCGTCGTCCACGAGCTGGCGGGCGTTCGGCGCGAGCGTCGTCGGGTTGCACGACACGTAGACGATGCGCTGCGCCTCGGCCTCGATGATCCGGCGCACCACCTTCTGCGAGAGCCCCGCGCGCGGCGGGTCGACCACGATCACGTCCGGGCTCCCCGACTGCTCCAGCAGCTCCCGCATCACCAGCCGCACGTCGCCGGCGAAGAACTTCGTGTTGTCGATGCCGTTCAGCTTCGCGTTCTCGATCGCGTCGCGCACGGCCTCCTCGACCAGCTCGACTCCCCAGACCTCGCCCGCGTCGAGCGCCAGCACCAGCGCGATCGTGCCGATCCCGCAGAACAGGTCGAGCACCTTCTCGCGCCCGCTGAGGGCGGCCAGCTCGGCGGCCTCGCGGTAGAGCCGCTCGGCCATCTCCGTGTTGGTCTGGAAGAAGGCATCCGGCGAGATCCGGAAGCGCAGGCCCGACAGCTCCTCCTCGAGCGCGGGCGATCCCTTGAGCACCTGCGTGTCGCCGCCGCGGGTGGTCTCGGCCACGCCCTCGGCGCGCGTCCACAGGAAGGAGTCGGCCGGCGTAGCGGCGGCCAGCTCGACCACGCGGAACTCGGCGCCCGGGCTCGTGACTATGCGGGCGTGGACCTGGCCGCTGCGCCGGCCCTCGCGAACCACGAGGTTGCGGAGCACGCCGGTCCCGGTCTCGCGGTCCCACGCCGTGAGGCCCTCCTCGCGGCACCACGCCTTCACCGCCTCGCGCACCTCGTTGATGCGCTCGGAGGCCAGGATGTCGTCCTCCACGTCGTCGATCAGATCGAAGCGGCCCGCGCGATGGAAGCCGAGGACGAGCTCGCCGTTCTCGTCCATGCCGAACGAGTACTCGAGCTTGTTGCGGTAGCGGAGCAGCTGCTCGGCCGGGATGATCGGCTCGACCGGCGGATCCTCGAAGCCGCCGATGCGTGACAGCGCGTCGCGGACCTGGAACTCCTTCTCCTCCAGCTGGCGCTCGTAGGGGAGCACCTGCCAGGGCGCGCCGGGGTGGGGCGCCACCGGCTCGACCCGCTCGGGGCTCGGCTCGAGCAGCTCGACCAGCTCGGCCTCGGCCCAGGAGCGCTTCGACTTCCCGATCCGCGCACGCACGCGATCGCCCGGCACCGCGCCGCGGACGAAGACGACGTAGCCGGTCTCGGTGCGCGCGACGCCCGCCCCGCCATAGGCGAGACGGTCAATCGTCAACTCAAGCTCGTCGCCCCTTCGGGGACGCGGACGTGTGGTTGCCTGGGCGCCTTCCACGACGCCCTATGGTCGCAGGCTCGGGCAGAAGATCCGGGCGGGGTCAGGCCAGCTTCGACTCGATCGAGTTCAGGACCGTCTTGCGGTTCGCGTTGCGGCGCTCGTAGTCGCGCACCTTGCGCAGCTCCGCGGGCTTCAGCCCGCTGAGACGGGTGACCACCTGGTCCGCCGTGAGGTCGTCGTACGCGGTGATCGGGAAGTTCGGGCCCACTCCCGCCGCGCGCCGCGCGCGATCCGCCCGCGCCAGCGCCGGCGACGCCGCCCGCACCGCGCGGCTGCGCGCACCGGAGGCCTGCTTGCGCGCTCCGCCTACCGCGCCACCGGCCCGCTTCCGCACACCTGAGGTGCGGCCCTCGATCTCGCCGCGGCCGCGGCTCGAGCAGCCCCTCGAGGTCCTTGAGCACGTCGTTCGTCTGCTTGCGCCCGTGCTGGAGCAGGTTCTTCGCCAGCCCCTGTGCGTCGGCGGAGGTCATGCGCCCGCGGTCGACCGCCTCCTCGAGCGCCTCCTCGATGCGCTGGCGGGTGAGGAGCACCATCTCCATCGGGCCGATCAGGTTCTTGCGCAGCGCCTCGCGGAACTCGGCGACGGTCTTGGCCTCGACGCCCGCCTTCTTGGCCGGGCGTGAAGCGGTGCGGGCCGTGGTCTTCGCGGCCTTGCGCGCCGTCTGCTGGCGTCCGCGGGCCTGGCCTCCCTTCTTCGCGGCGGCCTTGCGCTTGGTCGCGGACGCCGAGCTCGATGAGCTGCTGCGCGCTGAGGTGCTGCGGCTCCGCGAGGAGGCCGTCGACGATCGAGCGCTGGACGCGCGCCCTTTCGCCGAGCTCGCCTTCTTGGACCCACCGCTCGACTTCCCTGTGCTCCTACGCTCCGCCATGTCCCTCTCCCTCGTATGCAGCAAATTCGTGGTTGGACTGTTCCCGCAACGCAGGACTATCTCACCTCACAACCCGCGGCGACCCCACCTCGAAGCGTGCGACCACGGGCGCGTGATCGGACAGGCGCAGGCGCCGGCCGTCGGACTGGGGAAGCTCGCGCTCCTCCGCGGGTAACCGCCGCGGCGGCTCCGCCACCTCGAGCCCACGGGCGAGCAGGTGGTCGATCGCGTTCGGCCCGGTCGGGTCGCCGAGCCCGAAACGCTCGCGCAGCTCGGCGAACGGGAACGGATCGCGCGCGGGCCGCAGGTTGAGGTCGCCCCCGAAGACCAGCGGGTGGCCCGCCGACCACTCGACCGCGGCGGAGGCCGCAGCGAGCACCTCCGCGGTGGCCTTCTGCGGAAGCCCGGCCGAGGCGTGCAGATTGGCGAAGCAAACGGTCTCGCCTCCCGGCAGCTCCACCCGCGCCCACAGCATCGTCCGGCGCTCGGGACGCAGCGTCAGGGTCATGCGGCGGCGCTCGACCACGCGGCCCGGCCGGCGCACGAGCAGCTGGTTCGAGCCGCCCTCCCAGGAGGCGATCAGATCCGGGTTCGCCCAGGCCACGAGCCGCTGGAGCGGGGGTACGACGTTCCGCGAGCTGAAGGCCCTGGCGCCGCTCGCGCCCGTCCGCCGGGCGAAGCCGCGGAACCAGAGCGGCGGCGCCTCCTGGAGCAGCGCGACGTCCCACTCGTGCCCGGCGAGCCAGCCAGAGAACTCACCGAACAGCGAGCGGTTCACCTGCACGTGCGTCTCGTTCCGCTCGGTCACGCGCAGCAGGCGCGAGCGCAGGGTGAAGAGAGCCGGGTCGGGCGGGAAGTCGCGGCCGTGGTAGAGATTCCAGCTGAGGACTCGCATTGGCAAGGCACTTCCTGACCGGAGAGGAGCTTACGACCGCGGAGCAGCGGCGGCTCCTGGAGCGGGCGATCGAGCTCAAGGCCGACCGCCTGGCTTCGCATGCCCTCGACGGCAAGAGCGTCGCGCTCGTGTTCGACAAGCCCTCTACGCGCACGCGCGTCTCCTTCGAGACGGGCGTCCACGAGCTGGGCGGCCACCCGCTGATCCTGCGCCAGGGCGAACTGCAGATGGCGCGCGGCGAGTCGCCGCGCGACGTGGCGCTCGTGCTGTCGCGGATGGTCCATGCGATCGGCATCCGCACAGGGCCTCACGCGACCGTGATGGAGCTGGCGGAGAACGCCTCGATCCCGGTGGTGAACATGCTCACGGAGGAGCACCACCCATGCCAGGCGCTCGCGGACCTGATGACCCTGCTCGAGCGCTTCGGCACGCTCGAGGGGCTGAAGCTCGCCTACGTGGGCGACGGCAACAACATGGCGCGCTCGCTCCTGATCGCGGGGCGAATCGCTGACGTCGAGGTGGCGGTGGCGTCGCCGCCCGAGCTCTCGCTGCCGGAGGCGCCGGGCGTCGAGCCCGCCGAGGCCGTGCGGGGCGCGCACGCCGTGTACACCGATGTCTGGGTGAGCATGGGCGACGAGGACGACGCGGAGCGGCGCCGCGAGCTGCTCGCGCCCTACCGGATCGACGCCGAGCTGCTGGCGCAGGCCCGCGACGACGCGATCGTGCTCCACTGCCTGCCCGCGCATCCGGGCGAGGAGATCACCGAGGACGTGCTCTACGGCGGGCGCTCGGCCGTCTGGGATCAGGCGGAGAACCGCCTACACGCTCAGAAGGCCCTGCTCGAACATCTACTCTCTGCCGCATGACCAAGCTCCTCGCGCTGATCCTTGCCTGTCTCGCCCTCGGCCTAGTCGTGGCCGGCTGCGGCGGTGATGACGACGACGATGGCGGTGGTGGTGGCGGCGCTAGCACGAGCGAGCAGCCCGCCGGCGACGGCGGTGGGGGCGGGGGCGGCGGTGCCCAGGTGTCGATGAAGAACATCCAGTTCAACCCGAAGGACGTGACCGTGAAGGCCGGCGAGACGATCACCTTCACGAACGGCGAAGCGGTTCCGCACGACGTGCACAAGACCTCGGGCCCCGGAGACGACTTCGCGTCCGGGCCGACCGGCGGCATGCAGGAGGGCGACACCTTCGAGCTGACGCTCGACAAGCCCGGCAACGTACGAGTACGTCTGCGACGTTCACGCGCCCGGCATGGCCGGGCAGCATCACCGTCAAGTAGGCCGGCGCCTCAGCCCGAAGCCGCGGAGCAGCAGCAGCGCGGTCTCCCCGAGCCCTCCTCGGGACGGGAGCAGGCCGAGCTGGGTGGCCACGTCGTAGAGGTCGAAGAATCCGCGCGCGCGGCGGACCGCGCCGTCCACGAGCTCGAGGTAGTGGAGGCCGTGAACGGTCACGAAGCGGTCGGTGGCCGGGAGCGACTGGCCGATGTCGGCTCGGTGGGTGCCAAGCGCGCGCCAGGGAACGCACACATGCGCGCCGCGCGACAGCGGCGGCGCCGTGGCCTCCACGCGCAGGTCGGGAAATGCGTGCCGCAGGCCGGCCGCATGGGCATCGAGCGCCTCGACCCCGCGCAGCAGGTCCACCGCCACCGCGTCCTCGTAGGTCACGTCGGGCGTGCAGCAGGCCTCGAACCCTGAGCCCTCCCACGCGGAGCGCCAGCGCTCGGCGAGCGCGTCCACGGCACTCCGCTCGAGCTCGGTGCTCACGGGGCGCTGGGGAGCTCGGCCACGCCCTCCTCCGGGGAGGACGCCTGCGCGTAGAGCCGTCGCGGGATGCGGCCGGCCTGGCGCGCCTCGTAGCCCGCCTCGACCGCCTTCCGCATCGCACGCGCCATCGCGGGCGGGTCCGCGGCACGTGAGATCGCGCTGGCGAGCAGCACCGCGTCGCAGCCGGCCTCCATCGCCTGCGCGGCGTCGGAGGCGGTGCCAACGCCGGCGTCGAGGATCACCGGCACGCGCGCCTGCTCCACGATCAGGCGGAGGTTGTAGGGGTTGTTGATGCCCATGCCGCTCCCGATCGGCGAGCCGAGCGGCATCACCGCGGCGCAGCCCGCATCCTCGAGCCGGCGCGCGAGGATCGGATCGTCGTTCGTGTAGGGCAGGACGGTGAAGCCGTCGGCCACCAGCTCCTCGGCGGCCACGAGCAGCTCGGCCGGGTCGGGGAGCAGCGTGTGGTCGTCGCCGATCACCTCGAGCTTCACCCAGTCGGTGTCGAGTGCCTCGCGCGCCAGTCTCGCCGTGGTCACCGCCTCGCGCGCGGTGAAGCAGCCCGCCGTGTTCGGCAGCACCTCGAGCCCGGCCTCGGCGAGCACCTCCACGATCGAGCCGCGCGCGCTCGGGTCCACTCGCCGCATCGCCACCGTGGCGAGCTCGGCGCCGGACTCGCGCGCGGCGTCCGCCATCACCTGGAGGTTGCGGAATCCGCCGGTTCCGAGGATCAGGCGCGATTCGAGCGGGCGACCTGCGATCTCGAACATGCTCACGCCCCTCCCTGCACCGCGTGCAGCACCTCGAGCTCCTGGCCGTCGCGCACCTCGGTGGTGGCCCACTGGCCGCGCGGCACCACCTCGCCGTCGAGCGCCACCGCCACCCCGCGCCCGCCCTCGGGCGCGCCGGACATGTGCACCGCGATTGCGACGGTGGCCTCTGCTGGCAGCTCGCGGCGCTCGCCGTTCAGCAGGACCACGGTCATGCGCGCACCCCGTGGAAGCGCGCCGGGCTCAGCGCTGAGAACTCCTCGGGCAGCGGCTCGCCCGCCAGCAGGCCGGCCACCACCTCGCCGGTGAGCGGCGCCAGCAGCACGCCGTTGCGCCAGTGGCCCGTGGCCCACACGAGGCCGTCGAGCTCGCCCGGCCCCACCACGGGCGCGTTGTCGGGTGTGCCGGGGCGCAGCCCGGCGCGAGCGCGCACCAGCTCAAGCTCGCCCACCTCGGGCAGCACCTCCCAGGCGGCCTCCAGCAGTCGGAACACGCCGTCCGCCGTGACCGCCGTGTCGAAGCCCTGCTCCTCCACCGTCGCGCCGAGCACCACGCGGCCGTCGCCGCGCGCGACGAGGTAGCAGCGCGGCGTGCGAAGCACGCGCTCGAAGGGCTCGGGCATCGCGCCGCGCGTGCGCAGCTCCAGGATCTGCCCCTTTACCGGCCGCACCGGCGGTCCCTGGCCGGATGGGTCGAGCGCCGCGCTCCAGGGGCCGGCCGCCACCACCACCTGCTCGCACGCGATCGTCCCCACGCTCGTGCGAACGCCGCTCACCGCGGAGCCGTCCTGCTCGATGGCCTCAACATCCACCCCAAGCGCCACCTCCTCGGCGGCCGCGGCCAGGGCGACCACCGTCGCGCGCGGGTCGGCGTGGCCGTCTTGCGGAGCGAGGATGCCGCCGGCGATGCGCGGCGAGAGCCCCGGCTCGAGGGCGCGGCAGCGCGACGGCGTGAGCCATTCCGCGGACAGCCCGAGCGAGCGCTGGAAGTCGTGCAGGCGCCGGAGCCCCTCGGCGTCGTCGCGGTCGGCGGCCAGTACGAGCGCGCCGCTGTCGCGGTAGCCGGTCGGCAGGCCGGTGACCTCCTCCAGCTCGGCGGCGAACGCGGGCCAGCGCTCGCGCCCCGCGAGGTTCACTCCGAGCGGGCCCTCCTCGCCGAAGTCGGCCTCGGTCACCGGGGCGAGCATTCCTGCCGCCACGCCTGAGGTCCCAGCGCAGAGCTCCTCCGCGCGGTCCACCACGAGCACGGACAGCCCGCGCCGGCGCGCGCGCCATGCGCACGAGAGGCCGATCAGGCCTGCGCCGATCACGACGGCGTCGTAGCGTGTGCTCCGCGGCAGTTCCATCACCTTCCCTTCGCGGGCATTACCCCGGTCAGGTTCGACGGTCGGCGGCGCCGCAGCCGCCCTCTCAGCCCGGTACGCCCGAGCTCCCGTTGTCCTGCGTGCAGTTTAGAGCCGTCGAGTCGGGTAGTCGTCCGGGCGCCGCGGACGATCGTCGCTCGCCATGAAGATCACCGCGAGCGAGATCACGAGGCCGATGATCCCGACGATCATCAGGATCAGGCCGACCGTCTGGAGCTCGACCCCCTGGACGGTCACGGTGACCGCGTAGCGCAAAATCGCGCCCACAGCGATCAGGAATATCGAGGTTCCAATTCCCATTCTGCTAGGCCTTAGGGCCGCGCGGCGGACGCTAGCAGGGGCAGCGACCGCAACCCCGCGCCTGTCCCGTGTTGGAACGCGGAACGCCTCTTTCGTCCCAAACGAATGCGCCGAACCACGCTCACACACTCCGTCTTGCTCGCCCTGGTGGCGCTGGCTCTGCTGCCCGCGGCCGCCGGCGCCAGCCCGGGCCAGTACGCCCTCTTCCAGGACGATGCGCTGCTCCTGGAGCGCGGCGACGGGCAGCGCCAGGCCACGCTCGACGAGGTGCGCGGCCTCGGCGTGGACATGATCAAGGCGCAGCTGAACTGGTCCGCGGTGGCGCCGGGCGCGCGGCGCAAGCCGAGCGGATTCGACGCCACCGATCCGTCGCAGTACCCGGGCTGGGGACGCTGGGACGCGCTGCTCGCCGACGCTCACGCCCGCGGCCTCAAGGTGATGTTCGCCCTCGCGCCGCCCGCCCCCGGCTGGGCGACGGGCGGCACTCGCCGCGACCGCGCGGGCGTGAACCGGCCGAGCGCCCGCGAGTTCGGGCGCTTCGCGGTGGCGGCCGCTCGGCACTTCCCCGGGGTCGACGTCTGGACGCTCTGGAACGAGCCGAACCACCCGGGCCATCTCTATCCGCAGTCCGTGAACGGCGTGCCGGTGGCGCCGCACATCTACCGCGAGATGGTGCGCGCCGGCGCGCGCGGCCTTGCGCGCGGAGGCGCCAAGGGCAAGCCGGTCCTGTTCGGAGAGCTGCTGCCGATCGGCAAGTCGAGCACCGGGCCGAAGCGCAACCTGAAGCCGCTCCGCTTCCTGCGCTCGTTCTTCAGCCGCGGCAAGCCGCTCAGCGGGCTCGACGGCTTCGCCTACCACCCCTACACGCGGCCCGCCGGGCCGATGCTCATCGAGCCCTCGGCGGACGACGCCACGATCCGCTCGTACGGGCGGATCGGCCGGGTGCTGGACTCGGCGCGCGGCCGCGGCCGCATCGGCGGCAAGAAGCTCCCGATCTGGAACACCGAGTTCGGCTTCCAGACGAACCCGCCCGACCCGTTCATGGCCGACATCGCAAGGGTGCCGCAGTTCTGGTCGATCTCCGAGCTCTGGTTCTCCTATCCGAACCGGCGAATCAAGAGCATCTCCCAGTACACGATGGACGACCAGCCCGGCGACCCGAGCCTGTGGCAGAGCGGCCTGCGCTTCGCGGACGGCAGGCCGAAGACGAACATCTACAACAACTACCGGCTGCCGATCCTGGTCCGCCAGCTCGGCCCGGGGGCCGTCGAGGTGCGCGGTGACGCGCGACCGACGGGCGCCGGCGCTGTCGTCCAGGTCCAGCAGCGCGGCCGCCGCGGGGCGTTCAAGAACCTCGGCGGGCCGATCCAGGTCCGCAACAAGCGCGGCTACTTCGTGGCGCGCCTCATGATCTCGAAGGCCGCCCAACGACACTTCCGCTTCACCACAGGCGGACAGACCAGCCTCACCGTCAAGCCTGTGAGCATCTTCCGCTGATCGCCCTGAACCCGATAGTTACGCTCAGGAGAATCATGACCCGCTTTATTGCATGCCTCGCCGCGGCCGCCGTTCTGGCCGGCTGTGGCCTCGCCGCAGCCCCTGAAAAGTCCGACGCCGCCGTCCTGGTGGGCATAGGCGAGCAGGACGCGAGCATGTTCAGCGACCCGCTGTTCACCCAGGTCGGCTTCAAGCGCGCCCGCTACTTCCCCTCGTGGGACGTGGCGCTGAAGCCACAGGAGGCGACCTGGCTCCAGCAGTGGCTCGACCAGGCCCAGGCAACCGGCACCGAGCCGCTGATCTCGTTCTTCGCCTCGCTCGGCTCGGCCTGCCCGAGCCGGCCCTGCAAGCTGCCGACGGTGCGGCAGTACACGAAGGCGTTCAAGGCCTTCCGCGCCCGCTGGCCGCAGGTGAAGGTGATCAGCCCCTGGAACGAGGCGAACCACCGCTCGCAGCCCACCTTCAAGAACCCGAAGCGGGCGGCCCAGTACTACAACGTGGTCCGCGCGAACTGCCGCGGCTGCAAGATCATCGCGGCGGACGTGATCGACGAGGTGAACATGGAGCGCTGGCTCAAGGTCTTCAAGAAGACCGCGAAGAAGCCGCGCATCTGGGGCCTCCACAACTACCGCGACACGAACAAGCGCAAGGGCCAGCGCCTCGGCGGCACGAAGCGGCTGCTGAAGGCGGTGCGGGGCGACGTCTGGCTCACCGAGACCGGCGGGATCGTGAAGTTCGTGCTGCCGAACGGGGCCACGCTGTTCCCGTACAGCGAGAGCCGCGCCAACAGCGCGACCAAGCGGATGTTCGCGCTCGCGAGCCGCTACCGCAGTCGCATCAAGCGGCTCTACATCTACCACTGGAAGCAGGCCCCGGGCAACCGCTTCGACGCCGGGCTCCTGCGCAGCGACGGCAACGCTCGCCCCGCGTACAACACGGTGCGCAGGCAGCTCGACACGCGCATCTTCAACCCGTAGCGAGATGGAACCCCGCCGCGAGCGGCTCCGGCGGGCCCGGCTGTACTTCGTCACAGATGTGCGGCCGGGCCTGGAGGAGCTGCTCGCGGCGGCCCTCGCCGGCGGGGTGGACATGGTCCAGCTCCGCGACAAGACGGCGAGCGATGCCGAGCTCATGCGGGCGGCGGTCGTCTTCCGGCGCCTCTGCGACGAGCACGGCGCGTTGTTCTGGTTGAACGATCGCCCTGATCTGGCTGTCGCGTGCGGCGCCGACGGCGTGCACGTGGGCCAGGACGACCTCGCCCCCGAGGCCGCGCGGCAGCTCGCCGGGCGCGAGGTGCTGATCGGGCTGTCGACGCACTCGCCCTCGCAGCTCGACGACGCGCTCGCCGCGGACGCGGCGGACCAGCTCAGCGTCGGGCCCGTGTGGGAGACGCCCACCAAGGAGGGCCGGCCGGCCGCCGGGCTCGACTACGTGCGCTACGCGTCCGGGGTGGCCGGCGACCGCCCCTGGTTTGCGATCGGCGGCATCGACCTCGATAACGTCCGCGAGGTGATCGCTGCAGGCGCCACGCGGATCGTCGTCGTGCGCGCCATCCGCGACGCACCGGACCCGCGCGCCGCCGCCGCGGCGCTGCGCGAGGCGCTCGAGGAGGCCGAGGTTGGCGCAGAGCCGTAAGCGGCGCAAGGAGCGCCAGCGGGCGGCCGCGCCGGCTCGGAGTGCGGACCCGCGGCTCCGGCGCAGGCGGCCGCCGAGCCCGCGGCTCCCACCGAGGCGCCCGCCGAGCCCGCCGCCTCGCCCGAGCGCGGCTACGCGCGCAGCCGCGCCAAGAACGAGGCCGCCCGCGCCGCCCTCAAGCCGCTCGGCCCGGGGGAGCGCCCGACCGCCGTGACCGTCGGCGCGATCGTGGCCGCGCTGCTGGGCCTCGCCAACCTGATCGCCGTCGTGGCCGGCTGGGACGGCGCCGCCGGCGAGGACGACCGCGCCCGTGCGCTCGCCGGAAGCATCCTGGTGGCGGGTCTGCTCTTCGTCGTCGCCTGGGGCATGTGGCACGCCCGTTACTGGGCCGTGCTCGGCATGCAGACGCTGCTCGCGCTCACCCTGATCGCAAGCGCGCTCGGCCTCGTTACGGCGAGCAGCGCGTGGGGCGCCGTGCTGCTCGTGGCCATCCTCGCCGCCGCCGGCACCCTGTTCTGGTTCATGGTCAAGGCGATGGCGCGCATCCAGATGCCCGAGCGGCCGACCCGGGCTCGCTAGCCGGGACTCATCGCGCTAGCCGGTTAACGATAGAGGTTACGATGCTCGAGCAGTATTCGCTCCGACCTGACGTACTCGAACGTCATGGCGACCATCGCCGTGTTCGTGGCCCTCGGCGGCACCTCCTACGCGATCGCGACCGGCTCGATCGGAAGTCGCGAGATCAAGAACAACTCGGTCGGCACCAAGGACCTTCGCAACAACGGCGTGCGCGGCCGCGACGTCCGCAACGGCTCGCTCCTCGCTGCCGACTTCAAGGCCGGCCAGCTCCCGGCGGGCGAGCGCGGACTGCAGGGCCTCCCCGGTCAGGACGCCACCAAGCTGTTCGCCTACATCCGCGACCCCGGCATTGCGAGCAACGCGATGATCGAGTACGGAAGCGGCGTGACGGGGATCACCGATCCCGTCCCTGGCAACGCCTACAGCGTGAACTTCAACCGAAGCGTCACGAACTGCGTCGTGCTTGCGAACGCGGGCGTCGGCGACCCCGGGGGAATGAGCGTGGGCACGGCCGCAACCCCATTCATTTCCATGAACGAGGGTGGACCCGACGGGATCGTTATCTATTTCACCGACCCGAGTGGGGCGACCGTCGACACCGCCTTCATGATCGCCGCGTTCTGCTAGCGGCTCGATAAGTAACCTCACCGCCCTATGCCGGAGAGCAAGTACGACTGCATCGTGATCGGATCGGGCCCGGGCGGCTACGTCGCCGCCATCCGCGCTGCCCAGCTCGGCCTGAAGACCGCCGTGGTGGAGAAGGGCAACGTCGGCGGGCGCTGCCTCAACGAGGCGTGCATCCCGGCCAAGGCGATGCTGCGCGTGGCCGAGGTCTTCATGGAGACCAAGCACGCGGGCGACTTCGGCATCAAGGTCGAGGGCTCGTCGGTGGACTACCCCGGCGCCACGAAGCACCGCGACAAGGTGATCAAGACGCTCACGAGCGGCGTGGCGATGCTGCTCGACAAGAACAAGGTCGACTACATCGAGGGCTTCGGCTCGGTGACCGACGACGCCAACGTGAAGATCGGCGGCCAGTTCGACGGCACCGAGATCGAGACCGACCGCGTGATCCTCGCGGTGGGCTCCGTGCCCAAGCCGATCCTCGATCTCCAGTTCGGCAAGCGCATACTCGACACCGCCGGGATGTGGCTGCTGAACGAGCAGCCGAAGAAGCTGTGCGTGATCGGCGCGGGCGCGTCCGGCACCGAGATCGGCTCGGCGCTCGGCCGGCTCGGCACCGAGGTCACGCTGCTCGAGGCGCTCGACCAGATCCTCCCGCTCGAGGACCCCGAGATCGCCAAGGCCGCCGCGCGCGAGATCAAGAAGCAGAACGTGCGCATCGAGACCGGGGCGAAGGTCGAGGGCGCCGAGGCCTCGGACTCGGGCGTGACGGTCTCGTTCAACGGCGAGTCCGACGAGTTCGACTACCTGGTGATCGCCGCCGGCCGCGGCCCCGACGTGGAGGGCCTCGGGCTGGAGGAGGCCGGCATCGAGCGCGAGGACAACGGGCTGATCAAGGTCGACGGCCACCTGCGCACGAGCCTGAAGGGCGTGTGGGCGATCGGCGACATGGTCCCCGGCCCCGCGCTGGCCCACAAGGCATCGGACGAGGGCATCATCGCGGTCGAGGACTCCGCCGGCATGGACGTGCACCCGATCGACTACGCGTACGTGCCGGCCGTGACCTTCTGCCACCCGCAGGTCGCATCGTTCGGCCTGAGCGAGACGGCGGCGAAGGAGGCCGGCTACGACGTCGTGGTCGGCAAGATCCCGATGGGCGCGGTCGGCGCCCCCACCGTCTACGGCGACCGCGGCGGCATGATCAAGATCGTGGGCGACAAGCAATACGGCGAGCTGCTGGGAGCGAGCATCGTCTCAGTGAAGGCCGCCGACCTGATCCAGGAGCTGGTGAACGCGCGCGAGCTCGAGGGCGGGTATCCCGAGGTCGCGCGGATCATCCACGCGCACCCGTCGTTCGCCGAGGCCGTGATGGAAGCGGCCCGTGCGACGGACGGCTGGCTGATTCACGGCTGAGCCGCGGCGCGGCCGGCGCCCTAGAGCTGCGTGGCGACCATGGTGGCGACCATGGTGATCAGTCCCGCGGCAAGGATCCCCGCTAGGCCGAAGCCGATCTGAGTCAGACGATGGTTGATGGCGCGTATCTCGGCCGTCAGCTCGCTGCGCATGGCACCTATCTCATCCTCGAGCCTTTGCAACGAAAGGTCGATTCGCTCAAAGGTGTTGTCTATCGCCGCCATCCGTTCGTCAAGCCTTACGTCGGGCCACTCAGTTCTCTCCATGATACTGCGCAAAGGCCTCGCATTCCGCGACTCGCCCCCACGACCTAGAGCTGCGTCGCGACCAGGGCGATCAGCCCGGCAGCAAGGATCCCGGCGGCGCGAAACCCGAGCTGACTCAGCCGATCGTTCAGAGCCGCGATGTCGGCCCTGAGCTCTGCGCGAAACGCCGCCATCTCCGCCCTGAATTCCGCGCGCTCGGCGCGAGCAGTCTCACGATTCTCCGCGCGCTCGGCGCGCAACTCCTCGAAGACGCGGTTGCGCTCAGCGCGTAGCTCATCGAAGACTCGGTCAAAGGTCTTGTCGATGACGGTCATCCGGTCGTCAAGTCGCTCGTCGGTCCACCTATCTCGCTCCACTGTACTCCGCTAAGTCTCCGCCGCTTGGCGTCTCGCCCCCGTCCGGACCCGGTCTCTCGCGCTGCTTCGGACACGAAAGTGCGGGCCGTTTTTCGCAAATAGCGGCCTTATCCGCGTGGAACTTGCGCATTTGTCTCTGGTGGAGGGCCGAATCGGGGGGCTAGGCTGACGCGCTCTGGACTACTCAGTATGAGTGCATCATCCTGAACAGTGGCGCAGATGACCCACGTGACATTGGGCCCCCGAATACGGAACGGTTTGCGCGCCGTGGTTGGCGCGGCCTGCGTCGCCGCGCTGATGGTGGCGCCGCAAAGCGCGACGGCCCGTCCGTACACCGTTGTTTCGTGCGACTCCGCAGCGCTGTTCGGCTCCAGCAGCGCCGCCTGGGGAGCCTTCGGGAATGCCGGCTGGGCCTACGCATCGTGCCCGACGGGAGGCGGGGACACCACTGGCATCAGCAACCGTTTGATCGACGGGACCTACTCAGGTTTCAACCATTCCGGGCACTCGTTCAGGGCGCCACCCGGAGCGACGATCACCGCAGTGCGATGGGCAGGTCGGCTGGCCCGAAGCAACTGCAACTGGGGCACATTTCTCAGAGCACTGCCGAGCGGCGCGTCGATCATGGGACTGCCGAACGGGCAGTACTGCACGTCAGACGGATTTGACAACCGCGGCTGGCCCATGACCTTCGGCACCCCGGCGGGCACAACCGGAGTCGACCAACTTGTCATCTGCGGCGCGTACCAATGCCTTCCCGGAGCGACGATCCACTCCCAGGCGGTGGAGGTGACCATCGACGACCCGATCCCGCCCTCGATCTCGCTGGACGGCCCGCTGGTGAGCGGGGGGTGGGTGAGCGGGCGGGCGGGGAAGCCGTACGTAACCGTTGGGTCAGCAGACAATGCCGGGATTCAGAGCGTCACGGCAACGATTGGGGGCTGGAAGTCGGGCCCAGAGCTTCCCGTGTACTTGGTCGCTGGCACAGACCCTGCACCACTGATGCGCGGACCGATCTGTTTCCGTCGCTTGCGGATTTGCCCGACGGCGGCCGCACCCTTGCACGTATCCGCCCTCGACGCGGCCGGGAACACGTCGGTTGTCAGCCGAGCCGTCGTACATCGACAACACACCGCCCGATCCCGTCGTCCCGCAGGTCGTCGGCGGCGACGCTTGGCGCCGGACGAATAGCTTCGCGGTGACGTGGCCCGCGCCTCCTCAGACTGCCGCGCCGATAGCGCGCGCTCACTGGAAGCTCTGCACGAGCGAAACGAACTGTGTCGCGCGAGGTCACGCCGACGGAGAGGGCATCGACCGGCTACCTCCTCTCGCCGTGCCCGCCGCCGGTGATTACCGGCTGTACATCTGGCTCGAGGATCAGGCGGGGAACCAGCGCGAGGAGAGCGCGGTGGTCGCGGCCCCCCTGCGCTTCGACGATGAGCCTCCCCAGCTGACGTTCGAGCCGACCGACCCGGACGACCCCTTGCGTGTAGCCGTCAACGCCCTGGATCGTCACTCCGGTATCGCCACAGGAGAGATCGAGATGCGCGCCGCGGGGGCCTCGACTTGGCACGGTCTCGCGACCGGCCGCGAAGACTCGCAGCTGGTCGCGCACGTGGATGACGAGCGCTTTCGCAACGGCGCGTATGAGTTCCGGGCCCATGCCGTTGATCAGGCAGGCAACGAGGCCTCCACCGGTCGGCGTGCAGACGGGTCCGCGGCAACGCTGCGGTTGCCCGCCCGCATCGATACGCGGCTCGTCGTTGGGGTGCCGCGTACGACCGTACGCCGACGGGTCGTGCGGCGTCACGGGCGCAGGAGGGTTCTGCATCGCCGCATCCGACGGCTGGACGGCCACGTGCTGGCGAGACACGGCCGAACGGTTCGGCTCCGCGGCGTCCTTGCGAACGCAGACGGGCAGCCAATCGACGGCGCCACGATCCAAGCTCTGGAGATCCTGCCCGACGGCGCTACAGCAGCGGTGGGTCTCGCCACCACAGGCGCCGATGGCAAGTTCAAGTACGTGGTGAAGGCCACTCGGAACCGCGAGCTGGTCTTCAGATACGGCGGTTCGAGGCGAATCGGGTCCGCCACCAGCGACTTCGTCCTGCTGGTGCCCGCAAGTACGTCGATCCGCCCGGACCGGCGGCGGCTTCGCAATGGACAGCAGGTGCGCTTCACCGGCCGGGTACGGACCAGGCCGCTGCCAAGCGTCGGGAAGCTCGTGGAGATGCAGGCCTACTTCCGCGGCCGCTGGCGAACGTTCTCGACGGTTCGGGCGGGGAACCGCGGGAGTTGGCGCTTCCCCTACCGCTTCGGGGGCACGGTCGGCAGGGTGACGTACAGGTTCCGCGCCCGGCTACCTTCGGAGGGCGGCTACCCCTTCATCAGTGGAAATTCACGCGTCGTGAGGGTGGTGGTTATGGGCGGTTGACGCGTTCCTCGTCTTGTAGACATTCTTCGGCCCCGACAAAGGCACCAGGCCGTGCTCAGCTCATTTCGAAAGCACCTGTCGTACTCAAATGTCATCGCCACTGCAGCGCTGTTCATCGCACTCGGCGGAACCTCGTATGCCGTGCTCCACGTCGACAGCCGCGATGTCGTGAACAACAGCCTCCGAAGCACGGACGTTCGAAACGACAGCTTGCGCAGCAGGGACATCCGTGATCGGACGCTGCGGGCCCGCGACCTCAGACTGGACTGCCCTGGGCGGCGGGGTGGTCAAGGAGAGCGCGCTCGGCCAGGTTCCACGCGCTACGGACGCCGACCGCGTGGGCGGGCTGACCGCCCAAGAGCTTCGCGTCCGGTGCCCCTCCGACACGATCGCGAAGGGAGCAGTGTGCGTCGAGCGAAGCCGCGCGGCCGCCAGCTGGCTTCTTTGGGGCCTCCAGCACATGTGACAGCGCGGGCCGTGGCCTCCCGACCATGCCGCAGCTCGATGCGTTTCGCCAGATCTCAAGGCCCGCTGACCCCCGGCGGCGAATGGACCGCCAGCGTCTACCTTTATGCCGCAGGTGGACCAACATTCGACGAGCTCGAGGCGCTGGTGTTGTCGGGCGGCGGCGATGTCGAGCCGCGATCGGGTGAACGCTCCGATTCAGCACGCTTACCGTTGCGTCGCCCTGCCGAGCAACTGAGGCATCCGTGAACGACCAGCCGGTCTTCTACTACGACCTGGGTTCCCCGTACGCGTATCTCACAGCCGAGCGCGTCCACAAGGTGCTTCCGGTCGTGCCGGTCTGGCAGCCGATCCTGCTTGGTGGCATCTGGAAGGAGACGGGTGGCCAATCGTGGGCCGTCACGGACGAGCGCGCGGCCGGCATGGCCGAGATCGAGCGGCGCGCCGCCGAGTACGAGCTGATGCCGATCCGCTGGCCGGACGAGTGGCCCACCAACACGCTCCCGGCGATGCGCGCCGCCATCTTCGCCGCTTCCATCGGGCGCGCCGTTGCCTTCTCCCTCGCCGCCTTTCGCCAGGCGTTCGCCGGCGGCAAGGACCTCTCGAACGTCGACAACGTGCTCATCGCCGCCGCCGCCTGCGAGCTGCATCCGAACGCGGTGCTGAAGGCGATCGAGAGCCAGTCGGTGAAGGACAAGCTCAGGGAGGCCACCAAGGAGGCCTACGAGCGCGGCGTCCGCGGCGTTCCGACGATCGCCGTCGGAGACGAGCTCTTCTACGGCGACGACCGCCTCGAAGAGGCGGCTTCCGCCCTGGCCGAGGCGTAACGTCGGGGCCGTGAGTCGGCGGTTCTCACGCAAGCACGGCGGCGGCGCGGCACCTTTGATCGCCGCTGGGGTGGGCGCGGGCCTAGCCACGGTGCTGGGCGCGCGGGGGGCAGCGAGAGTCGCACGCGGGCTGCGAGACCATGCCCCCCGATCGGGGGTGAACGATATTGAACGGGGCTGGCAATGGGTACTCTCCGGACCGATGGCTACCAGCGACGCAACGAAGGCCGGTGACGACGCCCAGGGCAAGGACGAGCAGGGCAAGGACCCTCAGTCCCCAACCGAGGTAGCCGGCCTCGAGGACATTGGCTTCGGGAAGGTCAAGCACGGCCTCCCGGACAAGGACACCTGCCTTACCGTCCTCGAGAAGATGCTCCTGATCCGCCGCTTCGAGGAGCGCGCGGGCGAGATGTACGCGAAGGCCAAGATCGGCGGCTTCCTCCACCTCTGCATCGGCGAGGAGGCCACGGTGGTCGGCGCGACCCAGGCGCTGCGCGACAACGACTACCTGATGTCCACCTACCGCGAGCACGGCCAGGCGATCGCGCGCGGCACCCACCCGAATGCCGTCATGGCCGAGCTGTTCGGCCGCGTGGACGGCTGCTCGAAGGGGCGCGGCGGCTCGATGCACCTCTTCGACATGGAGAAGCGCTTCCTCGGCGGCTACGGCATCGTCGGCGGCAGCCTGCCGCTCTCCGCCGGCGTGGCGCTCGCCAACGACTACATGGAGAACGACGACGTGATCCTCTCCATGATGGGCGACGGTGCCACCAACCAGGGCACCTTCGGCGAGACGATGAACCTCGCGGCGCTCTGGAAGCTGCCGGTGGTCTTCGTGATCATCAACAACCAGTTCGGCATGGGCACCGCGCTCCACCGCCACTCGGCGGTCACCGACCTGTCGCTCAAGTCCGAGGGCTTCGGCGTGCCGGGCACGCGCTGCGACGGCATGGACGTGCTCGACGTGCACGACGTGGTGACCGAGGCGCTCCGCTGCGCCCGCGAGGAGCGCAGGCCGCAGCTCGTGGAGGCGGTGACCTACCGCTTCCGCGGCCACTCGATGGCCGACCCCGAGGAGTACCGCTCCAAGGACGAGGTGGAGGAGTGGCGCGGGCGCGACCCGATCCAGGCGTTCGGCAAGCGGCTCGTGGCCGAGGACGTGATCACGCAGGACCAGTTCGAGGAGCTCGACGAGAAGGCGATCAAGGTCGTGGACGAGGCGGTTCATTTCGCCGACCAGTCGCCGTTCCCCGACCTCGACTCCCTCTACGACGACGTGTACGTGTTCACGGGCGACGCCCCCGGCTGGTGGACGGTCGACGAGCGCTCCCCCGAGGTGCACCGCGGCGAGCGCGAGCGGGAGGCGGGCGAGCTGCCGCACCAGCTCGCCGAGGCCGGCGCCGCCTACGCGAACGTGGGCGACCAGGAGGCGCGCCACCGCCGCCAGGCGGACAACACCGACGACCAGGACGAATCGACCGAGGACGGCGAGGGCGAGGTCTCCGGCGACGAGCCCGAGGCCGAGGGAGGCGCGGACTAGTGCCCGTGATGCGCTACCGCGAGGCGCTCAACCAGGCGCTTCGCGAGGAGATGGAGGCCGACGAGAAGGTCTTCCTCATGGGCGAGGACATCGGCGTGTTCCAGGGCGCGTTCAAGGTGACCGCCGGCCTGCTCGAGGAGTTCGGCGAGAAGCGCGTGCGCGACACGCCGATCTCGGAGAACACGATCGTCGGCATGGGCGTGGGCTCGGCGATGCTCGGACTGCGCCCGGTGGTGGAGCTGATGACGATCAACTTCTCGCTGCTCGCGATGGACCAGATCGTGAACCACGCCGCGGCGATCCACTACATGTTCGGCGGCCAGGCGAAGGTGCCGATGGTGGTGCGCATGCCGCAGGGCGCCGGGCACCAGCTTGGCCCCACCCACTCGCACTGCTTCGAGGCGTACTACCTGCACGTGCCCGGCCTGCTCGTGGCCGCGCCGAGCACGCCCGCGGACGCCAAGGGCCTGCTGAAGGCGGCCATCCGCGACGACAACCCGGTGGTCTTCATCGAGCACGAGACCCTCTACGGCCAGCGCGGCGAGGTGCCCGAGAACGGCGGGCCGATGCGCTTCGGAGAGGCCGCCATCCGACGCGAGGGCGACGATGTGACGATCATCGGGATCTCGCGCATGGCGATCACCGCCGGAAAGGCGGCTGAAGTGCTCGCGGACGAGCACGACATCGACGCTGAGGTGATCGACCCCCGCACGCTGCGACCGCTCGACCTGGACACGATCCTCGAGTCGGTCAAGAAGACCAATCGCGCGGTGATCGTCGAGGAGGGCTGGCCGCACGGGGGCGTGGGCGCGAACCTTGCCGCGCTGATCCAGGAGCAGGCCTTCGACTGGCTCGACGCACCGGTGCAGCGCGTGACCGGCGCGGACGTCCCGATGCCGTATTCGAAGCCACTCGAGCAGGCGGCGTTCCCGCACGAGGAGCACGTGGTCCACGCGGCGCTCGCCACCTTCCGGGATCTGTAAGGAGGAGCATGGCCAGCGACGTCACGATGCCCCGCCTGTCGGACTCGATGGAGGAGGGCACCGTCCTCAAGTGGCTGGTGGACGAGGGCGGCGAGGTCAAGCGCGGCGAGCCGCTGGTCGAGATCGAGACGGACAAGGCGAACATGACCTACGACGCCGATGCGGACGGCGTCCTGGTCGAGATCGTGGCGCAGGAGGGCGACACCCTCCCGATCGGCGAGGTGATCGCGCGCATCGGCGAGGCGGGCGAGGCGAAGTCGGGCGGCGGGGACGAGGAGTCCTCGGACGACGAGGCCGAGGCCGGCGAGGAGACCGAGGCGAGCGGCGACGAGGCAGCCGACGAGGGCGCCGACGAGACCGAGGAGGAAGGCGCCGAGGAGGCCGAGCCGGCGCGGGCCGAGGGCGACGCGGACGCCGAGGCCGAGGCCGAAGCCGAGGGCGACGCCGAAGCCGAGGGCGACGCCGAGGCCGAGGGCGACGGAGACGCCGGGGCAGGCGGCGAGAGCGAAGCCGAGCGCGCCGAGGCCGACGATGGCGAAACCGAGCCGAGGGCGACGCCGACGACGCCGCCGCCGGTGACGAAGACGGCGAGGCCGCCGTTGCGGGCGCTGAGGCTGGCGGCGGTGAGACTCAGGCGGCGGCTGGGACGGCCACGCGTGAGCGGCCGTCCGGTGGGAATGGCGACGGCCGCGTGAAGGCCTCGCCGGTTGCGCGGCGCATGGCGCGCGACCTCGGCGTGGAGCTCGCCCATCTGGAGGGCACCGGGCCGGGTGGGCGGATCGTCAAGGCCGACGTCCAGGCCGCCGCCGAGAACGGCGGCGCCAAGGCCGAGACGGCCGAGCAGCCCGAAGAGGCCGGTAAGGCCGAAGCCGCCGCTCCGAAGCAGAAGGGCAAGAAGAAGGACAAGGCAAAGAAGGCCGAGGAGAAGAAGGAGCCCGCCAAGGAGCCGCAGCAGCCGCAGCGCGGCGAGGCCGGCCCCAAGGGCGAGGCCGAGGTCCAGGAGCTCACGCGGCTCCAGCAGACCGTCTCGCGGCGCATGGCCGAATCGAAGGCCACGGCGCCCGAGTTCTCGATCGCGCTCACGGTCGACATGACCGCCGCGGTCGAGCTGCGCGAGCGGCTCAAGCAGATCTCGGACCCAGTCCCTTCGTTCAACGACATGGTCGTGAAGGCCGCCGCGAACACCCTGCGCGAGTTCCCACGCGTGAACGGCGCCTACCGCGACGGCAAGTTCGAGCTCTACGAGAACGTGAACGTCGGGATCGCCGTGGCCGCCCAGGACGCGCTCGTGGTGCCGACGGTCTTCGACGCCGACAAGAAGTCGCTCGGCCAGATCGCCCGCGACGCCCGCCAGGTGATCGAGAAGGTGAAGGAGAAGACCGTGACCCCGCCGGAGCTATCGGGCGGCACGTTCACCGTCTCGAACCTCGGCATGTTCGGCATCGAGCAGTTCACGGCGATCATCAACCCGCCGCAGGCGGCGATCCTCACAGTCGGCAGGCTCGCGAAGAAGCCGGCCGTGGACGACAAGGGCAAGGTCGTGGCGCGCGATCAGATGACGCTCACGCTCGTGTGCGACCACCGCATCCTCTACGGCGCCGACGGCGCCCAGTTCCTGGCCCGGGTCAAGGAACTGCTCGAGCAGCCGCTGTCGCTCGCCCTATAGCCGAACTGTCTAACGCGCCGCCACAGGTTGTGCCATCCCGGCAGCATGGCTCTCGCAACCGATGGGTAGTGCCAATTTGTACTTTCCGGGGGGGAAGGGGGAATCTGGATGGCCGGCGAGCAGCGAGCGCCGGCCATCTAGTCTCGTAGGTCGTGCCGCGCGAGCCCCGCACCTTCGACGAGGAGATCATCGCCGCCCAGGAGGCGGCGGTCCGCTCCACGCTCACCGACGAGGACCGGCTCGAGCGCATCACCGAGGAGCTGCGCATGGGCTTCGACGCGCTCTCCGGCATCGGCGCCGCGGCCTCCTTCTTCGGCTCGGCTCGCACGGCACCGGACGACCCGGAGTACCTGCTGGCGCGGGAGACCGCGCGCCTCGTAGGCGAGAGCGGCCTGGCGGTGATCACGGGCGGCGGGCCAGGGATCATGGAGGCTGCCAACCGCGGGGCCACGGACGGCGGCGCATGCTCGATCGGCCTCAACATCGAGCTGCCGTTCGAGCAGGGCGGCAACCCCTACTGCGACATCGCGCTCGAGTTCCACTACTTCTTCGCCCGCAAGATCATGTTCGTGCGCTACGCGAGCGGCTTCGTGGTCTTCCCGGGCGGCTTCGGCACCATGGACGAGCTGTTCGAGGCGCTCACGCTGATCCAGACGGGGAAGATCACCGAGTTCCCCGTGGTGCTCGTGGGGACGAGCTACTGGCGCGGCCTCGTGGACTGGCTCGGCGAGCGCATGCTCGCCGAGGGGAAGATCGCGCCCGCCGACCTGGAGCTGTTCACGCTCACCGACGAGCCGTTTGAGGTGCGCGACCTGCTCATGTCGGCGGCTCATCGGCAGGCGCGGGCATAGGCTTGTAGCGCGCGCGGATCTCGTCGATGAAGCCGGCCAGCTGGTCGGCGAGCTCGGCGTCGTGGATCTCGAGCACGTTCTCGGCGTTCATCTCGCCCGATCGCGACAGGTTGAACGACCCGGCGAAGACGGTGCCGTCGGCCACGGTGACCTTCGCGTGCATGAAGTCGTGGGGCGTCTCCGGCGTCCACTGGGTTGACAGCTTTCCCTTGAAGTCCCCGTTCGCGAACACGGACGCGAGAATCGGGACCTTCCACGCAGAGTGGCCGTTCGTGCGCCACTGGTAGACCACCTGGTCCATCT
>CAVZDS010000013.1:0-111727 GCA_963774095.1 uncultured Thermoleophilaceae bacterium
GACGGAATCGACTTCGAGGTCCCGATCCCAACCCGCATCGTCGTGCGCGGCATCTCCAAGCAGGTCGTGGGCGAGGTGGCAGCGAACATCCGCAAGCAGCGCCCGCCGGAGCCCTACAAGGGCAAGGGCATCCGCTACGAGGGCGAGTACGTGGCCCGGAAGGTCGGCAAGCGCGCATGACCGTCAAGACGAAGAGCCAGTCGAGGCTGCGCCGCCGCCGCCGCGTGCGCGCCAAGGTGCGCGGCACCGCGGAGCGTCCGCGCCTGTCCGTGTTCCGCTCGAACCGGGGCATCCAGGCCCAGGTGATCGACGATGTGGCGGGTCACACGCTGGCCGCGGTGTACTGGACCGAGGACGACCTGAAGTCGCTGAAGTCGATGGACCAGGCCACGCGCGCCGGCGAGCTGCTGGCAGAGCGCGCCAAGGCGGCGGGAGTCGAGACCGTGGTCTTCGACCGCGGCGGCTACCGCTACCACGGCCGCGTGAAGGCGCTCGCCGACGGCGCCCGCGAAAAGGGGCTGACCTTTTGAACGGCATCGCTCCGGTCCGGGCAGAGCCCGGCCCCTCGCGCACGGCGATCGCTACGGTGAGTGCTTCGCATGGCCAGTAGGGACAGGACACGTGGAGGCCGCGGTGAGGGCTCGGACCTGCAGGAGCGGGTCGTCGAGATCAACCGCGTTGCCAAGGTCGTCAAGGGCGGTCGCCGCTTCTCGTTCACCGCACTCGTTGTGGTGGGCGACGAGAAGTCGCAGGTCGGCGTCGGCTACGGCAAGGCAAACGAGGTCCCGGTCGCCATCCAGAAGGGCGTCGAGCGCGCCCGCAAGAACCTCTTCAAGGTGCCGATGCACGGCTCCACGATCACGCACGAGAACATCGGGGTGCACTCGGCCTCGCGCGTGCTGCTGAAGCCGGCGTCGCCCGGTACCGGCGTGATCGCCGGCGGCGGCGTGCGCGCGGTGCTCGAGCTGGCCGGGATCCACGACGTGCTCTCGAAGTCGCTCGGCAGCCAGAACCCGATCAACCTCGTGAAGGCGACCGTCGCGGCCCTCCAGGGCCTGCGCAACCCCGCCGAGGTGGCCGAGCTGCGCGGCCTCACGGTGCGCGAGGTGCTCGGGATGGAGAAGGCGGCCGCCAAGGAGCCCGAGGACGGGGACAGGATTAATCCTGTCCCCGCTGATGAGGAGACGCCGGCCTGATGGCAAAGCTCACCATCACGCAGGTGAAGTCGTCGGTCGGCGCGAGCCGCAAGCAGCTCGAGACCCTGCAGACGCTCAAGCTCGGAAAGATCGGGCGATCGACCGAGCGCGAGGATCATCCGACCGTGCGTGGGCTCGTGCACCACGTTCAGCACCTGGTGAAGGTGTCCGATGACTGACGAACGCATCGGCCTGCACTCCCTGAAGCCCGCGCCGGGCTCGCGCAAGCCGCGCAAGCGCATCGGCCGCGGCGAGGGCTCCGGCACCGGGAAGACCTCCGGTCGCGGCCACAAGGGCGCCGGCGCGCGCTCGGGCGCGAAGAAGCGCGTGAACTTCGAGGGGGGCCAGACCCCGATCCACATGCGGATGCGCAAGCTGCGCGGCCCGCACATGAAGAAGTCGATGCCGTTCGAGAAGTTCCGCACGCACACCCAGCCGGTGAACCTGCGGGACCTCGAGGCGCGCTTCGACAAGGGGGCCGAGGTGACCCCCGACGCCCTGCGCGAGAACGGCCTCGCCACGCGCCGCGATGTGCCGGTGAAGATCCTCGGCCAGGGTGAGCTGTCGAAGGCGCTCACCGTGCACGCCCACGGCTTCTCCGCGACAGCCCGCGAGAAGATCGAGGCCGCGGGCGGCACCTGCCAGCTGATCGAGGACTAGCCACCCGTGCTCCGGACGTTCCTGAACGCGTTCAGGGTTCCTGAGATTCGGAAGAAGCTCGCCTTCACCGCGGGCATGCTGGCGCTCTACAGGGCCGGCGCATACATCCCGGCGCCCGGCATCAACGTCGATGCCGTCAAGGACATCTCCGAGAACTTCGCCGGCTCGAACGTCCTCGGCTTCCTCAACCTCTTCTCGGGAGGCTCGCTTCAGCGCTTCGCGATCTTCGCGCTCGGGATCATGCCCTACATCACGGCGTCGATCATGCTGCAGCTGCTGACCGTCGTGGTGCCGCAGCTGGACAAGCTGCGCAAGGAGGGCGAGGTCGGCCAGCAGAAGATCACGCAGTACACGCGCTACCTCACGGTCGCGCTCGCCTTCGGCCAGTCGATCGGCTACGTGTTCCTCTTCCGCACCTTCTCGAGCGGCAGCGCCGACGTGGTCGAGAACTTCACCTTCGGGCGCGTCTTCGTGATCGTGATGACCCTCACCGCCGGCTGCGTGCTGCTCATGTGGTTCGGCGAGCTGATCACCCAGCGCGGCATCGGCAACGGCATCTCGCTGATGATCTTCGCCTCGATCGCGTCCGGCATCCCGAACGGCATCCAGGCCTGGTGGACGAACCCGGACCAGATCTTCGTGGTGATGATGCCGTTCCTGGCGCTCGCGATCATCGCCGGCATCGTCTTCATGCAGGAGGGCCAGCGCCGCATCCCGATCCAGTACGCCAAGCGAGTGGTCGGCCGCCGCATGGCCGGCGGCGGCTCCACCTACCTGCCGCTGCGCGTGAACATGGCCGGCGTGATTCCGGTGATCTTCGCCGCCTCGCTGATGGCGTTCCCGCCGACGGTCGGTGAGCTGCTCCAGGCCAACTGGGCCAAGGACTTCTCGACGTTCTTCAACCCGGGCGGCGCGCCGTACCTGATCGGCGAGTCGCTGCTGATCATCCTGTTCACGTACTTCTATACGGCGGTCACGTTCAACCCCGTGGAGCAGGCGGACAACCTGAAGAAGTACGGCGGCTTCATCCCGGGGGTGAGGCCAGGCAGGCCGACCGCCGAATACCTTGACCGCATCCTCGCGCGGCTGACCTTCCCGGGTCGCTCTACCTCGCCCTGGTGGCGGCGCTGCCGACGATCCTCATCAACCAGACGAGCGCGAACTTCTACTTCGGCGGAACCTCGATCCTGATCGTGGTGGGCGTGGCCCTCGACACGATGAAGCAGCTCGAGGCCCAGCTGATGATGCGCAACTACGAGGGCTTCCTCAAGTGAGCGAGCTGAACCTGGTCCTGCTCGGCCCTCCGGGGGCCGGGAAGGGAACCCAGGCCGAACGACTGGTCGAGGACTTCGGCCTGCCCTACTACTCCACGGGGATCATCCTGCGCGAGGCCGTGGCCGAGGAGAGCGAGCTCGGCAGGGAGGCCAAGCGCTACATGGACGCTGGCGAGCTCGTGCCCGACGAGCTGATCAACAACGTGATCGCCGAGCGGCTCGACTCCGGCGAGGCCGACAACGGCTTCCTGCTCGACGGCTTCCCGCGCACGATCGGCCAGGCCGAGATGCTCGAGAAGACGCTCGAGGGCCGCAACCGCGAGCTGGCGGGGGTGCTGCTGATCGACGCCCCGGACGACGAGGTCGTGCGCCGGCTCTCCGGCCGCCGCACCTGCGCGAAGGGCAACCATGTCTACCACGTCGAGTTCGACCCGCCGAAGCACGAGGGCGTCTGCGACCAGGACGGATCGCGCTTGATCCAGCGCGACGACGACAAGCCGGAGACCGTCCGCAAGCGCCTCGTCGGTCTACCACGACCAGACCGAACCGCTGATCGAGTGGTACGACGCCCGCGGCCTGCTGCGCCGCTTCGACGGCACCCTCCCGCCCGACGAGGTGCACGATCGCATACGTGCCACACTGGCTACGAAGCGACTCGAAGCAGAGCTCTAGTGATTCACCTCAAGACGCCCGAAGAGATCGAGAAGATGGCCGCGGCGGGCCGGGTGCTGGCCCGCTGCCACGAGGTGCTTCGCAAGAAGGCGCGTCCCGGCGTGACCACCGCCGAGCTGGACGATGCCGCCGAGCGCTTCATCCGCTCCCAGGGCGGCGAGCCCGCCTTCAAGGGCTACCGCGGCTTCCCGGGCTCGATCTGCGCGTCGCCCAACTCGATGGTGGTGCACGGGATCCCGGGCTCCTACCGGCTGAACCGAGGCGACATCCTCACGATCGACATCGGCGTGATCCTGGACGGCTGGGTGGCCGACGCCGCGATCACGCACCCGATCGGCAACGTCACGCCGGTGGCGCAGCGGCTGCTCGCCACCACCAAGGCGGCGCTGTTCGACGCCGTCGACCAGTGCGTGGCCGGCAACCGGCTGGGCGACGTCTCGCATGCGGTCCAGACGCGGGTGGAGAGCGAGGGCTTCGGCGTGATCCGGTCCCTGGTGGGCCACGGGATCGGCCGCGACATGCACGAGGACCCGCAGATCCCCAACTTCGGCCAGCCCGGCACAGGGCCCGAGCTGGAGGAGGGAATGGTGCTCGCGATCGAGCCGATGGTGAACGTGGGGAGCCACCACGTGCGCATGGGCTCGGACAACTGGGCGGTCTACTCCGAGGATGGGTCGCTGGCGGCCCATTTCGAGCATACGGTGGCCATTACGGGGGACGGCCCGCGCATTCTCACGCCCTGGCACCTGAGCGAGTCGGCTCCAGCCCAGGCTGCTACTCTTTCCGGTCGGCGCTGAGCCGTCTCCTGGGCTCCCGCGCCGATCCTCGTTGTGTCCGATACGTTTCCCCGGTTCTACGGAGCTATGAAGGTACGCGCCTCAGTTAAGCCAATGTGCGAGAAGTGCAAGATCATCCGCCGCGGCGGTGCGGTCCTCGTGATCTGTCAGAACCCCCGTCATAAGCAGCGGCAGGGGTAAATGGCGCGGATTTCAGGGATCAATATCCCTCTGAACAAGAGGGTCGAGATCGGCCTCACGTACGTGTATGGCATTGGCCGCTCCACCTCGAACGAGGTGCTGAGCCAGGCTGGCGTGGATCCGGACACGTACGTGAAGGACCTGACCGAGGACGAGGTGCGCAAGATCCGCGAGCGGGTCGACGACCTGCTGGTGGAGGGCGACCTCCGGCGCGAGCAGTCGCAGAACATCAAGCGCCTCATGGAGATCGGCTCGTACCGCGGCCTGCGCCACAGGCGCGGCCTGCCGGTGAACGGCCAGAGGACGAAGACCAATGCGCGCACCCGTAAGGGCCCGAAGAGGGGCTCTCAGTCAGGCGGCGGCAAGAAGAAGGTGAGGAAGCACTAGATGCCGCAGGCGCGCAGGCCCCGCGGACGCAAGCGCGTCCGGAAGAACGTGCCCTTCGGGCAGGCACATATCAAGACGAGCTTCAACAACACGATCGTCTCGCTGACCGACAAGGACGGCAACGTGATCGCGTGGGAGTCCGCCGGCGGCGCCGGCTTCAAGGGCTCCCGCAAGTCCACGCCCTTCGCCGCGCAGGTCACGGCGGACGCCGCCGCGCGCAAGGGCATGGAGCATGGCCTCCAGAAGGTCGAAGTCTTCGTGAAGGGCCCCGGTTCCGGCCGCGAGACGGCAATCCGCTCGCTTCAGGCCGCCGGGCTCGAGATCACAGGAATTCGCGACGTGACGCCGCAGGCGCACAACGGCTGCCGGCCCCGCAAGAGGAGGCGTGTCTGATGGCGCGCGATACGGGTCCTCAGTGCAAGCAGTGCCGCCGGGAGGGCATGAAGCTCTTCCTGAAGGGCGAGCGCTGCCTCACGGACAAGTGCGGGGTCGAGCGGCGGAACTACCCGCCGGGCGACCATGGCCGCGGCCGCTCGCGCCAGTCTGAGTACCGGCTCCAGTTGCGTGAGAAGCAGAAGGCGCGCCGCTACTACGGCGTGCTCGAGAAGCAGTTCCGCAATTACTACGCGAAGGCCAGCCGCCAGTCCGGCGTGACCGGCGAGAACTTGCTTCGCCTGCTGGAGTCCCGCTTCGACAACGTGCTGGTGCGGCTCGGCTTTGCCGGCTCACGCCGGCAGGCGCGCCAGATGATCCGCCACGGCCACTGGCACATCAACGGCCGCCGCGTGGACATCCCGTCGTATCAGCTGAAGACAGAAGACGTCATCACGATGAAGCCCAGTGCTCCGGTCGAGCCGGTCGTGCGCGACGCGACCGAGCTGACCTCCGCCGTGCCGGCCTGGCTCCAGGCCGACCATGACGGCCTCACCGCCAAGGTGCTCCGCCTTCCCGAGCGTGCGGAGATCACCACGCCGGTGCAGGAGCAGCTCATCGTCGAGCTTTACTCGAAGTAGCACCGAACTCCCGCGCGCCCGCTCGGGCGCCGTGCGGATACAAAGCGAAGGAACCACCTCTCCAATGATCGAGTTTCAGACTCCCCAAATTTCCGCCGAGAAGGTCGAGGACAACCGCGGGACCTTCACGATCGAGCCGCTGGACCGCGGCTTCGGCTACACGTTCGGCAACTCGCTCCGCCGAGTGCTGCTGTCGTCCCTGGCCGGCGCCGCCGTCACAAGCGTCCGCATCGAGGGCGTCGCGCACGAGTTCTCCACCATCAACGGTGTCAAGGAGGACGTGACGGACATCGTCCTCAACCTCAAGGAGGTCGTGTGCCGGATGCATTCGGACGCGGCCGAGATCGAGGCACCGCTGGTCGTGACCGGCCCCGGTGAGATCACCGCCGGCGACATCGACCTGCCCTCGGGCGTCGAGATCCTCAACCCCGAGACCCACATCGCGACCCTCGAGAAGAAGACCAAGCTCGAGATGTACCTCACGATCGGCCACGGCCGCGGCTACTCCCCGGCGGAGGACAACAAGACGCCGGACCAGCCGATCGGCGTGATCCCGATCGACTCGATCTTCTCGCCGGTGAAGCGCGTGGCGTACTCAGTGGACGCCGCCCGCGTCGGCCAGAAGACCGACTACGACAAGCTCACGATGGACATCGAGACCGACGGGTCGCTCGACCCGCAGGCCGCGCTGCGTGAGGCTGCCGAGATCCTCATCAAGTACCTGGCGATCTTCACCGACGCCGACCGCGTGGAGGCCCTGCGTGACCAGGGCGCCGCGCTGGTGGCGGGTGCGGACGGCATGGGCGACGGCGCCGGAGCCCCCGGCGCCGGCGGGATGGACGACATCCTGATCGAGGAGCTCGAGCTCGGTGTCCGCTCGTACAACTGCCTCAAGCGCGCCGGCATCCAGACGGTCGGCGACCTGGTGCAGAAGTCCGAGTCCGAGCTGGCTGCGATTCCGAACTTCGGCCGCAAGTCGATCGAGGAGGTCAAGGAGACCCTCGACGCGCGCGGCCTGGGGCTTCGCGCCGGGTAAGGTTCCGGAGCCATGCGCCACCAGAAGCAGCGGGGCAAGCTGTCCCGTGACTCAGCGCACCGCAAGTCGCTGTTCATGAACCTCTGCCGTGAGGTGATCGACCACGAGCGCATCCAGACCACCGAGGCCAAGGCCAAGGCGGTCAAGCCGGAGCTCGAGCGGCTGATCACGCTCGCGAAGAAGGGCGACCACCACTCACGCCGCCTGGCGATGGCGCGGCTGGGCCAGGACAAGTTCGTGGTCTACAAGCTCTTCGAGGAGATCGCCCCGCGCTACGCCGACCGCGCGGGCGGCTACACCCGCATCCTGAAGCTCGGCCCCAGGAAGTCCGACTCCACCGAGATGGTCTTCCTGGAGCTGGTCTGAAGCTCGCTGGGATCACGGCTCCGCGAAGCGACGTAGGGCGTCGCGCCCGCCGCTCGCCATCGGCGTGCCGTGGGCGAGCAGGAGCACGTCGAAGTCCAGGCGCTCGGCGAGCGCGCCGAGCCCTCGCCTCAGGTCCGCCTTGTCCCGCTCGGGATCGTCCATGTACTGGTCGGGCACGAACTGCAGCTCCTCGCCGTACCGGATGGCGCCATCGGCAACGAGGAGCGCGTGGACAGCAGGGATGTGAAGCGCGGTCTCGTCCGGGCTCAGGCCGCCGACCTCGTAGGGCGTCACGGCTCCGCCGGCGATCGGCTCACCGAAGTCGTACGGCACGATCGGCGTGTCATCGGGGAAGTCGTGCATCCCGGCGCGCGGTGCCCGCACCGTGGCGGCGAAGCGCTGCCGCACGTCGATGCTGTCGCGCACGTGGTGGCGGCAGGAGAGGAGGATGTGCTGAACGCCCTCCACCTCGTCCGGCACGGCGATCGGGTCGAGCAGCGTGCGGAGCTCGGGAAGCCAGTACGAGCTGACGTCGATACCGAGGTTCGGATGGGTTGCCGTCCAGTGCCGAACGCCCGGGGCGATCTCTTCCATGAGCGCATTCTGCAACAAATCATGCAACTTGCAGGAATTTCGCCTGATAGAACGACGGGCGTCCTAACGCCGAGTCGCCGCGACCTCTGGGTCCGGCGAGCGGGGGAACCGATGCGGCCTTCGGGCCGCGGGGGCGAATCACCCGGGCTGCGTGCCCGGGGGTAGCGCAAAGCGCGAGCCCGTCAGCTCACCTCGCAGGCGGAACCCGACAGAAGGTTTTCAACGACGTGCACAGGAACCTCGTGGCCGCCGTAGCCATGCTCGCCCTTGCCGGGGGGATCGTGGCCGCGCCGGTGGAAGTGGCGGCAGCCGACACCAAGGCGAGTGCCTCGAGCACGCGCGGGGACGTCAGGGCGCTTCAGCGCAAGGTCGGCGTGAGCGCCGACGGCATCTTCGGGCCCGCCACCGAGCGCGCCCTGAAGCGCTGGCAGCGCCGCCACGGCCTCGTGGCGGACGGGATCGCCGGGCCGCAGACGCGCGCCGCGATGGGCCTCGGCGCCGGGCCGGTGCTAAAGCGCAAGCGCAGTTCGGCCCGCGGTCGCGCCGGGCGCGCGCACCATCGCTCGCATCGCGGCGGCGGCGTTCGTTCGCTCCAGCGCAGGATCGGGGTGCCGGCCGACGGCGTATTCGGGCCCGCCACGGAGGCGGCGCTGAAGCGCTGGCAGGCGGCGCACGGCCTGGTGGCCGACGGCGTGGCCGGCCCGCAGACGCGCGAGAAGCTCGGGCTCGGCCCCGGTCGGGTGCTGAAGCGGGGCGGCGGGCGCTCGGGCGGTGGAGGCGGCGGTCGCGTCAGCCGCCTGATCCGGGCGGCGAACCGGATTGCCACTGCGCCGTATAAGTACGGCGGCGGGCACGGGACCTACCACGACAGCGGCTACGACTGCTCGGGGTCGGTCTCCTACGCGCTGCACTTCGCGGGCCTGCTGCGGACCCCGCTCGACTCGAGCGGGCTCATGAGCTACGGCCTTCCGGGCCGCGGGCGGCACGTGACGATCTACGCGAACTCGGGGCACGCCTACATGACGGTCGACGGCCGCCGCTTCGACACGAGCGCGATCCGCGAGACCGGCTCGCGCTGGACCAGCACGGCGCGCTCGTCCTCCGGCTACGTCGTGCGCCACCCGCCCGGCCTCTAGGCCGGCGGGTCGCCCTTGGCGGTCACGGCGAACCACGTCCCGCCGAACTCGACGATGTCGTTGCAGAGCACCTCGCCCCGTGGATCGTGCGCGTAGAAGTACAGCCGCTGGCCGCGGTAGGTGACCTGGCGGCGGCTTCCTCGCCGGACCGTCCCGAGCAGGCCGGGCTTGACGCCCCGGCCGGCGCGCGGGCGCGCCTTCGCGAAGAAGGGCGGCCACGCCACGGCGCAGTCGCCCCGGCAGCGGTTCCGGCCGCCGTCGCCTTCGCGCGTGAACGTGTAGACGGCTCGATCGCTCCCGCTGAAGAGCACCGGGCCGAGCTGCGAGCCGCGTAGCTTGACGAGCGGGCCCCTGGCGGTCGCCGAAGGCGCCGCCTCGGTCGCCGCCGACTCCTTCGTAGCGGCCGCCTCCGGGTCTGCCGAGGCAGCCATCGACCGCTTCTCCGAGTCCTCGCCGCACCCGGCCATGGCGGCCGCGCATCCGATGCTTGCGATGAAGGGCAGAATTCGTCTCATCGGGCTGCTGTACGACTCAATAGGTAAGCGTTACACGTCGGTGCGACGAGAGGAACCGCGCATCGGCGCCAGGATACGCGCGTGGCGACCGGATCGTGGTGAACGACCGTGATTAGCGCCCTGCGCCGGGTGCGGCGCCGCTTCCTCCCGGCCCACGTGCGCGCCGACATCCGCGACACCGAGCTGCTCGTGGCGTTGCTCGAGGAGCGGCTCCAGCCAGACTCGGACTGCCTCGACGTCGGCGCCCATGCGGGCTCGGTGCTCGGGGCGATGGTCCGGCTCGCGCCGCGCGGCCGGCACGTTGCGTGGGAGCCGCTGCCGGCGTTCGCCCGCCGCCTGCGCGAGCGCTTCCCCGACGTGGACGTGCGCGAGGCCGCCCTCGGCAACGAGACCGGCGAGCGCGCCTTCGCGCACGTGCTGGACGATCCCGGCTGGAGCGGCTTCCGGGCGCGGCCCACCCCCTCCGGCGGCCCGGTCGAGGAGCTTGCGGTGCGCGTGGAGCGCCTCGACGACGCGCTCCCCGAGGGAATCCGGCCGGTATTCGTGAAGATCGACGTGGAGGGCGCCGAGGAGGAGGTGATCATGGGAGCGCAGGAGACCCTTCGCCGCCACCGCCCCGTGGTGGCCTTCGAGCACGGGCGCGGCTCGGCGGACCACTACGGCACCACGCCAGCAGCGATCCACGACCTGCTCGCTGAGGAGCTCGGCTACGACATCTCCGGCCTGGACGGCGACGGCCCCTACGACGCGGAGCGCTTCATCGAGATCTTCGCAAGCGGCGAGCGCGTGAACTTCGTGGCGCGGCCGCGGCGGCTGGCGTAGGTCACCTGGCGGCGGCCGCCGCGGCGCCGAATCGTCCGGAGCGGTGAACGCAGAAGGGCGGCAAGACCATTAGCCCAAATAGTTGACATAGGCCCAATCTCGTTACACAGTAGTCGGGCATGGTCTCGCGAGCCAAGTGGCTGTTCTGCGCCCTGACGTGCCTGCTGGCGCTGCTCACCGCAGCGACGTTCGCGCAGGCGGCTGTTCAGACGCCCAAGAACGGCTGCAGCTCGGATGTGGGGTACGAGGGCTCGCTGACGTCGCCTGTGTATATCCCCGGCTCGCCCGACCCCAACACCCCGTCCAGCGTCGACCTCCAAGGCTGGTTCGAGGTCGAGAGCATCGACCCGGTCGGGCACGACACGATAATCCTCGAGTACAGCACGCCTATTCACGGTTTCGAGGAGTTCGCCAGGTTGAATCCGGGCAGCAGCTCCGGCGGCTCGGCCGAGCTGCCGTACTCGAACAATGGGCTGTCCGCTCCCCCGTCGTACCAGGCGTACAACCTCGACCTGCCGCTGGACGCCCTCGACGTCGACACCCAGGTCCGCATCCGCTTCGCCAGCGGTGACGGTGCCTACCAGGGCTTCCGCGGCGCAGGGGTCGACGAGGTGACGCTGGAGGGACTCTCCGGGACCCTGGATTTCGAGAACGGCAGCCCGGCGCCCTGGACGGCCGATACAGCCGGGGCGGGCGAGCCGTTCTGGCAGGTCATCGACGACTCCCAGAACGTGACCGTCAAGAATCCCGAGGTCAACCCGAACCTGGTGACGCTTCCGGACTCCGGCGCGCTGCCCGCAACGCCATTCGGCTCGAAGTTCGCTTGGTTCGGCAACCTTGCCTCCGGCACGTACTGCGGACCCGACTTCGCCAATGTGTTTGCGCCGCCACCGTCCGAGACGTTCATCGCGACTGGCCCGCCCGTCAGCACGACGAGCAAGGACGCGAGCTTCTCGTTCTTCAGCACCGCCGCCGTGTCGTTCCAGTGCCAGCTCGACGGCGGTGCCTTCACGGCCTGCGTGTCGCCGCAGTCCTACACGGGTCTCGCGAACGGAACTCATACGTTCGCGGTGCGAGGCATCGACGTAAACGGAACACCCGACGCCACGCCGGCGGTGCAGACCTGGACGATCCGGGAGGCCACGCTCGCCGACCTGCCGAATCCCCAATACGGCGTGTCGGTGAACGTGGACCAGGTCTCGGGCACCGTCCGGGTCGGCATTCCCAGCGCGGCGGCACGCTCCGCCGGCTCCGCGCACGCCAGCCAGAAGGGAGTCACGTTCGTCCCGCTGAGCGAAGCTCAACAGGTCCCGGTTGGCTCGTTCCTCGACACGCGTAAGGGCACCGTTCGCCTCCAGAGCGCGGCGAGCCCCACGGGCAAGCGTCAGACCGGCACGTTCCTCCGGTCGCTCTTCCAGGTCAAGCAGTCCAAGAAGCGCAGCGCGAGGGGCCTCACGGACCTGATCATGAAGGGCTCCAGCTTCCGGCGCTGCCGCGCCAGCCGCAGCACGGACGCCTCCGCCGCGCTCAGCGCCGCCACGATCAGGCGTCTGCGCGCGAGCGCCAGGGGACGCTTCCGCACCAGCGGGCGCAACAGCTCGGCGACCGTGCGCGGCACCGCCTGGCAGGTGGAGGACCGCTGCGACGGTACGCTCACGAAGGTCAGCCGCGGACGCGTGGTCGTTCGCGACTTCCGGAAGAAGAAGAACATCGTGCTGACCGCCGGCAAGCGCTACCTGGCCCGCGCGCCCCGCTAGGCGGCCCAGCTCTCTTAACGCCTAGCGCCTGGCGTTCTGCCAGCCCGGATCGTCGGCTTCGCCGAGGTGCGTAAAGACGTCCGGCTGGACGTCGAGCGCGGTCACGGCCAGCTCGGCGAACATCATCGCGCGCTCCATGTCGGGCGAGCCGTAGAACCCGCCGTCACGACGGTCGAGCAGCGACAGGACGCCGATCGGGCTGCCGCCGCGGAGCAGCGGCACCACCAGCATCGTGCGGGGCACGTATCCCGTGCCGGCCGCGATCTGCGCCGCGAAGCGCGGATCGCTGCGGCAGTCGCGAACGGCCTGACCCTCGCCGCTGGCCACCACGGACCCGGCGATGCCGGTCCCGGGCGGCAGCCGCACGCCCGACGATCTCGCGGGCGCCCGCGCCCCACGCAGACTGGTAGACGAGCTCCCCCGTAATGGCGTCAATCAGCGCGATCGACGACGCGGCCGCGTCGAAGACGCCGGCGGCCGTGCGGACAATGCCCTCCATCATGGTCCGCGGCGCATCCGGCTTCTCCACCGACAGCGCGAGCGAGCGGCCGCGCGACTCCTCGATCGGCGCGCCGAGCGCCTTCGCGAACGCCGTGATCGAAGCCACGCGCCGCTCGGGGATCATCTCGAGGCCGGCCCTGATCGTCCGCTCCAGCGACGGTGAGGACCTCCGGGCAGACGTCTGAAAGCTTGATGGGGTCCGCGTAGACCGGCGGCTTGCCGGTGATCAGCGTCCACACGTGGCGGCCAGCCCGAACACGTCGCTGCGCGGCGACACGGTGCCGCCGGCGAACACCTCCGGCGCCATGAAGCGAGGCGTGCCGATGCCAACGGTGCCCGATTCCTCCTCCTCAGCTCACGCGCGACCCCGAAGTCGACCAGCACGATGCCGTGGCTGCTGTCGATGAGGTTCTGCGGCTTCACGTCGCGGTGGACGATCTGCTGCTCGTGGACGTAGTGGAGCGCCTCGCACGCGTCGCGCGCGTAATCGAGCGCCTAGCTCAGCGGCAGGCCGGGGTTGCCGCGCTTCTTCAGCACGGCGCCGAGGTCCTCGCCCTCGATCAGGTCCATGACGATGTATCGGCCGGTCGGCTCGTCGAAGTGGTCGAGCACCCGCACGACGCGCGGGTGCCTGAGATGAGCCAGCAGCCGGGCCTCGATGTCGAAGCGCGCCGCGTGCCGCGTGTCGGTCAGGTGCTTTAGCGCGACGTCTTTTCCGACCTCGGAGTCATGCGCGCGGAATACCGCGCCCATCGCCCCTGCCGAGATCGGCTCGAGCACCGTGTACCTGCCGGCAAGCGTCAGGCCGGTCGAAATCTGAGAGTCCATCTCCACTGCCTACCCAAGGGTACCCTGGAGTGTAGGCTCGCGCCATGCCATGGGTCGAGGTCTTTGCGGCCTTTGTGGTGTGCCACCTGGTCGGCGACTACCTGCTTCAGACCGACTGGCAAGCCCTCCACAAGCGCGGCGGCCTCGGCGCCGACCCGTGGCGCGCCGTGCGCTCATGTCGCATATCGCGAACTACACGCTCGCATTCGTGCCGGCGCTGTCTGGCTGGCGGACGATATCGGCGCTTGGGCGATCGCCACGGCGCGCTGATCGCGGTGCCGCACTGGATCCAGGACGACGGCAGGCTCCTGGCCGCGTACATCCGCCGGGTGAAGCACACTGACCCGCGTGCCAACCTCAGCGTCGCCGCCGCCGCGGACCAGAGCTTTCACTTCGTGGCGCTGTTCCTGACCGCTCTGCTGGTGGGCCAATGAGCAGGTCGCCCCGCCGGGTGAGGATCATGATGTTCCTCGGCCTTGGCGCGCTGCTCGCGCTCTGGGTCGTCGCGTACGTCTCGAACGCGTTCCGCGACCTCGAGCTGAACACGGTGGACACGCGCTTCGCGATCAGAGGGGACAAGAAGCCGCCGGACGACCTGATCGTCGTCGGGATCGACGACAAGACCTTCCAGGATCTCACCGGCGGTGGCCGTTCCCGCGCGGGATCCACGCCAGGGCGCTCGACGGCGTCGCGGCCGACGGGCCGAGCGTGATCGCCTACGACGTCCAGTTCACCGAATGCACGTCCGAAGCGACGAGTTCGCGCTGCTTCAGGCAATCGACCGCGCGAAGGGGAAGGTCGTGCTCGCCACGACCGAGATCAACAAGGAGGGCGAAACGAAGATCCTCGGCGGCGACAAGATCCTGAGGCTCGTGCACGCCCATGCCGGCAACGGCGTCCTTCTGTCGGACCCCGGCGGCGTCGAGCGCCGCGTGCCGTACGGGTCCAGGGCTGAAGACGCTGGCCGTGGCCTCGGCCGAGATCGGCATTGGGCGGAAGGTGAACGAGACGACTTCGACGCTCGCCAGAAGCCGCCTGGATCGACTACTACGGCCCGCCGGGCACGATCAGGAGCTTCCCTTCTCGCGCGCGGTCCAGGGGAGCACCCCGCCCGGCATCTTCAAGGACAAGGTGCGTCGTCATCGGCCCGACCGCACCTCGCTCCAGGACGTCCATCCCACGTCCACGACCGGGCGACGATCTCATGGCGGGGGCGGAGATCCAGGCGAACGCGCTCGACACGGTGCTGCCGCGGGTTCCCGCTTCGGGAGACGCCGCCGCTGGCTGGACGTGGCTGCTGATCGTCCTGCTCGGCATGGTCGCTCCGGTCGCCAGCCTGCGCCTGTCGCCCCTGCCCTCGCTGGCGATCGCCATCGGGCTGCGGCCGTCTTCACCATCGGCCGTCGCAGCTCGCGTTCAACGCGGCCTGATCGTGCCGTTCGTCTATCCGCTCGGCGCGCTGGTCTGCACGACGGTTGGCGCGCTAGCGCCACTATGTGACGACGGCGTTCGAGCGCGAGCGCGTGCGTGATATGTTCGCGCGCTTCGTCCCCGAGAACGTCGTGGGCGAGGTCTTGCGCGCAGGCGACGATGGCGCCCGGCTCGGCGGGGTGGCGCGCGAAGCGACGGTGATGTTCAGCGACCTGCGCGGCTTCACGACCTTCGCCGAGTCGCTGGGGCCGGACCGCGTGATCAGATCCTGAACCGGTACCTGACGGCGAGATGGGCGATGCGATCCTGCCCACGGCGGCACGCTGGTGGACTACATGGGCGACGGCATCATGGCGGTCTTCGGCGCACCGATCGAGCATGGACGACCACGCCGAGCGCGCGCTCGCCGCCGCGCGCGAGAAGCTGCGCGAGCACTGCAGAGTTCAACGAGTGGCTCCGCACGGAGATGGGGATCGGCGAGGCCTTCCAGATGGGCATCGGCCTCAACTCCGGGCGCGTGATGTCGGGCAACGTCGGGTCCGAGCGCCGCCTCGCCTACACGGCGATCGGGGACACGACCAACACCGCCGCCCGCCTGGAGGCGATGACCAAGGGCACGACCTACATGCTGTTCCTGTCCGAATCGACCCGAACCAGCCTCGCCGCGGATCCTGATGACCTGGTCTTTGTCGACGACTTCGAGGTCCGGGGGAGGGAGCAAAAGGTCAAGATCTGGTCGGTGAATGAGGCCGAGCGCGAGCGGTTTGAGGGAGCGGCCTTCGAGTCCGTCGCGAAACCCGCCGCCGCGGAGAGCAACCCGCGCCCGTCATGAGGCGCCCTTACGAGAAGACGTAGCCGAGCTGCTTGAACCCGTCCAGCGCGCGCCGGACCGCGCTCTGCGCCTTGCTCACCGCGCTCGCGGCATCGGCATAGGCCGCCCCGTCGTTCGCGCGCGCGGCTTCCGCCGCAGCCGCATATCCGAGCCGGTGCGCTCGAGCGCGGCCGCCAGCGAGCGGTTGGCCGCGGCGTCGGCCGGGCTGGCCTCGGTGGCGGCCACGGCCTCGCTGGCGCGGCGATAGCTTCCGGCGAGCGTCGCCGCTGCCGCGGCCTGCGCGTCAGGGGTATCCGCACCGGCCAGCCTCGCCGTGCCGGACCGCCGTGCTTGGTCCAGCGCGCCGAGCGTCCGGCGCAGGCTGCGCGCGTACTCCGGGCGCGGGCCGAGCGGGTAGGGCTCGGCGCCCATCAGCCGCAGCGTCGTGGCGACGCTCTCGCAGTCACGGCGGAAGGCCGCGCCCGCGGTCCCGGCAGGGCCTGTGCAGGCGATCGTCGCCACCGCGCGAGTCGTCGGCACGGCGTACAGCTGAAGCGCTCCGGTCAGGCCCCGAGGCGCGAGCCCTCGGTAGCGGAGCGCCTGAACGCCCCCCAGGCGCACCGGCTGGGCGTCGGGGGATCCGCTGGGAAGTCGTCTTGCCAGCCCGGCGGAGAGCAGCTCCGGACCGGTGGCCGCGACCCGCCCGGCGACAAGCCGGGCGCCCCGCGGCTTGCCGGCGGCGAGGACAATCGGCTCCTTGAAGCGCACGCCAGGAACCTGGGGCTGCTCCGAGACGCGCTTCCACGCGGCCGGGAACGACAGCTGAAGCGTCCCGGCGGACGCGGAGTTCCCGAACGGCTCGCTCGCCGGCTCCGCATCGCTCCCTCCGCTTCCGAGCAGATAGCCGCCGACCGCGCCGGCCAGGCCGAGCACCGCAACCAGCGCGATTCCCCCGCCGGTCAGCCCTCGTCCACGGGCCGCGGGTGGAGCCGCCGCGGGCGAAGCCGCGGCGGTGGTGGGCGCGGCGGGCGGCGGAGCGGGCGCGGGAACGGCGGCGCGAGTGGCGGTCGACGCGTTGGCGGCGCCGGCGGTCACCTCGGCGGGCACGGTCGCCGCACCGGCGTGGGCGCCGGCCGGGGTCGGCTGGGTGTCGCGCGCCCTGGTTTGCTCGCCGGCGTGCAGGGTCTCCGGAGGACGGGCGGTGGGGGGCGGCGCCGGTGGCCGCAGAGTGGTCGCGGCGGCCGCCTCGTCGCCAAAGGCCGCTTTTGCCTCCCTGACCAGCTCCCCCGCTGACTCGTATCGGTCGGCCGGCAGCTTCGCCATGCCGCGCGCCACGACGGCGTCGATCTCGGACGGCATGTCGCTCCGGCGCTCGGTGACGCGCGGTGGAGGTTCCGCGATGTGGGCATACAGGACGGCCGCCTCGTTCTGCCGGACGAATGGCACCGCCCCGGTCAGCGCCTCGTACAGCACCGCCGTCAGCGAGTAGACGTCGCTCTGCGCCGTGGCGCCCTCGCCCTGGATCTGCTCGGGTGCCACGTAGTCGATCGTTCCGATGAACTGGCCGGTCTCGGTGAGGCTGACCTCGTCCGAGGCCTGCGTGAGCCCGAAGTCGGCCAGGTAGGCGTGGTCGTTGGCGCCGATCAGGATGTTCTGCGGCTTGATGTCGCGGTGCGTGAGGCCCACGTCGTGGGCCGTCTCGAGCGCCCCCGCAACCTGAGTGAGGATGCGCAGGGTGCGCTCAGCGTCGAGCTCGCCGGCGAGAATCATGTCCTTGAGCGTGGGCCCGCGGATGAGCCGCATCGCCAGGAACAGGCCGTGCTCCGTATCGCCGGCCTCGTACACGGTCACGATGTGCTCGTGGTCGATCGCGGCCTGCAGGAGTCCCTCGCGGCGGAAGCGCTCGCGGAACGCGCCATCCTGGCTCAGCTCGGTGGCGAGGATCTTGAGCGCGACCGTGCGGTTGAGCGACAGCTGCGTCGCGCGATAGACGACGCCCATCCCGCCCTCGCCGAGGACGCCGTCCACCCGGTAGCCCGAGACGATGGTGCCCTGCGAGAGCAATCAGCCCTCGATGATGGTGCCGCCACCCCCGCCGCCATCGGGCGCGGGAGCCGGGGCCGGCGCGGGAGCCGGAGCCCCGGCGGGCGGAGCGGTGCCGCCACCGCCCGACGGAGCCGGAGGCGGCTTCAGGTCCGGAAGGGCCGCGGCCGGCGGGGCCGAGGGGAGCTTCGGCGACGACGAGGAGGGCTCGATCGGCGTGGCCTGGGGTGCCGCCCCGCCCGCCGACTCGTCCTGAGTCAGCTTCCCGACCGCGAACGCCGCTCCGAACGCAAGCGCGACCGCCACCACGGCGACGAGGGCAAGCGCACCGGTCCGCGCTCCGCCGGTTCCGGCGGCGACCCCGGTGCTCATCCACATCTCCGGCGCAGCTTACGGGAGCCTGGGTTCATGCAACGCTCGATCTTCGTGAAGTTGCCGGACAGGATGCTGTAGCGCACGAGCTCGCCGAAGTAGTCGGGCTTCGTCACGCGAATGTCGAGCCGCGCGCCCGCTGCGAGCGCGGCGCCCCGGAGCCCAGGGAACGTCAGGGTGCCGGTTCTGCCGACGCGCTTCGCCTGCCGCCGGCAGCCACGGCTGCAGCTCACCACCACGCGTGAGCCGCGCCGGGCGCTCACGGTCAACGCGTCGATCGAGATGCCGCTGGCCGTCGGGCGGGCGCGCAGCGTGGTGTTCACGCGCTGCCGGCGCGGGCAGCCGTTGTTCGCCGCCGGGCCATCGAGCCGGTCGCAGCGGTCCACCGTGTCGAGCACGCCGTCGCCATCGGTGTCGGCCAGGAAGTCGAACAGGAACTCGAGGGCGCCGCCGGCGCCGCCCACCCCACCGATCTGGACCGTGTACGACGCACCCCCCTTCACCTCGACGAAGAACGCCTCCGTGGTGCTGCTCGATGCATTCGCGCAGAGCGCTCCACCGAAGTTCGGCTGCGCCGTTCTGGGATTGAACGGCACGGCGGTGAGCACCGTGTCGTAACCCGAGGCACGCAGCTGCACCACCCCGTTCACGTCAGGGTAAAAGTCGTACCAAGCGGTTTTTCCGTAGCTGGTGGCGCCGCAGCTGGTGAGCTCGGGTGGTCCCCCGCTGTTCGGTGGACTGAAGACATCGCCTTGAACCGTTGCGTTCGTGGTGTCGATTGTGGAGCGAAGCGTTGCCGTTCGCTCGAGGCGAGACCCTGGTGTGTTGATGGCGGCCGAGCTCAGGTAGTCGTCGTTGGCGGGTGGCGACTGGGCGGAGCTGGCGGCAGGCAGCGCAAGCAGCGCAAGCAGCGCCGCGATGACACAACCTGCTGCCCGCGAGCCCATCCCGGATAGTTGAACACGACTTGCGTGAGCTTGCAAGGCGGCTAGGACCAATTCACTGCGAAGACCGGGTGCTCGCCGTGAAGCCCTTTGAAGTAGTGCTCGCCGCGCGGCTCGAACTCGAACGAGGGGTCGCTGGCGGTGTACTGCCTGAGCGACTCCGAGACGAGGATCTCGCCCGCCTGGGCGCGGTCGGCGATCCTCGCGACCAGGACGACGTTGCGGCCGTAGAAGTCGGCCGCGTCCGCGATCACGAAGCCCGAGTGCACGCCCACGCGCAGCGGCAGCGGCGCGAACGCGCGCTGCAAGTCGATCGCGCAGCGGAGCCCCGCGTGGGCGCTCGCGAACGAGCACATGGACGCACCGGCCTCGGCCTTCACGACCTGGCCATCGTGCTGCTCCACGAGGCGTCGCAGCCGCGCGGCGTCGTCGGCGGACGGTTCCTCCGTTTCCGTCACGAGCAGTGTGATCGCCCCGTCCGGAGAGCTCATCCCGGCGAAGTCGAGCGACTCCTCTCCGACCGCGGCTGCCATGTCATCGATCGACGAACCCTCGCGCATCGCAGACCGACGCTAGCGCAGTGGCTCGCCGGGAGCGATGCGCGCGCCCATGCCGGCGGCAGACCAGCTGAAGCGGGTCACGTCCTCGCGCGGAGCGAGCGCGCCGGGCCGCGTGCCGCGGCGTACGAACAGGACGGGGGCCGGCGCCGCGCGGGCGATCTCTGAGCGGGTCGGGCCGAGGCCCTCCTCGCGCCAGCGATCGGACAGGCCGACCACGAGCAGCCCCGCTCTGGTGGCGGCCTCGATGACGCCCTCGCGGCCGCCCTCCGCTACGACCGGCCGCGCGCTGATCCCGCCGTACTGCTGGACGAGCAGGCTGGCGTCGCCGAGCAGGCGCGAAACGCGCGCGCGGTCCTCGGTCTGGCCGGCGGCGCCCAGGAGGTTCAGCGGCGCGCCCGTGGCCGCGGCGATCCACGCGCCGAGCTCCAGCGCCGCCCAGTCGTGCTCCACGCCGCCGAATGGCACGACGATGCCGGCCTCGGGCGTCGGCAACACCTCCTGGTCGTCGCGGGCGACCAGCACGGCCACGTCGCAGGGAGCCTCCCTCAGCACCGTGCCAACGTCGCCGCGCGGGACGCCCTCGCCAAGGAGCGGGCGGCGACCGTCGGTCAGGACCAGGGCGATCTCGCCGCTCGCCGAGAGACGGGCGAGATCGTCGCCCGGGTTCGGGGACACGAACGCGACCGCCCGCGCCGCGATGCCGCGGCCTATCAGCTCGTGGCGCGTGGAGCTCGTCTGGTCGGAGGCCTCCTCCAGCAGCCGGTTCTCCGTCTGCAGGCCGCCGCGCGCCGCGGCGCCCCTCGGCGGGCGCACGAGCTTCGCGAGGATGAGCTCGCGCGGTGGTTCCGATCGCGCGAGCGGCTCCGCCAGGGCCAGCAGCTGCGGGAACGCGCCGTCGGACATCGGTGCCACGAGGATCGACTCCTCCGGACGCGGCATGGCCGGGAACTCCTTGACCGACTCCTTTCGGGCCTCCTCGAGCTCCTCCTCGACCGGCGCTCCGAGCTCGTTGTTCGGATCCAGCAGGTTGAGCGCGGGACCGGCCATGTACGTGGTGATGAGGGCCATGAGGACGAGCATCGCGAACAGCGCCTCGGAGATGACCCCAAGCTCCAGAGCGAGGTTCAGGACGATCAGCTCGGTGAGGCCGCGGGTGTTCATGAGCGTCCCGATGACAGCCGACTGGCGCCAGTCGTAGCCGGTGAGGCGGGCGGCAATCGCCGCGCCGAAGAGCTTGCCGATGACGGCGACCGCGAGGATCACGAGCGTCAGGAGCCAGAGCTCGGGCCGGTCCAGCAGCCCGACGTTGGTGCGGAGCCCGGTGTACGCGAAGAACAGCGGCAGGAGCAGGGTCACGACGAAGTCCTCGATGCGGCGCGTCACGTCCTCCGTGAGCTCGGCGTGGCGGGGCATGATCAGCCCCATCACGAAGGCGCCGAAGATCAGCGCGATGCCGATCTCCTCGGTCGTGTAGGCGGACAGGAGCACGCCCGCGAAGATGAGCGCCACCCAGCCGCCCGGCACGCGGCCGGCCTCGTCGTAGGCCGTCGACACCCGCGCCAGGAGCGGCCGGATCCCGAAGCCCATCACCAGGCAGAAGACGATCGCCAGGCCGATCGTCTCGGCGACCTCCGCGCCCGAACCCGCCACGGCGACCGCGCTGGCCAGCGCGATCAGGAACCAGGCGGTCACGTCGTCGACGGCCGCGCAGGCGAGCGTAAGCACGCCGACGGGGCGCTTGAGCATCCGCCGCTCCACCAGGATGCGAGCGAGCACCGGGAAGGCCGTGATGGACATCGACACGCCCATGAAGAGCGCGAAGGCGACGAACTTCTTGTCGGGCCCCACCAGCTCATACACCGGCAGCGCGACCGCGATGCCGAGCATCATCGGGAGCGCGACGCTCACATTCGAGATCGCGGCGACCTGTCCGACCCTGCCCTTGATCTGGGTCAGGTCGACCTCGAGGCCGATCAGGAACATGTAGAAAATCAGCCCCAGCTGGGCGACCACACCTATGAAGGGGATGACGTCGCTCGGGAAGAGCGCAGACTCGAGGTCCGGCCACAGCGTCCCGACCAAGGTGGGGCCGAGCACGATGCCGGCCAGGACCTCGCCCATCACGCGTGGCTGCCCCAGCCTCACGGACGCCATCCCGAACAGGCGCGCCACGAGCATCACCACAGCGATCGCGATGAAGAAGTGAGCGAAGAGGCTGCCGGCCTCGCGCCGCTTCTCGGCGGTGACGACAGCCTCGCCCACCGTCATGGTGATCGTGCGGTCCGCGGCGCGGCCCTCGATCTCCTCCGTGGAGCCGTCCGCGCAGTGGGCCTCGCCCGTGACCTTGCCGCCCTCGTACTGGACCGTGCCCAGCTCGGTGTCGCCCCGGGCCAGGTGGTACTCAGGGCCGGAGCCCTCAATCTCCATGCGCGCGCCGACGCAGGCCGAGCGCGGCTTGATGAGGTACTCGCCGGCGATCGAGTCGGGGGCGCGCGGCCGCGGCCCCGGCGGCGGCGGGTCGCGCGTGAGCGCCGCCTGGAAGTCGCGGCCGCCGATCGTCCCATCGACCGCGCGCTCGCCGGCGTCCGCGTCGAGCTCGTCGTTGCCGCCCTTGACGCAGCTCACGTCGCCGGTGAGCTTCCCGCCCTCGTCGCGGAGCGAGCCGCTCAGCGAGCCGTCGGCGTTCTCGATGTTCACGAATTCGCCCGACTGCCTGAGGTCGAACGTCTCGCCGAGGCAGGAGTCCGGGCGCTCGAGGTCGTAGCCGCCCGCGATCGCCTTCTCGGGCGAGAGGTCCTGCCCTGCGCTGAACACCACGGTGGCCACGACGGCGACCGCAATGGCCATAACCACGTAGATGGCGATGAGGGTGCGCCGTTTGTCCGCCATCCCGCTCCTATTCATACACGCCCCGGGGAGGCTGGCAAGGCCGAGTCCGTTTCGTGCGACTCGGTGCGAGTGGTACAACCCGGTTCGTGGCAGAACGGATCGAGGTCGGCAAGCAGGTCGGCGACTATGCCGTCACCGGCCGAATCGGCGAGGGCGGCATGGGCGCCGTCTACCTCGCTGAGGACGAGGGCGGCAAGAAGTACGCGCTCAAGGTCCTGCTGACCGCGCAGGGCGAGAACGAGGAGTTCAAGCGCCGCTTCGAGCGTGAGTCGCGCTACGCCAGCTCGCTCAACCACCCGAACATCGTCCGCGTCCACGAGTTCGGCGAGTCGAACGGGCAGGCGTACATGATCATGGAGTACGTCGAGGGCCGCGACCTCGCCTCGGAGATAGCGGCCGGGCAGCTGAGCCCGGCGCGGACCATCGCGATCCTCGAGAAGATCGCGAACGCGCTGGACGCCGTGCACGAGACCGGGCTGTACCACCGCGACGTGAAGCCGGCGAACGTCCTCGTGGCTGACGACGAGGAGACCGGCGAGCTGCGCCCGCGCCTGACCGACTTCGGCCTCAGCAAGCAGCCCTCGCAGGACAGCAGCCCGCTCACGAGCGCGGGCTTCTTCGTCGGCACCTGCCAGTACGTGGCGCCGGAGCAGATCCTCGCCAAGAACCTCGACCACCGCGTGGACGTGTACTCGCTCGGCTGCCTGCTCTACGAGTGCCTCGCCGGCGAGCCGCCCTTCAAGCGCCCGCGCGAGGAGCAGGTGCTCTACGCGCACATCCAGGATCCGCCGCCGAAGCTCACGGAGCTGCGGCCCGACCTGCCCGCGGAGATCGACGACGTGATCGCGAACTCGCTGGCGAAGGATCCCGACGAGCGCTATGCGAGCTGCGGCGAGCTCGTCGAGGGGGCGCGCGAGGCGTTGGCGCCGGTCCTGCAAGACTCAGAGCCCTTGGACGCTGCTGAGACCAGTGAAGTGCCGGCCGCCGACTGTCTCCGTCTCCGCGTGACCGCCGGCAACGCCCAGGGGCACGAGATCCGGGTCGATGATGAGTTTCTGATGGGGCGACAGGAAGAGGGCGAGGGGACGCTCGGCCAGGACGCGGAGCTCTCGCGCCACCACGCGCGCATCGCGCGCTCCGGCGGCGCCTTCACGCTCGAGGATCTTGGGTCCACGAACGGCACCTTCGTGAACGGCCGCCGCATCTCCGCGGCGGTGATCCTCTCCCCGGGGGACCGGATTCAGGTGGGGGCGACGACGCTCGTCGTCCAGGTGAGCGTGCCCTCAGCGGGGGAGGTGAGCGAGCCGCCCGAGTCGATCAGCTCGCCCACGCGGGCGGAGGTTCCGGTGCCCGCCGCGCCGCCGGACGCCGAAACGCGCTCGTCCGCGCACCAGAAAGTGCCGGAGGTCGCGGCCATGCCCCCGTTCTCGGTCCGGCTCGACATCGACCCGGCCGCGGGCGAGGTCACCGTCAGGCTCGACGAGGAGTCGGATCCCGTGAGGCTCGTGTACAAAAACGGTCGCTGGGTGCTTGCCCCAGACGCGTAGTCGGGATAACTTGACGGCGTCATGGCCTCGCGCAACGGACATCCTGAAGACGTAGTGATCGGCATCGTCGGGGACGGCTTCGGCGCGATCCTCACGTACACGACTGCCGTCTATCTCGGTTTTCGCCCCGAGCAGATCGGGATTTTCGGCGAGAACACGAACCCGGTGCAGACCTACCAGCAGTTTGCCTGGAACCTGGGTCAGACCGTGCTCCGGTCGGAGTCGGAGTCGCACTTCACGCCGGCCGACTGGCCGACGTTCGCGCAGATGGACGCGGCCGCTCGCCGCAGCCTGGCGCCGCTGTTCCGCTCCGCCGGCAGGAAGTTCAACCCGGGCGTGTCCGAGATCCTCACCGAGACCGCCGTCGTGAGCCGCGAGCTCGGCTACGAGAAGCGCGTGCTCGGCGGCGTGAAGATCGGCTGGATCACCCGCGAGCCGGGGCCGCCGGCGCACTTTTCGCTGTACGACGAGGACGCGAACCTGGTCGGTCGCTGCAAGCACTGCCTGATCGCGATCGGCCACGGCCCGCTCGCCTTCCCGGGCGTGTACGGCGAGGCGCGCAACAACCCCGAGACCGCCGACCGGGTGGTGCAGGCCTACGAGCCGAAGGAGTACCACGAGGGCGGTCGCTACATCATCGTCGGCTCTGGAATCGCCGCCGCCAATGAGTGGGTCAACTGCGTGGACGCGGGCGCCCAGTGCGTCGCGCTCCGCCGCAACCCGCACCCGGACGAGCAGGACCTGAACGTGCCCCGCTGCCTGTTCGACGGCTCCGGCATCGACGCCTTCCAGGGCCTCTCCTTCGACCAGCGCATCGACTTCATCGGCCAGGTGCTCCGCGGCACCGCGCCCTCGCGGCGCAACTGGGGCGCGAAGATAAAGCAGGGCACGGAGGACGGTCGCTTCGAGGAGTTCATCGGGAACGTCAAGGAAATCCGCCCCGGCCCGGCCGGCCTCAACCTCGACCTCCAGCCGTACCAGTCGGAGGAGACGCTGACGATGGACGTGACCGGCATCGTCTGCACGACGGGCTTCGTGAAGTCGGCGTTCTCGCTGCCGCTCCTGCGGCGGCTCGCCCAGACCTACGGCGTCCCGGTGCACCGCGAACGGATCGTGCTGAAGACGAACTGCGGCGTCCCCCGCTCGACCGCCCCGACTCCCGCCTCGCGATGATCGGCATCAACGCCAACACGGTCGTCCCCAACGGCGACACGATCGCCGGGCTCAAGTACATCTCGCGGCGGTTCGTGGGCGACTGCGTACGAGCCGAGAACATCCAGGTTCGCTCGTTCCCGGCGCGCCTGGGGATGCAAATGCGGCTCGCCCGCCATACGATTCGCGAGATTCGCAAGGTGCGGCGCACCGAGCAGCTCGCCTGACCCGAACCAACTTCATATGTGCCCAACACCCACAGGAAGAGTCCACACGCGCGTCGTCACGATCCTCCTCGGACCTGCCGTGGTGGGTCTGATCATCACGCTCATCACCGGCCACCTGGACTGGATCGTCCTGGTGGGCGTCTACCTGCTGATGGGAGTGGTGCTCGACACGTGCGTGTACCCCTTCCTCCTGAAGTACCAGCCGCCGTGGATGACATTCGTCTTGGCCGCGGTCGAATGGGGCCTGCTGCTTGCCATCACGCAGCTGCTCTCGGGCTTCCCGAATATCTCGGTGCTCGAGGCCTCGATCTTCTACTGGGCGGTGTGGATCCTCGCGATATGGATCAAGGTCGTGATCCTGCCGATCATCTCGCTGACCTATCTGGAGTCGGCCGGGGAGTTCCGCCGGGTGGAGTGGTCGCTGCCGCCTGAGCAGGTCGCGCTGCCGGTGCTCGCCTCGGGCGCGGACGCGCGCCGCGGGCCGGGCAAGCTGATCGGCGAGGCCTCGGGCGTCCACGCCAGGCCGCTCCAGCCGCTCCCGCCGCCCTCCGGCGTTCGCGCCATCCCCAAGACATGAGTGAGTTCACCTTCATCGAGCAGTCGCCCAGCCAGGGCGCGGAGCATGCCCTCGAGCAGGGCACCACGATCGGCCGCGAGGGCTGCGACATCACCGTCGGCGACCCGGACGTATCGCGGCGCCACGCGGAGATTCAGGTCTCGAGCGGTGAGATCTTGATTTCCGACCTGGGCTCTACGAACGGGACGTTCGTAAACGGCGAGCGGATCGAGCAGCCGCGTGGGCTTCGCGACGGCGACGAGGTGCGGATCGGCGCCGTGGTGTGGCGCCTGCGCGCCCCGGCCGGTGCCACGCGCATCGCCGGCACGATGGACGCCGCCGAGGCGGGCGCCGCGACGCCGAGCCAGGCGACGACCGTGCGCCCGGCAGCCGCGCCCGAGCCGCCCGCGGATGAGCCGCCGACGGCACCGCAACCAGCTGAATCCGAGCCGGCCGCCGCGCGTCCCCCGGCACCGGCGCCCTCGCGCGGGTTGAGCCGGGGCGACGTCCCGGTGCCGGACTTCGCGCCGTCCGCGATCCGGCGCGTGGTCCCGGTCGACGCGCCCACCGCCTTCACCCCCGACACACAGGGCAGCCGCCGGGGCGGCTCGGCCGCCACTCGCGGCGGCGCGACGCTCTTCACCACGATCGTGATCGCCGCCACGACGGCCGGCGTGCTCATTTACTACATCACCGAGCCGTTCAAGTAGGAGGCAGCATGGCCGACCTCATCCTGGAGATCGTCGAGGGAGACGACGCGGGGCGTCAGACGCCGCTCGAAGGATCGATCGAGATCGGGCGCGAGGCCTCGACCGGCCTGCCGATCGACGACGAACAGGCTTCGCGGCGCCACGCGCGCGTCACGGCGCAGGGTGACATCGCGATGGTCGAGGACCTGGGCTCCACCAACGGCACCTACCTGAACGAGTCACCGGTGGAGGGGCAGCAAACGATTCGGCCGGGGGACCGCCTGCGCGTCGGACTCACCGTGTTCGAGCTGCGAACGGCCGTGGATGTGCAGCGCCAGCCGTCGGCGGTGATCCCTGTGCCCCAGGTCACCCAGCTGAGCCCAGGCGTCCTCGAGCCGGTTTCCGAGCGAGAGCTCCTGCCCGAGCCCGCGGCGGTCGCCGAGGTCGTCGAGGGCCTGGACGAGGGTGGAGCGCCACCGGCGTTCGCCGTCGACGAATCCGCGCCCGGGTTCGTGCCGCAGGAGGTGGCGGGCGACGAGGAGGCGCGGGAGGACTACGCCGCGGTGGCGCGCCTCTTGGACCGGTCCGTGAAGCGCCAGACCAACATCGCGACGTTCGCCCTGCTGGCAGCCTCCGGGCTCGCGGTGATCATCGTCTTCGGGCTGATCAAGTAGCCGCGCTCAGTGCGGGTCCATCAGGGGCGGCGTGAAGACGCCGCTCTGGCGGCCGGCGACCTCGACCCCGGTCGCCACGACCTGCTCCTCGGCGCGGATCACGTGCATCACGGCATTGATCAGCGCCAGGTGTGTGAAGGCCTGCGGGAAGTTGCCCAGGTGCCGGCCGTTCGCCGGGTCGATCTCCTCCGCGTAGAGCAGCAGCGGGCTGGCGTAGGAGAGCATCTTCTCGAGCAGCTCGCGCGCCGCCGCGATCTCGCCGATCTCGCAGAGCGCCGAGACGAGCCAGAAGGAGCAGATGGCGAACGTGCCCTCCTCGCCCGAGAGGCCGTCGTCGGTCTCCTCGACCTTGTAGCGGAGCACCAGGCCCTCCTGTGTGAGCTCGTCCGCGATCGCCAGGACCGTGTTGCGGATGCGCCGGTCGCCGGGCGGCAGGAAGCGAACGAGCGGCATCAGGAGCAGCGAGGCGTCGAGCGCCTCCGTGTCGTAGTGCTGGGTGAACACGCCGCGCTCGTCGAGCGCGTTCGCGCAGATGTCGGAGTGGATCTCGGCCGCCGCGGCCTCCCAGCGTTCCGCCGACGCGCTGTCGTCACGCAGGCGCGCGAGCCGCGCGCCGCGGTCGACGGCCACCCAGCACATCAGCTTCGAGGAGGTGAAGTGCTGCGGCTCGCCGCGCACCTCCCAGATGCCCCGGTCCGGCTCGCGCCAGTGCGTGAGCGCGGCCTCCACCTGACGCTTCAGGATCGGCCACATGCGCTCGGGGAGGTGATCGCGCGACTTGGCGTGCAGGTAGATCGAGTCGAGCACGACGCCCCAGACGTCGTTCTGGCGCTGGTTGTAGGCGCCGTTCCCGATCCGCACCGGCCGCGCGCCGTCGTAACCGGTGAGATGGTCGAGGATCTGCTCGTCCAGACGACTCTCGCCGTCGATCCCGTACATGATCTGGAGGTCGCCCTCCTCGGCCTCCGCCACGTCGGCGATGAAATAGAAGTAGTCGTTCGCCTCCCACTCGAAGCCGAGCATGTAGAGGCCCCAGAGCATGAAGGTGGAGTCGCGGATCCAGCTGTAGCGGTAGTCCCAGTTGCGCTCCCCGCCGGGCGTCTCGGGGAGTGAGGTGGTCGCCGCGGCGATCATCGCCCCCGTTGGGGCGTAGGAGAGCCCCTTCAGCGTCAGCGCGCTGCGCTGGAGGTAGGGCCGCCAGCGGTGGTCCGGGAAGCTGCCGTGCTGGAGCCACTCCTGCCAGTACTGGGCGGTGCGGCTGACCCAGGCGTCGGCCTCGTCGTGGGTGGCCGGGAGCGGCCTGTCAGACCAGCCGAGAGCCGCGAACGCCACCTCACCCGCGCGGAGGCTGGTGCGAGCCCTCGCGCGCGGCCCCTCGAGACCGAGACGCAGGTCGGTGACGAGCTTCAGCTTCGTCGTCATTCCCTCCGAGCTCGCCACGGCCTCGTGATAGCCGGAGCCCGTGTAGCTCCACTCGGCGGCGAGACCGCCGTAATCGAAGGCGGGCTCGCAGTCGAGGTGGATCTCGACCGAGCCCTGGACGCACTTGACGGTGCGCACGAGGACGTTGTCCGACTCGTAGTCGGTCGGTGCGCGCCTGTGGATGGCGGACCGCTGCTCCTCCCCGTGCCACGGCCCGATCGAGAGCACGTCGCGGATCACGACCCAGCCCGTCGGCGTCTCCCAGCTGGTCTCGAGCACCATCGTGCCGGGCAGGTAGCGCCGGCCCGCCGGGACCTTCACGTCCGCCGGGCCGATCCGGAACCCGCCGGCGTCGCGGTCGAGGATGGCCCCGAAGACGCTGGGGGAGTCCATGCGCGGCGCGCACATCCACTCGACGTTGCCGCTGGCCGAGACCAGCGCCGAGGTGTGGCAGTCGGAGAGGAACCCGTAGTCGGCTATCGGCGGGAATGCCGAGCTCGCGAGCATCGCGCAACGCTACCTTGCGGCGCCGTCGCAAAGGGAGAAAGTTCCGACCTCCGTCGTTTCTCCACTATGTCGGTGGGCTTCGTGCTAGGCTGGCCGATTTGTAAGTCGATTGACAAGGTGGAGAATGGTGGGAACTCGCAACCGCTCGCTCGGCGCCCTGCTGAGCGGCCTGGCACTGACGGCGCTGGTCCTTGTGGCCGGCGGTTGCGGCGGCCAGTCCTCCGCTTCCGAGGACTTGGGCGGCGACGGCTCCGGCGGCAAGCTCACGCTCGTCGCCTACTCGACCCCCGAGGAGGCCTACAAGGAGCTGATCCCGGCCTTCAACAAGACGCCCGAGGGCAAGGGCGTGGGCTTCAGCCAGTCGTACGCAGCGTCCGGGGAGCAGTCCCGCGCTGTGGAGGGCGGCCTGCCGGCTGACGTCGTCGAGTTCTCGCTCGAGCCGGACATGACGCGGCTGGTGGATGCCGACCTCGTCGACAAGGGCTGGAACCAGAACGAGCACAAGGGCATGGTCACGAACTCCGTCGTGGTCTTCATGGTCCGCAAGGGCAATCCCGAGGGCATCAAGGACTGGGACGATCTCGTGACCGGCGACGTCGAGGTGCTCGAGCCGAACCCGTTCACGTCTGGCGGCGCGAAGTGGAACATCATGGCCGCGTACGGCGCCCAGCTCGAGAAGGGCAAGACGCCAGAGCAGGCCCAGCAGTACCTCGCTGAGCTGTTCAAGAACGTGCCGGTGCTCGACAAGAGCGCGCGCGAGTCGCTCCAGACGTTCTCGAGCGGCAAGGGCGACGTCCTGCTCGGCTATGAGAACGAGGCGATCCTCGCTCAGGAGAAGGGCGAGGAGGTCGACTACATCGTGCCCGACCAGACGCTGCTGATCGAGAACCCGGTGGCCGCCACGACCGAGTCCAAGGATCCGGAGCTCGCGCAGAAGTTCGTGGACTTCCTGTACACCGACGAGGCCCAGAAGATCTTCGTGGGCAAGGGCTACCGCCCGGTCGTCGAGGGAACCGCCGGCGCGGACAAGTTCCCGAAGCCGGCGGATCTGTTCGACATCACGAAGTTCGGTGGCTGGGACAGGGTGAACGACGAGTTCTTCGACCCCGAGAATGGCGTGGTGGCGAAGATCTTCCAGTCTCAGGGGAAGAGCACTGAAAGCGGCTAGCGCAGTAGCACCGCCTGTCGCGCCGAGGGCGCTCCCCGTACGGGGAGACGTCCTCGGCCGCGGCATTGCAATGGCGTACCTCAGCATCGTCGCGCTGATTCCGCTCTCAGCCGTGGTGCTGAAGTCGCTCGACAGCGGTGTCGACTCGTTCTGGAACGCGATCAGCAGCCCTCAGGCCGTCGCCGCGCTCAAGCTCACCCTGATCGCGTCGGTGATCGTGGTGCTGATCAACGCGATCGCGGGCACCCTGATCGCGTGGGTGCTCGTCCGCGACGAGTTCCCCGGCAAGAGCGTCGTCAACTCGCTGATCGACCTGCCGTTCGCGCTCCCCACGATCGTCGCAGGGCTGACCCTGCTCGCCTTCTACGGGCCGGACAGCCCGGTGGGGGTGAACCTAGCCTTCACGCAGGCGTCGGTGGCGATGGCGCTGCTGTTCGTGACGCTCCCGTTCGTGGTGCGCGCGGTTCAGCCGGTGCTGCTCGAGCTCGACCGCGAGATGGAGCAGGCCGCGGAGTCGCTCGGCGCGAGCCGGCTCACGGTGTTCCGGCGGATCATCCTGCCGAACCTCACGCCGGCCGTCATCGCCGGCGCAGGCCTGGCATTCGCCCGGGCGGTCGGTGAGTTCGGCTCGCTGGTCCTGATCACGGGCAACATCCCGTTCAAGACGGAGGCGGCCTCCGTGTTCATCTTCTCCAGGGTTGAGAGCGACGACCCGGTCGGCGCCGCGGCCGTGTCGGTGCTGCTCTTGGTGGTGGCCCTGGTGGTCCTGCTGTTCTTCGGCTGGCTCTCAAAGAGGGCGCTGCGCCATGAAGAGTAAGTACGTGCTCCGCTTCCTCGCGCTGGGCTACCTGGCGCTGCTGCTGGGCATCCCGGTCGTCCTCGTGTTCGTGAACGCCTTCCAGGACGGGATCGGCGCGGCCTGGGACGCAGTCACCACTCCCGAGGCGCAGCACGCCTTCTACCTGACCATGGTGATGGTGGCCGTGGCGGTGCCGCTCAACACGATCTTCGGCGTGCTCTGCGCGCTCGCGGTCGTGCGCCAGCGCTTCCGCGGGCGCGCCCTGCTGAACGCGCTCGTGGACCTGCCTTTCGCCGTCTCGCCGGTCGTGGTCGGCCTCGCGTTGCTGCTGGTCTACGGGCGCCGCGACGGCTGGGTGGGCGGGTGGTTCGCCGACCACGGCATCCAGATCATCTTCTCGACCCCCGGGATGATCCTGGCCACGATGTTCGTCTCGCTGCCGTTCGTGGTGCGCGAGGTGATCCCGGTGCTGCGCGAGATCGGCACCGAGCAGGAACAGGCGGCCGCCACGCTCGGCGCCGGCCCACTGCAGACCTTCTTCCGCGTGACGCTGCCGGCGATCCGCTGGGGAGTGGCCTACGGCGTCGTGCTCACCACCGCGCGGGCCATCGGCGAGTTCGGCGCGGTGAGCGTGGTGTCGGGCAAGCTGTCCGGCCAGACCGAAACCGCGACGCTGTTCGTGGAGAACCGCTTCCAGCGCTTTGACGAGACTGGTGCATATGCGGCGTCCGTGGTGCTGGCGCTGCTGGCCCTGTTCACGCTGCTGGCCATGAACGTGATCAAGCCCAAGGAGGCTCAGGGATGAGCATCGTGGTCAACTCAGTGTCGAAGCGCTTCGGCGAGTTCGTGGCGCTCGACGACGTGTCGCTCGAGGTCCGCGACGGCTCGCTCACGGCCCTGCTCGGACCGAGCGGCGGTGGCAAGTCCACGCTCCTGCGCGTGATCGCCGGGCTCGAGACGCCCGACAGCGGCAGGGTGGACATCGGCGGCGAGGACGCCACCGAGACGCCCCCGCAGCGGCGCAACGTGGGCTTCGTCTTCCAACACTACGCCGCGTTCAAGCACATGACGGTGGCCAAGAACGTGGCCTTCGGCCTCACGATCCGCAAGCGGCCCAAGGACGAGATCGATGCCCGCGTGGACGAGCTCCTGAGGCTCGTGCACCTCGACGGCTTCGCGCACCGCTACCCGTCGCAGCTGTCCGGCGGCCAGCGGCAACGCATGGCGCTGGCCCGCGCGCTCGCGGTCCAGCCGCGGGTGCTCTTGCTGGACGAGCCCTTCGGCGCGCTCGACGCCACCGTCCGCAAGGAGCTGCGCGCGTGGCTGCGGCGCCTCCACGACGAGGTCCACGTGACGACCGTGTTCGTCACGCACGACCAGGAGGAGGCAATGGAGGTCGCCGAGCAGATCGTGGTGCTGAACGAGGGCCGGATCGAGCAGGTCGGATCGCCCCGCGAGCTCTACGAGAAACCGGCGAACGACTTCGTCATGAACTTCGTCGGCCCCGTGAGCGAGCTGTCAGGGCGCTCGATCCGCCCGCACGACGTGGAGATCCTGCGCGAGCCCGCCGAGGGCACCGAGGAGGCGATGATCGACCGCATCCTCCACCTCGGTTTCGAGGTGCGCGTGGAGCTGACGCTCGGCGACGGCGAGAAGACCTGGGTCCAGACCACAAAGGGACGCGTCCAGGAGCTCGAGCTGACCGACGGCGAGATCGTCTGGCTGCGCCCGAACGCGCCCGTTGGCGACGCCCCGTCGGACGCCGCGGTCCCCGCCTAGGCGCTCCGCACCAGCGGGAGGACGGCGCCGAGCTCCCGGATCGACGGTTCGGTTATCGGGTTGACCACGAGGATCGCCTCGTCGGCGCCCGCGTCGGCGAAGTCGCTCAGGGTGGATGCGAGCTGCTGCGGCGAGCCCTCCAGCGGCGGGGCTTCGGTCGTGGTCGCCCGCCCCGCGTCCGAGCCGTCCAGTGCGATGTACACGCACGCGCTGCGCTCGATCTCCGCGGGATCGCGCCCGGCAAGCCGCGCCGCCTCGCTGATCCGCTCGTTGAGCGCGGCGAAGCCCTCAGCGCTGTTGCCGAAGTCCGCGTACCAGGTGTTCCACACCTCCACGTGCGGTAGGGCGATCCCGAGCATGCGCGGCCCGTTGCTGCCGATCATCAGCGGTGGTGGAGCGGGAGGCGCCGGGATCAGGACGGCGTCGTGAGCCTCGACGTGGCTGCCGTCCAGAGTCACGCGCTCGCCGGCCAGCAGCCGCCGGATGATCGTGAAGGACTCCTCGAAGCGCGACACCCGGTGGTCGTAGGGGAGGCCGAACGAGCGGAACTCGTCCTCGTTCCAGCCCGCTCCCAGGCCGAGCACGAAGCGGCCGCCGCTCACCTCCGCGAGCGCGGCGGCCATCCGTGCGATCAGCCCGGGTGGGTGGAACGCCGTGCAGGCCACCAGCGGGCCGAGCCGCACGCGTTCGGTGCCGGCCGCGAGCGCGGCGAGCAGCGTCCACGCGTCCCACGGGCCGCGCTCGCGCCCGTCCTCGTCGCGGTAGAGCAGGTGGTCGCCGACCCAGACCGAGTCGAATCCGACCGACTCCGCGGCGCGCGCCATCGCGAGGTACTCCGGCCAGCGGACCTCGCGCTCGACCTCAGGAAGCTGGATTCCGACCCGCACGGGCGGCATTCTGGAGCATTGAGCTTGCATTGAGGATTCGTTCAGGGCGTCGGCGTACCTTGGCCGCCGCCTATGAGACGAATATGTACAACGGCCGCGGTGGTCGGCCTCATTGCCCTGGCAGCCTCCACGACCCCCGCGTTCGCGTCGGGGTTCACGCTGGACCTGTCGACCCCCTCCACCCCCGTGGTCGGGAAGCCGCTGATCCTCGAGGCCACGGGAACTATCGACCCCGAAGAGCTGGCCTTCCCGTACTGGTTCAGCCTCGACGCGATTCCGACCTCGGCCACGTCGACCTGCCCTGAGGACCGCTGGGTCGGGGCGCAGCTCGCGAGCAGCACCGGCGGGTCGATCGTGGTCCTCAGCCAGCGCGAGGTCCCGGATGCCGCTGGCAACTTCTCGATCCCGGTGGGCGTGACCCCGACCGCTCCCGGCTCGCTGCTCCTGTGTGGGTACACGGACGACGGCGCGACCACCACGCTGGCCGGGGCTTCGCTGGTCCTCAACATCCGGCCGGCCCCGGGCCCAGCCGCGATCGCAGCCTACGCACGCTCCGGGGTAAGGAGCTGTCGCGCGCTGCTGTCCCGGCCGGGGGACTGCGTGCGGCGCATCGTGAGGACCGCCAACGCTCGCTGCCGGCGCCTCCCGTCGCCGCGAGGCCGGACCACCTGCCTGCGTGCCGTTCGCCGGGTGAGCGGCTCATGAGGAGGGCACTGCCACTTGTTCTGCTCGCGCTCGCCATGGCCGCGCTGCCGGCCACTGCCTCGGCGGGCAAGCTCACTGTGCGCTCGGTCTCCGCGCCCCACAGCGCCACCGCCGGCCTGGCCGCGGAGGTGCAGGCCGGCATTGCCCGGAAGGGCCGCACGCCGGCCGCGACCGTTCGGTTCTACCTCTCGGCCAATGCCAAGCGCGACCGCCGCGACGTGCGCCTGAAGGGCGATGCCAGTGTCGGTCCGGGGCGCCGCTCTGGAACCGTCCGCGTGGCTGCGCGACTCCAGGTTCCCCAGGCCCAGGCACTCGGCGTCTATCGGCTGATCGCCTGCGTCGAGGATGCCTGCCGCGCCGCGCGCGGCCCGCTCCGTGTGACCGATTCGCCGGTGGGCACGCGCGAGCTCGTCGAAGCGGCCGTTGCGGCGCACAAGATCACGCCGGAGCAGGGCCTCGTGTACCGCGTCTTCGGCGCCTTCGGCGACAGGCGGCTCCCCGCCGCCTACGCCGGCGACGACGCCGAGCCCGAGGACAACATCATGCGCGAGGTCGTCTCACAGTGGCCGCGCCTGTCCCACACTCAGCAGCGTCAGCTGCAACCGTTCTTCATTCCGCCTGCCGCCAGGGGCAGCTGGGCCTCAGGGGCCGCCTCCGCGGCTCAGAGCGGGGCACCCGGCGCCCAGCCGGTCTGCGACAGCAACCAGCTCGCCGACCGCAACTGGCGCTCACTCGCGCAGTCGGGCGGCCACGTCCGCGTCTGGTGGCTCAAGGGAGAGGACGATCGGGTCGGCCCGAAGGCACGCAGCCTGGTGGCGGAGATCGAGAACCACATGTGGCCGCGCCTCGTGGCGGTGTTCGGCCGCGAGCCGCTCCCGGACGGCAAGCAGAAGTGCTTCCACGGCATCGACTCGAAGGTGGACATCTACATGCTCCGACTCCCGCGCGGACGCGCTCTCACACTCGCCTACCCGCCGCGCTGCGCCGGAACGCCCGCGTACGTGGTCTTCGACGCCACCTATGGCGCGCCGAATCGCTGGGAGGTCGCACACGAGCTCACGCACACCTTCCAGTACGCGTACCGCTACCACGGCTCGTGCGACAGCTACAACAAGTGGGACGAGGCCGTCGCGAACTGGGGCGCCTCGTACCTGTACCCGCGCGACGACAGCGAGCACGTTTACTCGTGGCTCCTGCGCGACCCGCAGCAGTCGCTCGCCGACGCCTCCTACGAGGGCTGGGCGTTCCCTTACGCGATGCAACAGCTCCACGGTACCGGGACGATCCGCTCGATCTACGACCAGACCGAGCGCCTCGACGTGCTTCAGGCGATCGACGCTGGTGTGCCGGGAGGCATGAAGAAAGCCTGGCCTGAGTTCGCACTGGCCGCGTGGAACCAGGACCCGGTATCGCCCACGTTCGAGGAGTGGGACAAGCTCGGTCAGCTACCCGAGGCGAACCGCGCGCCGATCGCCGCCGAGCAACTCGACCCAGGCCCGGCGGGCCAGGTCCAGGTGGACGTGCCGCTCGGCCTGAAGCCGCTCACGAGGGCATATCGCCGCTTCAAGCTCGGCCCCGGCATCACGCAGATCACAATCGAGAAGCCGAGCTACGCGGACCTGTCTGTGCAGGCCCTGGTTCACACACGCGACGGAACCTGGAAGACCGAGGACTGGTTCCAGCGCCAGCCGGTTTGGTGCCCGGTCAATCCCAAGGACCGCCCGGACGAGATCATCCTCATCCTCTCGAACACCTCCCTGACTCAGCCGTCGTCTGGCAACTTCCCAGTTCGGATGATCGCCTCGAACATCGGCTGCTCGCGCTACACCGGCGAGGCATCGGGAACGAGCACCTACACCACGCCGAGCGACAGCATGGAGGAGTCGTGGAAGGCCACCGGTCTCGTCTACGAGCGCATCCTGGCCGACGACATCAAGGCCCCGCGGTTCATCTTCAACCTCGTCGCCGGCTCGGTCAGCTGGAGCATGAGCGGGCACTCGAACGGCTGCGCGGTGAAGGCTGGGCCGGCGATCCTCCCGGTGCGGGCCGACGGCTACAACGGGCAGCTCGACATCCGCTCGACCAGCACCGCACCAGGGACTTGGGACCGGCGCTACTTCGCCCAGGCGTTCGGATTCCCCGCGGTCGAGGGGACGGCAACGTGTCCGACCGGCACGTATACGCGCTGGTTCGCGCCCCGCGCCAGCATCCTGTCGACCTCGGCAGGCGTGCTCAACCTACGCAGCGTCCCGCCTGACGGGATCCTTGCGGGCACGGAGACGCGTACGGACACCGCAGGCCTGACCGCCACCTGGAACTGGAAGCTGGAGCCCGAGCGATGAGCGCGCGCCTCGCGATCAGCATCGCCGCGACGAAGCTTCACGAGCCCCCGCCACGGCGCGCACCAGCCGGCGATCCTGAGCGGCGGCGAGATCGTCCGGCGGCGCCCGAACGCGCCCCTATCGGCCGCCTGCCTGTGCGTGCCCTGCGCGCCGTTCGGCTCGGCCGCGCGCAGCACTGATTCGAGAAGACGCTCGGGTAGACCGAAGCTCAGGGCTCGCCGTGGATGTCGTCGACCCAGTGGACCTGCTCGGGATTGGGCTCGACGTCGGGGAGGTCGAGGTTCACGACTATCGGCTCCTGGCCGCTCCGTGCGACCACGCAGGACAGCTCGTGGTCCGGGCTGGCGTTGATCTCCTGATGCGGCACGAACGGCGGGACGTAGATGAAGTCGCCGGGGCCGGCCTCGGCCATGAACTCGAGCCGCTCGCCCCAGCGCATCCGCGCCCGGCCTCTCAGGACGTAGATCACGCTCTCCAGCTCCCCGTGATGGTGCGCGCCGGTCTTGGCGTCCGGATGGATCACAACCGTGCCCGCCCAGAGCTTCTCCGCACCCGCGGTGGCGGCGTTGATCGCCGCGGCGCGGGTCATGCCGGGAGTCTGCGGCGTGTTGAGATCGAGCTCGTCGGCATGCACCACCCGAACCCCGTCGAGCCGCCAGTCGGCCATGCGACAAGTATCGCGCCTGGCGCGCCCCGTCGCTAACCGCGGTCCAGGATGTCCGCCAGCGCGATCACGAAGCCGGGCAGCGCCACCAGCACCACGGCGCCGGCGGCGATTCGGGTGGCGGTGACCCACCGGCGCGAGGTGTCGCCGGTACGCGGGGCCCAGCGCTCGGCCAGCGCCACCACCAGCATTCCCTGGAGCAGCGCCAGGGCCGTGAACCCGAGGACCGCGAGCCAGGGGGGACCGACCAGTCCGAAGTCGAAGTTGTCGGATCGCATCGGGTCGATCCGCGTGCCGACCAGGAATCACCACCATCGAGCTAGCGGCGCGACCAGGCGTCCGGCGCCTCGGTGAGGCGCTGGGCGTTCGCCGGCAGGCGGCCGGCCACCACGTCGGCGAGCGTGACCTCGTCCACCACGCTGCGCAGGCTCGCGCGCACCGCGATCCAAGTTGTCTGGAGGTGCACGGCGGCGCCATCGTAGCTGAGGTCCTCGGGGGCCTCGCCGCGCACGGACGCGAGCGGGCCATCAACGGCCCGGATCACCTCCCCGACCGTGACCTTGTCGGGCGTGCGCGCCAGCCAGTACCCGCCCTCGGCGCCGCGCTGGGAGCGCACGATGCCCGCGTGGCGCAGGTCGATCAGGATGTTCTCGAGGAACTTCAGCGGGATCTCCTGCGCCTGCGCCAGCCGCTCGCCCTTTACCGGGCCCTCGCCGGCCACGGCCAGCTCCAGCAGTGCCCGCACGGCGTAATCGCTCTTGGCCGAGACCTTCACCGCCGCCATTCTGACGATACGCTCGCTCGATGGATGTAGACACGATCAAGGAGCGCAACCGCTGGATGTGGGGCCTCGGCGACTACGCAGAGCTCTCCGAGGCGCTCCGCCCCGCCGCCGAGGCGCTGGCCGACGCCTGCGCAGTGTCCGCCGGACAGGAGGTGCTCGACGTGGCCGCGGGCGACGGCAACTTCGCCATCGCGTGCGCACGCGATGGCGCGAGCGTAGTCGCGTCCGACCTCTCGCCCGGGATGGTGGAGGCCGGTCGAGCGCGCTCCGAGCGCGAGGGCTACGACATCGAGTGGGTAGAAGCCGACGTCGAGGCGCTGCCGTTCGACGACGCGCGCTTCGACTGCGTCGGCTCGGTGTTCGGCGCGATGATCGCACCGCGCCCGCGTGTGGTCGCCGAGGAGCTGTTCCGGGTCGTCCGTCCCGGCGGCACCGTCGGGATGACCGCCTGGACGCCGCGCGGCTTCTCCGCCGAGCTGTTCAGGCTCGGCCGCAGCTACGCGCCCCCGCAGGGCGACCAGCCGCTTGCAGACGAGTGGTCGGACGAGGACAACGTGCGCGAGCGCTTCGACGGCCTGGCGGCGCGCTTCGAGCTCGAGGTGAGGGAGCTCATCTGGCGCTTCGACTCGCCCGACGAGATGGTGGCGACACTCGGCACCTCGGCGCCGCCGTGGGTGGCAGCCAAGATCAACCTGCCCCCCGATCGCTGGGAGTCGCTCGTGGGCGAGGCGCGCGAGCTCGCCCGGAGCTGGGCGGGCGGCGACGGCCCGCTCGAGGTTCAGAACGAATACGCGCTGATCGTGGCTCGCAAGCGCGGGTGACGGCCCGCCTGCTGCTCGAGTACGACGGCTCGGACTTCGGCGGCTGGGCCACCCAGCCCGGGGTCCGGACGGTGCAGGAGACGGTCGAGGATGCGCTCGCGACGGTCCTGCGACGGGAGGTGCGACTCTCGGTGGCGGGCAGGACCGACCGCGGCGTGCACGCGCGCGGGCAGGTGGCGAGCCACGAGGGCGAGCCCGCGCCGCTTCGCAACCTGAACGCGCTGCTGCCCCCGGACGTGGCGGCGCTGGCCAGCGAGCCCGCCCCCGACGGCTTCGACGCCCGCCGCGACGCCCGCTCGCGCACCTACCGCTATCGCCTGCACACCCGCAGCGCCTCGAGCCCGTTCGAGCAGCGGCGTGCGCTCTGGTGGCCGAAGCCGCTGGACCGCGAGACGCTCGACGCCTGCGCGGCCGCGCTCGTCGGCACGCACGATTTCACGGCGTTCACGCCCACCGAGACCGACCACGTGCGCTTCCGCCGCGACGTCTTCCGCGCTGAGTGGGTGGAGGAGTCCGAGCACGTGCTCGCGTTCTGGATCGAGGCCGACACCTTCATGCGCCACATGGTCCGGGTGCTGGTGGGGACGATGCTCGAGGGGGCGAGTCCGGAGCGCCTCGCGGAGCTGCTCAGCGGCCGCCCACGCTCCGAGGCGGGGGCGACGGCGCCGCCGCACGGGCTCTACCTGGAGAGCGTCGCATACTCTTGAACCGCCCCTGTGAGAGTCCTGCTGACAAACGACGACGGCATCACTGCCACCGGCCTCAACGCGCTGAGGAGAGCCCTGCTGGAGCTTCCCGACGTGGAGCTGGAGGTGATCGCGCCCGACTCGAACCGCAGCGCCACCGGCCGCGCGGTCACGCTGCGCGACCCCATTTGGGTCGAGGAAGTTGAGTTCGGCGACGGCACAACCGGGTTTGCCACCGACGGCACGCCGGTGGACTGCGTGCGCTTCGCCTCGCTCGGCCTGATCGACTCGCCGCCGGAGCTGATCGTTTCGGGGATCAACCACGGTGCGAACCTCGGCGACGACATCACCTATTCGGGGACCGTGGCCGCGGCGCTCGAGGGAATCATGCTCGGCATCCCTGCGATCGCGGTGTCGCTGACCAGCGGTCGCGACTTCGAGCCGCTCGCGCGGTTCGTCGCGCGTATGGTCGACGAGCTCGACGAGGTGCCAATGCCCGACGGAACGCTCTTGAACGTCAACGGGCCTGGCGGCAAGGTGAAGGGCGCGTGCGCATGCCGCCTCGGCAAACGCGTCTACAACGACAAGATGGAGCTGACCGAGGAGGAGGGCGGACGCCGCCGCTATCGCCTCTACGGACAGGAGCCGGGCTACCAGCACGAGGACGGCACCGACTTCGCGGCCATCGCCGACGGCCTGATCGCCGTCACGCCGATCCATTTCGACCTCACCGACCAGGCTGGCGTGGAGGAGCTCTCGGGCTTCGACCTCGAGCGCCTGCTGCGTCCCGCGACAGAGGCCGTTGAGTAAGGCCGTCGACGCCGCAGCGCGGGCCGAGGAGCTGCGGCGCCAGCTCGAGTACCACGGCCACCGCTACTACGTGCTCGACGACCCGGAGCTCTCGGACCCGGACTACGACGCGCTGCTGAACGAGCTGCGCGATCTGGAGACCGAGAACGAGGAGCTGCGCACGCCGGACTCGCCGACCCAGCGGGTCGGCGGCCAGCCGCTCGACAAGTTCCACGAGGTGCCGCACCTCCAGCCGATGCTCTCGCTCGCGAACGCGCGCAACGAGGAGGAGCTGGCCGCCTGGGTCGTGCGCAGCGAGCGCTACCTGGCCCGCCAGGGCGTGGAGATGGGCGACGTGCACTTCGTGACCGAGCCGAAGATCGACGGGCTCGCGATCTCGCTCGTCTACGAGGACGGCGTGCTGGTGCGCGGCGCCACGCGCGGAAACGGCGAGGTTGGCGAGGACGTAACGCAGAACCTGCGCACGATCGGCGCGATCCCGCTGCGCGTGGAGGACGCGCCGCCGCTGCTCGAGGTGCGCGGCGAGATCTACCTGCCGCTGTCGGCATTCGCGCGCCTCAACGAGCAGCGTGCCGCCGCCGGCGAGCCGACCTTCATGAACCCGCGCAACTCCGCGGCCGGCTCGATCCGCCAGCTCGACCCGGCGCTGGCCGCGTCGCGGCCGCTGTCGATGTGGTGCTACGGGATCGGTGCCGTGGAGGGCCTCGAGTTCGACACGCACCACGAGTGGATGGACTGGCTGCGCGAGCACGGCTTCCGCGTGAACCGCGACGTGGAGGTGCACGACACCGTCGAGCAGGTGGTGGCCGCGTGCGAGGCGTGGCAGGAGCGGCGCGACAGGCTCGACTTCGAGATCGACGGGGTGGTCGTGAAGGTGGACGAGCTCGAGCTGCAGCGCCAGCTCGGGGTGGTGGGGCGTGAGCCGCGCGGAGCGGTGGCCTGGAAGTTCCCGCCCACCACCGCCACCACGACGCTGGAGCAGGTGGCCTGGAACGTGGGCCGCACCGGCCACATGGTCCCGTTCGCGGTGCTGGAGCCGGTGCAGGTGTCGGGCGTGATCGTGAAGCTCGCCACGCTCCACAACGAGGAGGACCTGCGCCGCAAGGACGTGCGCGACGGCGACGAGGTGATCGTGATGCGCGCGGGCGACGTGATCCCGCAGGTGGTCTCCCCGACCTCGAAGGCACAGCGCTCGAAGAAGCGCAGCGGCCCACCTTCACCCCCTCAACGCTGTCCTGCGTGCAACACCCCCACCATCAAGCCGGAAGGAAGCGTCTGGACGATCTGCCCCAACAGGGCCGGCTGCCCTGGGCAGGTATTTCAAGCGGTCAAGCACTTCGTAGGAGCTATGGACATCGATGGCCTTGGGGAGGAGAACGTACGCAGGTTCCTGTCCGAGGGACTCATCAACGATTCAGCAGACCTCTACTCACTTACAACGGATCAACTGTCACAACTCGAGGGGTTCGGTGAAATCTCGGCGCAGAATTTGGTGCGATCGCTGGAAGCTTCGAAGCAGCAACCCTTCGAGCGAGTGCTCTATGGCCTCGGAATTCCGGGCGTGGGCTATGTCAATGCCCGGAACCTCGCCCGGCACCTGAGATCCATGAGTGAGTTGATGAAGGCATCAGATCTCACCGAGGTTGAGGGCATCGGGCCCATCATGGCCCGGACGATCGAGGAGACGCTCGCCGAGGACCGCACCCGCGAGCTGATCCAGCGCTTCAGGGATTACGGCCTGAAAATGGAGGAGGAAGGACCCGCCGCGCCCGCCGAGGGCCCGCTCGTGGGCAAGACCCTCGTCCTCACCGGCACGCTGCCAAACCTGACCCGCGAGGACGCCACGCAGCGGGTCGAGGCGGCGGGCGGGAAGGTCACGGGCTCGGTGTCGAAGAAGACCGACTACGTGGTGGCCGGTGCGGATCCCGGCACCAAGCTCACGAAGGCGCAGGAGCTCGGCACCGAGATCCTCGACGAGGACGGCCTGCTCGCGCTGCTCGACTGACGCCGGCTAGCCAAGCGCCGCGATCGCCTGGAGCATGCGGTCCTGGAGCCGCCGCGCGCTCGGGGGATAGACGCCGTTCATCAGGATCGAGTAGACGTAGTTCTCGCCGCTCTGGGCCTCGCAGTAGCCCGACAGCGCGCTCACGTTCGAGAGCGTGCCCGTCTTCCCGCGGCAGCGCCAGTGTGCCGCCCCGCGGCGCATGCGGTCGTAGAGCGTGCCGTCCTGGCCGGCGATGGGGAGCGAGCCCACGAAGGGATCGAAGTCGTCGCTGCCGTAGATCGCGGTCAGCAGCCGCACGACGCTCAGCGGCGAGGCGCGGTTGCCGCGCGAAAGGCCCGAGCCGTCCACGAGCGTCGCGCGCGCGCCCAGCCCGCGGGCGTGTGAGACCGCGATCCGCGCCCCCCCGGCGGTGGTGCCGGCACCGCCGGCCAGGTGAGCGAGGTCCTTGAGCAGCATCTCGGCGAAGAAGTTGTCCGAGTCCTTGTTGGTCAAGCGGATCAGCCGCTCCATCGGAGGCGACTCGACGCCCGCCAGCACCCGCGCACCCGTGGGCGTGACGCCCACGCGGGGCTTCAGCCGCACGGGGACGCCAGCCGCCTCGAGGGCGTCGTCGAGCCGGGCAGCAGCGAACGCCGGCGGGTTCGCCTGGAAGCCGTGCCCGCTCTCGGTGAAGAGGCCGCGGTTGAACGAGAGGGCGCTCAGCGGGCCGACCCACGTGGATACGCCGTAGCCGGAGTCGGGGCCGCCGCGCAGGGAGTCGAAGGCGGACTCGTCGCCGTACACGCGCCCGGTCACGCGCTCGATGCCCGCGTCCGCCAGCTGTGCGGCCAGGTCCTGCACGGTGGCGCCCCCGCGGTAGGCGCGCTGGGTGAAGCGGCGGCTGCCGAAGGTGGGGTCGCCGCCGCCGCGCAGGTAGAGGCTGCCCCGGAACACCCCCTCGGGGTCCAGCTCGCCGCTGCCGAGCACCTCCGTGGGGAGCGTGCCCTCGACCCCGAAGCGGCTCAGGGCGGCGGTGGTGGTGAACAGCTTCGTGTTCGAGGCGAGGATGCGCGGCGCCCTTTGGCGCCAGCGGAAGATCGCGCGCGGCCTGTCGCCGCTCACATCGACCACGTATGCGCCCGAATAGGCGCCCGATCCGCGCATGTAGCGGGTCAGGCGCTTGACCATGGCGGCCTCGTCCTGGGCCGCGGCGGTGGCGGGCAGCACGGCGAGCAGGGATATTACGAGCAGAGCAAGGCGGCGCATCAGAGGCGAGGAACACGCTAGCGGGACCGCCGGAGCGCCTTTTCGCCATACTCGGGGCCGAATGGGCGAGGTTGTCCGGCTCGAGAAGCCGTCGCAGAAGGACCGCAAGACCGCCGTCAAGCCCAAGCGGCGCAGGCCGCGCCGCTCGCGCACCGCCCTGGTGCTGGGCGGAGGCGGCTTCACCGGCGGTGTCTACGAGATCGGCGCCCTGCGGGCGCTCGACCTGCTGGCGGTCAACCGGACCGTGAACCAGTTCGACGTGTACGTCGGCACCAGCGCCGGCTCGTTCGTGGCCTCCCTGACTGCGAACGGCGTGACCCCCGAGGAGATGATGCGGGTGGTCAACCAGCAGGTGCCCACGCCGTTCAAGGACGTGGACCGCAGCACCCTGATGCGGCCCAACGCGCTCGAGTTCGCTCAGAGCATGGCGCTGATGCCGCTGAAGATGTTCGGCCTCGCGCGCAACTTCCTCGGCCAGATCCGCTCGACGTCGCTGATCGACCTCGCGGTGGGCGTCGCCGAGGCCCTCCCGTCCGGCCTCTACGACGGCCGCGGGATCGAGCGCTACCTCGAGTCGGTGCTGAGCGACCCGGATCGCGTGAACGACTTCCGCCTGCTCCAGAACGAGCTCTTCCTCACTGCCACGGACCTGGACACCTGCGAGCGCGTGGTGCTGGGCGGCCCCGAGTGGGACGACGTGCCGATCTCACGCGCGGTCGCTGCCTCGACCGCGCTGCCGATGGTCTACAAGCCGGTGGAGATCAAGGGGCGCCACCTGGTGGACGGCGGCCTGCGCTCGACCACCAACGTGGACCTGGCCGTGGAGGCGGGCGCGAAGTTCGTGATCGTGGTGAACCCACTGGTGCCGTACGTGAACGACTTCCAGAAGGTGATCCCGACCATGCTCGGCAGCCGCGTGCGCCGGGTCGCGGACATGGGCTTCCCGCAGATCGGCTACCAGGCCTTCAAGCTGATCGCCCACCAGCGTCTGCACGAGGCCGTGGGCCACTGGAAGGAGAAGTACCCGGGCGTCGACATCATCCTGATCGAGCCCGACCCGAACGACGAGCTGATGTTCGAGACGAACATCCTCAACTTCACCCGCCGCGTGGAGATAGCGCGCCACGGCTTCGAGTCGGTGACCCTGAAGCTCGCCGAGGACTACGACGAGCTGAAGGCCACCTGCGCGAAGCACGGCATCGAGATCTCCGCCACCCGCGTGCGCAAGGTCGTGAAGAAGTTCGACGAGGAGCGCGAGAAGACAGCCGCCTGGCGCCGCATCCTCGAGCAGACCACGGGCGCCCTGCTGCGCCAGTCAGACCAGGCCTAGGCGCCCCCCTCAACGGCAGAATTGAGGGGTTAGCCCAGGGGGTGTGTCGAGAAACTGTCGGTATACGCCAGAAACTCGACGCACCCCCCTCGTGATCACCGCGGTGGCTTGGTGCGATGTGCCGGCGCGCGGTTAGGCAGCCAGCGCGTTCTCGATCGCGCGGAGCAGGCGCTTCGAGGCCTGCTCGTTGCGGATCGCTGCGCGGATGTGGTGGTCCTCGCCGAGCGGGCCTCCGGGCGCCACGATCACGCCCTGCTTCCGGAGGGCGCTCGCCAGCTCGTCGCCGCTCAGGTCCGGGACGCGGATCCAGAGGAAGTTGGCCTGGCTGTCGGTCACGTCCGCGCCGAGCGCGCGCAGCCCCTCGGTGAGAACGCTGCGCTCGCGCGCCACGCTGCGGCGCCGCCGATCGATCTCCACGTCGCCGTGGCCCAGGGCGTACTCCACCGCAGCCTGCGTGAGCGCGTTCACGCCGAGCACCGGCGCCACCGCGGCCAGCAGGCGGGCGTCGGACCCCACCGCGTAGCCGGCGCGCAGGCCGGACAGGCCGTAGACCTTCGAGAAGGTCCGCACCACGAGCAGGCGCGGGAACGCGTCGACCAGGCGCAGGCCGGCGTCGATGTCCTCGACGTCCTGGAAGTGGATCAGCGCCTCGTCGAGGAGCAGGTGGACCCCCTCGGGAAGGGCTGAAAGCAGCGCTCCGAGCTCCTCGGAGCTGGTGTACACGCCCGTCGGGTCGTTCGGATTGCAGATGACCACGGCGCGCGTGCGCTCGCCGACGGCGTCGAGCACCGGGCCGTCCTCCACCGCCACCGGCCTCGCGCCCGCGTGGGCCGCCATCAGCGGATACAGGGGGTAGGAGGGCCACGGCATGACGAGCTCGTCTCCCGGCGAGAGCAGCGCCAGCGCAGCGGCCTGGAGCAGCTCAGCCGCGCCGTTGCCGAGCGCGATCTGGTCCGGCGACACCGCGTGGCGCTCCGCGAGCAGCCGCCGCGTAGGGGCCGCGTGGCGGTCCGGATAGCCGTTCACGCGCCCGCGAGCCCGCGCGATGGCGGCGTTCACGATCTCCGAGTGCGGTAGGTCCGGCCACTCCGTGCCCGACAGGTCGATGTCCGGCACACGCTCGAGTGCCTGCGCCTTCTCGCGGCGCCGGCGCTCCCGGCGCTCCAGGTTGAGAGCCGCCTCGTCGATGTCGTCGAACTGCTTGTAGTAGTCGCGGAAGCCCACCGCTAGCTGCTCGGTGCGAGAGTCGGCCCCGGCCCCTGGATCACGAAGAACCAGACGGTGAACAGGACCAGCGCCACGCCCACACTCATGGCGAAGATGCGCTCGAGGGCGCCGCGTTCCTGGCGGTGTCCCGCGGCGCGGCGGACCAGCTTCCAGGCATGGTCCACCCGCTTCGCCAGCGCCATCGTCAGCATCAGCGACGCCAGGCAGCCGAGCATGATGGTCGCGATGCCGGCGGTCACGTATCCGGTCTGGTACTGGACCTGCGATCCGATCCAGAACCAGCCGAGCGGCTGCGGCCCGAACAGCGACAGGCACAGCAGCAGCTCGAGCGCGAGCAGGGCGTAGGCGAGGACGCCATCCGCCCGCCGCCGCCGCTGCGACGCGGGTTCGACCGCTCGGTAGCGCACCGGCCCCGTGCCGGGGCGCCGGCCGATGAACAGTCCACCGGTGTCAGTCGGGTCGTTGCTGGCCAACCTCGGGGAGGCTAGCTACACGCCCCTCACTCCGACGGGGGTATGTAGTGGTTGCCGACGAACAGCTCGCCGCCGTCGTAGCGCGCCTTGACCTCGCGCAGACGCACCCACGTCTCCGGGTCGAAGAACGAGCTGGCGTCGGCCGGCTTCTCGACGAAGTTCGGGTAGTGGCCGACGCGGTGCGGCAGGAGCGCGCCCACCACATCCTCGACCGCCGCGTGCACCTCCGCGTGCGCTGCCTCGTCGGGGGCCACGCCGAGCGTGAACATGCTGATCTCGCCGGGCAGCGTCGCCCTGGCGCCCGCCCCGGGGGCCTCGCGCGCGAGCGCGCCGCCCAGCTGCCGGAACTGGAGCATCGTCAGCGTCTCGCCGCGTCCCGACTCGGGGCCGACGGCCGCGAGGACGTCGTCGATCCCGCGGGTGGGCAGCTCGCCCAGCAGCGCGTGGCCGCTGTGCAGCGGCAGGGGGTCGAGCGGGTCCATGGCGAGGTCGCCGAGCACGACCGGCGGGACGGTCGCGAACGTGTCCCGCTCCGGACCGAGCTCACGCAGCGGGCGGAGAAGCGCCCGTCCCTCGGCCTCCTCGCCGAGGAACGCCGCCATCACGATCGCGAACGAGCGGCCACGCGCGAACGCCGGCACGTCGGGGATCGGCGGGAAATGGAGCAGCGACGCCCACGACATCAGCTCGTCTGGCAGGTCGGGCCGCAGGGCGTTCCACGCGTGCAGCACCTCGGAGGCACGCTCGAACGGGAAGAACAGCGCTCCGGCGTAGAGCTCGTCGACGGGATGGACAGCGAACTCGATCGCGGTCACGACGCCGAAGTTGCCTCCGCCGCCGCGCAGCGCCCAGAACAGGTCGGCGTGGTGCTCGTGGTCCGCCCGCACGAGCGTCCCCTCGGCCGTGACGAGCTCGAGCGCGGTCACGGCGTTCGCCTGAAGCCCGTACTTGCGCGCCAGCCAGCCCATGCCGCCGCCGAGCGAGTAGCCGGCGATCCCCACGTCCGGTGAGGAGCCGTGCAGGCCGGCGAGCCCGTGGGCCGACAGCCGCGGGGCGACCCGGTCCCACTTCACGCCCGCCCCGACACGGACCTGCCGCGCGGCCGGGTCCACGCGGACGTCCTGGAGCCTGCTCACGTTCAGCAGGAGCTTGCCCTCCATGTCGCCGAGCGCTCCCTGGTTGTGCCCGGTCGCCTGAGGCGCCACGCGCAAGCCGGCGCGCCGCGCGTAGGTCACGGCAGCGGCCACGTCGTGGGAATCGTGGGGGAACGCCACCGCGGCCGGATGCTGGTCCTCGAGCAGGTTGAAGCCGGAGCGGGCCTCGTCCCAGTCTCGATCGCCGGGGAGGACGACGCCGCCGCTGAGCGCTTCTGCGAGTTCGGTGTGGGGGGTGGAGGTGAGCATGCGCCGAGTGTGCGCTGCGGCGCCGGCCGCGTCGATCCCCCGAATACGGGTGTTCTGCGCTCGCCCAAACCCCCTCAATCGAGGGGTTGCCCGCGGCCCCCGGGCGCGGGTACCGTGTTCCCTATGGCCACAGCTCTCCGCGCAGCAGAGAGCACACTCGATGCGATCTCGCGCATCGCAGACGAGGACCTGTCCGCCCAGGAGCTGATCGAGCAGGTGTCCGAGCGCGTGGAGCGCGTCATCCCCAGCGACGGCTACTTCCTGGCGGCGACCGACCCCGAGACGACGCTGAGCATCGGCATGGGCGTGGTGAGAGAGCTGCCCGACGAGTGGTGTGAGCCGACCTGGGAGTACGAGTTCCACGTCCCCGACTTCGTCAAGTTCACGGACATCGCACGAAGTGGGCGCGCCGTGGCTGACATCCACGAGGCGACGGGCGGGCGGCCTGAGCGCTCGCCTCGCTTTCGCGACTTCAGCGTCGGCACGGGCTACGAGGCCGAGGTGCGCGTGGCCTTCACGATCGGCGAGGCCGCGTGGGGCATCGGGCAGCTGAACCGGGCCGGCCCCGGAGCGCGCTTTTCCGACGAGGAGAAGGATTGGCTCGAGCGGGCCGCCCCCCTGATCGCGCGTGGCCTGCGCCGCGCCCTGCTGTCGCCGCCGAAGGACGTGCCGGCCAACCCACGAGCCGGAATCGTGCTCCTTGACGGCAAGGGCGCGGTCGTGTCTGCCACGCGCGAGGCCGAGGACTGGCTCGACGAACTCGATCCCGCGCTCCTCTCAGGGGGAGCCTCAAACGTGGCGCTCCCGTTCCATACCGTCGGGCTGGCGGCCCGCATGCGGGCGGCGCACGAGAGCGGCCAGCCCGCGGTTCGCGCGCGTATGCGCACCCTCCGCGGGGTGTGGTTGCTGATGCACGGCGCGCCGCTCGAAGGGACCGATCAGCTCGCGCTCATCATCGAGCCGGCGAAGTCGGGAGACGTGGCGCCGCTGATCGTCGAGGCCTACGAGCTGACGCCCCGCGAGGTGGACGTGACCCGTGCGATCGCGCGCGGTCTCGGAACCGCCGAGATCGCGGCCGAGCTGCACCTGTCCGCCCACACGGTGCGCGACCACGTCAAGGTCGTCTTCGAGAAGGTCGGCGTGTCGAGCCGGGGCGAGCTCGTCCACAAGGTCTTCGCCGAGCACTACGCGCCCATCCCGCACTAGCGGCCGGCCGATCGTCGGCTAGCGCGGGGCGTCGTAGATGCGGTCGACGACGTCGGCGAACTTCTCGTGCACGACGTTGCGCTTCACCTTCAGCGTGGGCGTCAGCTCGCCGGTCTCCTGCGAGAGGTCGTGGTCGAGGATCTCGAAGCGCTTGATCTGCTCCACCGGCCCCACGTGGGAGTTCACGTCGTCGATCGCCTCCTGGATCTCCTCGCGGACCTTCTCGTCCTGGGACATCGTGGCCGGGTCGGCGTCCTCGATCCCGAGCTGCTCGGCCAGCGCCGGCGCCTCCTCGGGGTCGAGCGTGACCAGCGCGACGAGGTACGGGCGGCGGTCGCCGATCACCACGGCCTGTGAGATCCAGCGGTTCTGCTTCAGGCCGTTCTCGAGGTTGGCCGGCGTGATGTTCTTGCCGCCCGCGGTGATGATGATGTCCTTCTTGCGGCCGGTGATGTAGAGGAAGCCGTCCTCGTCCAGGCGGCCGAGGTCGCCGGTGTGCAGCCAGCCGTCCTCGAGCGTCTCCTTCGTGGCCTCGTCGTTCTTGTAGTAGCCCTGGAAGATGTTCGGGCCCTTGATGAGCACCTCGCCGTCGTCGGCGATCCTCACCTCCACGTCCTTCTGCGGCTTGCCGACCGAGCCGAAGCGGAAGTTGTTCCCCTCCGGCCGGTTCACCGTGGCGCTCGTGGAGGTCTCGGTCATGCCGTAGCCCTCCATCACCGGCACGCCGCAGGCGTAGAAGAACTCGAGGATCTCGCCGGCGATCGGCGCGGCGCCGGTCACGCACTCGCGCATGTTCGTGCCGAACAGCCCGCGCACGTTCTTGAACAGCTTCTCCTCGGCCTGGTCGAACCCGGCCTGGAGCTCCGCCGGGACCTCCTCGCCGGCCTCGCGCATCATGCGCACCTTCACGCCCACCTGGACGGCCTGCTTGAGCTGCTCCTTGTCCTCGATGTTCGAGGTGGCGAGCGTGTAGATCTTCTCGAACATGCGCGGCACGGACGGGAAGAAGCTCGGGTTCACCTGCGTGATGTCGGCGATGATCAGCTTCGGGTCGCGCGACCAGTAGGCGAGCGCCGCGCCCAGCTCGAAGGTCGCGAACTGGATCAGGATCGCGAAGGCGTGGGCGAGCGGGAGGAACAGGTATGAGGAGTCGCCGTCCTGCAGCGGGCTCTGCTCCACCACGGCGTCCGTGATGGCCCGGTAGTTCGCGTGCGAGAGCAGGCAGCCCTTCGGCGGCCCGGTCGTGCCGGAGGTGTAGATGTAGAGGCAGATGTCGTCGGGGCTGACGGCCTGGTAGCGCGCCTCCCACTCGGACTCGTCGCGGCCGCGGCCGCGCTCTCGCAGCGCATCGAGCGTGAGGGCGTCGCCGAGCTCCGCGCCATCCGGGTCCATGACGATCACGTGCTCGAGCTCGGGACACTCGTCCTCGACCTCGCGCACCTTCGCCAGCTGCTCGGCGTCCTCCACGAAGATCGCGCGCGAGTCGGAGTGCTCGAGGACGTACTGGCACTCCTCGGGCGAGTTCGTCTGGTAGATCGTGACGAGCGTGCCGCCGGCGGTGAGGATGCCGAAGCAGGCGTGCGTCCACTCGGGCCGCGTGTTGGCGAGGATCGAGACCTTGTCGCCCGGCTGGATGCCGAGGTCCACGAGCCCGAGCGCGACCTCCTTGACCACCTCGCCGAGCTCCTTGTAGGACGCTTCGACCCACTCGTCGCCGACCTTGTGGCGCTGAGCGGGCTTGTCGCCGTACTTCTTGACCGCGAGCGGCAGCAGGTCGGCGATCGTCTTCGAACCGGTGCCTTGAGCGCCGGTCACGCCGGCCGTGACTGCTTCCATGCGCGGGAGTCTAAGCGACGACTCCCGGAGCTACGCCTTGGCGAGCTCCCGCTTCTGGTTGGCCTCCTTGAGGCTGCAGAGGAACAGCGTCTTGTCGATCCGGCCCTGGAAGATCGGGACGCCCATCTCCATACACCGCGAAATGACCTCCCTGCGGTGCATGCCAGCCTCGCGGCCGAGTTCGGTGGGCGTCAGGTGGATCGCCATTTACTACTTCCTCCTCGTCGCTTTGCAGAGCGTCTCCCTGAGGGTATCGGTTGTGCCGGTCGGTGCAAGCAGATTCGCCCAAATTGCGGCTTAGATTGGATTCGGCGCCGCGATGAAGTGGTGCTCGACGCCGAATTCCTGCGCCACGAGCTCGCCGAGCCGGCGCACTCCGAACGTCTCGGTGGCGTAGTGGCCGGCCGCGATGAAGTGCGTACGGCTCTCGATGGCATCCGCCATCACGTGCTCGGCCGGCTCGCCCGTGAGGAACGCGTCGAGGCCCAGGGCGATCGCCTCGCCGAAGCTCGACGCCGCCGCGCCGGACACGATGCCGACGCTGCGAACGACGTCCGGCCCGCTGTCCCAGGTGAACGGCTCCTGACCGAACACCTCGACGCAGCGGCGCCGCAACTCGTCGAACGGGACGCCCTCCGCCGAGCGTCCGACGAAGCCGACGCTGCGCCCGCGGTGATGCCCGAACGGCTCCGCCCGCTCGAGTCCGAGCGCCGCGCAGATCAGGGCGTTGTTCCCCACCTCGGGGTGGGCGTCCAGCGGGAGGTGATATCCGGCGAGCGCGATCTCGTTGTCGAACAGCACCCGCAGCCGCTCCTTCATGGATCGGTGAGAGCGAGCGCGGGTGGAAGTCCCAGAACAGCCCATGGTGGGCGATCACGAGCTGCGCCCCCGCCTCGGCCGCGCGCTCGAACAGCTCGCGGTGCGCGGAGACGCCCGTGGCGACCGTCGTGACCTCCTCCCGCCCCGGCACCTGGAGCCCGTTTGGGCCATAGTCCGGGAAGTCCGGGACCTCGAGCAGGTCGTCGAGATAGGCGATGATGTGGGTCAACTGCGTCATTTGTGGCGGACGATATTTAGAATCGCCTTAACTGGGGTACATCTGCGGAACTCACGCGTTTTTCTCTGCAGGGATGCTTAATTGATCGCCACAGCTGGTTGCGAGGCCGCCGACGCCGAACTCGTCGCTGCGGTTCGGGCCGGTGAGGACTCCGCCTTCGAGGAGCTTTACCGGCGCTACCAGCCGCGCATCGCGCGGTTCGTGTGTTCGATGCTGCACGACGCCGCCCGCTGCGAGGACATTGCACAGGAGGCGTTCCTCTCAGCGCTCCGCCGCATGCGCGAGACCGACGCCGAGATCAACTTCAAGCCGTGGATCTACCAGATCGCCCGCAACGCGGCGATCGACTCGTACCGGCGCAACAACCACGCGGTCGAGGTGTCCATGGACGCCGACGACGGCCTGCGGGCATCCGACCGCACCAGGCTGGTGGGGCTCGACGGCGCGCCCGACGCCGCGCTGGTCACCAAGGAGCGCCTCGGCCACCTCCAGGGCGCCTTCGACGAGCTGTCCGACGTTCACACGCGCGTGCTCGTGATGCGCGAGCTCGAGGGGATGTCGTACCGCGAGATCGGCCAGAAGCTCGACCTCACGCGCCCGGCCGTGGAGAGCGCGCTCTTCCGCGCACGCCGCCGGCTCGAGAGCGAGTACGCCGAGCTCTCCGAGGGCCGCCGCTGCGAGGCGATGGAGGGCACGATCATGCGCATCGCGCAGGGCGTGCAGCGCGGCACGGAGGAGCAGCGGCTCGCGCGCCACGCGCGGCGCTGCCACAGCTGCCGCCGCCGCGCCCGCGAGCTTGGGATCGAGCCGCTGTCGGCGCTGGGCGCGCTGCGCCAGAAGGCCGCGGCGCTGCTGCCGCTGCCCTGGCTGCTGCGCCGCTCGGGCGGAGATGGCGGTGGGATCACCGGATTCTTCGGAGCGGGCGCCAAACGCAGCCCCGCTGGCGGAGCGTGCTGCGGCACTTCTGGCCGTTGCGGCGCTGGCCGGCGCGGGAGGCGCGGCGCTCGGTACCGGAGCGCTACCGGGGGACCGCGAGGCTGCCGGGCACGGCAGCGTGGCGGCAGAGCGCTCCGCACAGCACACCGAGGAACTGCAGCGCGGCGCCGCCGGAGCTGCTGCCACGGACGGAGCGCGTCGGGGGACACGCCGGGCGTCCGGGCAGAGCAATTCCGGTCAGGCGGGGGGCCGCGCCGGCGGTTCGACGGGCACTGAGGCCGCTCCCACGGGCTCACAGCATGGCGTGCCCACCGACGGGTCCGGAGGCCCGGCCAGCGGCGGACTGGCACCGAGCCTCGACGGGTCGGCTCCCGATCTGGGCGCGGTTCCGAGGACGGACGGCGGATCGCAGCCGCCGTCGCTTCCGCTCAGCCTGCCGACGCCAGACCTTCCACCGGTAGAGGTGCAGGACCCGACGCGCTCGCTACCGCAGATCGAGCTGCCCGCGGCGCCTCTCCCGAGCGCCGAAGACGTGACGGACGCGCTCCCGAAGTCTGCCCTGAGCGGCTCCGCCCACGCGGCCACGCGCGGGTAACCTGCCCGCCGTGGCCCCCAAGCGTACCAAGGCACCGGCCGGGGACGATCCGTTCCTCGAGTCGCTGATGGAGACGAGCCTCTACTCGATGGGGGCCTATTTCTGCGACCAGCATCCCGACCTCGTGGACGAGGTGATCGGCCAGTCCGAGGCGATCGAGGCTGCCGGCCTGCGCACCTACGCGGCCGAGAACGACATGACGCTCGAGGCCTGCTTCGAGACGCTGCTCACGGGACTTGCCGTGCGTTACTACAACGCCGTCGCAGCCTGACCGACAGATTTCTCGCAGAGGGCTACCTTTCCGGGTCACCCGGGTATCACCTATATGTGGGCTTCGCTGTGACCACCCCTGGAACTTTTCATCATGAGGCCGTGTTTTACGCGGGCGATGACGAGTTCGTCCAGCGCTCGTGCGCGTTTGTCGAGGATGGCCTGGGGCGGACGAGCCGGTGCTGGTGATGGTGGGGGCGCGCAAGCTCAAGCTGCTTCGCGACGCACTCGGCGTGCGCGCCGATGAGGTCCACTTCGCCGACATGGAGGTCGTGGGACGCAACCCGGCCCGCATAATCCCGGCCTGGAACCGCTTCGTCGGCGACCACGCGGGGGGCGGAGGCGGGATGCGCGGCATCGGTGAGCCGATCTGGGCCGACCGCAGTCCCTCCGAGTTGTCGGAGTGCCAACTCCACGAGTCGCTCATCAACATCGCCTTCGCCACCGCGGACGAGTTCCGGCTGATCTGCCCGTACGACACCGCCGCGCTCCCCGAGGACGTGATCGAGGAGGCGCGCCGCAGCCACCCGATCGTGTCGCTCGACGGCACGGAGGACGTGTCGCACACCTACTGCGGCATCGACAGGGTGGCCGCGCGCTTCGCGGAGCCGCTGTCCGACCCTCCGGCCGATGCCGAGGAGCTGACGGTGACCCTTGAGGCGCTGCATGACGCGCGCCACCTGGTGCGCGTCCGCGGCCAGGATGCCGGACTCGGCGAGCGCTCCGACGACTTCGTGCTCGCGGTGAACGAGGTGCTCTCCAACAGCCTTCACCACGCGCACGAGGACGGGGTCCTGCGCGTGTGGGAGGACCCCGACGGCCTCGTGTGCGAGGTCCGCGACGGCGGACACATCCTCCAGCCGATGATCGGCCGCGAGGAACCCGCCATCGGCCAGATCGGCGGCCACGGCATCTGGCTCGTCAACCTGGTCTGCGACCTGGTCCAGGTGCGCTCATCCGCAGACGGCAGCACGGTGCGCATGCAGATGAACCGCCCGGCGCTGTAGGGCCGCGCCAAGCGTCCGCACCGCCCCGCAGGTCGGTGCGGAGCGGTGCCGCTGCAATCGGGCTGACTGGATTTGAACCAGCGACCTCTCCGACCCGAACGGAGCGCGCTACCAAGCTGCGCCACAGCCCGAAGGGCCCAAGGTTAGCGTTGCCATACTGAGGCCGCGTGAGCGCGCGCCGGTACCTGGCCATCTCTCTGCTTGCGCTCGCGCCGGTTGGCTTCGCGGGTTGCACGGAGGACGATCAGGACCAGACCATGGCCACGAAGCCGGCCGTGAGCGCTCCTCGTGAGGAGCCCGTGGCGCCCGCGCAGGCGAGCGGGGTTCGCCTCCTCCGGCTCGGGAACTTCAACGAGCCGACCTATCTGGCCGCGCCGCGCGGCGACACGCGCCGCTTCGTGGTCGAGCGCGAGGGCACGATCCGGATCGTCCAGCGCGGGAGGGTGCTCGGGCGGCCGTTCCTCGACATCTCGGACCGGGTGAGCTCGGGCGGCGAGAGCGGCCTGCTCTCGATGGCGTTCGAGCGCGACTACGCGAGCTCGAGGCGCTTCTACGTCTATTACACCGACCTTCAGGGCTTCCTCCAGATCGACCAGTTCCGCGCCTCGGCCGGAGCCCCCAATAGGGCCGACCCGTCCTCGCGCCGATCGGTGATCCGGATTCCGCACCAGCGCTCGAACCACAAGGGCGGCCAGCTGCAGATCGGGTCCGACGGGATGCTCTACGCGGGCTTCGGCGACGGTGGCGGCGGCGGCGACCCCGACGAGAACGCGCAGAACGTCAGCCGCATTCTCGGGAAGTTGATCCGCATCGACCCGCGCCCTGGGGGCGGCTACTCGGTGCCCGCCGACAACCCGTTCCGCGGCCGCTCCGGCGCGCGTCCGGAGATCTACGCGTACGGCCTGCGCAACCCGTACCGCTTCTCGTTCGACCGCCGCCGCGGCGGCCTCACGATCGGCGACGTCGGCCAGGACGCGATCGAGGAGATCGACTACGTGCCCGGCCGCTCAGGCGGGCTGCCGCCGCGTGGCGGCTACAACTTCGGCTGGGACGTCTTCGAGGGCCGCAGCCGCTACGAGAGCGGCAGCGCCCCTGGCCACGTCCCGCCCGTGATCCAGCACTCGCAGGACGCTGGCTTCTGCTCGATCATCGGCGGCTACGTGATCCGCGACGGCTCGCTCGGCCGCGGCTGGACCGGCCGCTACGTGTACGGCGACTTCTGCGACGGCACGATCCGCTTGGCCCGCCTGCGCCGCCCCACCGCTCCCACCCACGGGACCCGCCTGCACGTGGACGGCCTGGTCTCGTTCGGCGAGGACGGCCGCGGCCGTGTCTACGCGATCTCGCTGAACGGGCCGGTGTACCGGATCGGGCGCGGCTAGGCGAAGCGGAGCTCTACCGCGCCCAGTGACTCCAGCTCGAGGCGGACCGTGTCGCCCGGCTGCGCGGTGTGGGGTGGGGCGAGCACTCCGGTGATGATGCGGTCGCCCGGCTGAAGCTCCTCGCCGGCCTCTGCCAGCCGCCCCGCCACCGCCTCGACCATCGCCTCGAGGTTCGCGGCGGTTTGCTCGGCGCTCAGGGCGTGCTGCTCCTCGCCGTTCACGAGGATCCGGGCCGCGCCCGGCTCCCGGGTCGCCACGCGCGACCCGAATGCGACGGCGCGGTGGAAGATGTTTCCGGCCAGGATCTGCTCGACGCCGAGGTCGAGATCGGGAGGATCCGCGAGCTCGAGGGCGGGCAGCAGGGCCGCGATCGAGCTGGCGTCGTCGCCGAGCTCGACTGCCACCTCGCTCTCGACCACCACCGGGAGATCGTCCCATTCGGAGCCGTCCTCGAGCAGGCCGTCGGTGGTGAGGAAGCCCGCGAGCGGACGGTCGATGCCGAGCTTCTCCTGGATCTCGGGAATGTTGAAGCCCACCTTCCAGCCGATCGGCTGTGCGCCCTGCGCCAGGATCTCGCGGCGACGCATGAGCAGGGCGGCGGTGCCGCGCTCCACGCTCACGGCGTCATCACGATCTTCAGGGCCTCGCGGCGGTCATAGACCGCGTACGCCTCGGCGGCGTCCTCGAGCTTCATGTGGTGAGTCACGAGCGGCCCGGGGTCCAGCACTCCGGCGCTCAGCATCGCCAGCACCCGGTCCACGTGGCCGATCACGTTCGCGTGCCCGGTCTTGAGCGTGAGCGCCTTGATCCACACGATTCCCATGTGCACGTCGATGCGCTCGGCGTACACGCCGATCGCCGACACGATCCCAGCCTTGCGCGCGAGCCGGCAGGCCAGCTCGAGCGCGTCGGGGTGGCCGACGGCGTCAATGGCGGCGTCCACGCCGCGGCCGTCCGTGGCCGCCTTCACGGCCGCGCGCGGGTCGTCCTCCGTCAGGTGCACCGCCTCGGCTCCGAAGGACTCCGCCAGTCGCAGCCGCTCCTCGACCGTGTCGATCGCCACCACATGCGCCGCGCCGGCCGCCTTGGCGGCCTGAACGGCGCACAGGCCCACCGGGCCGAGCCCGAGCACCGCCGCCGTGTCGCCCGGGCGGATGTTCGCCTGGTCGACGGCGTGCCAGCCGGTGCCCATCACGTCGCCCGCGAACAGCGCCACGTCGTCTGACATCCCTTCCGGCACGCGCCGCAGCGTCAGGTTGGCGTGCGGCACCAGCACCTGCTCCGCCTGGGCGCCCTGGAGCGAACCGAGCGTCTTGCCGTGCCCGAAGACGCGGCCCTCGTCGCACTTGTGGAAGTCGCCCCGGCGGCAGAAGAAGCAGTTGCCGCAGGCCGAGCAGTAACAGCCCAGGACCCGATCGCCCTCGGCCACCTGCGTCACGCCCTCGCCGGCCGCCACGACGGTTCCGACGAACTCGTGTCCGAGCGTGAAGCCAGGCTCGATCTGCACGCGCCCGTGGTAGATGTGAAGGTCGGACCCGCACACGCCCGTCGCCTCCACGCGAACGATCGCGTCGTCGCGCTCGAGCAGCTCGGGCTCGGGGCGTTCGTCCAGCTGCACCTCGCCGGGAGCCTGAAAGGTCACTGCCTGCATCGGGCGGGGACGCTATAGCCTCGCGCCCCGTGACCGAGGCGTTCTACTCGCTGGCTGGCGACGAGGCCATGCCGTCCGAGCTCACCCGCGGACCCTGGGACCCGAACGCCCAGCACGCCGGTCCGCCGTCGGCGCTGCTGGCCCGCGCGATCGAGCTCTGCGAGCCGCGCGAGGGCATGCGGGTGGCGCGCGTGACGGTCGAGATCCTGGCGCCCGTGCCGATCGCGCCGCTGTCGGTTGGCGCCCGCGTGGTGCGGCCCGGACGCAGCGTGGAGCTGCTCGAGGCGTCCCTGTCCGGCCCGGACGGGGAGGTGATGCGGGCGCGCGGCTGGCGCCTCGCCGTCAGCGACATCGGCGCCGACTGGGAGCGCGACGAGCCCCCGCCCGGACGCGAGCACGCCACGGCCCTCGAGTTCTTCGCCACTGGTGAGGCGGTGGGCTGGCACACGGCGATGGAGATCGTCTTCGCCCGCGGCGCGTTCCTCGAGCCCGGTCCGGCCACGGTGTGGATGCGCCCGCGGGTGGCCCTGGTCGAGGGCGAGGAGATCACCCCGCTTCAGCGCGTGCTCCTGGCGGCGGACGGCGGCAATGGCGTGAGCGCGCCGCTCGACTGGAGCCGCTTCATCTTCATCAACACCGATCTCAGCGTGCACCTGCTGCGACCGCCCGAGGGCGAGTGGGTCTGCCTCGACTCCGTGACCCACGTTGATGGGACCGGCCTAACCGATACGGCCCTCTGGGACGAGCGCGGGCGCATCGGCCGGGCGGCGCAGACATTGCTGGTGAGGGCGCGGTCGTAGACTCTGCGCCTCCCACCAACCGAGGAGAAACTGCAAAGTGGCCTACTTCAAGGACGCGGACGAGGTGTACGCGTATATCGGCAAGCTGTTCGAACAGCTCGCCGAGGACGAGGAGTTGTCGCCGAAGTTCCAGAAGGCGAACACGATCGTCCAGTACCAGTACCGCGATCCGGAGTCCCAGATCACCGTGAAGCTGATCGAGGGTGAGGACGGGCAGGTGGACTGCGGGCCGACCAACATGGAGCCCGAGGTCGTGATGTCCATGGAGGCCGACACCGCGCACCGCTTCTGGCTCGGCAGGGTCAACGTGACCGTGGCGCTCGCGCGCGGCCAGATGAAGGCAAAGGGGCCGGTGGCGAAGATCCTCAAGCTGGTGCCGCTCGTGAAGCCCGTGTTCCCGCGCTACCGCGCGCTGCTCGAGAAGGACGGGCGCGAGGACCTGCTCGAGGCGGCCTGATGGAGGCTGGTTCAGCGCTGGACCGCAGTCCGCTCAAGGGGTTCAAGGACTTCTACCAGTACGCAGGCAGTACCCGGGTGATCTCGGGGCGCAACCTGCTCGAGTCGACCGGCTTCGAGTTCCAGAAGGAGGGCGCCCGGCGGGTCTTCATCGTGACCGACGGGGTGATCCGCGGCACCGGACTGGTCGAGCTCGTCGAGGCGGGCGTGACCGACGGCGGCCTCGAGGTGGCGGGCGTCTTCGACGACGTGCCGCAGGACTCGTCGACCGAGGTCTGCGACCGCTGCGCGGCGGCGGCCAAGGAGGCCGGCGCCGACTCGTTCCTGGCGGTCGGCGGCGGCTCGGTGATGGACACCGCGAAGGTGGCGGACGCCGTCTTCACCCACGGCGGCGACGCTCGCGAGCAGGAGGGCTTCTTCCTAATGCCGCGCGCCGAGGACGGAATGGGCCGGCCGCTCGAGATCGCGCCGCTCGCCTGCATCCCGACCACCGCGGGCACCGGCAGCGAGGTGTCGATGGCGGCCGTGATCAAGGTTCCGGACGAGAACTTGAAGATCGAGATCGCCGACTTCCCGCTGTTCCCGCGGCTCGCGATCCTCGACCCGGACACCACGCGCACGCTGCCGCCGGCGGTGGCGGCGGCCACGGGCATGGACGCGATGACGCACGCGATCGAGGGCTACGTGTCGGTGGACTGGAGCCCGCACCAGGACGCGCGCTCGCTCCAGGCGCTGAGGATGATCCGCGACAACCTCGAGCGCGCGGTCCAGCGCGGTGAGGAGGATGAGGAGGCGCGCGGCAACATGCTGATCGCGGCGAACCTCGCGATCACTCTCGCCCTCGGCTCGGTGCACGCGATGTCGCACCCGGCGGGCGCGCACTTCGGCGTGCCGCACGGCGTGGCCAACGCGATCCACCTGCCGCATGTGATTCGCCACAACGCGCAGGGCGCGCTCGACATCGCGGACCGCTACCGCGACATCGGCGAGATCTTCGACGTGAGCGACCGCGACATCGGCGACGCGCTGGCCACCCACATCAGCGAGCTCACCGCGCGGCTCGGGTTGCCCACGCGCCTGTCCCAGGTCGGAGTCCCGGAGGACGGCATCCCGGCCCTGGTCGAGGGCGCGATGGGCGACGGCACGACGCTGCTGAACTGCCGCGAGATGTCCGAGGAGGACTACGCGGAGCTGTATCGCAGGGCTCTCTGAGCCTCGGCCATCTCCTTGAGCGTCGCCCTCGCCGTGTGCTTGGGCCGCCAGCGCAGCTGCTGCTTTGCCCGGGTCGTCTTCATCAGCACCGGTTTCCTCACCGAGTGGATCCAGGCCACGGTGTCCGGCAGCAGCGGCAGGCGCGTGGCGATCTCGGCGGTGGCGTCCAGCAATGGCTTGGGCACCGGAATCGAGTACCAGCCGAGCGCGTCCGCGACGTCCGACATCGTGAGCGTGCCGCTGGCGGCCAGGTTGTAGGGCCCGGGCTCGCCCAGGCCGCGCACGCCGGCGGCGAACGCGCTCGCCACGTCGTCCTCGTGCACGAGCTGGAAGCGGATGCCGGGATCCGGGATAACGGGCTTCAGCGCGGGGAGCGAGCCGAGCAGGCGCGCCACCGCATCGGGCATCGCCTCGCTGAGGCGGTAGTAGGGGATCTCCTCGAGCATGGTTCGCGCCTCGGGGCCCGCGACGATGCAGGGCCTGAAGGCGTACGCCACCGTGCTCGGGTGGCTGAGCAGCACCTCGCCGAGCACCTGCTCCACAGCGGCCTTCTGATCCGAGTACGGGAACTGGGGCGACCCGCGCGCGGGGATGTCCTCGGTCAGCCAGTCCGGGTTGTCGTCGTGGAACCCATAGGCGGAGACGCTCGACGCGTAACAGATCCGCTTCGCGCCGGCCTTGGCGGCCGCCTCGAACACGCGCCTCGATCCGTCCACGTTCAGCTCGCGGGTGGCATCGCTCGCGCTGAGGACCGCGAAGGCCAGGTGCACCACCACGTCCGCGTCCTTCACGAGCTCACGCACGCTTGTCGAGTCCGTCACGTCGCCCTGGCGGTACTCGGTCTTCTTCCAGCCCTGGTCCGCCGGATCGAATGGCCCCCGCGCCATGCCGATGATGCTCTTCACCGCGCGCGAGCGCTCCAGCGCGTTGACGATGGCAACCCCTAGATCACCGGTGGGGCCGGTTACAGCCACGGTCAGCCGGTCGGCGGCCATGGTGGGGTTCTATCCGATTAGCGAGGCGCTGGTGGCGTCACGGTCTCGCAGCCCTTGACCAGGTCGATCCGGTCGGCCACGACCGAGTCGTTGCCAGGGCCGCAGCGAACGCGGTCGCGGCGCCCGTCGGCCGCTTCGATGCGGTCGTCGCCGGCGCCGGTGGCGATCGAGTCCGCGCCGGGGCCGCCGGACACGCGGTCGTTCCCAGTGCCGGTGCGGAGGCGGTCGGAGCCACCGCCGCCCTCGACCGTTGTCGGGCCGCCGGAGGCGCTCACGGTGTCGTCGCCGCCGGCGGCGAGGATCGTGATGCCCACGCCGTCCGCGTAGATCGCGTCGTTGTCGGAGCCGGCGTCCACGAAGTCTGCTCCCAGGCTGGCGTAGATCCGGTCCGGGCCGCTGCCGCCGAAGAGGCGGTCGCTGCCGTCCTGGCCGAAGAGCGTGTCGGCGCCCTGGCCGCCGAGGACGAGGTCGTTGCCCGGGCCGGCGTAGACCACGTCGTCGCCGACGCCGGCGTCCACGTGGTCGTCGCCCGTGCCGCCGATCGCCAGGTCGAGCCCGCCGCCGCCGTCGATCTGGTCGTTCCCGGGTCCGGCCTCGATGTAGTCGTTCCCGCCGAGGCCGACCAGCACGTCGTCGCCGGCCTCGCCGTAGAGCTGGTCGGGGCTCGGGGTGCCCTGGAGCCGCTCGGACGCCTCCGTGCCGATCAGCGTGTCCGCCATCGCGACGGCGCCCGGCAGCGACAGAAGGATCGCGGCGACTCCGACTATGGGAAGAAAACGCCTCACCATTCGCATCAACAAGGTAAGGCCGCCGCGGTTGCGGCGCTATGCGTCGTCGTAGCCCGGCTCGCCGGGCAGCAGGACCTGCGCGCTGCCGTCGCGGACCGCGACCTTCGGCATGATCGGCTCGACCGGCCGCGCTCGGGCCGCCGCGAGCGTCTCGTTCACCGACGCGCCCTGCGAGAGCAGCTCCAGGTGCTTGATCGTGGGGAACACGAGCGCCAGCTCGTCCTGCGCGTGGGCGGCCAGCGCCGCGGCCGGGCGCAGCCAGCGCGCGTCCACGCACTCGCTCCCGTCGGGCGTCGCCTCCGTGCCCGGCGGCGCCTGCGCGGCGAAGAACCAGGTGTCGAAGCGCACCTTCACCTCCTCGGGCGTGATCCAGCGCGAGAACGGAACCAGCTCCACGTCGGCGGGCGAGGGCGATCCCCGCCTCCTCCTCGAGCTCGCGCACCGCCGTGGCGGCGTGGTCGGCGTCGTCGCCCGCGTGCGTCGCGCCGCCCGGGAACACCCAGGCGCCGCCCATGAAGCGCTGCTCCGGATTGCGCTGAACCAGCAGGACCTCCGGGCCATCGGGCGAGTCCCGCAGGAGGATCAGGGACGCGGCCTCACGCGCCTCGGTGACCTCACCCGGGTTGAACTCCTCGCCTGACGGGGGGCGCGCCACCTCAGGGCTCGTAGATCTCGAAGTCCCGCTTGCGGGCGCCGCAGACCGGACAGAACCAGTCGTTCGGGATGTCCTCGAAGGCCGTGCCCGGCGGGATGCCCCCGTCGGGGTCACCCTCGGCCGGGTCATAGATGAATCCACACGACGTGCAGATCCACTGCTGGGTGGTGGGTGCTGCGGTCTCGTTCACGGCGCGCGAAGACTAGCGCGAGGGTGTGGGGCACTTTCCTGTCCCTATGCGACCGAAATATGCCCCACACCCTCTTCAGTGCCCGAATTGCTGCAGCCGCTAGGCCGCGTCGCGCAAAGCTGCGGCCCCGGTCGCCGCCTCGATCGCCTCGCCCGTGGTCTCCACCAGGCGGCGGAGGTCGTCGGGCGCTATGGAGAGCGGGGGCATCAGCACCACGACGTCGCCGAGCGGGCGGATGATCGCTCCGCGGCGGCGGGCTTCGAGGGTCACCTGGTGGCCGATCCGTGCCGGGAGCGGGTGCTCCACCAGCTCGATCCCCACCATGAAGCCGCAGCGGCGCACCTCGCGGACCGCCGGGTGGGCGGCGATCGGCTCGAGCAGCTCTCCGAGCAGCCGGATCTTCGGCTGGAGGCGCTCGATCGTGTGCTCCTCGTGGAACACGTCGAGGGTCGCGATCGCGGCCGCGCAGGCGAGCGGGTTGCCCGTGTACGTGTGGCCGTGGAAGAAGGTGCGGAACTCCTCGTGCTCGCCGAGGAAGCCCTCGTAGATGTCCTCGCTGGCGAGCGTTGCCGCCAGCGGCAGGTACCCGCCCGTGATGCCCTTGGCGAGGCAGAGAACGTCGGGAGCCACGCCCTCCTGGTCGCACGCGAACATCGTCCCGGTGCGGCCGAAGCCGGTGGCCACCTCGTCGAGGATCAGCAGCACGTCGTGGCGGTCGCAGAGCTCCCGCACCGCGCGCAGGTAGCCGGGCGGGTGCGTGAGCATCCCCGCGGCGCCCTGCACGAGCGGCTCCATGATCACCGCCGCCACCTCGCCCTCGTGCTCGGCGAGCAGGCGCTCCATGTCCGCGGGGTCGCCGGGCTCGGCCTTCAGCGTGTCGAACAGGAGCGGGTGGTAGATCGAGTGGAACAGGTCGATCCCGCCCACCGACACGGACCCGATCGTGTCGCCGTGGTAGGCCATCTTCAGCGCCACGAACTGGCGCCGGTCCTGCCCGCGCTGGCGCCAGTACTGGAACGCCATCTTCAGCGCGATCTCCGTGGCCGTGGAGCCCGAGTCGGAGTAGAAGACCCGCGTGAGCCCCGGCGGCGCGAGCTGCACGAGGCGCTGCGCAAGCTCGATTGCCGTGCGGTGGCTGAGGCCGAGCATCGTGGAGTGAGCGACCTTCGAGAGCTGGTCGCGCACGGCGGCGTCGATGCGCGGGTGCGCGTGCCCGTGGACGTTGCACCAGAGCGACGACACGCCGTCGATGTAGCGATTGCCGTCCACGTCGATGAGGTCGGTGCCCTCGCCGCGCTCGATGATCACCGGGTCCTCGCTGGCCCAGCCGCGCTGCTGGGTGAAGGGATGCCACAGGTAGCTGCGGTCCGCGGCGGCGAGATCCATTGCGCGAGACTAATTCGGCCGCCGGATAGGATCCGCCGCATGGCGAAGGGACTCGCGGCCGCCGTGGCGGCGCTCACTGCTCTGCTGCTCATTCCGGCCAGCGCGCCGGCGAAGAAGATCGCCGGGGTGGAGGTCAGACCCGGCTGCGACTTCATTGGCGCGGTCGCCTGCCAGTTCCCCTGGCCGAACGACTACTTCACGAAGCCCGACAGGCGCACGGACACCGGCCGGCGCCTGGCGCTCACCAAGTCCGCGATGCCGCGCAACAAGAACGGCAAGCCGATCGATCCCAGCGACCAGAACCGCGCCGACGGCTTCAGCCCCGGCAGCGCGATGCTCGTGAAGGTCCCCGGACTCGATACGCCGGCGGCCGTGCGCCGCAGCAAGCTGCCCCCGCTCACGAACCTGAGCAAGGGGCTGGCGAAGAACTCGCCGGTCGTGGTGATCAACGCCCGCACGGGCAAGCGGCATCCGATCTGGGCCGAGATCGACTCGAATCCCAAGCGAGCCGGCGACCGCGTGCTGATCATCCGTCCCGCCCGCAACCTCGAGGAGGGCGAGCGCTACATCGTCGCGCTGCGCAACCTGAAGAACGCGCGCGGCAAGGGCATCAAGCCGGGGCGCGGCTTCCGGATCTACCGCGACGGCATCAGGACCGGGGCGCGCCCGATCGAGAAGCGGCGCCGGCACTTCGAGCAGATCTTCCGCGCGCTGGGGAAGGCCGGGGTCAAGCGCGGCCAGCTCTACCTCGCATGGGACTTCACCGTGGCGAGCGAGCGCAGCCTCACCGGCCGCATGCTCCACATCCGCGACGACGCCTTCAAGACGCTCGGCGACACCAACCTCAAGGACCTCACCGTGGCAGGTAGCTCGCCGGCCTTCACGGTCGACTCGGTGACCGACCTCACGCCCGCGGAGGACTCCCTGATCGCGCGCAAGGTCAGCGGGACGGTGAGCGTTCCGTGCTACCTGACAAACGCCTGTGCCCCCGGCGGCAAATTCAGCTTCGACAGCAGCGGCCTGCCGCGCCGCATGGGCACGATGAGCGCGAGGTTCTTCTGCAACATCCCGCGCTCGGCGCTCGACCCGGCCGCGCCCCCGAAGGCGCGCCCGTCGCTCTATGGGCACGGCCTGCTCGGGAGCGCGGACGAGATCGACGCCGGCAACGTGAAGGCCATGTCGAACGAGCACAACTTCGTGTTCTGCGCGACGGCCTGGGCGGGCTTCTCTGAGGAGGACCTGCCGAACATCCTCTCGGTGCTCGCCGACTTCTCCGGCTTCAACACCATGGCCGACCGGATGCAGCAGGGCTACCTCAACATGCTGTTCCTGGGCCGCGCGATGATCCACCCGCAGGGCCTGTCGACGAACCCGGCCTTCCAGACGGGCGGCCAGAGCGTGCTCGACACGACGCGCCTGTTCTTCGACGGCAACAGCCAGGGCGGCATCATGGGCGGCGGTCTGACCGCCATAGCGCCGGACTTCGACCGCGCCGTGCTCGGGGTTCCGGGCATGAACTACTCCACGCTGCTCAACCGAAGCGTGGACTTCGACGCCTACGCGGCGGTCATCTATCCCAACTACACGAAGCCGCTCGACCGCCAGCTCTGGCTCTCCCAGATCCAGCTGCTGTGGGACCGCGGCGAGGCGAACGGCTACGCGCATCACATCACGACCGACCCGTTGCCGAACACGCCGCGCCACACGGTGCTCATGCACGTTGCGTTCGGGGACCACCAGGTGTCGGACACGGCCGCCGAGGTGGAGGCTCGCACCATCGGCGCGCGTGCCTACCAGCCCGCGCTCCTGGCCGGCCGCTCGCCGTGGCCGCGGCTCCAGATGATCCCCTCGATCGGGAGCTTCCCCTTCGGCGGGTCGGCGATCGTGTTCTGGGACACCGGTCCGGTGCGGACGGTCGGCACGGAGACGCTGGGGACGAACGCGCCGCCCGCGACCAACACGCCGAATCGCAGCGGCGACGACCCGCACGGCAACCCGCGGGACACGCCGAGCGCGCGCGTCCAGAAGTCTGAGTTCCTGAAAGTCGGTGGGCAGGTGGTAGACGTATGCGGCGGGAAGCCGTGCTTCGCCGCGCCGTACACCGGGCCGTAGTGCCGCCGCTGCCGTTCCTCGTTTTCGTGGTCGGGACGGGCTCGCTCGGCGCGGAGATCGCCGCCGTGCGGTTGCTGGCGCCGTACTTCGGCGCGTCGACGATCGTCTGGGCGAACACGATCGGGATCGTCCTGGTGGCGCTGTCGGTGGGCTACTGGCTGGGCGGGCGCCTGGCCGACCGCCACCCGAACATGCGCGCGCTCTGTTTCGTGGCGCTCTCGGCGGCGGTGATGCTCGCGCTCGTGCCGTTCGTGGCCGACCCGCTGCTCGACGTTGCGGTGAACGCGCTCGACGAGATCTCCGCCGGCGCCTTCGTCGGCTCGCTGCTTGCCGTGCTCGTGCTGGTGGCGATCCCGGTGCTCTTGCTCGGCACGGTGTCGCCGTGGGCGATCCGGCTCGCGGTGCACTCCGTCGAGGAAGCCGGCACGGTGGCCGGGCGCCTGTACGCGCTCTCCACCGCGGGTTCGCTGGTCGGCACGCTGCTCTCGGCGCTCGTGCTGATCCCGCTGGTCGGCACGCGCCGCACCTTCCTCATCTTCGCCCTGGCGATCGCGATCGTGGCTGTCTGGGGCCTGCGCCCCGTGCGCCGCTGGGCGCTTGCGCCGGCGGCGATCGCCGCGCTGATCGCGCTGCCGGTGGGCACGCTCAAGGCGGACACCGACGGCGCCGGCCGCGTGATCCACGAGGCTGAGACCGAGTACCAGTACGCGCGCGTGATCGAGTACCCCGACGGCTCGCGGGCGCTCGAGCTGAACGAGGGCCAGGCCGAGCACTCCGTGTGCGATGCCGAATGCGACGCCGGGCCAGCGGGTCCGCGCGACCCCGACTCCGTGCTCACGCACAACGTCTGGGATGGCCACCTCGTGCTCCAGTACGCCGCGCGCGACCGCGCTCCGCGGCGGGTGGCGATCCTCGGCAACGCGGCGGGCACCACCTCGCGCGCGTACGAGGAGTTCTTCCCCCAGACACGCGTGGACGGGGTGGAGATCGACTCGGAGCTGTCCGAGATCGGGCGCAAGTACTTCGACATGAACAACCCGCGCCTGCACCTCTACCACGAGGACGCGCGGCCGTTCGTGCGCCGGATCGACGCGAGCTACGACGTGATCTCCGTCGACGCCTACCGCCAGCCGTACATCCCGTTCTACCTCACGACCGTCGAGTTCTTCGAGGCCGTCCGCGACCGGCTCACCCCGGGAGGGGTGCTGATCGTGAACGCCGGCCACCCGGAAGGGCAGGACGACCTCGAGAAGGTGCTCACGGCGACGATCGGCGAGGCGTTCCCGCACGTGATGCGCGATCCGATCGAGGACACCAACACGCTGATCGTGGCGAGCGAGGCGCCGCTCTCCGGGGAGAAGCTGCGGGCGGCGGTCCCAGACCTTCCGACGGCGCTCAAGCCGACCGCGCTCGCCGCGGCCAGGCGGCTCGAGGCACCGCTCGAGGGCGGGGAGGTCTACACCGACGACAAGGCGCCGGTGGAGTGGTTGATCGACAAGTCGATCATCGATTACGCGAGCGGGGAGTGAACCGACCCGCCGACGTGGCGATCATCGGCGGCGGCATCGTGGGCTGCGCCGCCGCTGCGTTCCTCGCCGAGGCCGGCGTTCGGGTGGAGCTGTACGAGCAGGACGAGGTGGCGTCGGCGGCGTCCGGGCGCAACTCGGGCGTGGTGCAGCATCCGTTCGATCCGGTGCTGAGGGACCTGCATGTGGAGACACTCCGCCTCTATCGCGACCTGGACGAGTTCGAGCTTCCGCCCGAGGCCGCCGGGCTGCTGATGCTGGCGCGGGAGCGGGGCGCGCTCGAGCCGTCCGTGGCCGAGCTGGCGCGCAACAGCCCGGAGCTGGCCCCGGAGCTGCTCGCGCCCGACGAGCTGACCCGCGTGGAGCCCGCCGTGGCGCCTGGGCTGTGGGGCTGCCGGCTCGACACCGGGTACCCGGTGCACCCTGCCGCAGCGACCCGCGCGTTCGCCAAGCGCGCCTACGCCGCCAGCGCGCGCTTCCACGAGGGCGAGACGGCCTGGCCGTGGGTGATCTCGGGGCGTGCGCGCGGCGTGCTCGCGGCCGGCGTACGGCGACCCGCCGGCGCCGTTGTGGTGGCCGCGGGCCCCTGGACTTCCGAGGTGATCGACCCAACGCGCTCCTGGCGGCCGATCGTGCCGGTCTGGGGAGCGGTGGCCGAGGTGGAGATGGACGAGCCGCCGCGGCACGTGCTCGAGGAGGCGGGGGTGGAGGCCGTGGGCGGCGGCGGCCCGGCGTCGATCTTCAGCCTGGTCCCGGCGGACGGGCATGTGGCGGTGGGCTCCACCTTCCTGCCCGAGCAGCCCGACGCGCCCGCGTGGGCGCCCACGCTCCGGCGCGCGGGCGAGCGCTTCGTGCCCGGCCTGCGGCGCGCGAAGGTTGTCGGCGCGCGCGCGTGCGCGCGCCCGCAGTCGTTCGACGGGCGGCCGCTGGTGGGCGAGCTGCCGGACCAGGAGGGCCTCTGGACCGCGGCGGGCCACGGCCCCTGGGGCATCTCCGCCGGGCCGGCGACCGCGCGGATCGTCGCGGAGGCGCTGCTCGGCAACGCCGACGTGCCGGCGCCGCTGTCGGTCGCGCGCTTCTAGGCCGTCAGCGCCGGCTCGCGGAGCAGGTTCGCCAGGGCGGGATTGTCGATGTCAGCCGCCAGCAGGCGGGCGGCGTCGAGCGCGCCCGGCTCGCCGAGCCGGCTGGCGTGCAGCCTGCCGCGCACCACCAGCTCGCGCATCCCCGAACGGGCCGCCAGCTCGGTGAGCTCCGCCACCAGGTCGCGCGCCTCGGGATCACCGAGCTCGATCGCCACCCCGGCGGCGGCGTCGAGGCTGTGGGCGTAGACCCAGACGTAGCGGTCGGACACGCGCGAGGAGCGGCGGCGCGCCTCCGCGAACCAGTCGCGTGCAGCCTCCAGCTCGCCGGCGGCCAGGTGGAGCAGGCCGTTGGCACGCGCGCCCATTCCCTCCCAGCACGGATCGCCCAGTCGGCACGCAAGCTCGTAGGCCGTGTCGAGCCGCTTGCGGGCGGCCTCCGTGCGCCCGGTCATCAGCTCCACCTCGGCGAGCATGATCTCCGCCCACGGCCGCAGCCCGACCCAGCCAGTCGCCGTCACATGAGTGAGACAGCGCCAGAGAGTCGCCTGCGCACGCCCGACGTCGCCGCGCAGGAGGTGAACGCGGCCGGCCAGGGAGAGCGCGTAGGCGGCGATGCGACGGTCGCCGGCCTGGATCGCACGCCGCGTGCTCTCGTCGGCGAGCCTGAGCGCGGCCTCGTAGTGCGCCCGGTCCGACAGGGTCAGCGCTCTCACCGACAGCACGCTGCACTGCTCAGCGTCGGTGGATGCCAGCTCGGTGGCGCGAGCCAGCCAGCGCCCTGCGGAGCTCACGCGCCCGGCCTGGGACTCGACGAAGCCGAGCTCGCGGCAGGCGGCCACGACGGTCTGGCGCTCGGGGGAGTCGCCACCGACCGTGAGGGCCGCCCGCAGCGCGGCCGCCGCCTCGCCGTCGCGGCCGCGGACCGAATGGGCCAGTGAGGTGCCGAGCGCGACGAGGCAGCGCGCGTGCAGGGCCGTGTCACCCGACGCCTGGGCCTCGGCGCAGGAGAGCCGGATGCAGTCGATGCCCGGCTCCACGGCCCCGGCCTCGATCGCGGCATGGCCGGCATCGAGCTGCGCCTGAGCGGCCACGGCGTCGCCGCCGGCAGGTGGCGCGAGCACCACGCCCGCGCCTGCCGCCTCGCGCAGCGCCGGGCCGGGCTCACGGCCGAGCTCTTCGCGGAACAGCTTCGTGCTCACCTCGACCTGGCGCAGCGCCGCGAGCTCGTCGCCGTCGGCCGCCAGGCAGCGCACGAGCAGCTCCTGGTGGTTCTCGTCGAGCGGGTCGCGTGCCACGCACTGGGCCGCCAGCCGCACCGCTTCAGCGGTCTCGCCCTCGGCCAGCCGGCTGAGCGCCTCGCCCCGGAGCAGCTGCTCGTAGATCCCGGCGAGCCGGCGCCGCTCGACCGCCAGCCAGGAGTCGAAGGCAGGTGTGGCTCCGAAGTCCGCGCCCTCGAGCAGCTCGCCGTCCCCGACCGAGGTCGAGGGCGACTCGCCCGTGAGCGCGAGCACGTCCACCTCGGTGCCGGGCGGCAGCTCCAGCTGGAGCGGGTCGCCGTGGAGGACCTCGGAGCCGCCGAGCGCCCGGCGCAGCTCGACCAGGGTCCAGCGCAGCGCTCGCAGCGGATCCTCCGCATCCGGGAAGAGCAGCTCGGCGAGCGACAGGCGAGACACTGGGCGCTCTCGCAACAGGAGATATGCGAGCAGCGCCCAGCACTTGCGCCCGCGAGGCGCGGTGACCGCCTCGCCGTTACGCTCGACCTGCGGCGTCCCGAGCAGCCTGATTACGAGCTGACCGGGAGCCGCCATGGTCGGGACCTAGGCCGTTGCCTCGACCGGATCCGGCCGGACGATGACCGTGTCGAGGGCCTCGTTGATCTCGTCGGCGCCGAAGCCGGAGTCCTCGGCGTGCTTGCGGATCGCCTCGGGGCTGTCGGCCTCGTAGATGCAGTACGTGCCGAGCTTCCCGTCGTCCTCCTGCAGCACGTAGCTGCGAATCCAACGGACTCCTGAGCCGGGCGTGTCGCCCACCTCACTCGAGCGCTTGGCGGCCGCCTCGAGCTCCTCGGCCGTTGCCCAAGCGTTGCGTCTGCGAATTCCGTACAGCTGCATTTGTTTCCCCCTTCTGGGGTCGGGTGCCTTATTCGAACGCAGTTCAGCGTGCGGGCGTTTGAGGGTGCGTTTGATCTCTCTTGCGACGGTAGTGGAACCCATGAGACCCTTCCACTCTGTGAGCTTGCGCAAGTACGAACTTGGCACGTACGAGGAGATGTGCGCAGCGCACAGGTGGGAGGTTCCGGAGCGCTACAACATCGCCCGCGACGTGTGCGACAAGCACGAGCCGGACCGCCTGGCGATGGTCTGGGAGGACTGGCAGGGGAACGAGCGGCGCGTGACCTTCGGGGAGCTCCAGGAGCTCTCGAACCGCTTCGCGAACGTGCTGGAGGCGATCGGCGTAGAGCGCGGCGACCGGGTGGCCACGCTGCTGCCGTCGCTGCCCGAGACCGCCGCGGTGTTCCTGGGCACCTACAAGCGCGGGGCGATCCTGCTCTCGATGTCCGTCCTCTACGGGGACGAGGGAATCGAGCACCGGCTGCGCGACTCGGGCGCGACCCTGGTGGTCACCGACACGGCGAACCGCGACCGGATACAGGACGGGCTCGCCGAGCGCGTGCTGGTGATGGGCGACGACTTCGAGCCCGCGATGGACGACGCCTCGCCGGACTACGAGCCGGTCGACACGGCGGCGGACGACCCCGCCCAGCTCTACTACTCGTCGGGCACCACCGGCCTGGCCAAGGGGATCCTCCACGCGCACCGCTACCTGCTCGCGCACGAGGAGTTCGAGTTCTGCCACGACGTGCGCGACGGCGAGCTCTTCCACGGCTCGGGCGAGTGGGCGTGGGCGGCGGGCATCTGCCCGCTGCTCGGACCGTGGCGCTACGGCGCGGTGGCGCTCGTCCAGGCGCGCAAGGGCGGCTACGACCCCGAGGATCACCTGCGCTTCCTCTCCAAGCACGGGGTGGAGAACATGTTCACCACGCCGACGGCGCTGCGCGCGATGACCGGGGTTGAGGACGCCGGCGGCCGCTACCCGCTGGAGCGCCTGCGGATCACGTGCTCCGCGGGCGAGCCGCTGAACCCCGAGGTGATCCGCTGGTTCCGCGGCCAGTACGGCGTGACCGTGCTCGACTACTACGGCCTCACCGAGAGCTACCCGCTGTGCGGCAACTTCCCGGGGACCGAGGTGCGCGAGGGCTCGATGGGGCGGCCGATGCCGGGCTGGGATGTGGCGATCCTCGACGAGGACGAGCAGCCGCTGCCGTCCGGCGAGCGCGGCGAGATCTGCCTGCGCGCGCGCTCGAACCCGCACTACCCGATCGGCTACTGGAACCGGCCCGAGGACACCGAGGAGGTCTTCGGCGGCGACTGGTTCCACACGAAGGACGCGGCGACGATGGATGAGGACGGCTACGTCTGGTACGCCGGCCGTGCGGACGACGTGATCATCTCCGCCGGCTACCGCATCGGGCCGTTCGAGGTCGAGTCGGCCTGCGTGGAGCACCCGGCGGTCAAGGAGGCCGCGGCGGTGGCCTCGCCGGACGAGCGGCGCGGCGACATCGTGAAGGCCTTCATCGTGCTGGCGAGCGGCCACGAGCCGAGCGACGAGCTGGCGCAGCAGATCAAGCTGCACGTGCGCGAGCGCCACTCCGCGTACGCGTACCCGCGCGAGATCGAGTTCGTGGACGACCTGCCGAAGACCCTCACCGGCAAGATCAGGCGCGTGGAGCTACGGGAGCGGGAGCGCCAGCGCTGAGCGAGTGACCGTGTAGGTCGCACCCGGGTCGTCCGGAACCGCCCAGACCGTGTTCGATCCCTGGACGATCACGCCGATCCGGTGACCGGTCTCGAAGGTCTGGTCCTGCGGCTTGAAGGTGACGGTTGCCTTGATCGGCTCGTTCGGCGGGATCGGCTCCGCGGTCGCGAGGCCGTTGCGGTACTGGAGGTTCAGGAATCCGCGCGACACGGTCTTCGTCGTGCCATCAGGTCCGACGTCCACGAGCAGCGGCGTCAGGTGGGCGTGGTCGCGGTTCACCGACAGCGTGAGGCTGAGCCGTGCCGACCCAGTCATGCGCGTGTCGGTTGTGAGCGGCCGGCCTGCCTCGAACAGCCAGCTCGACTCGGCTTCGGGCATGCGCGTCGACTGCTCCTCGGTGGTGGTCGCCATGTCGGTGAAGGAGCCGCCCGCGAGCTTCAGCGTCGTCTGCCTGGTGCTTCTCGGCGGCCACGCCGTCTCCGTGCGGAAGCCGGTGCTCTTCTGCGTGGCGGAGCGGCCCTCGGTGAGCACGGGCGGCTCGCTGTCCACGCCGTTGTCGACGCCCAGCAGCGTGTGGTCGAAGAAGCGGTCGAGCAGCGGCTGCCAGTTCGGCGCGCCGGGCGTGGAGTGGCCGGCCTGCCACATGTAGAGGCGCTTGAACGGCGTGGAGGTGAGCGCGCGGTAGAGATCCACGCCCTCCTCCTGCTTCACGTTGTAGTCCTGCCAGCCGTGCGCCACGAGCGCGGCGGCGCGGATGTTCGCGGCGTCCTTGCGGTAGTCGCGCTCGAGCCAGAAGGCGTCGTAGTCGGGCGTGCGGTCGTAGCCCTTGACGGTGTGGTCCGCCGCCTCGCACGGGTTCGCCCGGCTGGCGAGCTTCTCCGCCCAGAGCGGGTCGGTGGGGTCGGTGGGCGGGGTGCGGGCGAGGCCGAAGTCGAACGCCAGCGGCGTGTCGACGCCCTCGTCCGTGGGGCGCTCGGAGTTCAGGAAGTAGCGCACGCCGTCGCCGTACGCGTAGCCGTACCAGCGGCTGATCCCGGCGATCGGGACGATCGCGGCGAGGCCCGGCACGTCGGCGCCGCGGGCGGCCACCATCGTGGCGGTGGTGCCGTCGTACGAGCCGCCGATCATCGCGACCTTGCCGTTCGTCCACGGCTGGGCTGCCAGGAAGTTCACGAGGTCCACGCCCGACTGCTGCTCGTCGGCGTCGCCGTAGCTCCAGCAGCCCGAGGAGTTGCGCGTGCCGAGCACATCGGCCACCGCCCGCGCGTAGCCCTTCGGCACGTAGCGCTGCCCGATGTCGTCGTTGGCGAGGTTCGGAGTCGTGTACTCGGAGAGGGTGTTGTACGGCGAGTAGGTGAGGATCACCGGCGCGTCCGGGTTGTCGGCCGGGCGCATCACCTCGACGTTGACCTCCGCGCCGCCCACCGTGGGCACCTTGTACTTCTCGAAGATCGGCTCGGCGCCGAGCGCCGCGCCCGGAAGGACGACCGCCATAACGAGTGCCACGAGCAGTGCGCGCACGCACGTCCCCTGCCAGAGCCGCATGATGGAGGGCTACCCAACGCCCGCTGCGCCATAACCATAAAGGGACTGTCCCTTTAGAGAACGGGCATGAGCGGGATGTCCCACATCACCGCGGCGACCGCGAAGGCGCCGAGCGCGAGCGCCGTCGCGACACCGGCGATCACGCGCTGCTTCGTGGTCGTCTGCTCGGCCCGCTCGGCCGCCCTGTCGCCCCAGATGATCACGCGCTCGAGCCAACGCTCGGCCCAGTCGAACTCGAGCGCGAGGAACCCGAGCCCGAAGATGATCGTGAGGATGCCGGGCCCCGGCACACCCGGCCCCGACATCACGATTCCGGCCATCACGATCAGCACGCCGGCGATCACGATGGCCACCCGCTCCAGGATGTGACGCTGCTTGTGGCGCACCTTGCGCTCCTGGAGCTTGATCAGCAGCTCGGGGCGGTCGTCCTGCGTGGCCACAGGCCGAGCTTAGAGCCAGTCATCGAGAGGCAGGGAGGCGCCGGCGTCCGCGAGCCGCTCACGGTCGGTGGGCGGCAGGCCGCTCACGGAGACAGCTCCGAGGCGTTCGATCGTCTCCCGGTTGGAGCGCTCGATCTGCGCCGGCCCGTCCGGCCACGGAGTCATCACCACGCCGGCCACGCGCAGGCCCGCGGTCCTGGCGGCCTCGACCGTGAGCAGCGTGTGGTTGATCGTGCCGAGCCCGGTGCGGGCGGCAACCACCACCGGCAGCTCGAGGTCGATCGCGAGATCGCGGACGAGGTAGCCGGGGGTGATCGGCACCAGCAGGCCGCCCACGCCCTCGCACACCAGCAGCTCGTGCGCGCGTGCCGCCTCGACCAGCCGAGCCGGCTCTATCCGCTCGCCGGCGAGCTCGGCCGCCAGGTGGGGGGAGAGCGGAGGGCCGAAGCGGTAGGGCGCGACGTCCTCGGGCGCCTGCCCGGCGTTTGCGGCGGAGGCCAGCAGCTCGTGGTCGTGCCCGAATTCTCCTCGCTCGTCGTCCAGCCCAGTCACGACCGGCTTGAACGCGGCCACGCGCTCGCCACGGGCGGCCAGCGCCGCGCACAGCGACGCCGCGAGGACGGACTTGCCGACCCCGGTGTCCGTACCCGTGACGAAGAGGCCGCGCAACTAGGCGGCGTCGCGCAGCCCGTCGTAGAGCTGCACGTCGGGCACGGACTGCGGGCGGATGCGCACGCACGCGCCGAGCACCCGCGCGGCGTCGCGCAGCTCCGACTTCGTGTGCGAGGCCATCACCGTGAGGCGCAGGCGCGAGCTGCCGGCGGGCACGGTGGGCGGCCGGATCGCCTGCGCGAAGACGCCTCGCTCGAGCGCTCGCTCGCTCGCCTGGACGGCCTCGCTGGCCTCGCCCACGATGATCGGGACGATCTGCGTGGTCGTGTCGGGCACGGGGAGCCCCTCCTCGGCCAGCGCCTCCCTCAGCACCGAGGCGTTCCGTTGCAGCTTCTCCACGCGCCGCGGCTGCTCGCGCAGCAGCTCGAGGGCGGCCATCGCGGCGGCGACGGCGGGCGGGGAGAGGGCTGTGGAGAAGATCAGCGTGCGCGCGGTGTTGATCAGGTACTTGGCCATCTGCTTCTCGCAGCACACGTATGCCCCGTACGAGCCGAGCGCCTTGCCGAGCGTCCCGACGATCACGTCCACCTCGTCCTCGAGCCCGGCCTCGGCCACGGCGCCGCGTCCGTCCGGGCCGATGGCGCCGGTGCCGTGCGCCTCGTCGATCATCACGCGCGCGTCGTAGCGCTGGGCGAGCTCGACGATGCGCTCGAGCGGCGCGACGTCGCCGTCCATCGAGAAGACGCCGTCGGTCACGATCAGCGAGCCGCGGCCCTCCGCCTGGCGCAGGCCCCACTCGAGGTGGTCGGTGTCGCAGTGGTCGTAGACGAAGGTCTCGGCGCGCGAGAGCCGGCAGCCGTCCACGATGCTGGCGTGGTTGAGGGCGTCCGAGAAGACCACGTCGCCCTCGCGCGCCAGCGCCGACACCACGCCGGCGTTCGCCAGGTAGCCGGAGCCGAACAGCAGGCACGCCTCGGAGCGCTTGAACGCCGCCAGCTGCTCCTCGAGCCGGCGGTGGATGGTCATGTTCCCGGAGATCAGGCGCGACGCGCCCGACCCGGCGCCGTAGCGCATCGCCGCCTCGGCGGCCGCCTCGCGCACGCGCGGGTGATCGGCGAGGCCGAGGTAGTTGTTCGAGCAGAGCAGCAGCACCGGCTTGCCGTCCAGCAGCACGCGCGGCCCCTGCGGGCCCGACACGCAGCGCATGCGCCGGTACAGGCCCCTGTCGCGAATCTCGTCGAGGCGGTCCTGGATGTCGGTGGTCATGCGGCTGGCTCCATCCCGCGCGCTGGCTCCATCCCCCGCGCCGGCTCGTCCTCCGGCCCCCGGGCCTCCACGTGCACCAGTTGCGGGTAGGCGTTCGGCGCCCCATCCGGCCGCGGCGGCACCGATGTCTTCTTGCTGTGACGGAGTTGTCTCGCTGGGTTCCAAAAGTTCGCTTCCTGTTGCGAGTCGATGAGTTCGTCGAGCGGCGTCCGGGGCGTGTCGCCCTCGAGCCATCCCGACCGGTTGTCCGGACGCGGGTTGGCGCCGTTGTCCTCCTGCCGGGCCACGTTCAGGCCCAGCTCCTCGAACATCTGGCGGTCCCACTCCGGCTCTGAGCCGAGCGTGGTGAGGAAGTTGCCCATCATCACGCCGTTCAGGCCCGCCTTGACGGCGAGCTTCTGGAACTCGCCGGCGCCGAGGTTCTCGTTGCGGCCGCCGCAGAGGCGGAACAGCGCGTCGGGGATGATCAGGCGGAAGATCGCGACCCACTGGACGGCTTCCCAGGGATCCATCAGCTCGCGGTCGCCGAACTTCGTGCCGGGGCGGGGGTTCAGAAGGTTGATCGGCACCGAGGTGGGGTTGAGCGCGGCCAGCTGGAAGGCCATCTCCACGCGCTGCTCGCGCGACTCACCGAGGTTCAGGATGCCGCCCACGCAGGTCTCGAGACCTGCCTCGCGCACGGCGTCGACCGTGCGGATCCGGCCCTCGTAGCGGACCGTGCTCGACACCTCGGGGTAGTAGCTCTCGGCGGTCTCGACGTTGTGGTGCACCCGCTGGACGCCGGCCTCCTTGAGCGCCTGCGCGCGCGCGGCGGACATGTGGCCGATCGACACACAGCGCTTCAGGTTGGTGTGCTCGGAGACGAGCCGGGCGCCCGCGAGGATCTTCTCGAAGTCCCGCTTAGAGAGCCCCTGCCCCTGGGTGACCATGCAGAAGCGGTGCGCGCCCGCCGCCTCGGCCGCCCTGGCGTGCTCGAGGATCTGGTCGGGGTCCATCATCGCGTGCATGGGCGTGTCCGCCTCCGCGAAGCGCGACTGGGAGCAGAACCCGCAGTCCTCGGCGCAGCCGCCCGACTTGGCGTTCACGAGGGAGCACATGTCCGTGGAGTCGCCGAAGCGGTCCTGTCGCACCCGCCAGGCGCGCTCGACCAGCGCCTCAATCTCCGCGCGATCAGTGATCTCGCCGAGCTGAAGCGCCTCTTCCCGGGAGATGAGGGACGGCACGGAGCCCCAACTTAGGGCCGCGCCCGGACGTATCCGCGAGACGCGACGTCCAGGAATTCGGTCAGCTCCTCCCCGGGATGCCCGGGCGGCAGCACGAGGTTGAGGCTGTCGGCTCCCGCCGCGAACCAAGCGGCGATCACTTCTCCAGCCTGCTCGTAGGTTCCGAACAGGGTCACGTCCTGAGCGAGGTCCTCCGCGATCGCCGGCAGTTCCGGTTGCGCATTGCCGCCGGCACCCTCGACGATTGCGTCGACCGCGGCCTGATTCCCGAATCGCTGTCCCAACATGCGCGGGTAGAGCGGGCCCATGCGCGTCAGGTAGGTCGACAGCCACCAGGCCGCGAGGCGCCGCGCGCTCGCCTCGTCGGGCCCGAGTGCGACCGGGACACCGAGCGAGACGCGAGTGGGCGTGGGCTGCTCGGCGGCAAGCTCACCCTCGCGGATCAGGGTCTTCCCGTCCTCGACGCGCGAGCGTGCCCATAGGAAGGGCGTCCACCCGTCCGCCAGTTCCCCGGCGAGTCGCACCGAGCCGGGGGACAGAGCTGCGAGGAGGATCGGCACCGGCGACTCCGGGACCACACCCAGCCGCAACGGCCGTGCTTCCGGTGCAGGTTCGGGTAGGCGCTCTCCGGCCAGGAGCGCACGCACAGTGGTCAACGTCTCGCGCAGGCGAGCCAGCGGGCGGTCCCAGCGGCGGCCGTGAAACCCCTCGGCGAGCGGCGGGCTACCGGCGCCGATCCCGAGCGAGAAGCGGCCGCCGGACAGGCGCTGCAGCCCGGCCGCCCCGAGCGCCATGGTCGCGGGTGTCCGCCCCCAGACGGAGACGATCGACGTGCCGAGCCCGATGCGCGAGGTCCGCCCGGCAAGCTCCGCGAGGATGATCAGCGAGTCGTGCGTCCAGCCCTCGGCGACGTCGACGCGGTCAAGACCGATTTCCTCGGCGTGGCCGGCAAGGCTGACGATCACCTCGGTGCGGGTCTCAAAGGGAGTGAACCCGACACCGACAAGCATGCGCGCAAGCCTGAGCCGTCAGCCGGGGAGAGTCAAGCGTCCGGAGGACGCTACGGCGCGCGGACGTACCGGGACAGCGTCACGGACGCCGTCACCGGGAGCGGGTCGGGCAAAAGGGCGAGCCGCTCGGCCACGGTTTGCTCATCCACGTGCCAGGCGCTTGGTCCCATGCGCACGATTTGCGCCGCTTCGTCACGTGTGAGGAACATCGAGTACTCGATCGGCCGGCGCTCTGCGAGCGAGAAATGCGAAGCGAGCTGGGTGTCGAGCCGGTCGGCCTTCTCCTCGGGCACGGACAGCAGGCCGAGGGGGCCGACGAGCTCGTGCAGGTGCCGGGTGGTGGGCGTCACGGCCACGACCACGCCGCCGGGCGCCAGGACGCGCGCCATCTCGGTTGGGTTGCGCGGGGCGAACACGCTGAGGATCAGCGCGGCGACGCCGTCGCGCAGCGGAAGCGCCTGCCAGGCATCGGCGCCGACCGCTGCGGCGCGCGGATGGGCACGCGCCGCCCGGCGCAGCGCCGAGCTTGAGGCGTCGAGGGCGAGCCCGATGCGCTCGGGCAGGGCGTCAAGGACGCGCGCCAGGTGGTGGCCCGTGCCCGCGCCGATGTCGAGGACGGCGCCCGGGGCCGCGCCGCTCGCCGCCCGGGGCGCGCCACTCGTAGCCGAGGCCGCGCCGCTCGCGGCCGCGCCCGGCTCCCACGCGGCGCTCGCGGCGCGCGCCTCCTCCACGAGCGCCTCGCTCAGGCGCCCGAAGTGTCCGGCCCCGAGGAAGGCCTCGCGCGCCTCGACCATCTCTGGCGAGTCCACCTCTCCGCGGCGCCCCGCCCCGGCGAAGAGGCTCACGTAGCCCTGCCGGGCGATGTCGAACGAGTGGCCGCTCTCGCACCGGAGCGCGCCCTCGCTCTCCGACAGCTCGCCCGCACACACGGGGCAGCGGAGGAGATCAACGGCCGCGGCGAGCACCGGGGCATACTGGCAGCCATGAAGGTGATTCGAAACGACGAGCTCCCGACCAGCGGCGCTTCACCGGAATTCGTCGGTGAGGACCACGGCGTCGGCATCTCGGTGATCCTGGTCGAGGCCGGTCCGGGCCGGGGTCCGTCATTGCACAGGCACGATTACCCCGAGGTCTTCGTCGTGCTCGAGGGCCAGGCCACCTTCCGCGGCGGCGACGAGCAGGTCGAGGTCCCGGCCGGCCACATGGTCGTCGTCCCGGCCGGCGAGTCGCACGGCTTCAAGAACTCCGGCGATGGCACGCTGAGGCAGGTCGCGATTCATGTGAGCCCGCGCTTCCTGACGGAGTGGCTTGAGTCAGACGCGGACGGCTAGCGGCCGCGCCACTGCGGCTTGCGCTTCTCCGCGAACGCCGACACACCCTCGCGAAAGTCCTCCGAGGCGAAGCAGGACTCGCGCAGCTCGACCAGCTCGCGCTCCAGCTGCTCGGGAAGCCGCAGCTCACGCAGCGTCCTGATCATGCGCTTGTTGCCGGCGAGGGACAGGGGCGCGTTTGAGGCGATCTCGCTCGCCAGGTCCAGCACGCGCTCGCCGAGCGCCATCGGGTCGACCACCTGGTTCACCAGGCCCATCTCACGCGCGCGCTCGGAGTCGATGTTGCGGCCCACGAAGAACAGCTCCGCCGTGTTGGCCGGCCCGCATACGTCGATGAACTTCGCCAGCCCGGTGTGCGAGTAGATCAGCCCGAGCTTGGCCGGCGGCATGCCCATCTTCACGCCGCTGGCGGCGATGCGGATGTCGCAGGTGAGCGCCAGCTCGAGCCCGCCGCCAATCGCGTGGCCGTTGATCTCGGCGACCACCGGATAGCGGTAGGCCTCTAGCGCCTCGAGCGCGTCGTGGAAAGGGTGCGCCACGAGCTGCTCCGCGCTCTCCTCGAACTCCTGCTCGCTGAGGTTGCCGATGTCGTAGCCGGCGGAGAACACCTCGCCGGAGCCGCGGATCACGAGGCAGCGGGCGTCGAGCGTGCGGGCGTGCCCAGCTAGGGCGTCGAGGATCTCGTGATCGAGCGCGCCACGGCGGTCCGGGTTCGAGATTGTGAGCCGCGCGACCCCCTCGGCGGGCTCGTCGAGATGGAGCTTGTCCGTCACTCGAGGACGACGAGCGTGTCGCCCTCGGACACGGACTGGCCCTCGGCGCAGACGATCTCCTTGACCGTCCCGTCGTCCTCGGCCTCGACCGGCATCTCCATCTTCATCGACTCGAGGATCACGAGCGTGTCGCCCTCCGCGACCTGCTGGCCCACCTCGCACTCGATCTTCCAGACGGTTCCTGTGATGTGAGCTTCGACGTCAGGCATGGGCCGGGAAGATACCTGCGGGATAGGCTGCCGCCGTCTTGATCCTCGCCATCGACCAGGGCACCACCGGCACCACCTGCATCACTTTTGACGAGCGCGGCCGTCCGGTCGGGCGCGCGTACCGCGAGTTCGGCCAGCACTTCCCGCGCCCCGGCTGGGTGGAGCACGACGCGAGCGAGATCTGGGACGTGACGCGCGCGGTGGCCAGGGAGGCGCTCGACGCGGCCGGCATCGACGGCCGCTCGCTCGCCGGCATCGGCATCACGAACCAGCGCGAGACGGTGGTCGCATGGGACCGAGAGAGCGGCGAGCCGCTTCACCGCGCGATCGTCTGGCAGGACCGCCGCACGGCGCCCCGCTGCGACGAGCTCAAGGAGGCGGGCCACGAGCCGCTCTTCCGCGAGCGCACCGGGCTCGTGCTCGACCCGTACTTCTCCGGCACCAAGATCGAGTGGCTGATCCGCGAGGGCGGCGTTCCGCGCGACGCGGCTTTCGGCACGATCGACTCCTGGCTCGTGTTCAAGCTCACCGGCGAGCACGCCACCGATCTGTCGAACGCCTCGCGCACGCTGCTGTTCGACATCCGCGAGCGGCGCTGGGACCCGGAGCTGTGCGAGCTGCTCGGCGTGGACGAGCGCTCGCTGCCCGAGCCGTGCCCGAGCGCCCACGTGTACGGCGAGACCTCCGAGTTCGGCGGCTCGGTGCCGGTGGCCGGCATCGCGGGCGATCAGCAGGCCGCCCTGTACGGGCAGGCCTGCCACGAGCCCGGGCTCGGCAAGAACACCTACGGGACCGGCAGCTTCGTGCTGGAGAACGCGGGCGCGACTGCGCCCGAGCCGGCCGAGGGCCTGCTCACCACGATCGCTTGGGGGGTCGGCGGGCGCGTGGACTACGCGCTCGAAGCCGCGATCTTCGTGACGGGCGCGGCGGTGCAGTGGCTGCGCGACCAGCTCGGGATCATCAGGACGGCGGACGAGACCGAGGAGCTCGCCCGCTCGCTCGACTCGAACGACGGCGTCTACCTGGTGCCGGCCTTCACCGGGCTCGGCTCGCCGCACTGGGACGCCTACGCGCGCGGGACGCTCGTGGGCCTGACCCGCGGCTCGGGCCGGGCGCACCTCGCGCGCGCCGCGCTCGAGGCGATGGCCTACCAGACGGTGGACGCCGTGCGCGCGATGGAGGAGGCTTCAGGGGTCGTGCTCGAGGAGCTGAAGGCGGACGGCGGCGCGGTCGTGAACGGCTGGCTGATGAAGTTCCAGGCGGACGTGCTCGGCGTACCGGTGGTGGTGCCGGAGATCTCCGAGACGACCGCCCTCGGCGCCGCCTACCTCGCCGGCGTCGCCACCGGTGAGTGGAGCGAGGCGGACGTGCGGGCGATGTGGCGGGAGGCCGCTCGCTACGAGCCGTCGATGTCCGAGGACGTGCGCGAGGAGCTGCTGGCAGGCTGGGCGCGAGCCCTCGAGCGCGCCCGGAGTAACAAAGAGGATCGCTCCGGGTAGGGAAGCCCAGGTGAAGGCGCAGGTGTACAAGGACCCGAGGCCGGCGGAGCACTTCGACAGGTTCCACGAGCGGCAGCGCACGAAGCGCCCGAACTGGATGTACGAGGCGGTGCGGCTGCTGCTCACGCCCTACCTGCTGTTCTTCTACAGGGCGCGCTGCATCGACTCGGACAGCGTCCCCGCCGAGGGTCCGGTGATCATCGCGCCGAACCACTTCTCGTTCCTGGACCACTTCTTCGTCGCCGTCTACCTGCGCCGCAAGGTGCAGTTCATGGCGAAGTCGCAGCTCTTCAAGTGGCCGATGCAGGTCGTGTACCACAACGGCGGCGTGTTCCCCGTCAGGCGCGGCCACCACGACGAGGAGGCCTTCAAGACCGCCCACGCCGTGCTCGCGCGCGGCGACATCGTGGTGATGTACGCGGAGGCCGGTCGCTCCCGCACCGGCGAGCTCGGCAAGCCGCGCCACGGCATCGGCCGGCTGGCGCTCGAGTCGGGCGCACCGGTGGTGCCCACAGCCATCGCCGGCACCGAGCGCGCCCGCAACTGGAAGCGGCTCCAGTTCCCGAAGGTCACGATCCAGTTCGGCGAGCCGATCCAGTTCGAGCAGGTGGACGAGCCGACCAAGGAGCAGGCCCAGGCCGCCTCCGAAGCGATCTTCGAGCGCATCCGCCACCTCCACACGCTCCTGGTCGGCGAGGGCCGCAAGGGAGCGATCCGCCGCGCCCGCGACGCCCGCCGAGCCGCCCGCGAGCACGCCGAAGCGGCGGGCCGCCGCCCGGTCGACGCCTAGAGCCGTCGGCGCTCCGTCTCTCGCCGCTAAAGCAGGACGGTCGGCCGGAACGCAACCGGCGCGCTTCGCTCAACGCGGTGGCACAATCGCCGCTTCGTGCGGGCAGGGGTGCTCATTTGTGCGGTCGTAGCCGCGTTCGCAATGCTGCCGGCAGGTGCCGCTGTCGCCTGCGATCCGCTCGACCCCGCGGCCTGCCTGTACCCGTGGCCGAACGATCACTTCACGACCGCGGACGGCTCGAGCCCGACCGGCCGCCGGCTTGCGCTGCGTGACGAGTGGATGCCTCGTAACCGGCTCGGCAAGCCGGTGAGCGCCGCGCCCTACAACTACAGCGACGGCTTCAGCCCGGGCAACATGATCGTGACGAAGGTGCCGGGGCTGGACACGCCCGAGGCCTTTGCGCGCACCGGAGCGGTGCCGATCACCGACATCGAGCGTTCCTTCGACGCCAACCAGCCGATCGTGGTCATCAACGCGCGCACGCTCCAGCGCCAGCTGATCTGGTCGGAGCTCGACGCCAACCCGGCCGACCCGCGCGACGTGACGCTGATCGTCCGGCCGGCGGTGAACTTCGAGGAGGGCGAGCGCTACATCGTGGCGCTGCGGAATCTGCGCGATTCACGCGGCCGCACGCTCCAGGCGCAACCTGCCTTCAGGGCACTGAGGGATGGCAAGCCCGATCCACAGGTGGACGCGCGCCGCGCCCACTTCGAGCAGCTGTTCGAAACGCTCAAGCGCGCCGGCATCAAGCGCAAGGACCTCTACCTGGCCTGGGACTTCACGGTCGCGAGCCGCGAGGGCCTGAGCGGCCGCGCCCTTCAGATCCGCGACCAGGCGTTCGCCGAGCTCGGCGACCACGACCTGTCCGACCTCGTCCCCGAGGGCAGCGAGCCCGCCTTCAGTCCCAACCCGGACATCCCGGACGACCTGCCCGACGAGGCCGAGCTCGACGGCCGCCGCGACCTCGGCGACTCGATCCGCATCAGCGGCAACGTTCGCGTGCCCTGCTTCCTCGATGCCCCGGGCTGCCCGCCGGGCTCGGAGTTCGCCCTCGGCGCGGACGGGCGCCCGCAGCGCATCCCGGGCAACACCATGCTCGCCAACGTGGTCTGCGTGATCCCGAAGACGCCGCCCGCGGGCCCGCTGCGCCCATCCCTCTACGGCCATGGCCTGCTCGGCGGCGCCGGCGAGGTCACCGGCGGCAACGTGCGCGCGATGGCGAACGAGCACGGCTTTGTGTTCTGCGCCACCGATTGGGCCGGGATGTCGACGCTCGACGTGCCGAACGTGCTCGCGCTGCTCCAGGACCTGTCGCGCTTCCCGACGCTCGCGGACCGCGCCCAGCAGGGCTTCGTGAACTTCATGTACGTGGGCCGCTGGATGCTGAAGCGCGACTGGGGCGACCTCGACGTGGACCAGTCGCGGCTCTTCTACGACGGCAACTCCCAGGGCGGCATCATGGGCGGCGCGCTGACCGCGCTGGCCCCGGACTTCGACCGTGCGGTGCTGGGCGTGCCGGGGATGAACTACTCGACGCTGCTGCGGCGCTCCGTGGACTTCGACCTCTACGCCCACGGCAACATCGAGGGCGCCGACACGCCGCTCGGCCTCTACGACGCCTACCCGAACGAGCTCGAGCGCCCGCTGCTCCTGTCGCTGATCCAGCTGCTCTGGGACCGGGGGGAGGCGAACGGCTACGCGCACCACATCACGAGCGACCCGCTGCCGGGCACCCCGGCGCACAACGTGCTCATGCATGTTGCGTTCGGCGACCATCAGGTTGCCAACGTGACCGCCGAGGTGGAGGCGCGCACGATCGGGGCGTCGGTTCGCTGGCCGGCGCTCGCGCCCGGACGCCACACCGACGTGAACCCCTACTTCGGGATTCCGCACCGCGACACGTTCCCGTTCGGCGGCTCCGCGATGGTGCTCTGGGACACGGGGATTCCCGCCCCGCCCACCACGAACACGCCGCCGCGCGAGGGGAAGGACCCGCACGGAGCGCCGCGAGCAAGCCCGCTCGCGCGCCGCCAGAAGTCCGAGTTCCTGCGCATCGGCGGCAGCGTTATCGACGTGTGCGACGGGATTCCCTGCGTCCCCTGACAACCTGAGGCGGCGTGATCCGCCGTCTCACGCTCATAGTCCTGCTGCTCGCCGGCCTGGCCGTGGCCGCCTTCCTGGTGCTCCGCGACGACAGCCCGCCCGCCTACAGCCCGGTCGAGATCAAGGGCGACCCCTACGCCTACGAGCCCGATCGCGAGCAGGAGTTCGAGGCGCGCGCCGCTGCGGGCCACAGCCACGTGGTCTACGCCAAGAGCCCGGGAGGGGTGCTGGCCACCGCGCAGCGCGTGGAGCGCTTCCGCGCCGACATCGAGCGGGCCGCTGACGAGGCCGGCGTCGATCCCGACCTGATCGAGGCCATGGTGCTGCTCGAGAGCGCCGGGCGCCCCGACGCGATCGCTAGCGACGACCTCGAGGGAGCCGTCGGGCTCACCCAGATCCTGGCCGAGACGGCCACGAGCCTGCTCGGCATGCACGTGGACGTCGCGGCGAGCGAGCGGCTGACCCGCAGGCTGGCGCGGGCGCGCGGGCCGCGCGAGGCCGATCGCCTCAGGGCCAAGCGGCGCCGCGCGGACGAGCGCTTCGACCCGCGCAAGTCCCTCGCCGCCACCGGCCGCTACCTGAAGCTCGCGAAGGACGAGTTCGGGCGAGAGGACCTCGCGGTGGTCTCGTACCACATGGGGATCGGCAACCTCCAGGGCGTGCTCCGTGCGTACGGCGACGACGGCGCCAGCTACGCCCAGGTCTTCTTCGACAGCTCCCCGGACCACCACCCGCGCGCCTATCGCCTCCTCACACGCCTCGGTGACGACTCGAAGACCTATTTCTGGCGCGTGCTCGCCTCCGCGGAGGCGATGCGCCTCTACCGCAACGACCGCCCGCGGCTGGAGCGGCTCGCGCGCCTCCAGGAGGCCGCGCCGTCCGGCGAGCTGGTGCTGCACCCGCCCGACCGGACGGAGACCTTCGAGACCAAGGACGACTTGACGGCCGCCTACCTGGACGGGGAGTTGCGCCCGTTCCCGGACGAGCCCGCACGCTACGGGCTGCGCCGCGACCCGGGGATCGACGACGAGCTCCTCTGGGGGCTTCGGCCGCGGGCGTTCGAGCTCGCCGTGTACATGGCCCGCGGCGTGCGCCAGGTCTCCGGCACGAAGGCTCCGCTCACTGTCACGAGGCTCGTGACCACGGCGGAGGGCGGCGACGGGCCGCACGCCACCGGCTTCGCGTTCGACGTGCGCCGCCGCTACAGAAACGGCGCGCAGGCGGAGGCGTTCCAGTACATGCTCGACCGCCTCCAGGCGCTCAACCTGATCGCCTGGACCCGCGACAGTCGCTCGATCCACATCACCGCCTCCGGCGCGTTCGACCTGGAACGATCTCGCAGGTGACCACTGACACGGAGGTGCTTCGCTATGGCTGAGAAATCCAAGGGATTCACCAAAGAGGAACGAGCTGCGATGAGGGAGCGCGCCCGGGAGCTGAAGGCGGAGAAGGGCAAGGCGGACGGGGAAAGCGACGTGCTCGCGAAGATCGCCGAGATGCCCAAAGCGGATCGTGTCATGGCCGAGCGGCTCCATGACGTCATCAAAGCCAGCGCGCCAGCCCTCTCGCCGAGAACCTGGTACGGGATGCCCGCGTATGCCAAGGACGGCAAGGTCGTCTGCTTCTTCCAAAGCGCGCACAAGTTCAAGTCGAGATACGCGACGTTCGGCTTCAGCGACACGGCGAACCTTGACAACGGCGCCATGTGGCCGACCTCCTTCGCGCTGAAGGAGCTGAGCGCCGCCGAAGAGAAAAAGATCGGCGCGCTCGTGAAGAAAGCGGTCCGCTAGTACACCGGCTCGAGCTTCTGCCAGGCCTCCCAGTCGTGCCCCGGCACGACCACCGCGTCCGGCGTCTCCTTCACGTACTGCTTGATCTCGCGCAGCGAGCGCCGGAAGAGGTGCTCGTCGAAGAGCAGGTGCGGGAGGTGCTCCTCGTCGAGGGTACGGCGCAAGAAGATCGCGTCGCCGGCGAGCAGCACCTCGCCGTGCGGGGTCTGCACGACCACGGACATGTGCCCGGCCGTGTGGCCGGGGGTGAAGACGAGCCGCACGCTGCCGTCCCCGAACACGTCGAACGAGCGGGCGAAGCCCGCGAACGAGTTGGCGTCGTCCGAGTCGAAGTCGACCAGGCGGTACTCGAAGCCGTGGTCGAACTGCCGCTTCACGTAGCCGTCGCGCTGGCCGCCGTGGCTGGCCGCCTCCCATTCCGCCGTCGAGACGAGGAAGGTCGCCTCCGGGAAGTCCGCGATCGCGCTCGCGTGATCGGGGTGGAGGTGGGTCATGATCACGGCCTTCACGCTCGCGGCCTCGATGCCCTTGTCGCGCAGCTGCGCTGCCACGGCCTGCTCGGGCCGCATGTCGATGTCGCGGTAGATGATCGTGCCGAACGCGCCGAGGTTCGAGCGCGGGCTCACGGCGACGGAGCCGTGGAAGCCGGTGTCCACGAGCACCGGCCCGGCGCCCGGGTGCTCGAGCAGGAACGCCTGGATCGGCGCCTTGAGCCACTGGTCCTTGGGCACGCCGAACCCGAACGCCTTGCGCCAGGCGAAGCGGCCCTCCTCGCGCAGGAACCACGCGGGCGGTCCCTGGATGGTCGCGGTGAGAAGCGGGTGGAGGCGCACCTTCGCGCCCTCGCGGCCCCCGGAGAGCGGCAGCTCGGCCGGCTTGGGCTCTGCGGCGGTGGCCATGCGCCGCAACCCTAGCCGTCCTCGGCGAGCTCCTCCCAGAACTCGATCATGTTGCGCTCGTTGCGAATGCCCGCCTCCAGCGCGAGCCGGGGCCCGGCGGAACGCTGTCGGGCATCCCGTCTCGGATCGCCTCGTACTCGCCGAGCTTCGCGCGATGGGCAGGGAGCTGCGCGTCCGCGATGGCCGCCGGATCGGCGCCGAAGAAGAGCTTCAGCAGGGAGGGCTCGCGCAGCTCGCCGAGCGACGCCGCGGTGGGCTCGCGGCGCCAGTCGTCGAGTGCCGCGCGGCCCCTGGCGGTGATCTCGTATAGCCGGCGGCGGCGCCCACCGCGCTCGCGCTTCTCGCTCACATAGCCCCCCTTGGCGAGGCGCTCGGGCTCGGTGTAGAGCTGGGCGTGGTGCAGCGTCCAGAAGTTCCCGACCGAGGCGGAGACGAGCTGCTTGAGCCCGTAGGGCGTGGACTCGCCCGCGAACTCGAGCAGCCCGAGGACGATGTACGACGTGGGTGTGAGCCTCACCTCTTGCACTAGTCCATCCTAGACGGTACATTATGGACTATGGCGACGACGGAAGCATCTGCACGCACGGATTGGCGGCTCGGGTTCACGAGCCAGGACGAGGAGACCTCGGTGGACCGGCTGCCGGTGACGGGCGAGCTGCCCGGCTGGCTCACAGGCGCGCTTGTGCGCGTGACGCCGGCGCTGCTCGAGGTGGGAGGGCAGCGGCTGGCCCACTGGTTCGACGGCGTCGCGATGCTGAACCGCTTCGGCTTCTCCGACGGCAAGGTCTCCTACGGGAGCCGCTTCCTCGAGAGCAACGCCTACAAGGACGCCAAGGACGGCGAGTGGCGCCAGGGCGGCTTCGCCACGGACCCGTGCCGCTCGATCTTCAAGCGCGTCCAGCAGATCTTCTCGCCCGTCACCACGGACAACCCGAACGTGAACCTCGCGCGCATCGGCGAGCGCTACATCGCGATGACCGAGACGCCGATGCCGGTGGAGTTCGACCCGGAGACGCTCGACACCATCGGCCACCTCCAGTACGCGGACAAGCTGAAGCCGCACGTGACGACGGCCCACCCACACCACGACGTCGAGCGCAACGAGCTCGTGAACTACACGGCCCGCTTCTCGCGCGTGAGCGAGTACATGCTGTACGGGCTGCCCGCCGAGGGCCAGGCGCGGCGCGTGATCGCGCGCATGCCCGTGAAGGAGCCCTCGTACATGCACGCGTTCGGGATGAGCGAGCGCTACCTGATCCTCGCCGAGTACCCGCTGCGCGTGAACCCGCTCAAGCTGGCCTTCTCGGGCAAGCCGTTCATCGAGAACTACACCTGGAGGGGGGACGAGGCCACGCGCTTCCGCGTCTTCGACCGCGCGACCGGTGTGCTGCGCGGCACCTACGACACCGACGCCTTCTTCTGCTTCCACCACGTGAACGCCTTCGAGCGCGGTGGCGAACTCGTGATCGACCTGTGCGCGTACGAGGACTCAACCGTGATCGACTCGCTCTATCTCGACGACGCCGGCCCGAGGGGCAAGCTGCCGCCGGTGGAGCTGCGCCGCTACACGCTCGACCTGGATGGCGGCGGCGTGCGCTGGGAGCCTCTGACTGACGGCTCGCTCGAGCTGCCGCGAATCGACTACGGGCGCCGCAACACGCGCGACTACTCGTACGCGTACTTCACCGGGTCGGACGCGAGCTGGATCGATCGCCTCGTGAAGGTGGACGTTCGCGACGGCACGCGCTCCGAGTGGCGCGAAGACGGCTGCTACCCGGGCGAGCCGGTGTTCGTTCGCGAGCCGGGCACCGACGGCGAGGACGACGGCGTGGTGCTGTCGGTGGTGCTCGACACGAACGCCGGGCGCTCGTTCCTGCTGGTGCTCGACGCGGGCTCGTTCGAGGAGATCGCGCGCGCCGAGGCGCCGCACCACATCCCGTTCGGGTTCCACGGCCAGTACTTCCGTTAGCGGGCGGCGGCTACGCTGCCGCCCGTGCCGTCCAAGATCTTCCAACCCGGACTGCTCGACGGCCAGGTGGCCATCGTCAGCGGCGGGGGCTCGGGCCTCGGCCGGGCCGCCGCGCTGGAGCTCGCCGGGCTGGGGGCTCGGGTCGTGGTCTGCGGGCGGCGGCTCGAGCCGCTCGAGGAGACCGCCGCCACGGCCGGGTCAGGGCGCGTGGAGGCGCGTGCCTGCGACATCCGCGAGGAGGACGAGGTCGAGGCGCTCGTGGATGGGGTGCTTGAGCGCCACGGCCAGATCGACCTGCTCGTGAACAACGCCGGCGGGCAGTACCTGACCCCAGCCGAGGACATCACGCCCAAGGGCTTCCGCACGGTGATTCGCCTGAACGTGGAGGGCACGTGGCTGATGACCCACGCGGTGGCGACGAAGGCGATGATCCCGAGCGGGGACGACGGGATTCCGCGCGGCGGCAAGATCGTGAACGTGACGCTCTCGCCTCACCACGGCCTCCCGGGCATGGCCCACTCCTCGGCAGCTCGCGCCGCCGTCGAGAACCTGACCCGGGTGCTGTCGATCGAGTGGGCGCGCTTCGGCGTGCGGCTCACGGCGGTGGCGCCCGGGCCGTTCGCCACCGAGACGCTCATGACGAAGTACCCCAAGCCCGTGGTGGAGGGCGCGGCTCGCACGGTGCCGCTCCAGCGACTCGGCAGCGAGGAGGAGTTCGCGTGGATGGTCGCGTACCTCGCCTCGCCGGCGGGCGACTTCCTGTCGGGAGCGATCCTCACGATCGACGGCGCGCGCGACAACTGGTTCGGCGCCTGGCCCCCGACCGGGCTGACCGGCGAGGAGGGCAAGCCGCTCGCCGAGGAGCGCCGGCCGAAGCAGTGAGTCGGGCCGGGCGCCCGGGCACCGCGCGGGCGCGGTTCGCCCGCATCCCGCCGGGTACAGTCGTCCGCATGACGACTTTCGACGAAACTCCGGACGACCCGCTCGTCCGGGAGGAGGCGGACGCCGCCGCGGCCGAGGCCGCTAGCATCGGCGGGCGCGCGCCTGAGTACGAGGACGAGGAGGGCGACGCCGTTAGCGAGGCGGACCGCGCCCTGATCGAGGGCGGCGAGGGGGTCGAGGAGGGCTTCGAGACGGCCGAGAACGACCTCCGCGAGGCCGCCAGCCACGGCGAGAACCGCTACGACCCCGAGACCCGCGACTTCGGCGACGAGGAGAGCGCCGGCGACGCCGACGCCCTGCCCGGCGAGGCGGACGAGATCGACGTGAGCGAGACGGTGCGCGACCCGGACGACGAGCACTGAAGGCTGTCTCCACCAGGTGGGTCATCTCGGTCGCGGATAGCGCGACTTGGATGACCCACCTGGCCGGGGGCACCCCTCGATGCTGCAGTTTCGTCACCCGACTAGCGCTCGAACAGAGTGGAAAGCACCACTTCCGTAACAGTCCGGCTGATGCCGTCCGTCGCGCGTATGCGCTCCAGGCAGAGCTCCAGGTCCTGGGTGTTCTCCGCCATCACGTGCAGCAGCGCGCTCGCCTCGCCGGCCACCGTGTGAGCCGACGCCACGCCCGGTTCTCCCTCGACCGCCCGCTTGATCGAGTCGGCCGGCATGGCGCCCTCGCAGTAGAGGTCCACGAACGCCTCGGCGTGCCACCCGAACGCGCGCGGATCGACCATCGCGGTATAGCCGCGGATCACCCCGTCGTCCTCCAGGCGGTCCACGCGGCGTTTGACCGCTGGGGCCGAGAGGTTGACGTGCGCTCCGATGTCCTTGAACGAGCGGCGAGCGTTCTCGCGTAGCAACGCAACGATTGTGCGGTCCGTGGCATCCATTGGTGCCCCAAGTGTGCCACGAACGCAACAGATCCGCATTGAATGCTGCCGTTCAGCACGCAATCATTAAGCGATGGCGACAGAAGAGCTTGTTTCGAAGGATTCGGCCGGCGAGGTCGCGGGAGTGGCGACCGTTACGCCGCCGGTCAGGGACGACGATCGCATGCCGGTGCACGGCATCGACCACGTGGAGATGTACGTGGGGAACGCCGCGCAGGCGGCCTTCTACTTCGTGCACGCATTCGGCTTCACGGAGACCGCTTACGCGGGCCTCGAGACGGGCCGGCGCGACCGCGTCTCGCACGTGCTCGAGCAGGGGCGCATCCGGCTCGTGCTCACGGGCACGCTCCAGGGAGGCGACGAGATCGCGTCCCACCACGGCCTCCACGGCGATGGCGTGCACAAGATCGCGCTGAGCGTCCCGGACGCCGAGGCCGCCTACCAGCACGCCGTCGAGCACGGCGCCCGCGGCATCATGACGCCGCACTGGGCCGAGGACGAGCACGGGCGCGTGCAGCTCTCCTCGATCGCCACCTACGGCGAGACCCAGCACCTGTTCGTGCAGCGCGACGGCTACAAGGGCGCCTTCCTGCCCGGCTTCGAGAAGCGCGGCGAGGCCAACCATGACCCCGACGCGATGCGCCTGATGGCGATCGACCACATCGTCGGCAACGTCGAGCTCGGCCACATGGAGGAGTGGGTGCACTACTACGAGCGCGTCTTCGGCATGACCGAGATGATCCATTTCTCGGACGAGGCGATCTCGACCGAGTACTCCGCGCTGATGTCCAAGGTCGTGACCGACGGCAGCGGGCGCCTGAAGTTCCCGATCAACGAGCCCGCCGAGGGCAAGCGCAAGTCGCAGATCGACGAGTACATCGAGTACTACAAGGGCGCCGGCGCCCAGCACATCGCCCTGGCCACACGCAACATCGTGGACTGCGTCGCCGCGCTGAGCGCGAGCGGCGTCGAGTTCCTCTCGATTCCCGAGTCGTACTACGACGACGTGCCGGGGCGCATCGGCGAGATCGAGGAGGACCTGGCCGATCTCAGGCGGCTCGGCATCCTCGTGGACCGGGACGACGAGGGCTACCTCCTGCAGATCTTCACCAAGCCGGTCGGCGACCGCCCGACCGTGTTTTTCGAGATCATCGAGCGACACGGCTCACGCGGCTTCGGCGAGGGCAACTTCAAGGCCCTGTTCGAGGCGATCGAGCGCGAACAGGAGCGGAGAGGAAACCTCTAGACATGCGTTACGCGGCCCTCGGCAGCATCCCCGCCAAGCGACACGTCCAGGTGCGCGCCGACGGCGACGGCTCGCCGCTGCTGGTGGAGGAGGTGATGGGATACGAGGGCTTCTCGGGGAACGAGTCGATCCTGCTGCACCTCCAGTCCCCGTGCCGCCTCGACCAGGTTGGCGAGTTCCGGCCCATCGTGCGCGAGGAGTGGGTGCCGGATGCCCATGTGCACCGGCTGGCTGACGCTAACCCCGTGGAGCCTGGCGGCGACCCGGTCTCCGGCCGGCGCCTCCTGATGTTCAACAACGACATCGAGGTGTCGGTGTGCAAGCCGCTCGAGGCGCTCGAGGGCTTCTACCGAAACGGCGAGGGCGACGAGGTGCTCTACATCCACCGCGGCAGCGGCGTGCTGCGGACCGTCTTCGGCCGCGTCCCGTTCCGCGAGCGCGACTACGTCGTGATCCCGCGCGGCACCACGCACAGCTTCGAGCTGCCGGAGGGCGAGGAGCAGTTCTGGATCTGCTTCCACACCCCCGGGGAGATCGAGACGCCGAACCGCTACCGCAACCGCTACGGCCAGCTGCTCGAGCACGCGCCGTTCTCGCAGCGGGACTTCCACCCGCCCGACGAGCTCGAGACCTACGACGAGAGCGGCGTCTTCCCGGTGACCCTGCGCGTGCGCGACGGCTACCAGGAGTACGTGCTCGACCGCCATCCGTTCGACGTGGTCGGCTGGGACGGCTATGTGTGGCCGTACACCTTCAACGCCGACGACTTCGAGCCGCGCGCCGGCCGCTTCCACCTACCGCCGCCGGCCCACCAGACCTTCCAGGGGCCGAACTTCGTGATCTGCACGTTCGCCCCGCGCATGCTCGACTGGGACCCGCAGGCCGTCCCGATCCCGTACCACCACTCGAACATCCAGTCCGAAGAGGTCATGTTCTACGCCGCGGGCAACTACGAGGCGCGCAAGGGCGTGGAGATCGGCTACCTGACGCTGCACCCCTCGGGGCTTCCGCACGGGCCGCAGCCCGGCGCGGTGGAGAAGGCGCTCGGCAAGCAGCGCACCGACGAGCTCGCGGTGATGTGGGACACCTTCAAGCCGCTGCGCCTGTCCACGCTCTGGCGAGACGTGGACAGGCCCGAGTACGCCTTCAGCTGGAACCCGGAGAAGGCGGGACCGGACGCCGCGGCCGCAACGGCCACCGCGCGCTAGCCGTACATCCCGCCGAACTGACCGCCGGTCACGTGCAGCACCTGGCCGTGCACGTAGTTCGCCCAGGGGGAGCAGAGGAAGAACACCGGACCGGCCGCCTCCTCGGGTGATGCGGGACGCCCGAGCGGGATGATCATGGCCGCCATCGCGCGCATCTGCTCGGGGATGCCGAGCTGGATCTCCTCACCGTCCTTGGTCATCACGTTGCCGGACTCCTTGGCGGCGGTGAGCCGCGTCTCGACAAACCCGAACGCCACAGCGTTCACGTTGACCTTGAACTGGCCCCACTCCTTGGCGAGCGTCTTGGTGAGGCCCACGACGGCGGCCTTGCCCGCGGAATAGTTGGCCTGGCCGGCATTGCCCATCGTGCCCGAGATGGAGCTGACGTTGACGATCTTCCGGAAGACCTCCCTGCCCTCCTCCTTCTCCTTCTTGGCCGGCTCGCGCAGGTGCGGCGCGGCCGCCCGCAGGATGCGGAAGGGCACGACCGTGTGGATGTCCAGCATGGCCTGGAACTCGTCGTCGGTCATCTTGTGAATGACGTTGTCGCGGGTGTAGCCCGCGTTGTTCACGATGATGTCGATCTGCCCGAACTCGTCGACGGCCTTCTGGATCAACTGGTCCGGAACGCCTTCCTTGGTGAGGTCGCCGCCGAACACCGCGGTCTCGCCCGAGATCTCCGACGCCGCCTGCTCCGCGACATCGCCGTCGAGGTCGTTGATGAGCACGCGCGCACCCTGCTCGGCGAGCAGCTCGGCTGTGGCGCGGCCGATTCCTCGCGCCGATCCGGTGACGATCGCCGCCTTTCCGTCCAGAACTCCCATGCATTCTCCTTAGCTGGTTGAGCGCCGGGCATCATAGGTACATGGCCATGCACGCGATCCGGTACGGCATCCCGCTGGTGCTGTTCGTCGCGGGCATCGTCGTGGGAGCGGCCGCCGACAGCTTCGCGGCGGCGGCGCTCTTCATCAGCGCCGCGAGCGCCGTCCTGCTCCTCAACGTGCTCTACCGGATCGGGGTCCAGGGAGACAAGGAGCGCGACCGTGAGGACGAGGCGCGGGCCTACTTCGACAAGCACGGGCGCTGGCCGGACTAGCGCGCTCTATCTCAGCTGTGGAGCGACACGTTTCCTAACGGTGCGCGTGTTGCCGGCGGGGTCCCTGACCTTGGCGGTCAGGCGCAGCTTCAGCTCGCCGTTCTGTCTGAGCAGCCGCCGAAGCGGTCGCGTGAGCCCCAGCTTCACCGTCTTCCGTGCATGTCCGGCAACTTGGAAGGATCTCGCCCTGAGCCTCAGCCGCCGGGTGCGTGAGACCGCCACGCGGTTGGTGGTTTGGCCCGAGAGCCGGCCCGTGACCAGAAACCCATTCGCGTTCGAGACGCGCACCTTTAGCGGGCCCCTGGCTGGGATGCGCCTGGCCACGAGTCCCAGCCTCACCAGAGTGCGGCGGCCGAAGGCGGCCGGTGCCGCTGAGACCGCGTGTGGTCCGCTCGCCTGCGAGGAGCTGCCCACGTGGTTCGACGCGGTCACGCTGCAGCCGTATGCGCCGGCCACATCGGCGCTGACGGAGCTCGAGGTGGCACCGGCGATCTCCACGCCGTCCCGACTCCACCGGAACTCAAAGCTCCGCGGGGCGCTGTAGTAGAAGGCCGGGAGGAGGTCGGACGCCCAGGTCCCGTTCGAGCAGGAAAGAATCGATCCGACGGCGGAGCCACCGGTGATGGAAGGAGCACCGGAGCTGCCGGGCCGTGTGAGCAGCGCAGGAAACCCCGGCCCATCCACCGTCGCGGCCAGGGTCAATACATCTGCGCCTCCACTGCCGTTCAGGTTCGCGAACGAGAGCTTGTTCCCAACCGCGTTGCCCCAGTAGATGCGTCCCGCCACCGGGTCCAGCGCGATGCCGATGGGTGAGCTCACGGTCGCGCCGGTGGTCGTCAGGTCTCCGCCTCCGCTGCCGTTCAGGTTGGCGAACGAGATCTTGTCTGCAGCGTTGGCCCAGTAGACCCGCCCCGCGACGGGATCCACCGCTATGCCGTCCGGTCCATTCACGGTCGCGCCGGTGGTCGTCAGGTCTCCGCCTCCGCTGCCGTTCAGGTTGGCGAACGAGATCTTTGGATCAGCGTTGTTGCTCCAATAGATCCGCCCGTGGGCGGGATCGACAGCCACCCCCCACGGACCGCTGACGGTGGCGCCGGTTGTCACGAGGTCCCCGCCGCCACTGCCGTCGAGGTTGGCGAACGAGATCTTGGCTCCTACGTTGTTCGCCCAATAGATTCGCCCAGCGGCTGGGTCGACGGCGATGCCTCGAGGATTGTCGAGTGTCGCACCGGTTGTGTTCAGGTCGCCGCCTCCGCTGCCGTCGAGATTCGCGAACGAGATCTTGTCGGGGGCGCCGGCGTTGGCCCAGTAGATCCGTCCCGCAGCGGGATCCAGCGCAGTTCCAGACGGAATGCTCATTGTCGCGCCGGCGGTGTTGAGGTCGCCCGCACCGCTCGTGTCGAGGTTGACGAAGGAGAGCTTGTTGCCCACTTCGTTGACCCAGTAGAGGCGGTCGGCCGCATGAGCGGGCACCGCGACCGCCCCCAAGAACAGCACGTATCCAAGCGCACAGGCGAGTCTCACCTGCGCCTACCCTAACCGCGCTACAGCCCGAGCTGCTTCGCGAGGATCTCCTTCATAACCTCGTCGGTGCCGCCGCCGATCGGGCCCAGGCGGGTGTCGCGCATCGCGCGGCCGATGTCGAGGTCTCCGTCGAGAATCCGGAACGCCGTCTCCGCGACCTCGAACGCCGAGCGCTGCGAGAGGAGCTTGGCCTCCGTGACCTCGCGGACGGCGTTTCCGTCCTCCACGAACAGCCTAAGCGCGTGGTAGGTGAGCGCACGCGAGGCCTCGTGCTTCACGGCCATCTCCGCGACCGCATGGCGCCAGCGCCCGCCCGGCTCCGAATCCAGCACCCGCTCCAGGACCGCCTCCATCGACGCCACGGCCCCCAGCGCCATGATGAGCCGCTCCCACTGGAAGTTCGCCATGATCAGGTAGAAGCCGCGGTTTTCCTCGCCGAGCAGGTTCTCGTCCGGCACCAACACATCGGAGAAGGCGAGCTCGCCGGTGTCGGAGGCGTGCCAGCCGAGCTTCTCCAGCTTCTTCGATGGCTCGAACCCGTCCATCTCGCGCTCGATGATCAGGAACGAGAGGCCCTGGTGGCCGCCGTCCTCCGTCGTCTTGACGGCGGTAACCACGAAGTCGGCCCGCACCCCGTTGGTGATGTAGGTCTTGGAGCCGTTCACCACGTAGCCGCCGTCAATCTTGCGCGCGAACGTCCGGATGCCGGCGACATCGGACCCGGCGCCCGGCTCGGTGATCCCGAGCGCCGCGATGCGCTCGCCGCGGATCGCGGGGGCGAGGAAGCGCTCCTTCTGCTCGTCTGTCCCGAACTTCCAGATCGGCGGCGTGGCGATCCCGATGTGCGCCCCGATGCCCGCAGACAGCCCGCCGGACCCTGAGCGGCCGAGCTCCTCGTGGAGCACGGCATCCTCGAGATAGCCGCCGCCGCGCCCGCCGTACTCGACCGGGTACTTCAGACCCAGCAGCCCCAGTTCGGCCATCCGGTGGAAGACCTCATTTGGAAACCAGCGCGCCTGCTCCCACTCGGCTGCATGCGGCCGCAGCTCCTCCGCTACGAACTTCCGTATCTCCGCCCGCAAAGCCTCGTGCTCGTCCCCGAACGGCGGCAACGGCCGCCGCGAGGCGGCGTCCGGCAGCCCCTTGTCAGCGAGCGCGCTCAGTCGTCCCAGTCCTCGTCCTCGGGAAGACCATCCAGGACGGCGCCACCGTCCGCGCCGAGCATCGTCCTTGTGATCTGTCCCCCGCGCTCGAGGAGGTCAAGCGCCTCACGGAAGTGCTCGTCGGTCACCTCGGCGGCGCCGGAGGTTGCCGCCAGCAATGTCGCCTTGCGCACGAGCTCCCGTAGGAACGCGGGGCTTACGCCGTCAGTGGCCTCGACGATCGCGGCGCGATCCTCGAGCCTCACGCCGACGCCGGTACAGAAGAGATCAACCAGGCGTCCGCGGGCTTCGGGGTCGGGGAGCGGGAACTCAACAGCTTGGTCCACGCGACCAGGGCGCGCGGCAAGCGCTGGTTCGAGCAGATCGGCGCGGTTCGTGGTCATGAGGAAAATTACGTCCGCGTCCACGCCGATTCCGTCCATCTCATTCAGGAGTTGGAACAGAAGCGACGTCGCGCCGAGCCCCATCATCGTGCGCTCCTGCGCAACCAGGTCCACGTCCTCGAGGATCACCATGGCGGGCTGGAGGTCCCTGGCAATCTCACAGGCCGCCCTCACCAGACCGAGCGCGGCACCGGTGAGAATGACCACCGTGCGGCCCTCCAGCTGCGAGATCAGGTAACTGCTGCTCAGCGTCTTGCCGGTACCCGGCGGACCGTGCAGCAGGAGGCCGCGGCGTACATGCTGTCCCGCGTCACGCATCGTCTTCGCCACGCGCGCGAATTCGACGGTGTGCAACTCGACAATGTCGAGCACTCCCTCGGGAAGAACGATCTGGTCTCGCGAGACCGGCGACAGCGCGGGGAACTCCACGCTCATCCCGCCATTCATCATCTCGTTGCCGCCCTTCAGCGCGAGTACCTTGCCGCGATACACGTTGTGCTCGCGCATCAGCGCTCGGATGTCGGCGAGAAATCGCTCGCCGTCCTCCTGCTCTCCCGTGAGCACCTCCAGGCGGGTCCCCGGCTCGTCGAATCCGCGCTGACCTTGAATTACGAGCGCAGCGATGCGTCGCGCGCCTTCAGAAATGAGTAGGAGTCCCGCGGTGACACAGGTGACAGATCGGTCGCCGTCGAGTTGCACGACGGTGCGGCGGACGGGTCCGACCGCGAGGCCGAATCCGAAGTCGTGCACCAGGCCAGCGAGCGACATCTCCGCGTGACCGAGGTGGCCCCCGAAGCCAACGAGTCGGTGGCCGACGCCGTCACGCTCGAGGTACGAGTCGATCGCCAGCTGAAGGTTGGGTAGGTCGTAGGGGGCGAACGCCTCGCCTGTCACAGGAAAGGTGGCGGGGTCAGCTCCGAAATGCTCGATCAGCATCGTCTTGAATGGCGAGCGCTCGCGGTGCTGCTCGATTGCCGCCCACTCCGCGACCCGGCTAAATGCCTTGGCGAAGTCCTGTGGGGAGATGTTCGGGCTCTCGTTCACTGCGCATCGCACCAGTCAGTGTCGTTATCCATGGTGAGCGCGCCCATCGTCGGGAAGGCTGCCACAAAAGTGCTCCCACGCGGCACTCCTCGACATAGACAATTGTGGAGTGCGCCACCGAGAGCTGCTGACCAGGATGGACTCCACGCTGCACCGGCTGGATGACCAGATCGCCCGCATACATGAGCACCTTGTTCGGCGCAACGAGCTAATGGAGGCGATCCTGGAGGAGCTCCGGGTCAGCCGCGAGGAACGGCGTCGGAACCAGGCGGAGTGCGCGCGAACCGGGAGAAGCGTCGGCAGGACCAAGACGTCTGGCGCGCCGATACGGAGGAGCGGCTGCGGCGACGCGACGCGGGCAGGGCGCCCCCGCGTGCCGCGCCCGAGCACTAGAGCCCGTACGAGCGGCCGATCACGTCGAGCATCACCTCGTCGGTGCCGGCGCCGATCCGGTTCAGGCGCATGTCGCGCCAGGCGCGCTCGATGCCGTACTCCTTCATGTAGCCCGCGCCGCCGTGGATCTGGAGGCACTCGTCGATCACCTCGCACGCCATCCGCGCGGTGTAGAGCTTCGCCATCGAGATCTCGCGCACGGGGTACTCGCCGTTCTGTGAAGCGCCAGGCCGTCGTGTAGACCATCTGGCGGCCGGCCTCGATCTTCGTCGCCATGTCGGCGAACTTGTGGCGGATCGCCTGGAAGCGGCCGATCGGGCGGCCGAACGCCGTGCGCTCGCTCGCGTACTGGAGCGTCTTGTCGAAGCACTTCTGCGCCCCCGCCACGCAGCCCGCCGCGCCGATCAGGCGCTCGCCCTGGAGCTCCCACATGATGTGGTAGAAGCCCTTGCCCTCCTGGCCGAGCACGGCCTCGGCGGGCACGCGCACGTCCTGGAACGCCAGCAGCGCCGTGTCGGAGGCGTGCATGCCGAGCTTCTCGAGCTTCTTCTCGCGGATCACGCCGGGCAGTGTCCATGTCGACGAGGAAGAGCGTGAAGCCGTCGTAGCCGGCGTCCGGGTCGGTCTTCGTCACGAGCACGATGTAGTCCGCGCGGTGGCCGTTCGTGATGTAGGTCTTCGAGCCGTTGATGACCCACTCGTCGCCGTCGCGCACGGCGCGCGTCTTGATGCCGGCCACGTCGCTGCCGGCGTCGGGCTCGGTGATCCCGAGGCACGAGATCTTCTCGCCCCGGATCGACGGGCACGAGGTACGCCTGCTTCTGCTCCTCGGTGCCGAACAGGTGCACCGGCGGGGTGGCCATGTCGGTGTGCACCGCCACGCCCATCGCCAGGCCGCCGCGAGTTCGAGTGCACCATCTCCTCGGCGAGCACGAGGTTGCAGTAGTAGTCGCCGCCCTGGCCGCCGTACTCCTCGGGGTACGAGAGGCCCGAGGAAGCCGAGCTCGCCCATGCGCGTGAAGACCGAGTCGGGGAAGGTCGTCTCCTCCCACTCCTCGGCGTGCGGCGCGAGCTCCTTCGTCACGAACGCGCGGATCGACTCGCGCAGCTGGTCGTGCTCGTCGGTGAAGATGAAGTGCTTGCGGCGGGCGCCGTGGTCAGGCTTGAGGAGCGCGTCTGCGGTGGCCATGCAGGCAAAGTACCGTGAGCCGCATGAGCGAGCGCGAATTCGACGTGGTGGTGCTGGGCGCCGGGCCGGCGGGCGAGGTGTGCGCCGGGCGGCTCGGCGAGGCCGGGCTGGAGGTCGCGATCGTCGAGCCGCACCTGATCGGCGGCGAGTGCTCCTTCTACGCGTGCATGCCGTCGAAGGCGCTGCTGCGCCCGGGCGAGCTGCTCGCCGAGGTGCGCCGCATCCCCGGCGTGCGCGAGGCCGTGACCGGCGACCTCGACGTGGACGCCGTGCTCAAGCGCCGCGACGAGATCATCCACGACCTCGACGACTCCGGCCAGGTGCCGTGGCTCGAGAAGCGCGAAGCGTGACCGTCGTCCGCGCGCGCCGGCCGCCTCGACGGCGAGCGCCGCGTGCGCGGCGGGCGACGACACGCTCGTCGCGCGCAGGGCGGTGGTCGTCGCCACCGGCAGCGCGCCGCTGATCCCGCCGATCGACGGCCTGCGCGAGGCCGAAGCCGTGGACGAACCGCGAGGCCACCACCGCCAAGGAGGTGCCCGGCGCGGCTGGCGATCCTCGGCGGCGGCGTGGTCGGGCGTCGAGATGGCGCAGGCGTGCAGCACGCTCGGCTCGCAGGTGACGCTGATCGAGCGCGGCGACCGCCTGATCGCGCGCGAGGAGCCGTTCGCCTGCGACGAGGTGGAGCAGTCGCTGCGCGAGCAGGGCGTGGACGTGCTGCTCGGCACCGAGCGCGACCGCGGTGCGCGCCGAGGGCGGCGAGGTGACGGTCGAGCTCGACGCAGGGCGGCCCGGTGCGCGCCGACGAGCTGCTCGTGGCGATCGGGCGCGCAGCCGAACACCGACGACATCGGGCTCGACACGGTCGGCCTCGAGCCCGGCAAGCCGATCGAGGTGGACGACTCGATGCGGGCCAAGGCTCCGACTGGCTGTACGCGATCGGCGACGTGAACGGCCGCGCGCTGCTCACGCACATGGGCAAGTACCAGGCGCGCATCGCCGCCGACGTGATCCTCGGCTACCCGGGCGGCTGCGTGCCGACGAACGCGGACGGCGCCGCGCTCGCCGCGCGTGATCTTCACCGACCCGCAGGTGGCCGCCGTCGGCTACACGCTCGACGCGGCCCAGCAGGACGGCCTCGAACGTGCGCGCGGTGGACGTGCCGACCCAGGGCAACGCCGGCGCGAGCTTCTACGGGCGCGACGACGCGCGCGGCACCACCCGCCTGGTCGTGGACGAGGACCGCGGCGTGATCGTCGGGCGCCACGTTCACCGGGCCCGGAGGTCGCGGAGTTCCTGCACGCGGCGACGATCGCCGTCGTCGGCGAGGTGCCGCTCGACCGGCTGTTCCACGCGGTGCCGTCGTTCCCGACGCGCAGCGAGGTCTGGCTCTACCTGCTCGAGGCGCTCGGGATGGCCGGGCCGTGCGGCGGGCCGCAGCGGGCGTAGGATCTCTGCCATGGACGTCGTGGTCGCAGGCGGGCACGGCAGATCGGCCTGCAGGCTGCTGCGGCTGCTCGCCGACCGCGGCCACCGCGCCCGCGGGCTGATCCGCAACCCGGACCACGCGGCCGACCTCGAGGAGGCCGGCGCGGAGGCGGTGCGTGTGCGACATCGAGGCGCTCGACGACATCTCGGCCGTGCTGCGAGGGCGCCGACGCCGTGGTGTTCGCCGCGGGCGCCGGGCCGGGCAGCGGGCCGGAGCGCAAGCGGACGTGGACTACGGCGGCGCGGTGAAGCTGATCGAGGCCGCGAAGGCGAACGGCATCGACCGCTACGTGATGGTCAGCGCCATCAGCGCCGACCGTCCCGACGAGTGGTCGGAGCAGATGCGCCCCTACTACGAGGCCAAGGCGGGAGGCCGACGGGCGCGCTGCTCGAGAGCGGCCTCGACTACACGATCGTGCGCCCCGGCGGGCTCACCGACGACCCGGGCACCGGGCTCGTGAAGGTCGGGCACGGACCTCGAGCGACGGCGAGATTCCGCGCGACGACGTGGCCGCCACGCTGCTGGCCGTGCTGGAGACGCCCGAGCACCGTCGGCAAGACCTTCGAGCTGGTCTCCGGCGACACGCCGATCGAAGAGGCCGTCGGCGCTCTGTGAACGAGAGCGCGCGCAGGAGGTGCTGCGCCGCGTGCGCTCGGTCCCCGCGGGCCGCGTCACGACCTACGGCGACCTGTCGCCCGGGCGCCGCGCTTCGCGGGCGCGGTGCTGTCCGAGATGCGACGAGCCGGACGTGCCCTGGCAGCGGATCGTGCGGGCCGACGGCTCGCTCGCGAAGGGCGAGCGCCAGCGCCGCCTGCTCGAGGCCGAGGGCGTGCCGTTCCGCGGCGAGCGGGTGGACATGCGCGAGGCCTGGGTCCCGGTCTAGTACAACTCGACCCCGTGGCCCTCGAGACAGTCCGCTACGACGTGCGCGACGACGGCGTCGCCACCATCACGCTCGACCAGCCCGACACGCGCAACGCGCTCTCCAACCAGCTCCTCACCGACCTGACGGCGGCGCTCGAGCTGGCGGGCCACGACGACGGCGTGCGCTGCGTCGTGCTCACCTCGACGCACGAGAAGGTCTTCTCCGCCGGCGGCAGCCTCGACCAGTTCGCCGCGGACGTGCCGCTCGTGCACAAGCACTTCGGCACGGAGCGCTTCCCGCGCCTGTTCCGGATGATCATGCAGCTCGGCAAGCCGACGATCTGCGCCGCCAACGGCCACGTGCTGGCCGGCGCGCTCGGCGTCGCGCTCGCCTGCGACCTGATCGTCGCGAAGGAGAGCGCCACGTTCGGCACGCCCGAGATCAACGTGGGCGTGTTCCCGTTCATGATCATGGCGCTGATCTACCGCAACGTCCCGCGCAAGAAGGCGAACGAGATGCTGCTGCTCGGCGAGCGGATCTCGGCCGAGGAGGCGCGCGAGGCGGGGATCGTGAACCGGGTCGTGCCGGACGCGCGAGTTCGACGGCGCGGTGGACGAGTGGGCGGCGAAGCTGGCGTCGAAGTCGCCGGTGATGATGAAGCTCGGCAAGGACGCGATGTACCGCCAGCTCGACATGCCGTTCGAGGACGCGCTCGACTTCCTGCGCTCGCAGCTCTCGCTGGCGTTCACCACCGAGGACATCCAGGAGGGCGTGAAGGCGTTCTTCGAGAAGCGCGAGCCGCAGTGGACGGGACGCTGAGCGCGTGGCCGTCTCGCTCGTAGCGCTGCGCTGCCGCACCGCCGACCGCTTCCCGGGCGCGCCGCGCGGCGTGGAGATCCTCGCGCCGCTGCTGGCGCACGCGCTCGGCGTCGAGCCGCGCTACATCGGCAGCGCCGGCGAGACGCGCGAGACCCGCTACGACGAGGACCTGCGCGACGTCGCGCGGCTGCCTGCTCGAGGCGGGCGGCCAGATCGACGACGCGCTGGCGCGCGGGCGACACGCCGGTGCTGCTGGCGGCGGACTGCTCGGTGTCCGTGACCACGCTGCCGGCGGCGATCCGCAACCGCCCCGAGGCGCGCATCCTGTGGCTCGACGCGCACGGCGACTACAACACGCCCGGGCACCTCGGGCAGCGGCTACCTCGGCGGCATGTGCCTGGCGGCCGCGACCGGCGAGTGGGACGCCGGCCTCGGCGAGGCCGTGCCCGCCGAGCGCGTGGTGCTCGCCGGCGTCCGCGACCTCGACGCCGGGCGAGCGCGATGCTGCTCGAGCAGAGCCCCGCCACCGTGATCGGCGCGAGCACGATCGAGACGCTCGTGGCCGCGAAGAACGCGCTCGACGGCGCGCCCGTGTTCGTGCACCTCGACCTCGACGTGCTCGACCCCGAGCACTTCCCGGCCGCGGTGCCCGCGCCCGGCGGGCTCCACCCGGACAAGCTCTACGACCTGCTCGACTCGGTGCTCGAGGACAGCGAGCTCGTGGGGCTCGAGGTCACCGCGTTCGAGGCGCCCGAGCACGAGGAGGAGCGGATCGCGGCGACGGAGACGGCGATGCACGTGCTGGAGCCGTTCCTCGACCACCTCGGGGCGCGCTCAGTGACCGAGCGCGCGCCCGCCGGACACGCTCGTGGCCCGCCCGCCGCTGCGCTCGCTCGTCGAGGAGCTGCACGAGCGGCGCGAGCAGGCGAAGCTCGGCGGCGGCGAGGAGAAGATCGCCCGCCAGCACGAGCAGGACAAGCTCACCGCGCGCGAGCGGCTGGCGCTGCTGATCGACGAGGGCACGTTCACCGAGCTCGGCATCCACGGACGGCCGCACTTCGCGCAGCGGGCGATGGAGGGCAAGGAGGCGCCGGCGGACGGCGTGATCACCGGCTACGGCAAGGTCGACGGCCGGCTCGTGGCCGTGGCCGCCTACGACTTCACGGTCATGGCCGGCTCGATGGGCATGACCGGCGAGCTGAAGGTCGCGCGCCTGCGCGAGCTCGCGCTCACCAAGCGCATCCCGATGGTCTGGCTGCTCGACTCGGCCGGCGCGCGCATCCAGGAGGCGGCCGGGCTCGCTGTTCGCGGGCTCCGGCCACCTGTTCCGCGAGGAGGTGGTGATGAGCGGGGTCGTGCCGCAGGTGGCCGCGCTGATGGGCCCCTGCGCCGCCGGCACCGCGTACATCCCCGGGCTCGCCGACTTCGTGCCGATGGTCAAGGGCCGCGGCTCGATGGCGCTCGCCGGGCCGCACCTCACGAAGGCCGTGACGGGCGAGGACGTGACCCAGGAGGAGCTCGGCGGCTCGCGCATCCACACGCGCGTGTCGGGCGTGGGCGACCTCGAGGTCGACTCCGACGAGGACTGCATCGAGGCGGTCAAGGAGCTACCTCTCGTTCTTCCCGCAGAACTGCGAGCAGCCGCCGCCGATGCGCGAGCCGGCCGACCCGGTCGAGCGCATGGACGAGGAGCTGCTCGACGTGCTGCCCGACTCGCCGCGCAAGCCCTACGACATGTACGACGTGATCGGCCGGATCGTCGACGACGGCGACTGGTTCGACCTGAAGCCGCGCTGGGCGCGCACGATCATCACCTGCCTCGCGCGCATGGGCGGGCGGCCGGTCGGCATCGTCGCCAACCAGCCGAAGCACCTCGGCGGCATCCTCGAGAACGACTCGGCCGACAAGGCGGCGCGCTTCGTGAACCTCTGCGACGCCTACGGCATCCCGCTGCTGTTCCTCATGGACGTGCCGGGCTTCATGGTCGGCACCAAGGTCGAGCAGGCGGGCATCATCCGCCACGGCGCGAAGATGCTCTACGCGGTCTCGCGCGCGACCGTGCCGAAGATCACCGTGGTGATCCGCAAGGCCTACGGGGCCGGCTACTACGTGATGAACGGGCGGGCGTACGAGCCGGACCTGATCGTCGCGTGGCCGAGCGCCGAGATCTCGGTGATGGGGCCGGAGGGCGCGGTGAACATCATCTTCCGCAAGCAGATCGAGGCGGCCGAGGACCCGGACGCCACGCGCGCCGAGATGATCGAGGGGATCCGCAAGACGATCGACCCCTACATCGCGGCGGGCAACGCGCTGATCGACGACATCATCGACCCGCGCGAGACGCGCCCGACCGTGATCCGCGCGCTCGAGATGGCGGCGACGAAGCGCGTGGAGCGGCCCGTGGAAGAAGCACGGGGTGATGCCGGTCTGAGCGAGGCGAAGCCGATCTTCTTCAGCTCGCCGCAGGAGTTCTACGACTGGCTCGAGGAGCACCACGAGACCGAGACCGAGGTCTACGTCGGCTTCTACAAGACAGCACACCGGCAAGCGCGCCATGAGCTGGTCCGAGGCGGTGGACCAGGCGCTCTGCTTCGGCTGGATCGACACGCGCTCGAACAGCATCGACGAGGACCGCTACATGCAGCGCTTCACGCCGCGCAGGCCCGGCAGCAACTGGAGCAAGATCAACGTCGAGAAGGTGGCGAAGCTGACGGAGGCCGGGCTGATGCGGCCCGGCCGGCCTCGCGGCGTTCGAGCGGCGCACCGACGAGCAGGACCGGCGTCTACTCGTTCGAGCGCGAGAACGCCGAGCTGCCGCCCGAGTACGAGGAGCGGCTGCGCGCGAACGCGGCCGCGGCCGAGTACTTCGACTCGCGGCCGCCCTGGTACCGGCGCACCGCGATCCACTGGTGATGAGCGCCAAGCGCGAGGAGACGCGCCTGCGGCGGCTCGCCAGCTGATCGAGGACTCCGCGGCCGGCCGCGACATCAAGCAGCTGCGCCGATGAGCCGCTTCGAGGACCCCTGCATCATCACCTGCTCGATCTCGGGAGCGGTGGCGAACCGCGAGCAGTGCCCGGCGATCCCGTACACGCCCGAGGAGTACGCGGCCGAGGCGAAGCGGGCGGTGGACGAGGGCTGCTCGATGATCCACATCCACGCGCGCACGCCCGACGGCGTGCCGAGCTACGAGGTGGAGGACTTCCGGGCGATCACCGAGGCGATCCGCGGCGCGGTGGACGACGTGATCATCAACTACTCCACCGGCGCGATCGGCATCCCGATCCAGAAGCGGATCGAGTACCTGCGCGAGCTGCGGCCGGACGTGGCCGCGCTCAACATGGGCTCGATGAACTACGCGAAGTACTCGTCCAAGCGCAAGGACTTCGTGTTCAAGACGGTGTTCGAGAACTCGTTCGACACGATCATCGAGTTCGTCACCGCGATGAACGAGCTCGGCATCCGGCCCGAGCACGAGTGCTTCGACTCGGGGCACGTGGCCAACCTCGACCCGCTGATCGACATGGGGCTGCTGTCCGAGCCGCTCCAGGTGTCGTGCGTGATGGGGGTGACCGGCGGGATCCGGCCGAACGCGAAGAACCTCGCGCACATGTCCGAGCAGGTTCCCGACGGCTGCGGAGCAACTGGGGCGTGATCGGCATCAGCCGCGACCAGTGGCGCGCTGATCGCGGCCGCCGCGGCGCTCGGCGGCAACGTGCAGGGCGGGGCTCGAGGACAACTTCTACCTGCCCGACGGCGAGATGGCGCGCTCGAACGGCGACCTGATCGCGAAGGCGCGCGAGATCGTCGAGAACGCCGGCCGGCGCGTCGCGACCGTCGCCGAGGCGCGCGAGCTGCTCGGCGTATGAGCGCTCTCGTCGGACATCCGGGTGCTGGACCTCTCCAGGCTGCTGCCGGGCGGCTTCTGCTCGCTGCTGCTGGCCGACTTCGGCGCCGAGGTGCTGAAGGTCGAGGACACCGGGATGGGCGACTACATCCGCTGGTCGCCGCCGTTCCACGAGGGCGCCGAGGACAGCGCGAAGTCCGCGCTCTTCCTCTCGCTGAACCGCGGCAAGCGCTCGATCCGGCTGGATCTGAAGGAGGAGGCGGGCAAGCGAGGTGCTGCTGCGGCTCGTGCGCGAGTACGACGTGCTGCTCGAGTCCTTCCGCCCCGGCGTGATGGAGCGGCTCGGGGTCGGCTACGAGACGCTGCGCGAGGAGAACCCGCGCCTCGTGTACTGCGCGATCACGCGGCTACGGCCAGGACGGCCCCTACACCGCCCGCTCCGGGCACGACATGAACTACCTCGGCCTGAACGGCCTGCTCGGCCTGAGCGGCGAGCCGGACGGCCCGCCCGTGCAGCCGGCCGGCCAGATCGCGGACCTCGGCGGCGGCGCGCTGATGGCGGCCTTCGGGATCATGGCCGCGCTGCGCGAGCGCGAGCGCTCCGGCGAGGGCCAGCTCGTGGACGTGTCGATGTTCGACGGCTCGCTCTCGTGGCTCGCGATGGTGGCGGCGCAGTACCTCGCCGACGGCGCCGTGCCGCGGCGCGGCGAGCTCCCGCTCGCGGGAGGGCTGATCTGTTACCGGCCGTACGCGTGCAGGGACGGCTGGGTCACGCTCGGCGCGCTCGAGCCGAAGTTCTGGCAGGCGTGGTGCCGCGGGGTCGGGCGCGAGGACCTCGTCGAGAAGCAGTTCGAAGGGCCCGGGCTCGGACGCCCACGCGCGAGGTCGAGCGCATCTTCCTGGAGCGCACGCGCGAGGAGTGGCAGGCGTTCGCCTCCGAGCACGACTGCTGCCTCGAGCCGGTGCTCGGCCTCGACGAGGCGCTCGACTCCGAGCTCGTGCGCGCGCGCGAGATGGTGGTCGAGCTCGACCAGCCGGGCGCGGCCGCGCCCGTGCGGCTGCTCGGCGTGCCGGTGAAGCTGTCGCGAACGCCGGGCGCGCCGGCGGGGCCGGGCCCGGCGCTGGGCGAGCACACCGAGGAGGTGCTGAGCGTCGCTCGGCTACTCCGACGAGGAGATCGCGGCGCTGCTCGAGTCCGGCGCGGCCGCCGGCCCGGCGAGCCGGAGGCGCGCCGGCAGCTAGGCCTGCGCTCAGTAAGTGATGACCGTGCGGATGCCCTCCTGGCGCTCCATCGCCTCGAAGGCGTCGTTCACCTCGTCGAGCGCCACGCGGCGGGTCACCAGCGACTCGAGGTCGAGGTCGCCCGACATGTAGGTGTCCACCAGCTCGGGCACGCGGTCGCGGCCCTTCGCGCCGCCGAAGGAGGCGCCCGCGATGCGGCGTCCGGTGATCAGGTAGCGCGGCACCACCTCGAGCACCTCGCCCTTGCCGGCCACGCCGGCGATCGTGCAGAGGCCCCAGCCCATGCGCGCGGACTCGACCGCCTGGCGCATCACCGAGACCAGGCCGGTGGCCTCGAAGGTGTAGTCGGCGCCGAAGCCGTCCGTCATCTCGAGGATCTGCTCGACGCTGTCCGGGCCGCCCACGAGCGTGTCGGTGGCGCCCTGCTGGCGGGCGTGCTCGAGCCGCTCCTCGGAGAGGTCGATGGCGATGATCCGGTCCGCGCCGGCGAGCCGCGCGCCGGCCACCGCGCCGAGGCCCACGAGGCCCGGCGCCGAAGACCGCGCACGTGGAGCCCGGGCTCGACCTTGGCGATATAGAGCGCGGCGCCGATGCCCGTGGTCGCGCCGCAGGCGAGCGTGCAGACCACGTCGAGCGGCGCCTCGGGGTTCACCTTGGCGAGCGCGATCTCCGGCATCACGGTGGCCTCGGCGAAGGTGCTCGTGCCCATGAAGTGGCGGATGTCCTCGCTGTCGCGATGCAGGCGCGTGCTGCCGTCCGGCAGGTAGCCCTTGTTCTGCTGCTCGCGGATGGCGAGGCAGATGTTGGTCTTGTCGGAGACGCAGTGGATGCACTCCCGGCACTGCGGCGAGAAGAGGGTCACGACGTGGTCGCCGGGCGCGACGCTCGTCACGTCCTCGCCGACCTCCTCGACCACTCCCGCGCCCTCGTGCCCGAGCACGGTCGGGGCGTAGCCCGGACGGGTCGGCGCCGCTCGCGGTGTAGAGGTCCGTGTGGCAGACGCCGCAGGCGGCGAGGCGCACGAGCACCTCACCCGGCCCGGGCCCGTCGAGCTCGACGTCCTGGACGGCGAGCGGCTTGGCGAACTCCTCCAGAACGGCGGCGCGAATCCTCATGGCGCGGAGACCCTAAGGCGCCTGCGGCGCAGCGCGGGCGATGCGGGCCGATCCCGGCGGCGGCCGGCCACGCTCACCGTCCGGTTCCACGAGGGGGAGCCTGGCGCTGCGGGCAGCACGGTCAGGTCGGGGTGGCGGACCCAGGTGGGGACGTAGCGGATCCGAGGCGAC
>CAVZDS010000014.1:0-108497 GCA_963774095.1 uncultured Thermoleophilaceae bacterium
GGCAGGGGCCCCTTGTCGATCAGGACGAGGTCCGTCCAGCCGAGGCGCGCGAGGTGGCCGGCGAGGCAGTTGCCCACGATGCCGGCACCGATCACAACGGCCTTGGCCTGGGCGGGGAGCGAAGTGGCGGGGGAGCTGGCGGCTTGCGCGTCCATGGGCGTGATATATCACACGCATGCACTCGTCGCGCGAGCTCCGCAGCTCGTCCTTCGAGATCAACGTCGGTGGCGTCGCGGCAACGCTCGAGGAGCTGTTCGAGGGGTTCGGTGAGCAGGACCGGCTGGGCGTGGTTTTGACCGGGCCCTGCGGGGCGGTCGGCGCGAGCACGCTGATCACCGCGACGATCACCGCCTTCTACGACATCCAGCGCGCCCGCGGGCCCGATTTCTTCATCTACCCCGACTACTACCTGTTCCACGTCGGGAGGCCGCTAGGTGACCACGGGCGGTTCGACGTCTGGCCGCGGCACAAGGAGGTGGTCGTCCCGGCCGACGCCGACCGCCTGCTCGAGGCCGTGAACGATCGCGCCGTCACGCGGCTCGTGGTCGAAGACGGCACTGTGGGCGAGCCGCCATCCGACCCGGGCGCGCTGGCGAGCGCCCGCGCCCGCATCGAGACCTGCCTGGCCTACTCGCCGTCGGGCCGGGTGGAGGACCCCGACGTCCGCATCGCGGGCAATACGGTGACCGAGGGCTACGTCGAGGCGATCCTGGACCCGGAGGGCCGCATGGCGAGGCTCCGGGCTGAGGGCAACGACGAGCGCGCCGATGCGATCGCCGCGCGGGCAGGCGAGGTGGACCGCGACTCGCGGCTGCGGGTTCTCGACGGACGCCGCGAGCTGGCCGAAAACGGCGTGCCCGTGGAGACCTACCGGCGCATCGGCCTCGACGAGGCGCTGGGGCGGTTGACCGCCGAGCCCGGGAACTGATATATCAGGGCGCGTGCCGCGCGAGGTGCCCCCCGCCGCTGTCCCATGACCATGACCGACGTTCGATCGCCGGAACGCTCGTCCGCGGCCGGCCCGTCGCTGGTCGAGGCGCTCGAGCGGCCGCGCTATGAAATTCTGCCGCTCGACGGGATCGCCGACGAGGTACTCAAGCACCTGCCCCCGGGCCGCAAGATCACGGTCACGTCCTCGCCGTCGCGCGGCCTCGAGGCCACGCTCGGCCTGGCTGAGCAGATCGCGCCGCGGGGCTACGAGGTCGTGCCGCACCTGGCGGCTCGACTGATCGCCGACCGGGCGCACTTCGAGGAGGTTGTGCTGCGGCTCCGGAACGCGGGGGTGCGCGAGGCCTTCGTGATCGCCGGGGACGCGCGCCAGCCGGCGGGCGAGTTCGAGGGAGCCGCCGAGCTTCTTGCCGCCATGGCCGCGCTGCCCGTGGGGCTCGACCAGGTGGGCATCTCGGGCTACCCCGAGAGCCACCACTTCATCAGCGACGAGACCACGATCGAGGCAATGTTCGAGAAGGAGCCGATGGCGAGCTACATCGTCAGCCAGATCTGCTTCGACGCGGATGTGATCCGCACCTGGATCCGTCGCGTGCGCGAGCGCGGCACCTCCCTTCCGATCTGGATCGGCGTCCCAGGCGCGGTCGAGACCCGCAAGCTGCTCAGAACCTCGCTGCGGATCGGGCTGGGGCAGTCGGTCCGCTTCCTGCGCGGGCAGCGCGGCATGCTGCGCCGCTTCCTGGGGCCCCGCACCTACACGCCCACCGAGCTGCTGATTGCGCTCGCCCCTTCCTTCGCCGAGCCGGCCGACAAGGTCAGCGGAATCCACGTATACACCTTCAACGAACTCAAAGAGACGGAAACCTGGCGGCGACAGCTCGTCGACCGCCTGAAGAACCAGGAGGAGACCCCTTGACACAGGTGAACGAGCACCCGGAGATCCTGCTCTATTCGCGACTCCGCAAGTCGCCGTACTTCTACGCGTCGCGTCGCCACGGCATCGCGATGTACAGCGTCTACAACCACACGTACCACCCGCGGCACTACGGCGACCCGGTCGAGGAGTACTGGCACCTGCTGAACGGGGTCACCCTGTGGGATGTCGGCGTGGAGCGCCAGATCGAGATCAGCGGGCCGGATGCCTTCGAGTTCACCAACCTGCTCGTCGCGCGCGACCTGAACAAGTGCGCGGTCGAGCAGTGCAAGTACGTCTTCCTCTGCCTGCCCGACGGCGGGATCATCAACGACCCCGTCCTGCTGCGCGTGGAGGAGAACCGCTTCTGGCTCTCGCTCGCCGACAGCGACGTGGAGCTGTGGGCGCGCGGCGTGGCCTACAAGTCGGGCCACGACGTGACTATCAAGGAGATCGACGTCGGGCCGGTACAGGTGCAGGGGCCGAAGTCAAAGGACGTGATGGTCGACCTCTTCGGCGACAGCATCCTCGAGATCCCCTACTACTACCTGCGCCCGTACGAGCTCGACGGAATGAAGGTGCTCGTCTCGCGCACCGGCTACACGGCCGAGCTCGGCTTCGAGATCTACCTCTACGAGGCAAGCAAGAACGGGGTCAAGCTCTGGGAGGCCGTGCTCGAGGCGGGCAAGCCGCACGGCCTCGAGGTGATCGGCCCCTGCCACATCCGCCGCATCGAGGGCGGCATCCTCGCCCTCGGCCCCACCTGCGACATGTGGTACGACACGAATCCCTACGAGGTCGGGATGGGCTACGACTGGATGGTCGACCTCGAGTCGGGGACCGACTTCATCGGCAGGGAGGCGCTGCACAAGATCAAGGAGGAGGGCCCCAAGCGCAAGCTGGTGGGCGTCGAGATCGGCGGCGAGCAGCTCGGCTCGTATAACGACGGCTCGATGATCGACGTGTTCCCGGTCCACAAGGACGGCAGCCGTATCGGGAAGGTCACGTCCGCCTGCTTCTCGCCGCGGCTCGAGAAGAACATCGGCTACGCGATGGTCCCGACCGAGCAGTCCGAGCTCGGCACGGAGCTCGAGGTCGAGCGGCCGGAGGGGATGACATCCGCGGTCGTGGTCGAGAAGCCGTTCATCGACCCGAAGAAGGAGACCCCGAAGCAGGAGCTGGCCGCGAGCTCGTGAGCGAACGCTGGGACTTCGTGATCGTCGGCGGCGGGTCCGCGGGCAGCGCGCTCGCGAACCGGCTGTCGGCGGATCCGAACACGAGCGTGCTGGTGCTCGAGGCCGGGCGTTCCGACTATCCGTGGGACGTGTTCATCCACATGCCCGCGGCGCTCGCGTTCCCGATCGGCAGTCGCTTCTACGACTGGAAGTACGAGTCCGAGCCCGAGCCGCACATGGGCGGCCGGCGGGTGTACCACGCGCGCGGGAAGGTGCTCGGCGGGTCGAGCTCGATCAACGGGATGATCTTCCAGCGCGGCAACCCGATGGACTACGAGCGCTGGGCGTCCGACCCCGGGATGGAGACCTGGGACCACGCCCACTGTCTCCCGTACTTCAAGCGCATGGAGAATTGCCTCGCGGCGGCGCCCGACGATCCGTTCCGGGGCCATGACGGCCCGCTCGTGCTCGAGCGCGGCCCGGGCGAAGGGCCGCTCTTCGACGCGTTCTTCGAGGCCGTGCAGCAGGCCGGGTACCCGCTCACCGAGGACGTGAACGGCTACCGCCAGGAGGGCTTCGCCAAGTTCGACCGCAACGTGCACAACGGCAAGCGCCTCTCGGCCGCGCGCGCGTATCTGCATCCGGTGATGAACCGTCCGAACCTCACGGTCGAGACCAGGGCGTTCGCCACCAAGATCCTGTTCGAGGGCGGCCGCGCCGTGGGCGTGGAGTACGGCCGCCGCGGCCGCAAGGTGCGGGCGGGCGAGGTGGTGCTCTGCGGAGGCGCGATCAACTCGCCACAGCTGCTCCAGCTCTCGGGCATAGGAGCGGCGAGCGAGCTCGGAGCCCTCGGCATCGACGTGGTGGCCGACCTCCCGGGCGTGGGGGAGAACCTCCAGGACCACCTCGAGGTCTACATCCAGCACAGCGCCACCCAGCCGGTCACGATGGCGCCCTACTTCGCGATGAAGCGGCGCCCGCTCGTGGGCCTCGAGTGGCTGCTGCGCAAGACCGGGCCCGGCGCCACCAACCACTTCGAGGCGGGCGGGTTCGTGCGCGGCAACGACGACGTGAAGTACCCGAACCTGATGTACCACTTCCTGCCGATCGCGGTGCGCTATGACGGGACGCTGCCCGAGGGCGGCGGCGGGCACGGATACCAGGTGCACGTGGGCCCCATGTACTCCGACGTTCGCGGCACCTGCAAGGTCGTCAGCACGGATCCGCGCACGAAGCCGGCGCTGCTCTTCAACTACCTGTCGACCGAGAACGACCGCCGCGAGTGGATCGAGGCGATTCGCGTGACGCGGCGGATCCTCGGTGCGCCCGCGTTCGAGCCGTTCAGCGGCGGCGAGCTGTCACCGGGCTCGGAGGTGGAGAGCGACGAGCAGATCCTCGACTGGGTCGCGAAGGACGCCGAGACCGCGCTGCACCCGTCCTGCACGTGCAGGATGGGGACCGACGACATGTCCGTCGTCGACCCGCTCAGCATGCGCGTGCGGGGAGTCGAGGGCCTGTGCGTGGTCGACGCGTCCGTGTTCCCGTACGTGACGAACGGCAACATCTACGCACCCGTGATGATGACCGCCGAGAAGGCCGCCGACCTGATCCTCGGGAACACCCCGCTGGCGGCCGAGCCGGTCGAGTTCTACCGGCACGGGGTGGACGCGCCTCCGAGCGTGGCCAGCGAGCTCACTACTGGTCAGGCTGGGCGCTGAGTGATTCCAACAGGCGCAGCAGCCGGTGCAGGGCCAGCACCTCCGCCGCCGCCTCCTGGACGCGCTCGAGCGGGAGCTCGCCGCGCCAGGAGCTCGACGCCGTGACCGCCAGGCGCTCGCCGGCGTCGATCAGCGCGCCGTAGAAGGCGTCGTGGAGCAGCTCGGCGGGTGCGCTCAGCTTCCGCCCGCCGGTGGCCCACCCGAGGCTGCCGACCAGCTCGTCGAGCTGCGCCAGCCGCTCCCGGTGCGGACCCACCTGCTCCAGCGAGCCGCGGCCCTCCGAGTGCGCCCGCAGCGAGAGCTGGAGCGACTCCGCCGTGGCCTGGTAGAGCAGCAGAACCGTCTCCCGGACCGGGCCCACCAGCTCCGAAGGGACCTCCACCGACACGCGCGCCATTGCCATCCCCCTGTCGTCGAGGCACGCGTAGACAGACCGCTCAGGCGGTTGCGCGGGGGCGTATCGTGGTGATGCGCCGAAGCTCTGTCTTCGGTGCCATGCCCCGGGACGTGGTCGCGTCGCCGGGGCGCTTTATCTGTTCGCCACCGAACATACGTTTGGTCGCGGACGGAACGGCGGGGTGAATCCGGTGGCGGGTGGCCTTCCCGTCTCACGTGACCACGTCCCGTGCTTCGGGCCCGAGGCGTGCACCGGCCAATGCATGTGGCGTAGCCGCCGCGCGGGACTGGTCACGTGCCACAGACGGCGCAGCCGGCCACCCGCGGCACGGGCTCGCGGCTCACCGCCATCGTGCGCAGGTCGTAGACGTACGCAACACCGAGCGAGGCGGGCGCGACAAGGCCGGTGAGCTGGTGGAGCGTCTCGAGCGCCACCTGGCCGCCGATGAACGCGCACACCGGCCCGAGCGTGGCGGCCTCGGACGGCCGCCCGCGGCGCTGCTCGACAAGCTCGTCGTAGAGCGGGAACGCCTCCCTGTAGGTCTGCTCCTGGCAGTTGAAGCAGCCGGTGGTGCCCGGCACGTAGAGCGGTCCGACGCGGGCGACCGGCGGCGAGTGGCTCATCGTTATGAAGGGCACGCCGACGTCGAAGCAGGCCTCGTTCACCCAGCGCTCGATGTCGTGTGCGGGCCAGTCCGCGCCGTTCACGACGAAGTCGGCCCCCTCGGCCAGCTCGCGCACGGCGTCCGCGCTCTCGAGTCGGCGCGCCACCGGCGTCAGCCGGCAGCTCGAGTTGAACTCGGCCAGGGCGTCCGCTGCGGCGTCGGCCTTCGGGCGGCCGATGTCGCGCTCGCGGTAGAGGATCTGGCGGTTGAAGTTGCTCTCCTCGACCAGGTCGCCGTCGAGCAGCACAAGCTCGCCCACACCGCAGCACGCGAGCGCATAGGAGGCCCAGCTGCCGAGGCCGCCGACTCCCAGGATCAGCACCCGCGCCTCGCGCAGCCGTCGCTGGTGCTCCGACGGCGGCAGCGCGCCGACCGAGACGTCGCTGAAGTAGCGCAGCTGGCGGTCGTAACGGGCGCGCTCTCGGGGACTGACGCGCTCGTCGTCCGCGGCGTCCTCGAGCAGCCCCAGCGCGGAGAGCTGCCGGAGCGCGTCGGCCACCCGCCCGGCCCCGAATTCGTGCTCCAGCTCGGCCGCGCTCCGGCGGCCGTCGAGCGCGGCGAGCAGGCCACGCGTCGCCGCGTCCGGCTGTTCGATCACGAGGTCGGCGTCCTCGCCCGGGCGCAGTACGTAGATGTCGCCGGCGGCGGTGAGCACCGTCTCCCGCGTGCGCTTCAGGCGTGGCCTCCGCACGTGGCTCCTTCTGTGGGGCGGCCCGCCCAGCCCGTGTCGGGCCGGGCGGAGCCGCGGACCGTCACGACACCTTCGTGATGGACAGGACCGGGAGGACCGGCTTGTCCGTCTTCTTGATCGTCACTGGGCAGCACCTCCCTTCGCTCGTTTCGCCGTGTACAGGACCTTCAGGTGGTGCAGCTCGTCGGCGTCCTCCACGAGCGTGCCGTCATCGAGTACGCCGCTCACTGCCAGCGGCTCCAGTCCGCCCTCGCGGAGCAGGGCCGTGACCCGCTCGCGCGGGAAGTGCCGCTGCGCGTGATGGCTGCGCACGCGCTGGTACGAGCCGTCGGGCACGGGGACGAACACGTCGATCCAGGCGCCGGCCGCGCAGCCCGGCTGCGCGTCCTCGGACGACTCGCCGCGCCAGACGAACAGCCTTCCGTCGTCGCAGTCCCTGACGCTGTCGCGCGCGAACGTGGTGCGGTACGCGCCGAGCGTGTTGAGGTCGAAGAGCGCGAGCCCGCCCGGGGCCAGGTTGGCGGCAATCGCCCTGAACGCGGCCCGCAGGTCCGGCTCCGCCTGCAGGTAGTTGAGCGAGTCGTCGAAGCAGGTGACGAGGTCGAAGCGCCCCAGCAGCGGCAGCTGGCGCAGGTCCGCGAGCACGAGCCGCGCGTGCGGCGCCTTGCGCGTCGCCTCCGCCAGCATCGCGCTCGACGCGTCCACGCCGACGACCTCGAAGCCGCGATTCATGAGGGGCAGGAAGCTGTTGCCCGTCCCGCATGCCAGGTCGAGCAGCGCCCGTCCGGCGAGCCCGTGGGTGCGCGCGTGCTCCAGCACGCGCTCGGTCCAGAGCTCGTAGTCGGAGCCCGAGGTGAACTCGTCGTAGTGCGGCGCGAACGCGTCGTACTCCGTTGACGGGAGCCTGGCCGCGGGAACCGTCACCGATCAGTACCGGTTTCGATTAAGGTCGCGTCATGGCGCGCCAAACGATGGACCTCGTCGACCCGAGGCTTGCGAAGGCGCTCTCGCACCCGATGCGCACCCGCATCCTCGCGATCCTCAACGAGCGGGTCGCCAGCCCGAACGAGATCTCGGAGATGATCGACGAGCGGCTGCCGAACGTGAGCTACCACGTGCGGGCGCTCCTTGAGCTCGGCTGCGTCGAGCTGGTGAGCACGGCTCAGCGCCGCGGGGCGATCGAGCACTACTACCGGGCCGTCGTGCGGCCCTTCTTCACGGACCGCGACTGGAAGAAACTCCCGCAGTCCGGACGGCAGGCGGTGTCCGACGTCGCCCTCCAGATGATCTGGGAGGACGTGTCCTCCGCGATCAGGGGCGGCACGTTCGAGGCGCGTCCCGACCGCCACCTCTCGCGCAGCGTCCTCGAGCTCGACGAGGAGGGCTGGAAGGAGCTGAGCGAGCTGCTGGGCAGCACGCTGGAGGAGACCGAGAAGATCGAGAAGCGCAGCGCCGAGCGGCTCAAGGCGAACGAGGGGGACGATGGGACCCCGGTGCCGGTCCGCGTGGTGCTGATGCACTTCGAGTCGCCGCCGCCCGAGCCGAAGGCCAAGAAGCGGGGCGCTGCCAGCGGAGCCGCTCATGCTCAGGAGTCTTAGAGCAAAACCCCGCGCTGACTGGTACAACTCATGAATCTTTCCCAGTGAGGGACTTCGTGCCAGGCCAGGACGGCGAGTGCGCGTCCTGGCCGCAGACGGCCAGCCCCTCTACCGGGACGCAGTAGCGCGCGCGATCAGGGAGCGCCCCGAGCTCGAGCTGGTGGGGCAGGCGGGGGACGGCAGGGAGGCGCTCGAAGCGATCGGCGCGGAGGAGCCGGACGTGGCCGTGATCGACCGGACGCTCACCGGGCTGTCGGGCGAGCAGGTGCTGAACGCCGTCGAGCGCGACGGCCTGCGCACGCGCGTGCTGCTGCTCGCCGCGGAGGCGGATCCGCCCGAGGTGTACGCCGCGCTGGCCGAGGGCGCAGCCGGCTACCTCACGAAGGACATGAGCGCCCGCGAGCTCTGCGACGCGATCACCGCCGTGGCGCGCGGGCGGACGGTGCTTGCACCGGAGCTCCAGGCCGCGGTGGCCGACGAGATCCGGCTGCGCGCGCCGCGCGACCGGCCCGTGATGACCCAGCGCGAGCGCGAGACGCTCACCCTGATCGCCAAGGGCCTCAGCGCGCCGCAGATCGGCCTCGTGCTGCACCTCAGCACGGCGACCGTGAAGACCCACCTCCAGCACATCTACGGCAAGCTCGGCGTGTCCGAGCGGGCGGCGGCGGTGGCGGAGGCAATGCGCAGGGGTCTGCTGGAATGAGCGAATGTACGAGCTCGACCGCCGCCAGTTCCTCGTAGGCACGGCCGGCGGCGCGATCCTCCTGCGGCTTCCCCCCGAGGCCGCGGGCGTGTCCGGCCGGGCGCTGCGACAGCTCAGGTCGGCCGTGCGGGGCCGGGTGCTCGTGCCGCGCGACAGCATCCGGATCGTCTACAACCGCCGCTTCGAGGGCGTCCGCCCGGACGCGCTGGTGCTGGCGGAGAGCACGGCGGATGTGGCAGCGGCGGTGCGCTGGGCGAACCGGTTCGACGTCCGGGTGGTCGCCCGCTCCGGCGGCCACAGCTACGCCGGGTACTCGACGACCTCGGACGGGATCGTGATCGACCTGTCGCGGCTGAGGGGCGTGAGTGTGTCCAACGGGCGAGCGAGAATCGGCCCGGGCGCGCAGCTGATCGACGTGCAGCACGCGCTCACGCGCCGCGGCCTGACCGTGCCGTCCGGCTCGTGCCCGTCCGTGGGGATCGCCGGGCTCGCGCTGGGTGGCGGCCACGGGCTCGCCGGGCGGCGCTTCGGCCTCACGAGCGACAACCTGATCGCCGCCCGGGTGGTGACCGCCGACGGCCGCGTCCGGCACGTGGATGCCGACACGAACGAGGATCTCCACTGGGCGTGCCGCGGAGGCGGCGGGGGGAACTTTGGCATCGTGACCGCGCTGACTATGAGGACGCACCGGGCCACTGGGGCGTCGTGGTTCGGCGTGTCGTGGCCCTGGTCGCAGGCCGACGAGGCGCTGGCGGCGTGGCAGCGCTTCGCGCCCGAGGCGCCGCCCGCGCTCACCTCGATCTTCTCGCTCGGCACCACGGGCGGATCGGGCACGCCGCGCGTGGCCGCGCTGGGGCAGTACTTCGGCGGGGAGACGGCGCTGCGCAGGCTGATCAGGCCGCTCACGCGCGTGGCCGGGGCGAGCCTCAGCATCGGAAGCTCGAGCTACTTCTCGCTGGTCGAGCGCTGGGCGGGTTGCCTGGGCGACCTCGAGGCCTGCCACCGGTCCACCCGCTCCGGCTTCTTCGCCAAGTCGGATTACTTCGACAGGCGGCTCGGCCCGCGCGGGCGCGCGATCATGATCGACTGGATCGAGCGCCGCCAGCGCAACCCGTCACTGGGCTCGGGCGCGCTCCTGCTCGACGCCTACGGGGGAGCGCTCAACCGGCCGGCCGCCGACGCCACCGCGTTCGTCCACCGCGACATGCTGTTCTCACTCCAGTACCTCGCCTACTCGGGCGGCGGTACGGCGGGCCGGGCCAGCAGGCGTTGGATCAACGGCGTATGGCGGGCGCTGCGGCCGCACGCCTCGGGCGAGGCGTACCAGAACTACATCGACCCGCAGCTGGACGGCTGGCAGCGCGCGTACTACGGGACGAACCTCGAGCGCCTGCGCGAGATCAAGAAGCAGGTGGATCCCGACTTCCGCTTTCGCTTCCGGCAGGCGATACCACCGGCCCGCTGATGGATCGCGATTCGCTGAGGGGGCTGCGCGCGCAGCCCGGCTACCTCAAGTTCCTCTCGGCCGCGACGCTCGCGCGTGTCTCGGACGAGATGTTCTCGGTGGGCGTGGTGCTGCTCGTCCTCGACCGCACCGACAGCCCCGCGCTAGCGGGCGCGACCGTTGCGGCGATCACCCTCCCGAGCCTGATCAGCGGGCCGCTGCTCGGCGCGTGGCTCGACCTCACCGGACGGCGCAGAACTCTGATGGTGATCGACCAGATAGTGATCGCCTCGGTGCTCGTGGCGCTCGTGGTCCTGATCGGCCACGCGCCGAACTGGCTGATCCCGCTCGTCGTGGTACCGGCCGGGATCACCTACCCGCTCTCGTTCGGCGGCTTCACCAGCATGATCCCGGCGATTGTCCCGGGCGAGCTGCTGCCGCCCGCGAACGCGGTTGAGACCACCAGCTTCAACGCGGCACTGGTGGTCGGGCCAGCGCTCGCGGGCACCCTGTCGGCCGTGGTCGGCACGCAGGCGCCGCTGCTGGTGGAGGCCGGGCTCGCCCTGGCCGCGCTCGCGCTGATCGTGCGCATCCCGGGGCTCGACTCGCCGCCCGAGCGAGCAGATGACCGAACGCTGTGGACCATCGCCGCCGACGGACTTCGCCAGATCCTGCTCGTGCCGCAACTGCGCGGCGTCACGGCCGCAGCCGCCTTTGGCATGGCCGGCCTCGGACTGCTCACGGTCGCGTTCCCGCTGTTCGCGGTCGACCATCTCGGGGTCGAGAGGAGCGCCGCGGGATACATGTGGGCGGCGTTCGCGGTCGGCTCGACGCTCGGGGCGCTCAGCCTCGTACGGGTCCAGCGACGCGTCCCGCCCGAGCGGATCGTGCTCTCCGGGTACGCGATCTTCGGACTGCTCATGCTGAGCTGGCCGCTCGCCGGGTCGCTGCCGGTGTTCCTCTGCCTCGTGGCGCTGGCCGCGCTGGTGGACGGCCCCGCGCTGGCCGCGCAGTTCGCCGTGCGCCAGCAGTACGTGTCGCCGTCGCTCTACGGGCAGGTGTTCACGACAGCCGTCGGGCTCAAGGTCGGGTCCTTCGCCGCCGGCGCGGCGCTGGCCGGCGTGGTGGTCACGGGCCTGGGCTCCGCGGAGGCGCTGCTGGTGGCAGCGTCGCTCCAGGTCGCCGGCGCCGTCGTTGGCCTCACTCTGATGCGTCTCCCGGGCCGTCGGGCCCGAGACGAAGCTGCTCGCCGGACTGCGGCTCGTAGGGCTTGAACTCGGGCGGGGGGAGCGGCTCGGTGGTGGCCTCTGACGCCGCGCCCGGGCGGCGCGGCGGCCGGCGCTTTCGGATCGGCGGGGTCTCGTGCTCGGGCGGAAGGTCGTCCGCCGGCCGCTTCGCGCGTTCGCGTGCGCCCGCGAGGAACAGGATGGCCGCGCACGCGAGCGCCAGCAGGTTCTGACCCAGCGGGCGGTCGAACAGCCGCGCGACGATCAGCGCGCCGGCCCATATGCCAGCCGCGGCGATTGCGGTGCCGTCCCCGAAGGGGAGATGGAAGCGCTTGCCCTCGGCGCGCGCGAACAGAAGCGCTAGCACGCCGGAGGCGATCAGCAGCTCGCCGGCCTCCACGAACGAGAACGGGCCGAACGTGCTCACGATCAGGAGCAGCGCCGCCGCGGCGGCGGTCCGCTGCTCGGCGTTCAGCAGCCGAGCGGCTCGGAGGGCGCGGCGGGCGAGGTCAGCCATCGTCGAGCGGCCGGCGCCCCCCGAAGCCGGCGTCGGGCTCGTGCCAGAAGCCGATCGCGTCCTCACCCTCCTGCCAGCAGAGGTAGACCTCGCGGCCGTCGCGCAGGGACGGGAAGTCGAGCAGGCCGCGGTCGAGGTCGCGCAGCAGGACGTCCAGGTCGCGCAGCTCGAGCATCGAGTCGCGCAGCTCGAGGAAGCCCTCGGAGACGGTGCGGCCGGGGCTGCCGCCACCGTTGGTCGGGCCGGCCTCCTCGAGCGCCTCGCGCGCTTCGCGGTCGCCCAGCCGGCCGCGCGCCACGCGCATGCGCTCGATCAGGGCAACCACCCTGGGGAGCAGCTCGGAGGCCTCCTCGAGTGTGTAGTGGCGGGCGTGGATCACGCCGCGGCGCGGGCGCCCTCGCGGATGCGGCGCTCGAGCAGCTTCGCGTCGGAGTCGGACACGGCTCGGAGCTGGCCCTGGAAGGCCAGATGCCAGTGCTCCGCGGGCCACTTGGCGATGTGCTCCAGCTGGCCGACGAGTTCCGCCGCGGGCACGAACTCGTCCTCCTCGAGAACGATCTCGGGCTCGGTCTCGAAGCGCCACGGATAGGGGTCGACCTTGCCCGGCTTGCCCGGCCAGATCTTCTCGCGGTCCTCGTACATCTCGCCGGTCACGCGCGCGATTCCGCCGAACGCCTGCACGCCCGTCACGTAGAAGACGATCCGGTCCCCGGGGGCGATCTGCTCGGCCATCCCGCGCCGGCCCTCCTTCGCGCCGATCACGCGAAACCCGTGCTCGCGCGTGGCGCGGAAGTTGTCGAGTGATCCGGTCAGCACCCAGGTCTTCGCCACGCCGCAAGCCTACTTTGTACGCTGTCCGGCACTCATGGCCGAAGACGAGCTTCACCTGATCGGGCCGGACGAGATCGCCTACCGGCTGGACCTCACGCCCGCGCAACTGAAGATCACCTTCACCGCGCTCAAGTCGTTCCTGGACGACTTCGGGCACGACGAGCGGGACGTCCACGACGTGGTTCGCCAAGTGCTCGCGAAGCTGCCGGAAGAGCACGCGATCCGCTCGATCGATATCAGCAAGGGCCGGTAGCCCCGGGTGCCAGACGCAGTATCCAGACGCGAGCTCCTGCGCGCGGGGGAGCGGGCGCCGCCGGTCTCGCGGTGCTCGGCGCTCGCGGCGTGAGCGCGCAGGCGCCCCCGCCCATGAACGTGGTCGTGGTGGTGATGGACAGCCTCCGGGCCGACCACATATACGGCAGCCACGCTCGCACCGCGAGTTGGGACAAGGTCGGGCGCCAGGGGCTGCGCTTCCTGAACGCATATCCCGAGGGCATGCCGACCATCCCGGCGCGCCGGGCGATCATGTCCGGGAAGCGCACCTTCCCGTTCCGCGGCTGGCGCCCGCGCTGGGACGACCTTCCGCCCCAGCCGGGCTGGGAGCCCGTGGGCAGCGACGGCGAGATGTGGACCGCGACGCTGCGCCAGGCCGGCTGGACGACCGGCTACGTGACCGACAACCCGCACCTCCTGCTTCCCGTCCACAGGCGCTTCCGGGCTAAGTTCGATCGCGTGCAGCTGGTCCAGGGACAGGTGCCGGTGCAGCGGCGGCCGCCCCACCTGCCGAGGCGGCGCGAGCTCGACCACTACGTGCCGAAGGCGCTTCGGGGCACCACTCACGAGCGGCGGATGGCGAACTATCTCGCGATGAACCCACCAGGCCGCGACGAGAAGGACTACAACGCGGCGAAGGTGTTCCGCGAGGCGATGGGCTGGGTCGAATGGGCCCGCGGCCGCCAGCAGCCGTTCGCGCTCGTTGTCGACTCCTTCGACGCCCACGAGCCCTGGGACGCGCCGCGCCGGCTGATCGACATGTACGGCCCCGCGCGCGTCGCCGGAGGCCTCGAGCCGATCCAGCCATTCGAGACGCCCGCCGCGCGCACGAGCGACATAGACCACGGCCGCCGGCTGCTGACCCGCATCCGCCAGCTGTACGCCGCCGAGGTCACGCTCGTGGACGTGTGGCTCGGGCACTTCCTCGACCGGCTCGAGAACCTCGGCCTGGCCGACAACACGCTGCTCGTGCTGGTGAGCGACCACGGCGTGTTGCTGGGCGAGCACGGCTGGGTGGGCAAGCGCTACTCGGAGATGCACCAGGAGCTGACCCACGTGCCGCTCGTGATCCGCCATCCGTCCGGGAGGGCGAAGGGCAGAACGACGAACTACTACGCCTCCACGCACGACATCGGTCCGACGGTGCTGTCGATGCTGGGCGTCGACGAGCCGCGCGGCATGACCGGCGCGGACCTCTCGCCGCTCCTCAGCGGCAGGTCCCCGCGCAGGAAGCGCGGCCACAGGACCGCCTCCTACAACACGTTCGTGAGCGCGGGCGACGACCGCTGGCTGCTGATCGCCGGCAACCGCCGCGAGGAGCTGCGCCTGTACGACCGCAAGCGCGACCGCGGCGAGTTCCACAACGTCGCGCACCGTAACCCGAAACAGGTCCGCCGCCTCTGGAGCCTGATCCTCAGCGACGCCGGCGGCAGGCTGCCCCGCTTCCCGGAGGGCGGCGCTGAGGGCTAGCTCAGGTAGGGCTAGCGCTTGCGCCGTTCGTGGGACCGCCCGTCGGCTGCGTCGCCGGCGGGGGAATCGCGACGAGAGCCGGCCGGCCCAGGTGGTAGCCCTGTGCGAAGTCGACGCCGTATTCGCGTAGCAGCCCCACGGTCCACTCGTCCTCCACGCCCTCGGCGATCGTCTGCATACCGAAGCCCTGAGCCAGGTTGACGACGGCCTTGACCACGTGCTGATTACCGCGGCTCGCTCCCAGGTTGCGCACGAACTCGACGTCGATCTTCAGGTATTCGACCGGGAGCGTCTTCAGGTACGTGAAGCTCCCAAAGCCCGTCCCGAAGTCATCAAGCGCAAGACCGCAGCCGAGCTTCACCAGATAATGCGTGAAGGTCTCTGCGGCACTGGCGTCGCGCGTGAGAGCCGTCTCGGTGATTTCGAAAACGATGTTGGAAGGGTCTGCGCGGGTCTCGCGCAGCTCACGCTCGACCACGGACAGCAGCTCCGGGCTCCCGACCGACTCGCCGGACAGGTTCACCTGCACGCGCCGACCGCCCGCTGCCAACCGAATTCCCTGGGCGACGACCCACTGGTCGATCTCCGCTATCACGCCATACTTCTCGGCCGCGGGGAGGAACTTCCCAGGCGCGATGATGCCGCCGTCCCGGTCGACCATGCGCACCAGCAGCTCCTCGCTTGGCGCTTCATCGCCGAGTGGGACGATGGGCTGCGAGTAGAGGACCAGTCGGCCCTCGTCCAGCGCGTCGCGGGTACGTCCGACCCAGCTCAGCGCATCCAGCTCCCGCTTGAACCCTGGATCTGGTCCGCCCGTTCTTGGGTGGCGTCGCGGAACACCACCACGACGCCGGGTGCAATTGATCCGGTCGGCAGGTGTGTAACGGAGTACGCGACCGGGAGGGTGGTCCCGTCCGCACGCGTGAAGGCGTCTTCGAGCACGGCCACCGTGTCCGTCCGGGCGCCCGCGTTCAAGAGTTCGCAATCCATCGTCTTGACATTCCGAGCCATCGGCCCGGTCGGCGTGGATCGCAGCGTGGACGGGCTTGCCGAGCAGCTCGTCTTCGCTCCACCCAAGCATCCGCGCTGCCGCCGGATTCATGAACGACAAACGGCCGTCGCCGTCCGTTACGAACAGGCCCTCGACCATGTTCTCCATGATGGCCGATGGAGGGCCTGCGCCTCCTTGCCGTCAGTGATATCCACGACGACGAGCCCGATCCCAATTACCTCTTCGCCGAGGCTGTACCGGATAGAGGCTCGTCAGCCAGTGGTGAGTCTTGTCGGGACTCCGATCGAGCTGTCGCCGAACGTTTCCCGGTTCACCAGCGCCTCGCCGGTTTCAAGCACCCGCCGTGTACAACGGCTCGAGCTGACGCCCACATCTCCGGCACGACCTCGCCGACAGTGCGGCCGAGCTGTTCCTCGATCGGGAGGCCAGTTACGGCCGCAAGCCTCGTGTTCATGCGGCGAATGCGGTAGTCGCGATCCACGAAACCAATGCCGATGGGCGCACTCGACTGAAGCGTCTCGAGCAGGGTCAGGGATTCGGCGGTTTCCCGCTCGGAGCTGAAAAGCTCCTCGTGCAGGCGTTCGAGTTCTCCATTGGCCGTCCTCAGCTCCTCCACCTTTTGGAGCAGCCTGTGCGTTGAGGACGCGAAGCTGCTCGCGCGCGACGTCGAGCTCCTCGGCGACGACCCCCATGACTTGCTCTGGCTCCCACGGCTTGACCAGGATCTGCGAAACGCCGCACGCCTCGGCGAGACGGCGGGCCTCGTCCTGCGCCGCTCGGCCGCGGCGCATGAAGATCACGGGGATGTTGCTCGTGGCCTCCTCAGTTCGCAGCTCCCGTACGAACTCGTGGCCGCGCATCGTCGACACGATGTCGGCGATCGACCAGGGCTGGGTACTCAGCCCGAGCGAGCGCGAGAGCTTCCTCGCCAGTCGACGCCTCCAGCACCCTGTAGCCCGCATCGGCGAGGACGTTCGCCAGGTATTCGCGGTCGACGGCACGGTCGTCCAGGACAAGGACCGCGGTCATCGCCGCGAGTAGCGCAGCTGGGGGAGGCGCAGAAACGCCAGCCGCTGGCGGGGACCCGGCTCGCGGACCCCTGCGCCGGAGGGGCGGCGCTGCCCGACGGCGGACTTGTGTCCCTGCTTGCGGCGTTTTGCCTCGTACAGAGCGGCGTCGCCGCGCGCGGTGAGGTCGTCAAGGGTGTCGTCGCTCTGGAGCTCCGCCAAGCCGACGCTGATCGAGCAGCCCTTCCGGGTCTGGTCGAGGGCGCCCTGGATCTGCGTCGAAGCGAACGCGGACGGCGTCGAGGTCGAAGTCGGAGAAGGCGCACACGAACTCGTCGCCGCCGAAGCGAACGAGCGGATCGTATGAGCGCAGCTTGGAGCGGATCGTGGCGGCCACGTCGATCAGCAGCGCGTCGCCCTCTGCGTGGCCGTCGCGGTCGTTTACCTCCTTGAGCCCGTCGACGTCGACGAACGCGAGCACGAGCCGGCCACCGGAGTGGCGCGCGCGGTTGATCTCCCGTTGGAGTGCGATGGTGCCCAGCCCACGCCGGTAGGTTCCCGTGAGCTCGTCGAGGTGGGCCTGTGATAGGGCGGTCCGGACGTGCTCGCGGTCAATGGCCGCGTCCTCGCGGTCGGCGGCCGCGCGCGCTCGCGGTCCGCGGCGGCCCGCGCGCGGTCGGCCGCGGCCTGCGCGCGGGCCTCGGCAGCCGGTCCCTCGGGCTCGACCCGTGCAGCAAGGCGATCGCGCCCGTCGGCCGCGCGGTCCCGGGCCGCGGCGGCAAGGTCCCGCAGCCGGCTCGCCTCGTCGCGGCGGTCGGCCGCGTCGAGGCGCTCGGCTGCCGTCTGGATACGGAGCACAGCGGTCGCGGCCCGTTTGGCGGTGCCTGTCCTCCCGCTCGGCCTGCGAGACGTCATAGGCGTGCACGCGTGCCGGCGTCCGGGGCGCCTCCCGCGAGGTCGCGGTCGGCTGCCAGCTGGTCGCGGTTGGAGGCGAGCTGATCGGCGTCGGAGACCGCCTGGTCGCGGTCGGAGGCGATCAAATCGGAGTCGCCGAGGGCCTGGTCGGTATCGGACGCGCAATGGTCTGCGTCAGAGAGAGTCTGGTCCGTATCCAGAGCGGTCTGGTCCGCGTCGCGGGCGGACTGGCGGTCGCCCTCCGTCTCTGCGTGGCCGGCCGCTCCGTTGGTCGAGCCGGCTGATGCATCGCGGTTCACGCGACCTCCGTTCCGCCGTCGCAGGCTGGGATCTCGATAGGGGAGAAAGGTGTCATCACAGGCGCAGGCCCGGGACCTTGCGGCCTCCGCCTCCCGACCACTGTGCGGGCCCTCGGCCGAGCGCGCCATCCCCCAGACATGGGAATCACTACGCGTCCCCCGCCGGGGGTAGCCCGAATCGGCGAGTTCGAGCGAAAGAAGCCCCCGCTTCAACCTGTTCCCGTCTCGCCGTGAGGGTGTCGATCTGCCCTGTCCTGAGGGCGATCGCAACGGCGTGCGCGCGCGTGTGGGCCCCGAGCTTCGCCATCGCGTTCTGAACGTGCGACTTGATCGTTTCGGGTGACAGGATCAGCTCAGGGCGATGTCGCCGCCCGTGAGCCCCCCGGCCACGAGACTCAGCACCTCGCGCTCGCGCTCTGTGAGCGGCAGCTGGTTCGCGTCGGGAGCGACGATGCGCGTCCACGCCGGCTTCGCGGCGCACCATCACCATCCGACCGCGCTCGACTCGCACCTCGCTGCTGGCCGCGGTCGGCGCGGTCGCGACCGGGCCAGGGCATGACGACCGACAGGTGGCGTCCTGGCAGCACGTTGGCGGTCGCGCTGAATTCGATCGGCAAGACCCTGCCGGTCGGAAGGGGCAGGTGGTACCAGCCCTCTATCGCGCCGCTTGCCAGAAACGCCTCCCACTGCTCGTCGAGCCTGTTTCGGTCTTCCGCGGGCGTGAAGTCGTCGATCCGGCGCCACGGAACCTCTTCGGGCTCGATTCCCAGAAAGCCACAGGCGGCGGCATTCGCGGTCACGCAGCGCCGCTCGTCGTCGACCAGCAGCATCGGGTTGCCGCAGGCGTTTCGAACGCCGCGTGCAGGCGTTCCGCGGCCTCGGACTCCGTTCCCATGGCCGTGTGATATCGAAGTGATGACCAGGCTTTCCGAGAGAGGGCAAACGACGGCTCTTCGACGTGGGGCAGGCAGGACGTGGTCGAACGTGGGGCAACGATGGGCGACCCCCGTGGGGCAAACGACGTACGACCGACGTACGCCCAGCGCCTGCGTTGGGGGACTACTTGATCAGCCCGTCGCGGAGCGCCTTGGCGACGGCGGCGGCGCGATCGGAGACGCCGTACTTCTCATAGATGCGCCCGAAGTGGGTCCTGACCGTGGCCGGGCTCAGGACGAGCCCTCGGCGATCTCGCGCCCGGCGCGTCCCTGGGCGGCGAGCTGCAGGACCTCGAGCTCGCGCGGGGTCAGGGCAGGCGGCTTGAGCTCGCCGCGGCGGTGCGCCAGGAACTCCCCGAGCTCGTAGCCGATGCCGGTCAGCGAGCGCAGGAGCCGATCGGTCACGTCCACGCTCACCGGCTCGCAGCAGAACTCGAGCACGGCCAGCACTTCCTGGCGTGAATGGCCGGCAGGGCAACCGCGCCGCGCAGGCCGGCCACTGCCTCCGCGGGGAACGGGGATCGTCGTGGAGGCTCAGGACGTTCCTCGGCTCGCCGGTCTCCCACACGCGCCCCGCCAAGCCGACCCCCCGGGGAAGCCGAAGCTGACGGATCAGGGACTCGAGCTCGGAGACGTCAGTCGAGCCTGAATGCCAGATGATGTGAGCCACCAGGACATCGCTCTCGGGAAGCCACAGCACCCCGGCCACGCAGTCCAACGCCACAGCGAGGTTGCGCAGCAGGCCCGTGGCCCCGTGCTCGAACGTGGGCCAGTCGGCGAGCGCCTCCGCGACGGCGAGATGGGCCGAGATCGTGCGCTCCGCGCGGTGTCGGTCGGTGATGTCCTGGACGGAGCCGACGATTCGCCGCGGCCGCCCGTCGGCTTCCTCGATGACGGCCTGGCTGGCTCGAATATGACGCACCACCCCGCCGGGGCGCACGATCCGATATTCGAGCGGCCGAATCCGGCCGGCTCGCTTGGGCTCGACCTCTCGCTCGACACGCTCCCGGTCATGGGGATGCACCTGCTCGAGCATGTAATCCGGGGTGGGCGTGATCCCTCCCGGTTCGAGGCCGAAGATGCGGTAGAGGTTGTCCGACCACAGCAGCCGGCCCGTGTCGAGGTGCCAATCCCAGCTGCCGGTCTGCGCCACCTCCTCACTGCATTTGAGCAACGCCTCGAGCGCCGACTCGGCCGGCCCTTGGCGGGACGGGTCCAGGATCGACGCCACGAACGGTGTCGGACCTCGGTCCGTGTGCCCCGTTTGCGAAACCAACAGCTAGCCGTCCTCACAGTCTTCGGGCCAGAACAAGCCTTGCCCGCTATCCGGTCGACGCGGGTCCATTGCTCAGTCAGGTCAGTGTCTCATTTATTGCTCTCTTAAGCAGTGTCAGTGAGGGACCGTCTGGTTGCCATAGGGCGAACGTCGGATCTTAGGCATGGGGCAAACAACGCACTTCGTGCCCGCTCCGGCGATCTGATACGCCGGACTTGGCGCACATGCGCTCGAAGTAGTGCCTCCTGACCGTGTCGGCTCAAGGGGTTTCGACCGTATGCCGATGCAGGTCGAACACCAGAGCAGGCCTGCTCGACTCATGCACCCCGTCTGCTCACCCATGTAGGGAGGACGTTCATGTCCAACCGCAGCAGGCTGTCTGAGGCATGATGGTCTCGATGGTCGAGAGGCCTAAGTCGATCGTCCTGGCCGAGGTGTGGCGCCGTTACGAGAGGACCGGCGACCAAGAGGACCGGAACCAGCTGGTCCTGGCGTACTCGCCGATCGTCAAGTACGTGGCCGGCCGCATGGCCGCGCGCGCGCCGGCGCATGTCGAGCTGGCCGATCTCGTCTCCTACGGTGTCGGTGGGCTCATCGACGCCGTTGAGCGCTTCGACCCTGCCCGCGGGAGCACGTTCGAGTCCTACGCCGGCGTGCGGATCCGGGGCGCGATCGTCGACGAGTTGCGTTCGCTGGACTGGGCGCCTCGGAGGGTCCGCGGCGAGGCGCGCGAGATCGAGAAGGCCACCGTCGAGCTGTCGGCCCGCCTGCATCGGACGCCGACCGACGCCGAGCTGGCCGCCAAGCTGTCGATGGACCCCGCGCAGCTTGACGCCGCGCTGCAGCGGGTGGCCGACGCCCGCATCATCGCCCTCGATCAGCCGTGGGACACCATGCGGACCGACGGCCTCGAGACCACGCTGGTCCAGACGCTGCCCGATCCGGATGCCGTCGACCCAGCGGCGAGCGCCGCCGCCACAGATCTGCGCGAGCGCATCGCCGACGCCATCGACCACCTGCCCGAACGCGAGCAGCTTGTCCTCGGGTTGCGCTATCACCAGGACCTGCGCCTCGCTGAGATCGGCGAGGTCCTCGGCGTCTCGGAATCGCGCGTCTCCCAGCTTCACGCCAAGGCCGTGCTGCACGTGCGGGCGTTGCTGCCCGAGGGCTAAAGCGACGCTGCGGACCTACTCGATCGGGATGTCTTCGACCTGCGGCTCGCGCGGCTCGCGGTCGAGGCGCTCCAGGTACCAGTCGATCAGCGAGCGCAGCGTGAGCAGGAACTCGCGGATCAGGTTGGTGAGCTGACCCTCCAGCTCGCGCGGCGCCATCCGGCGCATTCCGTCGAGCATCACGAACAGCGCGGCCGGGTCCGGCGGGCGCTGCTCGCCGCCGCCGCGCGGCTCGCCGCCCGGGCGGGGCTCCTCAGCCTCCATCGCCGTCCTTCTCGAACTGGATCTCGAGCGCGCCGTTCTCGAAACGCGCGCCGGCCGCCGCGTACGCGGAGAGCGCCGGCGGGAGCATGATCGTCCGCTTCTGGCCGCCCACGCGCACGATCACCTCGAGTCCGATCTTCTTCAGGCTCAGGTCTCCTCGCTCTGCGAACGGCACGGCCACGCGCAGGGTCGCGCTGCCGTTGTTGGTCACTAGCTCCTGGGAGAGCCGGTCGTAGAGAATCGCAGCGGGGTCCTGCTCGCCGTACACGGCGTCCGCCAGCCGGTCGAGCATCTCGGGGCCCACCACCTCGCGTTCGAAGTAGTCCGCGGTGAGCACCGGAACCGGCGCGAATGCCGAGCGCACCAGCGCCAGCTGCTCGTCCTGCGCCTCGCGCCAGGCGGCGAAGTAGCCCTCGCGCGGCAGCAGCCGGTTCACCACCACCGCGTCGGTTAGGTAGCCGTAGAGGTTCAGGTAGGTGAAGGTGCGCATCGACTCCTTCACCACCATGCGATCGGGGCTGGTCACGAGCCGGATGGTCGTGCGCGAGCGGTCGCGCAGGATGCCGTTCATCGCCACCAGGTTGCGCGCCAGGCGCTCCACGTCGTCGAACACGGCCTCGCCCGGCAGCGGCATGTCGAACAGCGTGCGCGCGAACGGGGCCAGCTTGCGCTGGGAGGGCAGGATGCGCTCGAGCCACCAGCGTGACCACGTCCGGGAAGGACAGGAGGCGCAGCGTCTCGCCGGTGGGCGCGCAGTCCACGACCACGCAGTCGAACTCGCCCTCCTCGTGGTGACGCTTGATCCAGAGCAGCGAGAAGAGCTCGTCCATGCCGGGCGGCACGGTCAGCTCCTCCGCCGAGATGCGGTCGATGCCGCGCTCGGCGAGCAGGTCCCCGAGCCAGCTCTGGACGCCCTCCCAATGGCGCTCCATCTCCTCCTGGGCCTGCACCTCCTGGCCGAACAGGTTGGCGCCGACCTGGGTCGGCTCGGCCCCCAGCGGGGCCTCGAGCGAGTCGGAAAGGCTGTGGGCAGGGTCCGTGGAGAGGATCACGGTGCGCAGGCCGGCGGCGGCGCAACGGCACGCGGTCGCGGCGGCGACGCTCGTCTTTCCTACTCCGCCCTTCCCTGTGTAGAGGATGGTGCGGGGCGCCATCAGGCGCGGGACTCTAGTTACTCAGCCCGGGCGGTTCTCCACCTGGATCTCGCCGCCGTCGCGGTCCTTCTTCCCGAGCCCCGTGCGCAGCTCCTTCGCCGCCACGCTCACGGTGAACACGCCCGGCCCGCGCGGGGTCCAGGTGAACGAGCCCTCGCCGCGCCGGAACGTCGCCAGGCGGCTGAAGGTGACCGTCCCATGCGGGTTCGTGACCTTCACCTCGATCGCCGACAGCTTCGACACGTTGAAGCGGATCGCGGCCGGCTCGTCCTCGGTGGCGGTGGCCGGGCCCTCCCAGGTGAGCTCCGGCGGGTCCACCTGGTAGCCGCGGTAGCGGCTCGCGTAGTCGCAGTACAGCGCCCCGAGCCGGCGCGTGCACATGCTCTGGAGGAACTCGCGCAGCAGCTCGTGGTAGTCGCTGCTCGACTCGTGGCCTGCGTAGTTGTAGAGCGACCAGTCGCCCACGTCTGAGAACGGCACCTCCGCGCGGGCCTCCGGCTCGGCGTCGCGGAAGAGCGTGCGCGCCCGGTCGTCGTCCGCGAGCTGTCCGAAGTCGTGCAGGCCGATCAGCGACTGGAGGAACGCGTTGAAGATGTACAGGCGCGGCGCGAACGAGTACTGGAGGTAGTGCACCCCGCCGCGCGGGCCGGTCGTGCGGACGCCGGTGGGCGGCGCGGTCTCGAAGGCGCCGAGCGCCTGCCGGGCGGTCTCGAGGTACTTGGGCTCGTTCAGCAGCTTCGCCGCTCGGCCCAGCGCCTGGATACCGGTGGCCTGGGCCATGCCGCTCATCCAGGGCGGCGTGCCGCCGCCGAAATAGAACAGGTACTCCCAGGCGATGAAGCCGCGGCCGCGCTCCACAGCGAGCGCTGTCATCTCGTCGAGGATGCGGCGCAGCGCCTGCTCGTCGCAGCTGGGCTCGCCGCGCTCGCAGAAGCCGTGCAGGTGATTCGCCTTCTTGAAGGTGGAGAGCGGGTGCAGCTGGAGGCCCTCGCCGGCGAAGAACTGGAACAGGATCTCGCTGCCGCGGAAGCTCACCTGGTCGCCGGGCGCGGGGTAGGGGAGCCTGGGCCAGTACTCGCGGTTGCGCTCGAGCTGGAGGAACGCCACCGGCATGCGGCTCGCGCCCAGCCGGCGCCGCAGCGCCAGCGACTCCACGGAGGTGAGCACGTAGCGCAGCTGTGTGGCCCGCGCCCCGCGGAGGCGGCGGAGCGCGCGCACCGAGCGCACGTAGGTGGCGCGCCAGCGGCGGTAGTCCGCTCTCGCGATGTGCTTGCGCCGAAGCTCCTTTCGGAGTGCCGCGTAGACGGCGTTGCGCCCGCGCCGGCTGGCCGCGCGGCTGCGCTTCGCGGAGGCCCGTGCGCGCGCGGCGCCCGCCACGGGCGCGCCCGCGCGGCATCCCGAGCGCGGCCTCGGCGCGGGTCGGCACGGCCGGATCCTCCACGCGCTGGGCGTGGTTTCCGTCCACGACGATCACCTGCCCGGCCTGCGGCCGGCGCGGCTGTTGCGACCGCCGCGACGGCGGCGATCCCTGCGATTCGCTTCACGTACCCCATCTGGTTACCCAACGTCCGAAACTGCATCGAGTTGCGGTTGCCCAGCTAGTCTGCGCTCGGTGCGTCGACTGCTTGCCTGCCTGCTCTTCGCCACCCTGGCGCTTGCTTCCTGCGGTGGCGGCGATGACACGGAGAACGTCCAGGACGTGCTCGACAGGGCGTTCAGCTCGTCGATCAAGAGCGCGGACCTGAAGCTCGATGCGTCGATCCAGCTGAAGGGTAGCCCGGGGCTCGACAAGCCCGTGAGAATCACCGCCTCCGGCCCGTTCAGGACCAACGAGGGCAGGCTCCCGTCCGTCGACATCGACCTCAAGATCGGCACCGACGGCGGCGGCCAGACCGTCACGACAGGCTTTCTCTCCACCGGCGACCGCGCCTTCGTGAAGTTCCAGGACATCTACTACGAGCAGCCGAAGTCCGAGGTGGCCAAGGCGAACCGCGCGCTCGCGGAGAACAAGAACAAGCGCGGGTCGCTGCGCGCGCTCGGGCTCGATCCGCGCAGCTGGCTCGGGGAGGCCAAGGACGAGGGCGACGAGGACATCGCCGGGGTCAAGACCACCCACGTGTCCGGCAAGCTCGATGTCGAGGCGGTGATGCGCAACCTGAACGCGTTCGTGCGCAAGTCCGGCGCGGCGCTCGGCGGCGCAACCGGGCAGCCCCCGCCGAAGCCGCTCAGCGAGGCAGACATCCAGAAGATCGGCGAGGTCGTGCGCGACCCGACCTTCCACGTCTACGTCGGCAAGGAAGACGACATCATCCGTCGCGTGGCCGGCAAGGTCGAGTTCGACGTCCCCGAGGAGAGCCGCCAGTCGCTCGGCGGCATCCAGTCCGGCTCGATCGAGTTCGAGCTCGAGTTCGCGAAGGTGAACGGCGACCAGGTGATCGAGGCGCCCGCGAACCCGCGGCCGCTGTCGGCGTTGACCGAATCGCTCGGTGCAACGGGCGGCCTGGGCGGGGTCGTGGGTGGCGGCGACGGTGGGAGCCTGCCCGCGGAGCCGCAGAGCGGCGACGGTACAACCCCCGAGGCCCAGGACTTCAAGGAGTACGCGGACTGCCTCGACAAGGCGCGCCCGGAGGACACCGAGGCCCTCCAGCGCTGCGCCGAGCTGCTCCAGCGGCCGTAGTTGCGCAAGCACCGGGCGCTGCCCGGTGCGCAGCGAGGTCTTTCACCGCTAGACGGCCGCGACGTTCCTGCGCAGGTCGCGCTCGGGGTCGATTCCCCAACGCGCCGCCAGCTCGGCGTGCTCCGGCCCGAGCTCCCAGCGGTCGGGGCGCTCATCGCCCTCGTGGTCGGGCGTTGCGCCCTTGAGGAGCATCGAGCCGCGGTTGTCCCCGACGGCGCGGATCTCGGCGACCTCCTCGTCGCTCAGGACCGGCTCGGCGGGCACCGCCGCGAGCTCATCGCGCTTGCGCTCGATCGGCTTGGCGTCCGCGCCCGCCTCTTGGATCAGGGTCGGCGCGACCGACCGAACAACATCGTGGGAGAGGTTCCACACGCAGGCCAGCTGGAGCGGCGTAAGGCCGTGGCGCTCGGCGATCGGGCGGACGCGCTCGAGCCGCTCGCGCCCGGCCTCGACCCAGCCCTCGGGACGGAAGCAGCGGTGGTCGTGCGGCTCGAAGCCGTGCCCCGGAAGCACGTCGTCGTGGAAGAGGCCGCCGTAGTCGACCACGCGCGTGAGCACCTTCACGCCATTCTCCGCGGCGGCCCCGAGCGCCAGCTCTCCCGGCCAGGGCTCGAACGGGTTGAGGATCAGCATCGACCAGTCGATCAGCTCCCCGTAGCGCTCGAAGCAGCCGATCACGTCGAGCGTGAAGCCGTTGGCGGGGCCGGGGGCGAGGCCGAGCTCCAGCGCGAGGCCCTCGTCGCGCAGCTCGCGCAGCGCGTCCCACACCTCTTGGGACTCGAAGCCGCGCCGGTCAGGGTTGTGGAGCAGCAGGAGGTCGAAGGAGTCGACGCCGCAGCGCTCCAGGCTGCGCTCGACCGCCATGCGCAAGTAGTCGCGATAGCCCTCCGGGCCGCGCAGGCGCGGGTCCGTGAAGCGCGGGAAGCCCTTGGCTCCGTCGCGCTCGCCCTCGTAGAAGTCGTGGCCCACGGCGCCGACCAGTGCGTAGTCCGAGCGCGGCACGCCCGCCAGCGCGCGGCCGAGCAGCGTATCGGCCTCGCCCGCGCCGTAGGCGTCGGCGGTGATCAGCGTGCTTATTCCGCCGCCGGGGCGCAGCAGCGCCTCGAGCCGCTCGTCGGAGAGCGGCTCGCCGAAGCGCATGAAGCGCCCGCCGCTCCAGGTGCCGACTGCGACGTGGGAGAGCATGCCCTCACTCTAAGGTGCCCGTCGTGGATGCCGGATCCCTAACTGGGTGGGGGGCGCTGGTCGTCGCCCTGATCTTCTTCCTCTGGCTCGACCTGCACTTTTTCGCGCGCGGACGCGAGCCGAGCTTCAAGGAGGCGATTTGGTGGTCGGTCGGCTGGCTGGTGCTCAGCCTGCTCGCAGCCATCCCGGTCCTGCTGTTCGGCGGCGCAGAAGACGCGGTCACCTACACCACCGTCTACCTGATCGAGCGCTCACTGTCGCTCGACAACCTGTTCGTCTTTCTGATCCTGTTCGCCTACTTCGGCGTGCCGTACGAATATCGGCCGCGGCTGCTGTTCTTCGGGATCGTCGCCGCGCTCGCGCTGCGGGCCGTGTTCATCCTCGCCGGCACCGAGCTGCTCGAGCAGTTCCACTTCCTGATCTACCTGCTGGGGGCGGCACTGATCGTGCTGGCCTACCGGATCTGGCGCGGGGTGGCCGAGAACGTGGACCCCGACCGCAACCTCATGGTCCGCGCGGTGCGGAAGGTCTACCCGGTCACCGGCGAGTTCCATGACAGCCGTTGGTTCGTCAAGCAGGACGGCCGCCGCTACGCGACGCCGATCTTCCTCTGCCTGGCCGCGATCGTGTTCGCTGACATCGCGTTCGCGATCGACTCGATCCCGGCCGCCTTCGCCATCACCCGCGACGCCGAGCTGATCTGGATGGGCAACGTGTTCGCCCTACTCGGCCTGCGTGCGCTGTTCGTGCTCGTGGAGAGCCTGATCGCTCGCTTCCGCTATCTCGACGAGACGATCGCGATCGTGCTCGGGCTCGTGGGCGTGAAGCTGCTTATCGAGGACCTGGTGAAGGTGGGGCCGCTGGCGAGCCTCGCGGTGATCGCGGTGGCGTTCACGATCGGGATCCTGCTCTCGATCCGCGCGGACCGCCGCGACCCCGACGCCGAGCGGAAGCGCTCCGAGCGCGCGACGTCGATGCAGCGCTAGGACTCGTGAACGGCGCGCCAGCCGAGCAGGCCGGCGAAGCCGAGCAGGCCCGAGCGCCGCCACGACGTCGACGGTGGTGAGCAGGCGCGGGCCGAAGCGCCGGCGCACGCTGGTCACCAGCAGCGAGAGGGCCGTGAATGCAGTGAGCGTGCCGAGCGCGACCCCGCCGAGCATGAGCGCGGCTCCGCTTGCGCTGGTGGCGGCGTCGCCAACAGCGGCCACGGAGGCGGCGCTGAAGATCGCCGCCCAGGTGGCGATCGTGAGCGGGTTCGATGCGGTGGCGGCCACGGCGGTAGCGAAGGCGCGTCGCGGCGAGGCCACCTCCTCCTCGGACTCACCGCCGAGGCGCACGCGGAACGCCGCCCACAGGGTGCGCGCGCCGATCAGGCCGAGCACGAGCGCGCCGATCAGCGCCGAAGGCGAGCCGCAGGGCATCGGCCTCGAGCAGGCTCGCCGCGCCGGCCAGGCCGAGGCCCGCGTAGAGCAGGTCGATCATGGCGGCGCCGGCGCCGATGGCGATGCCGCTCGCGAGAGCGCCGCGCAGCACACTGCGGATGCACAGCAGCGACACCGGCCCGGGCTGCGCGCCCACGAACAGGCCGAGTCCGAATCCGACGGCGAGCGAGGTCATGCTGAAATGCTACGTCCGCGGGCCAGCTGCTTGTCGAGCGCAGCGAGCCGGTCGTCCCACTGCGCGCCCACCTCCGCCATCCACTCGAGCGCCTCCGACATCGGCGCGGGGGTGGGGCGGTAGAGCACCTCACGGCCCGATCGCCTGGTGGCCACCAGCCCCGCGCCCGCCAGCGTGCCGAGGTGCTTCTGCACGGCCTGCCTGCTCACGGGCAGCTCGCGAGCGAGATCGGTCGCCGTGGCCTCTCCGTGCTGCCCCAGCAGGGAGTAGAGGCTGCGGCGCGTGCCGTCGGCCAGCGCCGCGAAGACCGCGTCGGCGGTGTCGGCCATCAACGCGGCGAGCCGGCCAGCGCCACCGGCCCGGCAGCTCCGCCGCTCGTGCCGCCGAACTCGATCGCGAGGTCGCGGCCGTCGAGGATCGCGAGCGGGCGCGACTCGGTCACGCGCACGCGCGTGCCGTCGTCGCACTCGTCGAGGTCGATCTCCACGCGCGTGGCCTCCTCGCCCGGTGCGCTCCACCAGAACACGAGCCGCCGCGGGGCGTCCGCCTCCTCGACGAAGCCGTCGCGATCGCCGGCGTGGACGTCGCCCGCCTCGCGGAGCTCGATCGCCGCGTCCTCGCCCAGCCACTCCGGCTCAGCCAGCGAGCGCCAGACCTCCTCGGCCTCGTCCGGCACCGTCGAGCTCCCGCTCAACCGCGTGTTCCATGCCGACCTCCATATGCAACCGAACGGTTGCTATCGTGTGCAACCAGACAGTTGCAGCTTAGCGTGCCGCGCCGGCGGCGCGCTCGTGTGAGAGGAGATCGACATGCAGATCGGACGCGTCCACACCTCCCTGGTACCGATGGTTGTCGAGCAGACCGCGCGCGGCGAGCGCTCTTTCGACATCTACTCGCGCCTTCTCAACGAGCGGATCGTCTTCATCGGGCGCCCGATCGACGACGAGATCGCCAACCTGGTCGTGGCCCAGCTCGTGCACCTGGAGTCCGAGGATCCGGACAAGGACGTGTCGGTCTACGTGAACTCTCCGGGCGGCTCGCTGCATGCGGGCCTCGCGATCTACGACACGATCCAGTACATCCGTCCCGATGTGCAGACGATCTGTTACGGGATGGCGATGTCCGCAGGGTCGCTGATCCTCGCGGGCGGCACTGCCGGCAAGCGCCTCACGCTGCCGAACTCGCGCATCCTGATCCACCAGCCGTCGTCCGGCTTCCAGGGCCAGTCCTCGGACATCGAGATACACGCACGCGAGGTGCTCGAGCTGCGTCGCCTGCTCGAGGAGATCTACGCGCGGCACACCAACAGGACGGCCGACGAGGTGCACGAGGACATGGAGCGCGACCGCTTCTTCGGCGCCCAGGAGGCCGTGGACTACGGGCTGGTGGACCGCATCGTGAGCGCGAGCGAGCTGCACCGGCCGCCGTCCGGATTCGCGGCGGCGGCCGCGGGCGGATAGAACACGGCGGGTGCGCCTGCTCCCGCTCCTCCTCGTCGCAGCCCTGCTGGTGGCCTGCGATTCCGGGGGCGAGAGCGATCCGGAGCCGGGGCCGCCGCCCGAGATCACGCGGTCGGAGCTCGAGCAGCACCTGAGCGCGCTGCAGGAGATCGCCGACCAGCACGGAGGCATACGCGCGGCGGGGACGCCCGGCTACGACGCCTCCGCCGAGTACGTGGCCGACCGTCTGCGCGAGGCGCACTGGCGCGTGCAGCTCCAGCCGGTCCGGTTTCCGTACTTCGAGCTGAGGAGCGCCTCGCTCAGCACCGGCGGCCGGAAGCTGCGCCGCGCGCGCGACTTCCAGGTGCTGAGCTACTCCGGTGCGGGTCGGGCGAGCGGGCACCTGCGGCGGCTCCTGGCCGGCTGCGCGAGCGAGGAGTACGTGGGGCTCGGCGCCAGCGATGTGCCGCTCGTGAGCCGCGGCCAGTGCTTCTTTCGCGCGAAGGCGTTCACTGCCCAGGCCGCGGGCGCGCGCGCACTCGTGGTGATCGACGACTCGTCGACCCGCCGCGGAGTGCCGAGCGGAACTCTCGCGGCGCCGGGCGTGCACATCCCCGTGGTGCTCGTGTCGAGCGAGCTGGTCCGGGACGGCGCCGAGGTGAGCGTGGACGTGGATGCCGTCTCCGAGCGCCGGCTCACGCACAACGTGATCGCCGAGACGCCCGGCGGCGACGAGCGGCGCGTGGTGATGGCCGGCGGCCACCTCGACTCCGTGCCGGGCGGGCCGGGCATCAACGACAACGGAAGCGGCGCCGCGACGCTGATCGAGACCGCCGAGGCGATCGGCCCCGACCCGCCCGGCGCCCGCGTCCGGCTTGCCTTCTGGGGCGCGGAGGAGCTCGGGCTGCTCGGCTCGCGCCACTACGTCCGCTCGCTGGCCCGCGAGGAGCGCAGGCGGATCCGCGCGTACGTGAACCTCGACATGGTCGGATCGCCGAACGCCGTGCCGGAGCTCTACGCGGACGGCGACGAGCGACTCGGCCGGGTGCTGAGCCGCGCGGCCGGAGGCTCGCTGGGGGAGATCGCGGCGGGCGGCTCCTCGGACCACGCCCCGTTCGCGGCGGTGGGCGTGCCGGTGAACGGCCTCTACACGGGCTCCACCGAGCGCGGCCCGGGCGGACGTCCACGCGACCCCTGCTACCACCTCGCCTGCGACACGCTCGAGAACGTGAACCGCCCGGTCCTGCTGCGGATGGCGCGTGCGGCAGCCGGCGCGCTCCGCCGCCTGTCCGCTCAGGCGAAGTAGAAGACCAGCCCGAGCACCGCGTACAGCGCCAGCAGCTGCACGCCCTCGAACCAGTTCGATTCGCCGTCCTGCGTGACCAGGTTGGCGATCAGCACCGCGAACAGCAGCGCGCCCAGCTCGTAGCCGTTGAAGACGAGCGCCATCGGGTCCGGGCCGACCACGAATGAGAGCAGCACCAGGATCGGCGCCACGAACAGCGCGATCTGGGCGCTGGAGCCGATCGCGATGTTCACGGCCAGATCCATCTTGTCCTTGGCCGCCACCAGAACCGCCACCCAGTGCTCGGCCGCGTTGCCCACGATCGCCACCACGAACACGCCGACGAAGAACTGAGACAGGCCGACGTCGTCTGAGGCCTCGCTGATCGAGCCCACCAGGATCTCGCTCATCACTCCGACGGCCACGGCCGCGAGCGCGAGGTAGATCGCCGCGCGCCGCACCGGCCAGTGGTGCACGTCCTCCTCGGGCTGGTCGCCGAAGGGATTGAAGACCGCGCGGTGTGTCCGCAGGGAGAACCACAGGCCGGCGACATAGCTCACCAGCAGGACGATCGCCACCCCGAAGGAGAGCTTCTCGAGGTCGGAGCCGAAGTCCACATGCTCGGCACCCACGCCCGGGAGGCTGCCGCCGTGGATGAGCTGGAAGAGCGCGGGGAAGACGAGCGCGGCCAGCGCGAGCGTCAGCATCGCCGATTGCGCGTGTGCGGCGGTCTGGCTGAACGTCTGCTTGTCGCGCGACCAGCCGCCCACCAGGAACGCGGCGCCCATCACCAGCAGCACGTTGCCGATGATCGAGCCGACGATCGACGCCTTCACGACCTCCTGGAGCCCCTCGATCAGCGCGAAGAAGGCGATGATCAGCTCGGGAGCGTTTCCGAAGGTCACGTTCAGGAGGCCGCCGATGCCGGGACCGGTCTTGGCGGCGATCGCCTCGGTGGCCTCGCCCATCACGGCGGCGCACGGGATCACCCCGAGCGCGGCCGCGCTGAAGACCAGAATTGGGTTGGCGTGCGCCAGCTCGACGGCGATCGCGACGGGGATGAAGACCCCGAGGTAATGGACAGGGCGCATGGCGCGGCAACCTTAAGGGGTACAGTCGAAGCGAGGTTGATCGACCACGTCAACAACCTGAAGCTGCAGCATCTTGTCGAGCTCTCGAAGCTCGGGGATCGCTGCGCGGGCATCGAGGAGGAGATCGACGGCTGGCTGAAGGAACACGACGTGGTCTTCGCGGGCTCCACGATCCCGTTCGTGCTGATGCCGCACTTCGTGTCGCCCGGCCAGCTGCGCCGGGTGCGGCGCTCGGTGGCCTGCCTGTCCTCGGTGCTCGACCGCTTCTGCGATGCCTATGCCGAGGACGAGCGCCTGCGCGATGAGCTCGCGGTGCCGGCGGCCGAGGACGCCCTCATCAGGCTCGACCCCGGCTTCTCGCGGCCGCTGAAGATCTGCAGGCTGGACGCATTCCTCCAGGGCTACGACGTGAAGTTCCTCGAGTTCAACGCCGACTCGCCGGCCGGGATCGGCTACACGGACGTGCTCTACGAGGGCCTGCGCCGCGCGATCGACCTGCCGCGGGTGAGCGCGGAGTTCGAGACCGCCTACACGCCGATGCTGCCCGTGCTCGTGGAGACGCTGCTGGACGCGTACCGGGAGCTGCGCGGCGAGCGCTCGGACCTGCCCGAGACGCCGCGGCTCGCGCTCATCGACGTGGAGGGGAGCCCGTCGGTCCCCGAGTTCCGGATCATCACGGGCGCGGCGAAGGAGGCGGGCGTGGAGGCGCTCCACGCGACGCTCGACGAGGTGAACTACGACGGCTCCCTGCTGCGCGTGCAGGGCGAGCCGGTGCATCTCGTCTATCGCCGCGCGCTGCTCGAGGATCTGCCCGAGGGCGATCTGATCGCCGCCGCGCGCGACCGCCGCGCCGCCGTGGTGAACCCGTTCCGTGCCCGCGTGGCCAACAACAAGAAGCTCTTCGCGCTGCTGGCCGACGAGCGCTTCGCCCATCTGGTGGAGCCCGACGAGCGGCGCGCGATCGACGAGACGATCCCCTGGACGCGCGTGCTGCGCGAGGGCCGCGCGGCATACGGCGACTGGGTGGTCGACCTGCTGGCGTTCGTCTCCGACAACCGCGAGCGGCTGGTGCTGAAGCCGGCGTCGGACTACGGCGGGCACGGCGTGTCGCTCGGCATGGAGACGCCCCAGGCCGATTGGGACCGGCTGATCGAGGAGCACAGCCCGCAGTGCGATTACGTGGTGCAGGAGTACGTTCCGGTCCCGGAGGAGATGTTCCCCGCGGTCGAGGACGGCCACGTGCAGATGCGCCTCAAGCGCTTCAACATCAACCCGTTCGGGCTGGGCGGGCGCTACGCCGGGATGATCACCCGGATATCCGACAAGGCCGTGATCAACGTCTCCGCCGGCGGCGGCCTGTTGCCGAGCGTCATGGGCCGGCACCGCGAACGGCTACTTGCAGAGGAGGGCGCGGATGAAGAGACCGCTGGGCTACGACGTTGACGACAACGCCAGTCGCTTCTCCAACTACTTCCACGTGCTGCGCGAGCTCGTGCACTTCACGAACGGGTGGATGCCGCTCGAGCCGAGCTTCGAGCGCAAGTACGCGCTCGGCGACCACGTGCACGACGACGCCCGCGCGCTCACCAAGATCAAGCGCCGGCTGTACGAGCTGCGTCACCCGAGCGAGTATCCGGGCTCGCCGTCGCCGGAGCTCGAGCAGCTGCTCGACCGGATGGCGGGCGCCTCGAGCGCGCAGGAGTACCTGACGGTCGCGTACACCGAGGCGAAGCCCGCGCTCGTGCGGGCGATGCGCATCCACCTGGACAACCTCGACCCGGTGGCGGACGAGCCCTCACTGCGGCTGCTCACCCAGATCGTGGAGCGCCAGGAGCGGCATACCGACGGACACGGCAGCTTCGACGCCGACATCGGCGCGCTGCCGGTGCGCCTGCGCGAGCAGCCGCGCGAGTTGCGCATCCTGCCTCCGCTGGACGAGCCCGCGCGCGACGACTTCGTGGAGGTCACAGAGAACGGCGACCCGTACCTGTCGCGCGACCTCTACGTGAACGGCGCGGAGAACCACGTGCCGATCGAGCCGGAGGAGCAGCGCCACTTCTTCCACGGCCTGATGGACGCCGAGCTGAGCGCGGCCGAGCTGATAGCGCGCAACTCGCACGAGCACCCCGAGATGCCGTGGGACTTCCACGTGGACATGGCGCGCCAGAACTGGGACGAGGTGCGCCACGCGAAGCTCCACGACCTGCTGATGAAGGACCAGCTCGGCTGCCGGTGGGGCGACTACCCGGTGGGCTTCTCGTACTTCAAGTCGATCTACGCGTATGACCTACTCGGGCGCCTGTGCCTGTTCAACGGGACGAGTGAGCAGCGCGCGATGTGGCGCCACTCGCACCGGCGCAAGAAGCTGATGGAGCTTGGCCAGGAGCGCGTGGCGCTCGTGTTCGACTACCTGCTCGCCGACGAGGTGCCGCACGTGCACAACGGCGTGCGCTGGGGCTCGTACCTGCTCGGCGGGAGCGAGCGGGCGTATCGCGAGAAGGTGCGCGAGCTGCGGGAGAGCCTGGACGAAACGGGCGCGCCGGCGCCGTCCGGCTAGCTAGATCTCGCCCGGGTCGTCGTCGGGCAGCGGGCCCCGGTTCTCGTCGTCGTCGACGTGGTCGTCGTTGCCGTCGATTATGGCCTGGCTGATGCGGCGGCCGTCGCCGTCGCCGTATGTGGCCTGGAAGGTCTCGAAGAGCTCGTCGCGGCGGGCGTCGTCCACCGGCACCTCGTCCGCGATCAGGACCCAGTCCGCGCCCTCGAACTGCTCCAGAGCGAAGATCTCGGAGTCGAGGGTGGGGGAGTCGTCGACAACCACCATGATCTCCGTCTGCGGGTTGAAGTAGCAGCCCGGACGGAGCAGGAGGTCCTCCAGGTCGAATCGTCGCTCGTCGGCCATTGGGCGCACCCTATACCCGTGTGGGGGCCGAAATCACCTCCCGAGGTCACGCAGCTGGCGCTCCACCTCCTCCTCCACATCGAGCGGCTCCTTGCCCTGGCGCATCCGGCGTTCGTTGCGGGCCCTCACCAGCTGTCGCACCTCGTCGCGCAGCGCCGGGTCGTGCCCGCCGCCGCGGTCGGCGGTGAGCGCCGCGAGCTCGGTTTCCAGGTCGAGCGGCGCCTCGCCGCGGGCCTCGCGGCGGTCGGACTTCGCCTGGAGCATCTGGCGGATCTCCTCCTGGGCCTCCGCCGCGGACGACACCGCGGCCGGCCGGTCGCGTTCGAGTTCGAGATCGCCGCGCCCGAGGCCGCTGTAGATCCGGCCGCTGCCCCAGTACGAGATCACGGCGATCACCACGGCGAGCACGGAGACCACGATCAGGATCGTCCCGAATGCGTCCATGGACGCAGTTTGACGCCGTGCGGCGGCGTCCGCACGGCGTCCCACCGCTTACCCTTGACCCGATGTGGAAACGCCTACGCCGCCGAAGCCTCGCGCCGGGCCGGCCGGCCCTCTACCCGGACCAGATCGGGCTTGCCTTCTTCACCGTCGTCGCGCTGGCGGGCGGAATCTACGTGGTCGCGCGTTTCCTGCTGTAACCTGCTGGGTACACCGTTGACTGACGAGTCAATCGGGCGTCTTCACAAGGAGCATCAGCCAAGTGGTCGACTTCACGCTTACCGACGAGCAGAAGGACATTCGCCAGCTCGCCCACGACTTCGCCGAGAAGGAGATCCGGCCGGTCGCCTGGGAGCTTGACAAGGACTCCACCTTCCCCACGGAGATCATCAAGCAGGCCTGGGAGCTCGGCCTGATGAACAACCACATCCCGGAGGAGTACGGCGGCCCGGGCCTCGATTACCTCACCGGTTGTCTGATCGAGGAGGAGCTCGGCTGGGGCTGCTCAGGCATCGGCACCTCGCTCGTGTGCAACGGCCTCGCCACGGCGCCCGTGATCCTCGGCGGCTCCGACGAGGTCAAGAAGGAGTTCCTCGGGATGCTCACCGACGAGCCCAAGCTCGCCTCGTTCTGCCTCACCGAGCCGGACGCCGGCTCGGACGTGTCGGGCATGCGCACGACCGCCGTCCGCAAGGGCGACAAGTACGTCATCAACGGCACCAAGTGCTTCATCACCAACGGCTCGCACGCCGACTGGTACACGGTCTACGCGAAGACCGACAAGGAGGCAGGCCACCGCGGCATCTCCGCGTTCGTTGTGCCGCGTGAGCTCGACGGCGTGAGCGTCGACAAGAAGGAGGACAAGCTCGGACAGCGCGCCTCCGACACGGCGATGATCTCGTTCAGCGACGTCGAGATCCCGGCCGGCTACATGATCGGCGAGGAGAACAAGGGCTTCAAGCTCGCGATGATGACCCTCGACCGCACGCGCCCCGGCGTGGCGGCGATGGGCGTGGGCATCGCGCAGGCGGCCTTCGAGTTCGCCCGCGACTACGCCAAGGAGCGCGTGCAGTTCGGCGTGCCGATCGCGATGCACCAGGCGATCCAGTTCATGATCGCCGACATGGCGACGAAGATCGAGGCGGCGCGGCTGCTCACCTGGAAGTCGGGCGTCGAGCTCGATCAGGGCAAGCGCAACACCCTGATCTCCTCGCACGCCAAGCGCTTCGCCGCGGACACCGCGATGGAGGTGACCGTGGACGCCGTGCAGGTCTACGGCGGCTACGGCTTCATCAAGGAGTACCCGGTCGAGAAGCTGATGCGCGACGCGAAGATCATGCAGCTGTACGAGGGCACGTCGCAGATCCAGCGGCTCGTGATCGCCCGCGAGGTGCTGATGCCTCGCCGCGTCGAAGAGCCCGCGACGGCTGCTGCCTAGTTAGACGTAACAATGCCCGTCTATGGCGGGCAAGAAGAGCCGCGACGCAGTTCGCGAGACGGTTGCGCAGGCCGGGGGCATCGAAGAGGCTGTCGCTCCCGGTCGGCGGTCACAGGATCCGCTCACCGGTGAGCTGCGCCGGCGCGGGATCCTGCCGCTCCTCGTGCTTCACCTGATCAACGAGCGGCCCAGCTACGGGAACCAGCTGATGGAGCGGATCGGGGGGATGACCGCCGGCGTCCTGTCGGTGAACCCGAACACGATGTACCCGTTGCTGCGCCAGCTTGAGAGCCGTGGGCTCATCGAGGGGCGATGGGAGCACCCGGAGCGCCGCTCTCGCCGCTACTACTCGCTCACCGCAGAAGGGCGCACCGAATATGCGCGGCTGGTCGAGGAGGTCCGGCCGTTCCTCGACTCGGTGAAGACCTCGATCGACGAGATCGTGCGCGAGGTGTACGGCCGGTGAGAACGGCTCGGGCGCGGGCGACCGTGCCGGTCGGCCCGGCGGCGGCGCTGGCGATGTGGCGCGACGTCGAGCGCTGGCCGAGCTTCGTGGAGGGCTATGCGCGTAGGCTCGAGCTGGCGCCCGAATGGCCGGCGAAGGGCGCGCGGGTGGTCTGGCAGTCCGCGCCAGACGGGCGCGGGAGGGTCACCGAGACGGTCGTCGAGAACGAGGCCAGCAGCTTCTCGGTGCAGGTATTCGAGGAGGCGCTGATAGGGACGCAGACGCTGCGTGTGGCGCCCGCGCCGGACGGCGCTGAGGTCGAGCTGACGCTCGACTACGAGCTCGCGAAATACGGCCCGCTCGCGGGACTGGCGGATGCGATCTTCATCCGCCGGGCGCTTCGCGACTCCCTGCGCCGCACGCTCTACCGCTTCAGGATCGAGGCGGAGGAGGAGGCCTCACTCCGCTAGGGGGAGCAGCGAACGGAGCTCGGCGAGCATGAGCGTTGGGTGCTCGAATACGTCGCCGTAGCTATAGCGGCGGAATTCGTCGCCGCGCGCTCGCGCCTCGCGTTCGCGACGCCGATCCTGCTCCCATGAGTGGCGCGAGTTGTGGAATCGGTAGCCGTCGAGCTCGACCGTCAGCCGGTGCTCCGGCCAGCGGCAGTCGACGCGGCGACCACCGGCTGGTCGGTTCGTGATCGGAAGGGCGCGCCGCTCGGCACGCAGATGCTCCAGAAATCGAGCTTCGAGCTTGCTGAGCGTGACGTGAACGTCGCCGTGCATGACTCTTCGGAGCTTCCCGGCGCCGCTGCTGTTGGGGCGCCGCTGTAGGACGGCTTCGACGGCGGCTGGCGTGGTCTTGTATCGGACCCCCGCCTCGTGGCAGGCGCGGGCGAGGTCCTCCGCCGAAAGCTCGGCCGCCAGATCGACCAGCGTCCGCGGGACGGTCGTGATTGGGATGCCCTTGACCGTGGTCGCATCACGGGCATTGAGGAGGCGGCATCGATGGGTCGTGACTCCGTCGATGCGTCGTTGTGTCCGGGTGATCACCTCGGGTGGCGGGGGCGCGCCCTTGATGATGCCCAGCAGATGGGCGGCCGCCCGCCCGCACAGCAGCGCGCCCTCACCGCCGGCCAGAACAGCGGCGAGGTAGGTGGCCTCGATGCTCGGCGCCCGATGCCCGACGCGGTAGACGCCGCGGTTCACGCGAATAAGCGCGCCCCGACGAACCCGCACAGTGATCTCGTTGCGTGTCACGCCGGCACCGAGGAGATGCGCCCGCGTGACGAGCCCGTGCCCGGCACTCGCGATCCGGTCCAATTCTTCGTCGACTGTCCTGTCTAGAGCTTCCATATGAAGCCTTAAGCAGGACGGTCGATGGGCTCGCCCCCTCGATGCCGCTGTTCGGGCGCCCGGGGCGGCGGGCTCCGCTAGCCTCCGCCGCCATGTTCGTCTTCAAAGCCGCCGTCGTGGGGGCCGGCACGATGGGCGGGGAGATCGCTCAGGTGATCGCCGCCGCCGGCATTCCGGTCGTCCTTAAGGACGTCAAGCAGGAGTTCGTGGACACCGGCCTCGAGAAGGCTCGGCAGGTGACCGAAGCTCAGCTCGGTGCCCTGGTCTCCAAGGAGAAGATCACCCAGGACGAGGCCGAGCGCCAGCGCGAGGAGATCCTCGGCCGGATCAGCGGGACCACCGAGTACGACGGCTTCGGTGACGTGGACTTCGTGATCGAGGCCGTGCCGGAACGGATGGAGATCAAGCAGTCGGTGTTCGCGGAGCTCGACGAGGTCACACCTGGACACGCGATCCTCGCCTCCAACACCTCATCGCTCTCGATCACCGAGATGGCGGAGGCAACCCTCCGGCCGGACAAGGTGTGCGGCTTCCACTTCTTCTGGCCCGCCTCGATGATGCGGCTGATCGAGGTGATCGAGGGCGAGGAGAGCTCTGAGGAGACGATCCGGACGGCCGCCAACTTCGCCCAGGCGATCCGCAAGACCCCCGTGCAGTGCGGTGAGGCGCCGGGGTTCGTCGTCAACCGGATCTTGATATCCGCGGCTTCCGAGGTGTGGCGGGTGACTGAGGAGGGCGAGCTCGACCCCCTCGAAGTGGACAAGGTGATCAAGGAGTCCGGGACCATCCCGATGGGCCCCTTCTTCCTCGCCGACCTGTCCGGCCTCGACATCGCCCTGCACACGGCCGAGCACCTTCAGAGCTCCTATGGAGAGCGCTTCTACGTCTCGAAGCGGATGAAGGAGCTGGTGGAGGCGGGCGACCTCGGCCAGAAGACCGGGAAGGGGTTCTATGAGCACGGCTAGCGCGTCGGGCCTCGACACGGTCGTCGAGCGCATGGGGCTCAAGACCCTGGTCGAGTCCTGCCTCGTCCTCGAGGAGGGCGTGGCGTCCGCCAAGGACATCGAGATGGGCATGATGATGGGCGCCGGGATCCTGCCCGGGCCGTTCACGCGCGCCGACGAGGCCGGCCTCGACACGATCCTCGAGCGGCTCCAAAGCGCCCAATCAGAGTGGGGCGACGCCTTCGAACCCCCTTCAGTGCTAAAGCGGTTGGTGGCACAGGGCCGTCTGGGGAAGAAAACAGGCCAGGGTTTCTTCCCATATCCACAGCCGGACCCAGGCGATCAAAGAGAAACCGTTCTCCTCGAGACGCGCGGCGACATCGCCATCGCCTGGCTCAACCGGCCGCCGGCGAACCCGCTCTCGCCTCAGGCGATGAAGGACCTGATCGACCTGTGGGAGTCGATCGAGGGCAAGGCCCGGGCGCTCGTGCTCGCCTCCTCGAACATCTTCACCTTCAGCGCCGGCGCGGACATCAAGGAGTTCACGAGGATGTCGCCGGACGCCGAGGGCGCAGGCCTAGTCGAGTCAGCCCACCGCTTCATGCGCGGGATGGAGCAGTCGTCGACGGTCACGATCGCGGCGGTCAACTCGATCGCGTTCGGCGGCGGCTGCGAGCTCGCCATGGCGTGCGACTTCCGCATCGCGGCGGAGTCCGCCACCTTCGGCCAGCCCGAGATCAACCTCGGGATCATCCCCGGGTTCGGCGGCACCCAGCGGCTGCCGCGACTGGTGGGCGAGCCGAAGGCGCTCGAGATGAACCTCACGGGCGACCCGATCGACGCCTACGAGGCGCACCGCGTGGGCCTCGCCAACCAGGTCGTGCCGGACCACGAGCTGTTCGACACGGCTCTGGCCTGGGCGCGCAAGATGGCCGAGCAGGCGCCGATCGCGGTGGAGGAGATCAAGAAGCGCTCCGCGCAGCCGTCGCTGGACGAGGGACTTCGCACCGAGGCTGAGGGTTTCGCGCGGGCGTTCGGATCCGAAGACGCGCGCGAGGGGATCTCCGCATTCCTGACCAAGCGCCGGCCCCGTTTCAAGGGCCAGTGAAGGCCGTCTCCACGGGCGCCGAGCAGGTCGCCGGCCTGCTTCGAGAGGCCGAGCGCGCGGTGGTGCTGACCGGCGCGGGGATCTCCGTGCCGTCCGGCATCCCCGACTTTCGCTCGCCGGGCACCGGGCTCTGGGAGAACGTGGACCCGATGGAGGTCGCGCACATCGACGCCTGGCGCCGCGACCCGGACCGCTTCTGGAGCTTCTACGGCCAGCGCTTCGCGTCGCTGGTGGACAAGACTCCGAACGACGCCCACCTCGCCGTCGCCGAGCTCGAGCGGCGCGGCCTGGTCAGGGCCGTGATCACCCAGAACATCGACAGGCTCCACCGGCTCGCCGGCACCGAGCGGCTGATCGAGGTGCACGGCTCCATCGACCAGAGCGTCTGCATGCAGTGCGGCGGCAAGGTGTCGATCGACCGCGTGGTGGAGCTGATCGCCTCGGGCGACGGTGCCCCGCTGTGCGAGGCCTGCATGGAACCGCTGAAGCCGGACGTGGTCCTATTCGGCGAGCTGCTCCCGGAGCGGGCGCTGGCGGAGGCGCAGCAGCTCGCGATGGACGCGGACCTGATGCTGTGCGTGGGCTCTTCGCTCGAGGTCTACCCGGTCGCAGGCCTGCCCGCGATCACCCGCGGGGGCGGCGGCCGCCTGGTGCTGGTGACCCAGGGCCTGACGCCGTACGACGCCGAGGCCGAGGTGAAGCTGGACGGCGACGTGGTCGCCGAGCTGCGCGCGGTCCTGGCTGCGCTCTGAGCGCGCCGCGGTGAGGTCAGGCGCCGAGTCGGCGCCGCTTCAGAGCCTGCTCCATCGCGGTGACGGCGTCGTCGAGCGCCGTTGCGCTGCCGGCGGCGATCGGCCCACGCAGCGCTTCGTTCGCGGCGATGGCCACGGCCTCGCGGTGCGGCTCGATGCGCCCCGCTTCAGCGCTGTCCCTCAGCATCTCGAGCAGCGCCTCGATGGCCACCCGGCACTGGAGCGCCGCCTCCGCCGGCCGCCCGGCGTTGAGATCGGCGCGCGCCCTCAGCACGAGCTCCTCGGCCGGGTGGATCTCCTCGCGCCCCCCGAGAAGGGCTGCGAAGCGCTCCTCCGGCGCCTCCATCGAGCGTTTCACCCGCCCGCCGGTGAAGCGCGGCAGCTCCATTGCCTCGCCGTAACGTCCATCGACCACCTCCTCACCACTTCCGTAACCGATCCGCACCACCAGTGCGCGTTCAGGGGAAACCTCCGCGACGTACGGATCGGCGGCGGCGGCTCGGTGTGCTCGCAAAGCCCGGTTGAGGACGGTCAGGGCGCTCGCGACCTCGGCATCGCGGTCCAGCTCCGCAAGCCAGGCGGCAGGGGAGGCGAGTGGGGTGGCGGAGATGATGGTCGCCCGCGATGTGGGCACGGGCTCCGGCTCGGCCTCCGAGGTCGGGCGCGGGCGGTTTCCCCTCATGCGAGCCCGCTGTGGCGCCCCCAGCGTGGACAGGACCAGCACCGACTCGACCAGCGCGTCCGCGGCTGGGCGGACCAGGTAGCGCCCGTCGGGCGGGCCGAGCAGGAAGCCGAACTCGAACTGGACGAAGCCGAACGGGCCGTCGCGGTCGCCGGGTGAGGCCGTGGCCCTACTCGCCCTGGTGGGCGTTGCTGGCGCGCTTGTGCTTGGCGGGGATCGAGTACTTGGACGGCTTGGTCGGCACGACCGGGTTCTCGATCTCGCGCAGGCGCGCGATCAGGTTCGACCACTGGTCGGGCTTGAGCACCGCCAGCGCCTGCTTGCCGAGCTTCTTGTTCGCCCCGAACATCGGCTGGAAGCCCACGTGGATGTGGTCGTCGTGGTCGGCCATCGCGAACGTCGCGCCGCCGATCTCGAAGAGCGAGATGATCTGGTGCGGAGCCATCGTGCCCTGGAGCTGCATCAGGCGGCGCACGGTCTGCTCTGTGATCCCGCCCGACTCCTGGTGGCCGAGGACCGGGATCCCATTGACCGTGGCGATGTCAACGGCGTTGCCCGAGGAGTGCTCGGAGACGTTGCCCGAGCTCGTGTAGGTCCCGTGGCCGCACCTGAGCGAGGTCACGCCCGGCTTGAGGCCGGACTCGGCGAGGTACGCCAGGGTGGCGAGCACGCGGCGGTCAATCTGGCCCGAGCGGATGTCGTCGCGGCCGCACTCGTAGATCTCGATGCGCTCGTCGGAGAGCACGCGCTTCTCGAGCAGAGGCTTCGGCAGCAGGAGGATCTGGCCGATCGACATCGCGCCGGCGTTGTCCTTGCCGTAGAGGACGTTGCGGCCGGAAGAGCGGTAGATCGCCGTGGCCTCGAGCAGCTTCCAGCCGTCGAGGATCGGCTTCGGGTCGATCTTCGGCGCGCCGCGGCCCGCCGGGCGGATCGAGAACTCGACGTGGGCGGCGATGTCGCGCTCGGTGCGCCCGATGCGGCCGACGATCGTCCCGCCGATCACGTGCGAGCCCTTCTTCAGCGGGCGCAGGCGGACCTTGCTCGGGTCGAGGCCGTAGGGCCGCGAGAAGTAGTTCTTGTAGGTCTCGTACTTGCCGTTCTTGCGCGCCCGGGAGTCGAGCTGCTGCTCGAGGCCGCCGGCCTCACGCGCGCCCGGGAGGTCGGGGTGCGCGAACAGCCGCTCCTTGACCGGGGCGGATGCCTGTGCGGCGGAGGCGGGCACGTCGCCGCCGCGGTCGCGCTCGGGCTTCTTGTCCGAGGCGTCCAGCTGGCGGCCGGCCGATGCGGGCTTGTCGGGCTTCGGGTCCGCGTTGGCGGCTACGGCTCGGGCGGAGCGGTTCGGGTCGGTCGCGTCGGCGTCCTGCTTGGGCACCGGGTAGTACTTCGAGAGCTCGCCGAGGTGTGCGTACGTGTAGCGGTTGCCGTACACGTCCTGGAGCACGACGTGGCGGCCGAGCTTGCGGTTGCGGCCGATCTTCTTGATCACGCCGTCGTTCACGGCGACCACGGGCGAGCCCTTGCTGGCGAAGATGGAAACGCTGCGGCGGCTCTCGTCGGACTCCACGAGCTGAGCCGCGTTCTCACCGCGGTTCACGCGCTTGAGGAGCTGCCGCTCGGCGAGGTCGTCCGCATAACGCGCGCGGGCGAAGACGGGGAAGCGGCCCTCGGTGAGGCCGGTGAGCGATCCGATCAGGTCGGCCGGCACGCCTGCGATCAGACGCGCGCGCAGGAGGACGGAGTCCACGTACCAGTCGGCGTGGTTGTAGGCGAATATCGCGCGGCGGACGTCCTGCTCGTAGCCGGCGGCCTTGAGGTAGCGCGCGGCGGCGAAGATCGCGTCGACCGGGTTGTACGGATCCTTGCGCCCGTCCTTGTTCCCGTCCGTCCCGTACATCTTCCAGGTGGAGGGCATGAACTGCATCCAGCCGAGGGCGCCGGCGGACGACACGTTCAGGTTACGGCCGTAGTCCGTCTCGATCTCGTTGATCGCCGCGAGGACCTCCCAGCGGACGCCGTACTCGATGCCGGCGGCCTGGTAGATCGAGAGGAGGAAGGGCGGCACGCGGAACTTGCGGATGATGAAGTTGGGGACCCCGGTGGCGGTGGAGGGGCCGGGGAGCGCGTCGATGAAGCCGGGGTTGCTCGGCGTCGGGGTGCCGTCGGGGTTGCGGAGCGGCGAGCGGCGGCCGCGGCGCCTCGCGATCTCATCCCTCGCGCGAGCGTTGACCTCGCCGATGAGCTCGCGCGACCCGTCGCGCCTCACGCGCGTGCCCGAGTTGGTGTTCTCCTGCGGCGAGCCGCCGCCCGATGTCGGGCCGCTGTCGCCGGTCCCGCCCGCCGCCAGGAGCCGGCGCGGGGTCGTCGGGGTCAGGCAGAGGAGTGGGAGAGGTGGGCGTCGTCGGTGTGGTGGGGGTCGTCGGCGTGGTGGGGGTGGTGGGCGTGGGCACCGGCGTGCCCGGCAGCTGGATGTCGTCGAGCGACGAGCCGGGCGGCACGTCCACCGTCACGGGCACGACCGTGCCGTCGGCGAGCTCGACGTAGACCGTCTGCGTCTGCGCGGAGGCAGGGATGCTGAGCGCCGTGAGTGCGGCGACGGCAAGCAGCCCTGCGGCAAGCAGGAGGGTGATAACCCGCTTCTTCATCCTTGCTGTCCTACGTCCTCCCTCGGGGTGCTGCAGACGACCGCGCGCAGGCGCGCACGAGCTTTCACCACCTGCTGCGGCTTGAACGCTACTTGAGGGCTTTCTGCTCTGCAACGGGGAACCGTGGGGTCGGGACGAGTCGGCCGCCCGGGGGCGGGTACGGGTATGCGAGATCTGTCGTTGTATCGACCGGCCCTGCCCATAACTTCAATACCGCCCTCCCGCGGACTGGACACCCCTCCAGCCGCCTCACGCACCATCCAGGTGGGGCAATTGTTCCTGCGGCGGGGCTATTCAAACGTACATAAGGCTCAAGTCGAGGGTTAGGGTGGCGCATCGGAGGCCTCTTCAATGACCTTGATGTACTCTGCTCCGCGATGGCGGCCCCCGAGCAGGACGAGAGCTTCGTCGACCGCGTCTCCCGGCAGGGTGAGGAGGCTCTCGGCAAGATCGCCGAGGAGCTGATCTCGAACCCGGTCGTGAACGCGGCGATCGCCCGCGCCTTTGAGGCGCGGGAGAAGGCTCTGCAGGCGCAGGAGGCCGCGATGGGGGCGCTCAACCTGCCCTCCGCCGCCGACATCGAGCGGGTCACGCGGCGCATCAGGTCCGTGTCCCAGCGGCTCGAGGGCATCGAGGACGCCATCGACCGCCTCGACGAGCGGGTGGCCAGCGCCGCCGGCGCGTCGAGCGACCCGACACTCGCCCGGATCGAGGCCCGCCTCGACGAGATGGCTCGCGACCTCGCCGCGCTCTCCGCACTTGTGGCTCCCGGCGAGGAGCCGATGCCGCGCGCGCAGGAGCGGCTCTCGGTCACGGATTCCTGACCGCCGCGTAGCCCGCCTCGCCCACTCGCACGCCCAGCTCCGCCAGTTCCTCCGCGTCCATCCGGCGAGCGCCGTTGGATACGCCGAGCACGCACGCGGCAGCCACCCCGCGCTGGGCGGCAACTTGCAGGATCGTGGCCGCTTCCATGTCCACGGCGACCGCGCCGCGCTCGGCCCATCCGTCGGCCGACCCCTCGCGCGGGTCATAGAAGAGGTCGATGCTCGCCACCGTGGCGGGCCGTGCGCCGGCTGTCACGAGCCGCTCGAGCAGGTGAGCGTCGGGGGTGAGCGGGGCGGCGGCCCCCAGGGCCGCGCTCGTGCCGTCTCCGGGGAGGACCGACTCCGCGGCGAGCAGGGTGGCGAGCTCGAGGTCCGGGTCGAGCGCTGCGCAGGTCCCTATCCGAACCAGCCGGGTGGCGCCCAGCGCGATCAGCTCCTCGCACACGATCGCCGCGCTGGGGCCGCCCATCCCGGTGGCCTGCACCGTCAGCGACTCGCCGTCCGAGGCGATGCCCGTGTAGCCCCATAGTCCGCGCGCGTGATTGAACATCTTCGGCGGCGTCTCGAGCAGCGCCTGAGCGACCGCGAGCGCCTGCCCCGGGTCGCCGGGGAGCAGCACCCGATCGGCCAGGTCCGTGGCCGGCCGGATGTGGTTCGCACGGACTTCCTGCTCGAGGGCCAAGGTGAGGCGGACCATAGTGAGGGGACGCGGGGTACTCTCCCCGACGGATGCCAAAGCCGGCTGACAATCTCCGTGACGCCGTCGAGAAGACGGTCGAGGCGACCCTCGGCTCGGCGGAGCGCAGCCGCTCCGCCGCGCAGGGCGCGCTCGACGACCTCGTCGAGTCCGTCGAGGACCTGCGCAAGACCGCCGAGCAGCGCCTGTCGCGCGGCCGCCGCTCCGTCACGGACGCGATCGAGGGACGCCGGCCGGCCACCTCGGAAGACATCAAGGAGCTGAAGGCGGAGCTGCGCGCGATCGGCCGCCGCCTGGACAAGATCGAGGAGCGGCTGCCCGCCAAGCGCGCGCGGGCGAAGCCCTCCCCGAAGCGCAGCTCGTAGTGGCCGGCCGCCGCGTGCTGATCACCGGCGTGGGCAGCCAGGTGGGCACCCTCCTCGCCGCGCAGCTCGAGCGCGACCCCGACGTGGAGTACGTGGCCGGGCTCGACACGCGCCGACCTCGGATGCCGCTCAAGGAGACAGAGTTCATTGAGGCCGACATCCGCGACCCGGAGATCGGCCGGTTGATCCCGGCGACCGGCGTGGACACGATCGTCCACGAGCAGATAGTGCGCCAGCCGGGGCCGCGGATGTCGTCGCGCGCAATGCACGACATCAACGTGATCGGGACCCTCCAGCTGCTCGCCGCATGCGAGCGGGTGCCGACGCTTCGCACGATCGTCGTGCGCGGGTCCGCCGGCGTCTATGGGGCCGAGCCGCAGGCACCGCAGTTCTTCCGGGAGGAGATGGCGACCATGTTCCCGCTCCGCACGCGCTTCCAGCGCGACGTGGCGGAGATCGAGAACTACTTCGAGACCTACTCGCGCCGCCACGCGGGCGTGAGCTGCACGATGCTGCGCTACCAGCCGGCGATCGGCCCGGGCCTCCGGACGCAGATCACGCGCTACCTCGCGCAGCCGGTCTGCCCGACCTACATGGGCTTCGACCCGCGCATCCAGCTCGTGCACATCGACGACGCGCTCGAGGCCATCGGGGCGGCCGTGCGCAACCCGGTGGCCGGGGCGGTGAACGTGGCGGGCCCCGGCACGATCGGTCTGTCGAGGATGATCCGGCTGGCCGGGAAGCGGGCCCTGCCGATCGCCGGGCCGCTGTTCGGCGCGGTCACCTCGACCGGCCAGCGGCTCGGCCTCGACACCCAGTCCGAGGACTTCCAGCGGCTGCTCCGCTACGGGCGCGGCGTGGACACGCGCCGGCTCACCGACGAGGTGGGCTACACGCCGCGGCACTCCACCGTCAACGCGGTGGAGGACTGGGCCCAGCACGCGAAGGCGGCCGCGTGAACCAGGGCACGGCGATCGCGTTCATGCGGCGCCTGCGGGCCGGCCTCGACTCTGGGCTCGAGCTGCCCGAGGCGATCACGAAGGGCGCGACCGCGCTCCCGCGCGACGCGCGCGAGACGATCGAGCGCATCCTCGACCGGCTCGACGGCGACTACCCCGAGGACGAGTGGGGCTTCGACGAGGAGTTCGCCGAGCTGGTCGAGCCGCTCTTCGCGTTCCTGTACGAGTCGTGGTGGCGGGTGAAGGTCGAGGGCGCCGAGCGCGTGCCGGCGCACGGGCGCGCCCTGCTCACCTCGAACCACGCGGGCATCCTGCCCTGGGACGCCACGATGATCTCGATGGCGCTGCTGCGCGAGCACCCGCTCCCGCGCTACCCGCGCTTCCTCGTGCTCGACTGGGCGTTCGACCTGCCGTGGGTCTCCTCCGGGATCCGCAAGGTCGGCGGCGTCGTGGCGTCGCCGTTCAACGCCATGCGCCTGCTCGAGCAGGACCAGCTGGTGGCGGTCTTCCCCGAGGGAGTGAAGGGAACGGGCAAGCCCTTCTCCGAGCGCTACCGGCTCCAGCGCTTCGGGCGCGGCGGGTTCGTGGAGATCGCCCTGCGCACCGGCGCGCCGATCGTGCCGGTGGCCGTGGTGGGGAGCGAGGAGATCTACCCGAAGATCGCCGACATCCCGGCGCTCGCGCGGGTGCTCGGCGCCCCCTTCTTCCCGGTCACGCCCACGTTTCCGTGGCTCGGCCCGCTGGGGATCGTGCCGCTGCCGTCGAAGTGGCGGATCGAGTTCCTGGAGCCGATCGAGACGGCGTCCTATGGCCCGGAGGCCGCCGCCGACCGCGCTCTGGTGCTGGAGCTGTCGGAGAGGGTCCGCAGCGACATTCAGCAGGCCCTCTACGCGAACCTCGTACGCAGGGGTCCTGCCTTCATCTAAACGGTCAATCTGGCCGATATTTGAGGTAGATGCACATCCTGGCCGTCCTGCTAGCAGCGCTGGTGCTGCTAATCGTGCCCGGAACGGCCATGGCCGCTCCCGGTGACCCCTGGCTGGCCTACGTCGCGAACTCGGTGGTCACGAAGCAGTCCGCGCCCTCGCCCGTGATCCTGAGGGCGAACCCTGCCACCGGCGCGCTCGTCGAGATCTCGCGGAACGGCGCCCAGGGCGAGCTCTTCAAGCACCCGTACGACATCGTGGTTGCCGGCGACGGCAGCCTGCTGGTGGCGGACATGGGCGCGTACGCCACCGCGACCGACCACACGCCCGACGGGCGCATCATCCGGGTGGACCCGGTCAGCGGCCAGCAGTCGCTCGTCACGAGCGGCAACCTGCTGGTGGACCCGGCCGGCCTCACGCTCGCCCCGGACGGGCAGATCTACGTGGTCGAGAACGTGGGGACGAGCGGCCAGCCGGGCGTGGTGAGCGTGAACCCCGCGACCGGCGCGCAGGAGCTCGTGACCCAGGGCGGCCAGCTCTGCTACCCGTTCGGGATCGCCTTCCACCCGAGCGGCTCGCTGCTCGTGACCGACTACGGCGACTTCAACGACGGCACGACCGTCATCAACTGCACGCACGACTTCGGTGCGCTCGTGAAGGTGGACCCGGTCACGAAGGGCCAGACGATTCTGTCGCGCAACGCCGCCCAGTGGGGCAACCTGTTCCGCAACCCGCTCGGCGTGACCGTCGAGCCCGGCGGGCGCATCCTGCTCGTGAACCAGAACGGCGGCACCGCGCTGGTGGCGGTGGATCCCGGTACCGGCGTGCAGGACGCGGAGACGACCAACACCAGCACCGACCGGCTCGTGGTGCCGCAGCGCCCGGCGCTCACCCCGGACGGAGTCGTCGTGGTGAGCGACTTCACGCTCGACGACTTCGAGGGCGGGCTCGTCTCGGTGGACCTCAGCGACGGCGGGCAGAGCATCCTGCGCCAGGACCGCCAGCTCTTCAACAACCCGCTCGGCGTGGCGGTGGTGGCGAACCGCGACCCGGCGGCCTCGCTCTCGGCGTCACCCGCGCTGGTGGCCGGCGGCGGCGAGGTGAGCTTCGACGCGTCGGGGTCGAGCGATCCGGAGGGCCTGCAGCTCCGCTATGTCTGGGACCTCGACGGGAACGGCAGCTTCGAGACGGACGGCGGCACGACTCCCACGATCAGGCGCGCCTACACCGGAACCACCACCTTCAACGCGCGCGTGCGCGTGAGCGATCCGCACGGCGGCTCGGGCGTGGCCGGCGCTCCGGTGAGCGTGGACTCGATCGCGCCGGTGATCACCGGCCTCACCGTCCGCGGCACCACGATCACCTACCGGCTGTCCGAGCCCGCGCGCGTGACGATCCTGCTCCAGCGCAAGCAGGGCAAGCGCTGGCGCAAGCTGAGGGTGCTGCGCCAGGACGGCGTGGCGGGGCGCAACCGCCTGCGGGCCTCGAGCCGCGCGCGGGTTGCCAAGCGCCGGATCCGCGTGCGCTACCGCGCCGAGGCCACCGCGGTGGACGCGGTCGGGAACCGCTCGAAGCCGGCGCGCCTGCGCCTCTCGGCCAGGGCGGCCATGCGCCTACGCCACCGCCGCTAGAAGTGCACGCCGCGTAGGAGGTAGGCCATGGCCACGGCCTCCGTGGACATCTCGCTGTCGTCCTTCTTCTCGCCGGCCGGCAGGGCCTTCTTGTCGCCCTTGTCCTTGCCGTCGCCGTCCTTCTTCGCCGCGCTCGAGTCCGGGAACAGGTTGTAGGCCTGGTTCAGGACGATGTCGACCGTCTTCGGGGAGATCGCGTAGAGCACCTCGCCGAACGTGCCGAGCCTGGAGGCCATGCGCTTGGGCTTGTCGATCATCGCGTCGCACAGCATCTGCGCGGCCTCGTCCGGCGTGAGCGTGGGGAAGGCCTTGTAGATGTCGGTCGGCGCGATCATCGGAGTGCGCACAAGCGGCATGTAGACCGTCGTGAACTTCACGTTGTCGGCCACGACCTCCGGCGCCGTGCAGCGCGAGAAGGCGTCGAGCGCCGACTTCGACGCCACGTACGCCGAGAAGCGCGGCGTGTTCGTCTGCACGCCGATCGAGCTCACGTTGATGATGTGGCCGGACTTGCGCTCGCGCATCCCCGGCATGAACGCGAGGATCAGCTTCAGCGCGCCGAAGTAGTTCAGCTGCATGGTCCGTTCGTAGTCGTGGAAGCGGTCGTAGGAGCGCGCGACCGAGCGGCGGATCGAGCGGCCGGCGTTGTTCACGAGCACGTCAACGCCGCCGTGCTGCTCGAGGACCTCGGCCGCCAGGCGGTCGATGTCCTCGAGGTCGGAGAGGTCCGCCGGGTGCACGTGCGCCGTGCCGCCCAGCTCCTCCACCTGCTTCGCGACCTCCTCCAGCTTCTCGCGCGTGCGCGAGACGAGCAGCACCTCGCCGCCGGCCTCGCCCACCTTCAGGGCGGTCTCGAGCCCGATGCCGCTCGAGGCGCCGGTGATCAGCACGCGCTTGCCCTTGATCACGCTCGCGAGCGAGCGGTCGCGGAACAGGTCCGGGTCGAGGTTGCGCTCCCAGTAGTCCCACAGGCGCGGCGCGTAGGTGGACAGCGGCGGCACCGCGATGCCCGTGCCGCTGAGGGCGCGCTGGGAGTCGCGCGCGTCGAACTTCGCGCGGAAGTCGCGGTGCTCCATCGCGGCCGGCGGCACGCCGATGTCGTGGTAGAGCTGGTTGCGGATCTTCTTGACCATGGGCAGCGCCGTCAGCCCCGCGCGAACCTGCTTCGGCACGACGTTCGTCAGGTTCTGGTCCACGCGCATGGCGAACTGCGGCGCGTGCGCCGCCTTCGCGAACGCGTTCAGGGTCTCGCCCACGCTCATGGGCTCGGGGTTCACGAGGTGGAAGGTGTCGCCCGGCAGCTCGTCGTCGGGCATGTGCGAGATGTGGTCCATCGCGCGCGCGACGAAGTCCACCGGCACGATGTTCGTCTGGCCGCCCTCAGGTCCGGCAAGCGGGAACCACTCCGGCAGCGCGTTGCGGAGCTTCTGAAGCAGCTTGAAGAAGTAGTAGGGACCGTCGATCTTGTCCATCTCGCCGGTCTCCGAGTGGCCGACCACGATTCCCGGCCGGAACACCAGCGTCTTCGTCTTCACGCCCTCGCGCACGAGCCGCTCGGATTCGTACTTCGTGCGGTGGTAGTGGTGCGGCAGCTTCTGGCCCTCGTCGAACATGTCCTCCTGGAACACGCCCTCGTAGTTGCCGGCCACCGCGATCGAGCTCGTGTGGTGGAAGCGCGCGACCTCGTGCGCGTTCGCGAACTCGATCACGTGCTTCGTGCCCTCGACGTTCGCTTTCTCCGAGGCCTCTTCGTCGGCCTCGATGTCGTAGACCGCCGCGAGGTGGAAGAGGTGGTCGATCGGCTCGTCGAAGTTCTCGATGCCGAGCCCCGGCTTCGAGAGGTCGCCCGCCACCGGAACGATCTTCCCCTCGGGGGCGTCGAGCCGCTGGGCCAGCGCGTCGAGCTTGCCGCGTGAGCCCTCGCGTACCAGCGCATAGATGGTGCCGTCGCGCTTCAGCAGCTCGGCCACCAGATGCCTGCCGATGAAGCCCGTCGCGCCGGTCACGAAGTAATTCAAAAGGTCCTCCCGTGGTGTGTGCGGGAGAGTCTAAGTCTTGGGCAAGCAGCCGGCTCGGCCGGCTGCGCCGCCCCCGCATTTGACTGGAAGGCCGGCGCGCGCAAGACTGCCCGCAGTTCTGTAGAGACCGGGTGACGGTCTGCCGTCGCCGGCCTACGACGCGGGCCGTGCCCCGCACGCAGCGGCGGAGTGAACCCTTCCACTCCGCCGTTGCTCTCTAGCGCCCGGCACAATCATGGCCGTGGCCGAGACCCTTTCCCTGAAGGAAGCCGCCGAACGCGTGGGCGTGTCGCCCGCGACCCTGCGCCGCTGGGCGCGCGAGGGCGTGATCCCGGAGGTGGACGGGAAGGGCGACTGGAGCACCACGGCGGTGGCGCACGCCCGCATCGTGGCGAGGCTGCGCGAGCGCGGGCACAAGCTCGAGCAGATCAAGAAGGCCGGCGAGGAGGGCAGGCTCGCCTACGGCTACATCGAGGAGATGTTCGGGTCGGACGAGCCGGTGCGCTCGCTGAAGGAGGCGGCCAAGCTCACCGACCTCGAGCCCGCGCTGATCGAGCGTTTCTGGAACAGCCTCGGGTTGCCCACCAAGGGGATCGAGCAGCTCAGCGACGAGGACATCCAAGCGCTCCACTACGTCTCGGCCGTACTTGGCGCCGGCTTCCCGCTGGTGGCGTTCCTCCAGCTCTGCCGCGTCTACGGCCAGGCGCTCGCGCAGATCGCGGAGGCAGAGGTGCGGCTCTTCCACCTGTATGTGCACGAGCCGCTGATCCGCGAGGGCGTGCCGGGCCTCCAGATGGCCGAGGAGATGGAGGACCTGGCGGGCGACCTTCTGCCGTTCGCCTCGCCGATGATGGACTACGTCCACCAGCGCTTCCTCCAGCACTTCGTCGAGCAGGACGTGGTGGGTCACATGGAGAGCGAGCTCGAGGACGAGGACGTGGACCTCGGGCGCGTGCGCGTGGCGATCGCGTTCGCGGACCTCGCCGGCTACACGCGCTTCACCGAGGAGGAGGGCGAGGAGGAGGCGCTGTCGTCGGTCGAGCGCTTCGTGGAGGGGGTCACGAACACGCTGCCCGAGGACGCGCGCGTGGTGAAGACGATCGGCGACGCGGTGATGGTCGTCGGTCAGGACATCAGGGCGCTGGTGGACTGGGCTGTCGGGTTCACCAGCCTGTTCGAGGAGCGGCCGCAGCCGCGCATCGGGGTCCACTGGGGCACCACGCTCTACCGCGACGGCGACTACTTCGGTCGCGACGTGAACCTCGCGTCGCGCGTCGTGGCTCGCGCCCGCGGTGGCGAGGTGCTGGTCACCGACTCGGTCGTGGACGCGGTGAGCGACTCGAGCCACCTCAGCTTCGAGGGCATCGGGCAGGTGAAGCTGAAGGGGTTCGACGAGCCGTGGCGGCTCTGCCGCGCGATCCCGCGCGCGGAATGAGCGAGCTGCCGCTGGAGGCGGCCCGCGAGAGCGGCCTGGTGCGGGCGGACGAGCCGCTGCTCGTGATGGTGTCGGGTGGCGGGGATTCCGTGGCGCTGCTGGATGTGGCGGTACGGCTCGGGGCTCGGGTGTCGGCGCTGCACGTCAACTATGGGCTGCGCGAGGGGGCCGAGCTCGACGAGGCCCTGGTGCAGCGGCTCTGCGAGCAGCTCGGTGTGCCGCTTCGCGTCGAGCGCGTACAGCTCGGCACTGAGGGCAACCTCCAAGACCGCGCGCGCGATGCCCGCTATGACCTTGCCGAGCGCTTGGCCGAGGGCGACTACGCCGCCGCCCATACCGCTTCCGACCAGGCCGAGACGGTCCTTTACCGCCTGGCCGTATCGCCGGGGTCGCGGGCGCTGCACGGGATGTCGCCCCGGCGCGGGCGCCTGGTGCGGCCGCTGCTGGGCGTGACCCGCGACGAGGTGCGCGACTACCTGCGCTCCCGCGGGCTCGAGTGGCGCGAGGACCCGTCGAACGCCGACCGCCGCTTCGCCCGCGCGCGCGTGCGGCACGACGTGCTCGAAGCGCTCCGCGAGCTCTCACCCGGCGCCGTGCGGACGATCGCCGAGACGGCGCGGCAGCTGCGGGACGAGGCCGAGGTGCTCGACGTCGTGGTCACCGACGCGTTGAGGGAGCTCGGAGGCGGGCCGACGATTTCGCTGAGCGCACTGGCCGACCAGCCGCCGGCCGTGAGCCGTCTGGTGCTGCGCGTGCTGGCGGAGAGGGCGGCGGGCGAGGGCAGCCGCCCGCTCTCCCGGCGCGAGGCCAACGAGATCCTCGCGCTCGGAGGACGCGGCACGAAGTCGCTCGACCTCGGCGGTGGGCTCCGCGCGGTGGTCGAGTACGGCACGCTCCGCTTCACCCGCGCGGGCGATGCGGCGGCGCCCGAGGCGGTGCGGCTATCGGTGCCGGGTCGCGCCCGCTTCGGCGACTGGGAGGTCGAGGCGCGCGCCGCCTCCGCAGGCGACGTAACCGTGCGCGACCTCGGCCCCGAGCTCACCGTGCGCGCCTGGCGCGACGGCGACCGGATGCGCCCCGCCGGCCTCGGCGGCTCGAAGTCGCTCCAGGACCTGTTCACCGACCGAAAGGTCCCGCGCGCCCTGCGCCGCACGCTGCCGGTGGTCGAGTCGGAGGGCGAGATCGTCTGGGTGGCGGGCGTGGCTGTGAGCGAGCGCTTCGCAGCGAGCGAGGACACGCCGGGCGCGATCGGGCTGACCGCACGGTCGGTGGGCGGGGCGTAGCCCGCGGGTGTGTCGTCAGTTGACCGCGATATGCGCGGTCAATCGCCGGAACCCCTGGCGCGCCGGCCTCGGTGCGGCGCCGGCCGCTACTCCGTCCCGAAGACGCGGTCGCCGGCGTCGCCCAGGCCGGGGCGGATGTACGCGTTCTCGTCGAGCTCACGGTCCACGGCGGCGGTCCAGATCTGGACGTCGGGGTGGGCCTTCTCGACCGCCTCCACTCCCTCCGGGGCCACGACGAGGCACACGAGCGCGAGCTTGCGCGCGCCGGCCGCCTTCAGCTTGTCGAGGGCGTGCACTGCGCTTCCGCCGGTTGCGAGCATCGGGTCGACCACGAAGACGTGGGCGTCGGCGAGGCCGGGCGGCAGGCGCTCGTAGTAGTCGACGGGGCGGTGCTCCTCCTCGTCGCGGTACACGCCGACGTGGCCCACGCGGGCGCCCGGGAGCAGCCGTAAGAAGCCGTCGACCATGCCGAGTCCGGCGCGCAGCACGGGCACGATCGTGATCTCCTTCGGGATCCGGCTGCCGGTGGTGTGCTCGAGCGGGGTCTCTACCTCGACCTCGGTCACCGGCAGGCCGCGCGCTGCCTCGACCGCCAGGATCGCCGAGGCCTCGAAGAGCGCCTGGCGGAACTCGCCGTGGCCGGTGTTGCGGTCGCGCATGACCGCGAGACGGTCCGCGAGAACCGGGTGATCGACAACGGCCAGGCGCTCGGACATGGCGCGAGGACCATACCCGCAAGCCGCGGGCTCGGCACGCTGGTTGCCGCCGACTCGGCTCGGCGCGCACGGACCACATATCCTCGGAGCGCGTTGGACACGTACATGCGCAACGTTGAGCTGAAGGCCCGTGATCGCGATCCCGCTCGGTCGCTCGAGCGCGCACTCGCGCTCGGCGCCGAGGACAAGGGCGAGATCCGTCAGCGCGACACCTACTTCGCGCGCGCCCGCGGCCGGGTCAAGCTGCGGGAGCAGGAGTCCGGCGGGTCACCGTTCTGGGACGAGCTGATCGAGTATTCGCGCCCCGACTCGGTCGACGCACGCACGAGCACCTACCAGCGCGTGCCCGTCGCGGACGCCGCTCCGTTACGCGAGGCACTCGACTCCGCATACGGAACGCTCGTGACTGTTACAAAGCGGCGACGGCTGCTGCTCTGGGACGGCGTGCGCATCCACCTCGACGACGTGGAAGGGCTCGGCACCTACCTCGAGCTCGAGGCGGTGGCGGATGAGGACTCCGATCTGAGCGCGGAGCGCGAGAAGGTCGGGCGGCTGCGCGCGGAGCTCGGGATCCAGGACGAGGACCTCATCGGAGCGAGCTACTCGGACCTGCTGCTGGGCGGCGCACGCGCGGCAGGTGCGGGGGCGGACGTGGGCGGCGCACGTGCGGCAGGTGCGGGGGCGGACGCCGCGGTGGGCGACGCGAGCGACCTGGGCGCCCCGCGCGGCGCGGACGCCCTCATGCGCGCTGCGGACGAGGTCATGACGACCGCGTACGCGCCCTACTCGAACTTCCCCGTCGGCGTGGCGCTCAGGGCACCGGACGGAAGCATTTACGTGGGGTCGAACGTCGAGAACGCGAGCTACCCCCAGGGGCAGTGCGCGGAGACCTCGGCGATCGGGGCGCTGATCGCGGCCGGCCACAGGGACATCGTCGAGGTGGCCGTGACGGCGGAGCGGATGGACATCTGCCCGCCCTGCGGAGGCTGCCGCCAGAGGCTCGCCGAGTTCGCGCGGCCCGATACCCCGGTGCACCTCGGGCGGCCCAACGGGCCGCGCGAGACGACTACGGTCGGCGAGCTGCTGCCGCTGGCCTTCGAGCTGGAACCTCCCGCATGAGCCACACCGAGGCGGGCGCCGTGATGAACGAGCGGTCGGGCCTGCGCCCGCGCGTCGGCGTGGTGCTCGGCTCGGGCCTCGGCGCGGTGGCGGACGCCGTGGAAGACCCCAGCACGATCAACTACGGCGAGCTGCCCGGCTTCCCGCGACCCGGCGTGGCCGGCCACGGCGGCCAGGCCGTGCTCGGCAAGTTCGGCGACGTGCCGGTGGCCGTGCTCCAGGGTCGCGCGCACGTGTACGAGGGCGGCGACTTCGACCGGATCCGCACGCCCGTCCGCGCTCTGCGAGCCGCCGGCGCAGAGATACTGGTGCTCACGAACGCTGCCGGTTCGCTGAGGCCGGACGTGGGCCCCGGACAGCTGATGCTGCTCTCGGACCACATCAACCTGAGCGGCGTGAACATCCTCGCCGGGCCGAACGACGAGGCGATCGGCCCGCGCTTTACGAGCATGCGCGACGCGTACGACCCCATGCTGCGCGCTGGCCTCAAGGACGCCGCCGAAGAGCTGGGCACGACGCTCGCCGAGGGTGTCTACCTCGCGGTCTCCGGGCCGACCTTCGAGACTGCCGCGGAGATCCGCGCCTTCGCGACGCTCGGCGCCGACGCCGTTGGCATGTCGACCGTGCACGAGACCGCGGTCGCGCGCCACTGCGGGCTGCGCGTGGCGGCGATCTCGGCGATCAGCAACTTCGCCGAGGGCATGAGCGACACGCAGCTCAGCCACGAGCAGACCCTCCGCGACGCCCAGCGCGCCGCCGACGACCTCGCGCCGCTGCTCGTGCGCTTCGTGGAGAGGCTCAGCGACTGATGTACGTGCCCGACCTGATCCGCGTGAAGCGGGACGGCGGCGAGCTCAGCGAGGACCAGCTCGACTTCCTCGTGAAGGGGATAGCCGACGGCACCGTGAGCGACGCGCAGGTGGGCGCCCTCGCCATGGCGATCGTGCTGCGCGGCATGACCCCCGCCGAGCGCATCGCGCTCACCGGGGCGATGAGGGACTCGGGCGACGTGCTCGACTGGTCCGACGCCGGCCTGCCCGGCCCCGCGCTCGACAAGCACTCGACCGGCGGCGTGGGCGACAAGGTGAGCCTGCTGCTGGCGCCGATCGTGGCCTCCTGCGGCGGCGCGGTCCCGATGATCTCGGGGCGCGGCCTCGGCCACACCGGCGGCACGCTCGACAAGCTCGAGGCCATCCCCGGGTACGACACGGCCCCGGACCCGGACAGGTTCCGTCGCGTCGTGGCGAGCGCCGGCGCCGCAATCGTGGGGCAGACGGCGCGGCTCGCGCCGGCGGACCGCAGGCTGTACGCGATCCGCGACGCCACCGGCACGGTCGAGTCGATCCCGTTGATCGTCGCGTCGATCCTGTCCAAGAAGCTGGCGGCTGGCCTGGACGCGCTCGTTATGGACGTGAAGGTCGGCTCGGGGGCGTTCCTCCCGGATCGCGAGCAGGCCGAGGAGCTCGCGCGCGCCATCGTGGAGGTGGCGAACGGCAACGGGCTCCCGACGTCGGCCGTGCTCACGGACATGGACCGCGTGCTCGGTCGCAGCGCGGGCAACGCCGTGGAGGTGCAGGAGACGATCGACCACCTCACCGGCGCGGCGAGCGACGAGCGCCTGCGCGAGGTGACGCTGGCGCTGAGTGCGGAGCTGCTGGTGCTGGGCGGGGTCCAGCCCGAGCAGGCCGCAGCCCGGAGCGCCGCCGAAGGTGCGCTCGACGGCGGCGCCGCAGCCGAGCGCTTCGGCGCGATGGTGCGCGAGCTGGGCGGGCCGCCGGACATCCTCGAGGCGCCCGAGCGCCACCTGCCCAGCGCGCCGGTCACGCTCGCCGCAGAGCCCAGCGAGCCGGGCACGGTCACCGCCGTGGACGTGCGCGCGGTTGGTCTCGCGGTCGTGGCCCTCGGCGGCGGGCGCACCCGTGAGGACGACCCGGTCGACCACTCGGTGGGCCTGACCGAGGTCGCGGCGCCCGGCGAGCAGGTGGCCCCCGGTGGCCGCCCGCTGGCGCTCGTGCACGCCAAGGACGAGGACGCAGCACGCCGCGCTGGGGACGCCCTGCGCGCTTCCTACACGCTCGGCGACGAAGCCCCCGAGGCTCCCCCGCCGGTGTTCGAGGTGCTGCGGTGACCGACGTCCCGAAGGCCGAGCTGCACGTGCACCTCGAGGGCACCGCGCCGCCGGACCTGATTCGGCGGATCGCCGAGCGCAACGGCCTGCCGGTACCCGAGGGCACCTTCGCCGCCCCCGACCGCTTCGCATACACCGACTTCCTCGACTTCCTAAAGACCTACGACAAGGCCGCGAGCGTGATCCGCACCGGCGACGACTACCGCGACATCACCTACGAGTACCTCATGAGCTGCGCGGCGGAGGGCGCGATCTACGTGGAGCTCACCGCCTCCCCGGACCACGCCAAGCTGGTCGGGCTGGGCGACGAGGAGCACCTCGACGGCATCGCCCGCGGGATCGACGACGCCCGCGCGGGCAGCGGCATCGAGGGCCGCATCCTGATCTCGTGCGTGCGCAACTTCGGCGTGGAGCCGGCGCTCAGGATCGCGCGCTACGCGGCCGAGCGCCCGCATCCCTACGTGGTCGGCTTCTCCATGGCAGGTGACGAGGAGAACTACCCGCCGGGTGCCTACGCGGAGGCCTTCCGGATCGCGGCGGAGGCGGGTCTCGGCTGCACCGTCCACGCGGGCGAGTGGGCGGGGCCGGAGAGCGTGCGCGAGGCCCTCGAGCTGCCGGTCAGCCGCATCGGCCATGGCGTGCGCTCGATCGAGGACCCTGCGCTGGTGGAGGAGCTGGCCGAGCGCGGGACCGTGCTCGAGGTCTGTCCGACCAGCAACGTGGTGCTGGGCATCTACCCCACGTACGAGGAGCACCCGCTGCCGCGCCTGCTCGAGGCCGGCGTTCGCGTGACCCTCGGATCCGACGATCCGCCCTACTTCGGCGCCTCGATCGGCGGGGAGTACGAGGTCACCCGCGAGCGCCTCGGCGTCGACGACGGGACGCTTCGGGGCATCACCCAAACGGCGATCGATGCCTCTTTTAGCGACGAGAAGCTCAAACAGCGCTTAACTCAAAACGATGTAGGGTCTCCAGGTCCCTGACCCAACGAGGAGACTCGACCGTGCCTAAGTCCTTCCGCTTCTTCCTTCTCGCGCTCATTGCCGCGCTTGCACTCGGGATCGCCGCCTGCGGCGACGACGACGATGACGGCGGAGGTGGTGGCGGTGGCGGAGCGGCAACGACCGAGGCCAAGTCGATCAAGGCCGGCGTGGTCACCGACATCGGCGGCCTCAACGACCGCTCGTTCAACTTCCTCGCCAACAAGGGCCTCGAGGACGCGCAGTCGGAGCTCGGCGTCCAGGGCCGCGTACTGCTCTCGAAGTCGAACGGCGACTACGTCCCGAACCTGTCGACGCTCGCCACGCAGAAGTACGACCTGAGCGTCGGGGTCGGCTTCCTGATGGCCGACGCGATGGCCACGGTCGCCGGCAAGTTCCCGAGCAACAACTTCGCGATCGTCGACTTCCCGGCCGAGGGGCTGAAGGGCAAGCCCAAGAACGTCGAGGGCCTGCTCTTCAAGGAGCAGGAGGCCGGGTACCTCGCCGGTTATCTCGCGGGCCTGTGGGCCAAGGACAACAACGCGACCACGGTGTCCACGGTCGGCGGCCAGAAGATCCCGCCGGTGGACCACTACATCGCGGGCTTCCAGAAGGGCGCCACGGACGCGAACCCCGGCATCAAGACGCTCAACGGCTACTCGCAGGACTTCGTCGACCAGGCGAAGTGCAAGGAGATCGCGCTCGACCAGATCGCCCAGGGCTCCAAGGTCGTCTTCCAGGTGGCCGGCCAGTGTGGCCTCGGCGCGCTTGACGCCGCCAAGGAGAAGGGCGTACAGGGCATCGGCGTCGACGCCGACCAGGCCTACCTCGGCGACCACATCCTCACCTCGGCCCTGAAGAAGGTCGACGTGGCCGTGTTCGACGCGATCAAGCGAGCCCAGGACGGCAAGTTCGCGGGCGGCACCGACGTGATCGCCACCGTCGAGAACGACGGCGTGGGCATCGGCAAGATCGGGCCGGCCGGGACTAAGTACGCCGACCAGATGAAGGAAGTCACGGACAAGATCGCCTCCGGCGAGATAACGGACATACCCGACACGGTCAAGTAGCAGGAGTGGAGTCAGAAGCTCCCGCTCTCGAACTACGCGGAATCACGAAGAGGTTCGGTCCCGTCGTTGCCAACGACGGGATCGACTTCGATCTCCGCCCGGGCGAAGTCCACGCCCTGCTCGGCGAGAACGGCGCCGGGAAGTCGACGCTGATGTCGATCCTCTACGGGCTCTACAGCCCGACAGAGGGCGAGATCCGCGTGAATGGGGAGCAGGTCGAGGTCGATTCGCCGTCGCGGGCGATCGACCTCGGCATCGGCATGGTCCACCAGCACTTCATGCTCGTGCCGGTGATGACCGTGACCGAGAACATCGTGCTGGGCGAGGAGCCCACGCGCGGCGTGCTCCTCGACGTGCGCGAGGGCTCGCGCAAGGTGAAGGAGCTGTCCGATCGCTACGGGCTGGCGGTGGACCCCGACGCGGTGATCGAGCAGGTCTCGGTCGGGATGCAGCAGCGCGTCGAGATCCTGAAGACGCTCTACCGCGACGCCCGCATCCTCATCCTCGACGAGCCGACGGCCGTGCTGACCGCCCAGGAGAGCCACGAGCTGTTCGAGGTGCTCCGAGCCCTGAAGAAGGACGGCGTTTCGATCGTCTTCATCAGCCACAAGCTGAACGAGGTGCTCGAGATCTCGGACCGCGTGACCGTGCTGCGGCGCGGCAAGCGCATCGACACCGTCCCCACCGAGGGCGCGACCGAGGCGAGCCTCGCGAGGCTGATGGTGGGTCGCGATGTCCTCCTGCGGGTGGAGAAAGAAACCGCAAAGCCGGGTGACCCGGTGCTGGAGGTCGAGGACCTCCACGTGCGTGACGACCGCGACCTCGAGGCCGTGAGGGGCGTGTCGTTCAACGTCCGCGGCGGCGAGGTGGTGGCGATCGCCGGAGTGGACGGCAACGGCCAGCTCGAGCTCGTCGAGGGGATCGCCGGCATGCGGGTGCCGGAGTCGGGCCGGGTGTCGATCGGCGGCCGCGACGTCACCGGCGTGGGCGTGCGCACCACCACCGATGCCGGCGTGGCCCATATCCCGGAGGACCGCCACCTGCGGGGCCTGGTGCTCGACTTCACGCTCGCCGAGAACCTCGCCCTGCGCGAGTACCGCTCGCCCCCGATCTCCAACCACGGGCTCCTGTCGATCGGAGAGATGAACGAGCGCGCCGGCTCGCTCCTGCGGGAGTACGACGTGCGTGGCGGTGACCCTGGCACGATCGCCAGCTCACTATCCGGCGGAAACCAGCAGAAGGTGGCAGTCGCGCGCGAGGTCGCGAGCAACCCGAAGCTCCTGATCGCGCACCAGCCCACGCGAGGGCTCGACGTGGGCGCGATCGAGTTCGTGCACGGGCGTCTGCTGCGGGAGCGCGCCGAGGGCCGAGGCATCCTGCTGGTCTCGCTCGAGTTCGAGGAGATCCGCGCGCTGGCCGATCGCATTCTCGTGATCTACGAGGGGCAGATCGTCGGCGAGTTCCCGCCGGACGTCTCCGAGGAGGAGCTCGGCATCGCCATGACGGGCGGCCGCGGAGGCGGTCAGGCCGCGGCGTGAGCGCCACCGAGGAACCCGAGGGCGTACCCGTAACACCGGCCTCGCGGCTCGCCGCCTACCTGCGCGGCGGCGGCGTGCTCGTTCCGCTTCTCACGACGCTGCTCGCGTTCTTCGTCGGCGGGCTCGTGATGCTCGTGACCGGCAAGGACCCGATCGCCGTCTACGAGGCGATCTGGAAGGGCACCGGCCTCCAGTGGCTCTTCCCCTGGACCACCGGCGCCGACCGCACGCTCGCGGCGTCGAACCTCCAGCAGACGCTGATCATCACCACGCCGCTGATCCTCACCGGCCTCGCGGTCGCGTTCGCGTTTCGCGCCGGGCTCTTCAACATCGGCGGCAACGGCCAGTACATCGTCGGCTCGATCGCGGCCGTCTGGGTCGGCTCGTCGTTCGCGGACATGCCGAGCGTCCTCCACATCCTGCTCGCGATCGTCGCGGCCTGCGCGGCGGGTGCGTTCTGGGCCGGCATAGCGGGCTTCCTCAAGGCCACGACCGGGGCTCACGAGGTGATCACCACGATCATGCTCAACTACATCGCTCTGTGGATCGGCGTCTGGCTGTTCTCGCTCGGCGGCCCGCTCCAGAACGAGGCTCAGAAGTCGATCCCCGTGTCCGAGGACGTCGTCGAGGGAGCCAAGCTGCCGGTCTTCTGGGGCGATCCGGTCCTGCAGGGCCTCCACATAGGGATCTTCATCGCGCTGTTCGCGGTGGTCGTGTTCTGGGTCCTGCTGAACCGCTCGACGATCGGGTTCGAGGTGCGGGCGGTGGGCTTCAACCCGGAGGCCGCCCGCTACAGCGGCATGAGCGTCGGGAAGAACTACTTCCTCGTGATGGCCGTGTGCGGCCTGTTCGCGGGCCTCGCCGGCGCGATCGACGTGCTCGGCTGGCAGTTCCGGATCGCGACGAACGACCTTCCGATCGTCTATTTCGGCTTCATCGGGATCGCCGTCGCGCTGCTCGGGCGCAACACGGCGATAGGCACCGTCGCGGCGGCCCTGTTGTTCGGCGCGCTGTACAGCGGCACGTCGCAGCGCAACCTCGACCCGACCATCTTCGAGCCCTCCCTCGCGCAGAACCTGACCTTCATCATCCAGGGGCTGGTCATCCTGATCGTCAGCGCCGACGTGCTCGTCCTGGCAATGCTGAGACGCGGGCGCGGGCTGTTCAGGCGCCGACCGGAGCCCGCGGCCGCGACCGGGGAGCCGGAGCCATGAGCGCGTCCACCGTCGCGGCCTCACGGGTCGGCATCTCCGCCCGCGCGGCTGCGTGGGCGGGCATCGTCCTCGGCGTGCTGGCGGCCTACGTGGCGCTGCCGCCGCTCCTGATCCGCACGCCGGTGGTGTCGCTTCTGCTCGCCGCCGCTGGGCTCGCCGCCGGTGTCTACGCCACGCGCGAGGGGGAGCGGCGGCTCGGCTGGATCGCAGTGGGCATCGCGGTGCTCGGCGCAATCCTCGGGGTGATGGCGGTGAAGTCAGGCGAGAGCAACCTCGAGCGTGTCTTCGTGTGGTCCGCGCTCACTGCCGGGATGCTCCGCTTCGCCACCCCGCTCATCTTCGGCGCGATGGGCGGCATCCTGTCCGAGCGCAGCGGCGTCATCAACATCGGGCTTGAGGGCATGATGCTCACCGGCGCCTTCTTCGGGATCTTCGGGGCCGACCTCACGGGCTCCTGGTTCCTCGGGATCCTCGTCGGCATCGCGGCCGGCGCGGTGATGGGCTTCGTGCACGCGTTCGTGTCGATCCAGCTGCGCGCCGACCAGGTGGTGAGCGGCACGGGGATCAACATCATCGCGCTGGGCATCACCGGCTACGTCTTCATCTACCACTACGGCGACCAGGGAACGCCGTCCGACATCTCGCGCGTGCCGAACGTCAAGCTGCCCGGGATCCAGGACATCTCGTTCATCGGCCCGGCGATCGGCAACTTGAACCTGCTCACCTGGGCCGCGCTGCTGCTCGTTCCGCTGCTGACCCTGTTCCTGTTCCGGACGCGCGGCGGCCTCCGGCTGCGCTCGATCGGTGAGAAGCCGCGCGCCGCCGACAGCCTCGGCCTGCCGGTGCTGCGAACGCGCTACCTCGCCGTGACCGCATCGGGTGCCCTCGCGGCGCTCGGCGGGGCGTTCCTCTCCATCGCGCTGCTCGGCTCCTTCAACGAGAACATGACCGCGGGTCGCGGCTTCATCGCTCTTGCGGCGGTGATCTTCGGCGGCTGGCGCCCCTGGGGGGCGCTCGCCGGCGCCTGCCTGTTCGGCTTCTCGACCGCGCTCGCCCAGCGCCTGCCCGCCTTCTCCGAATCCACGGCTGTGCTATTCCAAGCACTGCCCTATGTCTTGACCTTGGTCGTGGTGGCCGGCGTCATCGGCCGTTCCCGACCGCCCGCCGCAGTCGGCGTGCCGTACGTGAAGGAGTAGTTCTTGGTCGTATCCAGGCTGACCCTGGCCAGCCCCACCGACGAGCGCACGGCGCGTCTCAGCGATGAGATCGAGCTCTACCAGCGCACCTACAACACGCTGTTGCGCTCGAGCGGCGAGACGCACCTGCGCGTGCTCGAGCCGGCGCACCGGGCGATGGGCTCGAGCCTGCACCCGCTCGCCGACAGCGACGAACCGGACCTCGGGGCGCTGATCTACGCGATCCGAAGGCTTCCCGACGGCATGGCCTCCGGCGCCGAGCTTGTGATCATGGGCCAGGAGGCGGAGGTCTTCGCCAAGAACGGCATCGTGATCGCCGAGTGGGAGGAGGCCGACGCTCCCGCCCGCCGGCGCCGCTGGCACGACGCCGGCAACGGAACGCACGCGGTGCTGCTCGCCAGTGCCTCCGATGTGGACGACCTGATCCCGACTCTGGTGGCCTTCCAGATCGAGTGGAACAAGATCCGGGTGCGCGAGCGCGCCGCGGGCTGGCCGCCCGACCACGAGCCGACCCCGGACGAGTGCGCGGAGGTGCTGGGGGGGACGGCGGACGACTGGTCGCGCCTGCGCGGCGCGTGGGGCGAGCGCTTCGGCGAGCGGCTGGCGCTGATCGCCGACAGGCGCATGAACCTGCGCGTGCGGATGCTGGGCGGCACGGCGGTGGGCTACGCGCGCATGACGCGCCGCTGGTGGACGCCGGTGCACAACACGCTCACCGAGCAGGGGCTCGTGGACCGCCCGCTGTACTTCGTCAGCTCGAACACGCACAGCCTGGTGAACATCGCGACGGGCGTTGCACGCGAGCGCGAGGACGTGCTCGTCAAGTTCGTCGAGACGCTCCCCGAGGACGACATCCTGCGCTCCGAGCTGGACGCCTTCCGGGAGGGTCGCAGCGAGGGCTCGTGGGAGAACTTCCTCTACTTCGTGGCGCGGCTCTACTTCGACTCGCATGGCGAGGAGGGGCGCACGGCCAGGCGCCGCTCGGAGGCGGAGTCCGGTGTGTCGCACATCCGGAGCACCACGGCGCTGCGCGTGCCGGCCCAGATCATCCCGCTGTCCAAGCTGCACCCGGAGCGCATGGATCCGCGGCTCGGCAACGTTGATCCTGAGGCCCTCGCCGCCACCGAGGGCGTGATCGTGAACATCGACTACCCGCTCGGCCTCGCCGCCTACAACATCCTGCGCGAGGTGGCGGTGGACAGCTCGATGCTGCGCGGCGTGTACGTGCTCGGCAAGGCGGCGACCCTGAACGCGGACGTGGGCGACGTGCTGCTCTCCACCGTGGTGCACGACGAGCACTCGGGCTCCACCTACTGGCTCGACAACGCGTTCGGCGTCGACGACATCGCGCCCGACCTCCGCTTCGGCAGCGGGCTCGACAACCAGCGAGCGGTCACTGTCAAGAGCACCTTCCTACAGAACCGCTCCTACCTCGACTTCTATTACCGCGAGGCGTTCACCGTGGTGGAGATGGAGGCCGGCCCGTACTGCAACGCGGTCTACGAGATCGCCGACGCCGACCGCCATCCGGTGAACGAGGCGGTGAACTTCTCGAAGCTGCCGATCGACTTCGGGATCATCCACTACGCCTCAGACACGCCCTACACGCAGGCGCGCACGCTCGGCGCCCGCGGCCTGAGCTACTACGGGATGGACTCCACGTACGCCTCGTCGCTGGCGATCCTGCGCCGCGTGCTGCGGCTAGAGGGCGCGCTGGACTAGGCGGCGGCGAGCGCCAGGGTGGCGTCCAGCTCGGCGATGACGTCGGCGGGCTCTCTCGTTACGCGCAGCCACGTGAAGCGCAGTGGGTGCAGGCCGATTGCATTGAGGGCGGCGTCCTTGCGCCGGTCTGATTCGAACGCTGTCGTTCGAGCGTGCGCCGCGCGGCCGTCGAGCTCTACGGCAACCCGCTGCTCGCGCCAGAGGCAGTCGATCTCGTAAAGGCGCCCGCGGGCCTCGATCGTCACGTTGGTCTCGGGTGGTGGCGGGAGCTCGGCGACGCGCACGAGCTCGAGGAAGCGGTGCTCGAGCTCCTCGCGGACGATCTGGCCGGGGGTGTGGGCTGCGATGGCTTGCGTCAAAACGGTGAGTCGCTTGCGGCCGTGGGCGCGTTCAACTGCAGCATTGAGGGCTTGGTGGTCGAGGAGTCGCAGGAATTCCGCCTCGCGGATGGCTCGCAGGACGCGATCGCTTCCGAGCACGTCCGTGAGATCCAGGAGCGTGCGGGCCACGGTCGTGACCGGTATCCCGTCCCTGACGGTCATATCGTCCGGATGAAGCCGCCGCGCCCGATGGACCCAAAGTCCCGCAGCGCGCCGGCTCGACCCGACGGTTACATGCACACGTGGTCCGGTCCCTTCGTAGATCCGCCACAGCGCAGCGGCATCCAGATGACTCAGCACGGCGCCCTGTCCGCACGCGATAACAGCTGCCATCCACCGTCCCTCGACCGTCAGCGTCGGATGCCCCACGGCATAGACGCCCTGATGGACCCGGTGAAGCCTCCCCTGGACGACTCGACGGCGGATCGCACCGTCGTCGATGCCGATCGCCAGCAGTTGCCGCCGGCTCACAAGGCCATGTTGCCGCGCGCCCAGTCGGGCCAGCCGCACATCAGGGTGTGCGCTGGAAATCTGTCGCTCCGCACCAGATTTATGCCCCACACCCGGAGCTTCGGGCGTTGTGTGTTACGTGTGGGTGACGAGTGTGACTAGGCGCCGACGGGGTGCCAGGCGGTCTTGAGCTCGGTCACGGCTTCGAGGCGGCTCAGGGGATCGGCGGTCGCCGCCGTGTACGAGCGTGGTGGGTGGTGCGTGGCGGACTCGGGTCACGGATTCGGCGGCGAGTTTGTCGATCTCGGCGGCGAGGGCGGCGTCGCCACTGGCGTCCACGATGGCGTTCAGGGCGTGGTGGCCGGCGAGCGCGGGCGCGAGCTCGGCGCGGCGGCCGGACAGCAGGTTGACCACACCGCCCGGCACATCGGCGATCCCCAGCACCTCTCCGAGATCCAATCCTGGAAGCGGTAGTTCGCCGGACACCACAGCCACCACGGTGTTGCCGGCGGCAAGCGCGGGCGCCAGCTCGGCGATGAGGCCGAGCAGCGGCGGTGAGTCCGGGGCCACCAGCCCGACCACGCCCGTCGGTTCAGGCACCGAGAACGACAGGAACGGCGCGGCGACCGGGTTGATCCCGCCGAGGACCGGCTGGAACTTGTCGGTCCAGCCGGCGTAGTGGACGAGCACGTCGATGGCCTCGCCGACCTCGTCGGCGGGCGCGCCTATGTCAGCACGGCGCGACTCCAGGGCCTCGGCGAAGCGATACAGGATCTGGCCGCGGTTGTACGCGGTGCGCGCAGCCCAGCCGGGCGCGGCCTTGCGGCCGGCTGCCACGGCATCGCGGACGTCCTTGCGAGAACCGCGGGGGACGTTGACCGCGGGGGCCGCGGCGATGGAGCCCCCTTCAATGCGGTCGTACCGCCCCGATTCGGAGCGCACGAAGGCTCCGCCAATGAACAACTTGTAGGTCTTGCGAACCGGAAGGCGATCCGTCATGGCGCGGTGGCCCCTCTCACCCGCACGTAGGGCCGCAGCCCGCTCATCCCGCCCTCGCGGCCGAAGCCGCTCTCCTTGTAGCCGCCGAAGGCGGCGCTCGGGTCGAACTTGTTGTAGGTGTTCTGCCACACCACTCCGGCCTGGAGTGCGGCGGCCACCTCGAAGGCCTTCGAGCCCTTGTCGGTCCAGATGCCGGCGGCCAGGCCGTACGGGGTGGAGTTCGCCTTCTCGATCGCCTCGGCTTGCGTGCGGAACGTGAGCACCGACACCACCGGCCCGAAGATCTCCTCGGCCGCGATCCGGTGAGCCGGAGCCACATCGGTGAACAGCGTCGGCGCGAACCAGAAGCCCCGGGTCGGAAGCTCACAGGAAACCGTGCGCCGCACCGCGCCCTCCTCCTCGCCGCTCGCCACGAGCGCCTCGATCCGCTCCAGCTGCTCGCGCGAGTTGATGGCACCGACGTCGGTGTTCTTGTCGAGCGGGTCGCCCACGCGCAGGCGCGCCATGCGCGACCAGAGCTTCTCGATGACGGTCTCCGCGACGCTCTCCTGAATCAGCAGCCGCGACCCAGCGCAGCACACGTGACCCTGGTTGAAGAAGATCCCGTTCACGATGCCCTCGACCGCCTGGTCGAGCGCGGCGTCCTCGAACACGATGTTCGCCGACTTGCCGCCCAGCTCGAGCGTCAGCGGGATCCCGCGGCCGGCGAGCGCGGCCTGGATGTCTTTGCCGACCCCGGTCGAGCCGGTGAACGCGACCTTGTCGATGTCGGGCTCGCGCACGAGCGCCGCACCGGTGACGCCGTCGCCCGGCACGATCGAAACGACCCCCGGCGGCAGCTCAGCCTCCTGCAGGATCTCGGCGAGCAGCAGCGCCGTCAGCGGAGTGGTCTCCGCCGGCTTCAGCACCGACGTGTTGCCGGCCGCCAGGGCGGGCGCCAGCTTCCAGGCCGCCATCAGCAGCGGGAAGTTCCAGGGCACGATCTGCCCAGCCACTCCGAGCGGCTCAACGGTCCGGCCGCCCATCGCATAGGACAGCTTGTCCGCCCAGCCCGCGTAGTGGAAGAAGTGCGCCGCGGCCAGGGGCACGTCCACGTCGCGCGACTCGCGGATCGGCTTGCCGCCATCCTGCGACTCGACCACCGCAAGCTCACGAGCGCGCTCCTGGATCAGCCGCGCCACGCGGAACAGGTACTTGCCTCGATCCAACCCGCTCAATGCGGCCCATGCCGGCTGGGCGGCGCGTGACGCCTGAACGGCGCGTCGTACGTCCTCAGGACCCGCGAACGCCACCTCCGCCACCGGCTCCTCCGTGGCCGGGTTGATGGAGGCCACGCGCGTGCCGTCGACCGGGTCTTGAAACTCCCCGTCGATGAACAGCCCGTACGAATCGCGCAGCCGCACGTGGTCGGGCGACTCCGGCGCGGGCGCGTAATCCCAGACGATGCTCGTGCGCTGCTCCTGCGTGGCCACCGCTACTCCTTCGAGAAGTCCTCGGGTCGCGCATAGCGCCCGGTTTGCGTCTTCTGGTACTGCATCAGCAGGTCGTTGAGAAGCGACGAGGCGCCGATCCGAAAGCGCTCTGGCGTGAGCCACTCGTCACCGAGCGTCTCCTTCACGAGCACCAGCCGGTGCAGCGCCGCCTTGCTGTTCGACACGCCGCCGGCCGCCTTCATCCCGACGACGCGCCCGGTGCGGTCCACATAGTCGCGGATCGCCTCGAGCATTACGAGCGTCACGCCGGGCGTGGCACCGCTGGCGGCCTTGCCGGTAGAGGTCTTGATGAAGTCGGCGCCCGCCTCCATCGCGAGCATCGACGCGTGCCGCACGTGGTCGTACGAGCCGAGCTCCGCGGTCTCGAGGATCACCTTCAGGTGAGCGTCGCCGCACACGTCCTTCACCCGCACGATCTCCTCCATCACTCGGGCGTCGTCGCCCGCCAGGAAGGCCTCGCGCGAGATCACCATGTCGATCTCCTCGGCGCCCGCGGCCACCGCCTCCTCGGTGTCGCGCAGCTTCACGCCCAGCGAAGCCTGCCCCGAGGGGAACGCAGTGGCCACCGACGCGGCGCGCACGCCCGTGCCCTCGAGCGCCTCGCGCGCGACGCCCACGAGCGAGGGGTAGACGCAGACGGCGGCAACGGAGGGAATCTCGGGCAGCGAGGGCGCCGGGCAGACCGCCTTGGCGCAGAGGTGACGGACCTTGCCGGGCGTGTCCGAGCCCTCGAGCGTGGTGAGGTCGACCATCGACACCGCAAGGCGGATGCCCTGTTCCTTGGCGCTGGTCTTTATGGAGCGCTTGCCGAGCGTGGCGGCGCGCTCCTCGATGCCGACACGGTCGACGTGCGGAAGGCGGCGGATCACCCCTTGAGTATGGCGAAGCTCGAGAAAGAGATAATCGCTCCGCAATGCCTCGTGCGACAGTGATCGTGATGGATGCCTGTGGAGTCGGCGCGCTGCCGGACGCTGACGCGTACGGCGACGCCGGCGCGAACACGCTCGGCCACCTCGCCGAGCGGGTCGGCGGCCTCGATCTGCCCACGCTCCAGCGCCTCGGCCTCGGCTCGATCATCCCGATCGAGGGGGTGCCCGCCGGCCGAGGATCCGGTGGTCCACGGGCGTCTCCACCCGCTCGGCCCGGGCAAGGAGTCCACCACCGGCCACTGGGAGCTGATGGGCGTCGTGCCACAGCACGCGCTGCCCACTTACCCCAACGGCTTCCCGCCGGAGGTGATCGAGCGGCTCGAGCAGGCCACCGGCCTGCGCTTCTGCTGCAACCGCCCCTACAGCGGCACCGAGGTGATCGAGGACTTCGGCCAGCACCACCTCGACACCGGCGAGGTAATCCTCTACACCTCCGCGGACTCGGTGCTCCAGCTCGCCGCCCATGTGGACGTGCTCCCCGAGCCCGAGCTGCTGGCCGCGTGCGAGGCGCGCGCGCGAGGTGATGACCGGCGAGCACGCCGTGGGCCGCGTGATCGCGCGGCCCTTCGACGGCAAGCCCGGCAGCTTCCACCGCCGCGAGGGCCGCCGCGACTACGCCGCGCCGCCGCCGGGCCGCTCCTACCTCGACGAGATCCAGGACGCCGGGCTGCCCGTGCACGCCGTGGGGAAGATCCGCGACCTCTTCGCCGGCGTGGGCATCACGGAGAAGCACGAGGGCGCCACCAACGCCAAGGGCATCGCCTCGACCACGCGCCTGCTCGAGGAGCTCGACAGCGGCATGATCTTCGTGAACCTGGTGGAGACCGACCAGGTCTACGGCCACCGCCACGACGTCGAGGGCTTCCACGGCGCGCTCAAGGAGATCGACGCCGCCGTGGCGCACTGGCTCGACCTCCTGCGCGACGACGACCTGCTCGTCCTGACCGCCGACCACGGCGTGGACCCGAACGTGGACCACACCGACCACACGCGCGAGTACGCGCCGCTGCTGGCGCGGTTCGCTGGGAGCGATGGGCGCCGGCACGACGGGCCGCTCTCAGACGTCGGCGCCAGCGTGCTCCGCTGGCTGACCGGCCGCGATGCGCCGCAGCTGCCCGGCGAGCCGTTTACGTGACGGCCGCCATGAAGCGCTCGAGCTTGTCCGGGTCGAGGTCGTAGCCCTCGCCGGTCCGAAGGCCGGAGCACAGGTCCAGCCCGAACGGGCCCACCGTCTCGATCGCCTCGCGGGCGTTCTCCGGGTTGAGCCCGCCGGCGAGCCACACGGGCACGTCCACCCGCTCGCGGATCTCACGCGAGAGCGCCCAGTCGTGCCGGCGCCCGGTGCCGCCCAGCTCCTTCACCTTCAATGCCGGATTTCCGGAGTCCAGGAGGATCGCGTCGACGTCGGGTGCGACCTTCACTGCCTCCTCAACCGACTCCGGGCCGGTCACGTGGATCACCTGCACGAGCTTCACTCCCGGCATGGCGCGGCGCAGCTCGGCGTGCGCTCCCGCGGGCAGCGCGTCCACGAGCTGGAGCGTGCGCGCCTTTACGAGCCGGTTCTGCTCCACGAGCTCATCCACCTCCTGAAGCGGCGTGAGCAGGAAGGCATCGATCCCGGGCGGCACCTCGGCCGCGATCTCGGCGGCCCTCTCGTTGGAGATCGGCCCCGGCCCGCTCGGCATGGGCGAAACCAGCCCGACCGCCGAGGCCCCGGCCTCGATCGCCATCCACACCTCCTCGATGCTCTTCATGCAGCAGACCTTCACGCGGGTGTGGGCGGGCGAGCGCATGGACGGCCCGACAATCTAGCCTCCCGGCGATGCGGCGAATCTGCGTCTTCTGCGGAGCCAGCCCCGGGGCCCGCCCCGAGTACGCGCAGGCGACCACCGAGCTCGCCCGCCTGCTCACGTCCGAGGGGATCGGGGTGGTCTACGGAGGCGGCGGCGTGGGGCTCATGGGGGTGCTCGCGGACGCGGTGCTCGCCGAGGGCGGCGAGATCATCGGGGTGATCCCGCGCGCGCTCCTCGACAGGGAGATCGCCCACCGCGACGTGGCCGACATGCGCGTGGTCGCCTCCATGCACGAGCGCAAGGCGCTGATGGCCGAGCTCGCCGACGCCTTCATCGCCCTACCGGGCGGGCTCGGAACCATGGAGGAGCTGTTCGAGGTCTACACCTGGGCCCAGCTCGGCCTCCACCGCAAGCCCTGCGCCCTGCTGAACGTGGAGGGCTACTACGACGGCGTAGCCAGCTTCCTCTCCCACGCGGTCGAGGAGCGCTTCCTGCGGGAGGAGCACCGCGACATGCTCATGGTCGAGAGCCAGCCCGGGCCTCTGATCGAGCGCCTGCGCGGGTTCGAGCCGGACTCCACGCTGCCCAAGTGGATCGACCGCGAGGAGACGTAGCGGGCGCCTAATGCTCGCGGAGCTAATGTCTCGCCCCCATGGCGGACCCGAACGTCGGAGAGATCCTCGTCCAGCCCGATGAACTGGCGCACCGCGTCAGCGAGCTCGCCGAGCAGATCTCGAAGGACTACGCCGGCAAGGACGTGCTCCTGATCGGCGTGCTGAAGGGCGCCGTCTTCTTCCTCGCGGACCTGATGCGCAAGATCGACGTGGACTGCGAGGTCGACTTCATGGCGGTCTCCTCGTACGGCTCCTCGACAGACTCGTCGGGAGTGGTTCGCATCCTCAAGGATCTCGACGCCTCGATCGAGGGCCGGCACGTGCTGATCGTCGAGGACATCGTCGACTCGGGCCTCACGCTGTCGTATCTGTTCCGCATGCTGGGCGGTCGCGGACCGGCCTCGCTCGAGGTCTGCGCGCTGCTCACCAAGCCCGATCGGCGCGAGGTGGACATGCCCATTCGGTACGTCGGCTTCGAGATCCCGAACAAGTTCGCGATCGGTTACGGGCTGGACCACGCCGAGCGCTACCGCAACCTGCCGTATGTGGCCGTCCTGAACGAGCCGTAGGAGCCCAGTTTCAGGCGCCGAAAGAGGGAATTAGACCGCTACACCACTGCTACGCTTGCGTTTCACTCGCAGGCAGGTTTTTGGCTTGAGCAGATTCTTTAAGAGCGCCGCGTTCCCCATCCTGATCGTCGTCGTGCTGGCCTTCTTCGCCCAGAAGCTGATCAGCCCGGGAGACAGGACTGAGCCCCCTGCGTACTCGCAGTTCCTCACGCAGGTCGACAGGGGCCAGGTCAAGGAGGCAACGCTCAGCACAAAGAACAACCGCGTCGACGTGGTGCTGCGCGACGGGCGCAAGTACCAGACCGCCTATCCGGACAACACCGAGCAGTTCCTGGTCAGCCAGCTCCAGGCGTCGCACGCCAAGGTCGACGTGAAGCCGAAGGGCGGCTCGGGCTGGCTCACGGCGCTCACCTACATCCTGCCGTTCGTGATCTTCCTGCTGTTCTGGCTCTTCATCATCAACCAGATGCAGGGCGGCGGCTCGAAGGTCATGTCCTTCGGGAAGTCGCGCGCGAAGCGGATGTCCGTGGACGCGCCGAAGATCACCTTCCGCGACGTCGCCGGTGTGGACGAGGCGGTGGAGGAGCTCCAGGAGATCAAGGAGTTCCTCGAGAACCCGAAGAAGTTCCAGGCGCTCGGAGCGCGCATCCCCAAGGGCGTGCTGCTCTACGGACCGCCGGGCACCGGCAAGACGCTGCTGGCGCGCGCCGTCGCGGGCGAGGCCGGCGTTCCCTTCTTCTCCATCTCCGGCTCGGACTTCGTCGAGATGTTCGTCGGCGTGGGCGCCTCGCGCGTGCGTGACCTCTTCGAGCAGGCCAAGCAGAACTCCCCCTGCATCATCTTCATGGACGAGATCGACGCCGTCGGTCGTCACCGCGGCGCGGGTCTCGGCGGCGGCCACGACGAGCGCGAGCAGACGCTGAACCAGCTGCTCGTCGAGATGGACGGCTTCGAGATGAAGGACAACATCATCCTCATCGCGGCCACCAACCGGCCGGACATCCTCGACCCGGCGCTGCTGCGCCCGGGCCGCTTCGACCGCCAGATCGTTGTCGACCGCCCCGACCGCAAGGGCCGCCAGAAGATCCTCGAGGTGCACACGCGCGGCAAGCCGCTCGCCAAGGCGATCGACCTCGACGTGCTCGCCGGCCAGACCCCCGGCTTCACCGGCGCGGACCTCCAGAACCTCGTGAACGAGGCGGCCCTGCTGGCCGCCCGCCAGGGCAAGCGCGAGATCGACCACCTCCAGCTGGAGGAGGGGATCATGCGCGTGATCGCCGGGCCGGAGAAGAAGACCCGCGTGATGTCCGAGAAGGAGCGCCGCGTCACGGCGTTCCACGAGATGGGCCACGCGCTGGTGGCGCACTACCTCCAGCACACCGACCCGGTCCACAAGATCTCCGTGATCTCGCGCGGCCAGGCGCTCGGCTACACGATCTCGCTGCCAACGGAGGACAAGTTCCTCACGACCCGCGCGGAGCTGTCGGACACGATGGCGATGACGCTCGGCGGCCGCGCGGCCGAGGAGATCGTCTTCGGCGAGGTCACCACGGGCGCGTCCAACGACCTCGAGAAGGTCACCGCCACCGCGAAGCAGATGGTGATGCGCTTCGGCATGTCCGAGAAGCTCGGCCCGCGCGTGTTCGGCCACGACCACGGCCAGCCCTTCCTCGGCCGCGAGTTCAGCTCCGAGCCCGACTACTCGGACGAGATCGCCCGCGAGATCGACGACGAGATCCGGCGCATCGTCGAGGAGGCGCACCAGCTGGCGCGCCAGGTGCTCGAGGGGCATCGCAAGGCGCTCGACGTGACCTCCGAGATCCTGCTGCGCCGCGAGACCATCGAGCGCGAGGAGTTCATCGCGCTGCTCGACGGCAAGACCGAGGAAGACGTCTTCGGAGCCGAGGAGCCGCCGGTCCCGGTGGCGCCCTCGCCGACGCCCGAGGCGCCTGAGCGCAAGCCGGAGCGGGCGCCGAAGACGCTGCCGCGGCCGGGGCTGGCTGGTGGGACCGCCGAGATGCGGGCCAACGAGCCGACGCCGCCGGAAAAGCCCTAGCGCGCGAGCGGTTCGGTTCGTGGTTCGGCGGCATCAGTTCGGTCCGGAGGGGCATGCTTATGTGCGGCGCTATTTGGAGAGCGGTGCCCGCTTCGAGAAGCGGCTCGGCGCCCTGCTTTTGGATCACCACGACGTGGACGCCGGGTCGGTCTGGGCGTTCGTCCGCGCTGACAGTCCGCCGGAAAAGCTCGCCGCCTTCGAGACGGGCCGCTTGTTCCCCAAAGGTGACCCGGATTGGGCGACCCAGGCGGATCGGTGGCTACAGGAAAGCCTCTCGGGCGGCGACGATCGGGCGCTGCTGATCGAGCATCCGTACGCCAAGCCCACGGATGGCTGGCTTCGCAACGACGCCGACCGCCGTGTCCTGGTCTGCGGCGATGACGTCTATGAGTGCTACCTCGCGGATGACGGGGAACTTGTCGGTTGGCTGGGCGGAGCCACGTGGGAGCCCTATACCGGGGTCATCGCGCCCGCCCCTGAGCGGCCGCCCGGAGAAGGGGAACGGCAGCTGGCCCCGCCCGAACTGATCTCGAGCGTCGCCGAGGGCGCGCTGGCGGTCATCGTTGGGGCCTGGGACGACGAGGGTTGGATCGTCTGGGAGCCCGACCGCCTGTCGAGCGGTAGTTAGAGCAGCGCGAGTAGCTCGTCCACGTCGTCGTCGGTGTTGTAGAGGTGCCAGGACGTTCGGAGCAATCCGGCGCGAGCCGCTGCCATTACGCGGGTGCCGCGCAGGCGCTCCTCCGCCTCCGGCAGCTCCGCGGAGACGATCGCTGAGTTGCCTGGTGGCAGGTTCAGGCCTTCGCGGAAGCGGTTGGCCAGGCGCAGGTTGTGAGCGTGGATTGCTTCGATTCCGATGTCGAGGAGCAGCTCGAGGGTGGGGGCGGTTGCGATCCAGGGGAACCAGGCGGGGCTCAGGTCGAAACGGCGCGCGTTCGTTGCCAGGCGGAGTGGTGGGCCGTAGAAGGAGCTGTACGGGTCCTCGCCCGCGTACCAGCCTGCGCCTATCGGCGTGAGCTCGTCGTGGAGCTCGGGTCGCACGCTCATGAAGGCGGTGCCGCGCGGGGAGCAGAGCCACTTGTAGGCGCTGCACGAGAGCACGTCGATCCGGCTCGCGTCGACCGGGAGCCAGCCGCACGCCTGCGTCGCGTCCACCACCACGCGCGCGTCATGAACGGCGGCGGCCTCGATCACCGCGTCGAGGTCGGCGAGCTCGCCGGTGGACGACTGGACCACGCTCACCGCGACGACGTCGGTGCGCTCGTCGACCGCATCGGCCACCCGCGCCACCGGCACGCACTCCACCTCGATGCCTCGCCCCTGCGCGAGGAACGGCCACAGGAGCGATGTGAACTCAGGCTCGGTCGAGACCACCCGTGCGCCGTCCGGCAGCGAAGCCGCCACCAGCCCGACCATGCTCGAGGTGTTCGCGCCGATCGCGATCCACTCGGTCGGCACGCCCACGAGTCGCGCGAAGGACGCCCGGGCGGCCTCGGTGGAGTCGCCCCAGCCCTCCCAGCTCGTGCGCCCGCCGCGCCAGTCGGCGAGCACCGCCTGAAGCTCCTCCCACGCCGGCGTGGGCGGCAGCCCGTAGCTGGCGGTGTTCAGGTAGAGCGTCTCCGGCTGCCAGAGTGGCTGCGCTTCCTCGAGCTTCACGCCGGCGCACGGTAGCTACGACCGGCGAACAGCGCGATGTCCGCGGCCACCATCTCCGGCTGCTCCCAGTGGACGCCGTGGCCGGCGCCGGGATAGGTCCGCAGCTCGGCGTGCGGAATCGCATCGAGCAGCGCCTGCTGCTCGGCGCGTGAGCAGATCGGGTCGGCGTCGCCCCAGAGGATCAGGGTCGGGGCGTCGATGGTCCCGGCGATCGGCGGAGCGGTGAGCAGGCCGTCGAACATCTCCCGCCACACGTGGGCCGGCACCTTGCCGCTCTCCGCAACCATGGTCTCGCGGAAGTCGGGCGGCACGGCGTCCCCTCCCGTGCCCGCGACGAATTCGCGGACGAAGTCGGGGTCGATGGGGTCGGTGAGGGCCGAGATCTCCTTGCCCAGCTCGCGGACGGCGGGCGCGTCGGCGGGGAAGGTGCTGAAGGCGCCGACGAGGACGAGCCCGAGCGTTCGGTCTGGGTGCTCGACCGCGAAGCGCCGGGCGGTGTCGGCGGCGCTGGACGAGCCGACGAGCACGGCGGCATCGATTTCCAGGGCGTCCATGAACGCGGTCACGTCGGCCACCAGGTCCGCCGCTCCGTATCCGGCCGGCGGACGCTCCGAGTCGCCGTGCCCGCGCTGGCTGGGCGCGAACGCGTGGAGCGTGTCCGGCAGATGCTCGAGCACCCGCTCGAACGAGCGCCACGAGTCGACGTAGGCATGGAGCAGCAGAACGGGCACGCCGGAGTGCTGCCCCTGCTCGACGTACTGCAGGGTCAGGCCGGTGGACAGGCGGGCAGTCCTTGACTTCAAGTGCACTTGAAGATGCATTATGCCGTGCATGCCCGTCGGAATCGTCACCGGAGCCTCGCGCGGTCTCGGCCTCGCGCTCGCTCGCGCGCTGGACGAGCGCGGCTGGCGCCTCGTGGTGGACGCCCGCGGAGCGGAGGCGCTCGCGGAGGCCACGGCCGCCTTGAGCGGGGTCACGGCGATCGCCGGCGACGTGGCCGATCCGCAGCACCGGCGGGCCCTCGTGGAGGAGGCCGGCGGCGCCATCGACCTGATCGCCAACAACGCCAGCCTGCTCGGCCCCAGCCCGCAGCCGACCCTCGCGGAGTATCCGCTCGACGAGCTGCGACGCGTGTACGAGGCGAACGTGATCGCGCCGCTCGCCCTGGTCCAGCTCGCGCTGCCGCACCTCACGAGCGGCGCAGCGATCCTCGACATGACCTCCGACGCTGCGGTTGAGCCCTACGAGGGCTGGGGCGGCTACGGCTCGTCGAAGGCCGCGCTCGAGCAGCTCACCGCGATCCTCGGCGCGGAGCATCCGGGCCTGCGCGTGTATTCGGTCGACCCGGGCGACATGCGCACCCAGATGCATCAGGACGCCTTCCCGGGGGAGGACATCTCGGATCGCCCGCCGCCCGAGGACAGCGTGCCGGGCCTGCTGGCGCTGATCGAGGGCTCGCTCCCGAGCGGCCGCTACCGGGCGGCCGAGCTGGCCGGAGCGCCGCGGTGATCGACGGCGCGCTCGCCGAGCCGCTCGAGGCCCACGAGCCGCCGGAGCTCCGCGGAGCCGACCGCGCCGACGTGGCGCTGCTCGCGGCGAGCTGCGACGACGGTGCGCTCGCCCACGCGCACTTCACCGAGCTCCCGCGCTTCCTTCGCGCGGGCGACGTGCTGGTGGTGAACACCTCGGCCACCATCCCCGCCGCGCTGCCGGCCCGGCTGGACGGCGAGCAGGTGCTGCTCCATCTCTCCACTCCGGCGGACCGCGACAACTGGGTCGTCGAGCTGCGCACGGTGGACCTGCTGCCCTTCGGCGAGGCCAGGATCGGTGCGCGCATCGCGCTTCCCGGGGGCGCCGATGCGGAGCTGCTTGCGCCCTACCTCGCCAGCAGGCGCCTGTACGTCGCACGGCTCTCGCTCGGCGAGCCGGTAATGGACTATCTGCACCACCACGGACACCCGATCCGGTACCGCCACACGCCCGTGGAGTGGCCGCTCGACGCCTATCAGACCGTCTTCGCAGTCCACCCGGGCAGCGTCGAGATGCCCAGCGCCGCGCGGCCGTTCAGCGGCGAGCTGGTGGCCGAGCTCGGCGCTCGCGGCGTGCTGTTCGCCCCCGTGACCCTGCACGCCGGCGTCTCCTCGCTCGAGTTGGGCGAGAGCCCGTATCCGGAGCGCTACCGCGTGCCGCCGGAAACGGCGCGGGTCGTGAACGCCGTGCGCGGGTGGGGCGGCAGGGTGATCGCCGTCGGCACCACGGTGGTTCGCGCGCTCGAGACGGTTGCAGGCCCTGACGGAACGCTCACCGAAGGGAACGGGCTCACCGGCCTCGTCGTCACACCGGAGCGGGGGCTGCGCGCGATCGACGGCCTGATCACCGGCTGGCACGAGCCGCGCTCCTCTCACCTTCAGATGCTCGAGGCAGTGGCCGGCCCGGAGCTCCTGCGGCGCTCGTACGAGGCCGCGCGCGTTCATGGCTACCGCTTCCACGAGTTCGGCGACAGCCACCTCATCCTGCCGTAGCCTGCGCTCATGAGCAGCGACCTCCTTATCCGTTACGGCGGGCCGTTCGCGCCCGGCCTCGTCAAGTCGGCGTCCGGCTCCTTCATCGAGATGGAGGACGGCAGCCGGGTGCTCGACTTCACCGCCGGCCAAATCTGCGCCACGATCGGCCACAACCACCCGCGCGTGGTCGAGGCCATCGAGCGCTCCTGCCGCGACGTCTTGCACCTGAACTCGTGGTCGCTCTCGCCGCCCGTGATCTCGCTAGCCGAGCGCCTCATCGACACGCTGCCGCCGCCGCTCGAGCGCGCCATGTTCCTCTCCACCGGAGGCGAGGCCAACGAGGCGGCGCTGCGGATGGCGAAGCTGTCGAGCGGCAAATTCGAGGTGGCGGCGCTCACCCGCAGCTGGCACGGCGTGACCGCGGGCGTCTCGGCGCACACCTACGCCGCCGGTCGCCGCGGGTACGGGCCGGCCACGCCGGGCGCCTTCGCAATCCCTGCGCCATACGAGTACCGCTGCCCGATCCGCCACTGCGACGGCAACTGCGACTGCTCGTGCCTCGAGGCCGGCTTCGAGCTGTTCGACCAGGCCAGCGTGGGCGCACCCGCCGCCGTGCTGGCGGAGCCGGTGCTCTCGGCGGGAGGCGTGATCGTGCCACCGCCGGGCTACTTCGTGCGCATGGCCGAGCTGTGCGACGAGCGCGGCATGCTGCTCGTGCTCGACGAGTGCCAGACCGGCCTCGGCCGGCTCGGCTCGATGTACGGCTTCGAGATCTACGACGTGGTGCCGGACTTCCTTGTCCTGTCGAAGACGCTCGGCGGCGGGGTGCCGGTGTCGGCCCTGATCACGACGCCCGACATCGAGGAGCGCTGCTTCGAGATGGGCTTCACGCACGTGACCTCGCACGTCTCGGACCCGCTGCCGGCGGCGGCGGCCGAGGCGGTTCTCGACGTGGTGATCAGCGAGGACCTACCGGCCGCGGCCAAGGCGCGCGGCGAGCGCCTGCTCTCCGGCCTGCGCGAGCTCCAGCAGCGGCACGAGTCGATCGGCGACGTGCGCGGCATGGGCCTGCTCGTGGGCGTCGAGCTGGTGGAGGACCGCGACACGCGCGCACCCGCCGACGCGCTCGGACGCGCGCTCACCGAGGAGTGCCTGCGCTGCGGTCTGTCAATGAACCTCGTCCGCGGTCAGAGCGCGGGCTCGGCGAACTGCCTGCGCATGGCCCCGCCGCTCACGGTGAGCGACGACGAGGTGGACCTCGCGCTCACCGTGATCGACGAGGCGCTCACGACCGTGACGAGCGAGCTCTCCGTGGGCTGACCGATGCACCCGCCGCTGATCATGGGGGTCGTGAACGTGACGCCCGACTCCTTCTCGGACGGCGGGCTGTTTCTCGACGCCGACGCCGCGGTGCAGCACGGTCTGCAACTCGTGGACGAGGGCGCGGACATCCTGGACGTGGGCGGCGAGTCCACGCGGCCCGGGGCCGAGCCGGTGAGCGAGGAGGAGGAGTGCCAGCGAGTGCTGCCGGTGGTCGAGCGGCTGGCCCAGGACGCGGGCGCGCGCCTCTCGATCGACACCACCAAGCTCGCCGTGGCCCGCGCCGCGCTCGACGCCGGCGCGACGCTCGTGAACGACGTCTCCGCCTTCCACTTCGATCCCGGGATGGCGGCGCTCGTGGCGGAGACCGGCGCCGGCTGCTGCCTCATGCACATGCTGGGCGAGCCGCGGACCATGCAGCAGGACCCGCGCTACGACGACGTGGTCTCGGACGTGAAGGCCTTCCTCGAGGAGCGGCTGGCGTACGCGGTGTCGGAGGGGATCGACGAGGAGCGCGTCTGGCTCGATCCCGGGATCGGGTTCGGGAAGACGGTCGAGCACAACCTCGAGCTGCTGCGGCGCCTAGACGAGATCGTGGCCATCGGCAGGCCCGTGGTGGTGGGCACCTCGCGCAAGAGCTTTCTGGGCAAGCTCGCCGGCGGCAGGGACGAGGACCATCGCCTGCCGGGCACCATCGCGACGAACGTGCTGGCCCTCGAGCGCGGGGCGAGCGTGTTCCGCGTGCACGACGTGGCCCAGAACGCCGATGCACTCGCGGTGGCCGCTGCTACTTTCAGCCCTGATGTGGGACCGGGAGCCAGATGACGATTTCGAGGAGATCGACGAGGACGATCTCGGCGACGATCGCGCCGCCGGCTCGCCCGCGGTCTCGATAGAGATCACGGGCCTCTCGCTCTACACGCATCACGGCGTCGGCGAGGCCGAGCGCGAGGTCGGCCAGCGGCTGGTGTTCGACATCTCCTTCGAGCTGGACGACTGCGACGCCACGGTCACCGACCGCATCGAGGACACCGTGAACTACGCGGCGGTCTGCGAGCAGGTGGCGCTCGGCGCGCAGGAGCGCAACTACAAGACGCTCGAGCGCCTCTGCGCCGCGGTCGCGGACCGCCTGATCGACCGCTTCGGCGCGGAGTCGGTGCGCGTGAAGGCCACGAAGCCCGAGCCGCCGATCCCGCTGCCGGTCGACGAGGTCTCGGTCGAGGTGTGGAAAGAGGTCTAATCGCCTACCTCGGGCTGGGCTCCAACGAGGGAGACCGGCTCGCGAACCTGCGCGCCGCGCGCGATGCGCTCGGCGGGCACGGGGTGGAGGTGCTGGCGGCGTCCTCGGTATACGAGACCGCGCCGCAGGGTGAGGTGACCGACCAGGCGGACTTCCTCAACGCCTGCCTGCGGATCCGCACGGCGCTCGGCCCGGAGGAGCTGCTCGACGCGGGCAAGGCGGTGGAGCGCGAGCTGGGAAGAGAGCCGGGCGGCGTGCGCCACGGGCCGCGGCCGATCGACGTGGACGTGCTGATGCTCGGCGACCTCGAGTTCCGCTCGGAGCGCCTCTCCCTGCCGCACCCGGAGGTCACGAGCCGGCGCTTCGTGCTCGAGCCGCTGCTCGAGCTCGACCCGGAGCTCGCGCTCCCCGACGGCACCCGCCTCGCGGACAGCCTGGACGCGGTGAGCGACCAGCCGGTACGGCGCGCGGGCGCCCTGTGACCCCCCGCCGTTTGGGGGGTTTACCGTCTCTGGCTGTGGTCCTCAGCTGACGAGTTCGGGACGGTAGATGTGATGCAGGATTCGCTGGAGCTCGCAATCTTCCGCGGGGACGACGACCCGTCCCTGGTGGCCGCTGCCCTCGCCTGCCGGGCGTGCCTGTCCGGCGATGTCGAGTGGTCGCTGCGCGTGGACGACTTCGACGGCGAGGTCGAGTGCCGCTGCCTGCAGTGCGGGTACGTGCGCGAGGTATCGCTGACGTCGGAGCAGACGCTCCGTCTCTCGCTCGAGCACGCGTAACCTAAGAGGGCAATGGCCGACGGCCAGGCCCTCACTCCGCGCACCGACGCGCTCGACGTGATCGTCGAGCTGCTCGGCGCCATGGACGGCGCGCACGGCCCCTCCGGGCTCGAGTTCTACGACCGCCTGTGCGAGGCGTGCTGCCGCGTGGCCTCGATGGAGCGGGCAGGGCTGCTGCTCTACGACGACGCTCGCCAGCTGGTGGTGCCGGTGGGGAGCCACGGTCTCGAGCCGGGACTGTTCGCTGAGGTCTACGGAACGCTCGAGGAGACGCCGATCGCGCAGCTGGCGCTGTCCGAGGACCGGGTTGTGGACGTGACGGGCGACCTCGAGCGTTGGGTCCCCGGGCGCTATGCACGGCTTGGCGGCGTCGAGACTCTCACCTGCGCGCCGGTGTCGGCCGGCGGCCGCTGGCTCGGCGTGATCTTCGCCGACCGCCATGGCACCCGCTTCGAGCTCACCGACGAGGAGCGCCACGCGATGTGGACGCTCGGCAAGACCGCCGCGCTCGCGGCGAGCGTCCGGATAGCCACCAGCCAGCAGGGCCGTGCCCGGCTGCTCCAGGCGCGCATCGACCTCGCCCGCGAGCTGCACGAGCGCGTGGTGCAGCGGCTGTTCGGCGTGTCGCTGGTGCTCGGCTCCGAGCACGCGCTCAGCGACGAGGCGCGCCAGCGCTGCGCGAGCGAGATGCATGCCGCCTTGGCGGACCTGCGCGAGGCGCTCTCCCGACCGCTCGCGCCGCCGAGTCTCGACACGGGCGCGACGCTCCGCGAGGAGCTCGCCCGGCTCGGCCGCCACTACAAGAACCTGCCGCTCGAGCTCGACTGGGACGAGGGCGTCGAGGTGCCCGAGGACGTGGAGGCGCTCGCGCAGTCGGTGCTGGCCGAGGCGCTCCGTAACGCCCATAAGCACGCGCGGCCGAGCTCCGTGCGGGTGCGGGTGGATCGGGTGGATGGCACGTTCGTGCTCGAGGTGCGCAACGACGGCGCGACGGCCGAGACGCGCGGCACCGGCACCGGCATGGGGCTGCGGCTCGCCGCGTTCGAGGCCATCCAGCGCGGCGCGCTGGTCGAGTTCGGGCCCGAGGGAGGAGACTGGCGCGTGCGCCTGGTCGTGCCGGTGGAGGAGGATTCGGAGGAGTGAGCCCCGAGCGCAACCTGCGGGTGATGGTGGTGGACGACCACGACGTCGTGCACTGGGGCTTTCGCCTGCTGCTGACAGAGCAGCCGTGGGTCGAGCGCTGCCTGACCGCGTCGAGCGTGAAGGACGCGCTGGCGATGGCGCGCCGCTACGAGCCGCACGTGGCGCTCGTGGACCTCTTCCTCGGCGAGGAGTCCGGCGCCGAGCTGTGCGAGGCGATCCGGCGCGAGTCGCCGAACACGCGCGTGCTGCTGATCTCCGGGGCCGGCTGGATCTCGCCGCAGGCGGCGAAGGCGGCGGGCGCCTCGGGGTTCGTGTCGAAGGACTGGCCGGCGCACGACGTGGCGATGGCGGTCCGAATGGTCGGCAAGGGCATGACGGTGTTCGCGCCGCGGGCGGAGCAGCCCTCGACGCTGCTGTCGGAGCGCGAGCGCGAGGTGCTCACCCACATGGCGAGCGGTGCGACCAACAAGGAGATCGCCGAGCGGCTCTTCCTCTCCCCGCACACCGTGAAGGAGCACACGAGCACGCTCTACCGCAAGCTCGGGGTGCGCAACCGCGCCGAGGCGGTCCAGCGCGCGGAGCGGCTCGGGCTGACCGCCTAGCGCTTCATCGTCCGCACGCCGGCGTCCGGCGTCCAGACCTCGATGAGGAGAGCGGTGCGGTCGTCATTGAGCCCGACCGTCGAGACCTCGCTCAGGTCGAGCCGGAACAGGTGGGTGGGGCCCGCGGCCGCGGCCTCGCCGTTGATCTCCTTCACACGCTCGGGGTCGGTGATCTCCTCCACGACGCCGGCCAGCTTGGCGTCGCCCTTCCATCCGGGCGGGTCCTCGGATCCGCTGTGGAGCGCGAAGCGCGGATCGCGCTGGAGGTCGCGCGCCTTGAGCGCCTGCCACATCGAGCCGATCCAGAGCTCGCCGTCCACCAGCCGCGTCTCCGTGCCGGAGATGCGCGGCGAGCCGTCGCGGCGCAGCGTCGCGAGCGTCTTGTGGACGTGCCCGTCGAGCAGCGTGCGCACCCGCTGCGGCGAGCTCCGGCGCAGCGGCCTCGAATTCAGCCCAGCTGGCCACGGTCGGATTGTCGCTGCTTGCAACCCGCTCCGCTCGTTCCGTTCGGGCCTTCACCTGACACTCACTCCGCGCGCGGACGATCATGCAGGAACCGTGCGCGTCCCAATAGCCCATCTGTGCGTCAGGCCCGCGGCCGTTCGTTCACGCGGTCGATCCAGGCGGACAGGCGCGGGTGGCTGGCGGGCGCGGGGCCGCCGTCAAGGCTCAGATGCTCCTCCAGGATCCGGTGAAAGAGCTCGTCGTCGGCCGGGTCGCGCAGCTTGGCGAACTTCAGGAACGGGAAGGCCGCGCAGTCGGCCGCTGAGAAGTCGCCGAAGAGGTGATCGCGGCCGTTGAGCATGCTCTCGAAGGTGTCGAGCGAGCCGCGCATGCGGGCGCTCAGGGCGGCGATCTGCTCGTGGTCGGGCTCGGGCCGCTCCAGCTCGCTCTCGATTGCGTTCGGCGCCAGCTTCCAGACCTCGTTGAACCAGTCGAGGAACACGTCCAGCTCCGCGCGTCGGGCCGGGTCGCGCGGGAACAGCGACGGGTCGGGCCAGCGCTCCTCGAGGTGGCGAAGGATGCGCGTGGAGTCCGGAATCACCTGCTCGCCGTCCACCAGCACGGGCACGAGCGGCTGGCCGCTCACCTCGATAACCGGGGAACGGTCCTCGTACGAGATCTCGACCGACTCGACCTCGAGGCCCTTGTGAGCCAAGGCGAGCGCGACGCGCTCCACATTTGTCGAAAAGGGGGCTCTGAAGAGGCGCAACACCGCCCGCAAGGCTATTCCGCCTCGGTTCTCGGCCCGTTCGGTGTACCCCCCGGCCGTTCCGGGGGACCCCCCCGACCGGGGGGTACTCTGTCCGACCGCGCTAACGGACTGGCCTGTTCAGAGAAGGCTTAATACATGGCTCGCGACCCACTCACTGCGCTGCTCTTTCCTGGGCAGGGCAGCCAGACAGCTGACATGCGGGAGACGGTGGAGCGCCACCGTCCCGACCTGCTCGACCTCGCTCAGCGCGAGGTGGGTCCCGACCTGTTCGAGCGCGCCGCCGACGGCACCCGCTGGGCACAGCCCGCGATCTTTTGCGCCGCGCTGGCGGGCTGGGAGTCGAAGCGCCAGGACGTCGAGCCGGACGCGATGGCCGGCCACTCGCTCGGTGAAATCACCGCTCTCGTGGCCGCCGAGGCCCTCAGCGACGAGGACGGCCTGCGCCTGGTTGCAGCCCGCGGCCGGCTGATGCAGGAGGCCGCCGAGGAGACCGGCGACGGCGGCATGACCGCCGTTCGCGCACGTGACGACAACCGCGACCTGATCGCGGAGGTGGCCGCGGCCACGCACGTGGCCATCGCCAACGACAACGCCCCGGACCAGCTTGTGCTCTCCGGCGCTCTCAGCGCGCTCGACGACGCCGAGGCCCAGCTCAAGGAGCGCGGCATCCGCGGGAAGCGGCTGCCGGTGGCCGGCGCATTCCACTCGCCGCTGATGGAGCCCGCCGTCGAGCCCTTCCGCGCGCTGGTTAACGAGACCGAGATCGGCGAGCCGCGGGTGCCCGTGTACTCCTGCGTGACCGCCGAGCCGTTCGACGACATTCCCGGCCTGCTCGTGCGGGCGATCACCGAGCCGGTGCGCTGGCTCGCCGTGATGCACGCGCTCGACGCTCGCGGAGTGACCGAATTCGTGGAAACCGGTCCGGGCCAGGTGCTCACCAATCTCGTGAAGAAGTCGCTCGCTCTGGAGGCAGCCCGTGCATAGCACTGACCTCCTGTTGCCGGACGCGAGGGCGGCCGTGCGCGATGCCGCCGCCTCCGACCCCGCAGCGGCGGCGACGGCGACCCCCATGCCGTGGGAGCGCCAACAGCGCGCGGCCGCCCTGGCGTCCGTCGCCATGGCGGTGCCGGAGAACGTGGTCACAAACGAGACCGTGGCCGCGGGCGCGGGCGTGACCGAGCAGTGGATCGTCCACCGCACCGGCGTACACGAGCGCCGGTACGTGTCGCCCGGCGAGCGCCTCCAGGACCTAGCGACCACCGCGGGCCGAGCCGCCCTGGACGAGGCCGGCGTCGCCCCCGAGGCCGTGGACCTGGTCCTCGTGGCAACCGTGGCCGCCGACGAGATCCTGCCGAACACCGCTCCCCTGGTGGCGCGCGAGCTCGGCGCCACGCGGGCCGGCGCGATGGACGTGGGCGCCGCCTGCACCGGCTTCCTGTCCGCGCTTGCGCTCGCCGCCGCCCAGGTCGAGGGCGGCCGCAGCGAGAACGTGCTCGTGATCGGCGCCGACGTGCTCAGCCGCTTCATCGACAAGACCGATCGCGGCACGGCCGCCCTGTTCGCCGACGGAGCCGGAGCCGCGCTTGTGGCGCCCGCCAACGGCGGCGGCGGCCACATCGGACACATCGTCCTGAACTGCGACGGCTCGGGAGCCGACTCCATCCGCGCCGCTCACGACGAGCAGATCATCCACATGCAGGGCCATGACACCTTCAAGTCGGCGGTGCTTCGCATGTCCGAGGCGTCCGTCGAGGCAACCCAGCGGGCCGGCCTCGACCTCGCCGACATCGACCTGTTCGTCTACCACCAGGCGAACGCGCGCATCCTCGCCGCGGTGGGCGAGAAGCTCGGACTCGACAGCGAGCGCGTGATCAACTGCATCGACCGCTACGGCAACACCTCATCGGCAACGCTCCCGATCGCCCTCGCGGACGCTCGCGAGCGCGGAATGCTCGAGCCGGGCATGAAAGTGCTGCTCGCCGCATTCGGCGCGGGTTTCACCTGGGGGGCCGGCGTGATCGAATGGGGGGCATGAATGGACGACCGGACGGCAGTGCACTCGTCACCGGCGGATCGCGCGGTATCGGTGCGGCGATCGCCAAGTCGCTCGCAAGGGAGGGCTGGCCGGTGGGCGTGAACTACCGCAGCGACTCCGAGGCGGCACAGGCGGTGGTCGAGGAGATCAAGAGCGCGGGCGGCCGCGCCACGGCGCTGCAGGGCGACATCTCCGACCCCAAGACCGCGGACGCGCTGTTCTCGGCGCTCGAGGAGGAGTTCGGCCCGGTGCTGGTGCTCGTGAACAACGCGGGCGTGCGCGCCGACGGCCTCTCCCCTCAGATCGACGACGAGGACTGGGACAAGGTGATCGACACCAACCTGTCCGCCGCCTTCCGGCTCACCCGCCGCGCCCTGCGGCCGATGATCCGCAATCGCTACGGTCGGATTGTCAACATCGCCTCGATCGTTGGAGCCGTGCGAGGCAATGCCGGCCAGGCGAACTATGCGGCCTCGAAGGCCGGCCTGGTGGCCATGACGCGGACCGTGGCAGCCGAGGTGGCACGCCGCGGGGTGACCGTGAATGCCGTGGCCCCGGGACTGATCGAGACCGACATGACCGAGGGCATCGGAAAGAACTTGCTGGAGCACGTGCCGGCCCGCCGGGCCGGCACACCGGATGAGGTGGCCGAATGCGTGCGCTTCCTGGCGTCAGACGGCGCCGCGTATGTAACAGGAGTCTGCCTCACCGTTGACGGAGGCCTCACGGCCTAAACAGAGACAAGGAGGAATTTGAAATGGCAGCAACAGCTACACGAGAGGTAATCGAGGGCCGGGTGTTCGAGGCGCTCGAGGAGTTCGGCGCCGAGTCGGACGCGATCAACCCTGATGCCGACCTTCGAGACGCTGGACGTGGATTCGCTCGACCTGGTCGAGCTCGCGCAGATCGTCGAGGACGAGTACGGCGTGCAGCTCAAGGGCGAGGACATGGAGGGTGTGAAGACCGTCCGTCAGGCCGTCGACCTGGTGATGTCGAAGCTGGGATGACGCGGAACGTCGTAATCACCGGCGTCGGCGCCGTCACGCCCCTGGGCGTGGGCGCCCGCACGCTGCACGAGCGCTGGAGCGCCGGCCAGTCCGGGATCGAGGACGGGTTCGGCCGCGCGAGCGAGTTCGAGCCCAAGGAGTACCTCTCCACCAAGGAGGTGCGCCGCTCGGACCGCTTCACCCAGTTCGCGCTGGCGGCCGCCGCAGAGGCGATCGAGGACGCAGGCTGGGACGGCGAACCGCCGTACGACCCGGACCGCGTCGCCTCGGTGATCGGCACCGGGATCGGCGGAATCGGCACGCTGGAGGCGAACCACATCATCCTGCGCGACGAGGGCGCGGATCGCATCTCGCCGCTCTCGATCCCGCTGCTGATGGCCAACGCGGCCTCGGGCGTGGTCGCGATGAAGCACGACCTGCGCGGCCAGTCCTTCGGGACGGTCTCCGCCTGCGCGGCGGGTGCGCACGCGATCGGCACGGCCGAGCGGATCATCCGCTACGGCGACGCCGACGCGGTCGTGACCGGCGGCAGCGAGGCGGCGATCACGCCGCTCGCCACGGCCGCCTTCGCTCGCATGGACGCGCTCTCCGACAGTGGCATCTCGCGCCCGTTCGACCGCCGCCGCGACGGCTTCGTGATGGGTGAGGGCGCCGGGATCCTGGTGCTCGAGGAGGAGCAGGCCGCCCGCGAGCGCGGCGCGCGCATCCTCGGCTACGTCCGCGGCTACGCGTCGACCTCCGACGCCCACCACCTGACCGCCCCCGAGCCGAACGGCCGCGGCGCGGCGAAGGCGATGGAGCTGGCCCTCAAGGACGCCGGCATCGAGGCGGAGGACGTGCTGTACGTGAACGCGCACGGCACCTCGACCCCGCTGAACGACCGCTCCGAGACGAACGCCATCAAGGCGGCGCTCGGGGAGGAGCTGGCGGCTCGGATGCCGATCAGCTCGACCAAGTCGGCGATCGGGCACCTGCTCGGCGCCGCCGGCGCCGTGGAGGCGATCGCCACTCTGCTCGCGCTCCGCGACCGGATCGCGCCGCCGACCCTGAACTACGAGGAGCCCGAAGAGGGGCTCGACCTGGACTACGTACCCAACGAGGCACGCCCGCTGCAGAACGGCGACTCCCGCGCGATCGGACTCTCGAACGCGTTCGGCTTCGGCGGTCACAACGCGGTTCTTTGCCTGGAGGCTTCATGAGCGCACTAGCGGACAGGATGCCCGCCGAGCGGATCTCACCGCTGCTGAAAGAGCAGCGCGAGATCACCGCGCGTGACCGGCTCGAGCTGCTCTGCGACCCGGGATCGCTGCACATAATCCGCTCGACCATCCTGCCCCGGCGCGAGTCGAAGCGGATGCGCGAGGGCGACGGCGTGATCGGCGCCTCGGGCACGATCTCGGGGCGGCCGGTGTACTGCTACGCGCAGGACCAGAGCTTCGTTGGCGGCTCGCTGGGCGAGGCGCACGCCGAGACGATCGTGCGCGTGATGCAGCTGGCGGGTCGCGCCGGCGCGCCCGTCATCGGCTTCGTGGCCTCAGGCGGCGCCCGCATGGACGACGGCATCGCGGCGCTGGGCGGCTACGGCCGGATCTTCCGCGAGAGCGTCCGGCTGTCCGGCAAGGTTCCGCAGATCTCGGTCATCACGGGCGTCTCCGCAGGCGGCGGCGCGTACTCGCCGGCGCTCACCGACTTCGTGATCATGACCGAGGGCTCGGCAATGTTCCTCACCGGCCCGGGTGTCGTGAAGGAGGTCACCGGAGAGGACGTGGACGCGCAGGAGCTCGGCGGCCCGAAGGTGCACGCGAAGAACGGCGTCTGCCAGTTCGTGGCGGGGAACGATCACGAGGCTGTCGGCCTGGTGCGCGAGCTGCTCGCTCACCTGCCCCAGCACGCCGGCGAGCGCCCGCCGCACGGCGTGCCCGCGCCGGTGCCGACTCTCGACCCGGCCGCGCACGTGCCGGAGTCGGCGCGCAAGGTCTACGACGTCCGCGACGTAATCCGCGCGCTCGTGGACAACGCCGAGATGCTCGAGGTGTCGTCGCGCTGGGCACGCAACATGGTCACCGCGTTCTGCCGGATCGACGGCCGCGCCATCGGCGTGATCGCCAACCAGCCCTGGTACCTGGGTGGCGTAATCGACGCGGCCGCCTCGCAGAAGGCAGCCAAGTTCGTGCGCACCTGCAACGCCTACGGGGTGCCGCTCGTGGTGCTCGTGGACACGCCCGGCTTCCTGCCCGGCACGAAGCAGGAGGGCCTCGGCGTGATCCGCCACGGGGCCAAGCTGCTGCACGCGTTCGCGGAGGCAGTGGTGCCGAAGGTCACCGTGGTGCTCCGCAAGGCCTACGGCGGCGGCTTCATCACGATGAACTCGAAGGACCTGGGCGCCGACCTTGCGCTCGCCTGGCCGGACGCGCAGATCGGGATCATGGGGCCGAAGCAGGCCGTGGGCATCGTGCACAAGCGCGCGATCGCAGCCGCCGACGACCCGGAGCGCGAGCACGACCGGCTCGCGGAGGAGTACGCCGCCGAGCACGTGTCCGCGGTGGCCGCGGCGCGCGAGGGCTTCATCGACGAGCTGGTTTCACCTCGGGATACACGCCGCCGCCTCTCCGGCGCGCTCACCGCGCTGTCCGGGGCCGGCGACTACGGCAACGGCGGAGGGAATATCCCGCTGTGATGTACGTGGCTCTCGGTGACAGCTTTACCGCCGGCCTCGAGCCGGGTCAGCCTCGCTGGGCCGACGAGCTCGCGAAGGCGTTGGGCGGCCGCTACGTGAACCTGGCGGAGGTCGGCGCCACGAGCGAGCAGGTGGAGAAGGAGCAGCTCGAGCGCGCGCTCGAGCTCTCGCCCGACGTGGTCACGCTGGTGTGCGGCGCCAACGACGTCCTGTTCGACACGCGTCCGGACGACGACGCCTACGCAGCCCGGCTCTCGCGCATGTTCGCGCGCCTGCGGCGCGAGCTGCCTGACGCGCACATCGTGACCGCCACCTACCCGGACATCTCGCGCTTCCTCGCACTGCGCCCGCGCACGCAGGCGCGTGTGGTGGAGGGCATGAACCGCTTCAACGAGGCGGTGCGGCGGGTGGCCCGGCGACACGACGTGGTGCTGATGGAGAGCTTCGACCACCCGCTCTCGAAGGCACGCGAGATCTACGCTGAGGACGGCTTCCACCCCTCCGCAGAGGGCCACCGCCAGGCCGCGCGCGAGTTCCTGCGCGCGATCCGAAAGCGCTTCCGCCGGCTCAGCGCAGCGTGAGCCCCGCCGACACCGTCCAGCCGAGCGCGGGTGAGCTTCGCGCGAGTGAGTTCCGCGCGGCCGAGCGCGGCCCGGGCGGCTCCGACCTCTTCGCTCGCCCCTTCGGTGCTCTCGTCGCCGGCGACCGCTTTGTCACGCCGGGGCGGCGCGTCGCCGAACGCGACATCCTCGACTTCGCCGCCCTCACCGGCGACCGCCATCCGCAGCACACCGACCCCGAGTGGGCCGCCGGCAGCCGCTTCGGCGAGCAGATCGCGCACGGCCTGCTGGTGCTCTCGTTCGCCGTCGGTCTGCTGCCGCTCGACCCCGATCGGGTCGTTGCTCTGCGCCGGGTTGGCGACGCCGTGTTCAAGCAACCTGTGAAGATCGGCGACACCGTGCACGTGGAGGGTGAAATTGTGCGCACGCGGGAGGTCGATCCGGAGCATGGGCTCGTGGAGGCGCGGCTGCGGATCGTGAACCAGAGCGGGCGGCTCGCGGTGCGGGCCGACGTCGAGCTGGTCTGGCGCGCGTGACGGGCGCAGGCGGCGAGGGCGGCGGCCGGCTCCTCGAGGGCAAGCGGCTCCTCATCACCGGCGTGCTGACCAAGGGCAGCATCGCCTACTCGGTGGCCGAGCGCGCCCAGCAGCAGGGCGCGCAGATCGTGCTCACCGGCTTCGGCCGCACCCGCCGGATGACCGAGCGTGCCGCGGCGCGGCTGCCCGATCCGCCCGACGTGCTCGAGCTCGACGTGAACAACCCCGAGGACTTCGAGATGCTCGTCGGTGAGCTCAGGCAGCGCTGGGGCGGCCTCGACGGTGCGCTGCACGCGATCGCCTTCGCGCCCGGCGACGCGCTCGGCGGCAACTTCATGTCCGCCCCGCCCGAGTCCGCCGAGCTCGCGTTCCGCACCAGCGCGTACTCGTTCAAGGCACTCGCCGAGGCTCTGGCGCCGCTGATGGACGACGGCGGCAGCCTCGTGGGGATGGACTTCGACGCCTCGGTTGCCTGGCCGATCTACGACTGGATGGGCGTGGCGAAGGCGGCGCTCGAGTCGGTCTCTCGCTACCTGGCCCGCGACCTCGGAGAGCAGAGCATCCGAGTGAACCTCATCTCGGCCGGTCCCGTCGAGACCCCGGCCGCCCAGGGCATCCCCGGCTTCGACGTCCTCTCGGGCCTGTGGGGCAAGCAGGCCCCGCTCGAGTGGGACAGCGGCGACCCGGCACCCGTGGCGGACGCCGTGCTCTTCCTCCTGTCCGACCTCTCGCGCGCGATCACGGGCGAGATCCTGCACGTGGATGGCGGCTTCCACGCCATGGGCGCGCCCCTGAGGCCTTAAGCTCGCCGCCGTGCTGCTCGCCATCGACGTCGGCAACACCCAGACCCACGTGGGCATGTTCTCGGACGACGAGCTCGTGCACCACTGGCGCTTCGCCACCTCCCGCTTCGCGACGGCCGACGAGGTGGCCACCGTGCTCGCCGGCCTGCTCGCCCTGCGCGAGCTCCGGCTGGCGGATGTGCACGCCGCGATCGTGTCGTCGGTCGTGCCCACGCTCGCCCACGAGTACGAGCAGATGATCGAGCGCTACTTCGGCGGCCGCGGGGCGCTGGTCGGCCCCGAGCTCAAGACCGGCATGCCGATCCGGATCGACCGTCCGCAGGAGCTGGGCGCCGACAGGCTCGTGAATGCCATCGCGGCCTACGAGCGCGTCGGCGGCGCGTGCATCGCCGTGGACTTCGGCACCGCCATCAACTACGACGTGGTCTCCTCGGCGGGCGAGTACCTGGGCGGCGTGATCTCGCCCGGGATCGAGATCTCGCTCGAGGCGCTCTCCGCGCGCGCCGCGCGCCTGCCGCGCGTGGACATCGAGCGGCCGCGCCACGCAATCGGCAAGGGCACGCAGGAGGCGATCCAGTCGGGCGTGGTGTTCGGTTTCGCGGGTCAGGTGGACGCCATCGTGGGGCGAGTGCGCGAGGAGCTCGGCGAGGAGGCCACCGCGATCGCCACGGGCGGATTCGCCGCCGCCATCGTGCCGTTCTGCGAGCAGGTCGACGAGGTGGATGACCGGCTCACGCTCCAGGGCCTCAAGCTGATCTGGGAACGCAACAGCGGCTGACTTTGCATGCTGCGAAGGCGGGTGTACGGTGGAACCCCCTCGGCGTGTCCCCGCCCTACCCACACCCGTTCAAGGTTTCGCTCGAGGATCACGGGCGTGTCGTCGTTGTGCGCGTGCAGGGCGAGGTGGACGCCGCAACAGCGCCGCAAATGGCGGAGGTCCTGGACAGGCAGCTTGCGAACGAGCGCCGGGTGGTGCTCGACCTCTCGAACGTCGAGTTCATGGATCTGCACGGGCTGGCCGTGCTCATGCGCGCCGCGCGCCGCGAGCGCACGCAATTCAGCGTGGCCAAGCCCGCGCCGTGCGTGGTACGCCTCCTCGAGCTGATCCACGCGGACGGTGAGGTTCCGATCCTCCCCGACGGCACCGATCCGCTCGAGGCCGCCTGAGCTACCGTTTCCCCACGTGCGCTCGCTCACCGACACATGGACGCTCGGCGGCCTGAGGCTCGCCAACCGCGTCGTGCTCGCGCCGCTGGCCGGGATCGGCAACTGGTTCGTACGCCTTCAGGCCAAGCGCTACGGCGCCGGCCTCGTGGTCTCGGAGATGGTCTCCAGCTTCGGCCTGGTGCACGGCAACGAGCGCACCGTGCGCGAGTTCCTGCGCATCCACCCGGAGGAGCACCCGGTGGCGATGCAGCTGTTCGGCCATGACGCCGCCGTGATGCGCGAGGCCGCCGCGATCGTCGCGGACGCGGGCGCCGACGTGATCGACCTCAACATGGGCTGCCCCGTCCGCAAGGTATGCAAGACCGGCGCGGGCGCCGCGCTGCTCGACCACCCGGACCGCGCGGTCGCCATCGCGCGCGCCGCCGGCGAGGGCAGCGGCCTGCCCGTGACCGTGAAGCTGCGCCCCGGCCGCGAGCCTGGCGACCGCGACGGCGTGGACCTGGCGCGCCGCCTCGTCGACGAGGCCGGCGTGTCCGGCATCGCGTTCCACCCACGGCACGCCTCCCAGCAGCACTCGGGCGCGCCCGACTACGTGCTCGTCCGCGAGCTCGTGGAGGCCCTGCCGGTGCCGGTGATCGTGTCCGGCGGCCTGTCGAGCGACGAGCCGACCCTGCGCGCCTTCGAGGACAGCGGCGCGGCGGCCGTGATGCTGGCGCGCGGCGCGCTCGGCAATCCGTGGCTGTTCGGCCGCCTGCTCGGCACCTACGAGGGCGAGCCGGCCCCCCACGAGGTGATCGAGGAGCTCGAATGGGTGATCGACTGCGCCGAGGAGCACCTCGGCGTGGAGCGGGCGGGCCGCTATTTGCGCAAGTTCTACCCCTGGTACGCGGAGCGCCTCCAGCTCACGCGGCGCGAGCGGGAACCGCTCGTCACCGCGCCCACCACGGCCCACGCTCGCCAGGCCTGGAGCGGGATCGTGGGCGCTGCAACCCCGCTTGCGGCCTGAACCCGCGCGCATGGTCGGGCGTATGGCTGATTGCTACACTCCTCCGTCCCTCGGGGCCACAAACGGGGGTTTTTCCTATGGCACGCGAGACCGTCCTCACACCTGAAGGCCTGAAGGAACTGAAGGCCAAGATCGATCACCTCAGCGGCGACCGCCGCCGTGAGGTTGCCGAGCGCATCAAGGAAGCGCGCGAGTTCGGGGACATCTCCGAGAACGCCGAGTACGACGACGCCAAGAACGAGCAGGCGATGCTCGAGAAGCAGATCTCCGACCTCGAGGAGAAGCTCCGCAACGCTCGCGTGATCGATGCCAAGTCGGTCGACACCGACGTGGTCAACGTCGGCGCCACCGTGCACGTGAAGGACCAGAAGACGGACAAGTCGACGAAGTTCAAGATCGTCGGCTCCGCCGAGGCGGACCCCTCCGAGAGCAAGCTCTCGAACGAGTCCCCCGTCGGCCGCGCCCTGATCGGCCACAAGCGCGGCGAGACCGTGAGCGTGCAGGTCCCGCGCGGTCCCGCTCGCAAGCTCAAGATCACCAAAATCGAGCGCTAGCGGGCCGTAGGCCGTCGCATCGCGGCGTCCTCGCTCGCTCGCGTGCGCTTGCACGCGTCGCTCGCTGCGTCCTTGCGCTGCTCGGCCTACGCCCCGCTAGTAGCCTCCCGGCGCGTGGACGAGTCCGCCTCTGACGATCCGCGGCCCGACGATCGCCGGGCCAAGATGGCGCGCCTGCGCGAGCAGGGGATCGAGCCGTTTCCGCATCAGTTCGAGGGCGTGGTCCCGACATCCGCCGTCGTCGACGACCTCGAACCCGGCCAGGAGACCGATCGCGCCTACCGCGTGGCCGGCCGCATGGTCGCGCGACGCGACCAGGGCGGGGCTGCGTTCATCGACCTCGTGGACCGCGAGGGGAAGCTCCAGCTCCACGCGAAGCGCGATGTGCTCGGCGATGAATCGTTCGATCGTCTCGTGTCACTGGACATCGGTGACCTGATCGGGATCGACGGAACTGCATTCAAGACGCGGCGGGGCCAGCTGAGTCTGCTGGTTACGGACTGGACGCTCCTGGCGAAGTCCCTCCGTTCAGTGCCTAAGGAGTACTACGGCGTTGAAGATGTCGAGACCCGCTATCGGCATAGAGAAGTTGATTTGCTCGCGAACCCGGAGACGCGAGAGCTCTTCATCCTCCGCACCAAGGTCGTCCGCGCCATCCGCCACTGGCTCGACGAGCGCGGCTTCCTCGAGGTGGAGACGCCGATCCTCCAGCCGCTCTACGGCGGCGCGCTGGCGCGCCCGTTCGTGACCCACCACAACGAGCTCGACCGCGACCTCTTCCTGCGCATCGCCGACGAGCTGTACCTGAAGCGGCTGATCGTGGGCGGCCTCGAGCGCGTGTACGAGATCGGCAAGGACTTCCGCAACGAGGGCGTCTCCCACAAGCACAACCCCGAGTTCACGATGCTCGAGTGGTACGAGGCGTACGCGGACTACAACGACATCGCCAACCGCCTCGAGGAGCTGATCTCGTACGTGGCGGAGGAGGTCGGCTACGACGGGCCGGTCGACTTCTCGCGCCCGTGGAAGCGGATGACGTTGCGGGACGCGATCAGGGACAAGACCGGGATCGACATCCTCGGTGACGACGAGCTGCCGGGGGAGGGCACCTGGGCCAAGCGCGTCGACGACCTGCTCTCGAAGCACGTGGAGCCAGACCTCCAGAACCCGACCTTCATCCTGGACTACCCGAAGGAGCTCTCACCGTTCGCGAAGGACCACCGCTCCGAGCCCGGCCTCGTCGAGCGCTTCGAGGCCTTCGCCGCCGGCATGGAGTTCTCGAACGCCTTCACCGAGCTGAACGACCCTGACGAGCAGCGCGCCCGCTTCGAGCAGCAGCGCGCCGACCAGGCCGCCGGCGACGAGGAGACCCAGCCCTACGACGAGGACTACATCCAGGCGCTCGAGCACGGCATGCCGCCCACCGGCGGGATCGGCATCGGGATCGACAGGCTGGTGATGATCCTCAGCGGCCGCCACGGGATCCGCGAGGTCGTGCTCTTCCCCGCGATGCGCAACTGAGCCGCCGGCGGCGGCTCAGCCGTCGACGGCGCTCTGGAGTGCCGACTCGGCCTGCTGGACCTGCGTGCTCGACTTCACCAGCTGCTTCGCCGCGTCGGCCTGCTCCGCCGGATCCTTCGCCCGGACGGCGTCGGCCACCGCGCTCAGGTCGCGGGTCACGCCCTCGAGCCCGGTGAGCAGCTTGTCCATCTCGTCCTGAGCGTCGTCGGGCGGATCGAGGTCGGCCAGGTTGTCGTGCGTCTGCTTGGTTTTCGCGGCAAGGCGGTCGAACTCGCCGGCGCTCGACCCCACATTCGCGCCAAGCTGGCTCAGAGGCTTCACCGCGTCGTTGTAGTCCTTGGTGAAGGAGTCGTCGCCGCCGCCGCAACCGGTGACCATAAGCAGGACGAGGAGCACCACTGGCGAAGTCAGCTTCATCGGGCGACCCTAGCGGGAAACCCCTCCCGAAATGCGGGTTTTAGGGCTTCGTGAAGGGCGAAAGTTGTCTCGAAGGCGTTGGTAGACTCGGCCGACTGGGTCGCTGAAATCTGGCACCTCTCAGGCGAGCGGCGTTTATGCCGATCTAATGGGAAAGACCGGGTAACGTCGCCCCCGTAGTTCCCGACAGATAAGAGAGCACAGCGTGTTTGAGCGCTTCACCGAACGGGCTCGCCAGGTGGTCGTCCTCGCCCAAGAGGAGGCCCGCATCCTCAAGCACAACTACATCGGTACCGAGCACATCCTCCTTGGCCTCTTGCGCGAGGAGGAAGGTCTTGCTGCGCGCGTACTCGAGTCCCTCGACATCACCGTGGAGCGCGTGCGCGCTCAGGTGGTCCGGATCGTCGGGTCCGGCGAGGAAGTGACCTCCGGTCAGATTCCCTTCACCCCCCGGGCCAAGAAGGTGCTCGAGCTTGCACTGCGCGAGGCGCTGTCGCTCGGCCACAACTACATCGGCACCGAGCACATCCTGCTCGGTCTCGTGCGCGAGAACGAGGGCGTTGCCGCGCGCATCCTCCTCGACTTCGACGCCGACTCCGAGAAGATCCGCAACGAGGTCATCCGCATGCTCTCCGGCCCCGGCGGCCGCCAGGGCCGCGCGGGCGCAGCCGCCGGCGCGCAGGGCGAGGGCAAGAAGTCCTCGAAGCTGCTCGACCAGTTCGGCCGCAACCTCACGAAGCTCGCCGCCGAGGGCAAGCTCGACCCGGTCGTGGGCCGCGAGACCGAGATCGAGCGGATCATGCAGATCCTCTCGCGCCGCCAGAAGAACAACCCGGTGCTGATCGGCGAGCCGGGCGTGGGCAAGACCGCAGTGGTCGAGGGCCTCGCCCAGCTGATCACCAACGGCGAGGTGCCGGAGCTGCTGAAGAACAAGCAGATCTACACGCTCGACCTGGCCGCCCTCGTGGCGGGCTCGAAGTACCGCGGTGAGTTCGAGGAGCGCCTCAAGAAGGTGATGAAGGAGATCACCCAGCGCGGCGACATCATCCTGTTCATCGACGAGCTCCACAACCTCGTCGGCGCGGGCGCCGCCGAGGGCGCGATCGACGCGGCCAGCATCCTCAAGCCGGCCCTCGCCCGCGGCGAGCTCCAGACGATCGGCGCGACCACGCTCGACGAGTACCGCAAGTACCTGGAGCGCGACTCCGCGCTCGAGCGCCGCTTCCAGCAGATCCGGGTCGACCAGCCCTCCACGGAGGACACCGTCCAGATCCTGAAGGGGCTGCGCGACCGCTACGAGCAGCACCACCGCGTCGGCATCACCGACGAGGCGCTGGAGGCTGCCGCCGAGCTGGCCGACCGCTACATCTCCGACCGCTTCCTGCCTGACAAGGCGATCGACCTCATCGACGAGGCCGCGTCACGCGCGCGCATCAAGTCGATGACGGCTCCGCCCGTGTATCGCGATCTCGAGGAGGAGATCGAGACGACGCGGCGCGACAAGGAGGCCGCGATCGAGGCGCAGGAGTTCGAGAAGGCAGCGAACCTGCGCGACAAGGAGCGCCAGCTCACCAACAAGAAGCGCGAGCTCGAGGAGCAGTGGCGCTCCGGCGAGTCCGGAGAGCGCCCGGAGATCGGCGAGGAGGAGATCGCCGACATCGTCTCCATGTGGACCGGCATCCCGGTGTTCAAGCTCACCGAGGCCGAGACGCAGAAGCTGATGCGCATGGAGGAGGAGCTGCACAAGCGCGTGATCGGGCAGGACGCCGCCATCGAGGCGGTCTCGAAGGCCATCCGCCGCTCGCGGGCCGGCCTGAAGGACCCCAAGCGCCCGACCGGCTCGTTCATCTTCCTCGGCCCCTCGGGCGTGGGGAAGACCGAGCTCGGACGCACGCTGGCCGAGTTCCTGTTCGGCGACGAGGACGCGATGGTCCGCATCGACATGTCGGAGTACATGGAGAAGCACTCCGTGTCCCGGCTCGTCGGCTCGCCCCCCGGCTACATCGGGTACGACGAGGGCGGCCAGCTCACCGAGGCCGTGCGGCGCAAGCCGTACAGCGTGCTGCTGCTCGACGAGATCGAGAAGGCGCACCCCGACGTGTTCAACATCCTGCTCCAGATCCTGGAGGACGGACGGCTCACGGACGCCCAGGGGCGCACGGTGGACTTCCGCAACGCGATCGTGATCATGACCTCGAACGTGGGCGCCGCCGAGATCGCCAAGAACACCGGCATCGGCTTCACCGTCGGCGACGAGACCGGCGTGACCTACGAGGACATGAAGGTCCGGATCATGGGCGAGCTCAAGAAGGTCTTCCGGCCCGAGTTCCTCAACCGGATCGACGAGGTGATCGTCTTCCACAAGCTCACCAAGCCGGAGATCACCGAGATCGTGGAGCTGCTGCTCAAGCGGATCCGCGAGTCGCTGGCCGAGCGCGAGCTGTCGCTCAACCTCACCGACGAGGCCGCGGACTTCCTCGTCGAGAAGGGCTGGGACCCCGCGATGGGCGCACGCCCGTTGCGCCGGGCAATCCAGCGCTACATCGAGGATCCGCTGGCGGACGAGGTGCTGGCGCAGTCGATGCCGGCCGGGTCGACCATCGAGGTCGGCAAGGCGCCGGAGGACGACGAGCGCGACATGATCATCGAGATCGTGAAGCCGAAGGAGCGCACGCGCGAGGCCGTGGGCGTGGGAGCGAAGGGCGATGCCCGCGAGGAGGGGTCCGAGCCGGATCCCGCCGCGGACGACGCACCGGAGCTGCCCGACGACCCCGAGGTCCTGCCGGACGTTCCGGACGCCCCGCCCGCCCCAGAGGAAGCTGAGTAAGCAGCAGCGCTGATTCAGCGCTGCTGCCTGACCGTCTCCACCTTGCCGGTATTCGCGTCGATCCGGACCACTGCGAGCGCGCTGAACGTGCCCTCGGTCTTGCCGGGACGGGACAGTGACACGATCCAGAAGGGCTTGGACGGCACGCCCTGACGGAGCAGACGGACCTGCGTGTGCTTCGGCGTGAAGTCGATCTGGTCCTCCGCCTTCGCGATCGCCTGGTTTTTGTCCAGCCGGATCGATGACCGCTGGCAGGTCTGGGCGACCACGAACGCGAGCACCAGCACCGCGACGATCACACCGACGCGCACCCAGGTGGGCCCGCCGGCGGTGAGCGGGGTGCCCCAGCGGCCGACCTCCCGTCGAGCGGTCGGGGTCATCGGTGGAGTGGGTGGCTCAGACGGTTGGACGGAACTCCGTGCCCCAGCTCGTGGCCAACACGATCACCAGGACCACGATGACACAGAGGATCGAGATGGCAAGCACGCCGTACTCGAAGCTCTTCTTGTGCGTCTGCAAGGGCAGGAACTCGACCTGCTTCTTGCTGCTTCCGTTGTTGATCATTGCGTGTCTCCCACTCCTCCGGGCTGCGGCGGCGGCCCGGTCGCCGGACCCCCTGCTCGGTATCCGACGGCGAACTGAATCAGCCGGCGGTTCTCATACAGGACCCAGGCCACCAGCACCACCACCATCACGACGATGCCCAGCCAGGTCAGGATCATGTAGATGCTGTCCGCGCCCGTGCCCTCGTCGCCGTAGGTCGAGCCCGGCCCGAAGGTCATGAACCCGGCGCAGTCGCTGTAGTCGGCCTGGAGGATGAAGTCGGCGCTGTCGTCCACGCGCGCCTTCTCCGAGCCAGCGGCATGCGTAACGCAGTCCGGTGCGCTGTTGATGATCCCGGGCATCTAGACCACCACCTCGTCTCTCGCGGTTCGTAGTACGGGCTCGGAGGGCACTATGGTGCCGTCGGGCTCGACGATCACCTCGCCCGGCGAGGCCACCTCTGGCAGGTACAGGTCTGGCTCGTACTCGGCCACGTCGAGGCCCATGAGCTCGACCTCCACCGGCACGCGCAGGATGTTGAGCTTCTTCATGACCCAGGAGGCGTAGTAGCCGGTCAGGAAGCCGAGCGGCAGGAACGTCGCCATCCCCATCAGCTGGCCGCCGATGGAGCTGTCCACGTTGTTGAGGCCCGTGGGGTAGCCGGCCGCGAAGACGCCCACCCACAGCATTCCGAGGAAGCCCGCCGCTCCGTGCACGGCGACAGCGCCGACCGCGTCGTCCACGCGCTGCGTCTTCTCGATCCAGGTGCCGATGTAGACGACCATCGCTGCGCTGGCCATGGCGAGCAGGTAGCCCAGTGTGGGCGCGTACACGTCCGCGCCCGCGGACACGCTTATCACGCCCGCGAGGCCGCCCGAGACGGTCCAGAACGGATCCCCCCGCGAGGCGAAGTACCCGCCCGTAAAGCCGCCGGCGAACCCGAAGGTGATGATCATCGCGATCGAGCCGAGCGTCGTCGGGCTCAGGTAGATGTTCGCCCAGCCCGGGAACGAGGTTGACGCGATCACCAGGCAGGCCGCGTAGAACCCGTAGAAGCCCGTGAAGATCAGCATCAGTCCCAGCAGGGTCATGTGCAGGTTGTGTGGTCGGAACTGGCGAGCCAGTCCCTCCCGCGTGTACTTCCCTATTCGCGGACCCAGGTTGAAGAGCACACCGAGCGTGAAGGCGCCCGCCACGCCGTGTACCACGCCGGATGCGATCGAGTCATGGAAGCCGAAGCGCAGCGTGAGCCAGCCGCCGGCGCTCCAGCCCCAGGCCGCGTCGAGGATCCAGACGACGGAGCCCAGGATGCACGCGAGGATCAGATAGGCCGACAGCCGGGCGCGCTCGATGATCGCGCCGGACATGATCGAGGCCGTGGTCCACGAGAAGAGCAGGAAGGCCAGGAAGAAGACGAGGTTGATGTTGTTCGTCAGGTTCGGCCCGAAGGTGTCGGACCACGGGATACCGCCCTGGCATGCGACGGACGTGAAGTCGCTCGAATTCGGGCCAACCGGGAGGCCGGGCTGGTTGCAGTTGTAGATCCACCAGCCGAAGTAGTAGAACGTCGGCGTCACGACGGCGATCGTGAGGATGTTCTTCATCGCCGTGGCCATCGCGTTCTTCTTGCGTGCGATGCCCGTCTCGTAGGACATGAAGCCGGCGTGGATCAGCCACATGATTACGACGGTGAAGAAGTAGAACTGCTCGCCGAGGATTACGCTGTCGAGGGCCTGGCCCGAGGCGCTCGCGGCGTCCTCCAGCTTGTCGACCTGCGCGATCAACGTTCCGATCATGCGTCCCTCCATGGCCCAGCGGCCGCCGACACTGTCAGTAAACGAACAGGGCCTTCGGCGCGACCGTATCCCCGCCCTACATATCCCCGCAACGTATGATGGACACATCGTTCGGGACGAACGAGTGTCATAACGGCACATAGGGTGAGTTGGCGGCCGCCGTTACGATGGCCGCCCTACCGCAAGGAAGGCTCGTTTGACGGTCTCACCGGTGGCGGGCGGCGGCGACGCTCTGGCCCGCGTGCAGCGCGAAAACGAGACGCTCTACGCCGTCATCAAGACGGTCTCGTCCTCGCTGGACCTGGACCGCGTGCTCGACGGGATAGTCGAGATCGCCACCGACGCGACCGGTTGTCACGCCTGCTTCATCTACTTCCTGGACGGTGAACGCCTGGTGCTGCGGGCCGCATCGCCGCGCTACTCGCACCTGGTCGGCGAGCTGAGCTGGGGGATCGAGGAGGGCCTGACCGGATGGGTCGCCCGCACCAAGACGCCCGAGTTCATCCGCGACCACGCGCTCGACGACCCGCGCATGAAGTACGTGCCCGAGCTCGAGGAGGAGCGCTTCCAGTCGATGGTGGCGGTGCCGGTGATCGCACCGGACGGAGACGTGCTGGGTGTGGTGGTTCTCCATACTCAGGCTCCGCGCGAGTTCGACGACGGAGTGCTCAACTTCCTTGTGCACACGGCCTCGCTCGCTGCGGGCGCGATCGAGAACGCGCAGCTCTACGAGGGCACGCGCCGGCGGGTCGACGCGCTCACCACGCTCACGCAGCTGAGCCAGGCGCTCGCGGCGGTCACGCTGCGGGAGGACCTCTACGACGCGGTCACTCGCGGCGCCCGGCAGCTGCTCGGCGCTGACTCGTGCCAGATCTGGCGCATCGACCCGGACGCGGACGAACTCAACCTCGCCGGGGCCGACCCACCCGACTCGAGCTCGCGCCCGGGCCGCGCCGGCCAGCTGCTGGACCTGATGCGCGGCGGCCGCACCGGCGCCGTGGACGACGAGCTGCTGGTGGCGGCGCTCGTGGCCGGGGACGAGCAGCTCGGGGTGCTCTGCTGCATGGCCCGCGGGCGCGCCTTCGACGACGAGGACGCCGAGCTGCTGCGCGCGGTGGCGCACCAGACGGCGGTGGGGCTGAAGAAGGCCGAGCTGATCGAGCGGCTGACGGCTGAGAACATCGTCAAGGACATGTTCGAGGCGCTGGCCGCGGGCTCGGTGGAGGCCGCCGAGGCGAAGGCGGCGGAGGCGCGCTGCGACCTCACGCGACCGCACGTGTTCCTCCACGCCGTGCGCGGGACGCCGGCGGGCGAGGACGGGCCCGCCTGGCCGGACCTGGCCGGGCGCTTCGAGAGCCGCCTGAGCCGGCTGTACCCACGCGCCTTCTTCGACTCCCGGCACGACTGCGTGCGCGCGATCGCCCCGCTGCCGACCGCGGGCGCCGCGGCGGTGGAGCGGCTGCGCCAGGCCTGCGAGGAGCTGGCGCACGCGGAGGGCGTGGTGATCGGGCTCAGCGACGTGGACCGCGGCGCGGCGAGCGCGCGGCGACGCCTGCGGGAGGCGGCCGACGCGGCCCGGATCGGCCGCTCGCTGGTGGAGCAGGGCGGCGCCGTCTCGTACGAGGGGCTCGGCGCCTACAAGTACCTCGTCCACCTCGAGCTCGACGACGCTCCGCACGACCGCTACCGGCTCTCGGTCGAGGAGCTGCTCGACTACGACCGCCGCCGCGGCGCGCGCCTCGTCGAGACGCTCGAGCGCTTTCTAGCCGACCGCGGCAGCGTGGCGGCGAGCGCGCGGGCGCTCTACATCCATCCGAACACCGTGCGTCAGCGGCTCGAGCGGATCGAGCGCGTGACCGGCCTGGACCTGGGCAAGGAGGACCTGCTCTCGCTCGAGCTGGCGCTCAAGCTGGCCCGTCTCCACGACGTCCGCGGGGACCGGGACTAGTCGTATGCGCTTCCTCCTGGCGACGGTGCCGGCGCACCGCGATCCACACGCGGAAGATCAGGTAGCCCGGCACGTGCGTGAGCAGCACGAACAGGAACCACCAGACCTTGTGCGCGAACTCGAGGCCTGGCTCGTCTTTGATGTCCATGACCACGAGGTAGAGCGTCACGATCAGGACCAGCACCATGATCGGTGGGGTGCTCTGGGTGAGGACGAACAGCAGCATCGCGGCCACCCTACATGCGGAGTCGCCCCGTGACCATCAGGGCGAAGCTCTACGTCGCGATCCTGCTCACGGTGCTCGGCCCAGTGATCACAATCGCTGTGGCGCTGCACGGGATGGGGCGGCTCGGCGACCGCTTCGACGAGGTCACGACCCGCTCCGACCAGCGCGCGCTGGCGCTCGACCTCAAGTTCGGCGTGACCGACTTCAACGGCTGGCAGACGGCGTATGGCTATGACGACGGCGCGTCGCGGCCGCGCTTCGAGAGCTCCGTGAGGCAGTTCCGGACGGACCTGGACGCCGCGCGCAACGACCTCACCGACCCGCGTGAGGTGCGCCTTCTGAATGAGATCCGGGTCAGGTTCGCCGAGTTCATGCGGCTCGACGCGGTGGCGTACAGCGCGCTGAAGCGGGGCGAGGATGCGCGCGTGAAGGCGATCTTCCTGGGCCCGGAGCTGCGGCTCTTCGACGCGATGGCGCAGCGCGCGGACGAGCTCGCGCGCTACGAGGCGCGCGGCGCCTCGGTCACCGAGAAGGCGTTCGACGACACACGCGAGGACGCGCGCCGAGGGCTGATCGCGGTGGCGCTGGGCGCGGCGCTCGTGATCATCCTGCTGCTCACCACGGCTTCGGACATCGCCCGCACGGCGCTCGAGGGCGGCCGCCGCGAGTGACCGACGACCTCTTCCTGACACTGAGCCTGCTCCTGATGGGCGCGCTGCTCGCCCGCTTCGTGGCGAGCCTGATCGGCATCCCGGAGATCCTGGTGCTGGTGGCGATCGGCGCGTTATTCGGCCCGTTCGTGCTCGACGTGGTGGACGTGCCGTTCGAGTCCCTCGGCGCTCAGCTGATCTTCACGCTCGGCGTCTCGCTGATCCTCTTCTACGGCGGGCTGAGCCTGTCGGTGCCGGTGCTGCGGACCGTGTGGAAGACCCTGGCGCTGCTCGCGGTGCCCGGCATGGTGATCACGGCCCTGGTGGTGGGCGTGAGTGCGCACTTCGCGTTCGACCTGCCGTGGGATGTCGCGTTCTTGGTGGGCGCCGTCCTCGCGCCGACCGACCCGGCGATCCTGATTCCGCTGTTCATCCGCTCGCGGCTGAAGCCGAAGGTCGCCCAGACGGTGATTGCCGAGTCGGCATTCAATGACCCGACCGGGGCGGCCCTTGCCCTGACGCTCGCCGGCGTGGTGCTCACCGGCAGCAACTCGGTCACGGGACCGGCGGGCGAGTTCCTGGTCGACCTCGGCATCAGCACGGTGATCGGCATCGTGGCGGGCGTGGTGCTCGCCGCGGCGATCTCGAGCCACCGCATGGGCATCTGGCGCGAGAGCTCGGCGATAGCGGTCCTGACCGTGGTCACGATCAGCTTCTTCTCCCTGGACACGGCCGGCGGAAGCGGCTACCTGGGCGCGTTCCTGGCCGGGCTGATCGTGGGCAACGCCGAGCACCTCGGGCTCGGGGAGGCGGACCAGCCGCACGTGCAGGACGTGCGCCAGTTCGCCTTCAACCTCGCGGACATCGTGACCCTGATCGTGTTCATGGTGCTCGGCGCGAACATCCCGTTCGACCAGCTGGGAGAGAACCTGCTGCCCGCGCTCGCGGTGTTGGCCACGCTGATGCTGGTGGCGCGACCGATCACGGTGTTCGCCTGCACGATGCCGGACCGCGGAGCGCGCTGGACCCGCCAGGAGCTGGCGTTCCTGTGCTGGACGCGGGAGACGGGAGTGGTGCCGGCGGCGCTCGTGGGCGTGCTGGCCGGGCTCGGCGTGCCGGAAGGGGACGTGTTCGCGTCCGTGGTGGCGCTCGCGATCGTCCTAACCCTGCTGCTACAGGCCCTGCCGGCCCGCTGGCTGGCCGGTCGCCTGGGCCTGTTGGAACCCCGCACCCGCCCGGTCGCGGTGGACCGCGAGGCGGCGTGAAGCTGCCGACCCTGCATGGCGAGCAGCTCACGCTGCGGCCGCTCGAGGACGCCGACCTCGACCCGCTCGCCGCGGTCATCGGCGAGCCGAGCGTGGCGCGCTGGTGGGGCGAGTCCGACGAGCCCGAGCGCCTGCGCGACAACCTCCGCATGGACGGCGGCGCCTTCGTGATCGAGGCGGACGGCGAGCTGGCGGGCTGGCTCGGCTTCGTCGAGGAGACCGAGCCCGAGTACCGCTCTGTCGGAATCGACATCAGTCTCTCCGAGCGCTTCCAGGGCAGGGGCCTCGGCCCGGACGCGCTGCGCACTCTGATCCGCTGGTTCGCCGACGAGCGCGGCCACCACCGCTTCACGATCGACCCGAACGCGGCGAACGAGCAGGGCGATCAAGGCGTACGCCGCAGTCGGCTTCAAGCCGATCGGAATCACACGCAAGTCCGAGCTCGTCGACGGCGAGTGGACCGACGGCGTGCTCATGGACCTGCTGATCGAAGAGCTGACCTAGCGCCGGCCGCCCCCGAGGCCCGGGCGCCCAAGCCACTCTCGCTACGTTTTACACGCATATCGTGTAAAAGGCAGCAAGAGTCGCTCAGCTGGCGGAGCTGCTGCTCCTCAATGCGTAGTTCGCTGGGGGCGCGGATCCCGCCGCGGCTCCCGATCTAGACTCTGCACATGCCGCTAACCGTCCCACTGGGCGCGCGGCGCCGGCTCAGCATCGCTCACTCCAGCGACTCCGGTTGGCTCGTGGTCAGTTGGCGCAAGCCGTCGCCCTGGGACTGGCTGCTGGCCTGGGGCGG
>CAVZDS010000015.1:0-72273 GCA_963774095.1 uncultured Thermoleophilaceae bacterium
TCTGGCCGCGCCTCGGGCGCGGACGGCTGCTGCTGAGGAGTCTCGTTCTCGTTCATCCGGTCTTCTCGTACATGACGCCCCGCACTCCGATGCGCGTGGCACGGCGGTAATGGATAGGCACGGCTCCGCGTTTGAAGGCGGCCACCCGCTTCAGGCGCGGGTCGTTTGCAAGCGCCGCGCCCCACTGGGCGGACCGGCGCCTGACAAGCTCGGTCCAGGGCGCGTCCCAGTCGTCCGCACGTGAGGTCACGGGATGGACGATGAGAACCCGCCCGCCGGGCCGCAGACTAGCAATCAGCGGCTCGAGATTCTTCGATGGGGTCGCGGCCTTCAGCTTGTCGTAGCCGTCGGTCCAGTCCATGATCATGTCGTTCTTGACCGCGCCTATCGGGTTGCCGAAGCGCAGCTCGGGCGCTCCGCCGAGCTGTTCGAGGTGGTACGCGAGCAGCGGTCCCTGCTCCGGCTGCATCGACAGGACGAGGTCTCCCTTGCGCAGTTCGGGCACCGCGTCCTTGCGCAGGTCCGACGCGTTCGACTTGTTCTCGAGCCCGTAGCTCTTCGGGATCGCCCAGATGCCGATGATGATCACGAGCGCCACAGCACCGAGCGTTCCCGCCCGCGCCAGCCCGAGCGCACCCAGCAGCAGCATCGGGCCGAGCAGCACGCCGAGGTAGCGCGTGGTCCAGGCCGGCGAGACCTGCGACACGATCCACGCGACCGCGAGCGTGCCCAGCACGATCACCGCGCCGGAGAGCAGCGCCGTGCGCTCCTTGTCCTCCACCCGGCGGGCCAGGATCAGCGCGATGCCTGAGCCGCCGGCGAGCAGCAGCGCCACCGTCGGCGTGCCTCCGCCGAGCAGTGACTTCGTGATCTGCACGGGCGCGCCGAAGTTCGGCGGATTGAGCCACGGGGCGCCGGTGTGCTGCACCTGGTGGAGCAGCGTCGGAACCCAGGGCAGGTAGAGCAGGCCGGCGCCGCCGAAGCCGATCAGCGCGTCCTTCCAGAAGCTCGAGCGGTTCTCCGACACGTACCAGCACGGGATCAGCCCCAGCGCCAGCCCGACACCCAGGAAGAGGCCCCAGTTGTGCGTGTAGAGCATGCCCGCCAGCAGCAGCATGAACAGCGGCAGGTAGCGCCGGCGGCCGAACGCGAACACGTGCAGGAAGGCCGCGGTGGCAAGCAGCGACATGACCAGCATGAGCGCGTACATGCGGGTCTCCTGGGCGTACGCCGTCAGGAACGGGTTGACCGCGCACATGGCGGCGCAGTAGAGGCCCGCCCGGCGACCGAAGAGGCTCCAGCCGGCCCACAGGCCGCCCGGGATCGCCAACAGCGAGACCGCCACTGACAGCGCCTGCGTCTCGGCGGGCCCGTCACCGAAGGCGTCCATCCAGGCGGACAGCAGCATGTAGTAGAGCGGCGGCGAGCCGTCCACGCGCAGGATCCCTGGGATGTCGAACAGGGGCTGCGAGGCGATGCCGATCGAGAGCCCCTCGTCCATCCAGAGCGACTCGCCGAGCGAGTTCGTGCGCAGGTACGCCGACACGAGGAAGAGCCCGAGCAGCACGAGGCTCGGCAGCACGAAGCTGCTTGGAAACGAGCCCAGCCGCGGCAGGGCTCGTGGGCGAGAGGCGACGCTTGCCACCCGGCGATCCTAGTGAGCGCGCACGGGATTCACTTACCTATGACCTCGACCTTGCGCTGCCCGGGGCCGGACTGCTCCGGCGTGGGCGCGGTCGGCGCGTTCGGCCCGGACGCCGGGCAGCCGCCGGGCGGGTTGCCGCCGGGCGGCACCGTGAGCAGGCGCCACTTGCCCTGCTGGTCCACGAGCCGGTAGCGGTTGTCCGTCGGCTTCGTCACGAGCGGGCCGTCCGGCACCGTCCGCGTGCGGAACGCGACGCCCGGCGGCGGCGTGACCTTCCAGCCCACGTTGATGCCGTGGATGCCGAGCTCGTAGGCCACCATCTGCGTCTGGAACGGGCCGCTGAAGACTCCGCCGCACGCGAGCAGCCGCTCCTTGCCCCCGTTCGCGTCGATCAGCGCCTTGAGGTCGTGCCAGAGGTACGCCTCGTGCTCGATCCCGCCCTGTACCCGACCGGTGTTGTCGGCCTTGGCCACGATCGTCGGGGAGGCGATCGCGATCCCCGCCACGAGCGCGGCCGCCGCGGTGATCGCGCCGGCGCGCGGGCTGCGGTCGCCGAACCAGCGCTTGCCGAGCACCTCCACGCCCTGGAGCACGCGGACCGCGCCGATGCCGCCGAGCACGGAGACCGCCGCGGTGGTCACCATCAGGTAGCGCTGGTTGCCCGCGAAGCCGGCCTCCGTCATCACCGCCACGAGCGCGAACCACGAGAAGCCCAGAGCAGCGAGCGCAAGGACGGCCGCCTGCTCCCGGCGGCGCACCCACGCCACGGCGGCCACCCCCACCGCCACCAGCGTGCCGGCCTCGACCGGCGCCACGGTGCTCTCCGCGAAGCGCTTGAACAGCTCGATCGCCGGGTGCGCGGCGAACGCCGCGCTGCCCGGGTTGGGCGCGTTGGCGCGCGAGCCCGCACGGAACGGCTCGCCCGCGCCCCACCACTCGGGCAGGAACCAGAGCGCAGGCACGAGCGCCGCGAATGCCACCAGCCGCACCCGCAGGCGCGGCTCGTAGATCCACAGCCAGAGGCCGTAGAGCGCGAGGAACGGCCAGGCCTCGGGGCGCAGCAGGGCCGCCGCCACGCCGAGGTAGAGCGCGTGGTCGCGGCGGCCGTCGAGGTGCCGCTCGAACGCCCACAGCACCACCGCGGCGAGGATCGGCTCGGAGTTGCCGAGCGCGGCGTCGCGCACGTACTTGTTGGAGGACAAGAGCGCCGCGAAGGCCGACGCCCCGGCGAGCGCCCCGTAGATCCGCCCACCGCTCAGCCGGTACGCCATCCGGTAGGCCATCACGCAGCCGAGCAGCCCGCCGGCTCGCGCCACCCACAACCAGAGGTACGGCGCCAGGTCCTGTCCGAAGAACGAGAACGGGACGGTGAAGAAGATCGGGAACGGCTTCCACGAGGGGCCGCCCTCGGTCACGAGATCGAGGTGCACGATCTCCCGCCCCCAGAGGATCCACGCCCACGGGTCGTACGTCGGCGTGGACGGGAAGAGCAGCGTGAGCGCCGATATGGCGAGGCAGCCCGCGATGATGAGCGCCATCTGGGCCCCGTGGCGCTCCAGCGCCCGGCTCACTGTGATGCTGTCGCCCCGGCGTGCCCCGGTCGAAATGGCAGACATGGACGGCCTACGCGCTGGAGGCCTCGAGGCGCGCCGCCGACCGCAGCCGCGACCAGCCGCCGTAGCGGGTGACCAGCATTACGAGCCCGAATATCGTGATCGGCACGTAGAGGACGAAGCGAATCAGGATCACGTAGGAGAGCGCGACCGACCCGGCCGCGCCGAGCTTGTCGGCGCCCCATGCGACGGCCGCGTCGAAGGTGCCGAGCGACCCCGGTGCGGCGGGCAGCGCCGCGACGAAGTTCGTGAGCGCGACGAGGTAGAGGGCCCCACTGATGCTGATGTCCATGTCGACCGCACGTGCGACGGTCCAGTACACCGACGCCTCGATCGTCCAGAGCAGGAACGTTCCTCCGAGCAGGACGAGACCCCACGGCGACAGGAGAGCGCGTGGAGAGTCCGCGAGCGGCCGTAGCCAGTCGCGGACGCGCTCGAACACGCGGTGCGAGCGCAGCACCCAGATCGCGACGGCCCCCACGAGCAACAGAAGGATGCCGATTCCCGTCACGAGCAGAGGCCGGTCGGTGGGCAGCACCTCGGAGGTCTCGAGCACCCCGTAAACCGTGACCAGGAAGATCGTCAGGAGCGCGATCACATCCAGTACTCGCTCGGCAACGATCGAGCTGATCAGCGTGCGCTTGCTCGCATTGCAGCGCGGCGACAGGAGCACGACCCGCAGCGCCTCGCCAGCGCGCGCGGGCAGCACGTTGTTACCCATGTAGCCGACGGTGGTGAGCGCATAGCAGTCGCTCCGCTTCGCGTCCACGCCCGTGTGCTCGAGGATCTGATGCCAGCGCTCCGCGCGCACCATCGTCGCCAGGACGTACAGCGCGAGCCCCGCGGCGATCCAGGCGACCGCGTCACCGCCCGTCGGGATGTGCGGCGATTCCTGCCTACTTGCCCACCAGACAACCGCCGCCAGAGCGACGACCGATACCAGTGCTTGGATGATCGCGAAGCGACGGTTCATGGCGAGAGGAAGGCGGCGGGCGGACCGTAGCAGTTGCAATTACCCCCGGACGGCCGTCTTGATGCGCAGCTACCCTCCGACGCTTGCTCAAGCGGACCCTCCTCGCAAGCATGGCAGTGGCCGCACTGTCCTGCCCTCTTCCCGCCTACGCCCAGGGCGGTGGCGAGGCGCCCCCCGGCGGCACCCCGACGCCCCCACCCGTTGCGCCCGAGCTGCGCGTCGAGCGGCCCGGCGGCACGCCGCTGGTCCGCGAGGGCCAGGTGAACCGCGAGCTGCTCGGCGGCACCTGGTATTTCCGCCAGGACGACGCCTTCGTCGGCGAGCAGGAGCGCTGGTTCGATCAGGACGACCTGGCCGGCTGGACCCCGATCACGGTCCCCCACAACTGGAACGCCACGGACACCACCGAGAACCGTTCCTCCATCGGCTGGTACCGCAAGGAGTTCACGCTGCCGCGCTCGCCGAAGAAGGCGCGCCACTTCTGGAAGGTGCGCTTCGAGGGCAACAACTACCGCACCGAGGTCTGGCTCAACGGCAAGCAGCTCACCCTCTACACGGGCTACTTCCCCTTCGAGGTGCTGCTGTCGAACCTGCGCGAGGGCCGCAACACGCTCGTCGTCGAGGTCTCGTCGCTGCGCAGCAACACCGACCTCACCCACTGGCGGCCGGCCGCCTATAACGGCTACGGAACCGGGGGCTGGTGGAACTTCGGCGGCATCCTGCGCGAGGTCTACATCAGGCGCGTGGACACGGTGGACGTGGACCACGTGGCCGCGCTGCCGCGGCTACGGCGGGTCGGCGGCCCGGCGAAGGTGGAGGTGCGCACGACGCTGCGGAACTTCACGCAGAAGGACCGCGACGTGGCGCTTGTGATCGCGGTCGACGGCCAGCGCATCCAGCTCGACCCCGAGACGGTCCCCGCGCTTGGCCGCCGCGAGCTGAGCACGACGGTCACCCTCAAGCGCCCGCGCCTGTGGGCGCCGCGCGCTCCCGAGCTCTACGACATGACGGTGAGCGCCATGACCCGCCGTACGCTGCGGAGCACCTACCGGCTCTCGTTCGGCGTGCGCAAGATCGAGACGCTGCCGGGCGGGATCATCCTGCTCAACGGCAAGCGGCTCAACCTGAAGGGCGCGAGCGTCCACGAGGACGACCTCCAGGAGGGCGGTGCGCTCTCCCAGGGCACGCGGACGCTGCTCCTCAACCGGCTGAAGAACCTCGGCGCAACCATCACGCGCTCGCACTATCCGCTCCACCCCGCGTTCGTCGAGATGCTCGACCGCGCGGGGATCATGTACTGGGTCGACGCGCCCGTCTATCAGGTGCCGACCACGAGCTGGGTTCGCAGCGGCGTGCGCAAGCTCGCGCTGCGCGCGGCAGTGCTGACCGTCCGCAACAACATCAACAACCCCTCGGTGCTCACGTGGTCGCTGGCCAACGAGCCGTCCGAGGCGGGGCCGAATCTCGGCGCCTACGGGCCCGCCCTCGTGAGCTACATCAAGAACGCGTCGGAGGCCGTGCGAGAGATCGACGACACGCGCCTCGTGGGCCTCGACCGCCAGTCGCGCGTGGGCGAGCCCTACACCACCGACGCGCACCAGTACCTCGACGTGCTCGGCGTGAACGAGTACTTCGGCTGGTACCGCTCCGTGGCCGAGAACCTGCCCGACCAGCCGGCCACGACCAGCGCGGACCTCAGCGGCTACCTCGACGCGCTGCACGCCGCGAACCCCGACCTCCCGCTCGTGATCACCGAGTTCGGCGCGGAGGCCACGCGCTCCGGCGCCGAGGACCAGAAGGGCACCTTCGAGTTCCAGCGCAAGTGGGTGATGGACCACCTGGCCATCCACGCCTCGAAGCCGTTCGTGAACGGCTCGATCCACTGGGCGCTGCGCGACTTCCGCGTGCACCAGACCTGGCAGGGCGGCTCGCCGGACGAGTACGCCCAGCCGCCCTGGCACAACAAGAGCCTCATCGAGGAGAACAACCACCGCAAGCCGGTCTTTCTCGACGTGGCTCGGGTCTTCCGGCGCACGAAGCCGCTCCGCTAGCCTGCGCCGCCCCGTGAAGCGCCCGCTCCTGGCCCTCCCACTAGTGCTGCTCGCCCTCGCGGGGTGCGGGTCGAGCGATGCCGCGCCAAAGGTGGACGAGTCCGACAAGCCCGGCAGCACGGTCGCGTGCCTCGAGGCGGAGGGCGTGGCGTCACACGTGGAGGGCAAGGACCAGGAGGAGGTCGTGCTCGACGCGGGCCCGCGCGTGAAGTTCTACCTCACCGCCGCCGCGGCGGAGGCCGCGTCCTTCCAGGGCGAGGGCGAGGGCGCCGAGCAGATCGGAAGCGCGCTCCTGTTCGTGGATCCCGAGGTGGACCCGAAGACCGAGGAGGTCCTCAAGGCGGCCGAGGGCTGCCTAGCGGACCTGTAGTACCTGCACGTCGTTGCGGCCCTTGTGGAAGGCCGACTCCGGCACCATCACGGACACCAGCTCGCCATCGTCGCCCACCGCGAGCTTGAACGTGTTGCCGACCGCGCGGATCGTGCCGTTCACCGCCACCGCGATGTCGCGCGGGTGCATGTCCGGTCCGTTCAGGCGCCCGACCACGTGCACCGGCGCGTAGCTCGGGTCGGCGCCGAAGCTCGCGTAGTCGCGCTTGTACGCGAGGTCCACGTCGAGCGGCTCGCCCGCGGCCGAGGCGGGCTGGCCGATCAGCTCGGGGTGCGGCCCGATCTCGTACAGGCGCCCCGGCCCGTCGGCGCCCGAGCCGAACAGCCGCTGGTTGCGGTCGATGATCGCGCGGCGCTCGCGCGTGAAGTCGTCTGCCGGGATGCGCAGCACCTCGAAGGTGTTGCGGATCAGGATGCGCAGCTCGTCGCGGTTCTGCACCTCGTCGCTGAACGCCGACTTCCCGTCCATCTTCACGCGCGGGTCGAGGTTCAGGATGTCGAAGATCGTCGGCAGGATGTCGATCGTCTCGACCCAGGCGTCGTCGACCTTGCCCTTCTCCTGGTTCGGGGCCTTGATGAAGAGCGGCACCGGCGCGATCTCCGCGGCGGTCTTCCTCGTGAGGCGCCGGCGCTCGCGAGCGTGCGGGAAGGCCACGCCGTGATCGGCGGCCACCACGATCAGCGAGTCGTCCCAGAGGCCGTCGTCCTTCAGGTGCTTCCAGAGGTGCTGGAGCTCGAGGTCGGCGAACCCGGTCTGCAGGAAGTGGCGCTGGAGCAGCACGCTCAGCTGCCCCGTGTCCTGGTAGGACTGGTTCGACAGGCCGGGGATCGCGTCGTTCGGCGCCTTGCGGTAGCGCTTGCCCGACGGCAGGTACTGCCAGGGCACGTGCGGCATCAGCGTGTGCTTGAAGTTGAGCGCGGGCCGGCGCCCCGGCACGATGTTGTCGATCCACTCCTGGAAGCGCACCGCGCGGCCGCCGTTCAGGTTGGAGCGCGTGCTGGCCTTCGCGCTTCCGGCACTGACCGACGCCTCATCGCCGCTGCCGCCGAAGTTGCCCCAGTTCTCGGACACGCTGGCGAGGTCGTTCTCGATGTTCGGCGGCGACACCACGTGCAGCCACACGAGGCCGAGGTCCTCCGTCATCGACGAGATGCGGTCGCCGTACGACTCCTCGGGGTGCGTGTCCTTGCAGAGGTCGCGTGAGCAGACCGAGGTGGCCTCCTCGCTCACGTTCATGCGGTGGCTCTTGGCGAACAGCGAGAAGATGCTGTTCGGGTGGTCCGAGGAGATCGGCTGCCTGTCCTTGGCGGGCAGGTCGCCGTCCATGATCGCCGGCTGGGCGCGCTCGGTGGAGTCGTAGACCGTGTAGGCGTTCTTGAACCAGGTGGCGTTCTTGGCCAGTTCCGCGAAGCCGGGGTAGCGCTTGGTGTCGAGCTCGTCGTTCGCGTCCACCAGCGTGTTCGAGGGCAGCTCGTCCAGCAGCACCACGACGATCGGGGCGCGCGCCACGCCGCCGATCGAACGCGCCTTCGCCTCGCTCGGGAAGGCGAGCTCGGAGATCTGGCTGCTCAGCAGGAACAGCAGCAGGAACACGAGCGGGGCCGGGGAGAGCACGTTCAGGAACGAACGCACCGGCTCGGCCCGGGCCCAGAGCGCGGCCACCAGCGCGCCGACGAACACGCTCAGTGCGATCAGCACCCCATCCGAGGCGTCGAGCGACTTCTTCAGCGCCTGCGCGGCGATCAGCGCAACCAGCGCACCCACGAAGGCCACGTGCGCGGCCCTCCGCACCTCGGGACGGATCAGCCCCAGCAGCAGCTCGATCCCGAGCAGCAGCGCCGGCGGCAGCACCACCAGCAGCACGGAGAAACTGACGATGTCGAAGCCCGAGGAGCCGCGCGCGGCGAAGAACTCGGGGTTGTCCTTCAGCAGGTCGAACAGCGGCTGGGCTACGGCGAACGTCCAGAGGACCGCGAGGTTCAGGTAGGCCCAGGCGGCCTCCTTCGCGGTGTCCTTGCTCATCCCCTCTTGGGGCGTGCGTAATAGAGCACGCGCGTGCCCGACTCGAGCCGCTCGCTGCGCTCGATGTCGAAGGCCTCGCCGAGTGTGCGCTCGAAGAAGCCCAACTCGTAGTCAGGGTGCAGACCGTCGCGCTTGGGCGCGAGCAGCTTCTTCACCATCGGGTCCTCGCGCGTGGGGAACTCGATCACGAGCGCCGTGTCGAGCGAGGCGAGCCAGTCGATGAACTCCTTGATCGGCACGTTCGCGCTGATCGCGACGTGGTGCACGAGCGCCAGCGCGAGCACGAGGTCCGGCTTGCCGCGGTCGGGCATCGACCTGCGCTCGAGCCCGCGCCAGCCGAGGCCGGGCGACGGGTCGGCCAGGTTCATCGTGAGCGTGACGATCTGCTCGTTGCCCTCGTCGCGCAGGTCGCGGTAGAGCAGCTCCATCGGACCTTCGTCGGCGTCCACCGCCACCACCGTGCGCGCGCCCTCGGCGGCGATTCGCGAATAGCGGCCGTTGTTGGCACCGATGTCCCAGACCAGGTTCCAGGCGCGGCTTGTGGCCACGTCGCGCACGAACTCGTCCTTGCGCCGGGCGTCGTCGTCCGTGTAGCTGTTGCGCTCGCCGTACGCGGTCCAGACGCCCTCCGGCGGATCCCAGGACAGTCGCTGGACGAGCTTGCGCATCTTGCGCACGTTCGCCACGAACAGCTCCTTCTTGAAGACGCGCTTCACCTCGTCCTTCACCTGCTGCGGCCGGTCGGCGTAGCGCTCCTCTAGCTTCGCGTGAAGGATCACGTTGGTGAAGACGCCCTTGCGGAAGCGGTCGCGGAAGTTCATCAGCGGGCGCATCTCGCCCGGCCTGATGCCGTCGATCGAGCCGCGCAGCCACGGGTGGTACGGCACGCGCTTCGCCGACTGGAGCAGCAGCGGGTACAGGTAGAGCATGCAGAACTGGCGGTATGCCACCCAGGGCTCCCCCTCGCGCATGCGCTCGAAGGAGCCCACGTCCACGAAAGTCGGGTGCGAGCCCTTGAACTGGACGTTGTAGGGCGTCGCGTCCTTCAAGACCATGTCGTGCTCCAGACTGGCGAGCAGCAGGTCGAGCTGGAGCAGCGCGGCGTCCTTCAGCATCGAGAACGTCCACTCGTACGGATACGACACGAACGGGATGCGCTCGTGGCGCAGCACGGCCGCCGGCTCGTGCACGAGCAGCCCGCGCAGGGCGGCGATCTCGCTGGCCCGCTCGGTCTTCACCACGCGCTCGCCGTCGAGCAGGCCTGTGGCCTCGAGCGCCTCGAAGTCGCTCAGCCCGTCCGCGGACAGGGCGCGATAGACCTCATCGCCTGAGTAGAAGACACGGCTTTCGGGGTCGCGAAAGGACCCCGGCTCGAGGCCGGCGGGCGAAGATGTTGTGGACACCGCCGGAAAAGTAGCTAGGCGGCGTCGGTCCCGCGCGCGGTGTCGGGCTTCGCGGGCGTCTCCGGCTCATCCTTGCGGATGCGGAGGAACTTCAGAAGGCGATTCCAGTACAGCTTGGCTGTCACGGCGACCGCCGCGAGGCCACCCGCGATGATCTGCAGGATCATGCTCCCGCTGCCGGGATCCAGGTAGGCGAGGACGGTGGTCATTGTGCTTGTGGCTCCATACATCCGGGTGCTAGAGGACAGCGCAGGCTAGCAGAGCTGAGGTGAGCTGCGAGTGAGTGACAGGCCCTTGAATACGAGGCCCGGGCACGCTTTCCTCCTACCCAGAGCCAGCTGTGAAGTACCTGCAAAAGTTGTGTAAACGGACCTGCGAAAGGACGAGAACACGCCAGGGACAGAGCCCCGAGCCCCACGCACGCGGCGACGAGCTTGGCCATTGCTCGGACGCACGTCAGGAGCCCTCAGGCGCGCTGACGTGACGGGCGTGTGAACTACGCTACGGACCCGTCCATGAAGTTGATCATCCAGATTCCGTGCTTTGACGAGGAGCTCACCCTTCCGGGGACGCTGGCCGATCTCCCGCGCGAGATCGAGGGCATCGATCAGGTCGAATGGCTCGTGATCGACGACGGCTCCACCGACCGCACGGTCGAGGTCGCGCGCGAGAACGGCGTCGACCACGTGGTGCGGCTCACCAACAACAGGGGCCTGGCCGCCGCGTTCCAGGCGGGGCTCGACGCCTCGCTGAAGCTCGGCGCGGACATCATCGTCAACACGGACGCCGACAACCAGTACTTCGGCGGCGACATCCCGAAGCTCTTGGCGCCGATCCTCGCCGGCCACGCCGACATGGTGATCGGCGACCGCAAGACCGACCAGATCGAGCACTTCTCGCCGCTGAAGAAGCGGCTTCAGCGCCTGGGCAGCGCGGTCGTTCGCCGCGCCTCGAGCACGAACGTGCCCGACACCACCTCCGGCTTCCGCGCCTACAACCGCGAGGCCGCGCTGCAGATCCAGGTGGTCTCCAAGTTCACCTACACGCTCGAGTCGATCATTCAGGCGGGCAAAATGCTCGTGGCCGTCGACCACGTCCCGATCAGGACGAACGAGAAGACGCGTGAGTCGCGCCTGTTCCCGTCGATGTGGTCGTACGTGCGGCGCAGCACGGTGTCGATCTTCCGCATCTACGCGATGTACGAGCCGCTGCGGGTGTTCATGGCCGCGGCCGCCCTGGCCGCGCTCGTCGGCGCCGTGATCTGGGGGCGGTTCCTCTACTTCTTCTTCTTCACGGACAACCCCGGGGGGCACATCCAGTCGGTGATCCTCGGGTCGACGATGTTCGTCGTCGCGGTGCAGCTTGCGTCGCTGGGCGTGATCGGCGACATCCTCGCCGGCACGCGCGTGCTCCAGCAGCGTGTGCTCGAGCGCATCCGCAGGGTCGAGCTGCACCTCGGCGTGGCGCCGTCCCACTACGAGCCGGGCGCGCGCGACACCGGACAGGCGCCCACCACCGGCGCGGGCGCCGGCCGCGCCACCGGCAAGACCGAGGATCGAGAGGCGCTGAAGCTGTGAGCGGCGGCGCGACCGCGGCCGAGGTCCCCACCGGAAACACGTTCGACAAGTACGGCTCGTCGAACCCGGTTGTGAAGCGGCTCATGGGCGGGTTCCACTCGACGCTCGACGAGCTCTGGCAGAGGGCGGCGCCGTCGTCGGTGCTCGACGTGGGCTGCGGCGAAGGGGTCCTGACCGTCGAATGGGCGGAGCGGCTCGGCGACCGGCGCATCGTGGGGATCGACCTCGAGGACCCGAAGCTGCGCGCGGAGTGGGACCGGCGCGCCCGTCCGAACCTCGAGTTCCGGGCCGAGGAGGCCACCCGGCTGTCGTTCTCGGACGACGAGTTCGACCTCGCCACGGCGATCGAGGTGCTGGAGCACGTTCCCGAGCCGGAGGCCACGCTCGCCGAGATGGCGCGCGTGGCGCGCGGTCACCTGCTCGTGTCGGTGCCACGCGAGCCGCTCTGGCGCGGGCTCAACCTGGCGCGCGGCGCCTACTGGCGCGACCTGGGCAACACGCCGGGCCACGTGAACCACTGGTCCAAGCGGGCGTTCGTCTCACTGCTCTCCCGCCACGGCACGGTCGAGGAGGCCCGCTCGCCCTTCCCCTGGACCATGCTGCTTGTTCGGCTCTAAGTCGTACGGCCGCGGCGCGGCGGTCCTCTCGGCCGGGATCGGCGCGACGGGCCTCATCACATTCGCCTACTTCTCGCTCGCGAGCTACTCGCTGCCGAAGGAGGAGTACGGCCACATAACGCTGCTGTGGTCGGCGGTCTTCATCACTGTGTCCGTGCTTTACCGGCCGGTGGAGCAGCTGCTGTCGCGCACGATCGCGGACCGCGACGCGCGCGGCGTTCACGGCATCGAGCACCTGCGCATCGCCGCGACCATCCAGCTCGCGCTCGGCGTTCTGTTCGCGGTGGTGGCGCTCGTGCTGCGCGACCCGATCCAGAACGACCTCTTCGGCGGCTCGTCGACGCTGTACTGGGTGCTGCTCGTGAGCGTGCTCGCCTACGCCGCGAGCTACTTCGCGCGCGGGTACCTGGCGGGACACCGGCTGTTCATGCTCTACGGCGGGCTGGTGCTGATGGAGGCGAGCTCGCGCTGCCTGTTCGCGCTCGCCGTGGCGATCGGGATCGCGGAGGGGCAGTCAGCGGTCGCGCTCGGGATGGCGGCCGCGCCGATCGTCTCGCTCGCGGTGGTGCCGCCAGCGCTGGCGCGCAGGCTGGCGCCGAGCGAGGCCGAGCCAGAGGTCGATCCAGCCCTCCTCGACGCGGCCGCGCGGGAGGAGCCGGCCGCCCGCGAGCCGGAGTTCACCCTCGCCCGGGGGGCCGGCTTCGCGGCCGCCGTGCTCGTGATCATGCTCTGCGAGCAGACCTTCCTGAATGCCGGCCCGCTGCTCGTGAAGGCCACCGAGGACAACGGCGGCGCGGCGCTCGCCGGCTTCACCTTCAACGTGCTGCTGATAGCCCGCGCGCCGCTCCAGCTCTTCCAGGCGATTCAGACCTCGATCCTCCCCCACCTCACCCGCCTGCGCGCGAGCGGCGAGTCGGACCCGTTCAGGCGCAGCGTGAACCTCACGCTCGTAGCGATCGCAGGCTTCGCGGGCTGCGTGGCGGTCGTGATGCTGGCGGCGGGGCCGCAGTTGATGGACCTCCTCTTCGGCGGCGACTTCGACTACGAGCGCGGCGGCCTGGTGCTGGTGGCGATCGGCATGGGCCTCTACCTATCGGCGGCGACTCTGAACCAGGCCCTGCTGGCTCACGGGATGGCGGCGCACGCCGCGGCATGCTGGGTCACGGCCGCCGTGGGATTCGTGCCGTTCCTGCTGCTCGCAGAGTTTTCGGACCGCGTGCTCCAAGTCGAGCTGGCGTTCGTCGGAGCGGCCGCGCTGCTGAGCGCGGCGCTGTATGGCCTGTACCGGCACGTATCCTGCCCCTCATGGCCAAGCACCCCGACGTAGGCGATCCGGCACCCGATTTCGAGCTCGATGGGACCGGCGGGAAGTTCCGTCTCTCCGACCACCGCGGCGAGCGCGTGGTCCTGCTCTTCTATCCCGGCGACAACACCGCGGTCTGCACCAAGCAGTTCTGCTCCTATCGCGACAACGCGGAGGCGTTCGGCGCGCTCGACGCGACGGTGGTGGGCATCTCGTCGCAGAGCGTCGACTCGCACCAGGGCTTCACCGCCAAGCACGGCCTCAACGTCCCGCTGCTCGCGGACGACGGCGGTGAGGTGGCCAAGCAGTACGACGCCCACACGCCCGTGGTCGGCACCAAGCGCGCGGTGATCATCGTGGACGAGGACGGGGTGGTTCGACACCGCCACGACCACCTGCTCGGGCTCGACTTCCAGTCTGTCGCGGATCTGCGCGAGGCGCTCGCGACGCTGCCGGCCCGTGCGTGACTGAGACGCTCACCATCCCGGCGCGCTTCAACGGCCCGCCCGGATCCGCCAACGGCGGCTACACCTGCGGACGGGTCGCCCAGCTCGTGGGCGCCGAGGAGGTGGAGGTGTCGCTGCGCACGCCGCCGCCGCTCGAGCGCCCGCTGGAGGTGGTGCGCGACGGCGAGCGCGTCGAGGTCCGCGACGCTGACACGCTCGTCGCCGAGGCGGGTCCGACCGAGGTGCTCTTCGACGTGCCCGACCCGGTGGAGTACGACACGGTCGCCGCGGCCGTGGAGCGTGGCCGCGAGCGCTGGACGAAGGACCACCCGTTCCCCACCTGCGTGGTCTGCGGGCCGCAGCGCGAGGCTGGCGACGGGATGCGGATCTTCCCCGCCGACGTGACCGGCCAGGGCATCCTGTTCGGCTCGTGCTGGACGCCGCGCGACGAGGACGGCGACGCCGGCGGCCTGGTGCGACCGGAGCTCGTCTGGGCGGCGCTCGACTGCCCGACGAGCGCACCCGTCGCGAACTTCGGCGACGGCCCGCCGAAGGTACTGGCCAGCCTGGCCGCTCGGCTCGGCTGCACGGTGCTGGTCGGCGAGCCGCACACGATCCTGTCCTGGCGCATCGAGGTCGAGGGGCGCAAGAGCCGTTCAGCCGCGGCGCTGTACGACTCGGACGGCATCCTCACGTGCGCGTCTCGAGCGCTCTGGATCGAGCTGCGGGAGTAGGCTGCCGGGATGGCCACGCACTACCGAACCTGCCCGTTCTGCGAAGCCACATGCGGTCTCGAGATCGAGACCGAGGGGCGCGAGGTGGTGTCGGTTCGGGGCGACGCGGAGGACGTCTTCAGCCACGGCTTCATCTGCCCGAAGGCGTACGGGGTCAAGCAGCTCCACGAGGACCCGGATCGCCTCACCACGCCGCTGATCCGCCGCGACGGGGAGCTGGTCGAGGCCAGCTGGGACGAGGCGTTCGAGGAGATCGACCGCAGGCTCACGCCGCTGATCGCGGAGCACGGGAAGAACGCTGTGGCCGTGTACCTGGGCAACCCGAACGCGCACAACCTGTCCGCGCTGATCCACGGGCCGGCGTGGCTGCGCGTGCTGGGGTCGCAGAACGTGTACTCGGCGTCGACCGTCGACCAGATGCCGAAGCAGATGTCGGCGGGCCTGATGTTCGGCACGATGCTGTCGGTCCCGATCCCCGACGTCGACCGCTGCGACCACCTGCTGCTGCTCGGCGCGAACCCGCTCGTCTCGAACGGGAGCCTGCTCACCGCGCCCGACATGCGCGGGCGGCTGCGCGGCATACGTGATCGTGGCGGCAGGGTCGTGGTGGTGGATCCGCGCCGCACCCGCACCGCCGAGGAGGCGGACGAGCACCACTTCATCCAGCCCGGCACCGACGCGCTGCTGCTCGCGGCGATGGCGTGCACGATCGTCGAGGAGGGGCTCGAGGCCCCCGGCGCGCTCACCGAGCACCTGAACGGGCTCGACGAGGTCCGCACGCTCGTGCGCGACTTCACGCCGGAGGCGGTGGCCGGCGCGTGCGGGATCGAGGCCGGCGAGATCCGCCGCATGGCGCGCGAGCTGGCGGCCGCCGAGCGCGGCGCGGTGTACGCGCGCATCGGCACCTGCACGCAGGAGTTCGGCACGCACGCGAGCTGGCTAGTTGACGTGCTCAACGTGCTCACCGGCAACCTCGACCGCGAGGGCGGCGCCATGTTCACGCGCGCAGCGGCGGGCCAGAAGAACTCGTCCTGGGGCGGCGCCGGGCGCCCGCCGAGCTTTGGCCGCTGGACAAGCCGCGTCCGCGGGTTGCCGGAGCTCTTCGGGGAGCTGCCCGTGTCCGTGCTCGCCGAGGAGATCGATACGCCCGGCGAGGGCCAGGTGCGGGCGCTGTTCACGGTGGCGGGCAACCCGCTTCTCTCGACACCCAACAGCGGCCGGCTGGAAAAGGCCGTCGAGGGCCTCGACCTGATGGTCTCGATCGACATCTACGTGAACGAGACCAGCCGGCACGCTGACGTGATCCTGCCGGCGCCCGAGCCGCTCGAGAAGGCGCACTACGACCTCGCCTTCTACCAGCTCTCCACGCGCAACATCGCGAACTACTCGCCGTCCGTCTTCGAGCGCGAGGGCCCCGCTGAATGGGAGGTCTTCATGCGGCTCGCCGGCGTGATCGCGGGCCGGGGGCCGAACGCCGACGTCGCGCTCTTCGACGGCATGGTCATCCAGACGCTCATCCAGCGCGAGGTGGGGAACGAGGCCTCGCCGATCGCGGGCCGCGACCCCGCCGAGCTGCTCGAGGCGCTCGAGCCGCGCCGCGGCCCCGAGCGCGTGCTCGACTTCATGCTGCGCTCCGGCCCCTACGGCGACGGCTTCGGCGCCGACCCCGACGGCCTCTCCCTCGACCTGCTGGAACAGAACCCGCACGGGATCGACCTCGGGCCGCTCCAGCCGCGACTGCCGGACGTGCTGCGCACGGCGTCGGGCATGATCGAGCTGGCGCCCGAGCCGATCATCGAGGACCTCGACCGCCTGCGCGCGGCGATGGCGCGCGAGCGCAACGGCGGGATGGTGCTGATCGGACGCCGTCAGCTGCGCTCGAACAACTCGTGGATGCACAACCTGCCGGCGCTCGTGAAGGGCAAGGAGAGCTGCACGCTCCACATCCACCCGGACGACGCGGAGCGGCTCGGCCTGGCCAACGGCGAGACCGCATTGATCAGCTCGGCCGCGGGCTCGCTCGAGGCGCCGGTGGAGACCACCGAGGACATCATGCCGGGCGTGATCTCGATCCCGCACGGCTGGGGCCATGGCGCCGAGGGAGTGCGGATGGGCGTGGCCTCTGCACACGCGGGCGTGAACAGCAACGTGCTTGCCGACGAGTCGATGGTCGAGCCGCTGTCCGGGAACGCCGTGCTGAACGGCATCCCGGTCGAGGTGAGCGCGTCAGATGGCCGAGAGCATCGAGCCGCCGCAGTTGCGGCAGATGACGTTCGAGGTGTCTGACATCCGCGCGATCGTCGAGTGAGCACCGCAGTTCGGGCACTCGGAGCGGAGCTCGAACCGATGCAGGCAGTAGACGCAGCGGTAGCGCCCTGGGAGGTTCGTGCCGCGTAGCCAGCGCTCGCCGCATGAGGGGCACTCCGGCCCCGTTTGGGTGGTGTGTTCACCTGCTGCGGGCAAAGGATTTCCTTAGTAAGCCAGCCGCAACGCTAGCGGCTCACCCGTCTACCCGCTCTCCGTAGCCGCGAATCCAGGCCTCCGCGTCCATTGGGCGCTTACCGGCCGGATGCACCTCCTGGAGCTCCAGGGCGCCGTTGGTCGCGCCGTAGAGGAGGCGGCCGTCGCTGATCGCAAGCTCGCCGGGGGGCGGGCCGTCGCCGGGGGTGAGCGTGGCCCGAGTCACGCCGAGGCGCTCGTCCCAGGGCAGCTCGATGTAGGCGCCGATGTGCGGCGTCAGCGCCCGCACGCGCCGCTCGAGCAGGTCGGCGCGCAGCTCGGGATCGAGCCGGCGGTCCTCCGGGCGGATCTTCTCGGCGTACGTCACGCCGGTTTCAGGCTGGTCGCGGAAGGTGGGCTCGACCTCGAGCACCTCCACGAGCAGCTCGCCGGCCAGCGCCGCGAGCCGCGGGGCGAGCGAGCCGTAGTTGTCGTCGGGGCGGATCTGCTCCGCTCGCTGGACGGCCACCGGGCCCGCGTCCAGTTCCGCGATCGGCCGCATGATCGACACGCCGGTCTCCTCGTCGCCGGCCTCGATCGCGCGCTCGACCGGCGCCGCGCCGCGCCAGCGGGGCAGCAGCGACGGGTGGACATTCAGCATCTCGTGCTCGGAGAGGAGCGGCTCCTTGATGAGGGCGCCGAAGGCGCAGATCAGGATCGCCTCCGGATCGACCGCCGCGATCCGCTGCCGTGCTTCCTCGCCGTTCACGTCCTCGGGCTGGAAGACCTCGATGCCGAGCAGCCCGGCGGTCTCCGCCACCGGCGGCGCGGTCAGCTTGCGGCCCCGGCCACTCGGCGCGTCCGGGCGGGTCACCACGAGCTGAGGCCTGTGCGGGCTGGCGGCCAGCTGGTCGAGCACCGTGGCGGCGAAGTCGGAGGTGCCGAGGTAGACGGTCCGCATCAGGCCACCACCACCACGTGCAGCACGCGCGGCCCGTGCACGCCCTCGACCCTGTCCAGCTCGATGTCCGAGGTGGCCGACGGCCCCGACACGAACGTGAGCGGACGCCCCGCGCGCACCGCGTCCCCGAGTTTCTCGACGGCCTCCGGCACGAGCCCCACCACCTGATCCTCGCGCACAACGCAGACATGAAGGTCCGGCACCAGGCTCAGCGCCCGCCGCCCCTGCCCCACCCCACCATCCAGCACGAACGTGCCCGTCTCGGCGATAGCGACCGCGCAGCCGGTGAGCGCCCCATCAAGCCCGTCGAGCTCGTGCACCGAAAGCCCGGCGTCCTCCACGAGCTGGAGGGCGCCCGCCCCGTCGCCGGCGCCCGCGGACCGCTCGCCGGACCGGGGCCGCTCGCCCCGCCCCGGCCGCTCGCCGGACCCCGGCCGCTCGCCGGACTCCGCCGGCCGCCATTCGCTCGCCAGATCCGCCGGGATCCCGATCCTCCGGGCCCCCTCCCGCTCGGCGATGCGCTGCACCGTCGCTCCGACCTCCGCCTCCCCCACGCGGTGAACCGTTGCGCGGTACTCCGCAACCCGCTCGCGCGAACAGCGTCACGATCTCGTTACTCGGACGTTCGTCGCTCGTGCGGTACGTGCGCGGCACTTCGGCCGGCGCGGCCTCGCCGAGCGCTGCGCGGATGCGCCGAAGGATGTCCGCCCGGGCCTCGCCCTTGGCCGTCTCCCCCACTCTTGCTGCGTTTTGCACGATATGCGTGTAAAAGTCATCAAGAGTCGCGCGCGGGGCCGTTCGACCGCGGCTTTGCGGGGCGTTTCGACCGCCCGGCGCGGCGTCGGCCGCGGGGCGGGCGCTCGGCGGGGCGTCGGCCGCGGGGCGGGCGCTCGGCGGGGCCGGCGCTCGGGTGCGGCGCCACCACTCCCGGAAGGTCTCGGCCGCGGGCGCGGGCAGGTCGCGCGACATCGTCCAGCCGGCCAGCGGCCCGGGCGCCCAGCGGATCGTGCGGCCGCGGGCGCCGCGTCCGTCGCCGCCGCCTCCGCCGCGTCCCTCGCCCCCGCCGCGTGCGCCGCGTGCGCCGCCTCCGCCGCCTCCGCCGCGCGCCAGCGGGCGGCTCGCTGCCCGGGCCAGCTTTTGTGCTCGCTCGTAACGGGGGCGTGACGAGAAGGTGTGGAAGAGAGCCTTCATCGTGAGCTTTTCGGGGTCGAGGCGTGAGCGGGAGTCGACCTCGCGCGCCCGCAGGTGGGTGAGGAGGCGTGGGATCTCGATCTTGACGGGGCAGACGTCGCCGCACGCGCCGCAGAGCGAGGACGCGTAGGGGAGCGAGCCGGCGTCGCCCTCGACTCCCTTCAGCTGCGGGGTCAGGATCGCGCCGATCGGACCCGGATAGACCGAGCCGTACGCGTGGCCCCCGACCCGCGCGTACACGGGACACACGTTCAGGCACGCGCTGCAGCGGATGCAGCGCAGCGCCTGACGGCCCAGCTCGTCGGCGAGCGTGCGCACGCGCCCGTTGTCGAGCAGGACGAGGTGGAACTCGCGCGGGCCGTCCCCGTGAGAGCCGGCGCCGTCGCCGCGAGCGCCCGGGCCCGCGCCGCGCGCCGCCGTCCCGGTCCACAGCGACGTGTACGGGTTCATTCGCTCGCCCGTCGACGAGCGCGGCAGCAGCTGGAGGAAGACCTCCATGTCGCGCCAGGCGGGCACCACCTTCTCCACGCCCATCACCGTCACGAGCACCTCGGGCAGCGTGGTGCACATCCGGCCGTTGCCCTCGGACTCGAAGACGCAGACGCTGCCGGTCTCCGCGACCGCGAAGTTCGCCCCGCTCACCCCCATGCGTGCGGCCAGGAACTTCGCCCGCAGGTGCAGCCGGGCGGCCTCGGCGAGCGCGGCAGGCTCGTCGGTGAGGTCCTCGAGCCCCAGCTCGCGGCGGAAGATGTCGCGGATCTCGGCCCTGTTGCGATGGATCGCGGGGACGAGGATGTGCGAGGGGAAGTCGTCGTCGAGCTGGATGATCAGCTCGGCGAGATCGGTCTCGACCGCCAGGACGCCGGCGGCGGCGAGCGCCTCGTTGAGCGAGATCTCGTCCGTCGCAATCGACTTCACCTTCACGACCTCGTCCACGTCATGAGCACGAGCGATCGCGGCCACGATCGAGCAAGCCTCATCGCCGTCTTTCGCCCAATGAACCTGGCCGCCGGCTGCGACCACGCGGGATTCGAGCAGCTCGAGCTGGTCCGCCAGCGTGAGCAGCGCGCTGTCCTTGATAGCCGACCCGGCGGCCCGTAGGTCCTCCCAATCCGGGAGCTCAGCCACCACGCCGGCGCGCTTGTCGCGGATCGTTGAGGTGGCGCGCGCGAGGTTGGCGCGCAGCTGGCTGTCCGCCAGCGAGATCCGCGCCGCGGCGGGGAAGCCGCTCAATGCCACGGCTCCTCCTCGGTCGAGGCCAGGATCTCCGCCAGGTGCACCGGCCGCACGCCCGAGCGGCCGCGCGAGAGCCCGCCGCCGATGTGCATCAGACATGACGAGTCCACCGAGCAGACCACCTCGGCGTGAGTGTCGAGCACGCCGCGCACCTTGTCGGAGAGCATGGCCGTTGACACGTCGGCGTTCTTCACCGCGAAGGTCCCGCCGAAGCCGCAGCACTCGAGCGCATCCGGCAGCTCGACGAGATCGATGCCGCGCACCGAGCGCAGCAGCCGCTGCGGCTTCTCGCCCACGCGCAGCGTACGCAGCGAGTGGCAGGTCGGGTGGTAGGTGACCCGGTGCGGGTAGTACGCGCCCACATCCTCGACCCCGAGCACGTCCACGAGGAACTCGGACAGCTCGTAGACCGGCGGCGCCTCCTTCCCGAGCTGCTCGCGCACCATGCCCGCGCAGGACGCTGACGGGGTCACGACGGCGGGGTACCCGCGGAACACGTCGGCGAGCCTGCGTGCCAGCGCTAGGCCCTCGTCCGCGAACCCGCTGTTCAGGTGCATCTGCCCGCAGCAGGTCTGGTCCTCGGGGAACTCGACCTCGTGCCCGAGGCGCTCCAACAGGCGCACGAGAGCCTGTCCGGTGGACGGGAAGAGCGTGTCGCCGAGGCAGGTGACGAAGAGGCCCACGCGCACAGATGGGGAGTTTCCCCTATGCGGGGCACGGGCAAGCCTCAAAAAGGCAACGAGGGAGGAACGGTGTACACGCAGGACTTCAACCCGGTCTCGGACTCGCTCGGCCTGACCGCGATCTTCGCGGTCCTGCCCATTCTGACCCTGTTCGTGCTGCTCGGCGGCCTCAAGCTGAAGGCCCAGTGGGCAGCGCTGATCGCTCTAGCCGTGGCAATGGCGGTCGCGATGATCGTCTACGGCATGCCGGTCGACCAGACCGGGCTCTCGGCACTCGAGGGCGCCACGTTCGGCCTGTTCCCGATCATGTGGATCGTCGTCGCGGCGATCTGGGTCTACAACATGACGGTCGAGACCGGGCACTTCGCCGTCCTGCGCCGATCGTTCGGCGCGATCTCCGAGGACCAGCGCATCCAGGCCGTGATCATCGCGTTCTGCTTCGGCGCATTGCTGGAGGCGCTCGCCGGCTTCGGCACGCCGGTTGCGATCACGGCGGTGATGATGATCGCGCTCGGCTTCCGCCCGATCAAGGCGGCGTCGATTGCACTCGTGGCGAACACGGCGCCGGTGGCGTTCGGCGCGATCGCGATCCCGATCACCACCCTGTCGGAGATCACGGGCCTCGACAAGGGCGACCTCGGCGCAATGGTCGGACGCCAGACACCGTTCCTCGCCCTGATCGTCCCGCTGATCCTGATCGGCATGGTCGACGGGCGGCGCGGCATCCGCCAGGCGTGGCCGGTGGCCGTCGTGGGTGGCCTCACCTTCGCGCTCGGCCAGTTCTTCTGCTCGAACTTCATCTCGGTCGAGCTGACCGACATCGTCGCGTCGCTGCTGAGCACCGCCGCGATCGTGGCGTTCCTGCGCGTGTGGACCCCTGGCGAGCCGCTGCTCGCCGAGGACACGGCCCCGTCGGGCCGCTTCCAGCGTCCCGCCGCGGCCGGCGCCTCCGTCCACGATCCCGTGATGGAGCGCGAGGTCGCGCGCCGCGACGACACGAGGCCCGACTCCAAGCTGGACGTGCTGCGCGCCTACGCGCCGTACCTGATCATCATCGTGGTGTTCTCGATCGCCCAGATACCGGCGGTCAAGAACAAGCTCGCCGAGTCGCCCTGGACCACCACGTTCCAGTGGCCCGGGCTTGACGTTCGCACGCCCGACGGCGAGGCCGTGAGCAGCCTCACGTTCAACCTCAACTGGCTGCCTGCCGCGGGCACGCTGATGCTGATCTCCGGCCTGATCACGATGGCCGCGATCGGGGTCTCCCCCGGCCGCGCGCTGCGCGTGTTCGCGCAGACGTTCGACCAGCTCAAGTGGGCGATCCTCACAGTGGCCTCCGTGTTGGCGCTGGCCTACGTGATGAACCAGTCCGGGCAGACGATCACGCTCGGCCTCTGGGCCGCGGGCGCGGGAGCGTTCTTCGCCTTCCTGTCGCCGATGATCGGCTGGCTGGGCGTGGCGGTGACCGGCTCGGACACGTCCTCGAACGCGCTGTTCGGCGCGCTTCAGGTGACGGCCGCGAAGGACGCGGGGGTGTCGCAGACGCTCCTCGCGGCGGCGAACAGCTCGGGCGGAGTGCTCGGCAAGATGATCTCCCCGCAGAACCTCGCGATCGGGGCCGCGGCGGTCGGCTTGGCCGGGCAGGAGGGCGACCTCTTCCGTAAGGTGCTCGGCTGGAGCATCGTTCTGATGCTGGTCATGTGCGCACTCGTTTACCTGCAATCCACGGCGGTGCTGGACTGGATGGTCGTGAAGTGACCGATGGGCCCCTGGTCGAACGACTGAGGGGCATCGTCGGCACCGAACACGTCGTCACACACCAGCGGCAGCTCGCCACCTACGAGTCCGACGGGCTGCTGCAGTACGCCGTGACCCCCGCGGCGGTCGTGCTGCCCGGCACGGCCGCCGAGGTCACGGCTGTCGTGCGCGCCTGCCACGAGGCGGAGGTCCCCTGGGTGGCACGCGGCGCGGGTTCGGGCCTCTCCGGGGGCGCGCTCCCTGTGGAGGAGGGCATCCTGATCGCGCTCTCGCGCCTGCGGCGGATCCTCGAGGTGGACGTCCCGAACGGGCGCGTGCTGGTGGAGCCGGGCGTCACGAACATCGCGGTGTCGCAGGCGGTGGCGCCCACGCACTTCTTCCCGCCGGATCCGTCGAGCCAGATCGTGTGCACGATCGGCGGCAACGTGGCCGAGAACTCGGGCGGCGCGCACTGCTTCAAGTACGGGTTCACGACCAACTACGTGACCGGCCTCGAGGTCGTGCTGCCCGACGGCTCGGAGGTCACGCTCGGCGGGCCCGAGCTCGACCACCCGGGCTACGACCTGGTCGGCGCCTTCGTCGGCTCCGAGGGCACGCTCGGGATCGCCACGAAGATCTGGCTGCGGGTGGTGCCGAAGCCGGAGGGGGTGCGCACGCTCGTCGCGTTCTTCGGCTCGACCGTGGAGGCGGGCGAGGTGGTCTCGCGGATCGTCTCCGAGGGCATCGTTCCGGCGGCGATCGAGATGATGGACAACCTCTCGATCCGCGCGGCCGAGGGCGCCACGAACGCGGGCTACCCCGTGGACGCGGGCGCAGCGCTCGTGGTCGAGCTCGACGGCTCCGAGGCGGAGTGCGAGACCCGCTTCGAGCACGTGATCGAGATGTGCCAGGGAGCGGACAGCGTGCGCATCGCTCACGACGAGGCCGAGCGCGAGCTGATCTGGCGGACCCGCAAGGCCGCCTTCGCGGCGATGGGCCGCATCGCGCCGAACTACTACGTGCAGGACAGCGTGATCCCGCGCACCCGGCTCGCGGAGGTGCTCGGAACGATCGACGACCTGGCGAGGGAGCACGACCTCCAGGTGGCGAACGTGTTCCACGCGGGCGACGGCAACCTGCACCCGCTCGTGTGTTACGACGGCTCCCGACCCGGCGAGGCCGAGCGCGCCGAGGAGCTGGCCGGGCTGATCGTGCAGGCCTGCGTGGACGCCGGCGGCTCGATCACGGGCGAGCACGGCGTGGGCGTGGACAAGAAGCGCTACATGCCGTCGATGTTCGACGAGCCGGATCTCGCCACGTTCCAGCGGCTGCGCTGCGCGTTCGACCCGGACGGTCGCGCGAACCCGGGCAAGGTGATGCCCACGCCGCGGCTCTGCGGGGAGGTGCCGGGGCCCTACCGCCGCCACCCGCTCGAGCAGGCGGGCGTGGCGGAGCGCTTCTGATGCACGTGGCGGAGGCCCCCGCCACACGCGAGGAGCTGGGCGCTGCGCTCGCCGCCGCGGCCGAGGCGGGCACGCTGGTGCGCTTCCGCGGTGCCGGCACGAAGCAGGGATGGCCTCCCGCGGCGCCGCCGGGTGCCATCGAGCTCTCGACGATGGGCCTGAACTCGATTCTCGAGCACAACGCCGGCGACCTCACCGCCGTACTGGAGCCCGGAGTCCTGCTTGCGGACGCGCAGGCGCTGTTCGCCAAGGAGGGCCAGCGTCTCGCGCTCGATCCTCCGGGCGACGGCGCGACCGTCGGCGGTGTGGTGGCCAGCGGTGACACGGGCCCGCTGCGGGGACGCTACGGCGGTCCGCGCGACCTCGTGGTCGGCATGCGCGTGGCGCTCTCAGACGGCACGCTGGCGAAGACCGGCGGCAAGGTGATCAAGAACGTGGCCGGCTACGACATCGCCAAGCTCTTCAGCGGCTCCTTCGGGACGCTCGGGGCGATCGTCGAGCTGTCGGTGCGGCTCCACCCGATCGCGCCCGCCACCTCGACCGCTCTCGGCACCGCCAGCGACCTGGACGAGCTCGCGCGTGGCGCGGCTGCGATCGGCGGGTCGGCGCTCGAGCACCACGGCATCGACGTCAGCTGGCGCGGTGGCCGGGGCCGGGTCCTGGCGCGCTTTGCGGGTGCGGCCCCCCGACCGCAGGCCGAGGCGGCCGAGAAGCTGCTGCGGCGCGAGGGCCTCGCGACCGAGATCGCCGACGACGACGACTCACTGTGGGAGGAGCAGCGTGCCGCGCAGCGCGGCCCGCTCGTGGTCAAGGTCTCCGGGCTTCCCACGCGTCTGCCGGAACTGATCCGGGTCGTGGACGAGCTCGGCGGCTCGATGGTGGGCCGGGCAACGCTCGGACTCTCCTGGGTGCGCTTCGAGGAGCCGTCTGCGAACGCGGTCGAGCGGCTGCGGCGCGACTTCGTGGCCGTGGTGCTCGACCGGCCGGCAGACCTCCGTGTCGATCCCCTCGGGCCAATGGACCCGGCGACCCGCGCACTCATGCAGCGCGTGAAGGAGCGCTTCGACCCGGCCGGAGTGTGCGTGTGAGCGGCTACGACGACACCCGCGCGCCGCAGCTCGACCTGATCGACGACTGCGTGCACTGCGGCTTCTGCCTGCCCACCTGCCCGACCTACGTGCTCTGGGGCGAGGAGATGGACTCCCCGCGCGGGCGGATCGTGCTGATGAAGGAGGGCCACGAGGAGATCTCCGCGCCACTCGTGACTCACCTCGACCGCTGCCTCGGCTGCATGGCGTGCGTGACCGCATGCCCGTCGGGCGTGCGGTACGACAAGCTGATTGAGGACGCCCGCCCACAGCTCGAGCGCAACGTTCGGCGGCCGCCGCTCGAGCGCGCGCACCGGCGGCTGATCTTCGAGCTGTTCACGCGGCCGGGGCGCCTGCGCGCGCTGGCGCCGGGGGCCGCGCTGGCCCAGAGGCTCGGCCTACCCCGCCTCGCCCGCCGGCCGCTCGTGCGGCGGGTCGCGCCGCGCCTGGCCGCAATGGTGGCCATGACGCCCGAGACCTCGCTCCGGCGCTCGCTGTCCCGGCTCCCCACGCGCTTCGAGGCGCGCGGCGAGCGCCGCGGCACGGTGGCGCTGCTCCAGGGCTGCGTCCAGCGCGTCTTCTTCTCGGATGTGAACGAGGCCACAGCCCGCGTGCTCGCGGCCGAGGGCTTCGAGGTGCACGTGCCGCGACTGCCGCGCTGCTGCGGCGCGCTGCCAATGCACGCCGGCGAGGACGTGCAGGCGCGCGAGCTTGCGAAGTCCACGATCGAGGCGCTCGAGGGCTACGAGACCGTCGTCGTAAACGCCGCTGGGTGCGGCTCCGCGATGAAGGACTACGGCCACCTCCTGCGCGACGAGCCGGCCTGGGCCGAGCGCGCAGCCGCCTTCGCGGCGAAGGTCCGCGACGCCACCGAGCTGCTGGCCGACGCCGGGCCGCGCGCCGAGCGGCGGCCGCTGGAGCTGAAGGTGGCCTACCACGACGCCTGCCACCTCGCCCACGCCCAGGGAGTGCGGGCCCAGCCGCGCGAACTGCTGCGCTCGATCCCGGGCTTGGTGCTGGTCGAGCCGGCCGAGTGGGAGCTCTGCTGCGGCTCGGCCGGGATCTACAACCTGGTGCAGCCCGAGCCCGCCGCCGAGTTGGGCGAGCGAAAGGCGCGCAATCTCCTGGACACGGGGGCCGAGGCCGTCGTGGCGGGCAACCCGGGGTGCGCACTGCAGATCAGCGCGCACACCGAGCGCCTCGGACGCCCGCTCCCGGTCCTGCACCCGATGGAGCTGCTCGCCCGCTCAATAGCCTGACGGGAGGCCTGTGAGACGATGGCGCGGTGTCGACCTACGAGAAGGTCGGCGTCGCCTCCCGGCAGGAGCTCGTCGCCCGCGTGTTCCTGGACGAGTACCTCCCCGAGGTGGCGCGCCAGACGCCGCTGACCTCGCGCGGGCGCTTCGACCGCGAATAGCCGGCTTCCAACTCGTTTGGCGCGATGCGCCCTAGCCCGCGCCGAGCTCGACCTTGATCTCGCAGCGGTCGATCGAGGCGCGCGTCCCCGGTGTCTCCCCTGGGTCCATCGCGTCGAGGGCACCCTCGGCTGTCGCCATGTCCTCGGCCGTCTCGAAAAGCTGGATGACGACTGCGGTGCCCTGGTCTGGGTCGTGGAGAATCTGGATGCCCTTGGCCGGGATATCCACCGGCGGCCCGTCGCTGGCCCTGACCTCGTCCAACCGTCCTGCCAGGTGATCCGGATCGACGTCCGTAAACCTGACCACGCGTGCGTACATGGGTCCTCCTCTTAGTCGGCCGTGAGCAGAACCTACACCGGGTCGTCGTGTCTGAGCCAGTCGTGACCGGCGCGCAACCAGATTGAAAGCGGAGGAATGGATGCTCGGCGTGTCTGGAGCAACGCGGGAGGACACGAACCCAGTTGCCGACCTTGCTCGGCGCTTCCTTCGGAAACGAGCACCATGCTCAGCAGAAGTCGTATTGCCGTCACCGGGGTGATCGCGGCGTCGCTCGTCGCGGTCAGTTCGGCGCCCGCCACCACCCCGCCCCAGGGCAACGGTCTCGGGAGTATTCCCGCAACCTGCAACGGTGAGGAAACCACACTCATCGCCTCGAAGGGCGCGACCTTCTACGTCGATGGCCAGAAGTACGTGCTGCAGTCGTTCAGCCTCTCGGAAGGGGCCACACTGATTGCCAGCCGCGACTGGGGCAACCGAAACGGATTGACCGGTGGCTCGATCGAATGCACCGGCACCAGCCCTGGGAACCCGGCCTTGACCTTCGACGGCATCGGCGTGTCGCAGTAGTCGCTACGCATGCGGACTGCCCCGGCCCGCGGCGGTGAAACGAGGGGGCCTACGGCAAGGGCCACTCGTGCACGGGCTCGTTCCCGTGCATGAGCTCCCGGTAGAGCACCGTCATCCGCCGCAGCGCGTCCAGGCGGTCGAGCTTCTCGTCCTCGTACAGCTTGTGGAAAGTCGCCGCCTGCCACGCCGCTCCGTTCTGCATCGTCACGCAGCGGCGCTCGATGATCCCGAGCAGGCGGTCGCGGTCGGCGGTGCTTACGCCCGCGTCCTCCAGCCCGGCGTGGGCCGCGGGCAGCAGTCGGCGGAGCACCAGCTCGGACACCGGCACCTCCCCCACCTCGGGCCAGTACACGCGCGCCTCGATGCCGTCACGCGCGCCGGCGTGGAAGTTCTCCTCTGCCGCGGAGAACGACATCCGCGTCCATAGCGGTCGCTCCTCCGCGACGAGCGCCCGCACCAACCCGTAGTAGAAGGCGGCGTTCGCACAGGTGTCCACGACCGTCGGCCCAGCCGGCAGCAGCCGATTCTCCACCCGCAGGTGGGGCCGCTCACGCACCGTGTCGTAAATCGGCCGGTTCCACCGGTAGATCGTCCCGTTGTGCAGCTTCAGCTCGGCGAGCTTCGGCGTGCCGCCGCGCTCGATCACCTCGACGGGATCCTCCGGGTCGCACTCGGGGAGCAGCGCCGGAAAGAACCGCACGTTCTCCTCGAACAGGTCGAAGATAGAGGTGATCCACCGCTCCCCGAACCAAACCCGCGGCCGCACGCCCTGGGCCTTCAGCTCCTCGGGCCGAGTGTCGGTGGCCTGCTCGAACAGGGCAATGCGGGTCTCGCGCCACAGCTCGCGCCCGAAGAAGAACGGCGAATTCGCGGCCACGGCCACCTGCGCGCCGGCGATCGCCTGAGCGGCGTTCCAGTGGTCGGCGAACCCCTCCGGCTCCACCTGGAGATGCAGCTGCACGCTCGTGCACGCCGCCTCGGGGGCGATCGTGTCGGCGAAGGTGGCGAGCCGCTCGACGCCGTTGATCCTGATCTCCAGGTCCTCGCCCCGCGCCGCGAAGATCTGCTCGTTCAGGTGGCTGTAGCGGTGCCCCGCACTGAAGACCTCGGCGGTCAGGTGAGCCTCGCCGACGGTGGGCAGGATCCCGATGATCATCATGTGCGCGCCCACCGTGCGCGCCCGCTCCTCGGCGCGGTTCAGGCTGCCCCTGACCGCGTCCTCGAGCTCCGTGAACACGTCGCCCTCAAGCCTCCGTGGCGGCACGTTGATCTCGATGTTGAACTGGCCGATCTCGGTCTGGAAGTCGGCGTCCGCGATCGCCTCGAGCGCGCGGGCGTTCGTCAAGGCGGGATCGCCCGCCTCGTCGGTGAGGTTCAGCTCGATCTCGAGGCCGAACGAGCGCCGGTCGGCGTCGAAGCGCGACTCGCGGAGCATGCGCGCGAACACGTCCAGGCAGGTGCGGACCTTCTGGCGGTAGCGCTGGCGGTCCTCGCGAGAGAAGACAGTGGTCTCTACCTCCTGTCCCACGGGCTGACTCTATCCTCGACCGTTCATGTCCACGCAGTACATCTTCACCATGTACAAGCTGTCCCGGGTCCACCCGCCCGACAAGCGGGTCCTCGAAGACATCTCCCTGAGCTTCCTACCCGGAGCGAAGATCGGCGTTCTGGGGCCGAACGGATCGGGCAAGTCCACGCTTTTGCGCATCATGGCCGGGCAGGACACCGAGTTCCGAGGCGACGCTCAGCTGGCGCCCGGCGCCACGGTCGGCCTGCTCGAGCAGGAACCGCAGCTCGACGCGACCAAGGACGTGCGCGGCAATGTGGAGGACGGCGTGCGCGAGCTGCGCGACATGCTTGACCGCTTCAACGAGCTGGCCGCGAACTACTCGGACGAGACCGCGGGCGAGTTCGCCCGCCTCCAGGACGCAATCGACGCCGCCGATATCTGGGACCTCGACACCACGCTCGAGATCGCCATGGACGCCCTGCGGCTCCCGCCCGGCGACGCCGACGTGGACACGCTCTCCGGCGGCGAGCGCCGCCGCGTCGCGCTCTGCCGCCTGCTGCTCGCGGCACCCGACCTGCTGCTGCTCGACGAGCCGACCAACCACCTCGACGCCGAATCGGTGGCCTGGCTCGAGAAGCACCTCGAGGACTACAAGGGCACTGTCGTGGCCGTGACCCACGACCGCTACTTCCTCGACAACGTGGCCGGCTGGATCCTCGAGCTCGACCGCGGGCGCGGGCTGCCGTTCAAGGGCAACTACACGGCCTGGCTCGAGCAGAAGCAGGAGCGGCTATCTCACGAGGAGCGCCGCGAGGGCGCCCGGCAGCGGACGATCGCGCGCGAGCTCGAGTGGGTGCGCGAGTCGCCGAAGGGCAGGCGCACGAAGGCGCGCGCCCGCCTGAAGCGCTACGAGGCGCTGCTCGCCGAGGAGCAGAACGTGAAGCTCGACCAGGTGCAGATCCACATCCCGGCCGGGCCGCGGCTCGGGTCGGTGGTCCTGGAGAGCGACGACCTGCGCAAGGGCTTCGGCGACCGCCTGCTGATCGAGGACCTGTCGTTCACGCTGCCCCCGGCTGGGATCGTCGGCGTGATCGGCGCGAACGGCGCCGGCAAGACGACCCTGTTCCGAATGATCGTGGGCGACGAGGAGCCGGACGGCGGCGCCCTTCGAGTCGGCGAGTCGGTCGAGCTGGCGTACGTGGACCAGTCACGCGACTCGCTCGACCCGGACAAGACCGTCTGGGAGGAGATCTCCGACGGGTACGACCAGATCAAGGTCGGCGAGCGGGAGATGAACTCGCGGGCCTACGCGGCCGGGTTCAACTTCAAGGGCTCGGACCAGCAGCGCAAGGTCGGAGCGCTGTCGGGCGGAGAGCGCAACCGCGTGCACCTGGCGAAGCTGCTCCGCCGCGGTGGCAACCTGCTGCTGCTCGACGAGCCGACAAACGACCTGGACGTGGACACGCTGCGTGCGCTCGAGGAGGCGCTGCTCTCGTTCGCCGGCTGCGCGGTGATCATCTCGCACGACCGCTGGTTCCTGGACCGCGTGGCCACGCATGTGCTCGCGTTCGAGGGCGACTCGCGGGTTACCTGGTTCGAGGGCAACTTCGAGGCATATGAGGAGAACCGAAGGGCTCGCCTGGGTACTGAGGCAGACAGGCCCCATCGGATCACCTACAAGAAGCTGACGAGGACCTGAACCTGATGAACATCGAAGCCCCGCGCCAAGAGGCGCTGACTGATGGTGCGCTGGCGCTGGTGGGCCGGCTGCACGAGGAGCTGGACGCCCGCCGCCGCGAGCTGCTCGACGCGCGCCAGGAGCTCCAGCAGCGCCTCGACGCCGGCGAGAGCCTCGACTTCGTGACGGCACCCGAGGACTTCCAGGTCGCTCCCGTGCCTGCTGCGCTCCAGGACCGCCGCGTGGAGATCACCGGGCCCACGAGCCGCAAGATGGTCATCAACGCCCTCAACTCGGGTGCACGCGGCTTCATGGCGGACTTCGAGGACTCGAACTCGCCCACCTGGACCAACATGGTCGAGGGGCAGCTGAATCTCACGGACGCGATCAACGGCAGCATCGAGCACGACGAGAACGGCAAGCACTACGAGCTCGGCGACGACCCCGCGGTCCTCCACGTGCGTCCCCGCGGCCTCCACCTGCCGGAGGCTCACCTCCGGATCGAGGGGCAGCCGGTGGCAGGGGCATTCATGGACTTCGGCCTCTACGTGCACCGGAATGCCGAGGCGCTGCTCGAGCGCGGCTGGGGCCCGTACTTCTACATCCCGAAGCTGGAGTCGCACCACGAGGCGGCGCTCTGGCGCGACGCCTTCGTCATGGCCGAGGAAGCGCTCGGACTGGAGCGCGGGACGATCAAGGCCACGGTCCTGATCGAGACGATCCCGGCCGCGTTCTGCATGGACGCGATCCTGTACGAGCTGCGCGACCACGCCGCCGGGTTGAACGCCGGCCGCTGGGACTACATCTTCTCGGTGATCAAGCGCTTCCGCTCGCGGCCCGAGTTCGTGCTGCCGGACCGCTCCGAGGTCACGATGACCGTCCCGTTCATGAAGGCGTACAGCGACCTGGTGGTGAAGACCTCACACGCCCGCGGTGCACACGCGATGGGCGGGATGGCAGCGGTGATCCCGTCGCGGACGGACGAGGAGGCGAACCAGCGTGCGTTTGAGGCGGTCCGGGCCGACAAGGAGCGCGAGGCGAACGACGGCTTTGACGGGACATGGGTCGCGCATCCCGATTCGGTGCCGGTGGCGATGGAGGCGTTCGACGCGGTGCTGGGCGAGCGGCCTAATCAGGTGGACAGGCAGCGCGACGACGTGCAGCCGTCCGCTTCCGCCCTTCTCGGTGTGGCGTCCACTCCCGGCTCTCGCACTGAAGAAGGACTGCGCTCGAACGTGAATGTCGGGATCCAGTACATCTCGTCCTGGCTGCGTGGGAACGGAGCGGCTGCGATCTACGGCCTGATGGAGGACGCCGCCACCGCGGAGATCGCGCGCGGTCAGGTCTGGCAATGGATCCACCACGGGGCCACGCTCGACGACGGCCGGACGGTGACTCCCGAGCTGGTCCGCGAGCTCGAGGGCTCCGAGCTGGAGAAGATCCGCGCGGAGATCGGCGACGACGAGTGGTTCGAGACCGAGGGTCGCCCAGATCTGTCGCGCTCATTGCTCGAACGCGTTGCACTGAGTGAGGAATTCATCGAGTTCCTCACCCTGCCGGCGTACGAGGAGCTGCTGAAGCTGGAGCGCTAGAGCTCGTCGTGTGAGACGAGGCCGCTGTCGAAGGCGCGCTCCGCCAGGCGGATGCGCTTCTGGTTCTGCGGCAGCTGCTCCACGCCGAGCTTCTCGAAGAGCGCGCGCAGGTGGGTCTTGACCGTGCCGACGCTCAGGTAGAGCTCTTCGGCGATCTGCTGGTTCGTGGCGGGAGAGGCGAATGTGTCGCCGCCCTTGAACGGGCGGCAGAGCGCCAGCAGCACGCGCCGCTGTGCCTCGGTCAGGCTGGCCGGCGGGATGCTGTCCTCGGGCACGACAGTCGCCATGGAATCGCCCCGGTTCGCAGCGCAGAACACGAGGCTGGTCCGACCGAAGCGGAGCGTGTCGCCATCCCTCAACCGGTGCCGATGGACGAGGCGGGCTCCGTTCACGAACGAGCCGTTCTGGGAGAGGCCGTCGTCGCTCACGGTCCAGTCGTCGCCGATGCGCTCGAGCTCGGCGTGCAGGCGGGAGACCTCCGTGTCCCAGTCGAGTGCGATGTTGCTCGTGCTCCGACGCCCGACGGTCAGCCGGTCGGCCGCGGGCGGCAGCTCGACGATCTGCTGGCGGCCCTCGCCATTCCGGAAGAGCAGGAAGGCGATGCCGCGCCTCTGGGCATCGGCCCTCTCCTGCAGCTCCGAGGGGGACGAGGTGTGACGGGCAGTGGGCGAGCCGGCCATAAGCCTGCCCGTCAACGCTAGCGAGTTTCGGGGACGCGCTTTGAGAAACGCACCACTGTCCCATTCTCACCGGTGCGGATGCAGACCTGATCCATCAGGTGGGCGATGAACGCAAGGCCGCGGCCCTGCTCGGGCAGCGGATCGAGGTCATCGACGTTCGTGCGGAAGGTCCCGCGGTCGGACACGCAGAACGTGAGCATGCCGCCGCCCTCCGCGCCGCACATCGAGACCGTGTCGCGCTCCGACCGCGCCCCGTGTCGAATCGCGTTGCTCACGGCCTCGGTGGCGGCCAGCTTGAGGTCGTAGCGGGCATCCTCGTCGAAGCCGAAGGAGATCGCGATGTCATCGACGAAGTCGCGCGCCTCCTGCAGGTGGTCAGGCGTGGCCGGAAACTCGATCCTCGATGCGCTGATGGAGGTCATGCACAGAGTCTCCGCGAGTACCTGCGCGGAGCCAACGCCCCAACGGGCTGATTCGCGCCGCCCCGAGGGCTGAACTTCCTCGACCCTGGGTCTGACGGGCCGCGCGTGAGGCAGCCCTCGTCGAGCCCCTCGTCCGCAAGGTGGCATGGAAACGTCGCGTTTTCCGCAACGATTCCCTGCCACCCGAAGGGGCCCACCCCTCAATGCTGCCGTTCGGCGCGGCCGGCTAACCGCGCCGCGGGAGCGGAGCGCACCGCGGTGGCGGAGCGCACCGCGTGGGTAGACGGCCCTAAGCCGCCTGCTCCCGCTCGCGCGCTCGCTCGGCCTCGCGCAGCTCTCGCAACGCGCGCTTGCGCTCGTCGCGGGTCGTGCGGTCGAGGATCAGCACGCCGTTGAGGTGGTCCATCTCGTGCTGGATCACGCGGGCCTCGAGGCCGGAGGCCTCCACCATGCGGGTCTCGCCGTCCTCGTCGAGGGCGCGCACGCGCACGTGCACCGGTCGCTCGACGTCCACGGTGATGCCGGGGATCGAGAGGCAGCCCTCGTCGAAGGTCTCGTGGTCGTCGCTCTCCCACTCGAGCTCGGGGTTGGCGAGGGCGACCAGCGGGGCGTCGGGCCCGACGCGGTAGATCAGCAGCCGTTGGGAGAGACCCAGCTGCGGGGCGGCGAGGCCGACCCCGTAAGCGTCGCCCATGATCCCGGCCATGCGGCCCACCTGACGGCGCAGCGAGTCGTCGAAGCGGTCCACCGGGGTGGCGCTCGATTTCAGGACCGGATCGCCGAGCTTGCGGATGAAGGACATGGCCGCAACACGGCGGGCCTCCGCCTCAGGATCGAGTGGCGGAGCCTCTTCGAGTTCGGCATCCTCGCGCTCCAGCTCCGGCGTTTCGGGCTCTTCGGCCATCAAGGCCGAGTCTAACGCGAGAGCGCGCGAGCGTAGGGCGCTCGCGACGGGCGGGCCGCGGCGCGCGCCTACTGCGGATCCACGTCGACCGCGAAGCTCGACGGGGCGTGCGCTCGGTCGGCGGCCACTCGCTCCACCGCCTCTCGCACCGCGGTGATCGCGGCCGCTCGGTCCTGGGAGCGGACCACCAGCTGGGCGCGGTGGCGGCCCTGGCGGCGGAAGAGTGGTGCCGGACCCATCGCAGGCACGCCGGCCGCTGTGGTGAGCTCGCGGATCGCCGTTGCCGCGGCCAGCTCGGGCCCCGGCTCGACCGACGAGCACACCACCCGGATCAGGTGGCCGTGCGGCGGGTAGCCGAACAGCTCGCGGCGCCGCAGCTCGGCCTCCAGGAAGCCCTCCGCGTCGTGGCGCGCGGCGAAGCGGAGCGCCTCGGCCGAGGGGTCGAGCGCCTGGACGATCACGCTCCCGCCGCGCTCGCCGCGCCCGCTTCGGCCGGCGAGCTGCGCCACGAGCGCGAAGGTGCGCTCCTCGGCGCGGAAGTCCGGGAAGCGCAGCGTGGCGTCGGCGTCGAGGACGACTCCGAGCGTCACGTCCGGGAAGTCGTGCCCCTTGGCGACCATCTGGGTGCCCACCAGCACTCCCGCGGGCGCCTCGTCGAAGCGCCGCAGCACGGTGGCAACGCCGGCGGCCGCGGCCACGTCGGAGTCGAGCCGGAACACCGGCAGCGGCGCCACCAGCTCCTCCAGCTCGCGCTCGAGCTGCTCGGTCCCCGCCCCGTGACGGGCCACCGACACGGACTCGCAATCGGGGCAGACCCGCGGGGCCAGCTCGCGGTGACCGCAGTGGTGGCAGGCCACCTCGTCGCGCTCGCGGTGCAGCACGAGCGTGACGTCGCAGTTCGGGCACTCCCACACGCGCGCGCACGAGCGGCACGAGAGGAAGTTCGACCAGCCGCGCCTGTTCAGCAGGACGATCGCCTTCTCCTCCCGGCGGCGCACCTCGTCGAGCGCCTGGCGGGTGCGCTCGTGCAGCGGCCCCGCCGTCCCGGCCATCCCAACCAGCTCCACGGGCGGCAGCCGCCGCCCGTCGACTCGCGACGGCAGCACGATCCGCTCGTGGCGAAGCATGCTCTCCGGCCGCGGCGTGGCACTCCCCACCAGCAGCAGCGCGCCCGCGTCCGCCGCCCGGCGCTCCGCCACCGCGCGGGCGTCGTAGCGGGGGTCGCCCTCCTGCTTGTACGAGCCGTCGTGCTCCTCGTCCACGATGATCAGCCCGAGGTCGTCGAACGGCGCGAACACGGCCGAGCGCGGGCCCACGCAGACGCGCGCCTCGCCGCGCCGCATCCGCCACCACTCGTCGTAGCGCTCGCGCTGAGAGAGCCGGGAGTGCATCACGGCCACCTGCTCGCCGAAGCGCTCCACGAAGCGACCGGCCGTCTGCGGCGTGAGCGCGATCTCGGGGACGAGCACGATCGCCGAGCGCTCGCGCTCGAGCGCGGCGGCCACGGAGCGCAGGTAGACCTCGGTCTTGCCGCTGCCGGTGACGCCGTGCAGCAGGAGCGGCTGTTGCTCCCCCGCGGCGGAGGTGCTCGACCCGAGGCGGGACTCGATCTGCGCGAAGGCGGCCGCCTGGCCGGCGGTGAGCTCGACCGTGCCGGCGCGCGCGCCCACCCGCTCGATCCGCGGCCGCCGCAGCGCATCGGCAGCGTTCTCGAGCCGCAGCAGGCCGCGCCGCTCGAGGCTGCGCAGCGTGGAGTGCGTGCACCCCGTCCGGCGCGCGAGGGCCGCGGCCCCCAGAGGGGCCCCGGCCAGCGCCTCCAGCGCCGCCCGTTGACGAGCACCGATCCGGGCGCCGTCGCCGAGCGCCGCCTCGCCGGCCGGCGTGATCGCCGCGCGCAGCGAGCGCTTCGGACGCAGCGGCCGGCCCGCGCCCGTGCCGGTGCCGGGCGGGAGCACGAGCGCCAGCCCGCGGGCCGGAGTGGAGACGTACTCACGCGCGACCCAGAGCCCCAGCGCGACGAGCGACTGCGGCACGTCCGCCTCCAGCGCGGCGATCGGCTCGGCCAGGCGCTCCAGCGGCAGTTCGCTCTCGTCGGACAGGTCCACGACCACGCCGAGCAGCCGCCGGCGCCCAAAGGGCACCACCAGCATGCTTCCCACACCCACATCCTCGAGTGCCCCCGCGAGCCGGTAGTCGAACGGCCCGCGCAGGCTGCGCGCCGGCGTAAGCGGCTCGACCTTGGCGATCACTCCCCCGAACCTACGGACAGGCCCGGACGGCGGCCGGGTCAGGCAGCGGCCGCGCGGACGGCCTGGTCCTGCTCGCGCCCGATCACGCGCTCCAGCGCCTCGACGCACGCGGGGTCGAAGCTGGTCCCGGACTCCCTGCTGAGCAGCTCCAGGGCCTTGTCGAGGGTCCACGCGGGCCGGTAGACACGCTTGGACAGCAGCGCGTCGAACACGTCGCAGACGGCCAGGATGCGGGTCTCGATGTCGAGATCCGGCGCGCCCAGCCCACGCGGGTAGCCGCTGCCGTCGAGCCGCTCGTGATGGTCGAGCACGAGCCGCGCCACCTGTGCCGAGAAGCCAAGCTGGCGAACGAGCTCGCTGCCGAGCTCGGTGTGGCGCTTGATCACCTCGTACTCGTCGTCGGTGAGCGCCTCCGGCTTCTGCAGGATCTCGTTGGGCACAGACAGCTTGCCGACGTCGTGCACGAGCCCGCCGATCGCCAGCTCGCGCAGCCGCGCCGGAGCCAGCCCCAGCTCCTCACCCACCTGCACGGCCCGCAGCGCGACGCCGCGCGTGTGCTCCGCCGTGTACTCGTCCTTGTGCGCCAAGCGCACCAGCAGCGCGCGCACGGTCGGGCCCATGAAGGCGTCCGCCGCGCTCACGAGCTCGCTCGCGCGCAGGTCTCCCACCAGCGGCCGCGACTGCGCGCCGCGATGCAAGTCGAGCGCCACCGGCACGCCCACCAGCCCGATGCCGATCAGCTCCCAGCCGTGGCCGAGCCACCAGCCGAGCTCGTAGTACTCCAACAGCAGGGCCGGACCCAACGCCACGCCGAGCAGCACGAGCCCATAGACGACGGCGAGGTCGGCGAAGCGCCGCGTAAGCAGATAAGTGCGCCCGGCGCGCATGGCCAGCGCGCCGTAGAAGACCAGACCGAACCCGAGGACGATGTAGGCGGGGATGCTGGCCGCCTCGGGCACCCCCGGCACGAAGGTCGGCTGCAGGGTGCCCGACGAGGCCGAGCGCGATGATCGCCGCAAGCAGCCCGCCCTGGAGCGCGAGGACCGGGCGCACCGCGCTCGGGCGCCGCAGCTCCGGGATCGCCGAGAGCGCGAGCACCGCGCCGCCCACCGGCAGGGTAAGGGCGCCGGAGAACGCCACGAGCCCGTTGTCGCCCACCAGGAACCCGGGCGTGGTGAGCCCGTGGATCGAGAGCATTGCGGCCATCGAGGAGAAGGCGGTTCCGATCAGGACGGAGCGGGCGTCGCCGCGGCGCGCGCCCGCCAGCGTCAGCGCGAGGGCCGCGGCAGCGGCCAGTCCGGCGCTGATTGCGATCGGGAAGAAGTGCACGGCGCCGGGGATCTGGACCTCGGTCTCGCCGAAGAAGTGGACGACCGCGGCGGGCAACACCGCGCAGCCCGCGAGCAGGCCGAGCAGCGACACCGTCCGCTGACGCAGCAGATGGGCCATTACAGCGCTATCGGACACCGCCGAGCCTTTCTTAAGGCACCATGTGCGCGTGCCGATCGACTTCGACGCCGAGGGACTGCTCGAAGGGGCCAGCGACCGCGACGCCCGCCTCGAGCTCCTGCGCAGCCTCGAAGAGGAGGGATTCAGCCTCGACGAGCTGCGCGAGGCGGCGGCCCACGACCGCCTGGCGCTGCTGCCGATGGAGCGCGTGCTCGCCGGCGAGGGCAAGCTGTACACGCGCGAGGAGCTCGCCGCCGAGACCGGCCTCGACGAGCACTTCCTCGACGAGGCGGCGCGCGCGCTCGGCGTCCCGGTGCGCGAGCCCGACGAACGGGCGATCACCGAGGAGGAGATGGAGCTGTCGCTCAACGCCAAGGTGCTCCTGGATGCCGGCCTCAGCCCTGAGACGTTTCTCGAGCTCACCGCCGTGATGAGCCGCTCCATGCAGAGCGTTGCGGCCGCGCTCAGATCTGTGTTCGGGGAGGCCTTCCTCCACCCCGGCGACACCGAGCGCGACCTGGGGCTGCGCTACGCCGAGGCGCTGCGTAACCTCGGCCCGCTCGCCGCGCCGACGCTCCAGCACATGCTCAACCTGCGCCTGCGCGAGCAGATGCGCGACGCCGTGATCAGCCAGGCCGAGCTCCAGAGTGGTCGCCTGGCGGGATCGCAGCCGGTGACTGTCGGGTTCGTCGACATTGTGGGCTTCACCGAGCTCGGCGAGGAGATCGCGCCCGAGGACCTGGGCAGCGTGGTCAGGAGCTTCGAGAAGTCGGTGGCGGATGCCGTCGACCCGCCCGTGCGGCTCGTGAAGACGATTGGCGACGCGGCCATGCTCGTCGCGCCGGAGCCGGGGCCGGTGGTCGACACCGTGCTCTCCCTCGTCGACCGCTCCAGGGACGACGGCCCGCTTCTGCGCGGCGGCATCGCGTCCGGCGAGGGCCTGCCGCGGGCCGGCGACTGGTATGGGCGGCCAGTGAACCTCGCCGCGCGCCTCACCTCGTTCGCGCGCCGGGGGACCGTAGTCGCCTCAGGCGAGGTCCGCGAGGCGGCCGGGGACGGCTACGACTGGTCGGCCGCCGGCAGCCGCCGCTTCAAGGGCGTCAAGGGCAGCATCGACGTCTACAGGGTGAGGCCGAAGGCGGGCTAGACAGCCGAGGTCTCGCGCTCGCCGAGGCCGGCGGCCTGGCGGAGCGTCTCGGCCTTGTCCGTCTTCTCCCAGGTGAAGTCGGCATCCTCGCGGCCGAAGTGGCCGTATGCCGCCGTCTTGCGGTAGATCGGACGGTGAAGGTCGAGGTACTTTCGGAACGCGCCCGGGCGAAGGTCGAAGTGCTCCTCCACCAGCTGCGCGATCTGCGAGCGCGAGACGCGCTCGGTGCCGAACGTCTCCACCATCACGGACACGGGATGCGCCACGCCGATCGCGTAGGCCACCTGGACCTCGCACTTGTCGGCGAGCCCCGCGGCCACCACGTTCTTCGCCACGTAGCGCGCGGCGTACGCGGCCGAGCGGTCCACCTTCGACGGGTCCTTGCCCGAGAAGGCGCCGCCGCCGTGACGGGCCATGCCGCCGTAGGTGTCGACGATGATCTTGCGGCCCGTGAGGCCCGCGTCGCCGACCGGTCCGCCGATCACGAACTTGCCCGTCGGGTTCACGAGGAAGTTGTGGCCGCCGTCGTCGAGCAGCTTCTTCTCGTCGTACAGCTCCGCCGGCAGCACCGGGTGCACCACGTGCTCCCAGAGGTCGGGCTTGATCAGCGTCTCCGCGTCCACGCCGTCCTTGTGCTGCGTCGAGATCAGGATGCGCTCGATCTCGATCGGCCGGCCGTTCTCGTAGCGGACCGTGACCTGCGTCTTGCCGTCCGGCCCGAGGTAGGGCATCAGCTCGGCGCGACGCACCTCGGCGAGCCGGTGCGCCAGCTTGTGCGCCAGCGAGATCGGCATCGGCATCAGCTCCTTCGTCTCGCGCGTGGCGTAGCCGAACATCATGCCCTGGTCGCCGGCGCCCGCAATATCGAGCTCGTCGTCGTCGGCGGGGTCGGTGCGGGCCTCGTACGCCCTGTCCACACCCTGCGCGATGTCCGGCGACTGCTCGTCGATCGCGGTGATCACCGCGCAGCTATCGCAGTCGAACCCGTAGCGCCCGCCGCTGTACCCGATCCGGCGAATCGTCTCGCGCGCGATCTTCGGAATGTCCACGTACACGTCGGTCGTGATCTCACCGAGACACAACCACCAAGCCGGTGTTCACGAGCGTCTCGCAGGCCACGCGGCCCTCCGGATCCTCGGCCATCACGGCATCCAGAACGCCGTCCGAGATCTGGTCGGCCATCTTGTCCGGATGGCCCTCCGTGACCGACTCGGAGGTGAACAGGAACTCGTCGTCTGAGAGGGGCTGCGTGGTCATGAGGCCGGGAAGGGTACACATGGCACGTGGACAATCAGTGGGTAACCATCATCGAGCCGTTTCGGATCCATTCTGTCGAGCCCGTTCGCATGACCACGCGCGAGGAGCGCCAGCTGGAGCTCGAGCGGGCCGGCTACAACCTGTTCAACGTACCGGGGCCGCGTGTGCTCGTGGACCTGCTCACGGACTCCGGCACCGGGGCGATGTCCTCGGAGCAGTGGGCCGGGCTCCAGCGCGGTGACGAGAGCTACGCCGGCTCGGCGTCCTGGTTCCGCTTCCGCGACGCCGTCCAGGAGCTGTTCCCGTTCGAGCACGTGATCCCCACCCACCAGGGCCGCGCCGCCGAGAAGATCATCTTCAGCGTGCTCGGCGGCCCAGGCCGCACGATCCCGAACAACACGCACTTCGACACCACGCGCGCGAACGTGGAGTTCAGCGGCGCCGAGGCGCTCGACCTGCCTGTGCCGGAGGCTCTGGTGCCGTCGTCGCGCCATCCCTTCAAGGGCAACATGGACGTGGAGGCCCTGCGGCGCGTGCTGTCCGAGCGGGACGTGCCCGTGGTGTTCATCACGCTCACGAACAACTCCGGCGGCGGGCAGCCGGTCTCGATGGAGAACCTGCGCGCGGTGCGGGAGGCCTGCGACGCCGGCGAGCGTGCCGCTGTTCCTCGACGCCTGCCGGTTCGCGGAGAACGCCTGGTTCGTGAAGCTGCGCGAGGACGGCTACGCCGACACGCCGGTGCCAGAGATCGTCCGCGAGATGGCCTCGCTGGCGGACGGCATGACCATGTCCGCGAAAAAGGACCCGCTCGGCAACATCGGCGGCTGGCTCGCGCTGGACGACGACAACCTGGCGGAGAAATGCCGCACCCTGCTCATCCTCACCGAGGGCTTCCCCACCTACGGCGGCATGGCGGGCCGCGACATGGACGCGATCGCCCAGGGGCTGCGTGAGGCGGTCGACGAGGACTACCTGCGCTACCGCATCACCTCGACCGAGTACCTGGGCGAGGCGCTCAACCGCGTCGGCATCCCCGTCGTGCTGCCGGTGGGCGGGCACGCGGTGTACATCGACGCGCGCGCGTTCCTCGCGCACATCCCGCCGCTCGAGTACCCCGGCCAGGCGCTCGCGGTGGCGCTCTACCTCGAGGGCGGCATCCGCGGCTGCGAGATCGGGACCGTGATGTTCGGGCGCCAGCCCGACGGCTCAGAGCAGCCGGCCCCGATGGACCTCGTGCGGCTGGCGATCCCGCGCCGCACCTACACGCAGTCGCACGTGGACTACGTGATCGAGGTGTGCGAGTACGTGGCGGAGCGGGCCGGCGAGCTGCGCGGCCTGCGGATCGTGGAGGAGCCGCCGGCGCTGCGGCACTTCACGGCTCGCTTCGAGCAGCGCTAGCTCGCCCGGGCCGCGTGTCCTCAAGTTGGGGGCACTTGCGGCCGATAGTGAGGTACCGAGCGAAGTCCGTGCCGTGACGATCGACACATCCATATTCCTGGTCGAATTCTCGGTCGGCCTGCTCGCCGGCCTGGCTCTGCTCGTGCTGGTGAGGCGGCTGGTACGTGGCTTTTCCGAGCGCCGGTCCCGCCGCCGCCGCGTGCGCTGGGTCGCGGCGCTCGGCACCGGCCCGGTGCGCGACATGCGCATGGACGACCTGGTGGCCCTCGCCCGCCACGCCGCCCGCTGGACCAGCGGCCAGGAGGACCTGCTGGCGCTGCTGAAGTCCGGCCGCAAGCCGCCCCGAGACGAGCGTCACGAGTGGTTCCGGCAAGCGCTTCGCGAGGGTGGACTCGAAGCTGCGCTGCGATCCGCACTCGGCTCGCGAAGGGCTGTCGCCCGAGGCCGTGCCGCGCTCATCTGGGCCCAGCTTGGCCTCGATCACGCCGAGAGGATGGTTGCGCCGCTGATGGCGGACCCCGACCCAGACGTACGCGCCGCCGCGACGCAGGCGCTGTCCGTATGCGGGTCCGAGGAGGCCGCCTGGGCGCTGATCCGCGGGCTCCGCGCCGGGCTCGTGGAACCGCAGCGCGTCGTGGAGCGCCTCACCGGAGCGTGGGCCGCCGGGCCGGTCCTGACGGTATTTCGCCAGCCGAGCTTTGAAGCGGTACGGCCGTGGCTCGCCGAGGCCCTCGGGCTCGCCGGGGACGCGCGCGCAGAGGGCCCACTCCTGGAGCTGCTGACACAGGGCGACGAGGAGCAGCGCATTCGGGCCTGCCGGGCACTCGGCCGGCTCCGCCTGCCGACCTCGTCGAGGATCCTCACGACGGCGCTATCGGATCCCTCGCCGTCCGTCCGCGCGCAGGCGGCATGGGCCGTTGGCGAGCTTCGCGAGGAGCACAGCGTGCCCTCGCTCGTACACCTGATGGGGGACCGCGCGTGGTGGGTCCGCGCGCGTGCCGCGGAAGCGCTCCTTGCGCTCGGCGAGCCCGGCCGTGTCGCCCTTCGCAACTGCGCCAGGGTGCACCCCGACCCGTTCGCGCGCGAGCGCGCAGCGGAGGCCCTCGCATTCGAGCCCGACACCCCGGCGGTTCTGGCCGTGGCCGCATGATCGACGCCCTCCACCAGGCGGTGATGGCGTTCAACGTGTTCGTGATCGCCTACCTGCTCGCGCAGAATCTGAACCAGCTGGTGCTCCTCGGCTTCGGCTCGCGGGCGATCTCGCAGTATGTGAAACGCCGCTCGCTGCGCGACTACGACACGATCGCGACCTCCGAGCTGAGCGTGCCCGTGTCGATCCTGATACCGGCATACAACGAGGAGCTGGTGATCCTCGACTCGGTTCGCTCGCTGCTCCAGAGCCATTACGCCGCGTTCGAAATCGTCGTGGTGAACGACGGTTCCAGCGACCGGACGCTCGAGATCCTGAAAGAGGAGTACCGGCTTGTCGAGGACCGGCGCGTTCCACGTGCGCGACTGGAGACGAAGCCGATCATCGGCTCCTACCGCAGCCTGAGAGACGAGCGGCTCGTGGTCATCGACAAGGTAAACGGCGGCGGAAAGTCGGATGCCCTGAATGCGGGGCTGAGCTACGCCCGCTACCCACTGTTCCTCGCGGTGGATGCCGACACCGTGCTCGACGTGGATGCCCTGCCGCGCCTCGTGCGGGAGTTTCAGGTGCGTCCCGAGACCGTGGCCCTGGGGGGCATCGTCCGGATCGCGAACGGGTCCACGGTCGAGGCCGGGCATGTGACCGAGGCGCGCACGCCGCGACAGCTGCTCGTGAACCTCCAGATCGTCGAGTACCTGCGCGCGTTCTTGGTGGGGCGCACCGGTTGGTCGCGCATCGGCGCGCTGCTCATCGTCTCCGGCGCGTTCGGCATCTTCCGGCGCGAGGAGGTCATCGAGGTCGGCGGCTACGACTCAGAAAGCTTCGCGGAGGACGCTGAGCTTGTGGTGCGCCTGCACAAGCTCTGCCGCGATCGCGGCCAGCCCTACAGGATCGGCTTCATAGCGGACCCCGTCTGCTGGACGGAGGCGCCCGACTCGCTGCGCGTGCTGCGCATTCAGAGGGACCGCTGGCAGCGGGGCCTGCTGCAGATGCTGTGGGACTACCGCGGCATGATCGGGCACCGCCGCTACGGCTCCGTCGGGCTGTTCGGACTCCCCTACTTCGTCGCGTTCGAGGCGCTCGGCCCGATCATCGAGGTGGCGGGCTACGCCGTCATCGCGTTGTCGCTTGCGCTCGGGTGGCTCTCGCCCGCGATGGCAATTTCCTTCTTCGGGGTTGCGGTCGCCCTCGGCATGGCGTTTTCGTTTGGCGCGCTGTTTGTGGAGGAGGGGGCGTTTCAGCGCTACCGCAGCTGGCGCTGCTTCGGCCGCCTCGTGCTCGCGGCAGGAATCGAGAACCTGGGCTACCGGCAGTGGTACGCGCTCGTCCGCGTGCATGCCAGCTGGCGGCAGCTCAGGCGCAAGCCACTGCTCTGGGGCGACATGGCCCGCTCGGGCTTCACTCCCGCGAGCGCCCCCGCGAAGTCTTGAAGTCGATCACGAGCGGGACGCCCTCGAGCTTGTAGCGCTCGCGCAGGCGGTTCTCGAGGAAGTACGCGTAGTCGCGCGTCACCTGCCCGCGGTTGTTCACCTGGATCGCGAAGCGCGGCGGGCTCGTCTCGAACTGGGCCATGTAGTACATCCGCAGCCGCTTGCCGCGCACCGCGGGCGGCTCGCGCAGCGCCTGGAGGTCGCCGAGGAAGCGGTTCAGCTCGGGGGTGGGAATCCACTGCGCCGAGCGGTCGGCGAGCCACAGCGCCTCGGCCATAAGCCGCTTCATGCCGCGCCCGCTGGTGGCCGACACCGCCATCACCTGCGGGCGCTGGCGCAGCTTGCGCGTGACCTTCGCCTTGGCCTCCTCGAGATCGGTCTGCGTGATGTCCCACTTGTTGAGCGCGATCACCGTGGCGCACTTCTGCTGCATGGCCATCTCGGCCACGCGCAGGTCGTCGCTCGTCACGCCCTCGCTGGCGTCGCAGACCACGATCGCCACGTCCGCGCGCTCGGCGGCCTGCTCGGAGCGCAGCTGGGCGTAGTAGTCCACGGTCCCGGCGACCTTCGTGCGCCGGCGCAGCCCGGCGGTGTCCACCAGCACCACCTCGCGGCCCTCGAACTGGATGCGGGTGTCGATCGCGTCGCGGGTGGTGCCCGCCACGTCGGTCACGATCACGCGCTCCTCGCCCAGCAGCCGGTTCACCAGTGACGACTTGCCCACGTTAGGGCGCCCGATCAGGGCGAGCCGCGTGGCCTGCTCGCGCACCTCGGCCACCTCCGGCAGGCGCTCGACGATCAGGTCGAGCAGGTCGCCGGTGCCGAGCCCCTGGGTGGCGGACACCGGCAGCGGGTCGCCCAGGCCGAGCCCGTAGAACTCGGTGGCCGCCCCGGTCTGGCGGGCGTCGTCCACCTTGTTGGCGGCCACGATCACGGGCACGCCGCCGCCGCGCAGCTCCTGCGCCAGCTCGGCGTCGCCCGGACGCAGGCCGGCGCGGGCGTCCACCACGAGCAGCGCCAGGTCGGCGCCCTCGAGCGCCCTCAGCGCCTGGCGCCGGATCTCCTCGGCCATCTGGTGCTCGCCCGCGAAGTCCACCCCGCCCGTGTCCACGAGCGTGAAGCCGACTCCGTTCCAGTCCGCGTCGATCTCCTTGCGGTCGCGGGTCACGCCGGCGTCCTCGTGCACCACGGCCTCGCGCGTGCCAGAGAGCCGGTTCACGAGCGTCGACTTGCCCACGTTCGGATAGCCGATCACCGCGACGGTCGGCCGGTTCATCGCCGCGCCTGCTCGACGAGGTCGACGATCCGCTCGACCACCTCGTCGACGCTGAGGCCGCTCGTGTCGAGCTCGACCGACCCGGGCGCCGCCATCAGAGGCGAGTGCTCGCGCTCCATGTCCTGAGCGTCGCGCAGGGTCTGGTCGCGCAGCACCGTTTCCACGTCGGTGCCGAGCTCTGCGGCCCGCCGGCGTGCACGCTCCTCCGGCGAGGCATTGAGGAAGATCTTCACGGCCGCTTCGGGGGCCACGACGGTCCCGATGTCCCTGCCCTCCGCCACCCAGTCGCCGTTCGCCAGCAGCTCGCGCTGCTTCTGGACGAGCGCTTCGCGGACCTTCGGGTTGGTGGCGACCTTCGACGCCGCCTCGGACACCTCCGGGGTGCGGATCGCCTCGGTCACGTCCTCGTCGTCCACGAGCACGCGCTCGCCGAGGCTGATCTTGAGCTCGCCGGCTCGCTCCGAGGCCGCTCCACCATGCCTCTGGGCCATCAGGCCGACCGCCCGGTACATCGCGCCCGAGTCCAGGTACGTGAAACCGAGCGCGCGCGCGGCAGCGCGCGCGACCGTGCTCTTGCCCGCCCCGGCGGGCCCATCGATCGCGACGACCATGGGGCGAAGGCTACGCGGCGGTCGCGGGTGCCCGAACTACAGGCACTAAAGGGTCGCCCGAAATGCAGGTGGGGAATCTGAGTGGCGGATATAGCCACCGAGATGCCCCACCTGGCCGGGGCCGACCCCTCATTGCCTGGCGTTCAGCGCGGCCCGGGCCTCAGGACGGCTTCGTGCTCATCGCCCAGATGGCCACCACGTACGCGACGAGCGTGATGGCCACCAGGGCCAGCGTGGCGGTCCGGAGGCCGCCGCCGCGGGCGCGCCGTGCTGCGATGCCGGCGCAGATGGTGGCGGCGATCAACAGCAGGAGGCTGCCCTCGGAGGTGCTGTAGCCGATGTCGACCCAGGCCGGCGTCGGGTCGAGGTCGTCCACGTGCTCCTTCGAGGCGATCCACTGAGCGGCCAAGCGCATCACGATCCAGCTCGGGATCACCCCGATCAGAAGCGTGCGAAAGCCCAGCCGCAGGTTGTCACCGGCAATCGAGGTGACCACGAAGACGAGCGACCCCACGAGGGCCATCGCGCCCAGCACGTGCAGGAACAGCGGCAGGTTCCAGTCGTCCGGCCGGATGGCGGCGAGCAGCGTCATGCGCCCGGCTTCCAGATCATCAGCACGAGCAGGCCGAGCACGGTGAGGGTGCGCAGCCAGTGCATCACCGCGATGTCGGTGGCTCCGTCCGCCGCGAGGCGCCGCTGGATGCTCTGGCCCAGGCCCGTGGCCACGAACCACAGCACGATGGCTCCGAGGATCCAGCCGTCGAAGAAGTCGTACTCATCCAGGTAGAGCGCGAGCCAGATGCCGAGCACGAGCGTGCCCAGCCCGCCGACGTCCCAGCAGCGGTCGGCCACGAACAGGGTGCGTCCCGTGGTCTGGGCGCGGAGCGCCACCGCCGTGTAGGTCACAACGGTCACGGCGAGCATGAAGGCCGCCAGGAGGTGGAAAAAGAGCAGCCAGTCGTACACGCGGCGCGGAACCTACACCAGCGATCGGAGGTCTTGCTCGAAGCCGGGGTAGGACACCGCGGCGGCCTCCATTCCCACCACCTCCACGCCCTCCACGGAGGCGAGCCCGGCCACCGCGCCGAGCATCGCCATGCGATGGTCGCCGTTGGCGTTGATGCTCCCGCCGCGCAGCGGCGACCCGTCCCCGCGCACGATGAACCCGTCCGGAGTGGCATCGATGTCCGCGCCAAGGGCACGCAGCCCCTCCACCACGCCCTCGATCCGGTCGGACTCCTTCAGGCGCAGCTCCTCCGCTCCGCTGACCACGGTGTCGCCCTCGGCGTGCGCGCCCAGCAGGGCCACGAGGGTCAGCTCGTCGATCGCGAGCGGCACCTCGTCCGCGTCGACCGTGGTGCCCTCGAGCGGGCCGGAGGCCACGTCGAGCTCGCCGATCGGCTCCTCGTCCGCCTCAGTCCCCGGCTCCTCGAGCTCGCCAACGATCACCGCGCCCATGCGCTCGGCGATCCGGAAGAAGCCCGTGCGCGTCCAGTTCAGGCCCACGTCCTTCGCCACCACGCGCGAGCCGCTCACCAGGATCGCGGCGGCCACGATGAAGGCCGCCGACGAGGGATCGCCGGGCACGACCACGCGATCGAGCTCTAGCTCGTCCACCTGGGCGACAGTGATGCGCAGCCCGTCGCGCTCGAACGGCACGCGGGCGCGGCGCAGCATGCGCTCTGTGTGGTCGCGGCTCACCGAGGGCTCGGCGACCGTGGTCGAGCCCGACGCGAGCATGCCCGCGATCAGCACGCACGACTTCACCTGGGCGCTCGCGATCGGCAGCTCGTACTCGATGCCGCTCAGCTCCGCCCCGCGCACCGTGAAGGGCGGGAAGCGCTCCTCGCGCGCCTCAACGCTCGCGCCCATGCGGATCAGCGGCTCGGCGATGCGGTCGATCGGCCGGCGGCGGATCGACTCGTCGCCGTCGAGGGTCCAGACGCCCCCAGGCTGCCCAGCGAGCCAGCCCGGCAGCAGCCGCATGAGCGTCCCGGCGTTGCCCACGTTCAGCAGCCCGCCCGTCGCCTCGAGCGGGGCGTGCAGGCCCACGCCGCGGATCAGCAGGCAGTCCTCGCCCTCCTCCTCGATGCCCGCGCCGAGCGCCCTGACGGCGTTCAAGGTCGAGCGCGTGTCCTCGGAGTCGAGGCAGTTGACCACGGCGACCGGCTCGTCCGCCATCGCGCCGATCAGCGCCGCTCGGTGGGAGATCGACTTGTCGGCCGGGGGCGTGTAATCGCCCCGGAGCGGGCCGGCGGGGTCGAAGCGGACGGTCGAGCTCACCCGCTGCCGACCGGGAAGCCGAGCGCCTCGATCAGCTCGCGAGCGCGGGCCGCCTGGGAGTCGCCCGCGATCCACAGGCTCATGGCGCCGGTCCGCATGTCCGACGCCGGCGCGAGCGCCATGTCGACGATGTTCACGCCCGCCCTGCCGAGCTCGAGTGCCACCTGGGCGACGATACCGGGGCGATTGGGGACGGTTATGCGCAACTCGTGAACCGGTCCCTCGGCCGAGCCGGCCTCCAGGAGCACGCGCCTGTCGTCGCGCGCGCGGTCGTTCCAGTCCTCGACCTCGCCTGCTGTGAGCAGCCGCTCAACCTCGTCAAGCTCGCGCCTGAAGCCGCGGATCTCCTCGATGATCGCGGTGCGGTTCGAGCGGTAGATGTCGCTCCACATCGCGGTGTTGGCGCCGGCGACGCGGGTCATGTCGCGGAAGCTCGGGCCCACCTGGCGCAGCGCATCCCCGTGCTCGAGCAGCCGCCCGGCGGCCTGCGAGGCGAGCACGTTCGCCAGCACGTGCGGCAGGTGGCTGAACACGGCCACGAGGCGGTCGTGGGTCTCGGCGTCCACGGCCACGGGCTGCGCGCCCACGTCGACGACGAAGCGGTGCAGGCGCTCGTAGAGCAGCCCGCCCGACTGCTCGTGCGGCGTGAGGTACCAGACCGCGCCCTGAAAGAGATCGGCGCGCGCGTGCTCCACGCCGGCCGTCTCGGCGCCGGCGATCGGGTGGCCGCCAACGAAGCGCGGGTCGGGCGTCCGCTCCACCAGGTCCTGCTTGGTCGAGCCCACGTCCGTGACGAGCGTGTCCGGGCCAGAGGCATCGAGCGCCGCGCGCACGAGCTCGGGCAGCACGCCGACGGGCGCGCACGCGAAGCAGAGCTCGGCGCCGTCGACGGCCTCCTCAATCGAGCCGGCCGCGCGCTGGATGGCGCCGCGCTCAACGGCCGTGCGCAGCCGCTCGGGGTCGCGGCCAAAGCCCACGACCTCGGCGTCCTCGACGTGCTCGCGCGCCGCCAGGCCGATCGAACCGCCGATCAGCCCCACGCCGAGGACGGCTATGCGCACGGGTTCACTGAACGGCCGTGAACTGCTTTCCGGCCAGCTCGGCCGCCGCCTCGAGCTTGCGCAGGTAGGCCGCGAAGTCGTCGGTGTAGAGCGCCTGCGGGCCGTCGCAAACGGCCTCCTCGGGGCACGGGTGGATCTCGACGATGATGCCGTCGGCGCCGGCCGCGGCCGCGGCGAGCGACAGCGGCTCCACCAGCGAGCGCTTCCCGGCCGCGTGGCTCGGGTCGATCACGATCGGCAGGTGCGTGAGCTCGCGCAGCACCGGCACGGCCATCAGGTCGAGCGTGAAGCGGTAGCTCGGCTCGTACGTGCGGATGCCCCGCTCGCAGAGCATCACCTGCTCGTTGCCCTCCTTGAGGATGTACTCCGCCGCCATCAGCAGCTCCTCGAGGGTGGCCGAGAGGCCGCGCTTCAGCAGCACCGGCTTTCCTGCGCGGCCGACCTCGGTGAGCAGGGTGTAGTTCTGCATGTTGCGCGCGCCGAGCTGGACCACGTCGGCCACCTCGAGCACCGGCTCGAGGTCGCGCACGTCCAGAAGCTCGGTCACGATCGGAAGGCCGGTCTCGGCCTTCGCCTCGGCCAGCAGCCTGAGCCCGGCCTCGCCGAGACCCTGGAACGAGTACGGCGAGGTGCGCGGCTTGTAGGCCCCGCCGCGCAGGAACTGCGCCCCCGCGTCCCTCACGGTGCGGGCCGTGTCGAGCAGCACCTCGCGCGACTCGACGGTGCACGGACCGGCGATCGTCGCGAAGTGATCGCCCCCGATTCGGCGTCCGTCGATCTCGAGCACCGTGCGCTCGTCACGGCGGTACTGGAGCGACGCGAGCTTGTACGGCTTGAGGATCGGCACCAGGTGATCCACGCCCGGCGCTCCCTCGAGCCCCAGGTTGGCCACGTGTTCTCGGTCGCCGATCGCGCCGATTACGGTCACGAGCTCCCCGGCAGAGATGTGGGCATGAGCGCCGACCGATTCGACGCGCTTCACCACGGCGGCTATCTCCGCCTTGGTCGCCCCCTCTTTCATCACGATCATCATCTGTCCCTAAAGCCTCTCAAAGTTGGTTGGTGCTACGACGATTCGGACGGCGTCCGGCGGTCCAGGGAATTCGGCACGGCACCAGCCGCTGCCGGACGCCTAGCTAAATCGGTAGTACCAGCGCGAGTGGGCACGCCGAGCGGAGCGCGGGGAGGCGCTCGTGCAAGAAGTCGGCGTGGCCATACGGGACATCACGGTCTTTGTAGCAGGTCTAGATGATCTGATCCAGCGCTGCGAGGAAGCGATCGTTCTCGTGGCGGGTCCCGTAGGTCACCCGCATCCAGCCCTCCTGGCCGAGCGCCCGCCCGGCGCGAACGATCACGCCGCGCTCCGCGAGGCCGGCGATCACGGCGTCCTCGTCGCGCTCCCCGAGCGAGACCCAGGAGAAATTCGCCTGGCTGTCGGTGGTCTCGAGGCCGCGCTCCTGTAGCTCGGACTCCACGTGCATACGTTCGATCGCGGTCTGCTCCACGCGGCGCTCTAGCTCGTCCACGTGGTTGAGTGCCTCGGTGGCCGCGGCCTGCGCGAGCGCGTTCACCGAGAAGGGCTGGCGCACCCTGTCCACCGCGAGCCGGAAGTCCTCTGAGCCGAGCGCGTAGCCCACTCTGAGGCCGCAGAGGCCGTAGACCTTCGAGAACGTGCGCAGCAGGATCAGGTTGGGGTGGCGGTCGAGCAGCGCGATCGACTCGTCGGGATCCTGGAGCGAGGAGAACTCCACGTACGCCTCGTCGAGGATCACGGCCACGTGGCGCGGCAGCTGGGCCACGAACTGATCGATCGCCGCGGGTGGGAGCGCGGTGGCCGTCGGGTTGTTCGGGTTGCAGACGATCACGATGCGCGTGGCCGCGGTCACCTCACGCACCATGGCGTCGAGGTCGTGCTCGCCTGCGTCGTTCAGAGGCACGGCCGCGGCGCGTGCGCCGGACATCGCGGCAAGCTGCGGATACATCGAGAACGACGGCCAGGCGTAGACGAGCTCGGCGCCTGGCTCGAGCATCGCCTCGGCGGCGGCGAGCAGCAGCTCGCAGGAGCCGTTGCCGATGGAGACCCGGCCGGTCGGCACGCCGGTGCGCTCGGAGATGCGCTTGCGCAGCGCCGTGCGCTCCGGGTCGGGGTAGCGGTTGAGCGTGCGGAGCTGCGCCTCCACCGCCTCGAGCACCTGAGGGTGCGGCTGGAAGGGGGTCTCGTTCGAGGCGAGCTTCACGAGTTCGCCGTCGAAGGCGTAGGTGGACGCCGCGGGGTACACCGGGATGTCGCGCACGCGAGCGTTGAACTCGAGGCCGGTCATTGCGCCCCCTGGAGGTCCCGGCGCAGCGACTCCGCCTCGCGCAGATACACGTGCCGCGGCTCGCTGTCGGGGTCCGGGTAGCAGTGGAGAAGGAGGCGGATCACGCGCGGCAGTGCCCCGGGCACGTCGATCTCGCGGGCGCAGAGGAGCGGCACCGAGGAGAGGCCTAGCCGGCGGGCCGCAACGGCGGGGAACTCGGCGTCGAGGTCGTTGGTGCAGGTGAAGATGCAGCTCACCATCTGGTCCGGTTCGAGCGAGTTGCGCGCCATCACCTCGCGCACGAGCTCCTCCGTGGCGGACAGGATGGCGTCCGCGTCGTTCTCTTCGACCGTGATGGCGCCTCTGAGCGCGCGCAGCTTCATGCGGCGGCGGATTGTGTCAGCCGCGCGGCTCGGGTAGCCTGCGCAGCCGTGTTCGCTCGTCGCCGAGTAGCCGGCGCCACCGCGCCCTAGAGCCCGCCCCGCGGCGGGTGCGGCGGTGGCATGGCTCCGCACCACGCGACGAGAGGAACCCCATGCAGCAGTTCGACGCGCGAGCCGTGATGGCCGCACGAATCGCACAGGAATGCCGACCCGAGGACCTGCGCCGACCCCCGCCGAGCGCCCCGGCGCGAGGCCGCCCGGCGCGCCCAAAGCGGCGGGCGCTCCCGCCGCAAACAGCTAGCGCTGAGGCCGCCGCCGAGGCCGAGCCTTCGCACCCCCGGCCGGCCTAGCCGCCCGCTTGGCGCCGCCCGCCCGCGCCGGCTTCGCATCGGGTCGCTTGCCGCCGCCCGCCCGCGCCGGCTTCGCGCGGCCGCTCTGCCTTTGCGCGGCCGCCCGGAGCGCGGCCGGCTCGTGGCTCTGAGAGCCTGCGCAGCCGCTCCACTTCGGCCTTCGTGAGGCGGCGGCTCTTGCCCGGCTCGAGTCCGCGTAGGCCGAGCGGGCCGAACGCCACTCGCTCGAGCTCTACGACCCTGTGGCCCACGGCCTCCACCATGCGCCGCACCTGGCGCTTGCGGCCCTCCCGGATCGTCAGCTCCAGCACACCGTGCGCCGGCTGGCGGGCCTGCGCCGGAGCGGTCCGCCCGTCCTCCAGCTCGACACCCTCCCGGAGCGCCTCCAGCGACCGCGGCGACAGTCGCGCCGGCTGGATCCGCGCCCGGTAGACCTTCTTGACGCCGTAGCGCGGATGCGTGAGCCGGTCGGCCAGGTCGCCGTCGTTTGTGAGCAGGATCAGGCCCGTGGTGTCGGCATCGAGGCGCCCAACCGGGTACAGGCGGCGCGGCGAGCGCACCAGCTGGACCACGGTGGGCCGGCCGTGGGTGTCGCGGGCCGTCGAGACCACGCCGGCCGGCTTGTTCAGCGCATGGACCTCGTGCGGCTCGGCCGCGACCTCGCGCCCGTCGACCGCCACCCCGCTCGTCTCGTCGACATCTCGTGCGGGATCCGTAACAACCTCGCCGTCAACCGTTACGCGGCCCTCCGCCACGATGCCCTCGGCGGCGCGCCGCGAGGCGACGCCGGCGTGCGCGAGGAACTTGGCGAGCCGCATGCGCCCCAGCGTACGTGGCGGTGGTCTCCGCGGTGCGGCGGTGGGGCGCGAGCGCACGGCAGCGGCGAAGGGGTGGCAATCAGGGGTGTGAACACGGCTGATGCCGCATAGAGGCACTGAGCGTGTTCACACCCCCTCAGTGCCCGCCGTCGGAGGCGGCTCGGGAAGCCGGCGCGCAGGCGGGCGGGGCGCCGCGGCGCGGCGGGGGCGGGGGCGCCGCGGGCGGCCGCGCCTACTCCACCGAGCGCAAGTGCCGCATCGGGCCGCCGCTGTCGGCCTTGTCCGCGTACATCGCGTCGTCTGCCCGCGAGAGCACCTCGTCGGACGTGGTCGTGGCGTCCTCGAACAGTGCGTAGCCCACGCTGGCGTCCAGCTGGCCCGCGGGGGTCGAGACGTCGCGGCGAACCGCGTTCACCATCAGGTTCGCCAGCTCGGCGGCCTCGGCCGCTCCGCCGTGGGGCATCAGGACGGCGAACTCGTCGCCGCCGAAGCGCGCGAGGATGTCGCTCTCGCGCAGCCGCGCACGCAGCACGGAGGCGACCGCCGCGAGCACGCGGTCGCCCGCCCGGTGGCCGTGGCCGTCGTTCACGTCCTTGAAGCGGTCGAGGTCGAGCACGAGCAGGGCGCCGTCGATCCCGTAGCGGCGCCCGTGCACGAGGTGGCGGTCCAGCTCCTGCTCGAAGCGGCGGCGGTTGTAGAGCCCCGTGAGGGCGTCGTGATCGGCGATGTTGCGCAACCGCTCCTCCACCGCGGCGCGCTCGGCCTCCCATTCGCGCGACTCGGTCACGTCGATGCCTGTGCCGACCACATGCGTGATGTTTCCGTCCACGTCGGTCAGGGCCGTGTTCGACCACTCGATCAGGCGCAGCTCGCCGGAGCGCGTGCGCCAGTGGAACTCCGCCCGCACGGGTGACTCGCCCGCGGTCAGAGCCTCGAACGCCGCGATGACGGTCTGGCGCTCCTCACGGGGCACCAGGTCGAACAGCGCGCCCTCGGCCTCGAAATCGCTGGCGCTGTATCCGCTCAGCTGCTCGCAGGCCCGGTTCCAGCGCACCAGCGCGCCGACAGGGTCAGCCACGACGATCAGCGAGGTCGCCGCGTCGAGAACCGCATCCAGCATCTGCCGGTCCCCGGCCACGGGGATCGTGTCTCGAAAACTCCGTGCCACCGGCACCCGTATTGCCCGGCTCACCCGAATCCCATGCCGCATACGCCACACTTTTTTCCGCATGGACCTGGATTTACTTGACGAGCGCCTCGCCGTCGGCGAGCAGCCGGGCTTTCGCGCGCGCCAGGTCTGGGAGTGGGCCGCGCGCGGCGCCGGCTCCTACGAGGAGATGACGAACCTTCCGCTGGAGCTGCGCGAGCGGCTGGCGGACGAGGTGCCCTTCTCCTCCCTGCGCCCCGTCCGCGACGCGCTCGCGTCCGACGGCACCGAGAAGGCGCTCTTTGAGACCCACGACGGGCGCCCGGTCGAGGCGGTGCTCATGCGCTACCGCGACGGCCGCCGCTCGCTCTGCGTGTCGAGCCAGTCCGGCTGCCCGCTTACCTGCACCTTCTGCGCCACGGGGTCGATGCGCTTCGGCCGCAATCTCACCGCCTCGGAGATCCTCGACCAGGCGCTCCACTTCCGCCGCAAGGAGCAGGTGAACCACGCGGTCTTCATGGGCATGGGCGAGCCGCTCATGAACATCGACGCGGTGCTCGCCGCCTGCGAGCGGCTGCCGGACGTGGGCATCGCGCACTCGAACATCGGCGTGTCGACGGTCGGCTGGATCCCGGGGATCGACCGCATGGCCGAGGATGGCCCGCCCGTGCGGCTCGCGCTCTCGCTCCACGCCGCCGACGAGGCGCTGCGCTCCGAGCTGATGCCCGTGAACGACCGCTACCCGCTGCGCGACGTGCTCGACGCCTGCCTGCGCTGGCACGAGCGCCGCAAGCGGCAGGTGTTCGTGGAGTACCTGATGCTCGACGGGGTGAACGACCGCTACGAGCAGGCGCTGGCGCTCGCCGAGCTCCTGGAGCCGCGCCGCGTGTTCAAGGTGAACCTGATCCCCTACAACCCGACCGACTCGGGCTATCGCGGCTCAGGCCGGGACGCAATCGGAGCGTTCCGCGCCGCCCTCGAGGAGCGCGGCATCCGCACCACCGTGCGGCTCACCCGCGGGCGCGACATCGCGGCGGCGTGCGGGCAGCTGGCCGCCCGCGGCTAGCCAGGACCCTCCGAGGATCAGCACGAGCCCGGCGGCGGTGGCCACGCCGAAGCGCTCGTCGAGCAGCACGACGCCGTAGAAGATCGAGAAGACCGGGGCGATGTAGCCAACCAGCGAGGCCCTGGCCGGCCCGTCGCTCGCCACGAGCGAGTGGAAGATCACGAACGCGAAGCCGGTGCAGATCACGCCGAGGATCAGCAGCGAGCCGACCGCGTCGAGGCTGGGCACCGCGTCGGGCACGTGGAGCAGGCCGAGCGGGAGCGTGACCAGCGCGGCGATCGCCTGGGTGCCGGCCACCGTCGCGACCGGCTCGACCCCCGCGAGGTTGCGCTTCAGGTACCAGGCGGCGATGGCGTAGCCGAGCGCGGCGAGGATCACGAACAGGCCGCCGACGAGAGCGTCCGCGCCGCCGCCGGCGTCCACGCCGAGAAGCATGCCCACGCCGACGATCCCGATCGCCACGCCCACGAGGCTCGTCCTGCTCGCGCGCTGCTCGCCGGTGAGCGCGAAGGCGAGCAGGAAGGTGAAGATCGGCGCGCTCGCCACGAGGATCCCGGTGAGCGAGGACGAGATCCGCTCCTCGCCGAGCGCGATCAGCGTGAGCGGGCCGGCCACCTGCACGAGCGACAGCACCACGATCGGGCCGAGCCGCCCACGAAGGCTGCCGAGCACCCCGCGCTGGATCGCCAGCGGCACGAGCACGAGCGCCGCGAGCGCCGTTCGGATCGAGACGACCGCCCATGGCGCCACGCCGTCGTCCAGTGCGACCTTGATGAACAGGTACGAGGCTCCCCAGAACGCGCTGAGCAGGAGGAGCAGGACGATTGAGCGACGGGACATCGCCATCAGCTAATCAGATGGCGGCCATTAGTCCCAATGAATCCTGCTTGACACGGCGATAAGCTGTGCTGATGCTCGACGTACGCCGGATGAAGGTACTGCGTGAGGTGGCCGCCCGGGGATCGTTCTCCGCCGCCGCCGAGGCGCTCAATTTCACTCAGTCGGCCGTGAGCCAGCACGTGGCCGCGCTCGAGCGCGAGACGGGCACCCAGCTCGTCGAGCGGCTCTCGCGCGGCGTGCGGCTCACCGAGGCGGGCGCGGTCCTGGTGGGGCACGCGGACGCGATCATCGCCCGGCTCGAATCCGCCGAGGACGATCTCGCCGCGATCGCGGGCCTGCGCGGCGGGAGCCTCAAGCTCGTGTGCTTCCAGAGCGCGGGCGCGACCGTCGTGCCGAGGGCGGTGGCGGCCTTCCAGGAACGTCACCCCGACGTGGAGCTCAGCATGCGAGAGGCCGAGCCCGAGGAGGCCGCGCGGATGTTGAAGGCCGGTGACGTGGACCTCGCGCTGCTCTACCACCATCCGGCCATGACGCTCATCCCGGACCTCGAGCTCACCCACCTGATGGACGACCAGTACGACGCGCTGCTCCCGGCCTCGCACCCGCTCACCAAGAGGCGCCGGCTCGCGCTCCGCGACCTCGCCGAGGAGTCATGGATCGTCTCGACGCCCATCAACGGCTGCCGCACGATCACGTCGGCGACCTGCCGCGAGGCGGGTTTCGAGCCGCGCGTGGCATTCGAGGCGGACGACACGCTCGCATCTCAGGCGCTTGTGGCCGGCAACGTCGGCGTGACGCTGATGCCGCGGATGGCGCTCACCGCCATCCACCCGGGCGCCGTCGCCCGGGCACTCAGCGACGGGCCGCGCCGGCGTGTCCTCGCCGCGCGCATGGAGGGCGCCTACCACTCCCCCGCGAGCGACGCGATGCTCGCGATCCTCCAGGATACGGCCGCGAGCTTCAGCGGCCCGCGCCTGGAGCTGGCCGCGAGCTAGCCCGCGAGGTTCTTCGCGCGCTGCTCGCCCGCGCGCAGCAGGCGCTCGCGGATGTCGCCCTCGTCCTCGGGCGACGGGTCGAAGCGGCCGGGGTCCGGCAGGGCGTCGAGGCCCGAGAGGCCGAACAGCTTCTCGAACAGCTCCGTGCTCCGGTACATCACGGCGCCGAAGCGTGAGCGCCCCGACTCCTCGATCAGCCCGCGCTCGAGCAGCGTGCCGACGGCGGACTCGGACGCCACGCCGCGGATGCGCGCCACCTCGGGCCGCGAGACGGGCTGGAGGTACGCCACGATCGCCAGGCACTCGGCCTGGGCCTGGGTGAGCGGCGGGGTGCGCGGCCGGGCCAGAAGGCGGCGCGCGGCGTGCTCGGCCACCGGGTCGGTGGCGAGCGTGAAGCCGCCGGCCACCTCGCGCAGCACAACCCCGCGGTAACCCTCGGCGTAGTGCTCGCGCATCCGCGCGAGCGCCTCCACTATCTCGCCCTCGCCGACCTCGCAGGCGTCCGCGAGGCGGTCCACCGCCACCGGCTCGGGCGACAGGAACAGCAGCGCCTCGACCGTCCGCACGAGGTCGTTCATGAGGAGACCACCGTGATCGGGCCGAAGGGAACCTCCTGCTCCCACTTGGCCTCGCCGGCCTTGTAGAGCTCGAGCAGCGCGAACAGGGTGACCGCCTCCGTCAGGCGATCGGCGCCCTCGACGGCCTCGTCGAAGGAGAAGCGGCTGCGGCGAGTCAAGAGGTCGCGCAGGTGGCGAAGGCGCTGCTCGACAGACACGGCGGGGCGGCGCACGTGGCGCAGGTCGAGCGGCGGCGGCACGGTGAGCAGGCCGCCCAGCGCCTCGGCCAGCCGCTCTGGGTCGTAGGCGGCGTCGGCCACCTCGATGGAGATGCGCCGCAGCTCGGGTGGGAGCGGGGCGCTGCGGTAGCGGTAGCCGTGCTCGGCCTCCAGCCGCTCGCGCAGGTGCTCGGCGGCCTGGCGGTAGCGGTGGTACTCGAGCATACGCGCGAGCAGCTCCTCCGCGGCCTCGACCGGTTCGATGTCGAGCCCGTCCTCCTCGTCCTGCGGCAGCATCAGGCGCGACTTCAGCTCGAGCAGCGCGGCGATCAGCACGAGGAACTCGGTGGCGGCTTCGAGGTCGAGCTCGCCGGATCGCTCCAGGTACTCGACGTAGGCGAGCACCACCTCCGCGAGATCGACCTCCAGCAGGTCGATCTCCTCCTTCAACACGAGCGTCAGGAGCAGGTCGAACGGCCCGTTGAAGACCTCCAAGTCAAGGTCGAGCGTGGCGATTGACATCGCCCGGGAGACTAGACGCGGTCCCGGTCAGAGAGTCGCGCCGAAGTCCGTCGCCAAGAGCGTCCACGCCAGCGTGGCGAGGAGCACGATCAGTAGCGGCCGGACGAGAGGGCGGTCGAGCGCCTTCATATTCCTTGTGATCGGAATCACAAGCCAATTCTTTAGCGCGGAGCCCGGACGGTCGGCCGAGATTCCGCGCAGGGAGCGAAAATCCGGCTAGCCGCGCGGGCCGAGGCCCATCACCTCGTGCACCTCGGCCATGGTCGGCACCGCGATCTCGCGGGCGCGGTCGGCGCCCTGCCGGAGCGCCACCTCGATCGCGCCCGGATCCGCCCGCAGCTCGCGGAAGCGCTCGCGCAGGGGCGCGAGCAGGTCGGCCACCGCCTCCCCCACGCTCTGCTTGAAGGCGCCGTAGCCCTGGCCCTCGAACTCGCGCTCGACGTCCTCGGGCGAGACCCCGCGCGTGACCGCGTAGATCTCGATCAGGTTGGAGATGCCGGCCTTGTCCGCGCCGCGCACGACCTCGCTGCCCGAGTCCGTCTGCGCGCGCTTGACCTTCCTGACGATGTCCTCGGGCTCCTCGTCGATGTAGACGAGCCCGGCCTCGGTGCTGCCGGTGGTGGACATCTTCGACTCCGGGCTCTGCAGGTCCATGATCCGCGCGCCCGTCTTTGGGATCACCGCCTCGGGCTCCACGAACACCTCGCCGTAGGTGGAGTTGAAGCGGCGCGCGGTCTCGCGCGACAGCTCGACGTGCTGGCGCTGGTCCTCGCCGACCGGCACCTCGTCGGCCTTGTAGAGCAGGATGTCGGCCGCCTGGAGCACCGGGTACAGGAACAGGCTCGTCCTCACCAGCTCCTTCTCGCGCTCGACCTTCTCCTTGAACTGGGTCATGCGCTGGAGGTCGCCGTACGCGGTCACGGACGAGAGGAGCCAGCACAGCTCCGAGTGCTCCTTCACGTCTGACTGGCGGAAGAGGATGCAGCGGTCCGGGTCGAGCCCAGCCGCCATCAGCATCCCGGCGGTGTCGAGCACGTAGTCAGGCAGCGCCTTCGCGTCGTAGGCGACGCTCGTGGCGTGAAGGTCGACGATGCAGTAGATCGCCGGATCGCCGCGCTCCTGCCCCTCGAGGTAGCCACGGATCGCCCCGATGTAGTTGCCGAGGTGCTTGCGCCCGGTTGGCTGGATGCCGCTGAAGATGCGCACGGGGCGGCCAGTCTAGGGGGCCACCTGCACGGTGATCCGCTCCACCGCGTTGTTCGCGTAGCCCTTGAGGTTCCAGGGCGGCTCGAGCGGCTGGGTGTTGCCGGCGGCGTCAGTGGCCCTGCTCGAGAGGACGTGCTCGCCGGGCGTGGCGTGCCAGTCGAAGCTCCACCCGCTCCACGCGTTCGGACCGAGCGCCTCCTCCAGCTCGGCCACCGCCCACGTGGCGCCCGCATCAGTCGAGACCTGCACTGAGGTGATCGGGCCTTGTCCCGACCATGCGCGTCCCGTCACGGTCACCGGGCCCGGCTCTACGAAGCGCGCGCGCGTCATGAAGTCCGGCACGCCGGGCGGGACCATCAGGGAGCGCGGCAGCATGCGCGTCACGGGCTCGCCCGGCTCGCCATCGGCGCTGTAGAGCCGGTAGCCGACCGCGTTCTGGTAGCCGCTGAACGGCTCCTCGAGGACGGTGATCTTCGTGAGCCACTTCACGTTCTGCATGCCGTACCAGCCGGGCACCACAAGCCGCAGCGGGAACCCGTGCTGTGGCGGGAGCGGGCCGCCGTTCATCTCGTAGGCGAGCAGCGCGTCGCCGGCCTCTGCGATCGGGAGGGCGCGCTCGTACGCCTGGGGCACGCCTCCTTCGACGCCGTGGTCAAGGGCGCTGAAGAGAAGCTCGACCGCAGACTGCTGCACGCCCACCTCGTCGAGCAGCGGGGCGAGCGCGGTGCCGCCCCACTCAGCGGTGCCGACCGCCTCCGTGAGCCACGGCTGGCTCACGGGCCGCGGCTCGAGCAGCGCGCGGCCGTTCCCAGCACATTCGAATGTGATGGGCTGGGAGGTGCGGGGTCGTTCTCTAAGAGCATCGAGGGTGAGCGTCAGCGGTCGCTCGATCGCCCCGGTGATCTCAAGGCGGTATGTCTCCGGGTCCACGGCCGGAATGTCGTAGTGGATCAGGAGGTAGTGCAGGCCCGCCGGCGTGATCGGGTGCCGCAGCGCCTCGAGCGGAAGGCCGTGGTTGCGCGCCGCGAGCCTGAGCTCGTCCTGGGTGATGCCCTGGTCTGCGACCGTCCCGGCCGGCGCGCCCTCCATGGCACGACTCTAGCCCTGGGGCGCTACGCGCGGAAGAGGCCGGAGTCGAAGTCCGTGCTCAGCCCGAGGATCACCGCGAACAGCCCGATGCACACGATCACAAGGGCGGCCCAGAAGGCGCCGCGGGAGCCCGAGACGTGCGCGTACGCCATGGCAACCAGGCCGACCGCGAGGCCGAGCGGGAAGAGGATGAACATGGTGATCGCGGCGGTGAGGGCGAGCACAGCGGCGGCCTGGCGGTCTCGCCGCCGTGACAGGTCAGGCTCGCGGGGTGCGATGCCGCCGATTCCGCTCATGCCTCCGCCATGCCCGCGGCGGCTCGAACGCAAACGACGGGCATTGAAGGGGGACCGATCGGAGTTAGTCCGGCTCACCCGGACGAATGCCGATAGCACCCCCTTCACCGCCGCTGTAGACCTTCGGCCGAGGTAGGCTCGCCTCATGCTGCGGCGCGCGGCCCTCGTGATCGTCCTCGCGGTTCCGCTCGCGACCCCAGCCCTGGCCGCGGAAGGCGCGGACTCAGCCGGCAAGCAGCGCCCGCGGGCCGCGAAGGCGCAGCTCAAGCCGTTTCGCTCTTGCGCGGCGCTCGTCCGGTACGCGCGCCGGAACGTGCGCCGCGGTCCGGGGGCGTTCCCGCCGCCTGTCGGTGGGGTCGTGCCCCTTCCCCCGCGCAGGATCGACTCTCCCCCCTCGGGCGGCCCGTTTCCGGCACCGGCGGCGCCCGGCGCGGAGTCGGATCAGTCCCAGACCAACGTCCAGGAGCAGGGGGTCGACGAGCCCGACGTCGTGAAGGCCGCCGGTGGACGGATCTTCGCGGTGGCGGGCGGGCAACTGCACGCCATCGACGCCGATGGACTTCGACTGCTCAGCTCGCTTCCGCTCGAGGGCTATGCGCACGAGCTGCTGCTGCACGGCAGCCGCCTGCTGGTCATCTCGCAGAACGACGCCGGCGGAATCGGAATCGAGCCCGGACCCGTGCAGGCGTATGCGGCTGCCCCGGTCACGCGCCTGACCGAGGTGGACGTGAGCGACCCGGCGAAGCTCACCGTGGTCCGCACCCAGCGGGTCCGGGGCCTGTTCGTGAGCGCCCGCCTGACCGGGGCGATGGCACGCGTGGTCGTGACGAGCCCGCCGCGCGCGGTGGGCGAGCCCGAGCTGCGCCCGCGCCTGAAGGGCTGGCTTGCCCACACCACGGTGGCCAACCGGATCACCGGCACCAAGCGAACGCGTCCGGCCGCCCGCTGCCGGGCCGTTCGCCGGGCGCAGGTCTTCTCCGGGCTCGACATGCTGACGGTGCTCACGATCGACATGGACAGGGGTCTGCCCGAGGTTGACTCCGATGCCGTGATGACTGGCGCCGAGCTCGTGTACGCGTCGCCGCGGCGCCTGTATGTGGCCACGCAGCGTTGGATCCCGCAGTCGGTGACCGAGCAGAACGTGCACGGAGGGACGACGATCCACGAGTTCGACGCCGCGGACTCCGGCGAGACGACCTACCGCGCGAGCGGCACCGTGCCCGGCTTCCTGCTCAACCAGTGGGCGATGTCCGAGCGCGGCGGCGTGCTGAGGGTCGCGAGCAGCCAGGCCCCGACCTGGCTCGGCGGCGGCGAGACCGAGGGTCAGAGCTTCGTGACCACGCTCGCCCGGAAGGACGATCGCCTCGCTCAACTGGGTCAGGTCGGCGGGCTCGGCAAGGGCGAGCGCATCTATTCCGTGCGCTTCATCGACGACGTCGGCTACGTCGTGACCTTCCGCCAGGTCGATCCGCTCTACACCGTGGACCTGTCGACCCCGGCCGAGCCGAAGGTGCGCGGTGAGCTGAAGATCCGCGGCTACTCCGCCTACCTCCACCCCGTCGGCGGTGACCTGCTGCTCGGCGTGGGCCAGGACGCCACCGAGCAGGGCCAGCGGCTCGGCACCCAGCTCTCGCTGTTCGACGTCTCGGATGTGGCACAGCCGCGGCGCCTGCATCAGCGCACGGTCGCGCCCGGCGCGTCGTCCGACGTGGAGTACGACCATCACGCGTTTCTCTGGTGGGCGCCGACGAACCTCGCGGTGATGCCCGTCCAGTTCGCGACCGACCAGGACTACTTCAGCGGGGCGCTTGGCTTCAGCGTGGAGCGGGCGTCCGGCATCGCCGAGGTGGGCAGCGCCTCGCACAAGGCCGGTGACTACATCGCGCCGATCCAGCGCTCGTTCGTCGTGCGCGGGCGCCTGTTCACCCTCTCCGACCTCGGGCTCGAGGAGAACGGCCTGGCCGACCTGTCGGAGAAGGCCTGGCTAGAGCTCCCGGCCGCGTCGCCCTGAGCTGACGCTACGGGCGCCAGCGGACCACGGGGCGCTTAGCCGCGCCCGCCTCGTCGAGGCGGCGGACCGGCGTTGTGTGCGGGGCGGTGCGGGCCACCTCGGGGTCCTGCTTCGCCTCCTCGAGGATCGCGCGGACCACCTCGGCGAAGTGGTCGAGACGCTCCTTCGTCTCGGTCTCGGTCGGCTCGATCATCAGCGCCTCGTCCACCAGCAGCGGGAAGTACACGGTCGGCGGGTGGACGTTGTGGTCGAGCATGCGCTTGGCGATGTCGAGCGTCCTGATGCCGAGCTTGTCCTTGGCGCCCTGGCCGGACAGGACGAACTCATGCATGCACATGCGATCGAAGGCGATCGGGAGGTACTCACCGATGCCGGGCGCAGCCATCAATGCCTTCAGGTAATTGGCGTTCAGCACAGCCACCTCGGACGCCTCCTTCAGGCCGTCCGAACCCAGCGAGCAGATGTAGGCGTACGAGCGTACGAAGACACCGAAGTTGCCCTGGAAGCCGCGCAGCTTTCCGATCGACTTGGGGCGGTCGAAGTCGAGGTCGAAGCGCCCGTCGCGCTCCACGACCTGCGGCACCGGCAGGAACGGCTCGATCCGGTCCGAGCACGCGATCGGCCCGGCGCCCGGGCCGCCGCCGCCGTGCGGCTGCGTGAACGTCTTGTGCAGGTTGAAGTGGACGATGTCGAAGCCCATGTCGCCGGGGCGAGTCACGCCCATCACCGCGTTCAGGTTCGCGCCGTCGTAGTAGAGGGTCGCGCCGGCGTCGTGGACGATGTGGGCGATCTCCTCGATGTTGCGGTCGAACAGCCCGAGCGTGTTCGGGTTGGTGAGCATCAGGCAGGCCACGTCGTCGCCCGCCTTCGAGCGCAGGTCGTCGAGGTCGACGCCGCCGTCGGGCGCTGTGCCCACCTTCACCACCTCGTAGCCCGCCATCGTGACCGTGGCCGGGTTGGTGCCGTGCGCCGTGTCCGGCGTGAGCACCTTGGTGCGCTGCTCGCCGCGGTCCTCGTGGTAAGCGCGCGTGAGCAGCAGCCCCGCCAGCTCGCCGTGCGACCCGGCGCTCGGCTGGAGCGACACGTGCGGCAGCCCTGCGATCTCGCCGAGCGCGCCCTGAAGCCGCCACATCAGCTCGAGCGCCCCCTGGGCGTATTCCGGGTCCTGGAGCGGATGCAAGCGGGCGTGGCCCGGCAGCGCCGCCACGCGCTCGTGGAGCTTCGGGTTGTGCTTCATCGTGCAGGAGCCGAGCGGGTAGAAGCCCTCGTCCAGGTGGAAGTTCTTGGAGGAGAGCGTTGTGTAGTGGCGCACCAGCTCCGGCTCGGAGATCTCGGGGAGCTCGGCGGGGCGCTCGCGGATCGCGTCCGGCGGCAGCAGCTCCTCCACCGGAACCTCGGGCACGTCCGTGGCAGGAGCGGTGAACGAACGCCGCGCCCGCGCGGGAGCGCTCGAAGACGGTGAGCGTGTCCTCGGTCACGCGGTCGCCTCCGCGGGAACCGGCGCCCCGACCAGCTCCGCCAGGCGGTCGATGTGCTCCTTGGTGCGTCGTTCTGTGACGGCAATCAGAAGCCCGTCCGAATATTCAGGGAAATCGCGCTTGAGGGGATAGCCGGGATTCATGCCGGCCTCGCGGGCGCGAGCCATGGCAGCGGGAAGATCGGGGACGCGCACGGCAAATTCGCGGACGATGGGCCCCGGGTTGATCGCCTCCAGCCCGAGCGTCTCGCGCGCGTAGTGGGTGCGGCGCAGCATCAGCTCGCCCAGCTCCACGAGCCCGCGCTTCCCGAGCCAGGACAGGTATACGACCCCCGCCAGCGCGTTCAGCGCCTGGGCGGTGCAGATGTTGTGCGTGGCCTTCTCGCGGCGGATGTGCTGCTCGCGCGTCTGAAGCGTGAGCACGAAGCCGCGGCGGCCGTCCACGTCGCGGGTCTCGCCGGCGATGCGGCCCGGCATCTTGCGGATGAAGCGCTCGTCGGCGGCGAAGAAGCCGAAGGACGGCCCGCCGAAGTCGAGCCGGTTGCCGAGCGTCTGGCCCTCGCCCACGCACACGTCCACGCCCAGCTCGCCGGGCGGCTTCAGGATCCCGAGCGGAATCGGATCGGCGGCGCACACCATCACCGCGCCGGTGCGCTTGCCGGCCTCGGACAGCGGGCCCAGGTCCTCCACCGTCCCGAGGAAGTTCGGCTGCTGGACGAACACCGCTGCCGTGTCGTCGTCCACCGCGGCCGCGAGCGCCTCGAGGTCGGTCGCGCCCTCGTCGTCGAGCGGCACCTCCACGACCTCCATGCCGTACCCGGCCGCGTGGGTGGCCAGCGCGGCGCGCGAGTGCGGGTGCAGCCCCCGGCTCGCCACCAGCTTCGTCCGCTTGGTCTCGAGCTTCGACAGGTAGCCCGCCGCCGCCACCGCGCTCGGCCCCTCGTACACCGACGCGTTCGACACCGGCAGCCCGGTGAGCTCCGAGATCGCCGTCTGGAACTCGAACATCACCTGCAGCCCGCCCTGCGAGATCTCGGGCTGGTACGGCGTGTACGGAGTGAGGAACTCGGAGCGGCCGAGGAGCGTGTCGATCAGCGCCGGCACGTAGTGGTCGTACATCCCCGCCCCGAGGAAGCTGATCTCCTCCTCGTTGTGGCGGTTGCGGGCCGCGAGCGCGGACAGGTGCTCGTAGACCTCGTGCTCCGACCTGCCCTGCGGAAGATCGAGCTCCCGCCCGAGCCTCACCGACTCAGGAATGTCCGCAAACAGGTCCTCCAGGGAGCCGACGCCGATCGCGCCCAGCATCTCCCTCAGGTCCTCGTCAGTGACTCCTGTGTAGCGGCTCATGAGCCTCCACGACGTTAGCTACCCGCCTGGAGCAGCTCCTTGTAGGCACCCACGTCCATCAGCTGGTCGACCTCGGACGGGTCGGAGAGCTTCACCTTCACCATCCAGCCCTCGCCATAGGGGTCGGAATTGACCTTCTCCGGGCTGTCGGAGAGCGCCTCGTTCACCTCGACGATCTCACCCGAGAGCGGCGCGAATACATCCGACACCGCCTTTACCGACTCGACCTCGGCGTACGCGTCGTCCTTGGAGACCGACGCGCCGACCTCGGGCGGATCGAAGAACACGACTTCCCCGAGCGCGTCCTGCGCGTACCACGTGATCCCGAACGTTGCCTGGTCGCCCTCGATGCGCGCCCAGTCGTGCTCGGCGTGGTACTTCAGGTCCTCGGGGTAGCTGGCCTCAGCCACTGGTCTCCTTCCGATAGAGCGGTTTCTCCCTCACCTCAGCCGCGCGCGGCTTGCCGCGCACGTCCACTTCCAGCTCCGTGCCGGGCTGCGCCGCGGCCACCGGCACGTACGCCATCCCGATGCCGATCTCGAGGCACGGCGACAGCGAGCCGCTCGTCACGACCCCCTCGCCGGGAGAACGAGTGCTCGCGCGCACCGCGCGCTCGCCGGTCACGCTGTGCACCGGATTGCCCTGCCGGGGGATGCCCGCCCCCGTGAAGGCGAACGGCACGAGCGTCTGCTCCGGCTCGATACCGCGCAGCGCGTCGGCTCCGATGAAGCCGGTGTCGAGCTTGCAGCACCACGCGAGGCCGGCCTCGATCGGGTTGCGGTCCTCGGACAGGTCGTTGCCGTAGAGGTGGAAGCAGACCTCGAGGCGGAGCGTGTCGCGGGCGCCGAGGCCGGCGGGCACCACGCCCTGCTCCAACAGCGCGTCCCAGACCGCCGCGGCGCCGTCCGGCGGGATCAGCAGCTCCACGCCGTCCTCGCCCGTGTAGCCGGTGCCGCAGGCGAGCACGTCCACGCCCGCGATCGACACCTCGGCGGTCCGCATCCGCGCCGGCAGCTCGCCATCGGCCACGCGCTCGACCGCCGCGCGGGCCTCGGGACCCTGCACGGCGAGCATCGCCCAGCGCTCGTGCGCGTCGGCCACCTCCACGTCGAACTCGCCGGCGTGCTCGCGGAACCACGCCAAGTCCTTCTCGTGGTTCGACGCGTTCGTGATCGTCAGAAATCGGTCGGGCCCGAGCCGGTAGGTGAACAGGTCGTCGAGCACGCCGCCGTCGTCGCGGCACAGCACCGAGTACTGGGCGCCGCGCTCGGCGATCTTCGTCACGTCGTTCGACAGCAGCCGCTGAAGGAACTCCTCAGCCTGCGGCCCGCTCGTCTCGATCTCGCCCATGTGCGAGACGTCGAACATGCCCGCACCGGTGCGGACCGCCACGTGCTCCTGGCGGATCCCCTCGTACTGGACCGGCATCTCCCAGCCCGCGAACGGGACGAGCCTCGCACCCGCACGCTCGTGGCGATCGAACAGCGGCGTGCGGCGGAGGGTGTCGGCGGCGGGCGGCAACCGCCCGCAGATTACCCCCTGTCGGGCACGGCCGGGCCCTCCGCCGCGCGGCGGCACTGATCGACGGCCACGGCCAGTCCCAGCCATCCCGAGAACGGCAGATCCGGCGTATGCTGGGCGCGCAGTACGCCGCGCACGCCGCCGGGCTCCAGGACGAGCTCGACGAGAGCGGTGACGGGTTCGGTTGGTGACATGCTGCGATGCTGGCGTCCCAGGGCGCCTCTCGCATCAGGAGCACCCCCGAACCGCACCCCGAACATTCAGATGGACTCGCCGACCACAACGCCGGAACCCGAGCTCCTCGAGCGGGAGTCGGAGCTGCTCGCCCTCGACCAGGCGCTCTCCGACGCGATCGACGGCCGCGGCAGCGTGGTGGCCATCGAGGGCCCGCCCGGCATCGGGAAGTCGAGCCTGGTCACGCGCTGCATAGAGGGCGCCTTCGAGCGCGAGATGTACACGATCTCGGTGCGGGCGACCGAGCTCGAACGCAGCTACCCATACGGCATCGTCCGCCAATCGGCCGACTCCGTCTCACTCGACAGGACGGCAGAGGAACGCGCGGCGCTGTTCAGCGGCGCAGCCCGGCTGGCGCTCCCGATCCTCGATCCGGCCAGCGCGGAGGACGACGACAGCCCCGAGCTGATGTACCAGCGCCTCCACGGCCTGTACTGGCTCACGGCGAACCTGGCCCGCGAGCGCCCGCTGCTCATCTGCGTGGACGACGCCCAGTGGGCCGACGAGGCGTCCATGGCCGCCCAGCGCTTCCTCAGCCTGCGGATCGCCGACCTCCCGATGGTGCTCCTGCTGGCCGTGAGGACCGTCGAGGTCGGGCAGCTCCCGGTCCCGCTCGCCGAGGTCCTCGCGGACCCGGCCACCGTCTCGATCCGGCCGGGACCGCTGTCCGCGGAGGGCGCCGGACGGCGCATCGAGTCGCTGCTCGGATCCTCCGACCCCGAGTTCGCCGCTGCCGTCCACCACGCCACCGGCGGCAACCCGTTTCTGCTCGAGCAGCTCGTCAGCGAGGTGCGCGCCGAGGGGATCGAACCCACGGCCGCGAGCGCCGGAGGCGTGGCGTCGCTCGGGCCCGACACCGTGCGCGCGTCGGTGCTGCTGCGGCTCGAGCGCCTGCCCGTGGCCGGAGCGGCGGTGGCCCGGGCGCTGGCGGTGCTGGGAGAGCACGACGTGTCGATCCGGGACGTCGCGACCATGGCCGACGTGCCCGAGGACGAAGCCGCCGAGGCGCTCGCGGCCCTCGAGCGCGCTGGGCTGGTGGTGGGCGCTCCGACCCTGCGCTTCAGCCACCCGATCCTGCGAGCGGCCATCGAGGACGACATGCCCGTGGTGGAGCGCTCGCGCGCCCACGAGCAGGCCGCGGAGATCTTGAGGGACCGCGAGGCCGACCCCGTGGCCGTGGCCGCACACCTGCTGCTCTGCGAACCGGGCCAGGGCGACTGGGCGGTGGCCGCACTGAGGAACGCCGCCCGCCGCGCGGAGGCCTTTGGCGATCCAGCGGCCGCGGTGCGTTACCTGGAGCGGGCCGTGGCCGAGCGCCCGGACGACAGCACGTTGGCCCAGGTCCTGTTCGAGCTCGGCCTCGCGGCCGCGCACGCCGGCGACCCGGACGCCGCGGACCACCTCGAGCGCGCGGCCGCCGCGGGCGGGGCCACCAGGCTCCACGCTCTCCATTGGACGGCCGTACTGCACCTCGTGGGCGGGCGGGTGAGCAAGGCGGCGGATGTGCTCGAGAGCGCTCTGGCCGACGTCCACGAGGAGTCGGACGCCGCGAAGCCGCTGCTCGAGACGCTGCTCGCCGCGGGGCTCGAGAGCACCAGCGTGCGCGTGCGACTGGGCGACCTCTTCGAGCATGTCGCGGTGCCGCCCGGCGCGCCTCGGACCGACTTCGAGCGCTTCGCCCTGATCACGCACGCCTTCGTCGCGGTGACCGAGGAGGCCGACGCGGGCCGCGCCACCGAGCTGATCCACCAAGCGCTCAGCGTCGAGGAGCACGGCTACTACGAGTCGGTAATGCGCGCGAGCGTCGGCCGGCCGATGCCCGCTTTCGTGCTCACGCTGCTGGAGCGCTACGACGAGTCCCTCGCGATCCTCGACCGGCTCGTCCGCGCAGCGCGCGACTACGGCGACCGCTCTGCTGTCGGCGTCTTCCTCGCCGAGCGCGCCTGGGCGCGCTACCGCTCGGGGGCCGTCGAGAGCGCCGAGGCCGACGCCGCCGAGGCGCTCCGCATCGCACGCGACGCCACACGCGCCCGCGGCCACGCTCCGATCGCCGCGTCGACCGCCGTGCTTGCGGGCCTCGAGCGCGAGCGGCCCCTCGAGGAGCTCGAGGCCGTGATTTCCGGCCTGCCGCCGGCCGGCGACCCCGACACGGTCGTGCAGGACGACCTCGCGCTGGCGCGCGCCTGGCTGCTCCTCTCCAATGGCGACGCCCAGGGTGCCGCCGACGCCGCATTCAGGCTGGACCGCGCGGACTCCTGGGGTGGCAGCTCGCCGACACTCCTCCCGTGGCGGTCCGTGGCCTCCGTCGCGCTCGCACAGCTCGGCGAGGAGGAGCCAGCGCTCGAGCTGGCCCGCGAGGAGCTGCGCCTCGCCGAGCGGCTGGGCACGCCGCGCGCAGTCGGGATCTCCCAGCGAGCTGTGGCACTCGCCGGACCGGCGGACGAGCGCCAGGCGGGGCTGGAGGCGGCGGTGGCCACGCTCGAGAACAGCCGGGCGCGGCTCGAGCTCGCGCGCGTCAGCTGCGAGCTGGGCGGCGAGATGCGCAGGAAGGGCGAGCGCAGCGCGTCCCGCGACATCCTGCGCCGTGCGCACACGCTCGCCCTGGAGTGCGGCGCCACACGGCTCGCGAGCAGGGCCCGGGACGAGCTGGGCCGCTCCGGCGCCCGCCTGATGCGCGAGCCGGCGAGCGGCGTGGAGGGCCTCACGCCGAGCGAGGTGCGCGTGGCGGAGCTGGCGGCGGAGGGACTCACGAACCGCGAGGTGGCCCAGGCGCTGTTCGTCTCGGAGAAGACCGTCGAGACGCATCTCGGGCGGGTCTACCGAAAGCTCGACATCAAGTCGCGGCACGCGCTGCCGGGCGCGCTCGGCAACCGAAGCACCGAGGAAGTGGCCTCCTAGGCGCCGAGGAGCGCTGCGGTCACGGCGAGCGCCACCTCGGCTCGCGTGTGCAGCGACTCGGCGCTGACCCACTCGTTGGGCGTGTGCGCGCCGCCGCCGCGCGGGCCGAGGCCGTCGATCGTCAACTCGATGCCGCCGGCCGCGACGTGGCTCGCGTCGCTCGCGCCGCCGCGCTCGTGGGCCACGATCGGGCGGCCGAGCAACCCGGACCCCGCGGCCAGCACCTGGGCGGTCGCCGCGCGCGAGTCCATCCCCGGCCAGGCGCGCACCATGTGCGGTTCGAGCCGGACCTCGTCGTGCTCGGCCGGGATGGCGTCGAAGACCGGGGCGAAGGCCTCGAGCCGGTCCGCGCGCAGGTCGCAGAGCAGCTCGCCCGCCGGCGGCACCACGTTGAAGGCGTCGCCCGAACGCAGGATCGTCGGTACGGCGGTGAGCCGGTCGGGGCCGGCCGGGTTGCTGCGCGCCGCCACCAGCTGCGCCACCGCCGCGAGCGCGAGCAGAGCGCTGCGGCCCATCTCCGGCGCCGAGCCCGAGTGCGCCGCGCGGCCGTGGGCGTGCACCCGCAGCGTGGCTGCGGCCTTGCGCTTCACGATCACCGCCTCCTCGCCCGCATCGGTCCGCTGGCCGGCCTCGAAGCAGAGGCAGGCGTCGAAGCCGGCGAAGCGCTCACCGTGGACGAAGGGGGCGGTGCGCCACTCCTCGTCGTTCACGAGCAGGATCGACACCTCGGCGTACAGCTCGGGCCGCGTGGCAAGCTCGCGCATCAGGCCGAGCGAGAGCGCCACGCCGCCCTTCATGTCCACGGCCCCTGAGCCGGTCAGGCGGTCGCCCTGGCGCTCAAGCGGCCGGTGGGCGTCGTGGGAGACCACGGTGTCGAGGTGGCCGAGGAGGAGCACCCTCCGCTCGCCGCTGCCGTGCAGGCGGCCGACCAGATCGCGGGCGTGGCCGGGGGTGGAGCAGTCCACGCGCTCGACCTCAGCCTCGGTGGGCAGGAACGCTGTGGCGAGAGCCACGCACGCCTCCGCGCCCTCGAGGTCGCCGGACGGCGATGACACGCCGACGAA
>CAVZDS010000016.1:0-94672 GCA_963774095.1 uncultured Thermoleophilaceae bacterium
ACATGGTGGCCCAGATCGCCGACATCGAGTTCATCGCCACGGAGACCGAGGCCGAGGCGCTGCTGGCCGAGCAGGAGTTCATCAAGCGCTACCGGCCGGTCTTCAACGTCCGGCTGCGCGACGACAAGTCGTACCCGTACATCGGGATCAGCCTCGACGAGGACTTCCCGCGGATCTACTTCACGCGCGAGCGTCACCGCAAGAACCGGGTCTATTTCGGCCCGTTCAGCAACGCCAAGCGCGTGCGCGAGACGCTCGACCTGCTCGGCAAGGTGTTCATGCACCGCACCTGCGACGGGCCGGAGCCGGGTCGCGCCTCGGGCAGCCCCTGCCTCGACTACTACATCAAGCGCTGCCAGGCGCCCTGCGTGGGCTATATCTCGAAGGAGGCCTACCGGGAGAACGTCGAGACGATCATCGACTTCCTCTCGGGCCGCTACCGGCACATCGAGAAGGCGCTCGACCAGGGGATGCGCAAGGCCGCCGAGGAGCAGGAGTTCGAGCAGGCCGCGCAGTTCCGCAACAAGCTGAAGGCCGTGCGCTCGCTGCTCGAGCGCCAGCGGATCTCGAATGCGCCCGTGGGCACGCTCGACGCGATCGCCGTGGCCGCCGAGGGCACGGATGCGAACGCGCAGGTGTTCCAGATCCGCGACGGCGTGCTGGCCGACCGCCAGAGCTTCTACCTCGAGAACGCGGCGGAGCGCGAGGAGGGAGAGGTGGCGGAGGAGTTCATCCTCCAGTACTTCGCCAGCGCGATCGCGCTGCCGCCGCAGGTGGTGGTGCAGGCCTCGGTCCGCGATCTGGACGCGCTCTCGGCCGCTCTGACGGAGCGCCGCGGCGCGCCGGTGGAGGTCCGCCACGCTGAGCGCGGCGACAAGCGCCGCATCCTCGAGCTGGCTGAGCGCAACGCGCGCCTCGCGCTCGACCAGGACCGGCTGCGGTCCGAGCGGCGCCGCTCGCAGCGCATCGAGGCGCTCGACGGGCTCCAGCGCGCGCTCGGCATGGAGCAGATCCCGATGCGGATCGAGTGCTTCGACATCTCCAACCTGATGGGCCACCACACGGCCGCGTCGATGGTCGTGTTCGAGGGCGGCGCGCCCAAGAAGTCGGACTACAGGCGCTTCGCCATCCGGGACTCGGTTCAGGATGACTTCGCAGCGATGGCCGAGGTGCTCTCCCGACGGATGGCCCAGTACGTGAAGCAGCGCGAACGCAGCCCGCACGACAAGGAGTACGACGAGAGCTTCGCGTCCCTGCCTGCGCTGATCGTGATCGACGGCGGCAAGGGCCAGCTCTCCGCCGGGCTGAGCGAGCTCGGCGAGTTCAGGGACCTCGGCGTGACGGTGGTGAGCCTCGCCAAGCGGATCGAGGAGGTGTTCGTGCCCGGCCGGCGCGCCCCGCTCCAGCTGGCCCACGACACGACCGAGCTGCAGCTGCTCCAGCGCGTGCGCGACGAGGCGCACCGCTTCGCGATCGAGTTCCACCGCGGCAAGCGCGACAAGGCGATGACCACCTCGGTGCTCGACGACCTGGCGGGCATCGGCCCGGCGCGCAAGCGCAGCATCCTCCAGCACTTCGGCTCGCCCGAGCGCTTCCTGCGCGCGAGCCGCGAGGAGCTCGAGGCGGTGCCCGGCCTGCCCGGCAAGGTGGCGCGCGACATATACGCGCAGGTGAACCGGGTCCGATGAGCTTCCGGCTGCGGAGGTCGAACAGCAAGGCGCGGAGGTCGAGCAACAAGGCGCCGAGGTCGAGCAACAAGGCTCCGAAGCACCGGATCGAGGACTTCGTCGTGATCACCGGGTTCTCGGGCGCCGGCAAGTCGCAGGCGATGGCGACCTTCGAGGACGCCGGCTACTTCTGCGTGGACAACCTGCCGCCGGAGATGATCGGCTCGCTCGCGGAGCTGTTCAGCCACAAGGGCAGCAAGGTCGAGCGGGCGGCTGTGGCCTCCGACGTGCGCGGCGGAGACTTCTTCGACGGCCTCGTGAAGGTGCTCGACGACCTCGACAAGAGCGAGGTGCCGTACCGCCTGCTCTACCTCGAGGCGGACGAGGCGACGCTGATCAACCGCTACAAGGAGACGCGCCGCCGCCACCCGCTCGCCGAGGGCGGAGCCGTGGAGTCGGCCGTGCGCCAGGAGCGCGAGCTGCTCGCACCGCTGAAGGAGCGGGCGGACGTCTCGATCGACACGAGCGACCTGTCGGCATCGCGCCTGCGGAAGGTGGTCGCGGACAAGATGCTGCCGCACGGCCGGCGCGGGAAGCTGGCGGTCACGTTCATGACCTTCGGCTTCAAGCACGGCTCGCCGCGCGACGCCGACCTCACCTTCGACGTGCGCTTCCTCCCGAACCCGCACTACGAGGCGGACCTGCGCGAGCAGACCGGCCAGGACGCGGACGTGATCGCCTACGTGGAGGGCTCGGACGGCATCGACGAGTTCTACGCGCGGCTCACGCCGCTGCTCGACTACCTGCTGCCCGCCTACGAGCAGGAGGGCAAGTCCCACCTCACGGTGGGCATCGGCTGCACCGGCGGACGCCATCGCTCGGTGGTGATCGCGGAGCACCTGGCGCGCGAGTACGAGGCCCGCGGCGACTTCCTGGTGGACGTGGTCCACCGGGACGTTGACAAGCCGCCTCGTAGGCCGTGATGGTTCCGGGTAGTCGGTAGATTCAGGCTGCCAGGAAGCCAAGGAAAGGGACACTCGACATGGCCTTGAAGGCCGGCATCAACGGCTTCGGCCGAATCGGGCGCAACGTCTTCCGCGCAGCGCACGCGCAGGGCGCCGACATCGACTGGGTCGGGGTGAACGACATCACCGACACCAAGACGCTCGCCCACCTGCTCAAGTACGACTCAATCCTCGGGCCCTTCAGGGGCGAGGTCGACTTCACCGACGACAGCCTGATCGTGGACGGCGACGAGCTGAGGGTGTTCGCCGAGCGCGATCCCGCGGCACTGCCGTGGGGCGACGTGGGCGCCGACGTGGTGATCGAGTCGACCGGGTTCTTCACCAAGCGCGACGACGCGGCGAAGCACCTGTCCGCGGGCGCGAAGAAGGTGATCATAAGCGCGCCGGCCACCGACCCTGACGTGACGCTCGTGCTCGGCGTGAACGACGACGCGTACGACCCGGACCAGCACCACATCATCTCCAACGCGTCCTGCACCACCAACTGCCTCGGACCGGTGGCGCGCGTGCTGCACGACGCGGTCGGGATCGAGCGCGGGATCATGACCACGATCCACGCGTACACGGCGGACCAGAACCTCCAGGACGGCCCGCACTCCGACCTGCGCCGCGCGCGGGCGGCCGCGGCGAACCTGGTGCCGACCTCCACCGGCGCCGCGAAGGCGATCGGCCTGGTGGTCCCGGAGCTCGACGGCAAGCTGAACGGCATCGCCGTGCGCGCGCCCGTGATCACCGGCTCGGTGGTGGACCTCGTCTGCGAGGTGTCGCGAAGCACGAGCGCCGAGGAGGTGAACGCCGCGTTCGCCGAGCGGGCGGACAGCGGCCGGCTCGAGGGCATCCTCCAGTACAACGAGGACCCGATCGTGTCGAGCGACATCGTCACCTCGTCGTACTCGTCGGTGTTCGACGCGCCGCTCACGATGGTGGTCGACGGGAAGCTCGTGAAGGTCGTGTCCTGGTACGACAACGAGTGGGGCTACTCGAACCGCGTCGTGGACCTGGCACAGCGCGTGCTCGCGGGGTCACCGGTCGCCTAGGGTGCTCGGCAAGCGCACGGTGCGTGATCTCGAGGTGACCGCCGGCGAGAGCGTGCTGGCGCGCGTGGACTTCAACGTCCCGCTCGAGGAGGGGGTGGTGGTGGACGACGCGCGCATCCAGGCTGCCGTCCCGACCATCGAGTTGCTGCTTCAGAAAGGCACACGGCTCGTGCTGTGCTCCCACCTCGGGCGGCCGAAGGGACGTGATCCGGAGACCTCGCTCACACCCGTCTCGGCCCGCCTCGGCGAGCTGATCGATGCGCCTGTGCACCAGGCGCCGGAGGTGGTTGGACCCGAGGTGCGCCGTGGCGTCGACCGGCTCGAGCCCGGAGCGGTGCTCGTGCTCGAGAACACGCGCTGGGAGCGCGGGGAGACCGAGAACGATCCGGGCCTCGCGCGCGAGCTCGCCTCGCTCGGCGACGCCTACGTGAACGACGCCTTCGGCGCCGCGCACCGCGCACACGCGTCGACCGCCGGCGTGGCGCAGTACCTGCGTCCCGCGGTGGCCGGCCTGCTGCTCGAGCGCGAGGTCGTGACGCTGCGCTCAATCGTGGAGGCGCCGGAGCGGCCGCTCACGGTCGTGCTCGGCGGGGCCAAGGTCAGCGACAAGATCGCGCTGATCGACCGCTTCCTCGACACGGCGGATGTCCTCCTGATCGGGGGCGCGATGTGCTTCTCGTTCTTCCGCGCCCAGGGCATCCCGACCGGCGACTCGCTCGTGGAGGAGGAGGGCGTGGAGCTGGCTCGGCGGGCCCTCGAGAAGGCCGACTCGTCGAACTGCCGCCTGCGGCTGCCCGTGGACCTCGTGATCGGCGAGCGCTTCGACGAGTCCGCCGAGCATCGCGAGCTGGACGGCGTGGAGGTGCCCGACGGCTGGATGGGCCTCGACATCGGCCCGCGCAGCTCGGCGGCCTACGCCGACGAGGTCGCGAAGGCGGGCACGGTCTTCTGGAACGGGCCGATGGGCGCCTTCGAGCTCGCGCCGTTCGCGGCCGGCACGCGCGCGGTGGCGGAGGCGGTGGCGGACGCGCCCGGCACCACGGTGGTGGGCGGCGGCGACTCGGGGGCCGCGCTCGCGGAGTTCGGCCTCGGCGATCGCGTGGACCACCTCTCCACCGGCGGTGGCGCGGCGCTCGAGCTGCTCGAGGGCAAGTCGCTGCCCGGGGTGGAGGTGCTGGATGACGCCTGATGCCTCGCGCCGGCCGCTGATCGCCGGCAACTGGAAGCTGTGGGGCACGCGCGCGCAGGCCGAGAGCTACTGCGAGCGGCTTCAGCTCGACAAGGAGCTGCCGGTCGATGCGGGCATCTGCCCGCCCTTCACCGCGTTGGCGGCATGCGTCGAGAAGCTGAGCGGCACGGGTGTGGCCGTGTACGCGCAGAACATGCACCACGAGTCGACGGGCGCCTTCACGGGCGAGGTGTCCGCGGACATGCTCACCGAGCTCGGGGTGAACGGCGTGCTGCTCGGGCATTCGGAGCGCCGCCAGTACGCCTGCGAGACGGACCGCGCGCTCCAGCTGAAGGTGCCGGTCGCGCTCGCCGCGGGCCTCCAGCCGATTCTGTGCGTGGGGGAGACCGAGGACGAGCGCGAGCGCGACGAGACCCAGCGCAAGCTGCGCACCCAGGTGCAGGAGGCGCTCGAGAAGGTCTCCGACGAGCGCCTCGCGGACGTGGTGATCGCGTACGAGCCGATCTGGGCGATCGGCACCGGCAAGGTGGCCACCCCGGAGATCGCACAGGACGCGATCGCGTTCATACGCGCGCTGGTCGGCGACCGCTCGAAGGAGGCCGCGGAGCGCGTGCGGATCCTCTACGGCGGCAGCGTGAAGCCCGACAACGCGGCGGAGATCCTCGTGCAGCCGGACGTGGACGGCGCGCTCGTGGGCGGCGCGAGCCTCGATCCAGAGGGCTTCGCGCGCATCGTGGCCGCCGCGGCGCCGTGAGCTACCCGCGGGTCTGCCTCGTCGTCCTGGACGGCTGGGGGCTCGCCGAGCCTGGTCCCGGCAACGCGATCTCGCTGGCCGAGACGCCGGTGTTCGACGAGCTCTGGGAGCGCTACCCGCACGCGACCCTGACCACCCACGGCCCCGCCGTCGGCCTTCCGGAGGGCCAGATGGGCAACTCCGAGGTGGGGCACCTCAACCTCGGCGCCGGCGCGGTGGTGAAGCAGGACCTGCTCCGCATCGACCACGCGATCGAGGATGGCTCGTTCTTCGAGAACGAGGCCCTGAGGGCGGCCTGCAAGACGGAGCGGCTTCACCTGCTCGGCCTGGTGTCCGACGGCGGCGTGCACTCCAGCATGGAGCACCTGAAGGCGCTGATCGAGCTGGCCGGCCGCGAGGGCGTGCAGGACGTGGTGATCCACGCGTTCACCGACGGCCGCGACACCCCACCGGACAGTGGTGTTCGGCATCTGGCCGCTGTCGAGTCTTGGGGAGGCACACGGATCGCGACGGTCAGCGGTCGCTACTACGCCATGGACCGCGACACCCGCTGGGATCGAACTGACCTCGCCTTCAGCGCGATCGTCAAGGGCGAAGCTGAGTTCTCGGCCTCCTCCGGGGAAGAGGCCGCCCGCCAGGCCTACGAGCGCGGTGAGACCGACGAGTTCATCAAGCCGACGCTGGTCGGCGAGGAGGGGCGGATCCGCGCCGGCGACTCGGCGATCTTCTTCAACTTCCGTCCCGACCGCGCCCGGCAGCTGACCACAAAGCTCGGCGAGCTCGACGGGCTCCGGCTCACCACGCTCACCGAGTACCACGAGGACTGGGACTACCCGGTCGCGTTCCCGCCGGCGCGGCCGGACGTGACGCTGGCGTCGACGCTGGCCGAGCGCGGGAAGCGGCAGCTGCACGTGGCCGAGACGGAGAAGTACGCGCACGTGACCTACTTCTTCAACGGAGGCGAGGAGGACGAGTACCCCGGCGAGGAGCGCTGCCTGGTGGACTCCCCCCGCGATGTCCCGACCTACGACAAGGAGCCCGAGATGAGCGCCCGCGCCGCGGCCGATGCGTTCGTGAAGCGCTGGCGCGACGGCGACTTCACGTTCGGGGTCATCAACTTCGCGAACCCCGACATGGTCGGCCACACGGGCGTGATCGAGGCGGCGGTGAAGGCGGTCGAGACCGTGGACGAGTGTCTCGGCAGGGTGGTGGAGGCGGTGCACGACTCCGGCGGGATCTGCATCGTCACGGCCGACCACGGCAACGCGGATCAAATGCTCGAGCCCGACGGCAGCCCGAACACGGCCCACTCGATGAACCCGGTCCCGCTGGTGATCACCGGCGACGTGGGCGAGCTGCGAGACGGCGGCACGCTCTCCGACGTGGCGCCGACCGTCCTGGCCCTGCTGGGCGAGGAGCGGCCGGCCGCGATGACGGGCAGGTCACTCTTGAAGCCGGCTGCTTAACCGCCCGTTCGGCGAGGCGGCTTGCGCGGCGGGGGTGGCGGCGCGGACTTCCGGGGCGGCGGAGGGAGCACACGGCCCGGAACGGGCCCGGCCGGATAACCGCGCTCCTGCGTCCAGTTTCGGTTTGCCCTAAAGGGCTTTTGCTTGCTCACTCCGCTCCCCTCGGGGTGACGTCAGGATACTCCACCTCGGTGGGACCTTTCGAGATCAGTGCGCGCGATGGCGCCGCCCGCGCCGGGGTGATCCACACTCCGCATGGGCCTGTGCGCACTCCGGCGTTCGTGCCGCTTGCGTCGACGGCGACCGTGAAGTCGCTGCACGCGAGCGAGGTGGCCGAGCTCGGCTACGACATGGTGCTCGGCAACACGTTCCACCTCTTCATCCAGCCGGGCCACGAGCTGATCCGCGAGATGGGCGGGCTGCACGAGTTCATGGGCTGGAGGCGGCCGATCATCACCGACTCCGGCGGCTACCAGGTGTTCTCGATGGGCCACGGGTCGGTGGCCGAGGAGATCAAGCGCCGCCGGGACACGCGCCAGTCGATGGTGCTCTCGATCGAGGAGGAGGGCGTGCGCTTCCGCTCCTATGCCGACGGGCGGGAGCGCTTCATGGGCCCCGAGACCTCGATGGAGGTGCAGGCGGCGCTCGGCTCGGACATCGCGCTCGCGTTCGACGAGTGCACGCCCTTCCACGTTGAGCGCGAATACACCGCCCGCTCGATGGAGCGGACCCATCGATGGCTCGACCGCTGCGTGGCGTGGTGCCGCGAGCACGCGCCCGAGGGCCAGCTGCTCTACGGGATCGTGCAGGGCGGCGTGTACGAGGACCTGCGCGGCGAGTCCACCGCCTACGTGGCGGGCGCGGGCGTGGACGGCATCGCGATAGGCGGCTCGCTCGGGCAGGAGAAGGAGCAGATGCGCGAGGTGATCGGCGTGGTCGCTGGCGGGCGTGCCGGACGAGCCGCCGCGGCACCTGCTCGGCATCGGCGACGTGGACGACATCGTCGCACGCGGTGGGCGCGGGCATCGACAGCTTCGACTGCGCCACGCCCACCCGCCTGGCCCGTCACGGCACCGCGCTCGTGCACGACCCGGCCTCCCGCTGGCGCCTCGACCTGGCGAAGAGCGCGCACCGGACCAGCCGCGAGCCGATCGACGCGGACTGCCCGTGCCCGGCCTGCCGCGAGCACACCCGCGGCTACCTGCACTACCTGACCCGCGTGAACGAGCTGACCGCCAAGCGGCTGCTCACGCTGCACAACCTGACCTTCATGGAGCGGCTGATGCGCCGCCTGCGCGAGGCGATCCTGGCCGGCGAGTACGCACGCGAGGCCGAGCGGGTGCTCGCGGGCGGGACCACGCCCGCCGCTCGCTAGGGCTGCGAGTGCTCGCGGATGAAGTCGCGCAGGCCGTCGATCTGCTGCTGCGCATCGCCCGTGTCGACCGGCTGCACGCTGCTCCCGCCTGAGGACGACAGAAGCGCCACCGCCACCACGGCGATGGCCGCAAGTGCGGCCAGCAGCGCCAGGAAGCTGCCGAAGCGGCGGCGGCCCGCGCGCCGCGCGGCGTCGCGATCGTCCCGCCGCGCCCGTGCCGGGGCGGCCGTGAGCGGTGGCGCCACGTCCTGCACGCGCGTGGGCTGAGGGCCGCGGTACTCGGTGCGCGGCATCGCCCGGGTGGCGGAGGTCTCGTCGATCGCCCGCGTGGCGTCGTAGTCGCTGACGGCGAGCCGCTGGGTGGCCGACGTGGCCTCGCCGTGCGCGCCGGCCTCGATCGCCTCGGCCATCTCGAGCGCGGTGGAGTAGCGCGCGGCCGGGTCGCGCTCGAGGGCGAGACGCACCGCGTCGTCCAGCTCCGGCGGCACCTCGGGCCGGTAGTCGCCAATCGGCGCGACCGGGTCCTGCTGCTGCTTGAGCGCGAGCTCAGTCAGTGACGTGTACTCGTGCGGCAGCCGTCCGGTCAGGAACTGGTAGGCGCACACGCCCAGCGAGTAGATGTCGGATGCCGGCCCCGCCTCCTCGCCGCGGGCCTGCTCTGGCGACAGGTACGCCGCCGTGCCGAGCACAGAGCCCACCTGGGTGATGCGCGTCTGCTCCGCCGCCTTCGCGATCCCGAAGTCCGCCAGCTTGGTTGTGCCCATCTCCTCCGCGAAGAGCAGGTTGCCGGGCTTCACGTCGCGGTGCACCACGCCCGCCCTGTGCGCGTAGTCGAGCCCGTGGCAGGCGTCGCGCACCAGCCGCACGGTCTCGTCGATGTCGAGCTCCTTGCTCTCGCGGAGCATGTCCGCCGCAGACGGCCCGTCCACGTACTCCATGACGATGTAGTGACGCTCGGTCGACGGGTCCTGACCCGAGTCGAACACCTGCACGATGTTGGGGTGCTGGAGGCGGGCGGCGGAGAGCGCCTCGCGCCGGAAGCGGTACACGAACGCCTCGTCGTCGGCCAGGTGCTCGGCCAGCAGCTTCACCGCCACCGGCCGCTCGAGCACGGTGTCCTGGGCCATGAACACGGTCGACATCCCGCCGGCGCCCAGGCGGCGCTCGATCAGGTAGCGGCCGGCGATCTCGGTGGGCGGGCTCACTTGGCCTTCTCCGCCTTTTGCTTGGCGGCCCCGGGGCCCGCTCCGCCGCCGTTGTCGCTCGGCGGGATGGTGCCGCCGTTGGTGCCGTCGCCGTCGTTCGGAAGCGGCGCCTCGTCGGGAGCCGTCGTCGTGTCGGTCGGCGGGGGAGCCGTCTCGGTCGTCTCGGGCGTCGTCTCCGTGGTCGTCGTCTCGGGGGCGGTTTCCGTCTCCGTCTGAGTCGGCTCGTCCGGCTTCAGGTCCTGGCACTCGCTGTCGACCAGGTTCCAGAGGTTGTCGAAGCTGTCCTCGAGCGCGCTGCGCACGTCCGCGTCGACGGATCCGGGGAGCCCGGACGAGGATCCTGGTGACCTCGGGCATGGTGTCGTCGAGGATGTCCTTGCACGCGCCGACGCTGCCATTTGCGAGGCGGGCCTCGGTCTCGTCGAGCCGGTTCTGAAGCTCCGCGGCCTGCTGGGCGGGGATCGGATCGCCCTTCTCGTCGTCGGAACCGCAGCCGGCGGCCGCCAGGCAGGCGCAGAGCGCCAGCAGGATGGATATGCGCTTGAGAATGGTCACTGTCCGCTGTAGAGGCGCTCGGCGAGAACCGTGGGTAGGCCGGCCTTTTCGATCGCCTCCGCCGCCTCGTCGATCGGGTAATCGACCCGGCGCCAGGTGGCCTTCCACGTCTCTGTGTCTAGCAGGAGCCACGCCGCCCGCGGGTCGCCGTCGCGCGGCTGGCCCACTCCTCCTGGGTTCACAAGCCACTTGCCGGCCGACAGATCGCGCTCCAGGTCGGGCTCCGCGATCTCCCCGGCGACCTTCCCATCGTCCTCGCGGTGGAACCAGAGCGCCACGTGCGAGTGCCCGATGGCGGCCACGCGCGCGTCCATCAGGTCCATGCACTCGTCGGCCTGCCAGATCGAGAGCACGTACTCCCAGACCGGGTCGCGTGGGCTCGCGTGGTAGAGCGCGGGCTCGCGTACGGGATCGGACGGCTTGAGGCCCCGGAGGTAGGCCATGGTCTCCTCGGAGATCTTCTCCTGGGTCCAGCGCGCGGCTGCCGCCGCGCTCGCCGAGAAGTCCGTGATCGGAATCTCGCCCGTCACGACGAGGTCGTGGTTGCCCGCCAGGGAGAGGTTGCAGCGCTCACGGGCGAGCGCCACGCACTCGTCGGGCTCCGCGCCGTAGCCCACGAGATCTCCCAGGCACCAGATCTCCTCGGCGCCCTCGGAATCCACGTCGTCGAGCACCGCCTCGAAGGCGGGCCGGTTCCCGTGGACGTCTGAGAGCAGGGCGATGCGCATCTTGTGGCCTTCTACAGTGTCGAGTGATGGGGCGTTCGCGGCTGCCGCTTGCGATCGCGGTGGCGGCCGCCGCCGCGACTGCCGCGACTCTCCTGCTCCGGCCACGCGGCCTCATCGAGCCGGCCCCGGTCGAGGCCCAACAGTACTTCACGGCGTTTCAGCTGGAGCGGGCGGAGGATTTTCGCAGCCTCCAGCGCGTTCTCGGGGTGGCCGCTCTCGGCGTGGAATTCGCCACGCTGGCGGTGCTCGTCTGGCGCCCGCCGCGGCGCCTCCTCGACCGGCTCGAGGCGCGTCCGCTGCTGGGTGGCGCCGCCGCGGGAGCCGGCATCTCGCTGCTCCTGGTGGTCACGGACCTCCCAATTCGCGCCTGGATGCGCGAGCGCTCGCTGGACGTGGGGCTGGCCACCCAGTCGTGGCCCGACTGGGCCGTCGACGTGGTGAAGTACGCCGGTATCGGGGCGGTCATCGCCGCGATAGGCGGGCTCGCGGCCGTCGCGCTGGTGCGCAGGTTCCCGCGCAACTGGTGGGCGCCGGGGGCGGTGCTCGTGATTGCCTACGGCGTCGTGACCATCTGGCTCTACCCGATCCTGATCGACCCGCTCTTCAACCGCTTCGAGAAGCTGAAGCCCGGGCAGCTCCGCGGCGACGTGATGCAGCTGGCAGACCGGGCCGGGGTCGACGTCGGCGAGGTCTACCGCGTGGACGCGAGCCGCCGGACCAGCGCCGCCAACGCGTACGTGATCGGGCTCGGCCACAGCAAGCGCGTGGTGCTCTACGACAACCTGATCGAGGACTTCCCACGCGACGAGGTGAGGCTGGTGGTGGCCCACGAGCTCGGGCATCAGAAGCACAACGACCTGCTGCGCGGGCTCGCCTGGCTGGCGCTGGTGGCGCCGGCGGGCACGTTCCTCACGCAGGCCGTGGCGGAGCGCCTCGGCCGCCGCGAGCGGCTCGGCGAGCCGCGGGCGCGGCCCGGCCCGTCGGCGCTGCCAGCCATCGCGCTGGCGATCGGGCTGGTGGGGTTCGCCCTCGGCGTGGCGTCCAATGCGCTGTCGCGGCCGGTGGAGGCGACGGCCGACTCGTTCGCCCTCGACCTCACCCGCGACCCCGGCGACTTCATCAGGTTCGAGCGCCGAATCACCATCCAGAATGTCGGCGACCCCGACCCGCCGGGGGTCTACCAGGTGCTTTTCGGCACGCATCCAACGACCGTCGAGCGGATCGGCTCCGCAGTGGCGTGGAAGCAGCAGCACTAGCCGAGCGGGTCATCCGCGAGCTCGCCGCCTACGAGCGGCCGTCCGCATCCGAGGGCGAGCGGCGCGCGGCGGAGTGGCTCGCGGGCGAGTTCCGGACGGCGGGCTGCCGTGAGGTCAGGGTGGAGGAGGAGCGCGCGCATGGCGGCTACTGGTGGCCGCTCGGGCTGCTGAACGCGGCGTCCGCGCTTGCCGCGCTCCTCGGGCGCCGCCTGGCCGCACTTGTGGGTGGCGTGGCGGCCGCCGCGGTGTACGACGACGTGAGCGGCGGGCGGCTCTGGTTTCGCCGCCGAGCGCTGCCGCAGCGCCCGACCTGGAACGTAGTCGCCGAGGTCGGCGACCCCGACGCCGCCCGCACCGTCGTGTTCATCGCCCACCACGACGCGGCCCACAGCGGGCTGGTGTTCCACCCAGAGCTCCCGCGCATCGGCATGAGGCTCGCCCCGAAGCTGCACGAGCGGGCCAACCAGAGCATCCCGATCATCTTCGGCGTCTTCCTGGGTCCGCTCCTGCTCGTGCTCTGGGGGCTGCTGGGACGGCGCTGGCTGAAGCGGGCGGGCATGTTCTTCTCCCTTGGCGCGAGCGGGTTCATGGCGGACATCGGCGCGAGCGAGGTGGTGCCCGGCGCCAACGACAACCTCAGCGCGGTCGGGGTGCTGGTGGCGCTCGCGCACGAGCTGGCCGGGCAGCCGCCCGCGGGCGTGCGGGTGATCCTCCTCTCCACGGGCTCCGAGGAGTCCTTCATGGAGGGCATGCAGGCGTTCGGGCGCCGTCACTTCGGTGAGCTGCCGCGCGAGACCACCGAGTTCGTGTGCCTCGAGTGCGTCGGCTCCCCCGAGCTGTGCGTGGTCGAGGGCGAGGGGATGCTGCGCATGCGCGACTACCCCGGCTCCTCCCGCGAGGCGCTGGCGCGTGCGGGCGCCGCGGCCGGCGTCGAGCTGCGGCGCGGGCTGCGGACGGTGGCCGCCACGGACAGCCTTATCGCGCTGCGCGCGGGCTACCGGACCTGCACGCTCGGAGGCGTCGACGAGACCAAGTTCCCCTCCAACTACCACTGGCCCTCGGACACCCCGGAGAACCTCCACTGGCCAAGCGTCGAGGCCGCCGTGGCCGTCTGCGCTCACTACCTGCGCGCTTAATGTAGGAGCGGCGTGTCCACGCCGGCTTCAATCCAGCGGATCTACCTCGTGCTGCTGCTCGGCAACACGCTGGCGGCCTCGTTCATCTGGGGCATCAACACGATCTTCCTGCTCGACGCCGGGCTGTCGAACCTGGAGGCGTTCGCTGCGAACGCGTTCTTCACGGCCGGCATGGTCGTCTTCGAGGTGCCCACCGGCATCGTCGCCGACACCGTTGGGCGGCGGGCGTCGTACCTCCTCGGCACGGTCACGCTCACGATCACGACGCTGCTCTACGTCCTGCTCTGGGAAGTGCACGCGCCGTTCTGGGAGTGGGCCGTGGTCTCGATGCTGCTCGGCCTCGGCTTCACCTTCTTCTCCGGCGCCGTGGAGGCGTGGCTCGTCGATGCCCTTCACGCCACCGGCTTCACCGGGAGCCTCGACTCGGTCTTCGCGAAGGGCCAGGTCGTGAGCGGGGCGGCCATGCTCACCGGCTCCGTGATCGGTGGCTACGTGGCGCAGGTCACCTCGCTCGGCGTGCCGTTCGTGCTGCGGGGGGCCGTGCTCGTCGTGATGTTCGCCGTCGCGTTCGCCGTCATGAAAGATGTCGGCTTCACCCCACGGCGGGGCGGGCGGCTCACCACCGAGATGGCCGCAATCGCCAGCGCCTCGATAGACCACGGCTGGCGCGTGCCCTCGGTGAAGTGGATCATGCTGTCCTCGCCGTTCGCGGCGGGGGTCGGCTTCTACGCCTTCTACGCCCTGCAGCCCTACCTGCTCGAGCTCTCAGGGCACCCCGAGGCGTACGGGATCGCTGGGCTCGTGGCCGCGATCGTGGCCGGCGCTCAGATCGCCGGCGGCATAGCGGCGCCGTGGGTTCGCAGGCTGTTCCGGCGCCGGACCTCCGCGCTGCTCGCCGCGGAGGCCGCGGGGATCGTCGCGCTCGCGCTCATGGGCCTGCTCCAGCACTTCTGGGTCGTGCTCGGGATGATCGTCCTGTGGGGCCTGCTGTCGTCCGCCGCCACCCCGATCCGGCGCGCGTACCTGAACGGGCTGATCCCGTCGGAGCAGCGCGCCACGATCCTGTCGTTCGACTCGCTGCTCGGCTCCACCGGCGGCGTGGTGATCCAGCCGCCGCTCGGCCGCGCCGCCGACCTGTGGGGCTACGGCACCTCGTACGTGCTCGGCGCCGCGGTCTCGACGCTCGCGCTGCCGTTCATCCTGCTGTCACAGCGGCAGAACGAGCCGGCCGACACGGTCGAGCGGATCGTCGAGCGGGAGCCCGTGGCGACCGGCTAGTCCGGCTGCTCGCGGTCGCCGAACTCGGGCAGCTCGCGGATGCCCTCGCGAGTCTGCCACTTGGAGAAGTTGTCCTCCATCGCGTCGATCAGCTCGCGCATGAAGCGAGGCGAGAGGTTCACCCGCGAGACGACCACCCCGGGCACCTCGCCCTCCTCGACCTCGTGGTCCACGCGCGCGAAGGTGATCGTGAACTCGTAGTCCGAATGCGAGACGTTGGCGAAGTTCGCGTAGTGGCCCGCCATCGTCTCGGGGTCGGTGTGAATGTTGAAGTGGCGCTCGCCGTCCTCGGGCACGCGCGTAGTATCGCACCCGCCCATGCGGATCTCGGTGATTGCGGTGGGGCGCCTGCGGCCGCCCTTCCAGGACGACGTGGAGCACTACCGCAAGCTTCTCGCGGGCCTCGCGCGCGTTGAGCTAATCGAGGTTCGCGAGGACGAGAAGGTGCCGCCCCGCATTCCCGAGCGGGCGCATCTGGTCCTGCTTGCAAGCGACGGCCGGGAGTTCGACTCGATCGAGCTCAGCGAATGGCTGGAGGAGCGCCGCCAGGAGGGCCGCGACCTCTGCTTCGTGATCGGCGGCCCGCGCGGGCTCGACCTCGAAAGCTGCGACACGAGGCTGTCGCTGGGCCGCATCACGCTGCCGCACCAGCTCGCCCGGGTGGTAATGCTCGAGCAGCTCTACCGGGCTCACAAGATCCTCGCTCGCGAGCCATATCACTATTAGTAGGGGTATGGATCCCGTCGCCCAGCTGACCGCCGCCGTCGAGGAGACCGCCGCCGACCTCGCGGGCAACGGCCGCCGCGCCGGCCTCAAGCTCGACCGCCCGCCGAGGGCGGACTTCGGCGACTACTCGACGAACGCGGCGATGCTGCTGGCGCCGACCATGGGCGAGGCGCCGCGCGAGATCGCCGAGAAGCTCGGCGAGCGGCTCGGCGAGCGGCTGGGCGAGACCGTCGAGCGGGTGGAGATCGCCGGTCCCGGCTTCCTCAACCTGTTCATGGCGGACAGCTGGTACCTGGACACGCTCGCGACGATGCTCGAGGCGGGCGAGGACTACGGTGCCGGCGCCGGCGGCGAGCACGTGAATCTCGAGTTCGTGAGCGCCAATCCGACCGGGCCGGTCACGATCGCCTCGGCGCGGCACGCGGCGTACGGCGATGCCCTGGCGCGCATCCTCGAGCGGGCCGGGAACCGGGTCGAGCGCGAGTTCTACGTGAACGACGCGGGCAGCCAGGTGCGCCGCTTCGGCGAGTCGATCCAGGCACGCGCTCGCGGCGAGGAGCCACCCGAGGACGGCTATCAGGGCGACTACGTGAGCGAGCTCGCCGAGCGCGTCGAGGGCGCGGCCGAGGCCGATCCGGACGAGCTCGCGCGGCGGGCCATCGAGTTGATGCTGGATGGAGTGCGCGCCTCGCTGGAGCGCTTCCGCGTGCGGATGGACGACTTCTTCTCAGAGCGCACTCTCCACGAGGCCGGCGCGATCGAGGCCGCGCTCGAGCGGCTCGACACCTACGAGCACGACGGCGCGCTCTGGCTGCGCACGACCGCGTACGGCACCGACAAGGACAGCGTGCTGCGCCGCTCGAACGGCCAGTGGACCTACTTCGCCTCGGACATCGCGTACCACCTGCACAAGGTCGGCCGCGAGTACGACCGGGCGATCGACATCTGGGGCGCGGACCACCACGGCCACGTCGCGCGGATGCGGGCGGCCTGGCAGGCGCTCGGGGGCGAGCCCGAAGCGTTCGAGGTCATCCTGATGCAGCTGGTGAACCTCACCGAGCACGGCGAGCGCGTGAAGATGTCGAAGCGCGCGGGCACGATCGAGACTCTCGACGACCTGCTCGACGACATCGGGGTGGACGCCGCGCGCTGGTTCCTCTCCTCCCGAAGCCACGACACCACGCTCGACCTCGACCTGGAGCTCGCGCGCAGCCAGTCGCAGGACAACCCCGTCTACTACGTGCAGTACGCGCACGCGCGCATCGCGTCGATCCTGCGCAAGGCGGGGGAGGAGCGGGTGGAGCAGGCGCTGGCGGCGGACCTCCGGGCCAGCTCGGAGAGCTTCCATCCCTCCGCGCGGGCGCTCGTGAAGCGCCTGCTCGAGCTGCCGGCCGAGGTCCGCGACGCGGCGGAGCGGCGCGCCCCGCACCGGATCACCACCTACGCGACCGAGACGGCGCAGGACTTCTCGGCGTTCTACCGCGACTGCCGCGTGGTGGGAGCCGCCGAGGAGGGCGGCGACGAGGACGTGCGGATCGCGATCGCGGTGCTCACGAAGCGCGTGCTGGCGCAGTCGCTCGACCTGCTCGGGGTCGAAGCGCCGGACCACATGTAGGGTGCGCCGATGCTCAGGCGCGCTCTTGCTCTCTCCGTCGGGCTGACGCTCGCGCTCGCGGCACCCGCCGCGGCGCTCGACCGCTATGTGCCGATGGGGGTCCCGCCCGGGCCCGGTCCGGCGAAGTACGACCGCGTCTTCGTGCAGCAGCTCGGGCCGGCGGGCGCAGACAACGTGCTCGTGCTCGTGCCCGGTACGAACGGCGGCGCGGGCAGCATCACGCCGGTGGCTCGCGACATCGTGAGGCGGGTGCCGCGCACGCAGGTGTGGATCGTCGACCGGCGCGAGCAGGCGTTCGAGGACACCTCGGTCTTCGCGAGCGGCGACCCTCAGCGTGCGCAGGACTACTACCTCGGCTTCCAGTACAGGCGGGTGGCGGGCGAGGACGCCAGGTTCGTGGCCGACTGGGGCCTGAAGCTCCAGCTCACGGACCTGCGCAGCGTCATCCAGCGGGCGCATGCAGGTGGGCGCAGAGTGATCCTCGGTGGCCACTCGGCGGGCGCCTCCACCGCCGTGGCGTACGCGGCCTGGGACTTCGGCGGGCGCCCCGGCTACCGCGACCTCGACGGCCTCGTGCTGATCGACGGCGGGCTGCTCGGCAGCTTCGCGTCCGCCGACCTCACCCGGGCGAAGCGCGAGCTGGCTGACATCCGCACTGGCAGGGTCTTCCTCGACCTGCTCGGCACGGGCCTCCCCGAGATCAACGGCATCTTCGCCCAGGTGGGCGCGCTCTGGGCCAGCAAGCGCCCCGACGAGCCGTCGGTGCTCCAGCAGTACCCGCCGCTGCCGGACTTCCTCAAGCCGCCGTTCCCGGTCACGAACGAGGCCCAGCTCGGGTTTGCCTTCGACGCGAGCACGTCGCCGGCCGCGCTCTCGCTGATCCACATCCGCGCCGGGCGGCTGGCCGACAGCGGCGACCCGCGCGGCTGGGTCGACGGCGAGCTGACGCCGATTCAGCGCTTCGCGCGCGCCTTCGCGGCGGACGACCCGAACGCGACCGAGTGGTACTACCCGCGCCGGCTGCTGCTCGACTTCGACGCCGCGAGCCCGATGCGGCAGACGCCGGCGGCCCGCTACCTCGGCCTGCGGCTCCTGCACGGCAGCGAGATCGACCTGCCGCTGTACGCCTTCAGCACCGAGCTGACCGACGGCCGCGTCGCGCGCGGCGCCAGGCGGCTCGTGCGGCGCTCGCGGATCGAGGGGGCCACGATCGTCGACGATCGTGCGACGAGCCACCTGGACCCGGTGACGGCGGCTCCGTCCAGGAACCACTTCCTGAAGTCGGTCGTGCCGTTCCTGAGGCGAGCTACAGCTCGCTGAAGAAGTTCACGTTCAGGTCGTCCATCAGGCTCAGCGCCTCGGCGTTCAGCCGCGTGAGCTCGTTCGTGTAGAGCAGCACGCCCATCACGATCAGGATCACGCCCGACACCAGCGTGATGGCCGAGTAGTGGTTGCGGAAGAACTTGAAGACGCCCGAGAAGGTCGAGAATGCCAGCGCGCTGAGGATGAACGGCACCGCCAGGCCGAGCGCGTAGAAGGCGAGCAGCACGCCGCCCTTGCCGACGGTCGACTCGCTCGAGGCCGCGGTGAGGATCGCGCCGAGCGTGGGGCCCGTGCAGGGGAGCCAGGCCACGGCGAACGCCAGGCCGGCGATGATCGGCCCGCCGGTGTGGGCGCGCCGCATCAGCTCCTCGGGGCGCCACTCGCGATTCAGCTTCGGCACGAACAGGGTGGCGATGAACAGCACGCCCAGCAGCGCGATCACCACGCCTGAGATCTGGCGCAGCACGGCGCGGTGGTCCTGGAGGGTCTGGCCGAGCCCGGTGGCGGTCATGCCGAGCGCCACGAACATCACGGTGAAGGCGAGGCAGAAGAGCAGCGCCGGCCCGAGCACCTCGCGGCGCCCGCGGCCCTCCTGGATGTCCGCGAAGGAGACGCCGGAGATCGTGGACAGGTAGCCCGGCACGAGTGGCAGCACGCAGGGGGAGACGAACGAGATGAAGCCGACCGCGAAGGCGGCGAACACCGTGGCGTCGACCGAGTCCGCGGCGATCACAGCTCGTAGCGCTCCATGTCGTCCTCGAGCCGGGAGCCGTCGGCGCCGGCCACGGCCGCGCCGCGGCGACCGCCGGGTCCGCCGCCGCGGCGCCGCCAGCGCACCACGGCGAACGCGATCCCGCCGGCGGCCAGCAGGATGCCGAGCGCGGGAACCACGTACACGAGCACGTCGCCGAGGCTGTCGTCGCCCTGGTCGCCGGGGAGGGCGAGCACGCTGTCACCGAACTCGGCCACCAGCGCCTGCTTGACCTCGTCCTTCGACTTGCAGTCAGCGATCAGGCGCTCGATGTAGGCGCGCTCGCGCTGGGCCTGCGGCGCCTCGCTTGCCAGGCCGAGCGGCGTGCCGCACACCGGGCACATCACCTCGTCTTCGATATCGGCGAGTGTTGTCTGCGGGCAGTCCTGCGCGAGCGCGACGGCCGGGAATGCCGCCAGCGCCAGGACCGCTATCAGCGCGACCCTTCTCACAGCAGCGGCCCAACCTCGGTGCGCATGAACTGCTCGTCCACCGGCCCGCGCCGCACCGCGGTGATCTGGCCCTGCCGGTCGATCACGAACGTCTCTGGGTACTGGACCACGCCGAACGTCTCGATCCCGTGGCCGTCCTTGTCCTTCAGCATCGGGTACGTCAGCCCGTACTTGGCGATGAAGTCCTGGGCGTCCTCGGTGATGTCCAGCATGTCCACCCCGAGCACGGTGCCGTCCTTGGCCAGCATGCGCTGATGCCAGCGCTCGAGCAGTGGCGACTCGGCCCGACACGGCTTGCACCACGAGGCCCAGAAGTTCAACACCACCACCTTGCCGCGGTAATCCGCGAGCGACCCGTTCTCCTCGCCACCCAGCCTCGGCAGCTCGAGATCCGGCGCCGCCTCGGTATCGCCCCGCCCGAGCGCCTCCTCGACACCACGGTCAGGCTCGTTCGACGCCAGCCCGTACGCGAGCAGCGCAACCAGTCCCAGAAGGACGCAGATAACGGCGATCGGAACGGGGGAGAGGGCTCGGCGCATGGCCGTGCAGAACCATCGATGGACCCCCGCCGCGCCCCGGCACGCGGCCGGCTCGCGGCCGCTCCGCGGCTAGAATCCGCCCCCGAGCGGTCCCCAGGGACCGCCCGCGCGGACGTAGCTCAGTTGGTAGAGCGTCGGCTTCCCAAGCCGAAGGTCGCGGGTTCGAGGCCCGTCGTCCGCTTTCACAGCTTTGCAGCGGTTCGCATGAAACCGCTGCAAACGCTTCACGACGGCGCGGGCTGTCGGACCGGGGTGACGGAGACCTCTAGTCCGTGCACGGTGGTGCTCGCTCCCATGTCGCTGGGTCGGGCCAGAGTAAGGGCGTTGACGTTCGCTCCGTCGCGCTCCAGCTTGGGCCAGCGGCCCTTCGGCATGAACGCCACACCGGCAGGCAGCGTGTCGGTGATGTGCACCGGCACGACGAGGCTGCCTGCATCACTGCTCACGCGCACGAGGTCGCCCTCGGACAGGCCCAGGGCGGCGGCGTCTTCGGCGCCGAGGCCGAGCGTCAGCGGCCCGCCGCGGCGGATGACCTTTGGATCGTTGGAGAAACTTGTGTTCAGCGCCCAGGGCGATGCCGGAGAGAGCAGGCGCAGCCGACCTGGTGCGGGCCGCTCGTCGGCGTGCGGTCGGGGCAGGAGTCCGTGACCGTCGCCTTCCGCTGCCTCCGACGCGAGCTCGACGCGGCCGCTGGGGGTCGGAAACCGCAGGTCCGCGAACTGAACCACGGCACCTTCAGGAGGGACCCAAACCGTCCCGCGCTCGGCAAGCTGTGCGAAGTCCAGTCCGGTCTCCGAGCCGGCGAGCACGCGGGCGATGATGTCGGCGTCGGACTCGTGCAGCATCGGGTCGTCCAGCCCGAGCGCCGCCGCCATTCGGCGGAAGATCTCGCTGTTGGGCAGTGCTTCCCCGGGCGGGTCGACCGCCTTCACCTGGGCGGCCAGCGCCCGGTGGAAGTAGGGCACGACGAGGTCGTCGAACTCGAGCCAGCTCGCGGCGGGCAAGACGACGTCGGCCAGGTCGACAGTGTCGGTTGGAAACACGTCCGCGACGACCGTGAATAGGTCCTCGCGCTCGAGCGCCCGGCGCACCCGGCCCTGCTCAGGGCACGAGGCCGCCGGGTTGATGTTCCAGCACACCAGAGCGCGCGATCGCCGGGCGTCCTCCAGATGTGCGGCGAAAACCATGTGCGACACCGGCGCTGGCACGTCGGGGTAGATCCGCGCGCCGCTGAGGTCATCCTCGTCGACCCCGCGGTTGGCGGATCCGTTCAGGTAGAGGAAGCCCGCCCCCGGGCGGCCGAGATTGCCGGTGATGGCCGGCAGCGCCGCCACCGCGCGCACGACGTTGCCGCCCGTCGCTTGGCGCTGCAGGCCCTGGCCGATCCACAAAAGCGACGGGCCAGCCCCGTACAGGTGCGCGGCCCGCTCGATATCGGCGGCCGGCACGCCCGTCTGCGCCTGCGTCCGCGCGGGCGTGCACTCCACCGCCACGTCGCGCAGTTGTGGCCAGCCGAGCGCGTGCTCGACGAGGAACTCTTCGTCGGTGACGCCGTCGCGCGCCAGCACGTGCATCAGGCCGAAAGCGAGGGCCGCATCGGTGCCGGGGAATGGCTGCAGGTGCAGGTCGGCGTTCGCCGCCGTCTCCGTGCGCACCGGGTCCACCACAACCACCGCGCCCGGGGCCTCGGGCAGCCAATGATCGTGCTGGTGCGGCGCGGATGCTGACGGGTTGGCGCCCCAGACCAAGACACAGTCGGCATCCGCCGCAGCGCGCGGATCGAAACCCTCGAGCGACGTCCCATACAGGTACGTGAGCGCAGTGTGGCCGGCGTCGTTGCAGATCGAGTCCGGCGCCACCTCCGTCGCGCCGAGACGACGCATCAGCCGGATGGGAAAGAAGTACGCCAGCAGCGAGAACGTGCCCGTGTAGTGCGCGTAGGTGATCGCCTCGCCGCCGTAATCGCGAGCGACCTCGCCAAGCCGCCCGGCCACCAACTCCAGCGCCTCCTGCCAGCTCACCGCGTCGAAGCTGCCGGCTCCCTTCGGCCCGCTGCGCACAAGCGGCACGGTCAGACGCGCGGCCGGATCGAGAAAAACGTCGTTGTAGGCCAGCGTGCACTTTCGGCACAACTTGCCCCGACTGACCGGATGGTCGGGATCACCGCGGACGTGCGCGATTCGGCCATCCCTCACGCGCACCAGCGCGCCGCACGCGTCATAGCAGTCCCGCGGGCAGGTGGTCCGCACGTCACGCTGCTCGACGCTCATCAACCGTCTCCTTCGTGTCCGTGATGAGCCCAGACCGAACTCGTCTAGACGCCATATCGTGACCGACGATCACGGTCCGCACAAGACCTCGCGACCTGTGCGTCCAGCGGACCGCGGAGCCTTAGCGTCCCGAGGCGGCATAACCGCGACGTCAACCCCGGAGGCGAAGGCCGCCGCGATTAGCAGCCACAGCGACCACGGTCCCAGCATCCTCCTTGTGTTACCCCAAAGCCTCGGAGCCGCGCAACATGAGGCGAGCACCTTTGGGTCAGCATTGCAGCACTCGCTCCCCGGTCGTTTCGAGTGTTCACGGCTATGAGCCTCTGCCGCCGGTTCGAGGGCAGCAGCGCCGCTGCGCGAGAAGTGAGCGATTGGTACAACGCCTTTCTGCGAGCGCGGCGACCGCTAGGCCAACTTCAGCTCCGCATCTTCAAAGACGCGGGATCGCATCTCCGTCACCGAGTCGAGCAGGCCGCTCGCCTGCAGCGCCTCGCGGTGCTCCGGCTCTGACTGGTAAGCGTCTCGCACCTCGGCAGATTCCCAGAACGTAGCCACGACAACACCGCTCTCGGTGGGCGCGACGACTTGCGCCAGCTTGGCGGACGTCGGACGACGAGCTTCGAGGTCGACTGCCGCCGCGAGCACGGCCTCGGTCGAGCCATCCATCTCCAGAAGGACAAACACGCCCATGAGAACCTCCTCCGCCCGACGATCAGTGCGGCCGACCGTAACCGTGAGGGGCAGCTAGAGCAACCCGCGCGGTGCAGACAGACTGCGAGAACCCTGGGCGCCCGCGTTTTCAGATAGCGCAAGCGGGCCGGGGTCGGCAGGCGGCGAACGGTTGTCTTGCGCTTATGCTCCAGTTGTCACGAGGCGCGAAAGCGCTGGACCAGGAGCCTGCTGTGGCATGACGGACCGCGACGACTTCCTAGCCTGGGTCAAGACCACCCTGTACGAAGCGGAGCTCGCCCTGCACAACGGCGACGCGGGCCCACGCCGGGCGCTCTGGTCCCGTAACGAGCCTGTGAGCGTCCTGGGTGCGTGGCGCAACGCGCATGGGCAGCATGAGCTCGACGAACTCTTCACTTCCCTCGGGAGGAGCTTCTCCGACTGCACGTCGTACGCATTCGAACTGCAGGCGTATGACGTGGTGGGCGACATGGCCTATACCGCCGGCCTTGAGCACACGTCGGCCTCCGTCGACGGTCAGCCGCGCAGTTACACCTTGCGGGCCACGCAGGTGTACCGGCGCGAGGGCGGCGAGTGGAAGGTAGCCCATCGCCACGGCGACACCGTGGCCGAGTGACGGTCACAAGGTTGCTCTTGGAAGGAAGCGTGCACTTCGGGCGAACTCGATGACGTGCTCGCAGCGGACGAGAAGCAGGCGTCTCAAGTGCTGCGACGCCGCTTGCGGAATTCGCGCGAAGCGACCCTAGTGGGCGCACGTCCGGAGAGTGCCGCATGGCGATCATCGGCTCGAGCTGTTCGAAGTCGACGCCCTCGGTCGTGAGCTCGGCGGCGATCACGATCTGCTGCTCGGTCGTGACCGCCTGGGCGTTGTAGGCCGGGATGAAGGCGCGGCCCAGCTTCATCCGCCTGGCGTCCGGGTCTGTCGTGTTGAGCTTCCCGTCGGGACGTTCGGGCGGAGCTGTGGGGTCGCGGCCCCGAGCCCATCTGCTTGCGGCCGCGCTCGAGCACGCCGCGCTCCCAGTGGGCCTCGTAGTCGCGGTTCGCGAAGCGCTCCGCGCGCCAGTCCTCGACGAGCCGGCGCTGGCAGACCCGCAGCCGCTGCGCGCGGCCGCGCGGGACCGGCTCGGCCCGCTCCGCCCGCTCGCGCTCGAGGCGCTGCTTAGCCTCGCGCAGCCAGGCGCGCCGCCCCTCCGGCTTAGCCAGGTGCTCGGGCAGCTCGTCACCGCGGGCGGGCCCGTGCAGCTCGTCCTCGGCCGCGTCGATCCGGCCGGCCTCCTCGATGATCTCGGCGGCGATCTGCTCGTAGCTGCGGACCGCGTTGTCGGAGGCCGACGCGGCGAACTTGCTGCCGTCGACCGCGACGACCCCGACCGAGACCAGCCCGGCATCGGCGCACAGGCCGAGGACCTGACCGAACAGCTCTCCCAGCGCCGCCTCGTGGCGGACCCGGAAGCGCGCCACAGTCGCGTGATCGGGTACCTGGTTGGCGGTGATCACCCGGAACGCGACGTCCTCGCGGCAGCGCCGCTCGATCCCCCGTGCGGAGCGCTCCCCGATCGCGTAGGCGTAGACCAACAGCGCAACCATCATCTCCGGGTCATGCGCCGCGGCACCCCAGCCGTCGCGACGATATGAGGCATAGAAAGGCTCGAGATCCAGCTCCGCCACCGCGTCGAGCACGAACCAGGCCAGATGATCCTCCGCCAGCCACTCGCGCAAGCTCGGCGGCAACAACAGCTCCTGCTCGCGATCACAAGGCAGGAAGTTCTGGGCCACCGCGCACCTCACCGCTCGGGAACGACAAATCCTCCGGTCGGCACGGACGAAAAGACCCCTCAGCAGGCGGTTTATGCGACAGCCTCATGGGGAAGCAGCACTCTGCTTGCGAGTGCGCGGCGCTGCTGCACCTCGTCCCGAGCGAGAGCCTGCTGGGGAGCCGCTCTGGACGCCCGCATCCGTCCGCGAGCGGGAGCGCGGTCCGCATGGCTGGGGTGGCTCGGCGGATATTCGTGCGCGGGCCAGGCGCGGCGGGTAGGGTTGCGCATCGACTCTGGGAGAGCCTCTTGCGGCACCGCCTGACCGCGCACCTGCTGGCAGGCGGTGCGCTGCTCGTCGCCCTCGCGCTGCCCGCCGCCGCCCGCGCTGTCTCGCCGCTGACAATCGGCACAGGCCACAAGCCCGGCGTCGCCGTCGACGCGGCGGGGACGGCGTACATCGCCTGGTACGGCGGCGAGAGCACGCTGAGCTCGCTGCAGTTCTGCCGGCTCCCGCGCGGGGCGAGCGCCTGCGCGCAGCGGGGACAGATCGCGGCGTCCCAGGATTCGCTGTCGCGGCCGTTCGTGACCGTGAGCGGCAGCGCGGTGCGGATCGCGCAATACCGCTATGGGGCGGAGCCCGGGGTCTACGAGTTCGTCTCGAGCGACCGCGGTGACTCGTTCGGCGCCGGAGTGCGGATCGGCGCGATCCCGTTCGATGAGGCGGTGCACGGCCCCGGCGACACGATCTCCGCGGCGACCAACGCCGTGACGGCGGGGCTGTTCTTCCAGAGCATGCCGCTTGGCGGCGGGAGTGCAGGGATAGACGACGCGCTCCTGTCGATCGATCACCCGTACAACGGCAGCGTCGGGCTCGTCGACGCCGGCACCCCGCTGACCGTCTTCTCCGCGGGTGACAGTCAGTCGCAGTTCCGCCGCTACGACGGCTCGGGGAGCCTCAACGACGAGGCCAACTGGACCCCGCCGGTGAACCTGGGCTACGGCGACTACCCGCGCTTGGCAGGTGGTCCGTCCGGTCTGTTCCTGCTTGCGGGTACAGAGGCGGGAGCGCTTGAAGTGCGGCGCTACAACGGGACCGCGTTCAGCCCCGGTGTGAGGCTCGCGGCCAGCGGCGACGACGCGCAGGACCACATCACCCAGGACGCCGCAGGACGTCTGCACGCGGTCTTCCCGCAGGGCGCCGCGGATGGTCTGCACCTCATCCACGCGACCTCCGACGACGGCGCGACGTGGCGCTCGGGCACCGTGCTGATCCAGACCGGCGGGGTGGCGCTGGGCTCGTTGCGCGCCGCGGTGGCGCCCGACCATCTCGGCGTCGTCGCCTGGGAAACGGGCAGCTCCGGCCCGATGGCCGAGGTTCGCGTCGCGACGATCGGCCCCGAAGCTCCCAAGCCCGCGGGCAGCCTGCCCCGCACGGCCGCCACGGCGGAGCGGATCAGCCGCGGCCGCGTGCGCATCACGATTGCAGGCAACCTCCGGCGGCCCGCCGGCGTCAGCGCCGCGCTGGGCTGCCGCGGCAAAGTCGTGGCGACGGTGCGCCGCGGCAACAAGCGGATCGCCCGTGAGTCGCTCCCGCTGAGCAGGTCCTGCCGCTTTGACGGGCTCGCGGTCCTGAGCCGCAAGCGAGTGAAGCAGGCGCGCAAGCTCGGTCTGACGCTGCGCTTCGAAGGTAACGCCGCGCTCGCACGCACCTCGCGTGCCTACGAGGTCAAGATCCGGCGCTAGGCTCTCCACGCGATTGGCCAGCAGGGACAGGGCGACCCGGTGTCTCGCCAGCCGCCGTGGGCGAGATACTGCGCTGGCCATGTCGCACCAAGACGTTGAGATCTGGCGCGCAAACCTAGAGGCCATGCTCGCTCAGCTCGCCGCCGGTTCGACTCCGGACGCGACGATCTCGACCATGGCCGAGATCTGGGATCCGCAGGTCGAGTTCGACGCCACCGACGGGACCGTGTTGGACATCAACGGGGTATGTCGCGGCGCCGACGAAGCTCGACAGTTCTAATGCGGGGGCGGTCCACGGGCATCGAGGTCCCGTTCGGGAAGTTCGCATGGGTCAGCACGTTCAGGGACGGGTTGGCCGTCCACGTGAAGCTCTATAGGAGCCAGTCGGAAGCCCTCGAAGCCTCCGGGCTGCCGGAGTAGATATGTCTCAGCCGCTCGTCTATGTCGATTGCTCTGAGGTGCGTGAGGGGGCACTCGAGCAGCTGAGGGACGCGATCCGGTCGCTGGCTGACTTCATCGAGGAGAACGAGCCCCAGCTGATCTCATACGCCGCCTACTTCAGCGAGGACGGCAGGCAGATGACAGTCGTGCACGTGCATCCTGATTCCACCTCGCTCGACTACCACATGGACGTGGCCGGGCCTCGCTTCGGAAAGTTCGCCGACCTGCTCACGCTGTCATCGATTCACATCTACGGAGAGCCCAGCGATAAGGCGCTCGCACAGCTACGTGACAAGCTGCGCGTGCTCGGCTCTGGCGACGTGATCGTTCACCGTCCGCATGCGGGGTTCAACCGGTTCCGATCGCCTGAGGGGCGGGTGCCCGATGTCGGAACGTAACACCGGTCGAGCGCCTCCAGCTCCCGCCAGAGCGCACCGAATAGATCGACCGTCCTAACTAGGGGGTCGTATACACCCATTAGGCAGGACGGTCGAAGGAAATCGCCCCTGCCCGGGACCCCTCAGTGCATGATGGCGCTAGCCCGGCGCCCGCTTGAGCAGCCGCGCCGTCGGCGGTGGGCCGCGCCGCGGTCCGAAGGTCCTGTAGATGATTCGATCGGCGGCCCTTGCGGCCTTGAAGGGGAGGCCGCCCGGTTCGGACAGAGGCCAGACGTCGCAGCGCTCGCTGTCCGATCCCGACGCGTCGAGGATCGCGTTCACGGCTCTTCGGGCCGCCTCGTTCGCGCCCTCCATCGTCGCGAGGTCGGTGAAGGTGCGGACGTAGTCGGAGGCGAGGAAGAGGTTGTCGACCTCCGGGAGGCCGGGCTCGGGGCGGCTGGCCCATGACCCCGCGGTGTTCACGAGCAGGGGCTCGAGGTTCATCGCCTCCGTCGGGTTCGGGGGGACGATGGCCGGGTCGAGGAACCAGCCGGCCAGGTTCGAGTCCGAAAGCACCTCGCTGCGGTCGTTCAGCGCCGCCTTCAGCTGGGCCCACACCTCGGCGGCGACCTCGTCCTGTGTGCACCTGCGAGCCGGCTTTCCCCGTGCGCTGTGCTCACCCGGCTGGTCCCAGTCCGAGATGTCGACGGACAGGATCCCCCCACGGATCCATCGCCGAGGCCGCGCAGGTTGATGCTCGGCCAGAACTGCCGCTGGGAGATGGACGTGAGCGCCCACGGGGAGTCCATGTAGATCGAGTGCCCGTGGATCAGCGGCACGTCCTGCTTCAGATAGAACATGATCCCGTTCATCCAGCGCACGACGAGCCGCTCGAGCGCGGCCAGCGCGGGGCTCGATCGCTTGAGCTCGCCCATCGCGATCTCCTCGCGCAGGACCTCGACCGGGACCGCGGCGATGTAGTAGTCGGCATCGTCCTCGAACGACGGGCCGGGCTCGCCCGCGGGCGTCTGCGCGTGGCCCGAGATCCCCGTGACGCGATCGCCGCGGCTGGCGATCGCCTCGACCCTGTGCGAGAGCCGGTAGTCCACGCCGAGCCGCTCCAGCTCGCGGAGCCAGGGGTCGATCCACATCTCGTTCGTCGGGCCCTTCAGCACGCGGTCCACCTGCCCGCGCGGCTTGGCCATGTCCTGAAGCAGCTGAAGCAGGATGTAGCCGCCGGTGCGCGCGCTCATCTCCTCGGCGCGCGCGGCAACGAGCGAGCGCGTGAGCCCGTCGGCGAGGAACTTCCGGTAGCCCGCCGAGCGCTGCTCGGCGCCCGAGAACTCCCACCAGCTCTGGTTCTCGTACTGCTCGAAGCGCCGCTCCTCGCACGCGGAGAGCAGGTCGCTGAGGCGGCTCACGAAGTAGGCCTGCTCGACGAGCGGTATCCCGACGTTCACCGCGTACTCGGCCGCGAACCGCAGCGTGGCCTGCCAGTCGCTGGTGGTCACGGGGAAGTGAGCCGGTGTGACCAGCTCGTTCATGCCGCCCTCCCTGGCGAGCTGTACCTCCGTGGCCGTCACGAGGTTGTCCAGCACCCCGTACGGCTGCCCGGGGTACGGAATCCGGCTCATCGTGTGGGTCACGTGCCGGTAGAAGCCCGGGAAGAAGCGGAACCCATGCTCGCCCGGCAGCGGCCCGCGCCCGTCCGTGCCCGGCTTCGCCAGCATGCTGCGCGCCTTCCCACCGGGAATCGACCGCAGCTCGTACACGACGACGTCGAAGTCGTCACGCACTGCGAGCTCGTGGGCGGCGCTCATGCCGGCAACGCCCCCACCGATGACGATCACTTTGCCAGGCATTCTCTCCGGCAGTATCACCTCGCACCGGCTTTCATGAAAGGGTGCGCGGCCCGCATGCGCCCGCAATCCGCCGTCCTCTACATCGGGTCCGCCATCGCCATGCTGGCCGTCGGCCTGACCTCGGTGCAGTCCGCTGAGACTCGGCGTCACGACGTCCCGCAGCTGACGGCGCCGCTCGTCTTCGGCATCTATCCCGGTGGTGCTGCCGGGACCGTCGGGCCCTCGGGGCAGGTCCGGCCCGAGCTGCCCGAGCCGCGCCGGCGGGCGCTTCGGCGGCTGCGAGGCAGCGCCTCGCGGCCGTTCGTGCTGCACCTCTACGACTCCTACACGAGACCGTCAGACGCTGCAGCCGTGCCTCCGTGGCTGGCCGCGCAGATCGCCGACTACACCGCCCACCACTTCCGGGTCGAGCTGGTGCTCGCCTACCGCCCGGACGACCCCGCCGGTGATGCGCCGGGGTTCACGGACTTCGTGCGCGCGCGGGTGCGCCAGCTCGCCTCCAATCACGGTGTTGCGCATCTACAGGTCACCAACGAGGCCAACGTCGCTGGTGCGCCGAACGCGGCAGACGGCGCCTATCCGGGCGCGCGCAATGCGCTCGTGCGAGGCGTGATCGCGGCGAAGCGGGAGGCCCGGCGCAGCGGCCGGGCGGACCTGCAGATCGGCTTCAACTGGGCCTACCAGCGGGGCGCCGCCGAGGCGGCGTTCTTCTCGTCGCTGCGCGCGCTCGGCGGCAGCGCGTTCGCGGATGCAGTCGACTGGGTCGGCCTGGACGCCTACCCCGGGACGTGGGGACCGCCCCTGGCCGCCGGCGACGCGGCCTCCGCCGCGCGGAGGGCAACCCTCGACGCCATCCGGACGCTCCGGCGTCAGCTCCTGCCGCGCGCGGGCCTGTCGAGCGCGAGGCTGCACATCTCGGAAAGCGGCTACCCGACCGGGCGCGGTCGCAGCGAGGCCACCCAGAGGACAGTGCTGCGGGCAGTGGTTCGGGCGGTGGCTGCGGCACGCCGCGAGTACGGCGTGAGCGATTACCGCTGGTTCGCCCTGCGCGACGCAGACACCGCCGCTCGGAGCTTCGAGAGCCACTACGGGCTCACCCGCGATGACTACAGCCCGAAGCCCGCCCTCTCCGCCTACCGGAACCTCATCGCGCAACTAGGCGAACGCCCGCGGCGAACGCGCGCTCGGCGTTGAGCGAGCTCTCGATCGGCCAGTCGGCCTCCTTGCGGACGTTGAACCAGACGACCGACCTGACGTAGGGACGGCGCCTGATCTCCTGGAACATCCCGGTGATCCAGGCGGCCTTGTCACCCCCGGTCTGGGCGGCCGCGACCTCCGCGAGCGAGAGCGGCTTGTCCGGCGCGAGCGTGTGGAGTGCATCCAGCGAGGGGCCGAACGCCGTGGCGAAGGACCGGTACGGGCTTCCGAACACGCTCCTGTCTGCGACGAAGCCCGAGACCCCGACCACGTCCACCAGGCTCGCGCCGGGGTACTGCCCGGACGGGATGTGCTTGGCGACCACCGGCGACCACACCCAGCGCACATTCGACGCTCCGGCCTGGTCGAAGATCGCGTGAACGTGGCGCCACGCGGCCACGAACTCCCCGGGGCGATTGCCGTTGGTCGACTCCGCCCACGGGTACAACCCGCCGTTCATCTCCTGCGCGAAGCGCAGCAGCAGTGGTCGCCTGTAGGCCGCGACCTGGCGCGCCCAGCGCTCGATATAGGCGTCGTGCGCGCCGCTGATGATGTCGCGGAGCTGGAAGCCGGGTTGCGGGGTGCCGAGCGGAAGGGTCGAGTCCCACGGCTCCCAGGAGATCTCGGGTGTGCTGCCGCGCGCCGCCACCTCGGCGGCCTGGGGCGAGTCGAAGTTCGCCACGTGCTTCCAGTCCGCGAACCACATGACGATGTCCGCGTGTGCGCGCGCGTCCTGCTCGAACGAGTTGACCTCCTGAAGGTCCGCGGGCTGCCACTGCCGAGCGCTGTCGCGCGCCAGGGCGCCCGTGGTCACACCGAGTTTCACTCGCGGCGGGCTGCTGGGCAGCTGCCACGGCTGCGGGGAGGATGAATTCCCAGGCCACGTGAGCTGCAGCGCGATCAGCCCGGCGATCGCGACCAGCAACGCGAGCGGCACCGCCGTCCCCGCCCGACGGCCCGTGGTCATCCCACCGCCATTTCCACCGGTCGCAGGACGAGGACAAACGAGGCAGCCGCCGCGGCGAGGATGGTCGCCAGGACGCACAGCGTCCAGGCGCGAAGGCGCAGCGCGCGGAGCAGCGCGCCGGTCGAGCGTCGAAGGTCGCGCAACTCGAGCGACAGCGTGGTCACGAGCAGCGCGATCAGCATGAGCGTGTTGAAGAGCACGAGCACCACGTAGCCCTGCGTGGTCACGGCGCGGCCCGCGAGCTCGGAGATGTCGGCCGCGGCGAGGCCCGCCGCGGCGAGGGACGCGTACAGGCCGTACAGCCGGCGTCCGGGCGGCAGCCTGTCGGCGCGCTTGCCCTTCCGGGTGATCATGTACGGCCGCTTGACGCCCAGCAGCACGTTGGCGACGGCCCAGAGAACAATCGGCCAGCGCGCCACTTCGAGCACAACGGCGCGCCACGACAACCCGATCCCCGGGGGCTGGAACCAGCGCCGCGTCCACCACCACATGAGCGACGACGTCAGAACGACGGCGAGCTGGTAGACCAGGAACTCCCCGAGCGGGGTGTTGGAGATCGGATGGCCGCTGAGCAGCGCGATCATCGGCAGGACCCAGAGCGTCGCGAGCGACAGCGACCAGAGCATGTACCAGCTCTGCGCCATCAGAAACTGGAGGGCCTGGGCGGGCGTGTAGTGGCGCACCAGCCGGGGCGTGTGGCGCAGGAAGATCTGCACCATCGAATACGCCCACGCGAACTGCTGGCCGAGGTAGGTGCCGAAGTCCGCGGGGCCGTCTCCTCGCGCGATGATCTCCGGCACGTACACGCCGGTGTATCCATGCGCGGCGAGCACGATCGTGTCGAGGTGGTCCTCCGCGCGAGTCGGTTGGAACCCGCCGATCTCGCGCACCGCGTCCATGCGGTAGGTCGTGTGCGAGCCGATGATGAACGGGGTGCGGCTGTTCCCATAGAAACCCATCTGAAGCGGCCCCTGCAACAGGAGGTCCTGCTCGGCGAGTCCGCGCGCGGTCCACGGGCCGAGGTCGGCGTACACGCTCGGCGCCTGAACCCAGGCGACCCGGGGATCGTGGAAGTATCCGAGGGTGCGCTCGAGGTAGTCGCGCCGCGGCCGGTGATCGATGTCGAGCTGCACGAACACGTCGTACTCGATGCCCGCGGACTCGATGTGGTCGAGCCACGCATTCACGTTCCCCGCCTTCGTCTTGGCCTGGAACGGGGGCGACGGCTGGTTGTAATGAGGCACGCTGTTACGCGTGAAGTACCGCACCCCGAGGCGGCGGGCGAGCCTTTCGACCTGCGGGTCGGCGCCCTCGTCCAGCACCCAGCTGTCGTGCGGGTAAGAGACCTGAGTGAGCGCCAGAAGCTGTCCCGCGATCACCTCGAACGTCTCGTGCGAGGGGACGCACAGGGTGACCATGGCCACGCGGAGACCGGGTTCCGGCGCGATATAGGCGGGGCGCTTCATCTGTGCCACGAACAGCCAGTAGAGGCTTGGAAGGACCGTGGTCAGGTAGGCCAGAGCGAGGGTCGCGGGCAGGTACAGCCCGAGCGCCCCGCGGCGCGCGGGCGCGAGCCACCAGATCCAGAAGCTCAGCACGACGAACGCCCAGAGCGCGCCCAGCGCCGCATGCTGTACCCGCTGCGCCCGGGACAGCACGGATTCGGCGCGGACAGCCTGCGCGGTCGTGGCTGAGGCCATCGTCATAGCACGCTAAGGGCGCGTGGGCGGCGCCTCGATGTGGTCGGCTTCTCGCTCGATAGCGAACGGCGCGCGCCAGGGCGGCCTGCGAAACTCGGATAGCTCTGGACGAGCCGAGAACAGCGGGAGTGAAAATGCCGGCCGAGTTTGAGCCGAGGAGGCTCGCGCGGCGCACTCTCCAGATCGTCGCGGTGCTCGTGGTGGTCGGGCTCGTCCTGCTGCTCGCGCCCGGGCTGGGTCAGGTCCGCGACCTGTTGAAGAAGGCCGAGCCGGAATGGGTGGCGCTGGCCGTGGCCTTCGAGGCCCTGTCGTGCGTGTCGTACGTGTTCATGTTCCGCGCGATCTTCTGCCCGAACATGCCGTGGCGCACGAGCTGGGAGATCGGCCTGGCGGAGCTCGCAGCCGGCTCTATCGTGCCGGCGAGCGGGGCGGCCGGGCTCGCCCTCGGCGCCTGGATCCTGCGCGAGGGCGGCATGCCGGCGCGGCAGATCGCGAGCCGCTCGGTGGCGTTCTTCCTCATCAAGAGCTCGGTGAACTTCATCGCCGTGGCGGTGCTCGGCACGCTGATGGCGGTGGGTCTGCTCGGACCCGACCTGTCGCTCTGGCTGACGGCCGCGCCCGCGATCGGCGCCCTGCTCGTGATCGCCGCGGTGCTCGTGGTGCCGCGGCTCGGCGTCGCCGGGCCGGCCCACCCCGGTGCCACGCGCGTGCGACGAGCGGTTCGCGAGGTGCGCAACGCGCTCGTGGGCGGCACCGGCGAGGCGGTGCAGATACTTCGTTCGCGCAACCTGCTCGTGATCACGGGCGCGGTCGGCTACTGGGCCTGGGACAACGCCGTCCTGTGGGCGGCGTTCCACGCCTTCGGCTACTCGCCCCCGATCACCGTGATCCTGATGGGCTACCTGATCGGACAGCTCGGCGGACTGCTGCCGCTGCCGGGCGGACTCGGAGGCATCGACGGCGGGCTGATCGGCACCCTGATCGTGTACGGCGTCCCGGCAGCGGCTGCGGCCGCCGCGGTGATCGTCTACCGCGTGATCCTGTTCTGGCTGCCCCTGATCGTCGGCGGCGCGGCCTTCATCTCGCTGCGACGAGCGCTGAACCGACGCCCCGAGCTGTGCGTCGTGCCGGCACCGACCTAGTGCCCGATCTGGTTGCCCGCGGGGGATAGGACGTACCATGCGGCGCCGAACTGGTTCAGGTCCTGGCCGTTCGTGTCGCCCGCCTTCTGATCGCCCACGTAGTAGTAGAGCGGGTGGCCGTTGTAGGTGACCTCGTCGTTCCCGTCCGAGCGGGTGGTCGTTCCGAGCAGCGAGGCGGTGACTCCGCTACCCGCCTTCGGCGCGGCACTGGTCCGGAATGGGGGCCAGGCGCTCGCGCAGGCGCCGAAGCACGTGCTCTTCGGACCGGTGTCTTTCTTGAACAGGTACAGGGTGCGGCCCTGCGAGTCCACGAGGATCTTGCCGAGGCTCGTGCTTCTGACGTTCACGGTGGTCCCGGAGGAGGTGGTCCCGGATGGGCTCGCGTTGGCGTTGCTCGAACTTCCGCCGCAGCCGGCGACCGCCAGCGCGATCGCAGGTAGGGCCAGGGACGAGCCCAGATGGATGCTGCGTCGACGTGTCATGCCCTCACCGTCGTGGCCCCAGGTGAATGCAATATGAACGCGCTCATATGGCCCTCATCAGCTGGCGGTCGAATCTCAGGAACGCATGAGAATCCTGCTCTCGATCAGCCTCGTCGCCGCCGGCGCGTGTACCGTTGTCCTGCTCCACAGCGTGGTCGCCGACGTCGTGGGGGGCGCGGTGGCGATCGGGGCGCTAATCGGCATCACCCGCTCGGTCATCCGTCTGGCCGGCGACGCGGGGACCCCGCGCGACGCGCCGTCAGTTCTCCGTCGGGATCCTCACGCGAAGCGACGTCCCGCCTCCGCTAGGGCTATCGAGCTCGATCTCCCCGCCGAGCGCGTTCACGCGGTCCTTCAGACCCAGCAGCCCCGAACCCCGGCCGGGCGCTGCGCCTCCCACGCCGTCGTCGCGAATCGAGACCACGAGCCCTCCGTCGCTGCCTTCCACGTCGATTCGGACCTCAGACGCGTGCGAGTGCTTCGCCGCGTTGGTGAGAGCCTCCGATACGACGTAGTACGCGGCCGCCTCGATGCGCTCGGGCAGGCGGCGGTCGAGGTCGACCTGGAGCTCCACGGGGATCGCCGAGCGACGGGCGAGGGTTCTGAGCGCCGGCGCGAGCCCGCCCTTGGACAGGATGGCCGGATGGATCCCGCGCGAGATCTCCTGAAGCTCCTCGACCGCGCCGGCCAGGCCCTGCGCGGTGTTCGACAGCTCCGACCTCAGCTCGGTGAGCTCCGGTGGCACCATCGCCTCCGCCGACCGGAGTTCGAGTCCCAGCGAGACGAGCCGCTGTTGCGTGCCGTCGTGCAGATCGCGCTCGATTCGCCGGCGAGTCTCGTCGCTCGCAGCCACGACGCGTGCGCGCGACTCCGTGAGTTCCGCGTGGCTCGCCTCCAGCGAGCTGCCCATGGTGTTGAATGCTCGCTCGAGCGCGCCGATCTCAGCCGCTCCGGTCTCCGGCATCCGCACGCTGAGATCGCCGCCGGCCAGTCGACCCGCCATGGTGGACGCTCGCCGAATGGGCAACACGATCGCCCGCGTCATGTACCCCGAGAAGAGCAGGATCAGGACGACCGACCCGGCGAGACCAGCGCCTGCGACCACGACCGCTCTCTGCGCGTCGTCGTCGGCGTCCTCTCGGCGCCGCGCCACGAGTGCGCGCTCGGTTGCCACGAAGCTGTCGAAGCGGTCGCGAATCGCGTCCACGCGCCGCTTCCCCGCAACGGTTGTGGCCACGCTGCTCGCGGACGGATCGCCGCGCCGCGCCGCGTTCACAAGGGGGATCGAGTAGTCCCGGACGTATGACGCCACAGCGCGGTCGATCCCGACCGCGCGGCGCCTCTGACGGGCGTCGTCGGTGAGGCGCACCAGGCGCCGGGACGCTCCGGGTATCGCCTTTCGCGCGGTGTTCCACGGGCCGAGAAAGCGCTCCCTATCGGTGATCACGAAGCCGCGCTGGCCCGTCTCGAGGTCGAGGACCAGGCGCTCAAGGGCACCCGCGGCCGTGAGCTCCGCCTGGGAGTGCTGGGCCTGCCTGGCCGAGTCGCGCATGCCGTCGATCGCGATGATCAGGACCGTGAACGCGGCGCCCACGATCACCAGTAGGACGCCGCATGCGACCACCACCCTGCCAGTCAGCCCTCCGCTCACGTCAGGATCGTCGGGTGCGCGTCGCGGATAATCGTCTCGATTCGATGGAGTCGCACACGACCCGTATAGCCATCGCGGACGACGACGTCCTGCTCAGGGAGGGACTCGCACGCCTGCTGGAGGGGTCCGGGTTCGCGGTTGTGGGCCAGGCGGGCGACGCATCCGAGCTGCTCGAGCTCGTCCGCGAGCACGCGCCCGAGCTCGTGATCGTCGACATCCGGATGCCGCCCGATCACGAGACCGAGGGTCTCGACGCTGCGCGGGTGATCCGCGCGGAGTTTCCCGAGGTGGGGATCCTCGTCCTGTCGGCGCACGTCGAGGTGGACCATGCGATGGAGCTCCTCGAGGGCGGGCACGGGATCGGCTATGTCCTGAAGAGCCGGGTCACGGACGTGGAGGACTTTCTCGAGGCCGTCGAGCGGGTCGCCACGGGCGGCTCCGTGGTCGATCCCGGCCTCGTGCGGGAGCTCGTGGCCGCCCGGCGCCGCGAGGACCCGCTCGAGGAGCTGACGGTGCGGGAACGGGAGGTTCTGGGCCTCATGGCGGAGGGGCGCTCGAATGCTGGAATCGCGAAGCTCCTCTTCGTCACGGAGGGCACCGTGGAGAAACACGTCCACAGTATCCTCGCGAAGCTGCGGCTCCAGGAAACCAGCGACGACCATCGCCGTGTGCTCGCTGTGATCGCATTCCTCGAGGGTCGCTAGCTCCGCAGGACCTCCTGAATCCTGGTCGCCGAGACCTCGGACTTCGAGAGGAACCCGACGGCGGGACTGGCTGCGATCAGGTCGGCGAAGTCACCCTCCGGGTACGCGGAGATAAGGACCACGGCCGACAGCACCGGGCCGCCGGCGCCCGCGAGCCGCCGCGCCACGTCGAACCCGCTCTCCTCGCCCAGGTCGATGTCGACCAGGGCCACGTCCGGGCGCAGCTTCCCCGCCAGTTGAACGGCCTCCGCACACGTTGACGCCACGCCCACGACGGCGATCCCCTCGCGCTCCAGCAGCGCGCGTGCGGCGGCAAGGAAGCCCGCGTTGTCGTCGACGATCAGTGAGCGCAGTTTCATAGGCCGAATCGCTGAGGATCGCACCGGGGCTCCCGTTGCGCATTGCAGCTAGCCGGAATATCGAAATGGACGCTGGCCGCGATGACAGCGCCCTGCCCGGGAGCAATCGTGTCCTCATGCGAGTTTTGGTGGTGGAGGACGAGATCCGGCTGGCGAGCCTCCTGCGCAAGGGGCTCCGTCAGGAGGGCCTCCTGGCCGATGTGGCCGTCAAGGGTGAGGACGCCCTGTGGATGGCGGCGGCGAGCGGCTACGACGTGGTCGTGCTCGACGTGGTGCTCCCCGGCATCGACGGGTTTGAGACCTGTCGCCGCCTGCGCGCGGACCACGTGCCGACACCGATCCTGATGCTCACCGCTCGCGACGGCGTACAGGAACGCATCGCCGGGCTCGACGCCGGGGCCGACGACTACCTCGTCAAGCCATTCGACTTCGGCGAGCTGCTGGCGCGCCTGCGCGCCCTCGGGCGGCGGGGCACGGCCGAGAAGGGCACCGTGCTCCGCGTCGCCGACCTCGAGCTCGACCCCGCCACCCGCCGGGTCACGCGCGGCGGGCGCGAGGTCTCCCTGACAACGAAGGAGTTCCAGGTGCTGGAGGTCTTCATGAGACACCCAGATCACGTGCTGACGCGTTATCAGCTGCTCGAGGGCGCGTGGGACTCGCGCTACGAGCACAACTCGAACGTCATCGAGGTCTACATCCGCACCCTGCGAGAGAAGCTCGACCGCCCGTTCGGGCTCGACAGCATCGAGACGATCCGGGGCGCCGGCTACCGCCTGCGGGCGGATGCGGTGGAAGGAGCGTGAGATGTCGCCCAAGGAGATTCGCGCCCACCTCGTGGAGCTGGCGGACGAGCGCCAAGCGGCCGAGACCCTCGGGATGCGCCCCGGCGGCGCGTACATGACTGATCTTGAACACGAGATCGCCACCTATCGGCACGCGCTCATCGGCGCCTCGATCACCGAGATCGCGGTGCTCCGCGGCGTGCTGTTCGGGCGCGATTACGGCTAAGGAGGCACACGATGCGAACCCAGTCCCGAACATGGCAGCGCTACGCCCTTCCGATCGCGGCGTCTGCCGCGGTGGCTCTCGCGATCGCGGCCTTCGTGGTCGCGCTCAGCGGCTCGGATGCGAACGGCACGCGCGTGATCGAGCGCACGCGCGTGGTCCCGTCGAGCACCAGCGCTGCGCTGGACTCGCGGGCGATCTATGCCAAGGACTCCCCGGGCGTCGCGTTCGTGCAGTCGTCCGGCATCACCACAACCACGCCCTTCGGCACCCAGCGCGGGGTCGCCACGGGCTCGGGCTTCGTGCTCGACCGGCGCGGCAACATCCTGACGAACGCGCACGTGGTGGACGGCGCGCAGAAGGTCACGGTCCGCTTCGGCGGCAGTGGCAGCGAGGTTCCGGCCCAGGTTGTCGGCACCGACAACTCGAACGACCTCGCCGTCCTCCGCGTCGACCCGAGCAAGGTGGCGCTCCACCCGCTGCCGCTCGCCGGCACGTCGAGTGTCCACGTGGGCGACCCCGTCGCCGCCATCGGCAACCCGTTCGGGTTCGATCGCACGATCACGGCCGGAATCGTGTCCGCACTCCAGCGGCAGATCACCGCGCCCGACGGCTTCACGATCGATCACGTGATTCAGACCGACGCCGCCATCAACCCCGGAAACTCCGGCGGTCCGCTGATCGACTCGCAGGGCCGCGTCGTGGGCATCAACTCACAGATCGAGACGGGCGGGAACGGGGATGCCAACGTGGGCATTGGCTTCGCGATCCCGATCGCCACCGCCAAGAACGAGCTGGCGGCGCTGGAGCGCGGCGGAACCGTCCAGCACGCGTTCCTCGGCGTTGGAAGCGTGCCGGGACGCGGCGGCGCGCTCGTCAAGCGAGTGCAGCCCGGCAGCCCGGCCGCCCGGGCGCGGCTCCGGTCCGGCGATCTGATCGTCACTCTCGACGGCCGGCCGGTTGGCGATTCGTCAGCGCTCGCCGCGGCGGTCGCGGCCCATAAGCCGGGCGAGACGGTGACCCTCGGGTATCGCCGCAGCGGCGCCGTGCGGACCGCGAGCGCGACGCTCGCGCGGCACCCCACCGCGGTTCTTCCCTCCTCCGGGCTGGGCGGCTAGCCCACCCGCGATGCGGCTCGCCTTCCGCCGGCTGCCGATCCGTCTGCGGCTGACGATTGCCTTCGCGGGCGTGCTCGCGGCGGTGCTGGCGGTCGGCGGGCTCGTGCTCTTCACCCAGTTCCGAGGCGACTTCGACAACGTGATCGACGAGAACCTGAACAACCGGGCGGCCGACGCCGCCGCTCTGGTGGCGGCCGGCGAGCCAAACTCCGCTCTCACAAGCAGCCGCGAGCGGCTTGCGCAGGTGTACGGCTCGGGTGGCGCCCTGGTGGCCACGACCCCGGCGCTCGCGCACACACACCTGCTGACCGCCGCGGAGGCGCGCCGCGCGGGTCGCGGCCTCGTGCGGGTTCGGCGTGTGGACACTCCGGCGGGCCCCACCGCGGTCCGGGCACGCCCGGCGCACGCTTTCGGGACCCCGCTCGCGGTCGCCGTGGCGGAGCCGCTCGACAGGCGCGACCGGGCACTCGACGGTCTCGGCGGGCTGCTGCTCATCATCGGCCCGCTCGCCCTGATCCTTGCCACCTACGCGGGATACCAGGTTGCCGGAGCCGCGCTCGGTCCCGTCGAGCGCATGCGCATCCGTGCCGAGCAGATCACCGAGCGTGACACGGCCGAACGGCTGCCGGTCCCGGCGACGCGCGACGAGATCGAAGCGCTCGGGCGCACGCTGAACGACCTGCTCTCGAGGCTCGACGACGCCCTGGTGCGTGAGCGCCGGCTGCTTGCGGATGCGAGCCACGAGCTCCGCACGCCGCTGGCGGTCCTGCTGGCCGAGGTCCAGGTGGCGCTCCGGGGCGAGGGTGACGTGAACGAGCTGCGGTCAGCGCTCGAGTCGGTGGAGCATGAGGCGCGGAGACTCTCCCGGCTTGCCGGCGACCTGCTCGTGCTCGCCCGGGCCGACGGCGGCGGCCTACCGGTTCGCCTCGAGCCTCTCGAGGCGGGTGAGCTGCTCTCGGCCGCGGCGGAGCGTGCGGCCGCGGGGGCCGCTGCCGCCGGGCGCAGGGTCGTAACGGACGCGCAGCCGGGCGTCCTGGTGCTGGCCGATCCCGACCGCGCCGCACAGGCGCTCGACAACCTCGTCGCGAACGCGCTCGCGTACGGTGACGGCGAGGTCAGGCTGGCGGCGAGCGCGGACGGCGGAACGGTGGAGCTGCACGTGACCGACCATGGCCGCGGCTTTCCCGACGGATTGCTTGTGCACGCCTTCGAGCGTTTCAGCCGCGGCGAGCCGGCGCGTTCGGGCGAAGGGACGGGCCTCGGCCTGCCGATCGTCGCGACTATCGCCGAGGCGCACGGAGGCGAGGCGGGCGCGAGGAACCTACCGGGGAGCGGCGCGGACGTGTGGCTCTCGGTCCCCGCCGCCTGAGCGGGCGGATCACTCTGACGGGCTGACTCCCAGCGCGACGAGATCTGTCTCGAGCGTGATCTGGCCGGAGTCGAGCGCGAGCGCGACCGCGTGGGTGCGGGTGTGCGCGCCCAGCCGAGAGATGGCGTTTCGCACGTGGGTGCGGACCGTCTCGCGCGAGAGCCCGAGGGCGGTGGCCGCGTCCTCGCTGGTGGCGCCGCTGGCGAGCAGGGTGAGCACGTCGCCCTCGCGCGGCGAGAGCGACCCGGGGGCATCTGGGTCTCGGCTGGCGGAGCCGGCCGCGCGCGGGCGCCCGGCCGACGGAGGAGGATCGTTGTGGGGGGTGAGCGGGCGCGTGGCCACCTCGATCCTCAGCGCGGACACGACGTCGGGGTGAAACTGGCGCCCCGAGGCGGTTCCGAGCTCGGCCAGCGTCTGGGGCGCGCTCAGCGCCGCGCGGTACGGGCGGTGCTCGGTCATCGCGCCGTAGGCGTCGCAGGCCGCCACGATGCTGGAGGCGAGCGGTATCCGGTCGCCCGCCAGTCCGTAGGGGTAGCCGCCGCCGTCGGCGCGTTCGTGGTGGAACCCGATGATTGCCGCGACGGCCTGGAGGCCCGGGATCCGCCCCGCGAGCTCGGAGCCCCAGGTGACATGGTGGTCGATTACGCGACGCTCGTCCGGATCGAGTGGGCCCGGCTTGCGCAGGATCTCCCCGGGCACGCGAATCTTGCCGATGTCGTGCAGGCGCGCGGCGAGGTCCAGCTCGATCAGCTCGAGCGCGTTCATCCCGAGCCGCTGGCCGACGCGGACGGCCAGCCGCACCACCGCGCGCGAGTGCTCAGCGGTGTATCCGTCCCAGATGCCGAGCGCCGTCTCCAGCGCGCGCACCTGAACCTCCGCCGTCGCCGCCAGCGCGGCGCGTCGCTCGTGCTGGCCCAATGCAAGCCCGCACAGCTCGGCGAACTCGGTGAGCAGCGAGAGCTCGCTGTCCCCGAACTGCTGGCCGGGCTTCGAGGTCGACACCGACAGGAGGCCCGCGGGCCGGCCGGCGAAAGCGATCGGCGCGGCCGCCGTGGCGTGCGAGGACTCCATGCTGTCCGCCAGGCACGAGTCGACTGCGAGGCGGCGGCCGACCAGGTCGGGAGCCAGCCCATACGCAGCCGCCACGGTCATCGAGCCGGGCGGCGAATCGCCACCGGCAAGGACCATGCTGGTCTCAGCGCCGACCGCCTGAACCGCCAGAGTCGCAAGCCGCTCGAGCGCGACGGGCTGGTAGGCGCGCAAGCGCTTGGCGAGCTCCAGGTCGTGGGAGCGCGCCCACGCGGCACGAGTGTCCGTGGCCTGCTGGCGGTTCCCGCCCTGCTGCTGGGCATGCAACACCTTCACCCGCACCTTCCCTGTCGACCATTCGAGTCCTTCCGCGACGGCGGCACCGTCGCCGGGGCCCTACCCAGTCCTTATCGGACGGAGCCTGAAAACGTTTAGTACATCTGTTGAGTGGTTGGGCAATGACGGCGTAGCTCGCCCGGTTGCCTCGCCTCGCACGAGCGAATAGGTTCGCGGCCATGATCAAGTGGCCCGTCACCGTTGCCCTCGCCGTCGCCGCGCTCGGAGCGCTCGCCGCCCCCGCGGTCGCGGTGCTCTCCGGCGAGAACGGCCGCATCGTCTTCACGAGCGGCCGCGAGGCGGGCGACTCCCAGTCGAAGCTCTACCTGCTCCCGGTACCGAGCAGCACCGGCGGCGGTTCGATCAGCCGCGCGTTCGACATCTTCGAGTTCGGCCAGTACCGCCATCCCACGTGGTCGCCGGACCGCACGAAGATCGCGTATGCGCGGGGCACGGCGACCGGGGACCCGACTACCGAGAACTTCGACATCTTCATCTATGACCTCATAGCGAAGACGGAAACGCCGATCACGGTCACGAGCGACAGTCTGAGCGCCGACCGGCCCGCCTGGTCACCCGACGGCACGCGTATCGCTTATGAGCACCAGCCCACCGATGCCAGTGCCGAGCGAGACATCCGCGTCCAGACCCTGGCCGGCCTCCCGGCGCCGCTCGACCTGACCAGCGGCCCGCCGATCGAGCACAAGGCTGCCTGGAGCCCGGACTCGCAGACCATCTACTACGGGTTCCTTCGAGCGCTCCCGAACCCGGATTTCGACATCGTCAGCGAGCCGGCGGGCGGCGGGGCGGTTTCGCAGGTATTGAACGCCATCGGCTTCGACGAGTACCAGCCCTCGATCTCGCCCGACGGGACCAAGATGTGCTTCACGCTCCAGTCGACGCCGGCGAGCACCTCGACCGCAGACGTCTACGTCACGGCGCTTCCCACCGGCGGCGCCTTCACCACGATCGGTGCTGAGGTCGGGATCGGGGAGTACAACTGCACATGGTCGCCGGACGGACAGATGATCGCCTATGTGATTGGAGTGTTCGGGACCGGTGGTCTCAACATGGAGCGTGCAGACGGCACGAGCCTCTCGCCGATCGAGCTCACAAACGCCGCGGGTGTCTTCGACGGCAACCCCGACTGGGCGCCCGATGCGCGCCCGCTCTGCCCCGATAGCACGGCGACCACGCGAGTGAACACGCCCGTGACCATCACGGTCACCTGCACGGACACCGGGCCGGCCTACGAGCAGACCGAGGTACGGGAGTTCAAGAAGTCCGACCCAGCGAATGGCACGGTCACGCAGGAGTTCGCGGGAGACCCCTTCGTCTACACGCCGAAGCAGGGTTTCAGCGGGACCGACTCGTTCACCATCAGCAGCTTCGACGAGCTTGGCTTCGGCGGCGACGACGGGACGGTCACGGTCACGGTGCCCCCCACGCAGGGGCAGCCGCCGGTCATCGTGCTGTGCGGCGAGAAGAACGCGACGATCGTCGGCACCACGGGCAACGACACGCTCAACGGCACTCCGGGGGCTGACGTGATCGCGGGGCTCGGCGGCAACGACACGATCCGCGGGGCGCGCGGCAACGACATCGTCTGCGGCGGCTCCGGGATCGACCGCGTGGGTGGCGGCGCCGGCCGTGATGTCGTGAGCGGAGGGAGCGGCAACGACCGCGCGAGCGGCGACAGCGGGAACGACCGCGTGAGCGGAGGCGCTGGCAACGATCGCGTGAGCGGCGGGTCCGGCAACGACCGCCTTAGCGGCAACGCCGGCCGTGACACCCTGCTGGGCGGCATCGGTCGTGACAGCCTGAGTGGCGGCTCTGGCCGCGACCGCCTTGACGGTGGCGCGAATCAGGACGTCTGCAGCGGCGGCGCGAGCACGGACTCGGGCAACCGCTGCGAGCGCTCTTCCGGGCTGGAGCTCTAGGCCGCGAGCGGCTCGGCCGGCTCTGCCGGCACGCGCGGGTTCGAGAACTCGATGCCCTCGTCCTCGACCGGGCCGCGTCGCATCATGAGCACGTCGCGGGCGTAGTTCTGGTAGAGCCGCCAGGGCTTCCGGCTGCCCTGCTTCGGCAGGGTGTGGATCGAGCGCAGCACGTACCCGGAGGCCAGGTCGAGGAACGGCTCCGTGGTAATCGACGGGTCCGGCTCGCTCGGCGTGGCCTGGCGGTAGCCGGCCCGGTCCATGTGGTTCAGCAGCCGGCAGACGTACTGGGAGACGAGGTCGCACTTCAGTGTCCACGAGGCGTTCGTGTACCCGAGCGCGACCGCCAGGTTCGGCACGCCCGTGAACATCATCCCCTTGTAGCCGACCGTCTCGGAGAACTCGATGTGGCGCCCGTCCACCGTGACCTCCATCCCGCCGAGCAGCAGCATGTTGAGCCCGGTGGCGGTGATGATCACGTCGGCCTCGAGCTCGGCACCGGACTCGAGCGTGAGCCCGTTCTCGGTGAAGGTCTCGATCCGGTCGGTCACAATCGACGCCCTGCCGGCGCTGAGCGTCTCGAACAGGTCGCCGTCGGGGACGAGGCAGAGGCGCTGGTCCCAGGGCTGGTAGCGCGGGGCGAAGTGGGTATCCACGTCGTAGCCCTCCGGCAGGCTCTTCATGACTCCCCGGCGGATCAGGCCCTTCATGAACCTCGGCCAGCGGCGGCACGCGTTGAAGAACGCGCTCATCATGATCACGTTCTTCCAGCGGACCACCGGATACAGGGCCTTCGCGGGAAGCACGCGGCGAAGCAGCCGCGCGAGCGGGTCGGTGCCGGGCAGCGAGACCACGTAGCTCGGCGAGCGCTGCACCATCGTCACGTGCGCGGCGTCATCCGCCATCGCCGGCACGAGCGTGACCGCCGTGGCGCCGCTGCCGATCACCACCACGCGCTTCCCGGTGTAGTCAAGCCCCTCCGGCCAGTGCTGCGGGTGGACGATCTCGCCCCTGAAGCGCTCCCTGCCCTCGAAGTGCGGCGTGTAGCCCTCGTCGTAGCGGTAGTAGCCGGTGCACATGAAGAGGAAGCCGCAGGTGAGGTGCAGGGTCTCCTCCGTGTCGGTGCGCTCGACCTCCACCGTCCAGCGCGCCTCGCCCGTGGACCATTCGGCGGCGATCACCCTGTGGTGGAAGCGGACCCTGTCCTCCACGCCGCGGTCGCGCGCGGTGTCGCGGATGTAGCTGCGGATGGAGGGGCCGTCGGCGATCGCCTCGGCCTCCTCCCAGGGCCTGAACGAGTAGCCGAGCGTGAACATGTCCGAGTCGGAGCGGATGCCCGGATAGCGGAACAGGTCCCACGTCCCGCCGAGCGCGTCACGCGCCTCGAGGATCGCGAACGTCTTACCCGGGCAGCGCGCGCGCAGGTGGCAGGCCGCCCCGATGCCCGAAAGGCCCGCGCCCACGATCAGGACGTCGACGTGTTCGTACGGTTGGGCCACGCCCAGAATCTACCGTCCTGCCTAGCCGGGTCTATGTACCGGTAGGACAGGACGGTCGGCCAATGGCCCGGCCCGCTCTCAGCATCAGCAAGAGCGCGAGCAGCAGCGGTAGAACGGCCAGCAGCAGCGGGTAGGCGCCGTTGTAGAGCCACCAGGGCGTCGGCACCGGGTCCGTGCGGAGCGTCACCCAGACCAGCGGGTAGGCGACGCTGGTCAGGACGAGCCCGGTGGCGAGCACGTGGTGCGGGTCGGTCCGGGCTCGTCTCCAGGTCACGATGACTGCCACAGCCAGGGCGATCCCGAGGGCCGCGATCAGCGGACCGGAGGCAGGGATCCACGGCCATGGGTAGGGCGGGCCGAAGGTGGGTCCGATCTCGATGACCTCACGCCCCGGCCCGGGGACGGCGGTGTAGATAGGTGTGGGCTCGGGCTCGGGCACTGGGAGCAGATGCACGAGCGCGACGATCGCGGGGACCAGACCGAGTGCCAGGCGTGCCAGGACGGGCCGGATCGGCCGGGCGGGGTTGCGCGGGAGGCTGAGCGCGGCAGCGACCAACAGCAGCGTGGGGAGGAGCGATGCCGCGCCGATGTCGACGCTCCCAGCGAAGAAGAAGCTCGGCGTGAGGGAACTGCCCGGGACCTCGCTTCCGTAGCCCACGTACGGTGCCGCGGCCGCCACGAAGACAGCCGCCCCACCGAGTGCTGTCAGCCACCTGTGCTGAAGCGCCGCGCCTATCACCGCCAGCAGCGAGCCGCCGAGCAGCATCGCCCAGCCCTCGCCGAGCGGCCAGTGGTCGTAGCGCGGGATGAATCCGAAGATCCAGACCGCGAGGAGCGTTGAGGCGAGCGGAAGGGTCAGGACGCGGAGTGCGTCTCGCCACGGGGCGGACCGGAGCTCGAGTGCAGCCTCGCGCGGCCGGGTGCGCAGGCCGGCGATGGCGAGCGAAAGGCACTCACGCGGGAGCGCTCGCAGTCCCTCGGCGTCCACGGCCTCGCGCGCGCAGTCGCGCACCGCGCGGCCGTCGGCGCGGCGGCCCTTGGGGAACGTGAGCGACGCGGCGCCGGTGAGGAGCTCGCTCAGGTGTCGGCGAGCCCGACCGCTCATGCCAGGCCCTTCGCCGCTCGCGGACGCCGGCGCCGCGCCTGGACCACTCGGGCGGCGGATGCCAGCCGGTCGGCCTCCTCGACCACCGCGTCGCGCCCGCCTCCGGTGAGGTGGTAGTAGCGCCGCAGCCTGCCCTCGACAGTCTCCTCGCGCTCCACCTCCACGAGCCCGCGCCCGCTCATGCGCTCGAGCGCCCCGTAGAGCGTGCCGGCGGTGAGCCGGACTCGGCCCTCGGATAGCTCGGCGGCGCGGGTGGAGATCGCGTAACCGTGGAGCGGACCGTCGAGCAGCGAGGCGAGCACGAAGTAGCTTGCGGGGCGCAGCTCCATACTGCGCCACACGATATATCGCGTGCCGACCTATGTCAACGAGGCCGCGCGCTCGAGCAGCAGCTCGCGCTCGCGCGTGTTGCGCGTCATGGACGCCGCCAGCTCGAACTCGGCGCGCGCCTCCTCGTGGCGGCCGAGCTTGGCGAGCAGGTCGCCCCGCACGCTCGAGAGCAGGTGGTAGCCGGAGAGCGAACCCTGCACCAACAGCTCGTCCACCAGCTCCAGCCCGGTGGCCGGGCCGAACGCCATCCCGACCGCAACCGCCCGGTTCAGCTCGACCACCGGCGATCCGGTGAGCTGGTAGAGGCCGTCGTAGAGCGCCACGATGCGCACCCAGTCGGTCTCCTCGACGCTGCGGGCCCGTGCGTGGCAGGCCGCGATCGCGGCCTGAAGCGTGTACGGGCCGAGCGAGCCGCCGAGCTGCTCCGCGCGCTCGAGCGCGGCCAGGCCGCGGCGGACCAGCACGTGGTCCCAGCGCGCGCGGTCCTGGTCCACCAGCAGCACGGGCTCGCCGCCCGGGCCGACCCGCGCGCGAGAGCGCGACGCCTGGATCTCCATCAGCGCCACGAGGCCGTGCACCTCCGGCTCCTTCGGGGCGAGACCGGCGAGGATGCGGCCCAGGCGCAGGGCCTCCTCGCAGAGCGCGGGGCGGAGCCAGTCGTCGCCCGCGGTGGCCGAGTAGCCCTCGTTGAAGATCAGGTAGATCACCTCGAGCACCGAGGAGAGCCGCTCGGCGAGTTCCTCCTTGCGTCGGGTCCTCGAAGGCGATGCGAGCCTCCGCGAGCGTTCGCTTCGCCCGCACGATCCGCTGCGCCATCGTGGGCTCGGGGACGAGGAACGCCCGCGCGATCTCGTCGGTGGTCAGCCCTCCGAGCAGGCGCAGCGTCAGCGCGGCGCGTGCCTCGGTCGAGAGCACCGGGTGGCAGGTCATGAAGATGAGCCGCAGGAGGTCGTCGCCCACGTGGTCGTCGAGCTCGGCGTCGATGTCGCGCTCCTCCGCGCCGAGCCCGAGCTCGATCTCGCGCGCCAGCTCCTCCTGCTTGCGCTCGAGCGTCGTGCTCCGGCGCAGCAGGTCGATCGCGCGGTGCTTCGCGGTGGCCATGAGCCAGGCGCCCGGGTTGTCCGGGACGCCCGACTCGGGCCACTGCTCGAGCGCGGCTACGAGAGCGTCCTGCGCCAGCTCCTCCGCGAGACCCACGTCGCGCACGATCCGCGTGAGGCCGGCGATCAGCCTGGCGGACTCGATCCGCCAGACCGTCTCGATCGCTCGGTTCGTTTCGGGGACGGTGGCTACGACTGCTGCCCCTCGATCTGCGCGCGCAGCCGCTCCTCCTGCTCGCGCAGCTCGGGCGTGAACTCGTCGCCGAAGTCCTCGGCCTCGAACACCGGCCGGATCTCGATCTCGGTTCCGCCGTCGAACGGGGCGCGCTTGATCCACTCGATCGCCTCGTCCATGTCGCGGACCTGCCAGAGCCAGTAGCCGGCGATGAGCTCCTTGGACTCCGTGAACGGTCCGTCGATCACGGTCCGCTTGTCGCCGTCGAAGCGGACGCGAGCGGCCTTGGAGCTGGGGTGAAGGCCCTCGCCCGCGAGCATCACGCCCGCCTTGACGAGCTCCTCGTTGAAGTTGCCCATCTCGGCGAGCTCCTTCTCGTCGGGCATCTGGCCGCGCTCGGTGTCCTCGTCGGCCGGAACCAGCACCATGACTCGCATCTGTGTCTCCTTCAGTTTGGGTCTTTACATGGGCGTCGAACGAGATCGTGAGAAATCGACACCCCGACGAAAGGTTTTTGAAGCCCGTCCGATCTTTGTAGCGAGTGGACCTTTTCGACCTCATCCCGATCGTTCCACCCGGCGGGCCGGGCGGCTCGCGCGGCCAGTCCCCGGGCCATGAGTTCGCGTCAGGTGTCGGATCCGTGCTGCTCCCGACGATATAACTTCTTTGTCGTTCTGTTCGCGGACTTCGCCCACGACGGCACAACGGCGTTCATCGTCATGCCGGTCGTCTCTGCTCTGATCCTCTACATCCTCAGCCGCTGCATGGCGGTCGGCCCGGATGGGGCCTCGTGCTGGCGATGTGCTGCGCGGCCTTTTGCTTCGTTGCCACGGCTGCGCGCTCCTGCTCGTCGGGCTTTCGGGCTTCTACAGCGCCTTCTAGCCCGCGGTGGCCCGCTCCGGCCAGCCGTCCACGAAGATGTCGAGCGCCAGCTCGGCATCCGGGTGTGCCCGCGTAGCGGTCGAGGTCGTCGACGCCCGCCTCGGCCAGCACCTCGTCGTCGATGAAGACGTTGCCGGTGCACGAGCGCGGGTCGCGGCTCAGGATCTCGTAGGCCGCGTCGGCCACGATCGTCGGGCACGCGCGAGCGCGCCATCGCCTCGTCGCCGCCGAGCAGGTTCTGCACGGCGGCCGTGGCGATGATCGTGCGCGGCCAGAGGCAGTTCGCGCCGATGCCGGCCTCGGCCTCGTCGGCGGCCACGCCGAGCGTGATCATCGTCATGCCCATCTTGGAGAGCGTGTAGGCGCTGTGGCCCTTCGAGCCAGCGCGGGTCGGCCGACAGCGGCGGCGAGAGCGTGAGCACGTGCGCGTGGTCGGACTCGCGCAGGTGCGGGAGGCAGGCCCGCGTGACCACGAACGTGCCGCGCGCGTTGATCTGCTGCATGAGGTCGAAGCGCTTCACCTCGAGGTCGCGCATCGGGGCGAGGTTGATGGCGCTGGCGTTGTTCACGACGAGGTCGATGCCGCCGAAGCGCTCCACGGTCTGCGCCACGGCGGCGCTCGACGGCGTCGGCGTCGCGGATGTCGCCGACGATCGGCAGCGCCTCGCCGCCCGCGGCCTCGATCTCCTCGGCGGCCGTGTAGATCGTGCCCGGCAGCTTGGGATGCGGCTCGGCGGTCTTCGCCATCAGGGCGACCTTCACGCCGTCACGCGCGGCGCGGGCTGCGATCGCGAGCCCGATCCCGCGGCTGCCGCCCGACATGAACATGACGCGGTCCTTGAGCATGCGCCGCAGCCTAAAGAAGCGGCAGCACATCGCTCGCGAACTGGTCCAGGAAGCGCGCCTGGTCCTCGCCGGGCGCGTGCAGGATCAGCTCGTCGAAGCCGAGCTCGATGTAGCGGCCGGATGCCGGCGACGATCTCCTCGGGGTCGTCGGACACGATGAAGCGCGTGGGGGCGCGGTCGGCGTTCTCGTCGGCGAGGCGCTCCATCTCGATCGGGTCCTCGACGCCCTCCTTCTGCTCCGGCGTCAGCGCCAGCGCCGCCCACCAGCGGCAGTTGTCGATCGCCCGCTGGGGGTCGCGGTCGTAGGAAACCTTGATCTCGATCATGCGCCGGATGGCGCCGGGTCGCGGCCTGCCGCCTCGGCGCCCTCCGCCACCTTCCCGAGCAGCTCCTCGTACAGCGCCGGGTCCTTGCCGCTCGTGCAGATGAAGCCGTCGCCGACGCGGCCCGCCAGCTTCGCCGCGAGCGGGCCGGACGCGGCCACGTAGATCGGCACCGGCTCGTCGGGCCTGTCGTAGATCGTGGCCTTCGAGGTCCGGTAGTACTCGCCCTCGAAGTCCACGCGCTCCTCGGTCCAGAGCAGGCGGATCAGCTCGATCGCCTCGGCCAGCCGCGGCGGCGCTCCTTGCGCCCGGGGAACTCCTGGCCCGTGGCGGGCGTCTCGTTCATCGCCTCGCCGGTGCCCACCCCGAGGAACACGCGCCCGGGCGCGAGGCAGCCGAGCGTGGCGAACGACTGGGCGACGACCGACGGGTGGTAGCGGAGCGTGGGGGTGAGGACGCTGGTGCCGAGCACGGCCCGCTCGGTGGCCACCGCGGCGGCGCCGAGCCAGGTGAGCGCCGCGGGCGCGTGGCCGCCGTGGTGGCGCCAGGGCTGGAAGTGGTCTGACACGCCGACCATCTCGAGCCCGGCGCGCTCGGCGTGGCGCGAGAACTCGAGCAGCTCCACCGGCCCGAACTGCTCAGCGGAGGCCTTGTACCCGAGCTTCACGCGGCCACGGGAACCGGGTAGCGCCTGCGGATTCCGTAGAGCGTGTCGCGCTCGGCGGCCGGGCGGCCCGCCGCGTGGGCGGCCGCCGATCAGGTCCGCCGGCTCGAGCTTCACGCCGTGGTAGGAGCCCGCCAGGCGGCTGATCGACTCCTCCATGAGCGTGCCGCCGAGGTCGTTGATGCCCCAGTCGAGCGCCTCGGTGGCCGCGTCGAGGCCCATCTTCACCCAGCTCGCCTGGAGGTTCGTGATCGTCCTTCCGAGCGCGAGCCGGAACGCGGCCGTGTGGCGCAGGTTGTCCTCGCGCGAGATCTCCTCGATCCCGTGGGTGCGCCCGAGCATCGTGTGGAACGGGATGAACGAGAGCGGCACGAACTCGGTGAAGCCGCCGGTGCGCTCCTGCAGCTCGCGCACGACCCGCATGTGCTCGGCCAGCTCCCAGGGCTCCTCGATGTGGCCGAACATCACCGTCACGGTGCTGCGCACGCCGGCGGCGTGGGCTGCCTCGATGATCTCCACCCAGCGCGCCACCGGCAGCTTGTTCGGAGAGATGCGCTGGCGCACGCCGTCGTGGAGCACCTCGGCGGCCGTGCCGGGCGTGGAGCCGAGCCCCGCGGCCGTGAGGCGCTCGAACACCTCCGCCAGCGGGAGCTCGCCCGCCATGAAGTGCAGCTCCATCGGCGAGTAGGCGTGCAGGTGCATGTGCGGCGCCTCGTCCTTGGCGACCCGTAGCCAGTGCTCGTAGTCCTCGAGCGTCCAGTCGGGGTGGATCCCGGACTGCATGCAGATCTCGGTCGCGCCGAACGCGATGGCCTCGCGCACCCGGTGGCGGAACTCCTCCTCCGAGTGCTCGTAGGCGTCCGGGGAGCGCCGGCCCTGGCCGAAGCCGCAGAAGGCGCAGCCCACCGTGCAGACGTTGGACACGTTGATGTTGCGGTTCACCACGAACGTGACCGTGTCGCCGGCCAGCTCGCGGCGCAGCGAGTCCGCCGCCTGGCGCATGTCCTCGATCGCCTCGGGACGCGTCTCGGCGAACAGCGCGGTCAGCTCGTCGGCCGTCAGGGCGGCGCCCGACTGCGCGCGGGCGATCGCGCCCGGCACCAGGTCGGGCCTGATCGCGCGCTCCTCGCGCCGGCCCGAATTGCCGCGCGGGATGAAGGACCAGTACTTCACCTTGATCGCGTCGAGCACGCCCTGCTCGAGCCAGTCCGGGTTCATGTACTGCGGGTAGACGCACAGGCGCTCCGACAGCGCCGCCCCGCGCGGCGCGAGCCGCTTGCGCATCTCGTGCACGGACGGGAACGGGTGCTCGGGCGAGATGTGGTCTCCGTTCGCGGACAGCCCGCCAAGGTCGGTGGCGCCCTCGTCCACGAGCGGCAGCCACCAGTCCGACAGGTTCGGCGGGATCTGGATGCCCACGTCCGGCATCAGCCGGCCGGCACTCGCGCACGAGTGCGCGCATGTGGTCGAGCGTGACCTCGGTGGCCCAGGCGGGCAGGGCCTCGGGGGCGCCCGACGCACCTTCGAGCTGCGCCTCCTCGGCGATCTCCGCGGGCTCCTCGCCGTAGTAGCGGCGGTGCGGCACGAAGTTCTGGAGGATCAGCTCCTGGAGGTGCCCGTACTCGCCGTGGAGCGCGGCGAGCGCCTCCAGCGCCTCCACGCGATCCTGCTCCGTCTCGCCGATCCCCACGAGGATGCCGCTGGTGAACGGGATGCGCAGCTCGCCGGCGGCGCGGATCGTCTCGAGCCGCAGCGCCGGGTCCTTGGTCGGCGAGCCCTGGTGCGCCACCAGGTCGGGCCGCAGCGACTCGAGCATCATTCCCTGCGAGGCGGTGACGTCCCGCAGCCGCGCCAGGTCCTCGCGCGAGAGCGCCCCCAGGTTCGTGTGCGGAAGCAGCCCGCGCTCCAGCGCTCGCTCGCAGCACCAGGCCACATAGGCCACGAAGTCATCGAAGCCGAGCTCGGCCAGCCGGGCCCGCACGCCGGGGTGGTATCCCGGGTCGTCGCCCGTGAGCACGAGCAGCTCCTTCACCCGCCGCCGCACGGCGCCGTCGAGCAGGCGCTCGACCTCTGCCGGCTCGTGCAGGTGTGCCCGGTGCGTCGCGAAGGCGCAGTACTTGCAGTGCGAGACGCACGTCCGCGAGAGCGACAGCGTCAGGTTCCGGGAGAAGGTGACGCGGCGCGGGGCCACGTCTGCAAGCTACAGCACCGCTCCCGCGGGGAAGGGGAGCTCAGCCCTTGAAGGCGAACGCGAAGTAGCTCGCGTAGCCCTGGTCGCCGCCCAGGGCGTTCAGCTGGTCGCGCGCCGCCGTCGAGCGCGTTGTCCTCGCGCGACCCCCAGTGGGCGCGCGCTGCGGCGCGCTGGCGGGTCGACACGTAGCGGACGAACCCGCCGTAGATCTTGCCGGCGTAGTAGTCGCCGCTCACGCCGTGGCTGCCGCCGACCTTGAACTCACGCACCTTCCGCAGCTGCGTGTTGAAGGTCGCGCAGGTGCCGAACGAGTAGGCGGTCCTGTTGTAGGCGAGCCGCTTGGCCTGCGCCTCGACGCCGGCCTGGAGGACCGGATCGGAGAGCGGCGTGTCGAAGCGGTTCAGGAAGCGCTCGAAGAAGGGGGTGTACACCTCGAGCCAGGCGCCCTCGGCGGCCACGTCGTTGAGCCCGTTCCACATGGCCCTGGCGCCGCGCGCATAGGCGTCGCGCTGAGCGCGGTCGCGCACCTTCCGGATCCGCGACCAGCCCGTGCCCTTGGTGCGACAGGCGCCCAGTGCGGCCTGCGCCGAGCGCCTGTGCGAGGCCACCTGGCCAGCGGCTCCGCTCTTCTGCTTGGCGAGCTCCACCACCGCGTTCTCGATGCGGGTCACGTCGGCCGGCTTGGGCGTCTGGGCCGCTGCGGGAGCGGCAAGCGCGAGGAAGGCGGCTATGGCGGCGATGGTCACACGACTGGTCATCTCCTGGAAGATCGGCGGGCGCGGCCGCGGCTTTAGCCCGCCGCCGTAGGATCCGCCGCGAATGCTGTTCCGGCAGGACGTTCTGTGCCGCATCGCCGAGGGCGACGTGACGCTTGCCTTCCGCCGCTGGCGGCGTCCGACGGTGAAGGCCGGCGGGACGCTCCGTACGCGGGTGGGCGTGCTGGCGATCGACTCGGTCGAGCGCGTCGACGAGGACCAGGTGACCGACGCGGACGCGCGCCGCGCGGGGGCGGCGGACCGGGAGGCGCTGCTCGCCGGGCTGCGCGCGGAGGGGAGGCTCTACCGGGTCGAGTTCAGGCTCGCGGGACCCGATCCGCGCATCGCGCTGCGCGAGCGCAGCCACATCTCACCCGGTGAGCGGGCCGAGATCGACACCCGCCTTGCCCGGCTCGACGCCGCGAGCAGGCACGGTCCGTGGACCGCGGCCGTGCTCGAGCTGATCGCGAAGCAGCCAGGCACCCGCGCACCCGATCTGGCCGCCTCGTTCGGGCGCGAGACGGCCCCCTTCAAGACCGACGTCCGAAAGCTGAAGGAGCTCGGGCTCACCGAGAGCCTTCTGGTGGGCTATCGGCTCTCGCCGCGCGGGCGCGCGTACCTCTCGCCCCGGGCCCGCGCCCGCTAGGGGTAGAGCGGGGTGGCGCGGAAGCGGTCGCGGAGGAGGTAGTAGGCGGGCTTGCGCTCGCCCTCGTAGGTGATCAGGCCCTTGTGGTGGCGGGTGTTGGGCTCGAACTCGGGCGCGCGGCGGCCGGCGCCGCCCTGCCAGCCGGGGAAGATCTCGAACTCGCGCAGCGTCCAGTAGATCGCGCCCGAGAGAGCGGGCGAGCGGTCGATCACGTCGAGCGTGCGCGCCGCGTGGAAGGTCTGGAACGGGTAGCCGCCCTTGAGGTCGGGCGGCGCGTCGGCCAGCTCGGGCCGGCCCTCCGCGCCCCACTCGGTCATCACGATCGCCTTGCCCGGATAGAGGTCGCGCAGCTCGCGGATGTAGGGCTCGAGCAGGCTGAAGTCCTCCACCCAGCGGTACCAGCCGAAGTACTGGTTCAGCCCGATCATGTCGAACGAGTGGTAGGTGAACTGCTCGGCGAAGCCGGTGCGGCCCTTGATGTCGACGCGAGATCGGCAGCGTCGGGTCGATGTCGCGCGCCTGGGCCTGCGCCGCGAGCAGGAAGCGCTGCGTGGCGGGCTGCTGGTCCGGCGTGAAGGTGAGCTCGTTGGCGACCGAGTGCGTGAGCACCGAGGGTGGCTGCGCGCGGCGGTGACCGTGCGGCGCACGGTGAGCAGCGCTCGCTCGCGCTCCTTGGCCTGCCGGAGCAGCCGCGCGCCGCTGGTCGCGCTGCCAGATCGGCGCCTGGCTCCAGACCAGGATGCCCGCGCGGTCGAAGCGGGACAGCAGCCGGTCGTTCAGCAGGTAGTGCGCGCGCGTGACGTTCGCGCCCAGGTCCTTCAGGTCGGCGACGATGCGGTCCATGTCCGCGCCGGTGAGGGCGGCGCCCGAGCCGGGCATGTCCTCGTGGATCGACGCGCCGCGCAGCTGGATGCGGCGGTTGTTGAGCCACAGGTGCCCCTGCTTCACCTCGACGGAGCGCAGCCCGATCCGGCGGCGTTCGCGCTGCACCACCCGCCCGCGCTCGCGCAGGCGTGAACTCGGCCGCGTAGAGCTGGGGCGCGTCGGGCGACCACAGCTGCGGGCGCGGGCACCGGCATCGAGAGCTGCACCCGGCGCTCGCCTCGCAGCGCTGGCGCGGGAGCCGGAAGCTGCGCGTGGTCACCCGGCCGCTCGGCGAGCGCAGCTTCACGTCGAGCGACGGCGCGATCGGGCGGCGCGCCGCGGCGCTGGAGCATGCCCGTCGAGGAGCAGCTCGGCGCGGCAGCCGCGCGCGGGGCCGCGGCAGCGCACGCTGCGACATCGTGCCGAGGTCCTGGATGTGGGCGGGCCCGGCGGGCACGAGCTCCACCGGCCGGACGATCCCGTTCCAGTTCCACCAGGCCTCGGGCAGCTCCGGGTTCTTGCGGCCGTCCACGATCACCACGAGCTCGTTGCGTGCGGCCGGGGCGCAGGCCGCGGGCCTCGAGCGTGAACGGCGTGTAGGGGTCGACGTTGCGGCCGATGCGGCGCCCGTTCAGGATCACGGCCGCGTTGCGGCGCACGCTCTCGAAGCGCAGCAGCCAGCTGAACCCGCGCGGGGTGGGCGGGCCCTGGAAGCTCACGCGGTAGCGGCGCACCTGGCCGGGATAGAGCGACGGCAGGGCGCGGGCGTCGAACACGCTCGGCACGCGCGTGGGCTGCCAGTCGCCCGGCGCCTGCGCGGCGCGGCCGGCCGGCGGTCGCGGGCGCCGCCGGCGGCGCGCCCTCCGGGGCGGTCTCCTCGGGCGGCGCCTCCTGGGGCGGCGCGGGCGCGGCGGCCTCCACGCGCATCTCCCAGCCGCTCGAGAGCGTGCGCTCGCGCGGAGGCGACGCCCTGCGCCAGCGCCGCGGCCGGCGCGGCGAGCGCGAGCAGGGCATGCCGCAAGGGCGTACGGCGCGCCGCATCACGGCCATCACCGTAGCCGGATGCGGAGGATCGCGTCTGACACAGTTCGCCCGTGCCGCCGCTCGCCGCAGGGGTCGAGTTCCTCGATGCGCCGCTGGCGGTCTTCGGCGTGCTGCTGGTGGCCGGGCGCGCTCATCTCGGGGCTCGCGCGGCGGAGCGTTCCTGTCGCTGACCGCGGCCTTCGTCGGTCGCGGGCTTCGCTGCTGGGCGAGGGCGGCGCTCGAGGTGCTCGAGCTTCGACCCGACGTCGCAGTTCGTGCAGGGGCTCGCGGTGGTCGCGCTGATCGTGATCCTGTTCCGCGACGGGCTCGAGGTGGAGGAGGAGATGCTCCAGGAGGCATGGCACCTGCCGCTCCGCAAGCTCGTGCTCGCGATGCCGCTCACGTGCGTGCTCGTGGCCCTGGCGACCCACGCGCTCACGGACCTCGGCTGGACCGAGTCGTTCCTGGTGGGCGCCCTGCTCTCGCCGACCGACCCGGTGCTGTCCTCCGCGCGTGGTCACGAACCCGCGCGTGCCGCGGCTGATCCGCCACTCGCTCAACCTCGAGTCGGGCCTGAACGACGGCCTGGCGCTGCCCGCGGTGCTCGCGTTCACGGCCGCGGCGGCCGGCGACGACGACTTCGTGTGGTGGCAGTTCGTGCTCCAGGACGTGCTCGTCGGGCTCGCTGTCCGGACTGGTGGTGGCGTTCGTGGCGTCGCGGCTGATGCCGCGCGGGCGCGCGCTCGGGCACGCGATCAGCGCGCACCAGAAGGCGCTCTACGGCCTGGGCGTGGCCTTCGCCGCGTACGGCACGGCGACGCTGCCGCCGGAGGGCAACGGCTTCATCGCGGTGTTCGTGGCCGCGATCGCGCTCGGCATCTGGCGGCCCGACATCCGCGAGTGCTTCGAGGCGCAGAGCGAGGACATGGTCGAGATCGTGAAGCTCGGCGTCTTCGTCGTCTTCGGGGCGATCATCACGCTCGACGGGCTCTTCGGCGACGGCTGGGCGGCGGTCGGCGATCGTGGCCTTCACGCTGCTCGTGGCGCGGCCGGTGGCGGTGTTCGTCTCGCTGGCCGGCACGCGCCAGGTCGACACGGCCGGGAAGGCGTTCATGGCCTGGTTCGGCCCGAAGGGAGTGGCGACCATGGCGTTCGCGCTGTTCGTGCTCGGCTCGGCGGTCCCGGACGGGGAGCGGATCGCCAACATCGCCGCCTTGGCGGTCCTGCTCTCGATAGTTGCGCACGGCCTCACGGACCACGCGGGTGTGCAGTGGATCACGCGCCGGAACGTGGACGAGAACTGACGCATCGCGGCCGATCCGGGTAGTACATTGCTCATGCCCTCTGGCAGGGGGCGACGGGGAATATCTTCAACTGGGGGCTCCTAATGCACGCTTTGCGCTCGCGGGCCGGCGTGGTCTCGATCACGGTCGGCGCCGCCGTTCTTCTCGCTCTGCCAGTGGTGGCCGCGGGCCAGGTCCCGGGGGTGGACCAGGTCGTGGGCGGGGTCAAGCAGACCGCCGAGAGCATCGCCCCGGCGCCGGCGCTGCCCGCGCCGGCAGCTCCGCCGACCGCTGCATGCGCCCGCCGCCCCCGCGCCGGGTGGCCAGGGTGGGCGGCCGCCCGCCGCTCAGGCGCCCGCAGCGCCCGCGGGTCAGGCGCCATCCGCTTCCGCGCCGTCCGCCGGCGCGCCGCGCCAGCTCCTCGTCGGGCCGGCCCAGCCGCGTCGGGCCGCTCCGCCGGCGCACAGGGGCACGCCTCCGCTTCGGGCAACGCGGCAAACGCGACCGCGGCCCAGGGCGGCGGCTCCGGGCGGGCAGACGGAGCGTCTCACGCGCCCGCGCGCGCGAGCCAGGACGACTCGGGCGGCGAATGCGGCGGGCTCGAGCGCGACGACCGCGGTGGCCGACCTCTCGGAGGACGCCGGTCCGGACACGCTGCCGTTCACCGGGCTCCAGCTCGTGCTGGTGTCGATGGCCGGTCTCGCCGCTCTCGCGGGTGGCATGGTCCTCCGCCGGAGTGCCCGCAGCGCCAGGCGCTGATTAGATTCCCAGGCATGGAGACCTGGGACATTGCCTCGCTGGACGTCCAGCCCCACCAGCCGGAGGTGCTTCGCAGCGACCCCGAGGCGCGCGTGATCGCGATCAACCTGCCGGCCGGCGAGCGCCTCCAGGAGCACCAGGTCCACGAGCGTGCCTGGGTGGTCGTCGCGCAGGGCGAGGTGGAGTTCGAGGAGGACGGGAGGACCGTGGCCGGCGGCTGCGGCTTCGTCGCCCACTTCGACCCCCAGCAGCCGCACGAGGTGCGCGCGACGAGCGACTCGCTGCTCGTGCTCCTGCTCGCCCCGTGGCCGGGCGAGGGGCATCCCAGCCAGCGCTGATGCACCGCTAGCATCCGGGGCGAATGGATCCCGCCCGCAAGCGGAAGCTGCGGCTGGTCGTGGCCCTCACGGCCGCCGTCCTGCTCGCGACCGCGCTCATCTACACGAGCTTCAGCGCCTCCACCGAGGCGAGCAAGCCCAGCGAGATCAAGCCGGGCCGCTCGTACGAGGTCACGGGCAAGGTCGTGAAGGGCTCGATCCAGCACCGGGGCGACGACCTGCGCTTCCGCATCCGCGACCGCGACGGCACCGAGTCCGTGCCGGTCTCCTACACCGGGGTGGTGCCGGACCCGTTCCGCGAGGGACGCGAGGTGATCGTCTCCGGCGAGCTCAGGAACGGCACCTTCGTGGCGGAGCGCGACTCGCTCGTCACGAAGTGTCCGTCGAAGTTCACGAAGGACGAGCAGTCGAGCTGACGTGGCCGGCGTCGGCTCCGCCTGCCTCTCTGTCGCTCTCCTGACGGCGCTCTACGCCGTCGGCGCCTCGGTCTACGGAGCGCGCAGCCGGCGGCGCGAGTGGATCAGCTCGGGTCGGCGCGCGATCTACTGCGTGGCCGCGCTCAGCGTGACCGCGTTCGCCCTGCTCGAGGCGGCCTTCCTGCGCTCGGACTTCTCGTTCGCGCTCGTGGCGCGAGGGCTCCTCCACCGACACGCCCGACCTTCTACAAGGTCACCGCGCTCTGGGCCACGCAGGACGGCTCGCTGCTGCTCTGGGTCACGCTGCTGTCGCTCTTCTCGACGACGGTGCTGTTCCTGACCCGCCGCTCGCTGCGCGACATCGCGCCCTACGCCACGGCGGTGCTGGGCGTGATCGCCGCGTTCTTCCTGCTGCTGATGGTCGGCTGGGAGAACCCCTTCGACACGCTCGCGATGCCGCCCGCCGAGGGTGCGGGCCTCAACCCGCTGCTGCGCCACCCGGCGATGATGATCCACCCGCCGATGCTCTACACGGGCTACGTGGGCTTCTCGATCCCGTTCGCGTTCGCGATCGGCGCGCTGATCGCTCGCCGCACGGGCGCCGACTGGATCCGCGCCACCCGCCGCTTCGCGCTGATCGCCTGGACCTTCCTCGGCACCGGCATCATGCTCGGCGCGCTCTGGTCGTACACCGAGCTCGGCTGGGGCGGCTACTGGGCCTGGGACCCGGTCGAGAACGCGTCGCTGATGCCGTGGCTCGTGGGCACGGCGTTCCTGCACTCGATCATGGTGCAGGAGAAGCGCGGGATGCTGAAGGTGTGGAACGTGTCGCTGATCTGCGCCACCTTCACGCTGGCGCTGATGGGCACCTTCCTGGTGCGCAGCGGGATCCTCGAGTCGATCCACGCGTTCGGCGCATCCACGATCGGCGTGCAGTTCCTCGTCTTCATCGGCCTCGTGATCGCGGTGTCGGCCGGCGCTGATCATCGCGCGGCTGCCGATACCTGCGCTCGGAGGCGCGGCTCGACTCGCTGCTCTCGCGCGAGGCGTTCTTCCTGCTGAACAACCTCGTGCTCGTGGGCCTCTGCCTCGTGATCCTCTGGGGCACGTTCTTCCCGCTGATCTCCGAGGCGATCACCGGCACCGAGGCGAGCGTGGGCCCGCCCTGGTTCAACCGGCTGGTCACGCCGCTGGCGCTGGTGCTCGTGCTGCTGACGGCGATCGGGCCGATGCTCGCGTGGCGGCGGTTCACGCCGTCCTCGCTGCGGCGGATCCTGACGGTGCCGCTCGCGGTGGTCGCGCTCGCGCTCGTGGTGCTGCTGGCGCTCACCGACGCCGCCGACAGCCCGCCCTCGCTCGCGATGTTCTGCCTGGTGGCGTTCGTGCTGGCGGCGGTGGGGCAGGAGCTCGTGGCGCGGCACGATGGCGCGCCGCACGATGACGCGGCGAGTCCTGGCCGCGCGCGCTGGCGCGGCTCACCGGCCGCAACCGCCGCCGCTACGGCGGCTTCCTGGTGCACGCCGGCATCGCGGTGCTGTTCCTGGGCGTGGCGGCGTCGTCGGCGTTCGTCGACCAGCGCGACGTGCGCCTGTCGCCCGGCGACTCGTTCGAGCGTGAACGGCTACGACGTGACCTACCGCGAGGCCACGGCCAAGCTGGGCGGCGACTCGGCCGGCACCGGCGCGCCGATCTCCTTCGGCGCGGTGCTCGACGTGCGCAAGGACGGCAAGCACTTCGTGCTGCGGCCGTCGCGCAACTACTACGCCAGCGCGCGACCCCTCGCTCGGGACGATCTCGCGCTTCTTCGAGGGCGAGGCCACCAGCGAGGTCGACGTCCGCTGGGGCCTCACGCGCGACTTCTGGCTGGCGGTGCGGCCCGACATCGGCTCGCTCGAGCGGCCGATCCGCGAGGCCGACGCCAAGTTCGCCGACTCGCCCGGCGACGTTCAGGCGCTGATCGTGGCCGCGCTCGCCGAGCGCTACCGCAGCGACCCGCCGCCGGCGGCGTTCCGTGCCATCGCCTCGCCGCTGGTGGTGTGGATCTGGATCGGCGGCGGGATCGTCGGTGCTCGGCGCGCTGGTGGCGGCCTGGCCGTCGCCCGAGGCGCGGCTGCGGCGGGTGCGCTCGCTCTACTCGGCCCGCGTGGGCCAAGAGCTCTCGCGCGCGTAGACGCCGGTGGAGTACGCGCTCGCCCTGGTCGTGCTCGCCGCGCTCGTGGCTGTGGTGCTGTCGCTGCCGCTGCGCCGGCGCGGGGTGGAGGAGCGCCGCGAGGAGACGAGGCTCGCCGAGCTGAGGCCGCCAAGGAGGCGAAGTACCGCGAGATCCGCGACGCCGAGCTGGACCACCGGATGGGCAAGCTCTCCCGCGAGGACTGGCGCTCCGTGGACCGCGACCTGCGCGCCGAGGCGATCGAGATCCTGCGCCAGCTGGACCGGCTCGAGGGCCGCGTGCCCGAGGGCGGATGGACCGCTAGAGGCGGCGACGCCGACCGGCTCCGCTAGCCTTGCGGTCCTCATGGAAGCGATTCTCAGCGGCCTGCAGATCATCCTCGCGGTGGTCGTGATCGTGCTGATCCTGCTGCACTCGGGCAAGGACGCCGGTCTCTCCGGCGCCTTCGGCGTCGGCACCGGCGCGGGCCCCTTCGGCGGCGGCTCGCTCGTCGAGCGCAACCTGAATCGCTGGACGATCTTCTTCGCCCTCGCTGTTCGTGGCGAACGTGATCGTCCTCCTGAAGATCTGATCGACCGTCCTGCCCAAAGCTTCTATACTGAAGCACTAGCCAGGACGGTCCACCCCGCGCGGGCGGACGGCGAGCGGCTAGCCGGCGGCGCCTGTGAAGCGGACCGCGTCCGCTCTCATCGCCGGGCAGACGACGCCGTAGGCGAAGCGGCGGCCGTAGAACTCGCCGTCGCTGGTGAGCTTCTGGTCGCGGGTGAGCGCCTCCGCGCGGGTGAGGATCCCGAGCACGCTGTCGGTCAGGCGCAGGTCGCGCAGCGGGCTGCTGACCTTGCCGTCCTCGATCAGGAAGGTGCCGTCGCGGGTGACCGCGGTGATCAGCGTCTCCTTGGGGCGCACGACGTTCGCGTACCAGAGCCGGGTCACGTAGATTCCGCGCTCGACCGCGGCGCAGAGCTCGCCCTCGTCCGCGGCGCCGCCGCCGGCCATCACGAGGTTGGTCGGGTGGGGGCCGCTCGGGGAGCCGCCGGGCGCCAGGGCGTGGCCGGTGCTGGCCGCGCCGGCGAGCCCGGCGCTGCGCACGTCGTGCGCGACGCCGTGGGCCACCCCGTCCTGGATCAGCGGCAGAGGCGCCTTCCGCGTGCCCTCCGCGTCGAACGAGCGCGGCAGGGTCCGGGCGCTCGTGGGGGAGTCGGACAGGTTGATCGCCGGGGCGGCGACCGTCTCTCGCAGCCGGCCGGACAGCGCCCCGCGGCCCTCCGCGTGCGCCAGGCCGTTGAAGGCCGTCTCGCCCAGCAGGTCGAGCAGCCAGCCGACCGCCTGCGGCTCGAACACCACCGGGTACTCGCCGGGGCCCAGGTCCACCGGCTCGCCGGCGTGCACTCGCCTTCAGTGCAGCACGCTCGGCGAGCGCGGCCGGCGCAAGCTCGTCGAGCCGCGACGGCCGCCTGCGACGCGTACCCGCTGCGTCCATCGGGTGCGATGCAGATCACCTTCATGAACGCATCGGTGCGCCACTCCGAGCCGCCGCCGTCCTCCGTGGCCCAGGCCTGGTCCTGCTCCGCGACGGTCCAGATCCCGTGCGCCTCGACGCCGTGGGCGTCGGCCTCGACGAACGCGTCCGCCAGGGCAGCCCCGCCGCGGGCCGGGTCCAGCTCCGCGGTGGCAGCGTCGTAACGCGTGCAGTGCGGCGACGTCGTAGTCGGGGTCGAAGCCGGGGAAGGTGCCGTCGTGCACCGCCTCGGCCGCCTCCGCCGCGAGCCGCGCTCGCGCGGCGCAGTCCGCCAGCGACTCGTCGTCCACCGCGTTGGTGGAGGCGCGACCAACGTTCCCGCGCAGCGGCACCGCCAGCTCGACGGTCACGTCGTCGATGCCCGTGGACTGCGTCGGCCTGCTCGCGGCGAAGCGCAGCATCAGCGAGCGCTCGCGCGTGACCAGCGCGAGCGCGCCCGGCCCGGCCCGCTCGGCGGCGCGTTCGGCCACGTCGAGCGTGTTCACGCCATGCCCACCTCGACGTCGCGGAAGCGCGCCGGCGCGCTGCCGTGCGAGACCCGCATCACCTGGCCGGGCTCGCCCTTGCCGCAGTCGAGCAGCGAGATCAGCCGCCACTCGCCCGCGGAGCAGACGGCGTCGCAGCTGCCCCAGAACTCGGGCGTCACCCCCGCGTAGCTCGGGTTTCGCAGCATGCGGCCGCGCTCGCCGCCGCTGATCTCCCAGGCCGCCTCGCCCTCGAACTGGAAGTGCAGGCGGCGGTTGTCGATCGACCACGAGCGGTTGGTCTCGATCAGGAGGCCCTCGCCGGTGTCCGCGAGCAGGTCGTCGAGGCTGCCGGCCTGGCCCGGCTCCAGGTTCACGTTCGTCATCCGGACGATCGGCTGGCGGTCGAACCCCTCGGCGCGCATGCAGCCGCCCGAGCGGTCGAGCCCGATCTCGGCGGCCGTCTCGCGCGAGGAGAGAAAGCCGGCCAGCACGCCATCGCGGAGGATCGGCACCGGACGCCCCTCCACGCCCTCGTCGTCCCAGCGGAAGCTGCCGAGCCCGCCCCGGTTCGTGGAGTCGGCGGTCACGCTCACGTGCTCGGAGCCGAAGCGCAGCGACCCGATCCCGTCCGCGGGCACGAAGCTGGTGCCCGCGTATGAGGCCTCGCGGCCGAGCACACGGTCGAGCTCGACGGCGTGCCCGACCGACTCGTGCACCTGCAGGCCGAGCTGCTCGCCGGCCAGGATCAGGGTGGTGCGGCCCGGCGGGCAGGCGGGCGCGCGCAGCAGCGCCACGGCCTCGGCCGACACCCGCGGCGCGTGCCCCGGCAGCTCCAGCTCGAGGAAGTGCTCGTACCCCGCCTGGGCCACGTGCCCGCCGTGCGACGCGGGGTACGAGCGGATCTGGCTGTCGTTCCCCTCAACGGCCACGGCGGCGATGCCGCCGCCGCATTCCGTGATCCGCTGCTCGCAGAGCGCGCCCTCCGTGCTGGCGAAGATCTTGTCGGTCCGGAACGCGGAGAAGCGCGCGAGCGTGAGGTTCACGCCCGGCTCGGTTCGCAGGCCGGCGTCGGCGGCGAGCAGAACCGCCAGCTTCTCCTCGAGCGGCACCTCGAACGGATCGCGCTTCACGGGGCTGGCCCAGTCGCCGTGCGCCGGCGGCTCGGGTGCGAGCGGGGTCTCCTCGGGGAAAGCGGGCTGTGCCTCCGCGATGGCGAGCGCCCGCTCGAGCGCCGCCTCGGCGTTGCGGCGCTCCGTGCCGCGCACCGCGGCGAAGCCCCACGCGCTGCCCACCCGGACGCGGACGCCGATGCCCTCGCTCTCGCCGGAGTCGAGCTGGTCGAGCCTGCCGTTGCGGGTGGAGAGCCGTTCGACCCTTGAACGCACAAAGCGCGCGTCGGCATAGCCGGCGCGCGCTCGCGCACTTTCGATCAGGTCCGCAAGCAGGTCTTTCACCCTGCGAGGGTACCCAGGAGGTGGCTTACGCCTGCTTCACCGCCGAGATGTCGAGGGTCAGGGACACCTTCTCGCCGACCAGGAGATTGCCGCTTCCGAGCGCCTGGTTGAACGTCATGTCCCAGTCGCCACGCTTGATCTGGCCGATCACCTCGATGCCGACGCGCTCGTTGCCCCACGGATCGGTCTCGGTGCCCTGGTACTCAGCGACCAGCACGACCCGGTTGGTCACGCCGTTCATCGTGAGGTCGCCCTCGATCTCGAAGGTGTCCTCGTCGAGCGGGCGGATCGCGACGGACTCGAAGCGAAGCTCCGGGTTGGACTGCGCGCCGAAGAAGTCGGCCGAGCGGAGGTGCTCGTCGCGGGCGGGCTCGTTCGTGTTGATCGAGCTGACCTGGGCGGTGCCGTAGGCACGAGCCTTGGAGAGGTCGTCGCCGATCTCGAGCGTGCCCTCGAACTCGTCGAACTGGCCGCGGACGGTTGCAATGCCGAGGTGCTTCACGGAGAACCCGACGGTCGAGTGGGCCGGGTCTACGGTCCAGGTGCCGGCGGGAATCAGAGTTGCAACAGCACTGGCTGTGGAATTCATGGTTGCTCCTATTTGTCACCGGCGCTGTGGCGCCGGGGCTTCAACTGCTTGCACAAGCAACTATTACACCGCGTAGGCATCTTGCCCATGGCAGAAACCGGCGCATGCATGTACTTATCTTGCGTAAGTGCGCAGTGCGGCGGCAGCGGCGGCGCGGCCGGTGCGCACCGCTCCCTCCATGTAGCCGCAGACCCACTGGTCGGAGCCGCACACGTAGAAGGGCGGCTCGTGCGTGCCGTGCAGCGGACCAACCGACATCACGTCGCCGGGGCGCCAGCCGGTGATGTAGCCGCGCGTCCAGGGGTCCACGCCCCAGCGGCGGAAGAAGACCGCCTGCGTGTCGCGCGCCCGCTCGCCGAATGCCTCGACCATCTCCTCGGTGAGCTCGGCCTCGAGCTGTGCCTGCGAGGTGGTGAGGAAGGCGGCGAGGCGCTCGGGCGGGACGAGCGTGGACATGATCCCCTCGCGCTGGACCCAGGTGCCGCCGATCACGGCTGTCTCGAAGTAGCAGTCGCCGTTCTGGCCCTGCTCGTGCCAGAACGAGTCCTCGTAGGTGAACACGACCTTGGCGGCCAGCGCGTGGCGCTGGCGGTCGAGCGATGCCATGCGCTCATCCGACACGCCCTCGACCCTGACGTGACGCAGCGGGCCGACCGGGAGCGCGCACACAACGGCGTCGGACTCGAAGCGCTCGCCCGTCTCGGTGGTCACGCTGCAGCCCTGCGGCGACACGCGCATGCGGATGACGGGCGTGGCGTAGCGAACGCGGTGCCCGAGTTCCTCCGCCATTCGCAGCGCCACCGTCGCCGAGCCCTCGGCCACGCGGTTGCACTCCCAGACCTCGTAGTTGTAGAAGCCGCCCCCGCCGGCGGCCGCCTCCTTGCGCAGCTCGGCCAGCAGCGAGGTGCGCTCGACCGACTCCGCGGACAGCGCCAGCATCGCCAGGTCGCGGGCGCGCACCACGTTCGGCGTGGCCCCGCGCTCACGCAGCCAGGCGCGCCATCGAGAGGCTGTCGAGCCGCCGCGCGTCGGGGTGCGACCACGGGTCGTCGGGGTCGACAGATGCCGCCAGCTTGCCGAACTCCTCGTTCAGCGCCGCATAGCTCTGGCGGTCGGCGTCGCTCATCCAGGGGAAGCCGTCGCCCACGTGGCGCCCGTCGGCGAGCACCCAGGTGTCCTCCCCGGGCAGTTGGGGAAATGACGGGACGATGGTCAGTCCGAGCTCTTCGACAAGCTCTACGTAGGCGCGATGGAACGGACCGATCACCTCTCCGCCGAGCTGCACGATCCGGCCGTCGCCCAGGGTCGTCTGCTCCACGCGCCCGCCGGGGCGGTTGCGCGCCTCGAGGACGATCACGTCGGTGCCCTGGTTCATCAGATCGCGAGCGGCGCTCAGTCCGGCCAGTCCTGCGCCCGCGACGATCACGTCGCATTTCACGGAGGCATCCTTTCATGAGCAACACCGAACTTCGGGCCCTGACCGCGCTCGGCTTCGACGAGCTGCGGCACGCCACCGGCGGCCTCGGGTCGATCCACCAGGCTCTGGCCGGCCGGGTGTTCAGTGCGGTCGGCCCGGGCGCGGCGCTCGTGCGCCCCGTGCACGAGCGGATCACGCGCGGCGTCTACGCCGGTCTCGGGCTCGGCACGCGGGCGATCGGCCTGGCGGCGCAGGCCGCCGTGGCGCGGCGCGACGCGCCCCTGCTCTCCACGACCCCGCGCGGAAGCCTGCTGATAGCCGCGGTCACCGGACTGCGCGGCGACGCCCTCGAGGCCGAGGGCAGCCCGCTCTGCCAGCCGATGGCGGTGCGCGTGAACGGCCGGCCGGTCGAGCTCGACGCCCAGGCACTGCGCGAAGCGTTCCCCGAGGCCACCCCGCGCATCGTGGTGTTCCTGCACGGTCTGATGGAGACCGAGTTCTCGTGGGAGAACATCGCGGCGCCGCGGGCAGCGCCCGCGGCTTGCGCAAGGCCGAAGGCCGCGAGACGTACGGCGAGCGCCTTTCCCGCGAGCTCGGCTGCACGCCGGTGTACGTGCGCTTCAACAGCGGCCGCCACATCTCCGAGAACGGGCGCTCTCTGAACGAGCTGATGGAGGAGCTCGTGGCCGCCTGGCCCGCTGGTGCGGCCGAGATCGCGCTCGTGGGCCACTCGATGGGCGGGCTCGTGGCCCGCAGCGCCTGCTGCCACGCGGCCGAGGGCGGCGCGGCATGGGTCAGCCTCGTGAGTCACAGCGTCTCGCTCGGCTCCCCGCACATGGGCGCGCCCCTCGAGCAGGCGGTGCACGTGCTGAGCGCCGGGCTCGCCGCGCTCCCCGAGACGCGCCCCTTCGCCAACCTCCTGCGCCGCCGCAGCGGCGGCATCCGCGACCTGCGCCAGGGCTCGCTGGTCGACGAGGACTGGCGCGATCGCGATCCGGACGCGCTGCGCGCCGCAGCCTGCGCCGAGGTCCCGCTGCTCGAGGGCGCCACGCACTGCTTCGTGTCAGCCACAGTCACGCGCAGCGACCGCCACCCGCTCGGGCGCCTGCTCGGCGACACGCTCGTGCTCGTCCCGAGCGCGTCGGGCCGCAGCCGCACGCGCCGGCTCCCGTTCGACGAGGAGTACGGCATGCACGTGGGCGGCGCGAGCCACTTCGCGCTGCTGAACCACCCGGCGGTGTACGAGCGGCTGCGCGACTGGCTCGCGGCGGCGCCGCGGCCCGCCTAGACCCCGCGCGGCGCGGCGTTGTCGAGCACGACCCGCATGAGGTCGCGGATCGAGAGCATCCCGACCACCTCGCTGCCCTCGACCAGTGGCATGTGCCGGAAGCCACCGTGGATCATGAGCACGGCGGCGTGCTGGGTGGTGTCGTCCGGCCCCATCGTGTCGGGGTCCCGGGTCATCCAGTCGGACACGACCGTGTCGTCCTGGACGCCGGCCGCAACGGCCCGCAGCACGTCGCGCTCGGTGAGGATCCCCACCAGCTCGGAGCCCACCATCACGAGCACGGCGCCGACGTCACGGTCGACCATGCGCTGAGCGACCTGCTGAAGCGCCTCGTCCGGCGAGACGGTGAGCAGGTCACGCGACATGTGATCGCGGGCCACCGGCATGCGCGGACTCTAGAACAGCGAGACGATCCCGACGAGTCCCGGCGCGAATATCAGCGCTGGCAGGAAGTTCCCGACCTTCACGTCGGTCACGTCGAGGAGCTTCAGGGAGATTCCGATGATCAGCACGCCGCCGGCGCTCGTGAGCGCGTCGAGCGCCTCGCCCTGGAGTGCGTCCTCGAAGAGCGTCGCGCCGAGTGAGAGCGAGCCCTGGTAGAGCAGCACGCTGAGCGCCGACAGAGCGACGCCCCAGCCGAGCGTCGCAGCGAGGGCGATCGAGGCGAATCCGTCGAGCAGGGCCTTGGTGGCGAGCGCCTCGTAGTTGCCGGTGAGGCCGTCCTGGATCGCGCCGACCACGGCTAGCGGGCCCACGCAGAAGAGCAGGCTCGCGTCGAAGAACGCCTCGCTCACCCGCGACGATGACTCCCCGGCCGGGCCGGCCCGGGCCGCGCTCAGGCGGCGCTGGATCATGTCGCCGAGCTGGGCCAGCCGCGCCTCGATGCCGAGCGCCTCGCCGGCGAGGCCGCCGAGCAGGACGGCGCCGAGCACGTACAGCGGGCTCGTGTCCCGCCACGCGAGCGCCAGATCGACTCCGATCACGAGGGTCACCAGGCCGAGGCCCGCGAGCACGCGCCGCTGGAGCCCCTCGGGCAGCCGCGAGCCCGCAAGCACGCCGATCAGCGTGCCGGCCAGGATGGCCGCGACGTTGATCGCCGTGCCGGTCACTCAGGCCTGAAACGTCTGCTCAGCCGCTGCCATGCGGCGGCGGAGCTTAGGGGGCGCGCAGCCTGACCCGTCTCCTCGTGACCGACGTGTTCCCGGCCGTGTCGCGGGCGCGAATCGCCGGGCGCTAGGCGCCCGGCGGGATGTTGGCGTTGTTGCGGAACACGTTGTCCGGGTCGTACTCCCGCTTGATCTTCGCCAGGCGGGCGTAGTTCTCGGGCCCGAAGCCGGCCTCGAGCGCGCTCGCGCTCGGGTCGCCCACGAAGTTGACGTACACGCCCGCCTCGGCGTAGTCGGCCATGGCCCGGTCGAAGTCGCGCGCCCACTCGACGTTGCGCTCCGTCTCCTCGGGCTCCGCCCACTGCGAAAGGATGTGGTAGTCCCACTTCGCACGGCGGTAGGCGAGCGGCGTGGCGCCCTCGGGCACCCGCGCGAAGGCGCCTCCGAGCGGGAGCATCAGGGACGCGGCGAAGGGAGAGACCACGTCGGACGCGCGGGCCACGAAGGTCTCGATCGCCTCGTCCTCGAGCTCCCCAAGGAGGCCGGCCTTCCAGTAGTGATGGCGGCCGGGCGGGTTGCCCGGAGCGATGAGCCCCTGCACCGCCTCGTACGGCATCGGCCCCAGCATCTCGAGCGCCGGACCCCACTCGCGGAGCGGGGCAAAGGCGCGCTCGCCCGCCTCGACGGGACCCACGTAGCACGCGATCACCGCCAGGACCGGCTTGCCGCGCACCGGCTCGGGCACGAACTCCTCGGGCGGGGCGCACAGGATCGCCGCGCCACCGCAGATCTCGTCGGGCGCGTCCTCCATGAAGCCGCGGTAGGCCTTGAGCAGGTCGACGCCGGCGTCGATCGGGAAGAGCAACATGCCGCCGTACACCAGCGGCCCCACCTCGTGCAGCTGGAACTCGAAGCCGGTGACCACGCCGAAGTTGCCGCCGCCACCCTTGAGCGCCCAGAACAGATCGGGGTTGCGATCCGCACTCGCGACGAGCAGGCGGCCATCCGCGGTCACAACCTCGGCGGAGATCAGGCTGTCGACCGTGAGCCCGTACTTGCGCTCGATCCAGCCGCTCCCGCCGCCGAGCGTGAGCCCGCCGACGCCGGTGTCCGCCAGGCGGCCGCCCGTTACGGCCAGGCCGAAGGCCTGGGTCTCGCGGTCGAGCTCGCCCCAGTTGGCGCCGCCGCCGCACCAGGCCGTGCGGCGCTCCGGGTCCACGCGCACGCGGTTCATCGGGCGCAGGTTGATCATCAGAGCGTCGTCGGCCACGGCTTGGCCGCTGACCGAGTGGCCGCCGCCCCTGACGCAGACCTCGAGCCCGTGTTCACGGGCGAGCGCGAGCGCCGCGATCACGTCGGCCACGCCGGTGCAGCGGGCAATCAGAGCGGGCCTGCGGTCGATGCCGGCGTTGAAGACGCGGCGCGACTCGTCGTAGCCGGGGTCGCCGTCGCGGAGCAGTTCGCCGCCGAAGCCTTCGATAGCAGCGGGGTCGAGGATCGCCTGGGCCATGTCGTCCTCCTGATGGGGGTGCGGGTCCACGGCGCACTGTATCCGCCGGGTGGGGCATCTCGGTTGCTATATCCGCCACTCAGATGCCCCACCTGGCCGCGGGGCACCGTTCAACGCAGCGCCAGCTCCTCGCTGATCGCCTCCGAGAGCTCGGGGTACGACGCCGAGCCGAGGTGGATGAGCCCGTTCACGAAGAAGCGCGGCGTGCTGGGCACGCCGCTGCGCGCGCCGCTCTCGAAGTCCTCGCTCACCCTGGCCTCGTGGGCCCGCTCGCGCAGCTCGGCGTCGAAGCGCGCGGCGTCCCCGACGCCAGCGGCGTCGGCGTGAACGCGCAGTTCGTCGTCGGAAAGCTCGTGCTGGTGCTCGAAGAGCCGGTCGTGCATCTCCCAGAAGCGGCCCTGGGAGGCGGCGGCCTCAGCGGCCTCCGCCGCGAACGGCGCCCGCGGGTGCAGGTCGGTCAGCGGCATGTGGCGGAAGACGAAGCGGAGCTGGTCGCCGAAGCGCTCGAGCAGCTCGTTAACGACCGGGTAGGCCTCGCCGCAGTACGGGCACTGGAAATCGCCGTACTCGACGAGCGTGACGGGGGCGTCCGCGCCACCGCGCACGTGGTCGCGCTCGGGGTCCACGGGAGGGCTGAGCGTGGCCACCTGCGGCTCCATATCTCCACGTTACTCATCGCCACTCACGCCGCCCTGGGGGCTAGCTGCAATTTGCCGCCCGCAAAGAAGGAGAATGCCGTCCGCGACCGATCGGTATGGTGCCCGTGTCGTTCACTGCCGAGTCCCCCGTCAGGCGAGATGGGGGAACGGGGGAACCAGTGGCCCAGACATTTGGGCTGGGGCGAACGCCGTGTGATCACGGCGAAGCGCAACGCCAGCGCGAGCCCGACAGCTAACCCCGCAGGCAACAGCCGCGATGTCCTTCCGTGCCAAGAGACACCTGATCTCGTTCGTAGCAGCGCTCGCTGTCGCGGTCGCCATGCCCGCGGCGGCCAGCGCGGCGTCCTACGGGAGCCGCACGCTCAGCGTCGGCACGCACGGGAGCGACGTGAAGAAGCTTCAGCGCTACCTGGTCTCCGCCGGCCACAGGGTGGCGCGCGACGGCGAGTTCGGCCCGCGCACGCACCGGGCTCTCAAGATCACGGAGGCGGACCTCGAGCTGAGTGCCGACGGGGTGGCCACGGTCCGCGAGCAGCGCGCCATCCGGCGCGCCGTGAAGGACACGGGCAGCGGTGGCGCCGCCTACGTCGCTCCGCCGCCGCCCGAGAAGGTCGTCCCGGGCGCGAAGGGAACGGTCACGGCGGATGGCTTCGCGGTCCCGCCCGAGTCCGCGCCGGAGGTCGTCAAGCACGTGATAGCGGCCGGCAACGCGATCGCAACCACGCCCTACAAGTGGGGCGGCGGGCATGCCACGTGGGACGACACCGGCTACGACTGCTCCGGCTCTGTCTCGTACGCCCTGCACGGCGGCGACCTGCTCGACGGCGCGCTCGTCTCCGGCGACTTCGCCAGCTGGGGCTCTCCCGGAGCGGGCCGCTGGATCACGATCTACGCGAACGGCGGCCACGTCTACATGGTCGTGGCCGGCATCCGCTTCGACACGAGTGCCCGCACGCAGACCGGCTCGCGCTGGACGATGGAGCAGCGCGACTCCGCCGGCTTCACCGTCACGCACCCCAAGGGCCTCTAGGGCATCGGTCGGGCGAGCTTTCTGGGTTTGGCTCTCGCCTGCCCGGGGCAAGCCCAAAGCAGCAAAGGAGGCCGATTGCCACGGCCGAGACCCGCGAAAGCCCCCGGATCCCACGCGTCGAACGCGAGTTCGTCCTGAGAGCCGATTTCGAGTTGCTGGACGAGGACGGCTGCTTCTGGCTCTCCCGTCGCTTCTTCCGCGGCCTGCGCACCCCGCGGCCCGGGGAGCTCGTGTACCTCCTGGATGGCGACGGCCGTGGCTGCGTCGGTACGGTCGAGCGGGTCGAGGGCTGGTACATCTGCGTGAAGCCCGACTGGAGCACCTGGACCGGAGACGAGCTGCCCAGCGCTGCAGTTCAGTAGGGCGACTGAGAACATGCGCGCATGGGGACCGACGACGCGGGCCTCGTGGGCAACGGCTGGGCGGCGCTCGCTGCCGCCGACTGGGCGGGCGCCCGCTCCTGGTTCGAGCAGGCCCGAGCCGAGGGCGAGACGGCGGAGGTGCTCGACGGCCTGAGCCAGGTGGCCCACTTCGAGGGCGAGTACGACAGCGCGACCGAGCTGAAGGAGCGCGCGTTCGCCGCCTACCGCCGCGCCGGCAAGAGGGTTGACGCTGCCAACACCGCTCGCTGGCTCGGGTTCCTCCACGGCACCTTCTACGGCAACTTCGCCGTTGCGAGCGGATGGATGGCGCGCGCCGAGCGGCTGCTCGAGGGAGTGGAGGAATGCGCCGCCCACGGCTGGCTGATCCTGGACCGGGCGCCGTTCTCGCGCGACAGCTCGGAGCGCGAGAAATGCGCCGCCTCGGCACTCGCCATCGCAAGGCGCTTCGGTGACGCCGACCTCGAGTTCGACGCGCTCGCGCTGCTCGGCGAGAGCTACGTGGCGAGTGGGCGCGTGGAGGAGGGCATGAAGCTGCTCGACGAGGCGATGGCGGCGGTCTCCGCTGGTGAGGTCGCGAGCCACGGCGCAGTCGGGGAGATCTATTGCCGGCTGCTGAGCGCCTGCGAGTCCGCCACCGATGTCAGGCGCGCCGAGGAGTGGATGGCGCTGGTCGACCGTTACGTCGTGTGGAGCAGCTTCGTCCGGCCCACCTGCAAGACGCACTACGGCGGGATTCTGATCGCGCTGGGGCGCTGGACGGAGGCGGAGACGGAGCTGGTCGACGCGATCCAGTCATTCGAGCGCGGCTACCGCGGCGACCGCGCCTACCCGCTCGTCCGGCTCGCCGACCTGCGCGTGCGCCAGGGCCGCTACGAGGAGGCGGAGCGACTGATGGAGGGCGTGGAGTGGCATCCGACCGCCAGGCGCGCGGCGGCCACGATCGCGCTGGCGCGCGGCGACCTCCAGCTCGCCGGCGAACTGGCGCGGCTCTGCTTCGAGGGCGGCGACCCGGCCGACCCCGCATGCGCACCGCTGCTGGAGCTGCTGCTGAGGATCGAGCTGCGGCGCGAGGACGTACCGGCCGCGAGGGAGACGCTCGCGCGGCTGGAGGCGCTCGCCGGGGGCTCGAACAGCGAGCTCGTGCGAGCCTTCGCCGAGCTCGGGGCAGGGCAGCTGGCCGCGGCGGACGGAAGTGACGGCGCGGCAGGGCATCTCACGCGCGCGCTCGAGACGCTGGCGGCGCTTGGCCTGCCGCTCGAGGCCGCGCGGGTGCGGCTCGAGCTCGCACGGCTGATGGCGTCCGGGACGCCCGACGCCGCGGGCGTGGAGGCGGGCCTCGCGCTCGCGTCGTTCGAGGAGCTGGGGGCCGCGCGCGACGCGGATGCCGCCGCCGGGCTACTTCGCGAGCTTGGGGCGGGCGGACGGCGGGCGTGGCCGAAGGGCCACGGGACGCTGACTAAGCGCGAGACGGAGGTCGTCTCGCTGCTCGCGGCCGGGCTGTCCAACGCGGAGATCGCGGAGCGGCTCTACATCAGCAGGCGCACCGCGGAGCACCACGTGGCCAGCATCCTCTCCAAGCTCGGCCTGCGCAGCCGGTCCGAGGCGGCGGCGTACGCGGTGCGCGGGCTCGCGGAGGACCAGTAGCCAGATAGGTATTCACACCGATGCGCGGGGCGGCCCTGGACGTGATCCTCGTCCCACCCGAACTTGGAGGGACACATGTCCGCCAGTGAAGCGAACAAGGCCGCTGTCCGCGACTGCTTCGAGGAGGCCTCGCATGGCAACTTCGGCGCTCTGCAGTCGCTCGTCACTCCCGACTACGTCGTCCACCCGGAGGAGGCCCGCGGCGCCGACGGCCTCGCCGAGGTGGTCCAGGGCTACCGCAATGCGTTCCCGGACCTCAGCGTCACGATCGAGCAGCAGTTCACCGAGGGCGATTACGTCGCCACGCGCACGACGATCCGCGGGCGCCACGACGGTGAGCTGATGGGCACGCCGCCCAGTGGCCGGCAGGTGGAGTTCACCGGCCTCACGATCAGTCGCTGCCGCGACGGCAAGATCGAGGAGGAGTGGGAGCTCGTCGACGTGACGACGCTGCTGCGCCAGATCGGGGCCCTGCCCGAGATGGCCGAGGCCTGAATCGGCCGCGGCGGCCGTCTCATCGCCAATTCATCTGCCCGCGCTTCAATGGCGGCTGATGTTGCTGGTGGTAGCGCTGTTACTTGCTGCGACGGCCGCCGCGTCGCCCCCGGCGTCGGAGCTGGCGCCGATCCACGGGCCGTACGCGCCCAGGATCGAGCCGGCCAACTTCGTTCGGAAGGTCGACAACCGCTACCTGCCGTTCGCGCCCGGCACGCGCTTCCACTACAAGGGCGTCCGGGGAACGACCCCGCAGACCGACAACGAGGTCGTGCTTCGGAAGACGAAGCGCGTGCTCGGCGTCACTTGCACGGTGGTCCGTGACACGGTGTCCGAGCACGGCCACCCGGTCGAGCGGACCTTCGATTGGTACGCCCAGGACAGGGACGGCAACGTCTGGTACATGGGCGAGAACTCGCTCGAGCTGAAGGACGGCCGCTTCGTGAGGGCGAGCGACTCGTGGCGGTCCGGCGTGAATGGCGCCAGGCCCGGCATCATCATGCCCGGCCACCCGCGAGCGGGCGAGTCCTACCGGCAGGAGTACTACCCGCCGGGTCAGGCGCTCGACGAGGCGCGGGTCGTGGGGATCCAGGGCAGCGTGACCGTGCCCTTCGGGACCTTCGAGCACCCGCTCGTGACCCTCGAGCGCAGCCCGCTGGAGCCGCAGACCGAGAAGAAGTACTACGTCAAGGGCGTCGGCGAGGTGAAGGAGAAGGTGGTCAAGGGGCACCACGAGCAGTTCGAGCTCGTCGAGCGTGACGCATCCCTCACAGCGCTGAGGCAGTGGGTGAGAGCGTGGGCACGTGGAGTGGACTGCGACAGCACGAGCGAATGCGACACCGTGCCAGGTGTTGAAGGTGCTAACGCATCCTGAGGAGATCCGCCGCTGGTCGCCGGTCGACTTCGACGTCGACGAGCTGAGCGGACGGCGGCTCGCGGCGGGCACACGCGGGCGAGTGACAGGCCGCGTGGCCGGAGTCACCGTCGGGTTCGACCTTGAGGTGCACGCCGCCGACGAGGCCAGGCTCGAGCTGTCGGCCCAGGGTCCGGTCGCCTTCGACGTGCGCTACGAGCTCATGCCCCACGAGGCCGGCGCGGCGCTCAACGCCTCGGTAACCGTGCGGCGCGGCGGTGGCATCACCGGGCGTCTCGTCGAGAAGGCCACGGCCGCGCTGCTGTCCGCGGGTGCGCTGGAGGGCGCGGCGGGCCGGATCGTCCGCGCGGCCGAATCGCAGTCGGGCGCCCTCGCGGCCTAGCGGGCGCGGGCGCGTAGGATCGACGTATGAGCGATGAGAGCATTGCTGGTCGCATTGAGAACTTGGTGACGGAGGAGCACGAGCTGCGCGCCCGCGAGCAGGCCGACAGTCCTGATCCCGCCGCGCTCGAGGCGGACAGGGAGCGGCTGCGTGCCGTGGAGGTGGAGCTCGACCGCTGCTGGGACCTCCTGCGTCAGCGCCGCGCCTACCGGGACGCCGGCGTGGATCCCGACCTGGCAGAGGTCCGCGACGCCGGGACCGTGGAGGGCTACCAGCAGTAGTCAGGCCGCGTTGGTCGAACTCGACACGCCGCACGGGCCCGCCCGGGTCCACCTTCACGGTGCCGAGGACCCGCTTGGTGCGCTCGTGCTCGGCCATGGCGCAGGCGGGGGAGTGGGCGCGCGCGACCTCGTGGCGGTGACCGAGGTGGCGCAATCGGAGCGCTTCAGCGTCGCGCTTGTGGAGCAGCCCTACCGGGTGGCCGGGCGGCGCGCGCCGGCGCCGGCCAACCGGCTCGACGAGGCGTGGATCGCGGTGGTCGAGCAGCTACGCGACGGCGAGCTGAGCGGGCTGCCGCTCGTGGTGGGCGGCCGCTCGGCCGGCGCGCGCGTGGCGTGCCGCACGGCGGCCGAGACGGGCGCGGCCGCCGTGCTCTGCCTCGCATTCCCGATGCACGCGCCCGGCCGAGCCGATGCGGGCAAGACGCGTGAGCACGAGCTCGACGCGGTCAAGCTCCCCGTGCTCGTGGTGCAGGGCGCCAGCGACCCGTTCGGCATGCCCCCGAAGCGGCGCGGGCGCCGCGTGGTGGTGGTCCCGGGCAACCACAGCCTCAGCGCGGACCTCGACGCGGTGCGGAGCGCGGTCCGGAGCTGGCTGTCCAAGCTCAGCGCCAGCTGGGCCGGCGCGGCCTAGACGGAAGCCGCGGTCTCGATCTCGCCCGCGGCACTCACGCGCACGCCGGCGCCGTAGTCGTCGAGCGTCACCTCGATGAGCGCGCCGCCCGCGCACGCCGCCGCCGCGCGCGCCTCGTCGAGCGAGACCTCGGCCAGCTCGGCGGGCACCTCACAGGCGGCGAGGAAGCGCTCGCCGAGACCGCGCTCGAGGTCGTGCGCGTCGAGCTCCACGGTCTCGATGCGCGGGGCGAGCACCTCGACGCCGGACACTGGCCTGATCAGGAACACGGCCATGTCGTCCGGCACCTCGTCCGCCGCGGCGATCACGAATTCGAGCAGGGCGTCGGCCTGCTCCTCCGGCTCCAGCTCCGCCACCATCGCGGTCAGGCGCTCCCGGCCGAAGAGGCCGTCGCCCACGCGGGCCTCCAGCAGCCCGTCGGTGAACATGCAGGCGGCGGAACCGGGCCGGAGCGGCACGCTGGTCTCGCGCAGGCCGGTGCGCCCGATTCCGACCGGCGGTGACGACGCCACCGTCAGAGGCTCGTGGGCGCCCGGGCCGGTCAGGATCGGGGGAGGATGCCCCGCGGAGGAGTAGGTGAGCGTCCCGGCCCCCGGGTCGTGGACCGCCACGACCACGGTCGTGAGCCGCTCGTTCGACTCCGCTGCACGCTCGCCGATCGACGCAAGCGCCGCGCTCGGCGACATGCCCGCTTCGAGGCAGGCGTGCAGTCCCGCGCGAATGGCATTGGTGCGCTCGAGCGCCTCCTGGCCGTGACCGGCCACGTCGCCCACCAGCACGGCCGCGCGGCCGCCGGGGAGCTCGAACGCGTCGTAGAAGTCGCCGCCCGCGGCCGGCCCCTCGCAGGAGCGGTAGGCCACCGATGCGGCCAGAGCTCCCAGCTGCGCCGGCACCTCCGGGAGCAGGGCGCGCTCGAGCAGGTCAACCTCACGCAGAAGCTGCTCGCGCTCGGCTTCGAGCGTGCGCGCCCGGCGCCGCTCGACGAAGGTCCGCGCACCGAGTGCGACAGAGACGAGCAGCATCAGGCCGAGCGCCAGCCACACGATGCGGGGGATCACCTGGACGAGCCTCTCCACCGTCCTGGTGATCCCGTTGCCGCTCTCCTCGCCGGCCGAATGGGGGTCGCGGCCGGTGCGCTCCGCTGACGGGGTCCCGGCGTCGCGGCCCGGGGTGACCCGGCCGGCGCGCCCCGCGCCTGCACCCTGGCGGGCCGTCAGCCGGCTGCTCGCGCGGCGGCGCGAGTTCCCGCTCGGAGTGTTTCCTCCCCGCGTCGTGCCGCCCGACCTGCTGCCGGGCGAGCTTCCCTGGGTCGAAGTTCCGGAGCCGCTGCTGGGCCGGGCCGTGCCGTTGCCGCTTCCGGTGCCCGTGCCGCCGTTCCCGCCGCCGCCGCCACCCCCGCCGGTGGTGCCGCCGACCACACGCCGCACCTCGTCGCGCACAGGCGCCACGGGCGAGTCGTTCACCACGTCCTCGACCGGTCCCGGGAGCGGCTCGTTCAGCGTCTCCTCGACCACGTCGCCGGGCAGGGCGTCACCGACAGTGTCGTCCGGCAGCGGGAGCTGCACGGTCGGAAGCTGAACGGGGACCTTGAAGCTCGGCACCTGCGCGCTCGCCGGCGCCGCGAGGGCAAGCGCCGCCAGGGCCGCGCAAACTCCAGCGAACCCGCTCCGGCCTCCTACCCGCGTCGGATAGCCGTTGGTCACCACGTCAGCTATCGGGCAGAGCACAGTTGACCTCCAGTCGGCGGCCCGTGGTCTGGACGCCCTAGGCTGCGCGGCGTGGCTGGCGATTTCAAACCGGCGCGCGTTGCGATCGTGGTCCATCCCACCCGGCGTGTCGACGGGGCGCTCGAGACGCTCACGCGCTGGACCGTGGAGCACGGCATGGAGGTCGTTCAGCTTCAGGTCGCGGGAGGCCCGATGCGCCAGCTCGCGCCGCGAGCCGAGCTCGAGCCCGGCGACCTCGTGGTCGCGCTCGGCGGCGACGGCACGGTGCTCTCCGCGCTGCGCGCATCGGCGGCCGCGGACGCACCCGTGCTGGGCGTGGCATGCGGAAGCCTCGGCGCACTCACGGCCATCGCCGCCGAGCGCCTCAGCGACGCGCTCGACCGCGTGCGCGCGGGTGACTGGACGCCGCGCAGGCTTCCGGCGCTCGCGATCCACCCCGTGGATGCGCCGGACGCCTGGGCCCTGAACGACTTCGTAGTGGCCCGCCGCGGCGCCGGCCAGGTACTCGCCGACCTGTACGTCGACGACCAGCTCTACCTGCGCCTCGCGGGCGACGGGCTCGTGGTGGCCACTCCGCTCGGCTCGAGCGCCTACTCGATGGCCGCTGGTGGCCCGGTGCTCGTGTTCGGCACGCCCGCTGTGGTGTGCACGCCGATCGCGATGCACGGCGGCCACGGCCCGCCGATCGTGGTGCCCACGAGCTCGACCGTGCGGGTGGAGGTGCATCCGAGCCACGCTGGCTACGAGATCCAGACGGACGGGCACGTCAGTGAGCTCGAAGCCGCCAGCTACCGGTTGTCGCTCCACGACGAGAAGGTCACGCTGGTGTCGTTCGGGGAGCTCCGGCTCGGCATCGCCGGGCTGCGCGAGCGGCGGCTCATCATGGACAGCCCGCGCGTCCTCGCTCGCGACGATCGCATGAACCGCTCCGGCCCTTGACCAGCCGCGCCGCGTTCAGCGAGCGGACGGCCTGGGCCCGGAACGTGGCGGCGCCCGTACGCGACTTCCTCAACACGGAGTCGGGCAGCGCCATCGTGCTGCTCGCGGCGACGCTGGCCGCGCTGCTCTGGGCGAACACGTCGAGCTCATACGAGTCGGTCTGGACCACGAAGCTCTCGATTCAGCTCGGTGGCGACGGGATCTCGCTCGAGCTGCGCGAGTGGATCAACCAGGGCCTGATGACGCTCTTCTTCCTGGTGGTCGGGCTGGAGGCCAAGCGGGAGCTCGACCTCGGCGCGCTTCGAGACCGGCAGCGCCTCGCGTTGCCCGCGCTTGCCGCCCCGGGTGGAATGGCGGTGGCCGTGCTGATCTACCTCTCCTTCAACGCCGGCGGCCCTGGAGCGCAGGGCTGGGGCGCCGCGATGTCGACCGACACGGCGTTTGCGCTGGGGGTCCTCGCGCTCGTCGCGCGGGGCGCCGAGCGGCTGAGGGTCCGCCTCCTCACCGTGCTGGTGATCGACGACCTGGTCGCACTGCTCGTGATCGCGACCGTCTACACCGAGGACCTCGACCTGCTCCCGCTGGCCCTGGCGGCGGCGTTCTTCGCCGCGCTGATCGCGCTTCGCTTTGCGCCAGCCACAGTGCGTGGGCCCGCCGCCGCGATCCTCGGCGCCGGTCTCTGGGTCTCGCTGTTCGAGTCGGGTATCGACCCGGTGATCGCGGGCCTCGCCATCGGTCTGGTCACCAGCGCCTACCCGCCCGGGCGCTCGGCCCTCGAGCGAGTGACCGAGCTCACGCGCTCGTTCCGCGAGCAACCCACGCCGGAGCTCGCGCGCTCGACTCAGCTCGGCGTGACCTCGGCGATCTCGCCGAATGAGCGCCTTCAGTACCGGCTTCATCCCTGGACGAGCTTTGTGATCGTGCCCGTGTTCGCGCTCGCCAACGCGGGCATCGAGATCGATTCGAATCTGCTCGGGGATGCGCTCAGCTCGCCGATCACGCTCGGAATCGTCTGCGGATACGTGCTCGGCAAGCCGCTGGGAGCGATCGCCGTCGTATGGGTCGGATCGCGCCTGGGTGGACTGCAGCGAAGCCTCGGCTGGCCCTCCGCCGTGGGCCTCGCAGCGACTGGCGGCATCGGCTTCACGGTGGCGCTCCTGATCTCGAGCCTCGCCTTCGAGGGCCCGGCCCTCGAGGAGGCCAAGCTCGGCGTGCTCTCCGCCGCGGTCCTTGCGTCGCTCGTGAGCTGGGCGGTGTTCCGGGTGATCGCGCTGATGCCCGAGTCGGTGCGTGCGCGGCAACTTGTGGGCACAGCGGACGACCTGCTCGACCTGTCGGAGGACGTCGACCCGGAGCGCGACCACATTCGCGGCCCCGACGCCGCTCCGGTCACGCTCGTGGAATACGGCGACTACGAGTGCCCCTACTGCGGGCGCGCCGAGGTGGTGATCCGCGAGCTGCTCGACTCGTTCGGTGACGAGCTGCGCTACGTGTGGCGGCACCTGCCGTTGAATGATGTGCACACCCACGCTCAGATGGCCGCCGAGGCCGCCGAGGCCGCCGGCTCACAGGGGCGCTTCTGGGAGATGCACGACCGCCTGCTCGCGGACCAGGACGAGCTGACGCCGAGCGACCTGAACAGTCACGCCGAGGACCTCGGGCTGGATGTCGATCGCTTCTGGGACGAGCTGCGCACCCGCAAGCACGCGCCGCGCATCGACCGCGACGTCGGGAGCGCCGACGCGAGCGGCGTGGCGGGTACGCCGAGCGTTCTTCATAAACGGCAGGCGCCACAGCGGTGCGTACGACCTCGCGACCCTCACCGCCGCGGTGAAGGCCGCGGAGGCCCGGGCCCGCGCGCGGACCTGATCACCCGGGTTCCGGGCATGATGTCTGCGTGGACTCCAACGACACGCCCGCCATCGACTACCGCTTCACGCTCGCCAACGAGCGCACGTTCCTGTCCTGGATCCGCACCGCGCTGGCTCTGCTCGCCGGCGGCATCGCCGCCGCGAAGGCCTTGAACTTCAACCACGAGACCTGGCGCTGGCTGATCGCAACTCCGCCGATCCTGGCGGGCGCGCTGCTGGCCGCCGAGGCCCCCATGAGGTGGCGAAGGTACGAGCAGGCGATGCGTGAGCGGCACCCGCTGCCGGTCGGGCGTCGCATGACGGCCATCGGGGTCGGACTTGCGCTCTACGCGGTCCTGGCGCTGCTGGCCGCGGCGCTCGACGGGTGATGATCGACGAGAGCACCGAGTTCGGAGCTCGCGCCGCGCGCCACCTGCGCGACGAGATCGTCGTCTGGCTCACCACGGTCACTCCGCGGGGCGCGCCGCTCCCGATGCCGGTCTGGTTCATCTGGGACGGCGCCGACTCGGTGACGGTGTACAGCCAGGCCGGCGCGCGCGTGCGCAACGTCCAGGCGAACCCGCACGTGAGCCTGACCTTCGGCGGGGACGGCCGCGGCGGTGACATCGTCGTGATATCCGCAGACGCCGTGATCGACGAGAATGCGCCTCCCGCCAGCGAAAACGCCGACTACCTCGCCAAGTACGCGGACCACGTCGCCCGGATCGGCATGACGCCGGAGACCTTCGCCGAGCGCTACAGCTTCCCGGTGCGAATCCGGCTAGAGCGCCTGCGAGGTCACTGACCCTCGCGCCGCCGGGCGGCTCGCACCGCCCGCGCCTGCGCCTCGTCCATCCACATCTCCCAGCGCCCGGACGCCGCCTGGCGCTCGTCGTGAAAGCGGTAGGGACGGCGGCCGCCGAACTCGGTGTGGCGCAGGTGGGAGACGCCGCCGAGCACGGAGGCGATCCGCCGCCGCGGCCAGCCCAGCGCGTCCTCGATCTGCGGGAAGGTGCGGGGCTGGCCGGGAACGTCGGCGAGCGCGCCCAGCAGCTCGCGCATCAGGTGGCTGCAGCGGTCGTGGAAGCGGGCGATTTCGCCAGGCTCCCTCATGGCGTTGTGCGCGGCGTGTTCGGCGATTAGCCCGCGGCCTCGAGCAGCGCGGACATCGTGAAGGCGGCGTGCAGCGGCACGCCCTCGGCGGCGAGTGCCTCCTGCGCGCCCGCCTCCCGGTCGATCGCGCAGACCGCGGCCACGACCTCGGCCCCCACGGCCCGAAGCGCCGGCAGCGCATCGAGAATCGCCCCGCCGGAGGTGACCACGTCCTCGACGATGACCACCCGGCGGCCCGAGGGGTCGGTGCCCTCGACCTGCTTGCAGGTGCCGTACTCCTTGGCCTGCTTGCGAACGAACACGAGCGGCATGCCCGTGCGCTGCGACGCGACGGTCGCGAGCGGCACGCCTCCGAGCTCGAGCCCCGCGAGCAGCTCCGTCCCCTCTGGGACCAGTTCCACCAAGGCGCCGCCGATCTCGTGCAGCAGCTCGGGATCGGACTCGAAGCGGTACTTGTCGAAGTACTGGTCGCTGTACGAGCCCGATCTCAGCTTGAATTGCCCGGTCAGGTGCGACGTGGCGTAGACGCGCTGGGCAAGCTCGGCTCGATCCATCGCGGCAGTGTATGCACGCCACCCGGCTCCCGCTCGATGTCTCTCATCCCCGGCACGAAGAACGCGGCGCACGTGACCACGGCGCCGATCACACCCGCCGCGACCAGCGTGCCGCGGGTTCCTATCGCGCTGGCCACCGGGCCAGTGAGGGCGAAGGACAGCGGCAGCAGGCCGATGGAGATGAGCCAGTCGAGGCTGGAGACGCGGCCCAGCATGGCGCGCGGCACATGCCGCTGCTTCAACGTCGCCCACACGATCGTGCCGGCCGTCTCGAGGGCGTTGAAGGCCACCGCCGCGAGCATGAGCTGCCAGAGCGCACTCGAGAGGCCGTACCCCGCCACCGCCAGGGTCGCGAGAGTCCAGGTCAGGTAGATGAAGCTGATGCCGCGGCGCGGGATGTCCCGCTGCCCCATCGCGAGCGCGCACGCCACGGACCCCAGGCCGCCGGCTGCGAACACCATGCCAAGGTCGCGAGCGTTGCCGTCCAGGTCGTTCTTGACCAGGTAGGGCAACAGTACCTCGACCGGGCCCATGAAGCACAGGTAGGCCACGGCTGCGCTCGCGAACGTCGCCCAGAGCCACACCCGCCCGCGCACGAATCGCCAGCCCTCCGCGAGGTCGCGCACAACCGATGCCGACCCAGGGCGCGCGGGACCGGCGGGTGCGCGGATCGAGCAGCAGCATGAAGGCTGAGAAGAGGAACGTTGCGCTGTCGAGCGCGAACACCAGCCCGGCGCCGCCCGCGGCCACGAGGATGCCTCCCACCGCGGGACCCGCCATCCGGAGCACGAGCGGGCGCATGAGCTGATCCAGCGCGTTCGCCCGGGCGAGCCGCTCGGGCGGCACGATGTCAGGGACGAAGGCGTCGAACGCGGGAGCGAAGAAGGCCGCGCCCGTGCCGTACAGGGCAGCAAGGACCGCGACGTGCCACACCTCGAGGACGCCGCCCAGTGCGAGGCCCGCCAGCACGCCGCCCGCGAGCGCGCGCAGAAGGTCCGCGGCCACCATGAGCGTCCGCCGCGAGAAGCGATCGCTGGCAACGCCCCCCACGAGCAGGAACATGATGGTCGGCACCGTCATCGCGATGCCGACGATCGACATCGCGGTCGGCGCGTTGGACAGGTCGTACACCTTCCACGCCACCGCCACCAGGAACGCGCCGTCCCCCAGCAGGGAGACGCACAGCGCGAGCCACAGCTTGCGGAACTCGGGGTCGCGGAGCGGGACGAGCAGCCCGACGCGCGCTACGCCGCCCGGCCGGTCGAGAGCCTCGTGGCTATGGTGCATCGGCGCTCGGCAGCGCGGCCGCCGCCGGCGCACTGCCGAGCCGGGCGGCCAGGTGCTCGAGCGTGGCGTCGGCGTCCATCGGATAGGCGAAGAAGAAGCCCTGGCCGAACTCGCAGCCGAGCTCGCGCAGGGAGTTGCGCTGCTCCGGCATCTCGATGCCCTCGGCAACCACCCTCATGCTGAGGGTCGTCCCAAGCGCCAGGACGGCTGACGTGAGCGCTGACGTCTCGGGCGTGGCCCCGTCGCGCAGGAAGGACCGGTCCATCTTGAGGATGTCCACCGGGAACCGGCTCAGGTAGCTGAGTGACGAGTAGCCGGTCCCGAAGTCGTCGAGGGCCAGGTTCACGCCAAGGGCCTTGAGCTCCCTGAGGCGCGTGACCGCGAGGTCCGTGTCCGCCATGAGGACCGTCTCGGTGATCTCGAGCGTGAGGGTCGACGGCTCGATGCCCGCCTCGCGCACGGCGTCGCCCACGTCGGCGATCACGTCGCTGTGCTGCAGCTGCTTCACCGACAGGTTGATGCTCATCGTGAGCGCGGCCTCCGGGGGCAGCGCGTCCCGCATCCGGCGAGCCTGCCGGCAGCCCTCGCGCAGCACCCACCGACCGATCGGGATGATGAGCCCCGTCTCCTCGGCCAGCGGGATGAAGTGATCCGGCGCGATCATCCCGCGCTCGGGGTGGCGCCAGCGCAGCAGCGCTTCCACGCCGCAGATGCCGCCGTCGTCCAGTCGCACGACGGGCTGGTAGTGCAGCTCGAGCTGCTCGGTCGCGATCGCGCGCTGCAGGTCCGTGCGCAGCTCGAGCCGGGCCAGGACGCCCTGGTGCATCTCGGGCTCGAACATGCGGTAGCTGCCCTTGCCGTCCCGCTTGGCGCGGTACATCGCCGCGTCGGCGTCGCGGATCAGCTCCTCGGCGCCGGCCGGCGCGTCCTCGGACACGACCGAGATGCCGATGCTGCATCGCAGCGACAGCTCCTTGTGCCCGACCCTCATCGGCACCGCCAGGGCGTCGAGCACTCGCTCGGCCGTGTCCGCGGCCTCCTCCACGCCCTCGATGTCCTCCAGCAGCAGAGCGAACTCGTCTCCGCCAAAGCGGGCGGCCGTGTCGCTGGCGCGCACGCTCGTTGCGAGGCGCTTGGCGACCTCGCTCAGCACCTCATCGCCGGCGGCATGACCGAGGCTGTCGTTGATGGTCTTGAAGTCGTCGAGGTCGAGGAAGACGACCGCGATCCGATTGTGCTCGCGCCGGCTGCGGGCGATCGCGTGGCGGACGCGCTCGGCGAACAGCGCGCGGTTCGCGAGGCCAGTGACCGGGTCGTGGAACGCTTGGTGGGTGAGCTGCTCCTCGAACGCCTTGCGCTCGCTGATGTCGCGGCAGTTGAGCACGATGCCGCCGACGTGCTCGTCGTCGAGCAGGTTCGTGTAGTTGACCTCGAACTGCTGCGGCGTGCCGTCGCGATGGACGAGGGAGCACTGCAGCACGTGCGGCTGGTCGCCCGCGACCGCGGCGCCGTCGGCGAGCATCTCCCGCACGCGAGCGCCGTCGGACTCGGGTGCACGAGCTCGGCGAACGGCCGGCCCGTCACGTGCTCGGGCGCATAGCCCAGCAGCCGCTCGATCGAAGGGCTCTGGTAGGAGATCCTGCCGTCCAGTCCGATGACCGTGATCAGGTCGCTGGCGTGGCGGACGAGCGAGCCGAAGCGAGCCTCACCCCGCCGGCGGTGCACCTCCTCGGTCAGCACAGCACGCTCGAGGGCGAGCGCCACCTGCGCGGCAAGCGCTCGCAGGGAGGCGCGGATCGCCTCCGGGGGCGCGGTGCGACCGGCCACGACGAGCAGCCTTTGCTCCCGCGGCGGCGGCGCGAGGTCGAGCACCAGGACGCGATCGTGGTCGCCGGCAACTCGAGGCTGCCACCACCTCGCCGTGCAACCGACGACTTCCTCCTCGCGCGCCGCGTCGAGGAGCTCACCGCGACGGTGAGCGTCGAAACAAGCCGACGCAAGCGCACAGCGTCGACGAGGCCGGGACCGGCCATCGCCCGGGCGGCGCGTCAGGGCAACCTCGTCGATCTCCTCGCGGCTCGTCGCAGCGACCAGATCGGCGCCCGCGGCGCTCAGCATGCGCTCGCGCTCGAGCGAGCGCTCCTGCTGGCGCACGAGGCCGGCCATGCGCGAGATGACGAGTCCGAACAGGAGGATGGACGCCGCGCGCACCACCGCGAAGTCGTGGTCGCCCACATGACAGGTCGTGCACGATCCCGATCACCGGCGCGACGAGCGAGGCACCGGTGAGGAGCGCCAGGCGGAAGCGGGTGAGGGCCTCGCCGCGCTTAGCGGCCGGCTGGTCGATTTCGGACATCGACGGGTGCAGCGCCGCGGCGCCCCAGAGCAGGTAGAAGCCGATCCAGCCGGCGTCGAGCCAGAGCTGGTGGTCGTAGGTCCCGCCCAGGATCATGAGCCCGTAGACGAAGTCCGTGACGAGCAGGCAGACGATGCTGGCGCTCATGAGGTGGAACGCCGGCCGCCGCTGTCCCCCGCCGAGCGCGAGCCGCACCGCCACCGCGAGGAGCAGGACGTCGCCGAGTGGGTAGGCCACGGACACGAGCCGACCGAACGTCGACAGGCTGTGGTCGTGGAGGTAGGGGGCGGTCAGCCAGATCCACGACGGCAGGGCAAGGCCGACGGTCATGATCGCCGCGTCGATCGCGCTGCCGCGGTCGCCGCGCTGCGTGCGGCGGCGCTGGAGGATCAGAGGCCGGCCACGAGTGCCGGGTACACCAGCAGGTAGGCCACGTCCCCGAGCGACGGGAACGGCACCTCGCGGTCGAGCAGCAGCGGGTAGCTGTACGTGTAGAGGTCGCCGAGCCAGAACAGCGTGAAGCCCGAGCGCGAACCAGCTCCAGGCGAACGCGGCTGAGCAATACGTACTCGTCGAAAGGTACGACATAACCATTGTCATCAGTTCCTCGATCGCTTCGCCGCCGCCGCTCGCGATGGCTTCGATGCCGTCGAATATTTGTTCCCGTACGCCCACGCAACAAGCGAGCTTGCGCAGCGCCTGAGCGACCACGGCCTGCAGCAGGTGCTGTTCAACGCGCCCCCGGGCAGTGGGACGCGGGCGAGCGCGGCATCGCCTGCCTGCCGGAACGGCAAGACGAGTTTCGTCGCGGCTTCGAGCAGGCGCTGCGCTACGCCGAGGCCCTCGGCTGCCCGCGCATCCACGTGATGGCCGGCCTGGCGCCGCGCACGCCGACCGGGCGGCGCTGCGCGCCATCTATGAGGCAACCTCGCGTGGGCGGCCCAGCAGGCCGCGAGCACGGCCGCGACGTGCTGATCGAGCCGATCAACACCCGCGACATCCCGGGCTTCTTTCTGAATCGGCAGGACCATGCGCACGAGATCGTGTCGGCCGTCGGCGCAACGAATCTGAAGGTGCAGATGGACCTGTACCACTGCCAGATCGTCGAGGGTGACGTCGCGATGAAGATTCGCCAGTACCTGCCGACCGGCCGCGTCGGCCACTTCCAGATCGCCGGCGTTCCGCAGCGGCACGAGCCCGACATCGGCGAGTTGCACCACCCTTACCTTTTCGACGTGATCGACGAGGTGTCGGCGTCATGCGGTTGGCAAGGGTGGATCGGCTGCGAGTATCGACCGCGGCGCGGTGGTGAGGCAAACGGCACCTCGAGTGGGCTCGGCTGGCTGCGTTCGGCACGTGGCGCGCGCCAAGCCTAGTCGACCTTCGCGTTCGAGTGCTTGACGATGCCTTCGTACTTTCGCGCCTCGCGCGCGATCAGCGTCGCGAACTGTTCGGGGTTGTTCGGCGCTGCCTCCGCGGCAAGCTGCGTCATGACGTCGCCGAAGGTCTTCGACTTCATCGCGCCGACGAACTCGGCGTGCAGCTTGTCGACCACCGGCCTGGGCGTGCCCGCCGGGGCGAACAGCCCGAACCAGGTGCTGATGTCGAAGTCCTTCAGTTCCTGAACGCCGCTCTGCGACAGTGCGGGCAGTTCGGGAAAGGCCGCCGACGTGCGCGTGGTCGTCACCGCGAGTGCCTTGATCTTGCCCTCGCGAATGCGCGGCGCCGCCGACGCGAGGTTGTCGAACATGAACTGCGTCTCGCCGCCGAGCAGCGCCAGTTGCGCCGGCCCGGCGCCGCGGTACGGAATGTGAACCGCATACGTCTGCGTGCGCATCTTGAAGAGCTCGCCGGCCAGGTGCCCCGCACTGCCGTTGCCACCCGAGCCGAACTGCAACACACCCGGGCGCGACTTCAGGTGCGCGACGAAGTCGGCCACCGTGTTGATCCTGTTCCTGCTCGCGAAATCCGCGTTCAGCACGAGCACGTTCGGCACGTTGGCGATGAGCGTGATCGGTGTGAAGTCCTTGACCGCGTCGTACGGCATCTTCGGGTACAGCGACGGGTTGATCGCATGCGTGGCCACGGCGCCGATCAGCAGCGTGTGGCCGTCCGCAGGCGCCTTCGCGACCGCGTCCGCACCGATGTTGCCGCCCGCGCCGCTCTTGTTCTCGATCACGATCGTGCCGAGCGCCGGGCGCACGCCTTCGGCGAGAGCGCGCGCGGCGATGTCGAGCGGCCCGCCGGGCGGATACGGCACGACCAGCCTGATCGGCTTGCTCGGAAAATTCTGTGCGGCAACGGGGAACATGACGCAAAGGCTTGCGAGCAGCCAGGCGCATCGAGCGATGTTCGTTGCTTCGAGGCGCATGCAGCCGGGATTGGGGCCGCCCACTTCGTTCAGCCAATTCTTATTCACTGCGTGGGCGGCCCCAATCCCGGCTGGCACTGTGGTGCTCCCAGCGCCGCCTACACGCGCACGCCGTGCTGCGAACGCCACCGTCTCAGCCGAGGGCGGGGTCCCCGGGCGGAGTGAATAAGAATTGGCTGAACGCAGCCCGGGGACCCCGTCCTCGGCGTGCGCACGCCACGGCCAGGAACAAATGAAGGGTTTCATCTCACTCTTATCGTGCGTGACTCGCCGCATTCGGCATCGACGAGCCCTCCTTCTTCTGCATCAGGCTCACACCATTTCGAACCGCGATGATCTCCGCCAGGATCGCCACCGCGATCTCCGCGGGCGTGCGGCTGCCGAGGTGCAAGCCCGATCGGGCCGTGCAGCCGGTCGATTTCCTGCTCCGACAGATCGAACAACGCAAGCCGCTCGCGCCGCTTGGCGGTGTTGAGACGCGAGCCGAGCGCGCCGATGTAGAAGGCCGGCGACTTGAGCGCTTCGAGCAGCACCATGTCGTCGAGCTTCGGGTCATGCGTGACGGCGACCACCGCGCTGTGCGGGTCGAGCTGCAGCTCGAGGACCAGGTCGTCGGGCATCGCCTTGCTGAAGGTCGTGCCGGGCACGTCCCAGGTCAGGTGGTATTCCTCGCGCGGGTCGCAGCAGATCACCTCGAAATCGAGCGCGAGCGCCATCTGCGCAAGCACGCGCGACAACTGGCCGGCGCCGATGATCAGCAGGCGCCAGCGTGGGCCGAAGAGCGCGCGCAGCTGCCGGCCGTCGAACTCGAACTGCTCGCCGCGGGTGGCGGCCTCGATGCTGACGCCGCCGGTGTCGAGGTCGAGCCGGCGCGCCACGAGTTCATGCCGTTCGGTACGCGACAGCAGCTCGTCGATCCATGCCGCGTCTTGCAGCGGCTCCTGCACGAGGCGCAGGTTGCCGCCGCACGGCAGCCCGAAGCGCGCGGCTTCCTCCTTCGACACCCCGTAGGTCACGAGCGACGGCTTGCCGACGCGCTCGCCATGGCGCACACGCTCGATCAGATCGTCTTCGACGCAGCCGCCCGACACCGAACCGACGACCAACCCGTCACCGCGCAGGCACAGCAGCGCGCCGGGTGGACGCGGCGCCGAGCCCCAGGTTTCGATCACGGTGACGAGCCACACCTTGTGGCCCTGCGCATGCCAATCGCGCGCCTGCCTGAGCACCTGGAGATCGAGACTGTCCATCGACGACACCCTATAGCGAAAGGAAGTACACCGCCGCCAGCAGCGCAGCGGCACCGATCATCCACCACAGCCGGTTGCTGCCCAGGCTCGCGGCCGGTACCGCCACCACCGGCTCACCCTGGGCCTTGGCCTGCAGATTGCGCCTCGAAGGCCTTGAAGAAATCTTCGGCGATTTTCGCCGCCGCCGCATCGATGAGTCGAGAACCCACTTGCGCCATCTTGCCTCCGACCTGCGCGCGCGCCACGTACTTGAGTCGCGTCTGCCCGTCCTCAGGGGTGAGCGTCACGTCGGCCGAGCCCTTGCCGAAGCCAGCCGCGCCGCCCTGCCCGTCGAAGTTGATCGTGTAGCTGTTGGGCGCCTGCACGTTCGTCATCTGCACATTGCCCTTGAAGCGGGCACTCACCGGGCCGACCTTCACTGCCACCACCGCGACGAGCTTGTCGGGTTCCGTGCGCTCGAGCGATTCGCACCCCGCGATGCAGGCCTTCAGCACCTGCGGGTCGTTGAGCGCGGCCCAGGTCTTTTCGACCGGTGCGGGGATGAGTCGTTCGCCTTGTAGTTCCATGGGATGTCACTTGGGAGTGAGGAAGGCTTGCGTGGTGGCGCCCGCAGCGCCCGGCCCAGGTCGGCGAGGCTCGCGAGGTTGTGCACCGGCAGGAAGCGGTCGACGTTCGGCAACAGCGCGCGCACGCCGGCGGCGCGCGCTTCGAAGCCGTCGAAGCGCAGCAGCGGGTTGAGCCAGACGATCTGGCTGGCCGTGCGGCGCAGGTGCGCGGCGGCCTTCGCGAGATCGCCGTCGTCGTCGCGATCGAGCCCGTCGGTGATGAGCAGCAACGCCGCATTCGCACCGAGCAGGCGCCGCCCCCAGCGCTGGTTGAATTCCGCGAGGCACGACGCGATGCGGGTGCCGCCCTTCCAGTCCGGCACCTGCTGGTCGGCCAGCTTCAGCGCCACGTCGGGATCGCGGTACCTGAGGCAGCGAGTGATGTTCGTGAGCCGCGTGCCAAAGGTCAGCGTGTGCACGTTGATGTAGCGCCTTGTGAGGCCATGCACATAGTGCAGCAGCATGCGCGCATAGCGGTCCATCGAGCCGGAGATATCGAGCAGCACGACGAGCGTCGGCATCTCGGTGCGCGGCCGCGTGAACGCCGGTGTCAGCGTGTGCGGCTGGCGCGCCATGCGCAGCATCGTCGCGCGCAGGTCGAGCGTGCCGCGCGCCGCCCTCTCATGACGACGCCGGCGCACCGGTTGCACCGGCAGCGGCACCTGTTCGGCAAGCTTTTCGGCGAGCTCGAATTCGGCCGCGCTCATGGTCTCGAAATCCGCCTGCTGCAGCCGTTCGCGGTCCGAGAAAGTGAAGCTGGTGTCGAACTGCAGTTCCTCCTTCGCGCTGCTGTTGGCCGGGTTCGGCGGCTCCGGCAAGCGTGGTGCGGCGAGCGCATCGGCCAGGCGATTCGCACGTGGCGCCACGTGCTTTTCGCCACGACCGCTGATCTTCGGCAGCAGCAACAGCATCAGTTGCTCGAGCAACTTCGGATCGCGCCAGAAGGCGTCGAACGCGGCATCGAACAGCGTTTGCTGCTCATGCCGGTCGAGCATCACGGCGCTGAGCGCGGCATGCACGTCGTCGCGGCGGTCGAGCCCCACATGCTCGATCGCGGCCATCGCGGCGAGCACGCGGTCCGGCCCGATCGGCATGCCGGCGCTGCGCAGCACGCGCGCGAAGTGGACGATGTTTTCGGCGATCACAGGTCAGTATCCTCGGCGAGATTCGTAGCGCATGCAGCCGGAAGTGCCGGGCTTAGCTGCGCCGCCCTCGCCGTTGGCGAGGGTACGCTGCGGTGCTCGCTCGCGCCAGGGCGGCTGCGGAACTCGCCCTTTTTGCCGCTGAACGCGGCCAACGGAGCTCGAACAGTCCTCGCCGGCCCGCGTGCGGCGGGCAACCCTGGCCGAGCTGCGCTCCTCGCCGGCGCAGATGCGCCCGTCAGGGCACTGCCCTCGGTCCTTGCCACCACCGACGGTGGCGTGCCTGCATTTGGAATTCACAGCGCTCGAGTGCCACGACGTCCCGCGCAAGGCTGCGGGCGGGTGGGTCAGGGCGCGAATTTGCGGCGGCGAGCAGCGCAGTGCAGCGAGGGGCAGTCCGCCGCGCCAGCGGCGGACCGGCGAGAAGGCGTTAGGCAGTGCCGCGTTCAGCGGCACTGCGGCGCCATCGCAGCCGCCCTCGCGGAACGAGCAGCGCAGCGCACCCGGCCCAACGGGCCGGGCGCCGCAGTCTGAGCGCCCTGGCCCACCCGCCCGCAGCCTTGCTCGCTCAGAACTCCGAGCGAAAGCATTGCAAAGCCTCCGAACCTCGGCACGGCCGAACGCGCACGGACGCGTGAAGACGTTTCATCTCAATCCAGCAACGCCCGCGCACGCAGCTCGTCGAGCAGCTTCACGGTGTCGCCGCTTTGCAGCTTGACGATGTCGTCCTGGTACTTCAGCAGCACGCCGAGCGTGTCGTGCACCGTCGCCGGGTCGAGGCGGATCGCGTTGAGGGCGACCAGCGCATTGGTCCAGTCGATCGTCTCGGCCACGCCGGGCGCCTTGAACAGGTCGAGCGTGCGCATGCGCTGCACGAACTCGACCACCTGCACGTACAGCCGCTCGGAGGCGCCCGGCGCCTTCAGCCGCACGATGTCGAGCTCGCGTTCGACACTCGGGAAATCGACCCAGTGGTACAGGCAACGGCGCTTCAGCGCGTCGTGGATCTCGCGCGTGCGGTTGCTGGTGATGATCGTGATCGGCGGCGCGTTCGCACGGACCGTGCCGAACTCGGGAATGGTGAGCTGGTTCTCGGCCAGCACCTCGAGCAGGAAAGCGTCGAACGGCTCGTCGGCGCGGTCGAGCTCGTCGATCAACAGCACCGGGGACGGACTTGCGTCAGCGCCTGCAACAGCGGCCGCTCGATCAGCATGCTGCGCGAGTACAGGCTGTGCGTCAGCCGCTCGCGATCGCCGTCGTCATGGATGTGTGCGCCGCTTCGGCGAGGCGGATCTCGATCATCTGCCGCGCGACGTTCCATTCGTAGGCGGTCTGCGCGATATCGAGCCCTTCGTAGCACTGCACGCGCAGCAGCGCGGTGCTCAGGCAGCGCGCCAGCGTCTTGCCGAGCTCGGTCTTGCCGACGCCGGGCTCGCCTTCGAGGAAGAGCGGGCGTTGCAGTTTCAGGCTGAGGAAGAGCGCCGTGGCGAGCCGCCGATCGCACACGTAGTTCTCGGACGCCAGCAGCGTGATGACGGCATCGACAGAGGCCGGCAAAGCGGTGGGCAAAGACGGGGTCGCAGTCACGATGAGCTCATATCCGCAGCGCGCAGCATATCCCGTCGGCGCACGCCGCGCCGACCGTCACCCACCGGACGGGTCAACGAGCAAGCGCCGCCGCCACCGCCCTCGACGCGATCACGCTGATCATCGCGGCGCGATATTCGGCGGTCCCATGCAGATCGCTGTTGATGTCGTTGGCCGCCACTTTCACCGCCTTCGCGGCCTCGGGCGTGAAGCTCTTTGAAAACGCGTCTCGATCGCCTTCGCGCGAAACGCGCTGTTCTTGCAGCCCGTCACCGCGACGCGCACGCCGCCTGCGCCCTGACTCACGAACACGCCCACCAGCGCAAAGCGCGAGGCAGGTTGCTTGAGCTTCACATAGGCGCCCTTCTGCGGGATCGGGAAGCTCACCGCGGTGATCAGTTCACCCGGTTGCAGCGCGGTTTCGTACAGGCCGGTAAAGAAAGCATCGCCGGCGATGCTGCGTTTATTGGTCTGCAACCGTGGCGCCCAGGCCGAGCACGGCGGCCGAGTGAGTCCGCGGCCGGGTCGGCGTTGGCGATCGAGCCGCCGAGGGCGTTCCATGTTGCGCACCATCTGGTCT
>CAVZDS010000017.1:0-76005 GCA_963774095.1 uncultured Thermoleophilaceae bacterium
CTTGACCGCCTGCGGCGTGTACGAGAAGCAGGGGATGCCGGCCATGCCCGCCGAGAGCAGCACGACCCCGCGGGCCTGTCCGACCGCGAAGGCGCTGTGGACGTTGCGCCCGAAGTAGAGGTCCTCCACCGCCAGGGCAGCGGGCTCGTGCTCGCGGATCAGGTCCGCAATGCGTGCGTGGATGTCCACGAGGCGGCGCTCCAGCGGGACGCCCGCGCGCGTCTCTATGACGCCGCCGTCGAGCGCCGCAAGCCGGCTCCCGCTGGTGAGCACCACGCCATAGCCGGTATGCGCGGTGCCGGGATCGATGCCGAGGATGACCACCTATGCGTGGGATTCTGCGTTCAGGGGCGGACGCCTCCATGCCTTTGTTTCGTTTCGCACGACCTGGGTAGTGCCTCGTTCGCGCGGCGAGCCACCTCACGGCAGGGGGCGGTAGGTCTCACGGCAGGGGCCCTCGCTGTGCCGATTCCCGCAGGGGGAGCTCATGACCAGGAGAAGTCGTGGGGGCCTTGGCGCCCTCATTGTCGTTGTCGCCGCTCTGGCGGCGCTCGCGTTGGCACCGGCCGCTCCAGCGGCCAGCGGCGGCGGATGCCAGCTGAAGGGCACGGCCTCGTTCTCGCCGGGCCTGAACACCACCTCGCAGCCGTTCACCTACTCGTTCAGCGGTGACCTGACCGGCTGCCAGTCGACCGAGGCCGGCAGCCCGGCGACGGGCCGCGTGCAGGCGGGCGGCACCTACACCGACCCGGCCACCGGCAAGGCGTACGTGATGCCGAACTCGACCGGCACCGGCAGCTGCGGCAGCAGCACCACCCAGGGCCTGGGCCTGATCACCTGGGCGGACGGCAGCCGCACGCTGATCCAGTACACGACCAGCGGCGCAGGGGCCGCCGTGGCGCTCCAGGGGACCGTCCCCGGCAGCACGACGCTCCAGCCGGTCGATCCGCTGGATGCGCCGCTCACGGTCACGACCACGCGCTACGCGGGCTACAACCCGTTCGGCGCGCTCGCGTTCGAGGCGACGCCGACCGATTGCCAGACCGGCGTGAGCGCCGCCGGGATCGAGGGCGTGGTCGGCCTCGGCAAGCAGTAGGCCTAGCGCGTTCCGCGCCAGGTAAGCAGAGCGAAGAGTCCCTGAACCGGCAGCCGCGCCCAGAGCGCGGCTGCCGGGATCTTCGGGAAGTCCTTGGAGTTGATCGCCATGTGGATGTTGGCCGGGTAGACCGCCACGAGCGTCGCGAGCAGCCACCAGCGGGCGCCGCGGCGAGTGGACTCGGGCAGGATCGCGAGCCCGCCGGCGATTTCGGCCACCCCGCTGACCACCACCAGTTCCTTCTTCCAGCGGCTGATGGATGGCGGCACGATCGCCTCGTACTGGCGCGGAATCACGAAGTGCATCGTGCCGGCGAGCACCCAGAAGGCCGCGGCGGCGATCCTCAAGCGGCCGCCACGCGCTCGAGCACCTCGGCGTCTACGTCGAAGTTGGCGTGCACGCCCTGCACGTCGTCGTTCTCCTCGAGGGCGTCGATGAGCCGCATCAATGTCCCCACGCGATCCTCGTCGACGGGCGTCCGGGTGGTCGGGCGCTGGACCAGCTCGGCGGAGTCGATCTCCACGCCCGCGTCCTCGAGCGCCTTGCGCACCGCCGTGAGCTCCGCGGGGCCGGTCACGACCTCCCAGACGTCCCCGTCGAGAGCAAGATCCTCGGCGCCGGCGTCGATCGCGGCCAGCAGGTCGTCCTCGGAGTAGCGCGAGCCGTCCACCACGATCTCGCCCTTCTTCTCGAAGGTCCAGGCGACCGAGCCGGGCTCGCCCAGGTTGCCGCCGTGACTGGTGAAGGTGTGCCGCACCTCGGAGCCGGTGCGGTTGCGGTTGTCGGTAAGCGCCTCCACGAGGATCGCCACTCCGCCGGGGCCGTAGCCCTCGTACAGAACGGCCTCGTAGGCGTCGGCATCGGAGTCCGCGCCGCTGCCCTTCGCGACCGCGCGCTCGATGTTGTCCTTGGGCATGGAGGCGTCACGCGCCTTCTGGATCGCGAGCGCCAGCGACGGGTTGCCGTCGGGGTCTCCCCCGCCCTCACGCGCGGCAACGGTGATCGCGCGCGTGAGCTTGGTGAACAGCGCGCCGCGCTTGGCGTCGACCGCCTTCTTCTTGTGCTTGATCGATGCCCACTTTGAATGCCCAGCCATGGCCTTCAAGTCTATGGACAAAAAGCCGATGTCCTCTAGAACCGTGCTCGGCCTCAGAGAGAGCCTCAGCCGTCCGCTGCACACGGACGGGAACCAGTGGGACGACGGCCCGCTGCCCGATCTCACCTCCGGCATCATGTGGACGGCCACCGGCCTCCTGGGCGCCGCTGTGCTGTGGCTGCCGGGCTCGGAGCGCGGTCACATCGCCTTCGCTCTCGGCCTCTCGGCCTTCGCGGTCGGCTGGGGCATCATCTCGATGCTCCTGGCGGCCCACGGCCACACCATGACCGTGAAGCAGCGCGCGCTCGTGACCGCCACGACCATGCCGATCGTGGCGTTCGCGATCTTCGCCACGGGCGGCGCCACGAGCTTCATCCAGCCGGTGATGATCTTCACCGCGCTGTTCATCTCGTACTTCTTCCCGCCGAAGCTGGCCTGGCCGCTGATGGCGCTGTTCACCTATGCCTTCGCGACGCCGCTTTTCTACGACGACATGGCCCTCACCGTGGGCTACCCAGCGCGCCTCGCGATGTTCACCCTCGCGGTCACCGGGACGATGCTCGCGATCCAGTTCCTGAAGGGCCGCCTGGTGCGCGCCGAGCTGCACCAGCGCACGATGGCGGAACTCGACCCGCTCACCGGCGTTCGCAACCGGCGCGGGTTCGACCTTGCGCTCCAGCGCGCCGCGGCGAGCCGGGAGCCGTACGCACTAATCCTCATCGACCTCGACGACTTCAAGCGGATCAACGACGAGCACGGCCATCCCGCCGGCGACGCCGTGCTCCAGTCCGTGGCGCTGGCGGCCGCGACGGTCGCTCGCCAGGGAGACTGCGTGGCCCGTATCGGCGGCGACGAGTTCGCGCTGATCGCCCCAGCCGCCGGAGCCGCCGGCGTGCTGCGCCTGCTGCGCGACCTGCGCGACTCGATCGAGCCGGCCGCAACCTACGCGGCCGCCATGGTCCCCGAGGACGCCCGAACGCCCGAGGCGCTGGTGGCCTGCGCGGACGCCCGACTGCTCGCGCAGAAGCGCGACATCAAGCGCACGCACGCGCTCCAGGCCTAGCGGCGCGCAGACGCCGCGCTCGGGGCTAGCCTCAGGGCGTGTGAGGCTCCCTGTAGCAGCCGCGGCGCTCCTCGTCGCGCTAGCAGCCGCCGCGCCGGCGGGTGCGGCCGAGCGGCCGGTCGGCGACGGCGCCTGGTCGTGGTTCGGAGATCCGCGCGCGGTCACCAACGACGGTCGCACCTACGTCGGCTGGGTCGACCAGGAGGGCGACGTCAAGGTGAGCTCATACGACCACGCGACCGGCGAGCGTGTGACGGCGGTGCTACAGGCGCGACTGAACCAGGACGACCACGCGAACCCGTCGCTGCAGGTGCGGCCGGACGGCCGCCTCGTCGTCTTCTACTCACGCCATGTGGGGCCGTCCATGCACTACCGCGTCTCGACGCAGCCGGAGGACGTGACGTCCTGGGGCCCGCCCCAGACCATCCCGACCAACTCGCCCGGAATTCGCGGCTACACCTACCCGAACCCGATTCGGCTCGCGGACGAGAACGCCACCTACCTGTTCTGGCGCGGCGGCAACTACAACCCCACCTTCTCGGTCCAGCAGGACGGCGAGTCGACATGGACGCCCGCCCGCACACTGATCACCATTGCCGGCGAGCGCCCGTACGTGAAGTACGACTCGAGCGGCGGCGACACCATCCATGTGGCGTACACGAACGCCCATCCGACCGAGTTCTCGAACGTCAACATCTATTACGCGCGCGTGCGAGCCGGGAAGATCGAGCGCGTGGGCGGACAGCAGATCGGCTCGCTCGACGACCCGATCTCGCCGGGCGAGGGCGACCTCGTCTACGACGGACCCGAGCAGGCGTGGGTGCACGACGTGGCGGCCGACTCCGCCGGCAATCCGGTGATCGTGTTCGCGAGCTTCCCGTCGGCGGCTGATCACCGCTACCACTACGCCCGCTGGACCGGCAGCGCTTGGGACGTCCATCAGATCACGCCCGCGGGCGGCACGTTCCGGGAGGACGGCGGCTCTCCCTATTACTCGGGCGGCCTGACGCTCGACCACGAGGACCCGTCGCGCGTGTACCTCTCGCGCGAGGTCGGCGCCAGCGCGTGGCAGGTGGAGACCTGGACGACCGCCGACGGCGGCACGACCTGGAGCTCGCAGGCGCGAGAGCAGCTCCGGCAAGAACGTCCGGCCCGTCTCCCCGAGGGGCATGTCCGCCACGGGCGGCGACATGAGCGTCATCTGGATGAACGGCGGCTATCCGAGCTACGTCGCCTACGACACCACCATCCACGCGCTCATGGCGGCGGCGACGAACTCACCGCCGATCGCCGATACCGAGCCGGCGGTGAGAAGCGGGCCCTCGCCGCTCGAGGTGACGTTCGAAACGACCGGCTCGCGCGACCCGGACGGGTCGATTGCGAGCTACGACTGGAACTTCGGCGACGGTGCGAGCGGGACCGGGCCAGAGCCCACCCACACCTACACCGCGGGCGGGCGCTACTTCCCGACCCTCACGGTCACCGATGACGAAGGGGCGTCGAGCACGCTCGTGGAGGAGATCCTCGTTGACCTGCCGGCCGCGCCGACCGTGTACACGGGCGGCGCGAGCGGGTCGACCGTTCACGGGGCCGTGAGCCCCGAGAACCAGGCCACCGACTGGTCGGTGGAATACGGCCCGACCGAGGAGTACGGCGCGGTGACCGGCACCCAGTCGATCCCAGGTGACACGGCCCTGCACCAGGTGAGTGCCGCGCTCCCTGGGCTTCAGAACGGCCGCATCTACCACTACCGCCTCGTTGCCGACAACGCGACAGGCAGCAGCTCGGGTGAGGACCGCGTGCTCGTGGCGGGCAGCTCGCCGGGTTCAGACGCGTACCGCGACGCCCTCCTCGCATCTGCCGACCTGGTGGACTACTGGCGGATGGGAGAGCTCTCAGGTGCGAGCTCGAGCGACGATACCTCGGCCACGACCGGATCCTTCGCGGGCCGCTATGTGCTCGGCCAGGCCGGCGTGCTCGGCCCGCTGCGGAACACGGCTACGAGCTTCGACGGCGCGAGCGGCGAACTGGCGATGCCCGGCAGCGAGCTCGGCGGCCCGCACGCGACGCTCGAGGGCTGGTTCCGCTGGCGCGCCGGCACGACCGTCCTCCGCGACAGCACCGACATGGGCGGCGAGGGCTGGATGCCCGCCTTCGCGAGCGCGGGCAACCTCGCCTACCGCCTCGGAGGCCAGGGCTTCAACACCGGCCTGCCGATCGGGACCGTGCGCGACGGCGAGTGGCATCACGTGGTCGCGACGAAGAGCGGCGACGCGGCGGCGCTGTATGTCGACGGCACCGAGGTTCACTCGTCGCCCACTGGTGCCGGCTCGCAGCTCGCAGTGGGTCCGTGGCACGTGATGCGGAACGGGACCAACACGGTGTTCTCGAACGGCGAAGCGGACGAGATCGCCCTCTACACACGCGCGCTCGGCGCCGGTGAGGTCAAGGACCACTACGACCTGGCGAGCGCGCTGGCCTCCGAGCCGCTCCCGCCCGACTCAGCTCCGCCCGCCGCGGAGCCACCGCTGGCAGGCACGGGCCCGGGCGGCGGGGTGCTGGGCGCGGGCACCCCGCTCGCCACGCCCACGCCCACGCCCACGGGCACTGCGCGCGTGCGGCGCGGCACGCTGATCGCCCGCGGCGCACCCGGCGTGCGGAACAACCTGATCGCGCGTAGGCGCGGCGGCCGGTGGGTCGTGCGGGACAAGCTGGCCCGCCTACGAGCGGGCACCGGTTGCAGGCAGGTGAGCGCGCGGGTGGTGAGCTGCCGCGCCGCGGGCGTTAGGCGAATCGTCCTCTACGGCGGAGCCGGCAACGACCGCCTGACCGTGATCGGCCGCATCCCCGTGACCTTCCGCGGCGGCCCGGGCCGCGACATCACGCGGCAGCTCCCACGCTGAGGTCAGCCGACGAGGAACTTGCCGTCGCGCTGCAATTCCTCGCCGTCCACGGTGATCGAGCCGCCCTTACGCAGGTCGCAGACCATGTCCCAGTGGACAGCTGAGCTGTTGGTGCCGCCGCTCTCGGGATAGGACATCCCGACCGCCATGTGCACCGTGCCGCCGATCTTCTCGTCGAGCAGGATCTCCTTGGTGGCGGTGGCGATTCCGAAGTTGGTGCCGATGCCGAGCTCGCCGAGGCGGCGGGCGCCCTCGTCGGTGTCGAGCATCTCGAGCAGGAACTCCTCGCCCTGCTCGGCGCTGGCGTCCACGACCTTGCCGTCCTCGAAGCGCAGGCACACGCCGGACACGGTCCGGCCGCCGTAGCTCGCCGGGAAGGAAAAGCAGATCTCGCCGTTCACCGAGTCCTCCACCGGGCCCGTGAAGAACTCGCCGTCGGGCATGTTGTGCTCGCCCACGCACGCGATCCAGCGGCGGTCCGCCACGCCCAGCGTGATGTCGGTTCCCTCGGCCTGGATGCGGACCTCCTCCTTGCCCTGCACCCACTCGGTGAGCCGCTTCACCTGGTCCGACTGGCGCTGCCAGGCGGTCACGGGGTCGCCATCGAGCGCGAGGCACGCGGCGTAGTAGAAGTCCTCGTAGGCGCCGAGCGACATGCCGGCCTCGCTCGCGTACGCGTGCGTCGGGAAGAGCGTGAGCGACCAGCGGTAGTCGTCCTCCGCCGCACGCCGCATGGAGGTCTCCATGATCGACTTGCGCGCCTTCTGCGCCCGCGCCTGCTTCTTCGGATCCGCGTGCGAGAGCTCGCGCGTGTTCAGCGACGCCATCACCGAGATGTGCACGTCGGCGTTCTCGACCGCCCACTCGGTGGTCGGCGAGACCCAGTCGAGCTGCTCGTCGCCGGCCAGCTCGTAGAACGCCGCCTGCGCCCCGTTCGTGGTGAGCTGCATGACCGGCAGGCCGCCGGCCCGCAGGACTTCCTCGTAGACCGCCTGCACGAGCGGCTCGGCGGCGCTGGTCGCGGCGATCGAGCACACGTCGCCCTTCTTCACCTTCGTCGAGTAGCGGACGAGGATCTGAGCGAGCGCGTCGATGCGGTGGTCTCTCATGCCGCTTGGACCCTATCCACAAGCCACCGATGCAAGGTCAGATCGCCGCTCAGCTCCGGGTGGAAGGCCACGGCGAGGATGTTGTCCTGGCGGACGGCCACCGGGTGCCCGTCGACCTCCGCCAGGACCTCGACCTCCGGGCCGGCCTTCTCCACCCATGGAGCTCTGATGAACACCGCGTGGAGCGGAGCCCCCTCGAACATCAACTCCGTCTCGAAGGACGCCAGTTGACGCCCGAAAGCGTTACGCCGGACCTCGATGTCGAGAACACCCAGGTGGTCCCTGTCCAAGATGATCATTCCCGCGCACGTTCCGAGAGTCGGTTTTCCGGAACGAACGAACTCGAGAAGTGGCTCGGTGAGGCCTTCTCGTTGGAGTCCGAGGGTGATCGTTGTGGATTCGCCTCCCGGGATGATGAGCCCATCCAGTCCCTCGAGATCCTCGGGCGTCCGGACCTCTCGGACGTCGACGTCGAGGCGAGCGAGAGCCTTCGCGTGGGCCTCGAACCCGCCCTGAAGGGCGAGGACGCCGACGAAAGGCATCGCTCCGGTGCGGGCCACGCCCGCCCCCTCGCGCACTACCACCCGCGGTTTTGGAGCAGCCCGCCGTTCTCCTGAAGCGTGCCGATCTCGATGCCCGGCATGGCGTCGCCGAGCCCGCGCGAGGCGGCCGCGACGCGCTCGGGGTCCTCGAAGTGGGTGGTGGCCTCGACGATCGCGCGGGCACGCCGCTCCGGGTCGGAGGACTTGAAGATGCCGGAGCCCACGAAGTTGCCCTCGGCGCCCAGCTGCATCATCAGCGCGGCGTCGGCGGGGGTCGCGATGCCACCCGCGCAGAACAGCACGACCGGCAGGCGGCCCTGCTCGGCCACGTCCTTCACGAGCTCGAGCGGCGCCTGCAGCTCCTTCGCGGCCGTCGGCAGCTCCATCTCGCTGAGCGACTGGAGCCGCTTCACCTCGCCAGTGATCAGGCGGATGTGCCGCACCGCCTCGACCACGTTGCCGGTGCCCGCCTCGCCCTTCGAGCGAATCATTGCCGCGCCCTCGCCGATGCGCCGCAGCGCCTCGCCGAGGTTGGTGGCGCCGCACACGAACGGGACCTTGAACGCCCACTTGTCGATGTGGTGGGCCTCGTCGGCGGGCGTGAGCACCTCGGACTCGTCGATGTAGTCCACGTCGAGCGCCTCGAGCACCTGCGCCTCGACGAAGTGCCCGATGCGCGCCTTGGCCATCACCGGGATCGAGACGGCCTCCTTGATGCCCTCGATCATCGTCGGGTCACTCATGCGCGCGACGCCGCCGTCACGGCGGATGTCCGCGGGCACGCGCTCGAGCGCCATCACCGCGGCGGCGCCGGCCGCCTCGGCGATCTTGGCGTGCTCCGCGTTGACGACGTCCATGATCACGCCGCCCTTGAGCATCTCGGCGAGGCCCGCCTTGACTCTGAAAGTGCCGGTCTCCATGTGGCTCTCAGGATAGAGCTACCAGGACTCGGGGCGGCCCTCCTGGAACAGCCAGACATCGAAGAAGTGGTCCAGCGGCAGGCCGCTGACTCGCTCGGCGGTCGCGATGAACTCCTCGGTCGTGACGTTCGAGTAGCGGTTCTCCGCGTACCACGTGCGGAGAATCCTGAGGAACGTGTCGTCGTTATGAATCTTGTCGCGCAGCGCCTGGAGCGTCATGGCGCCGCGGTCGTAGACCGGCGTGCCGAACAGATCTGCCGGGCCGGGCAGCGCGTCGGGCGCTGGGAACCACAGGTCCTGGAAGCGCGACGACCCCTCAGGGATCTCGTACAGCTGCGTGAAGCGCTCCTGGGCGGTCTGCCCGTCGTGGCTCTCCGTCCAGATCCACTCGCTCCAAGTCGCGAAGCCCTCGTTCAGCCACATGTCGGACCAGTGGTCGAGCACGAGCGCGTCGCCGAACCACTGGTGGGCCAGCTCGTGGACGATGGTGAGCTCGTCGGGAAGCACGTCGTAGTTCGGCTTGGTCTGGGTCTCTAGCGCGAAGAACACGTTCGGAGCCCAGTCCACGATTCCGCCGACGCTCTCGAACGGGTACTGCCCGTACAGGCTCGAGAGGAAGTCGATCGCCTCCGGCTGCACCTCCAGGTTCGCCCAGGCGTCGTCCGGCCGGGGCGTCTTCTCGCCGTAGAAGCGCGTCTGCGGATCGACCGCGTTGAACTCCGGTAGGCCGTTCGCCAGCGTGCTGGTGCGCACCTCGAAGAAGCCGTTCGTCACGGTCGCGAGGTAGGACACCATCGGCGAGGTCTCGCGCCAGCGCCAGGTCGTCCTGTCGCCGCTGTCGGTGTGCGACACGAGTACCCCGTTCCCCACGACGGTCCTGCCCTTCGGCACCGTGACGGTGAAGTCCCAGGTCGCGAAGTCCTTGAGGCTGTCATTCACCGGCAGCCAGCTGGGCGTGCCCTGCGGCTCGTTCACCACATAGGCGCCATCCTCCGTCGGGATCCAGCCGTCGCGGGCGTGATCCGGGTCGCGGACGTTGTTCACGTGGCCCGAGTAGACGACCCGAGCGGTGAAGTCGCGGTTGCGGCGCAGCCCGCCCGCCGGCGTGATCGTGAGCTCCTGGCCCTTGCGCGTGAATCCCGCCGGCGAGCCGTTGACCGTCACGGTGGCGACGTTGAAGCCGCGCAGGTCGAGGTTGAAGCTCGACAGGTCCTGCGTCGCGCGTGCGGTGATCGTCACATCGCCGGCGAGCTGCTCGTTCCGCGGCTCGTAGTCGAGCTTCACGAGGTAGTTCTTCACCTCGTATCCGCCGTTACCGCCGTTTGGGTAGAACGGGTCGCCGCCGCCGGCTGCGCCAGGCGTGAAGTCGGCGGCTGCGGGAGCGGCCGCTACTGCGAGCAGGACGAAGGCGGCCGCAAGGGCCCGGCGAAGGATCATTGGCGCAGGGTATCCCCGCGCCGCCCTAACCGCTACTTCAGCCGGAAGGCCTTGATGCGGTCCGCGTAGGCGGACTCGTCGAGCGCGTAAACCCCGTAGGCGAGCGCCTGGATGAGCGCCAGCAGTGCCGAGTGCGAGCGCACGTAGGCGGGGCTGTTCGACGAGTAGTACAGCTTGTGGTCGGCAAGTTTGGCCACTTCGGAGAGCGTGGCGTCGGCGATCGCGATCGTCGCGGCGCGCCTGTTCCGGGCGAGCTTCATGGCGCGCACCACGAGCGGGTGCGGGCGCCCGGCCGAGAAGCCCACCATCACGGTCTTGTCGTCGATCCTGCCCAGCTTGGCGAGGCCCTCCTGGCTCGGCGAGGCCACCACCTCGGCGCGCAGGTCCAGCAGCATCAGCAGGTGGCGCAGATAGCTCGCGAAGAAGGCCATCTGGTCCGTGCCGCAGAGCACAATGCGCTCCGCGCGCGAGATCAGGTCCACCGCCGCCGTCACCTCGTCGCGATCCACCTTGCGCGCGGTCTCCGCCATGTTGGCGTAGTCGGCGGCGAGGGCGGTCTCGAACTCGGTCTGGTCGATCGGGAACAGCGGCTGCGTGGTGAGGTCCGCCGTCGACGCGCCGTTCTCACGCGCGCGCCTGTACTCGTCACGCGCGGCGGCCTGAAGCTCGGGGAAGCCCTCGAAGCCGAGGGCCTGCGCGAAGCGCACCACCGTCGAGCTGGAGGTGTTCGCCCGGCGGGCGAGCTCCTCGGCGGTGTGGAAGGCGGCCTCCTCGAGGTGGTCGACGATGTACTGCCCAACGTCCTTCTGCGAGCGGCTGAACTCGTCGAAGCGCTGGCGAATCTCCTCGGAGAGTGTGAGGGCGGTCGTTCCGGTACGCGTCACGAACGCGGTTTTCGGCGCAACCTGTGCAGTTCCTTCCAGGGCGCCCTGCCGGCCGCCCATAGATCGTTGAGCAGGACCGCATCTTTGTAGGTGTCCATGCAGTCCCAGAAACCCGCGTGGCGGTACGCCCGCAGCTGCCGCTCGGAGGCCAGGCGCTCCAGCGGCTCGCGCTCAAGCGCGGAGGTCTCGTCGAGGTAATCGAGCACTCCGCGCTCGAAGCAGAAGAAGCCGCCGTTGATCCAGCCCTCGAAGCGCGGCTTCTCCGTAAAGCCCTCGACGAGGTCCTCGCCGTCCAGGCGCGCGACGCCGAACTGGAGCTCGGGCCGCACCACCGTCATCGTGGCGAGCGCGCCGTGCCCCGCGTGGAAGTCGAGCAGCTCGGCCAGGTCGATGTCGGCCACGCCGTCTGCGTAGGTCACGCAGAAGCGCCCGTCGTGGAGCCGGTCCCGAACCAGGGCGACGCGCCCGCCGGTGAGCGTCTCCTCCCCCGTGTCCACGCACTCGATGCTGAGCCCTTCCGGGAGTCCGTTCGACCTGATGAATTCCTCGATCATGTCGCCCCTGTGGCCGACGCAGAGCACGAAGTGGCTGAAGCCCTGCTCCGCGTAGATGTTGATCACGTGCCAGAGGATCGGCTTGCCGCCGATCTCCACGAGCGGCTTCGGGATCGTCTGGGTGTGCTCGCGCAGGCGCGTGCCCCGGCCGCCGCAGAGGATCACCACGGTCTCGTCCATCGGCCGGAACGCTAGCCGGGCGAGCATGTGGCGCGGCTGCGGTCGAGCAGGCGCCCGTTCGGGGCGCGGAACTCGAGCAGGGCGCGACCCGGCGTCAGGACCATGCGCAGCGCGCCGTCGAACCTGTCCGTGCCCCAGACCATGGTCGAGGGGCCGCGGTGCAGCTTGTAGCGCCCGCGCCCGCCGGCGCCCACCACGTACTCGACCATGCCCTGCTGCGGGGAGTGCCGCTGGAGGTTGTGGTCGTGGCCGTTGAGGACGATGCGAGCATGGCCCGCGAGGGCGTTCCAGAACGGGTTGAGGTCCGGAGCCCCGCCGTACGCGCCCTCGCTGTAGCGCGGACGGTGCCAGAAGGCGATGCGGCAGTCGCCCGGTTCCTCCAGCGCCGTGCGCAGCCAGCTCAGCTGGGGCGAGTCGGTTCTATGCGGGGCCTGCGAGTTCAGGCTGAGGATCTCCCAGCCGGCTATCTGCGTCTCGAACCAGGGCGGCAGGGGCTGGCCCTTGCGCCGGTACCAGTAGCGGTAGTAGCCCTGGAAGCGGTTGTCCCACTCGTGGTTGCCAATGGTGGGCTCGGTGATGTGCGCGAGCCGCCCGAAGCGCGGGTGGTACAGGCGCCGGAACTCCCTGGCCGTGCCGGTCTCGTACACGTCGCCGAGGTAGAGGAAGCGGTCCGGCTCGCCGCGGCGCACGAGCGCGGCCACGCGGTCCGCGCGCACACCCGGAGTGGCCACGTCGCCCGCAGCCCAGACCACGGCGCGCTCAGGCTCCGCCTGAGACGGCGCCAGGGCGATCGCGGCGGCTGCAAGCAAAGCCCTCATGGGAGCGCGAACACCCCGTTGCTCACCCGGCGCTCGCCGCCGGGGTCGGATGGCCGGTTCACGACCTCGCCGCGCACGGTCATGGTCGTGGAGCCGCCGCCGTCGAGGTTGAGCGCATCGCGCGCCCCGAGCGAGCGCATCAGGCGCGCAGCCTCGGGTAGCGTCATGCCCGTGCTCCAGCCGGGTCGGCGGCCGTCCACAGTCACGAGGAGCAGCTTGCCATCCGCGCGCACGCCCGCGAGCGTCCGCGGGTTGCGGCCTGCCACGAAGCTGCCGTAGAAGGCCGGCGCCTGCGGGGGCGCGAAGCCCTCGGTCCTCGCGGTCACCGCCACGCGCCCGGCGCGCAGGAGCCTCGGGCCGGCGCCGACCACAAGGGTCTGCTGCGCCAGCTCGAGCGGGCGGCCCGCGGAGGTGAGCGTCAGACGGATATCGGCGCGGCTGCGTGGCAGCGCGGCGTTGCGCAGGAAGCGCGCGGCGTCACCCGTGCCCGTGAGCAACAGCCCGTCGGGCGGCACGGGCCCGCTGCCGGGCGCTCGCACCGCGGCCACCGTCCCGTCGCGCAGCACGGCCTCGACGCCGCCCTCGCGAGGCGGTCGCGCGCCGTACTTCGGCGAGAGCAGGACGAGCTCGCTGGAATCGGTGCAGGTGAGCACGGCGTTGGGGCGCGTGGTGGGCACGTCGCCGCCGCGGCCGCCGCATGCCGGCACGAGGCCGCGCGTGCGCTCGACCCCGTCGATCAGCCGCTCCACCCCGTTGATGGTCACGGCCCCGTCGAAGCGAATCGCCCCCACGCTGGCCGTCCCCGCCGACCATCAGCGCGCTGCGGCCGTCCACCGGCTCGCTCAGGAGCGTGCCGTCGATGGCGAGCACGCCCACCGGGTCGCCGCTCGGCCCGAAGTACGTGCCGTTCACGCCAGCCACCGCGCCCACGCGCCGCCCCATGCTGCTCACTCGCTCGCGGCCGGCGATGCGGTTGTTGGACAGCACCCCGTGCACCAGCGCCGGGTCGAGTTCGAGCACGTTGATCCGGACCGGGCCGGGTTCGCGGACGATCGGAGTCCAGATGACGCCGGGCGCGATCTCCACGCTCTGGGCCCCCGCCGGCGCGGCAATCGCGAGCGTGATGGCTGCGATTAGGAGGACTATTCGTATCCGCACGCACCACAGGCTAGGTTGCGCCCGTGATCCTGTACGACCACCCCGCCTCGGGGAACTGCATGAAGGCCCGCATCCTGCTCCGGCAGCTGGAGCTGCCCTACGAGCGCGTGACGGTGGACCTGTTCAAGGGCGAGACGCGCACGCCGGAGCACTTCGCGCGCAATCCGGACGGCCGCGTGCCGGTCCTCGAGCTCGACTCGGGCGAGACCATCGCTGAGTCAAACGCGATCCTGCTTCACCTTGGCGAGGGCACGCGCTATCTCCCCGCCGACGGGCTGGCGCGCACACGCGTGCACGAATGGATGTTCTTCGAGCAGAACCGGATCGAGGCGGAGCTGGGCTATGCGCGCTTCCTGCGCCTGTCGGGCCGCGACGAGCAGCTGCCCGAGGTCTATGAAAGCCGGCGTGACCGCGGGCGCGACGCCCTCGCCGCGCTCAGCCGCGGGCTCGCGGACGGCCGCGACTTCGTCACGGGCAGCGACTACACGGTCGCCGACATCGCCCTCTACGCGTACGTGCACTGCGCCGGCGACGCGGGCGCCGACCCGCGCGAGCACGAGCACATCGGCGCCTGGCTCGACCGGGTCGAGGCCCAGACCGGCTTCGTGAACGACCTCGAGCCGCTGCCCGAGCACGCGTCGGCGCGGCCGGTCTAGCAGCCGCGGAGGAGATTCCTCACTGTTTCGCCTTCCACCTGATGGTGCCCGAGTCGCACCGGTCCGTTTCGGCGCCCGACGCGTCGTACGCGACCAGCATCAAGCGCCAGGTGCCTGACATGGCCGTGCGGGAGGCGTTCGTCGCGCCCTTCACGCTCCCCTCGAAGACGTCGTACGTCCCGTCGGCGTGGTTGACGCGATCCCCATCGAAGGAGGCCTGGAACCGGCCCCTCCTGAGCGGCACCCCTCTATATCGATCCGAGTAGTACCCAGAGCCGCCCGACGTGCACGTGACAAAGAGGCCGATTGCCGCGCGCACCACCTTGCGGCGATCCCGGCTCACCTCGACCATCACCGGCCACTGCTGGGGTGTGAGCCCCCCGAAGACAACAGCCGCCGGTGCGCGCGCATGAGCGTCCGTGGCGCCGCCTGAGACCAGCACCATCGCGAGTGCCGCGAGCACCGCGCCAAGGGAACTCCGCCGCTTGATTGCGAGTCCATTCGTCAGAACCACCTGTGTCACCTCCGAGTCCCCGGGCCGAGTCCAATGGGGACATTGGGAAGCGACGCTACATCTGCTGAGTGGGCCGTGCAAATGGATCGAGCCGTAGCGCCATGCGCATCAGCAGCGCTGCGGTGGCGCTCCTGGGGCGCGCCGGCTGGGTCGCCGCCGGGCGCTCGACCACGGGCGCGTCCGGGAGCGCGGAGCGAGCGTGGCTCGAGCTGTACTGGCTTCCGACGACGATGGCTGTGGGGTCCATGTGCATGTGTCCTCCGTTCTGCGTTTTGGGGGTCACACATAGTATCCCAGGAACTGTGTCCTGTAAACTCCCTTTCGATGGACACATCAGGAAGGACCGTTTCGACCGTTTCGCTCGAGGGCGGCCAGCTCGCGCTCGACTTCGTGAACACGATCGGCGGCCTGCGCGACCAGCCGCCGTCCCCCGACGACGAGCTGCTCGACAGCTACGACGACCTGATCGTGTGGTGCGAGCGCCTGGGCGTGATCTCGGACGCCGACCGCCGCAAGCTGGGGCGCGCCGCCGCCCGCGACGAGAAGGGCGCTCGCCGCGCGCTGAAGCAGGCACGGGAGCTGCGCGAGCTGCTGTATGCGACCTTCCGACCGCTCGGGGACGGCGGGGAGCCGCCCGCCAAGCTGCTCGAGAGCCTGCGCGACGCCGACCGCGATGCGCTGGCCAGCGCGCGCCTGGAGCCGGCGGCGGCGCGATGCGCTGGACCTGGCCCCCACCCCGCGACCTGGACGACCCGCTGCGGCCGATCACCCACGCCGCCGTCGAGCTGCTCACCGGCGGGCCGCTCGAGCACCTCAAGATCTGCGGCAACTGCCGCTGGCTGTTCCTCGACCAGAGCCGCAACCACAGCCGCCGCTGGTGCTCGATGGACGAATGCGGCACGCAGATGAAGCAGCGCCGCTTCGTGGAGCGCCGCCGCCGGAGCCGCGGCGCCACACGATCCACCTAGCTCAGCTGACCGGGCAGGTCAGGTTCGCGGCCACGCGGGTGCGCCCGTTTCCTGTCTGGACGACCTCGACGTTGCCGACGCACCAGAGCGTGTGCGTCACGCCGTTCACGGTGTTCGTCCCGAACAGGGCGAATGACGCCCCCTTCCGGTACTTGCCGTAGCTCAGGTAGTTGCCGACGCTCGTGCGCGAGCGGTCGATGCGCACCGTGCCGTTCGAGAGCCGCTCGAGCCTCGTGGCGGTCTGATTCGCGAGCTGCTGCGCCGCGGCGAATGCCCTGGCACTGGTGACCGGCTCGCGCGCCTCAGCGGCTGCGGCGGGCACCAGAAGTGCGATGGCAAGGGCTGCGACGGCGGTTGTGCGCTGTCTCATGATCACTCTCCTGCTTCGGGTCCGCGACATGCTTCGACGCTACGACCCGCAGGCACAGCCCGGCATCGGGAGGCTTGCCCAAGTTGTGCTCAGGCACTACCTAGGTTCGCCGGCGAGGCCGAGCCGGACGGCTTCCGCCGCGGCCTCGGTCCGACCGCGGACCCCGAGCTTGCGCAGGATCGAGCCGACGTGGTGGTCGACAGTGCGCTCGGAGAGCACCAGCCGCGTGGCGATCTCGGCGTTCCGGAGACCCTCGGCCACCAGCGTCAGCACCTCGACCTCGCGCGGCGTCAGGTTCGCCGGATTCGCCTTCGTCTTCGGCCGCGGCCCGCGTGGCACCCCGCGCGCGCCCCGCTCCCGCAGGCGGCGCGCGACCACGGCCGCGGCGGGACGGCCGCCGAGCTGCTGGAGCTCCTCGAGGGCGCGCCGGAGCGCGCCCTCGTCATCGGCCTCCGCCAGCACCATGGCCGCCTCGTACGGACAGCCGGCAGCCCGCCAGGCCGCTTCAGCCCCGCTCCAGTCGCCACGCAGCTGCAGTTCGAACGGGCCGCTCGCGGCGGGCGGGATCTCCTCCTGGATACCGCCCTGCCGGCGCCACCAGGCGAGCTCGGCCGCGGGCCAGGGCGCGCCGAGGCGCAGCGCCGACTCGAACGTCTCGGCAGTCGCGTCGGCGATCACCTCGGGGCGCCCTCCCAGCCAGAGCGCCTCGGCCTCCGCCGCAGCGACCTGGAACGTCCACCACAGTTGCTGCGTCCGCTCAGCCACCTCGCGCGCCGCCGCGAGCGGGGTGAACGGGTCGGGATCGCCCCGGCGCGCACGCACGAGACCGAGCACTATGCGGGCCTGCACACACGACATGGTGCAGTCCTCCATCAGCACCAGGCCGACCGTGTCCGCGGCCCGATCCCAGTCCCCGCGCTCGAGCGCCACCCAGCTCCTGGTGGCGAGCAGAAGGCGGCACCACACGTCGAGGTCGCGCTCCTCGCAGTAGGAGAGCCCCGGCTCGAGGTAGCGCTCCATCAGGTCGAGCGAGCGCCCCCGGGAGCCTGCCATGCAGAGGAGCACGTGGGTCCGGCCGACCAGGTCCTCGCCCTCGGGCAACGGCTCCGCGAGAGCGAGCGACCGTTCGAGCTCCTCCACACCGCTCGCTTCCCCTTCGAGCGCCGCCGAGGCGCCGAGAACCCCGGTCGCGCTCGCAATCGTGTACGGCTCCTCGGCCCCCGTGGCAATGTCAAGGGCACGCCGTGCCCAGTGGTCCGTCGCCTCGCGGTCCTCGAACAGCAGACTCATGCCGGCGCGCAGGTCGTACGCCATCGCGAGCAGCGGCCCTGGCTCCATCTGCTCGAACAGAGAGGCCGCGTCGCGCGCCGCCTCGACCCCATCCGGCGCGCGACCCATGTTCAGCTCGACGCGCGCGACACAGGCGAGCGCCTCGAGCTGCTTGATCGGGTCGCCCAGCTGCCTCTGGATCTCGAGCGCCTCCTGGCTCGACGCAAGCGCGTCCTCGTCCTGGGTGGTCACGTAGCACTCGGCCGCATGGCGCAACAGCAGCTCCGCACGCTCCTCGAGCGGCAGGTCGCCGGCGAAGCGCAGCGCACGCGCGTACTGGGCCGCCGCCTCCCGGTGCGCTCCCAGCGCCGCTGCGCGGGCTCCGGCCGCGGGCGCGAGCTCGAGGACCGCTTCGCCGTCGCCGGCGGCCTCCGCGTGGTGCGCGAGCCGCGCGAGGTCGGCCGTACCCTCGGTCGCGCTCCTGAGGGCCGCGAGCGTCGCGCGGTGGAGGGCGAGCTTTCTGTCCGGCGCCACCGCCTCCTCGACGGCGAGCCGCGCAAGCTCGTGCCGGAACGCCACCGCCCCGTTCGTCTGCACGAGCATGCCCGAGGCGAGGCACTCGTCGAGCGCCGGGAGGGCGTCGGAGGCGGTCGCCTCTAGCAGCGTGAGCTCGGACTGCGGCGGCGCGACCGCCACGGCATCGAGAAGCGTCCGTGCCGCCGCCGTGAGCCGCGCTGAGCGAGCGAGCACGGCGTCGCGGACGGTCTCGGGGATCTCATCTCCGGCCGCGAGCACCTCGGTCACGAAGAAGGGATTGCCGCCCGTTCGCTCGTGCAACGCGGCCCCGTCCACGCCGTGCGGCTCGGCGAGGCCCGCGACCGCCTCCGGGGAGAGCGCCTCAAGCCTCAGGCGGACGGTCGACCGGCCGGATCCGAATTCGCCGAGCACCTGCCGCAGTGGGTGGAATCGGTCCAGCTCGGTGTGGCGATAGCTCACCAGGACCGCGGCCGGCAGCGACTCGACCCTCCGACCCAGCAGTCGAAGCACATCGAGCGTCGCGTCGTCCGCCCAGTGCACGTCCTCGAGCACCAGGATCGTCGGCGAACGCGTGCGCAGCTCTCGCATGAGCGCAGCAGCCACCTCGAACGCTCCCGCGTGGGCCTCCACGAGCTCCTCGAGCTCGCCGCCCGTGCTCTCGGCTATGTCGAGGAAGGGGCCGAGCGGGCGCGGCGTGAACAGGGCATCACAGGCTCCCCACAGCAGGCGCGCGCCGCGTGGGCGCTCGTCGCTGAAACGCCGCAGGAGCGCGGTCTTGCCGACGCCGGCCTCCCCTCCGACGAGAACGAGGCGCCCGCGCGAGCTGCTCTGCACGGCATCGATGGACTCGCCGAGCAGCGAGAGCTGGTCGCCGCGCTCGAGCAGCTCCCTCGACGGGTCGACAGTCGTCGGAACCGCTGCGCTTGCCATGACCGCCCAATACTCCCTCACCTCCGCGGTTCAAGCCAGTGAAGCGCTCAAGCGGCGGGTGCGAGCGGCCGACGCTGTTCCTGTGGGCGCGTCGAGATGGTTACTGGCGGGGGCGATCGCTCTTGCCGGAGCCGTTGTGGTCGGCCTCGCGGTGCACCCGCATGTGGGGTCCGGACGCGCGTGCGAGGGAATCGGCTTCGGGTGTACACCGGAGCGGGACACCGACACCCTGCTGATCGTCCTGGTCTACTCAGCTGTCGCGCTGGTGAGCCTGGCCGTCGCGTGGCGTCGCTTTCGCCGCGGGCGTAGCTGGCGGATGGCGCTGGGTATCGGGGTCGCGATCACGTTGCTCTCGACGGCGCTGGTGGTCTGGTCCCAGCTTCCGCGCTATCCGAGCGCACCCGGCTCATTGGGTGCCGCCGGCGACCACTGGGAACTGGTGCTCGCGGACGGCTGGGCGGTCGCCTCCCCGGGAACACCGCTTGGCGATGCGCTGCGCGGACTGAAGCGACGCGGGCCGGTGATCTGCCGGGACGCCTACGGGCGCTCGACCGGCACGCGCGAGTTTCGCTGGTCGAACAGCGGCGCGACCAACGCGTACTCGGGGTCCTCCGACTCGTCCGGCGCGCTCACCGCTGCAGCGCTCGGCCGCTGGGCCGACCGGCTCCGCGGACGTGGTATCGGCGTGGACGTGTCCGATCCCAGCGGCGACCCGACGTCCGACCGTCGCCTTCAAGTGCGCGGCGCGGGGGCGGCCGGCGGCGGTGCTCTCGCCGTCCGCGCCTCCTTCTACATCTCCGAGCTCGAGATCACGATGGCCACCGGCTGCCACCGCGATTGACCGCGCGCTCGAGCCGCTCCGACAGCTCCCGCAGGTGCTCGACCAGCTCCGGCGGCTCGTGAACCGCGAAGTCCACGCCTAGCATCGCCACGCGCAGCGCCAGCCAGCCGAGGTCGTCGTCGCCGGTGCGGTACTCGCAGGTATGCGCGTCGATCGGCTGGATCGTGCCCCAGTGGGCCGGGACGCGGCGCGCGATCTCGTCCGCTCCGGCCCGCAGCGTCACGTGCGCTTCGAAGCGGTTCGGCGCCCCGATGATGCTCTCCCTCACGGACGCGGCGGCGTCCTTTGCGGGGAGCATGCGGGCCGTGAAGCGGACCCCGGTCGAGGCCGGCCGCGCCAGCCGGTCGATGCGGAAGGAGCGCCAGTCCTCGCGCCGGCGGTCCCACGCGAGGAGGTACCAGCGCCGGCCGAGGTTCACGACGGCGTGCGGCTCGACCTCGCGGCGGCTGTCGGTGCCGTCCCGGCTTCTGTAAGCGAAGCGAAGGAGCTCGGTGTCGCGGCAGGCTGCGGCGATCACGCTCAGGTGCTGGGGGTCGACCGTGGGGCCGGCGACCGGCGGGCTGACCGTGGCCGACCCGAGCGCCTGGACCCGGCGCCGGAGGTGCTTCGGCAGGACCTGCTCGAGCTTGACCAGGGCCCGTACGGCGGTCTCCTCGATCCCGGTCACGGACGCCCGGGCGGCGGTGCGCAGGCCGACCGCGATCGCGATCGCCTCCTCGTCGTCGAGCAGAAGCGGTGGCATCGCGCTGCCGGCGCGCAGCCGGTAGCCGCCTGCCGGGCCGGTCAGCGAGTCCACGGGGTAGCCGAGCTGGCGCAGCCGCTCGACGTCTCGGCGGATCGTCCGGCCGGACACGCCGAGCCGGTCCGCGAGCTCTGCGCCGGGCCAGTCGCGGCGCGCCTGGAGCAGGGAGAGGAGCTGCAGGAGGCGTCCCGAGGTCTCCGTCATCTGGTTTTACATCCTCTCGGAAATTGAGGACAGATCCTGACCCAAATAGCTCGTAGGGTGCGACCAGACCTGAACGAGGAAAGGAGCAGCAAGTGCCCGATAGAGACGGATACATCCCGGGCGTACCCTGCTGGATCGATACGAGCCAGCCTGATCCCGAGGCCGCGGTCGAGCTTCTACAGCGGCCTCTTCGGCTGGGAGTTCGAGAACGTGATGCCGCCGGAGTCGGAGGGCGAGTACTTCATCGGACGGCTTGGCGGCCGCGACGCCGCCGCCGTCGGGTCGGTCCCCGAGGGCGCACCGCCGATGGCGATGTGGAACACCTACATCTGCGGTCGACAGCGCCGACGAGACCGCCTCCAAGGTCGCCGACGCCGGCGGCAAGACGCTGATGGAGGCGTTCGACGTGATGGACGCCGGGCGGATGGCGGTGTTCGCCGATCCCGAGGGCGCGATGTTCTGCGTCTGGCAGGCGAAGGGGACCAAGGGCCTGCAGGTCGTGAACGAACACGGCTCCCTGAACTTCAACGGCCTCAACACCCGCGACGTGGAGGGCGCGAAGCGCTTCTACGGCTCGGTGTTCGGCTGGGAGACGCTTGCCCTCGGCGGCGGCGCCGAGATGTGGACGCTGCCCGGCTACGGCGACCACCTCGAGGAGTCCGACCCGGAGATCCGCAAGCGGATGGCCGAGGTCGGCGGCCCGGCGGGCTTCGAGGACGTCGTGGCGAGCATCAACCCGATAGGCGACGATCAGCCGGATACCCCGGCGCACTGGAACGTGACCTTCGGTGTGGACGACGCCGACGCCATCGCAGCGAAGGCCGCCGAGTTGGGCGGCAAGGTGGTCGTCGCACCGTTCGACGCCCCCTGGGTCCGGATGACCGTGCTCACCGACCCGCAGGGCGCGACGTTCATCGCAAGCCAGTTCGTCCTCGAGAACAAGGACCTCGCGAGCCCGGCCGACGCCACGACGAGCGCGGCGTAGCCAGATCCCCGAAGACGGCGAGGCGGGCGGTCCCCTCCGGCCCGCCTCGCCCTTGGGGCGTTTCTCGCTAAGGGCGCGGCGCCGGCGCCAGGAGCCTCACGCGGCGGGCGGCGCGGCCCACGTTGCCCGCCGGGTCGCTTGCCCTCGCGCGAACCCGCAGGAGCAGGCGGTGCTTCTGGTTCAGGATGCGGAAGAGCCGCTTGGACATGCGGAGCTTCACCGTGGCCCGTGCGCCCTCGGCGATGTGGAATGCGCGCGGGCGGAGGCGCAGGATCCGCGCGCGCCGCCCCGCGCTAGCCAGCGCGACCCTCCTCACCGTTCGCGCCGACAGCGACCCGTTGCAGCCGCTGGGCTCTCCCGGCAGGCATCGGACTCGAACACGCATCACGCGCCGACGCGTGGCACGCGTTCGTTGGGTGAGGATGCGCATACGGGGTTTCGACGTGTCGGGCGTGATGTCCAGAGTCACTGCCGCCGGCGCGCCGGCGTTGGTGCCATCGCTCCCTGTGAAGCTGAACGTGTCCGCTCCGCCGTAGCCCGGCACGGGGGCGTAACGCACGCGCCCGGTCGCCGCGTCGAGCACGGTGACCGCGCCATGGGCCGGCTGCGAGGCGATCGAGTAGCTCAGCGGCTTCGAATTGCGGTCCGAGCAGACGAGCTGGAGCTCGACCGCCGTGCCGTTCGCCACCGCGCTCCCAAGCGGGGAGCAGGTGGGCGCGTACTCGGGGGCCAGCGTGACCAGCGCCTCGCCGCCGGCCGCGTACACGAAGCGGCCGTCAGAGCTGGCGACCACCGACTCGACGCCGTCGAGCCCGTTCGCCAGGCGCGGGCAGCCGTCCGCGGGGCTCACGGCTCCATGCGCACACTCGATCAGGGAGAGCGCGCCGTTCGGCTCGCGCCGGAACGAAGCGAGCGTGCCCCCGTTGCGAGCGGCGGCATAGAGGACGCCGGCATCCGCGGAGAGGCCCAAGCCGAACACCCCGTACACCCCTGGCGACGCGGTGCACGATGCGTTCGCCGTCCGGGCGAGACAGCTGAGCAGGCTCGGAACGCCCGTACCAGGATCGCGGGCGAGCGTGGTCAACCCGAAGCCGTCGAACAGGCCGACGTAAACCGCCTCGCCGCCGGGCGCCACCAGCAGCGTCTGAGCCCCGTCGAGGGCCGTGGCGGAGGCGAGGGCCTGCGGACTCGACAGGCTGCCCGTGCCACCGTTGCGGAGAAAGCGCACGACGGCGTTGCCATTGCGAGACGAGGTGTAGAGCTGGGAACCGTCCGCGGTCATGTCCAGGTCCTCGACCGCATTGAGCGGGTTGCCAGCCACGGTGCCCAAGCAGCCATCGGGGTTGGAGGTGGCCGATGCCCAGCACTCAACGAAGGTCAGCTTGCCGTCCGCCGGGTTGCGGTCGAGCACCGTGACCGCGTTGCTGAGGTAGGCCGTCACGTAGACGAACTCCCCGTCGGGGCTCACGGCTATCCCGCTCGCGCTTCGCAGGCCGTCGGTATTGGGGCAACTGGGGTACTCGTCGACGCCGTCGTCGTCCTCCACGCAGCTCTGGGACGTGAGCGTGCCATCCGCCGAACGCCGGTAGTGCGTCACTCCGTAGCCGCTGTCCGCCACGTATAGATCCGCGCCACCCGGAGCTAGGGCGAGCGCAACCGGCTGCTGCAGCCTGCCGTCGGCCACGCAACCGGGCCCCATCAGCCTGTCCCGGCAGGCCGTTCGCGTGAGCGCGCCGGTGCCCGCATCGCGCGCATAGGTCGTGAGCGACGCCGTGGCGGGGGTGTCGTCGGACTCGGCGATTACGTATAGCTGGTCATCACCCGGCCCGAACGCCAGCTGGTGAACACCCTTGAGCGTCGCTGGCCCCGCCGGGCAACCCAGCGCCGACGCCTCGGGCGGCCCGGCAAGGCAGGTCACGCCTTCAAGGGCCCCCGCGGGCGGCGGAGCGGCGGCAGCGGGTCCACCGAGAACAAGCGCCGCCACGACAACCGCCACGACCACACAGGCGCGAAGGCCAGGCACCAGCGCGAGCGTACCGGACGAGGGATGGGCCGGCCTGGATTCGAACCAGGGACCGACGGATTATGAGTCCGCTGCTCTAACCAACTGAGCTACCGGCCCGTACAGCGGAATCTCGCCCCTTCCGCCCACGACGATGGTCGACGAGCTTCCATGTCGGCCCCATCCTAGGGCCGCCCGGACGTGACGGCCTCGCGCAGGCCGGCCTCGCCGAGCAAGGGTAGTTCCTCCTTCCTAGGACGAGCACGACCTCAACCCCCGCCCCTCGTCCACGCGGAAACTCACGGGTATCCGGCCGGAGTGTCGGGTTCACGCGGAAGCGGAAGCGCGCTACCTATGGAAGTGCCCTACTCGGCCGCCTTGAAGGTGATCCCGTCGAGCGCGAAGAAGCCGACGTTGCCGCCGATGTAGACCACGCGGCCGTCGTCGTCGATCTGGGCGATGCCGTACTGCTCGACCGTGTCATTGTGGCCCTCGGTCGCGACGGGGAAGGACACGTACTGGGCGTCCGGCCGGTAGCCGACGGGCAACGTAAAGATCGTGGTGAAATCGGCCGGAGCCGACGCCCGCTCGACCGCGCCCGAGAGGTGCACGACGCCAAACGGGTCCTTGTAGAACCTCACCGGCACGTCGTCGGCGTCGCCGTCCGCGAGCTCGTCATAGTTCTTGAAGCCGTTCTCGAACGTCGGCGTGTGGTAGCCCTCCACGGGCGGCGGCGCGCCGGTATCGCCCTTCGGGCCCTGGGGGCCCTGCGGGCCGGCGGGCAGCTGTCCCGCTTTGAAGTCCCCGCTGAGGAGCGAGCCGTTTGCGACGTCCGCCGAGTGGACGGCGCCGCGCTTGATCTCCGAGGAGCCGACGGCGTTCTTTTTGATCTGGTTTGCGCCGACGCTGTTCTTCGGCAGTGTCAGGGCATACGCCCCGCCCCCCATGGCGATGAATACCGCGATCGTCGCCATAACGTTGGAGTACGTCAGGTGACCCGCGAGTCTTCCCAGCATCCGCTCCTCCTAGTCGTGGCGTGCCTCTCAGGTCGATGCTATCCGCGACCGCAGATCCACCGCCACTCGCGGGAGCAGCTCGGGGGTGTACGGCTCCTGAGGGAGTTGCTACATGCTGGGACTCATTTTTGGCCCGGAAGCGGCCGATATACCCCGAACGGGTGAAGCGATCGCGATCGACACCCAGGTGGATCACCCTTGCCGCCATGGTGGCCATCTTGGGCTGCGCTGCTGTGGCGGGGTCCAGCCCGCGCGGCGTGCCACGGGCCGAGATCAGCATGGTTAGCGGTGAGCTCCATCTGACGAACTCTCGCGACGGACAGGCGATCTTCCAGGCCCAGGGGCTGTCCCCGGGCGAGTCGGTGACCGGCACCGTCCAGCTCTCCAATACGGGCGACCTCAGCGGCGATCTTGGCTTCCAGCAGCTCGAGGTGCAGGACCAGCCCGGCACGAACGGCGGGCTGCTCTCGGACGCGGTCCATCTCGACATCGACGACGTGACCGGCGGCAGCGACCTGCCGGTGTTCGCGGGCCAGCTCGGCAGCTTCCAGGGCCACTCACTCGGCAGCATCGCGCCGGGCGAGGCGCGCACCTACCGCTTCACCGCGTCGCTTCCGGACAGCGGCCCCCCGCCCACCCCGACGAGTGGCGACAACGCCTACGCCGGCTCGGCCCTGACCGTGCGCTACCTGTGGACGGCCAGCGCGCCGGACCCCGGCGACGGCGGCACCGGCGACGGCGGCACGGGCGGAGGCGGCACGGATGGCGGGGGCACCGGCGGCGGTGGAACCGGTGGCGGAGGCGGCGGAGGCGTCGTCAATCCGACCGTCAGCTTCCGCGTCGTCTCCAAGCTGCTCCTGAAGAAGGGCCTCCTCGACGTGATGGCCACCTGCGACCGCGCCTGCACCGTGTCGGCCTGGGCTCAGCTGCCCAAGGCGAGGGGCGCCCGCAAGGGCCTGAAGACCAGCCGCAAGACCGCGACCCTCACGATCCCCGGCAAGGCCGCGCGCATCCGCCTGAAGCTGAGCAAGAAGAGCAAGCGCCAGCTCCAGGCGGTGCTCCGCAAGAAGAAGAAGGTCGCCCTTACCGTGACCCTCAGCGTCGCCCCCGCGAACGGCGGAACGCCGAAGACCTACACCAAGAAGGTCGTCGTCAAGCGGCCGAAGCGCCGCTAGCCGCTCGCCTTAGCGATCGCCTGCTGCAGCTCGCGCTCGCTGAACGCGCCCTCGATCCGCGCCGCGACCTTCCCGGAGCGGTCGAACACGAACAGCCAGGGCTCGCTCTGGAGGTGGAAGGCGGCCATCTGCGGCCGGATGCCCTTGTCGATGCGGTTGTCGCGGTAGACCTCCATGTGGATGAACTCCACATCGTCGCCGGAGCTGGCCTTCACGGCCTCAGCCACGTCGACCACCGGCCCGCACACGCGGCTCTGGCACAGCTGGGGCGTCGCGAAGAGCAGCACCACGGGCTTCTTGCCGAGCACGTCCGCGAAGTCGGCGTCGTGCATCGATGACGGCGGGAGGCGCGTGTCGATCGAGGCGAGGTCGCCGCCCACCTCGGCCTTCGTGGGCGTGTGGATGCGCGGCGGAGACGTGCCCACCGCTGGGATCGGGTCGCCGGACTCGCTCTTCACGAGAACCCCGCCTCCGGGCGTGGTGGCCGCGACGAGCTTGCCGCCCACGCGCGCGAGACCGAGCAGCTCGTACTTGCCCGGCTTGTCGAATGGGATCTCCGCCGTGTAGATCGACTTCGCCGAGTCGGGGTCCGTGGCCGTCTGCTGGCTCTGGAACTGGGGCTTCACCGCGATCGACTCGTATCGCGCCAGGTAGGGGCCCCTGGCGGGGCCGCCGCCCGCGGGCGCGGCGTATACGGCCACACTGGCGTCGGTGATCTGCTCACGCGAGCGGTTGAAGAGCGCGAAACCGAAGCGGTGGGTGCCGGTGCGGAGCTCGAGGCCGGAGGGCGCGAGCACGGGACCGCTCCCGCCCACCTCGTTCAGGAGCTGGAGCAGCGTCTTGCCGCCCGGCTTGGGGAAGTCGGCCGCCTTGGCGGCGGGCGGGGCCTCGTCGCTCGAGGACGAGTCGTCGCCCCCACAGCCGGCGAGGAGCGCACATGCGAGCAGGGCAACGATGGAGATCCTTGGGGCGCTCACGGGCGGGGAATCGTAGAGAGTTGAAATAGAGTGCCCGCGCTATGGACCGCGCGGCGCTAATCACCGGAGGATCCAGCGGGATCGGGCTCGCAATAGCCCGCGCGCTGGGTGAGGACGGCTACGGCCTGACCATCTCGGCCAGGCGGCCGGACAAGCTCGAGGCGGCGGCGCAGACCCTGCGCGACGACGGTCTCGACGTGGAGGCCGTGCCCGCCAACATGGCCGAGGAGGAGGAGATCGCCAAGCTCGTGGCGGCGCACCGCGAGCGCTACGGCCGGCTCGACGTGGTCATCAACAACGCAGGGATCGGGATCGGCGGCGCGGTGGCCGACGCGGTGACCAAGAAGCTCGACCTCCAGCTTGACGTGAACCTGCGCGCGGTCTACCTGCTCGCCCGCGAGACGATCCCGATGCTGAAGGAGGCCGGCGCCGAGCACGGCAAGGCGCTGATGGCCAACACGGCGTCGTACGCCGGGAAGCACGGGCAGGGCTGGCTCGCGGCCTACTCCGCGACGAAGTTCGGCGTGGTGGGACTAAGCCAGGCGCTCCACAAGGAGCTCTCGAACGACGGCGTGCAGGTGACCGCCCTCTGCCCCGGCTTCGTTGCCACGCCCATGACCGACTGGGTCGAGGGCGAGGTGCCGAAGGACCAGATGATCCAGCCCGAGGACATCGCCGAGGCGATCAGATTCCTGCTCAGGACATCGAGAAACTGCGTGGTGCCTGAGCTTCAGTTCGTTCGTCCTGGGGACTCAGAGCTCTAATCACGCCCAGCTCGGCCACCGCGCGCTCGAACTCGTCGAAGCGCTTGAAGAGCCGCGGCTGGCGCAGCTTCCTGACCTCGCGCGCCACGTCCTCGAGGGCCGGCAGCTCGTCGAGCGCGATGCTCGCCTCGAGCATGGCGGTGAGCGTGTGCAGCTCGCGGTCTGTCGCGGGACGCGCCCGGCGCGCGCCGGTGTAGCGGTCCCAGGCGTGGGCGAAGCTGGCGAGGCTGGTGCGGCCGCCGTTGCGGTGCGCGGCCAGCATCGGACACACGCCGCCCTTCCGGTCCGTGTAGGCGCCGACGATGATCCGGTTCGCCTCCACGCCGGTGAGCATGGCCCTGCGCGTTTCGAGCGGAAGGCAGTCGATGGCGATCCGTAGATCGCGGGCGGGGCGGCGTCGCATGGGCTGTTACATAGGATCGACCCTCGGCGGGACAATGCAACTGGCGAAAGGACATTTGCAGTGCGGCTCGGGCTGAACGTCGGCTATTGGGGCCTCGGCATGACGGCCGCCGACCAGCTCGAGTTGGTGAAGGAGGCCGAGGCGGCGGGGTTCGACTCGGTGTGGGCCGCCGAGGCCTACGGGTCCGATGCCGCCACCGTCCTGGCGTGGCTCGCCGCTCAGACCGAGCGCATCAGGATCGGCTCCGCGATCTTCCAGATGCCGGGCCGCTCGCCCGCGATGACCGCCATGACCGCGGCCACGCTCGACCAGCTCTCGGGCGGGCGCATGCTGCTCGGCATTGGCACGTCGGGCCCGCAGGTGGCAGAGGGCTGGCACGGGCAGCGCTTCGGCAAGCAGCTCCAGCGCACGCGCGAGTACGTGGAAATCCTGAGGCAGGCGCTCGCGCGCGAGCGGCTCACCTACTCCGGCGAGACCTACCAGCTGCCCCTGCCCGACGGGCCCGGCAAGGCGCTGAAGCTCACTATCGCGCCGGTTCAGGAGCGGATCCCCATCTACATCGCCTCGATCGGCCCGAAGAACACGCAGCTCACCGGCGAGATCGCGGACGGCTGGCTGCCGATCTTCTTCTCCCCCGAGCACGTGGGCGGGTCGCGGGAGCTGCTCGAGGAGGGCGCCGCGCGCGCTGGCCGCACGATCGGGGACGAGTTCGACATCGCGCCGAGCGTGAACGTGGCGATCGACGACGACGTGGACCGCGCCCGCGATCAGATGCGGTACTTCATCGCGCTCTACGTGGGCGGCATGGGCTCGCGCGAGCGCAACTTCTACAACGAGCTGGTGCAGCGCTATGGCTTCGAGGACGCCGCTCGCGAGATCCAGGACCTCTATCTCGACGGCAAGAAGGACGAGGCGGCCGCCGCCGTGCCCGCCGAGCTGATCGACACGATCACGCTCGTGGGGCCACGCGAGAAGGTGCGCGACAGGCTCGAGGTGTATCGCGACGCGGGCGTCGGGACGCTGATCGTGTCGCCGGTCTCGTTCGACACGGGCGAGCGCAGGCGGATGGTCCGCGAGCTGGCGGAGATGCTCTGAGCGGGCGCTACCTGCTGGCCGCCTTCGGCGATCCCGGCCACGCGTTCCCGGCGATCGCACTGGGCGCCGAGCTCGCGCGGCGAGGGCACGAGGTCACGCTCGAGACGTGGTCGAAGTGGCGCGAGCACGTGGAGCGCGAGGGCATGCGCTTCGCGGCGGCGCCGGAGTACCAGGTGTTCCCCACGCGTGACAGGCCGCTGAAGCCCTACGCCGCGGCGGTGAAGGCGTCGGAGCCCACGCGCGAGCTGATCCGGTCGGTCGACCCGGAGGTGGTGGTGGCGGACATCATCACCGTGGCGGGCTCGCTGGCCGCGCAGGCGGAGCGGCGGCGCTGGGCGACGCTCGTGCCGCACGTGATGCCCACCGGCGAGCCGGGCTTTCCCGTGTACTCGGTTGGAGCCGTCTACCCGCGGACCGCCGTCGGGCGGCGCATGTGGGAGTTCGTACGCCCGCTCGTGATGACAGGTGAGGAGCAGGGGCGCACCGAGCTGAACGGGGCGCGCGAGCGGGTGGGGCTGCCGCCGCTCGCCGACGTGCACGGCGGAATCTCCCGCGACCTCGCGATCGTGGCGACCTTCCCCCAGCTCGAGTACCCGCGAGCCGAGGAATGGCCGGGGATGCGCGTGACCGGGCCGCTGCTGTGGGAGCAGCCCTTCGGCGACGTGGAGCTGCCGCCAGGCGACGCCCCGCTGGTGCTGGTGGCGCCGAGCACCTCCCAGGACCCAGAGCACCGGCTGGTGCGGGCTGCGCTCGAGGGACTGGCCGGCGAGCCCGTGCGGGTGCTCGCCACGACCAACCGGCGCGAGCCCGTTGAGCCGCTCCGCGTGCCGGCGAACGCGCGCCTGGTCGACTGGGTGTCTTACGCCCGCACGATGCCGCTCTGCGACGCGGTTGTCTGCCACGCCGGCCACGGCACCCTGGCGCGGGCGCTCGCGAGCGGCGTGCCGGTGGTGGCCTGCCCGCACGCCGGCGACATGGCGGAGAACGCGGCGCGCGTACGCTGGGCGGGCGCGGGGGTGTCGCTGGCGCGTCGCTTCACGACGCCGCGCGGAGTGAGGCTCGCGGTGCGCCGCCTGCTGTCCGAGCCTGGCTACCGGCGGCGCGCAGCGGAGCTTGGCGAGTGGGCGACCCGCAATGACGGCGCCAGGGAGGCCGCGGAAGCGGTCGAGGAGCTGGCCGAAGCACACAAATCTTCGCAAAGAGCGGGTTGATTCCAATTCACACGCTTGACGTGGTGACCTACCACTGGTCTACTCATTCTCGAGACGCGGACGGAGCGCCAAGAGCGAAGCCATGAGGTTGTAAGGCTCGCCCCGGTGAAGGTCGACGCGAGTTGACTGGAGCGGACCTCAAGCGCGAAGTTCGCGTCTCGTTTACGTTCTGGGACTGCGCTAGCGTCAGGGCCATGGCTACCACCATCACCCAGCACGAGCTCGCGCAGTGTGAGGCAGCGAATGCCAGCGGTCGCACGCCGGTCGTGTTCATCCACGGGCTGTGGCTGCTGCCGAGCAGCTGGGACAACTGGGCGACGCTGTTCGAGGAGGCAGGCTACGCGGCGGTGACGGCCGCGTGGCCCGACGATCCGGAGACGGTCGAGCAGGCCAGGGCGAATCCGGATGTCCTCGCGAAGAAAACGCTCGGGCAGGTGGCCGACCACACCGCCGAGGTGATCGGAAGGTTGAAGGAGAAGCCGGCGGTGATGGGGCACTCGACCGGAGGCCTGCTTGCCCAGATAATCGCGGACCGCGGCCTGTCCGCCGCCACGGTGGCGATCGACCCGGGGCCATTCCGCGGCGTGCTGCCACTGCCTATTGCCGCGCTGAGGTCGGCTGCGCCCGTGCTCACCAACCCCCTGAACCACGGCCGCGCCGTGACGCTCACCTTCGACCAGTTCAAGTACGGCTGGGCGAACGCCCTTGGCGAAGACGAGGCGAGGCAGCTCTACGACACCTACCACGTCGCGGCGCCCGGGGTGGCGCTGATGCAGATGGCGAACGCAAACCTGAACCCGTTCACCGAGGCGAAGCTCGACCCGAAGAACCCGGACCGCGGCCCACTGCTGATCATCGACGGCGAGAAGGACCACACGGTCCCCTGGGCCATCGCCAACGCGTCCTTTAAGCGACAGCTGCGCAACCCCGGCGTGACCGAGATCAAGAAGATCCCGAACCGCGGCCACTCCCTCACGATCGACAGCGGATGGCGCGAGGTGGCCCAGACCGCCCTCGACTTCGTGAAGCGCTTCGTGTCGAGCGGGGAGCCGGCAGACGCCCGGCCAGCGGGCTGAGCCGCGCAGAACGCCCGCCGAGGCCGCCGAGGCGGGTCGGGAGGCACGTGCACGCGCCCCCCGGTCGGCGCACGCGGAGTGGGCGGCGTCATCTGACCGCCGCGATCCAGTCGAGATCCTCGAGGAGCAGGCGCAAACCCGCGTCCCAGAGCTCGTCCCTATCCGCTACGGCCGCATGGTGGAGTCACCGTTTGCGTTTTTCCGAGGGAGCGCCGCGATCATGGCGGCGGATCTGGCAACCACGCCGACGGCCGGGCTTCAGGTCCAGCTGTGCGGCGACGCGCACGTGGCGAACTTCGGGAGCTTCGCAGCGCCGGACCGGAAGCTGGTGTTCGACCTGAACGATTTCGACGAGACGCTCCCAGGGCCGTGGGAGTGGGACGTGAAGAGGCTGGCCGCGAGCTTGGCTGTGCTCGGCCGCCAGCGCGGCTTCGACGCCTCCGCTCGCAGCCGCGCGACGCTGTCCGCGCTCAGCGCGTACCGGCGCGCGATGCACGAGTTCGCGGCCATGCGGACACTGGATGTCTGGTACGCGCGCCTGGAGGTGGAGAACGAGCTCAAGCGCTGGTCGAAGGACGCGAGCGCGTCTCAGCGCAAGCGGGTGGACAAGTTCGTCGAGAAGGCGCGCGCCAAGGACAGCGCGCGGGCGCTCGCGAAGCTCACGCACGTGGTCGATGGCGAGCCGCGGATCATCAGCAACCCGCCGCTCGTAGTGCCGCTGGAGGAGCTCGTTGACCCCAATGAGGCACGCGGCTTCGAGTCCCTCATCAAGAGAGTCCTCGCCTCCTACGGAGACACGCTTTCAGGCGACAGGCGCCATCTGCTCCACCAGTATCACGCGGTCCACATGGCTCACAAGGTGGTTGGCGTCGGCAGTGTCGGTAACCGGGCGTGGATCGTCCTTGCGCTCGGCCGCGACGGCGGCGATCCGCTCATGCTCCAGGTCAAGGAGGCGGAGCGCTCGGTACTCGAACCCTTCGCGGGGCAGAGTGAGTTCGAGGAGAACGGGCAGCGGGTGGTCGAGGGACAGCGGCTGATGCAGGCGGCAAGCGACGTGTTCCTCGGCTGGCTGCGGGTCGAGAGGGCCCCGGACGGCACCACACAGGACTACTACGTACGCCAACTCTGGGACCAGAAGGGCTCGCCGCCGATCGAGGTCATGAAACCGCGCGGCCTACGCGCCTTCGCGAAGATCTGCGGCTGGACGCTGGCCCGCGCCCACGCCCGCACGGGCAACCCCGGCGCGATTGCGGCCTACCTGGGCCGCGGATCCCACTTCGATGAAGCCGTGGCCCAGTTCGCAGAGATCTACGCGGACCAAAACGAGCGCGACCACGCGGCGCTCGCAGCGGCGGCCAAGTCCGGCAGGATCACAGCCGCCGCGGCGTAAGGCTGGAGCTCTTTGTAAAGGTCTACAGCCGCCTGCGGGCGGCTCTAGAAGCTCCGGGGGTGGGAATCGAACCCACAACCTCTCGATTAACAGTCGAGCGCATCTGCCTAATTGAGCTACCCCGGACCGATATGTGCGCTACTTCGGAGAAGCTAGCGTTCTCAAGCCGCCTTGACGATACCTCCCTCAACTTCCGAATGGCAGTTGGCGCAGAGGAGGACGCATTTGCGCGCCTCGGCTCGAACGGCGTCGAGCGATCTAGTGAGTCCGCGGTCGGCCAGACCGAAGTCTTTTGAGACGCCATTCATGTGGTGGAACTGAAGCGCCCCGATGTATCGGTCGTAGCCGCACAGGGTGCAGCAGCCACCCGCCTCCGCAACCAAGATCGCCTTCAGCTTGCGTCGGCGCCGTGCGACGGCTTCGGAACGGCAGCGGAGACAGCGATAGATGCCGCGCGCCTCGAGCCAGAACTCCGTGTTTCCATGACGTGGGCAGTCCATTTGCTTCCGGTCCGGGTCAACGCCGCGGACGCCGTTCGAGTCGGGGCGCCTAGACCTGTGTGTCTGGAGGCCGTGCCGGCGGAGCCAGTGCCTGACCGTTGACTGACTGAACCCCAGCCGCTCGGCGATCTCGCGCGTCGATAAGCCGGCGTCGACCAGCGAAGCGAGGCTGTCCTTGTCGACGCCGCCTTTTGGAGCGTGGCGCTCCCGATGAACCGCGGCGAGTCCGTGCTGCTTGACCCAGTAGCCGACCGTGGACGGGTGGCGACCGGTGAGCTCGCCGATCTTCTCGAGCGATAGGCCCTCTCTGAGGTACTTCTCGAGGATGGCCGCGTCCATACACGAACACTAGTTCGTGTAGCGGACGGATCTAGGCCTCGTCGGCGGTTCCTGCGAGGCGGTCTGCGCCGCCTGAGCTCTTCAGCATCGCGAGTGTCTTTGACTCGATCTGGCGCACTCGCTCGCGGGTGACTCCGACCTCGTGGCCTATGTCCTCGAGGGTCATCGGGCCCTTGTCGCCCAGGCCGTAGCGAAGCTCGATCACCTTGCGCTCGCGCCAGCCGAGCGAGTCGAGGACCTTAAGGAGGTCCGCGTCGCGGATCCGGTTGGCCACGATCTCGAGCGGGCGGTCGGTGGCGGCGTCCTCGATGAAGTCTCCGAGCGCGGCGTCGCCCTCGTCGCCACCCACGGGCGCCTCGAGCGAGACGGGCTCCTGGCCCAGCTTCAGGATCTCCTCGACCTTCTTGGCCGGCATCTCCACGAGCTCGCCGATCTCCTCCGGCGTGGGCTCGCGGTTGTTCTTCTGGATCAGCGACCGCTTGGCCCGGGCGACCCTGTTCATCCGCTCGACCATGTGCACGGGGATCCGGATCGTGCGCGACTGGTCGGCCAGCGCGCGCGTGATCGCCTGGCGGATCCACCAGGTCGCGTAGGTGGAGAACTTGAAGCCGCGGCGCCAGTCGAACTTCTCGACCGCGCGGATCAGGCCCAGGTTGCCCTCCTGGATCAGGTCGAGCAGGGTCAGCCCGCGTCCCGTGTAGCGCTTGGCGATCGACACGACCAGCCGCAGGTTCGCCTCGATCAGCGAGTTCTTGGCGGACATGTCGTTCTGCTCAATCCGCTTGGCGAGGCGCACCTCGTCCTCGCGGGTGAGCAGCGGTACGCGCCCGATGGAGCGCAGGTAGAGCCTGACCGCGTCCTCCGCCCCCTGCTCCGGGGGCGGCACCACGAGACCGGCGGTGACGACGCCGCCCTCGTCATACAGGTCGGCTGCCGTCGGCTCGTCCGGCTCCTCGGCGTTGCCGTTCGTGGCGGCCGGCTCCAGCTCGCGCGGATCCTCGGCTTCTTCGCCGTTCACGCCTGCCACATGATCGCTCATGCCGTCTGCCCTATCGAAATCGACCCCATTTGCGTGCGCACAGTTTGTTCAGCAAGAGCGAGTTCTGTCTGCCTTGCAAGTTGTCCTTCTTGCGAGGCCCGCCGGATCTCGCGCTGGATGCGCCGAAGCTCCAGCTGGAGGAGGCTGAAGTCGAGCGTGCGCTTGTCCGTGGGCGGGCGCTCCTGCGCCGCGAATGCCAGGTCGTGGACGAGCGCGGCAAGCCGGGGGTCGTCCTGTGGCACGGTGGCGACCGGGTCGTCGAACTCCTTGACGAAGTGCTCGCGGGCGCCGCGAGTGAGCTCCGAGGAGAACTGTTCGTCGTCCGGCCGGCTCAGGTACTCGTGGCCGAGCGCCCCACTGGAGAGGCAGCGGATCAGGAACTCGCGCTCCGTGCGCAAAGCAAGCTCCCCGGGCGAGGCCTGCATCGGCGCGGCCGCCACCGGGGCCGGAGCGGGAGCGCGAGCCGGCGCCCGCACATGCTCCTCGGGAACGTCGAGTCGATCCGCGGCTTCGCGGACTAGGGCGTCACGTGTTGCGGTTCGTTCGGGGACGATGGAGATCAGCTTGCGCGCCTCCTCAAGGGCCATATCCCTACCTGCGGGCGTGTCCAAGTCTGCATCGGCAAGTACCCGACGCACCTGAAACTCGATCATGGGAACGGCCCGCAAAATGCGCTCTCCAAAGGCCTCGGCGCCCTCCCGATTCACGAGATCGGCCGGGTCGGTGCCCTCCGGCATCTCCACCACGCGCAGGTCGATTCCGCGGTCCTCCGCGAGCCTCGATGCCCGCAGCATGGCGTCCCGGCCCGCGCGGTCGGCGTCGAGGGCGAGGTACACGAGGCCACGGCGATTGCCGTCGCCGACCTTGGCCAGCTCCGCGAGCTGCTCCTGTGTGAGGGCCGTGCCCATGATCGCCACGGCCTCCCTTATCCCCGCCTGGTGAAGCGCAAGCACATCCGTGTAACCCTCGACAACGACGAAACGAGCGCTCCGCATCGCCTCTTTTCGAGCTACGTCTATCCCAAAGAGCTGGCGACCCTTGTGGTAGATGTCGTTCTCGGAGGTGTTCAGGTACTTGGGCCCGCGGCCCTCCCCCATCTGGCGCGCCCCGAATCCGAGCACCTTTCCGCGCGAGTCGGCGAGCGGGAACATGATCCGCCCCCGGAAGCGGTCGTACAGGCCGCCGCTCTTGCCGCGCTGGGCAAGGCCAGCCGCCACCAGCTCCTCCTCGCTGAATCCGTTCTGGCGGGCGCCCATGATCATCCGGTCCCATGCGCTCGGGGAGTAGCCCACCCGAAACTCGGTGAGCACCTCTTCCGATAACGCACGCGAGGCCAGGTACTGGCGGGCGCGCTCGGCCTCGTCCGATTCGCGCAGGTAGGCGGCGTAGAAGCGACTGGCCCGTTCGAGGAGGGCATGCAGGCGCTCGCGCCGGCGGCGCCGCTCCTCGGCGCGCGGGTCGTCCGCCTCGCGCTCCACGCGCACGTTGAAGCGCTCCGCGAGCAGCTCCACGGCCTCCTGGAAGTCGACCACCTCGGTCTGCTGCACGAACTTGAAGGCGTCGCCGCCCTCGCTGCAGCCGAAGCAGTAGTAGAGCTTCTCCTCCGGGTTCACGGAGAAGGACGGCGTGCGCTCGTCGTGGAACGGGCAGAGCCCGGTCCAGCGCGTGCCGACCCTGCGCAGGTCGGTCTTCTGCCCGACCAGGTGCACCATGTCCACGGCATCGCGCACGCGGTCGATCGTGTCCTTGGTGAAGAGAGCCATCAGAACCCCTGCGGGACGGACAGGTTCTCGAATTCGCGGATCGCGTAGCGGTCCGTCATGCCGGCGAGCCAGTCCACCACCCGCTGCTCGTCATCGAACTCGTCTGCGTAGTGCTCGAACAGCGCCCGCATCATGCGCTCGATGCGGGGGCGCTCGCGCTGGGCCACCGGGCCCAGGTACACGTGCTCGAACATGAACTCGCGCAGACGCAGCATCGCCGCGCCCACCTCCTCGCCCTGCACGATGTCGTCCGCGTCCTCGGAGTGACGCAGCACGTCCACCACGAGCGTCTCGACGCGGTCGGAGCCCGTGGACCCGAGCAGATCGATCTCCGCGCGCGGCAGGTCCTCGAACCTGAGGACGCCCGCCCGGATGGCGTCGTCGATGTCGTGGTTGATGTACGCCACGCGGTCCACGAGCCGGACGATTCGGCCCTCCAGGGTGTGCGGCGGCTCCGGCCCGGTGTGACGCAGGATCCCGTCGCGCACCGGCGCCGTGAGGTTCAGCCGCTCGATCGTCTCCACCACACGTAGTGAATGCTCGTTGTGGCGGAAGCCACTCCCCCAACGCTCGCGCACGCACTCGTCCAGCACCCCCTCGCCGGTGTGGCCGAAGGGCGGGTGGCCGAGGTCATGCCCCAGCCCGATCGCCTCGGTGAGGTCCTCGTTCAGCCCCAGGGCGCGCGCCACCCCGCGGGCGATGCCGCATGCCTCGAGCGTGTGGGTGAGCCGCGTCCGGTAGTGATCGCCCTCGGGAGCGATGAAGACCTGGGTCTTGTGCTTGAGGCGCCGGAAGGCCTTGGAGTGGACGATCCGGTCGCGGTCGCGCTGAAACGGCGTGCGATGGTCGGAATCGGGCTCGGGTTCCTCGCGGTCTGCGGGATAGGAGCGCGTCGCGAGCGGGGAGAGCGACTCCTCCGCCCGCTCGATCCGCTCCCTGAACGAGGTTCGGGCGAGCTGGGCCATGGCCGCGCTCGATTGTGGCAGTTCACTCGGAGACAGACTCGAAGGCCGCCGCCCGGATGTAGAGCTCGTAGAGGAGGAAGCCCCTTGCGAAGTCCGGCTTGCAGCGCGCGTCGAGCGTCGTGTAGGCCACGTCGTCCGGCAGCGTGTTCCCGTCCTTGCGCGGGCCGGAAACGGTGCGCTCGAGCTGGTCGACCGCCGACTGGCGCTGCTGGGGCGAGGCCTCGCGCCAATCGGTGCAGGTGGCCGTCTGGAGCTTCTGTCCGAACGGCTGGGGTGCGGCGGGCTCGCCGCCGCACCCAGCCAGCAGGATCGCCGCGGCCGCGACTAGGGCCGGTCGAGCAGCCCGGTGCACGACAGCGTCGAGCCCTCGAGGTGGCAGGCACCCGCGAAGAGCTGGACCCTCGGCGCGCCGGAGGCCCGAGCCGGCAGGCTGAGCGGTAGCGGCAGGCCACCGCCTCCACCCCCGCCTGAGGGCGCGGGCTTCTCGGGTGTCCGGAACCACGGGCAGGTGTTGGGGTCGTACCCGCCGCCGCCGACGACCGCGCCGGCGCACGGCCCGAGCTCGCTCGCGAACTTGGCGCCGTAGGTCACGCCCGCGCTGGTGTTCTTGCAGTTCGACGGCATCAGCGGGCCCTGCGGGTCGGTGGTGACCTCGCCGTTGTCGTACCAGCAGTTGTCCTGCTGGTTCGGCGCCTCGTCCCACCAGAAGTCGACCCCGTTGGCCAACTTGTCGCCGTTCGGCGCGATTCCCATCACGTTGTTGTGGTAGCGGTTGCGGTGCGAGACCGAGTTCGCCGTCGTCTTCTTGTCGTCTGAGAGCGAGTCCGGGATGTGAAGCAGCATCGTCCCGCGGCGCCAGTTGTCCCAGATCCGGTTGCCGCGGATCTGGTTGCCGTTGCCGCCGGCGATCAGGATGCCCACGCCCACCGGCACCGGGACCTTCGGCTCGACGTCGGACTCGGGGACGAAGCTGTTGAAGTTGTTCGAGTAGATCCTGTTCTTCTCGAACGTCGCGCCGTCCTGCGGGTAACCCGGGTGGCCGCCGGCGAACAGCGAGTCCGTGGCGATGGCGGTGCCGTTGTCGTAGAAGTCGTTGTTCACGACGCGGGTGCCGTTCCCCATCGTGCCCGAGTAGCCGAGCGTGTTGTGGTGCACGTCGCAGCGCGTGATCGTGTTGTTCACGCGCGGCGCGCCCTCGGTGGTCTGCTCGCCCGTGTCCGGCGCGCCGCCGGGGTAGACCGCCGAGTCGCCTGAGCCGACCCCCTCGCAGTCGGCCGTGAGGCCGTGGTCGGAGGCGAACATCAGCCCGCCGTACTCCTTGTTGTAGAAGTACTTCACGTGCGAGAGCAGGTAGCCGTCGGTCTCGTGCACGTAGATCCCATGCTCGGCTGCGTGCGCGGCGGTGATGTTCTTGATCACCGCGCCGTCGGCGCGGTCAACGCGGAACCCGACCTCCTTGAGCGGATCCGATGGGCCGCGCAGCTTCGCCTTCGTGTCCTTTGCGAGGTCGATCACCACGTCCTCGGGCTTTGCGCCCGAGCCCTCGATCTGGAGGTTGCAGCGGACGCACGGGCCCTCGTCGGGGATGCCGCGGCGGTTCTCGCGCGGCGGGAACGGCACGGGCTTGTCGGTTAGCGCGCGCCCCTGGATGTAGATCAGGTTCTGGTCGTTCGGGCACTTCACCTGGTAGCGGAAGGTCGCGGCGCCCTGGCCGTCGTCCGACTCCTCCTTGTACTGGGCGCACTTCGGGTCGTTCGTCGGCTTCGCGCGCGACTTCGGCTCCAGGTACTTGCCCGGCATGATCACGATGCGGTCGTTGTTGCGCGAGCGCTTGACCGCCGCCTGGATGCTCTTGAACTTGCAGCGGCTGAAGAACGCACGGTTGAGCCGCTTGAGCTTGCGCGCCTGCTTGGCGGTGAGCTTCTTCGTCCCCTGGCTGGGCCTCAGGACGGTGCCGTTCTTCTGCGCCGAGTTGATCGAGCGGTTCGCCTTCCGGAGCGACGCCCGCTGGCAGACCACGCGCGTCTTGCCGGGCGGCTTCGCGCGCAGCGCGGAGGCCAGGCTGCGGGCCTTCGGGATCTTGCCGCCCGCCGCCGGCTGGACGCTCTTGTCAGCCGCTGGGTCCGGCCAGTAGGAGCTTCGCTCCACGTGACCGAAGGCGGTTGAGGTGGCCACCGCCATGGCGATGGTGACCGAGGCGACGAGTGAGAGCAGGCGCGTGGTGTCCATATGGGGCGGGCACAATACCTTTACTTCGCCTCTGCTTGCGCTGCCTGTGCCGCCGCCACGCGCGCGATCGGGACGCGATACGGCGAGCAGCTCACGTAGTCGAGGCCGGCCATCTGGAAGAACGCGATCGATTCGGGATCGCCGCCGTGCTCCCCGCAGATGCCGAGCTTCAGCTCGGGCTTCGCCTCGCGGCCGGTCCAGGCGCCGAGCCGCACGAGCCAGCCCACGCCCGGCCGGTCGATCGTCTCGAACGGGCTGCGATCGACGATCTTCGTCTCCACGTAGCGGTTGAGGAAGCTCCCCTCGACGTCGTCGCGGGAGAAGCCGAGCGCGGTCTGGGTGAGGTCGTTGGTGCCGAAGGAGAAGAAGTCGGCGTGCTCGGCGATCCGGTTCGCCACGAAGCACGCGCGCGGCAGCTCGATCATGGTCCCCACCGAGAAGTCGAGCCCTGAGGCGTCCTCCTCGCCGGCCACCCGCTCCACCAGCCCGCGCATCAGCTCGATCTCGCGCTCGTAGGCCACGAGCGGGATCATGATCTCGAGTCGCGGCGGCTCGGGAATGGCGAGCGCGGCGCGGAAAATCGCGCGGATCTGCATCTCGTAGATCTCCGGGTGCAGCACGCCGAGGCGCACCCCGCGGGTGCCGAGCATCGGGTTCGACTCCGACAGCGAGTGGATGCGGTCGAGCGTGTGCTCGAGGTCCTCGAGGTTGTCCGTCTGCTCGATGCGGGCGCGCTCCACGTCCTGTGCCACCTCCTCGGCCCCGGGCATGAACTCGTGGAGCGGCGGGTCGAGCAGCCGGATCGTCACCGGCAGGCCCTTCATCTCCTTGAACAGGCCCTCGAAGTCCTCCTGCTGGTGCGGCAGCAGCTCGTCGAGCGCCGCGCGCCGCTCCTGCTCGGTCTCGGCCATGATCATCGCGCGCATCTTCGGCTGGCGGTCCGCGGCCATGAACATGTGCTCGGTGCGGCACAGGCCGATGCCCTCGGCGCCGAACTCGCGGGCGCGGCGGGCGTCCTCGGGCGTGTCGGCGTTCGTGCGGATTCCCAGCGTGCGCAGCTCGTCCGACCATCGCAGCACCGTCTCGAACTGCTCCGATACCTCGGGCTCCTCGAGCGGCACGTCGTCAGCGGTGACCACGCCGGCGCTGCCGTCGATGGCGATGATGTCGCCCTCGTTCAGCTTCGTGCCGTTCACGCTCAGGGTCTTTGCGTGCAGGTCGATCTCGAGGGCCGACGCGCCGGACACGCACGGCTTGCCCATCCCGCGGGCCACGAGCGCCGCGTGGCTCGCCTTGCCGCCCTCGGCGGTGAGGATGCCCTTGGCGGCGTGGAAGCCGGCCACGTCGTCGGCCTCCGTGAAGGGGCGCACGAGGATCACGTCGCGCCCGTCCCCGGCCGCGCTCACGGCGTCCTCGGCGGTGAAGACGATCGCGCCCTTGGCGGCGCCCGGCGAGGCGGGCACGCCCGAGGCCAGCACGGCGAAGTGTGCGTTCCGCTTGAAGCCGGGGTGGAGCAGCGCGTCGAGCCTGTCGGCGTCGATCGTCGCGATGGCCGCGGCGCGGTCGAGCAGGCCCTCCTCCACGGCGTCGACCGCGAACCTCACCGCGGCCTGAGCGGGCCGCTTCGCGTTCCGGGTCTGGAGCATGTAGAGGCTGCCTTCCTCCACCGTGAACTCCGTGTCCTGCATGTCGCCGTAGTGCTTCTCGAGCGTACGCAGGATCTCCAGCAGGTCCTCGTAGGCCTCCGGCATCAGCTCCTTCATGTCGTGGAGGTCGCGCGGCGTGCGCACGCCCGACACCACGTCCTCCCCCTGGGCGTTCGGCAGGAAGTCGCCCGACGGCGTGGGCTCGCCGGTGATCTCGTCGCGCGAGAAGGCCACGCCGGAGCACGAGCTGTCGCCCTTGTTCCCGAACACCATCTGCTGCACGTTCACGGCCGTTCCCCACTCGTCCGGGATGTGGTTGATGCGCCGGTACTCGACGGCGCGCTTCCCGGTCCACGAGTCGAACACGGCGGTGATCGCCTGGCGCAGCAGCTCCTTCGGATCCTGCGGGAAGGCCTCGCCCGTCTCCTCCTCGAACACCTCCTTGAAGCGCTGGGTGAGCGCCCTCAGGTGGTCCACGTCCAGCTCCACGTCGTCGGTGACGCCCGCGTCCTCCTTCTGCTCCTTGATCAGGGCCTCGTAGCGCTCGCCCGGAATGCCGCGGCAGACGTTCCCGAACATCTGCACGAAGCGCCGGTAGGAGTCCCAGGCGAAGCGATCGTTGCCGGTGGTCCTCGCGAGGCCTTCGACGGACTCGTCGTTCAGGCCCAGGTTGAGGACGGTGTCGAGCATGCCGGGCATCGACTCGCGCGCTCCGCTTCGCACGGACACGAGCAGCGGGTCGTCCGGGTGGCCGAGGGTGGTGCCGGCTTTGGCCTCGAGCCGCTCGAGGGCGGCGGCGATCTCCTCGTCCGGCACCCCACCGCCCTTCATGTAGGCCACGCACGCCTCGGTGGTGATCGTGAAGCCCGCCGGCACGCGCGCGGCGCCGAGCACGCGCGTCATCTCGGCGACGTTCGCGCCCTTCCCCCCGAGCAGGTCGCGCATCTCGCGCGAGCCCTCCGTGAAGTCGTAGACCAGCTTGTCGGTCACCGGCGGGGAATCTACCCCTACGCCACCCGCCGCAGCCGGACGTGCGCGTGGTATTCCATCGTCTCCGCGATCGCGCGGTCGGCCTGGGAGAGCGCGCGCTCGGGCGCGTCCGGAACCTCGGCCAGCGGGCGGGTGATCGCCTGTACGAGGAAGCTGTGCGCCTCGACGCCGAGCGGGAACGAGCCCGCCTCGCAGCCGGCGCACACCACGCCGCCGGCGCTGGGCGAGAAGCCGCCCAGGTGGTCGGTCTCGCCGCAGGCTGCGCAGCCGGCCAGCTCGGGCGCGAACCCGGCGGCGAGCAGCAGCTTCAGGCGGAATGCGAGCGCCTGCGCCCTGCTCGCCTGCTCGGGCTGGTCGTCAAGCAGCGCGAGCTCGTTGCAGAGCAGGTTGTAGGCGGGCGGGTTGGGGTCGGTGGAGTCGAGCAGCCGCAGGACCGCCTCGCAGGCCTGGGCGCCGCGCTCGAGCGAGGCGCGGTGCTCGCGCAGGGCCGCGTGGGCGCGAACGGTGTCGGCCTGGCTGATGGTGCACAGCTCTCCGCGGCCCTGATGCAGCACGAGCTTCACGCGGCTGAGCGGCTCGAGACGGCCGCCGAGGCGCGATTTCACCCGCCTCACGCCCTTTGCCACGGCGCCCACGCGGCCGCGGTCGGCCGTGTAGAGGTGCAGCACGCGATCGGCCTCGCCGTAGCGGATCGAGCGCAGCACGATCGCCTCTGTCTTAAAAGAGCCGGACATGCGGTAAATAGACTTTGATGGGGATGGCGGACAAGAACGGGGTCGTGCTCTACACGACAGAGCCCTGCGGCTTCTGCCGGCAGGCGAAGACGCTGCTGCAAACGCGCGGCTTCGATTACCGCGAGGTCAACCTCGCGAAGGATCCCGAGGGCCGAGCCGCGCTGGTGGCCCTGACGGGCCAGTTGACCTTCCCGCAGATCGTGATCGGGGAGCGTGCGATCGGCGGCTTCCGCGAGCTGCTGGAGGCCGACCGGGCCGGCACGCTCGAGGACCTGCTGGCCGCCTAGCGACGCGGGGACCTCGCCGCCCCCCGCGGGCGGCGCTGGCAGCTCGGGCACACGTAGGTGCCGCGGCCCGCGGCGCGCATCTTCTGGATCGTCGTGCCGCAGCGGGGGCAGGGCTTTCCCTCGCGCAGGTGCACAAGGAAGCGGTCCTGGAAGGAGCCGCGCGCACCGTCCACGTGGCGGTAGTCGTCGATCGAGGCGCCCTTCGCGTCGATCCCGGCGTTCAGCGACTCCACCACCGCGTCGCGCAGCGCCTCGATCTGCGCCCTGCGGAGGGTCCCGACGGTCCTCAGGGGGTGGATCTTCGCGCGGAAGAGCGCCTCGTCGGCGTAGATGTTGCCCACGCCGGCCACTCGCTCCTGGTTGAGGAGAAAGGCCTTCACCGGCTGCCTGCGCCCGCGCGCCTGCTCGCGCAGCGCCTCGGACGTGAAGTCCGGGCTGAGCGGCTCCACGCCGAGCCGCGACGCGAAGTACTCGGCGAGGGCGTCGCTTCCGAGCAGGACGTCGCCGGTGCCGAACCGCCGCACGTCCACGAACAGGAGCTTCTTCCCGTCGTCCAGCTCCATCCGCACGCGGGTGTGCTTCGGCTCCTCGTCGGTGAGCAGCAGGTTGCCGGTCATCCGCAGGTGCATGACCAGGTGGACGTCGTCCTCCATCGACATGATCAGGTACTTGCCGCGCCTCCCCAGCTGCTCGATCGTGCGGCCGTCGAGCGCGTCCGCGATCGCCTCGGGCGGAGCCGGCTCGGACCAGCGCGGATCGATCACCTCGATGTGCTTCAAGCGCCGCCCCTCGAGCGCGGGCGCCAGCTGACGACGAATGGTCTCTACCTCGGGGAGTTCAGGCACAGGTTCGGTTCTAGCGGAGCAGGCACCCCTCCGCAGCGCCCGGCCCACCGGGCCGCCGCCGGCCCCGCGGGTGGGTCATGTTGGGCCCGGATAGCGGGCCCAAGGTGCCTCACCTGCCCCTGGGGCTACGGCTCGGTGCGCGCGGCTCAGCACAGCTCCAGACCGGCCGGCCGGGGCGCGCGGCGAGCCTTACGGCCCGCACGCCCCGGGTGTGGCGCCCCTGTTACACAGCGCAGCTTCGCGTAACGGCCCGGGCGTCGGGCCCCGCGGGTGGGGCATCGAGTAGCGGATATAGCTACCGAGATGACCCACCTGGCCGCGGCGGGCGCCGGGCCGGGGCGCCGGGCCGGGGCGCCCGGCGCGGCGCGGCGCGGGTCAGCTTGCCGTCGCGCGCGGGTGGGCCCTGAAGTAGACGTCCTTCAGGCGCTCGCTTGAGAGGTGGGTGTAGAGCTGGGTGGTCGAGACGTCGGCGTGGCCGAGCATCTCCTGGACCGAGCGGAGGTCGCAGCCGCCCGCGAGCAGGTGCGTTGCGAAGGTGTGGCGCAGGGTGTGCGGGCTCATGCGGTCGGCGAGGCCGGCGGTGAGCGCGTGGCGGCGCACGATCTTGTAGAGGCCCTGGCGTGTGAGGCCGCCGCCGCGGAAGTTCACGAACAGGTGCGGCTCCGCCGACCCCTTCACGAGCGCAGGGCGGCCGCGCTCCAGGTAGGGGCGCAGCGCGCTGATCGCCGCCTGGCCGATCGGGACCAGCCTCTCCTTCGAGCCCTTGCCGCGCGCTCGGAGCACGCCCTCGTCGATGTCCACGTCCATCAGCTCTAGCCCGATCGCCTCGGAAGCGCGCAGCCCGCACGCGTACATCAGCTCCAGCAGAGCACGGTCACGGAGCGCAGCCGGCTCGGTCCCCCGCGGCTGGGAGAGCAGCTTCTCCACCTCCCCGCGGGTGAGCACCTGTGGCAGCTTGCGTCTGCGCCGCGGGGCGCTCAGGGTGGCCGTGGGGTCCGTGTCGAGGAGACCGTCGCGGCGAAGGTGGCGGTAGAAGGAGCGCAGGCAGGCGCTTTTCCGGTGGATCGTCGCCGGCGAGGCGGGCGCGCGTGCGGGCTTGTCGCCCACCGCCTCGGTGCCGGTGGCCAGTCGCTCGAGAAACTCGGAGACATCGGCGGGTGTCGCCTCCAACGCGGAGAGGCTGCGCTCCTCGAGGAAGCGGCCGTACTGCAGCAGGTCGGTGCGGTATGCGTCGAGAGTGTTACGCGAGAGCCCGCGCTCGAACTCGAGGTACGCGAGGAAGTCGAGGATCAGGTGCTCGAAGCGACGCTCGGCGATGGGCTTCTCGATGGTGGCCATTGCCTGAATGGTTCGGGCGCGTGGGCGGCATCCCTTGAGGGTGCAACGGGACCGTCAGGGGAACGGGGCGGCGAGCGTCAGCGGTTGAGGAACGCGCGCAGCCAGAGCAGTCCGACGAGCGTCTTCGAGTCGCGGCAGTCGCGGATCACTTGGTCGAGGTCCGATAGCGGCACCTCGACGATCTCGATGCGCTCGTTCTCCTCGACCTCGGCGCGCTCGTCGTACAGGTCCGTGGCGATGAAGACGTGGCACTCCTCGTCGGTGAAGCCGGGCGATGTGTAGAAGCTCGTGAGGTGCTGCCACGTGCGGGCGCCCTTGCCGATCTCCTCGGCGAGCTCGCGCTTGGCCGTGTCGAGCGGAGCCTCCCCCTCCTCGTCGAGCTTGCCGGCGGGCAGCTCGAGCAGCGCCTGCTCGTTCACCGGCTCGCGCGGCTGGCGGACCATGTAGAGCGTCTCGCCGTCGTGCGCAACGATGCCCACCGCGCCGGGGTGCTCGACGACCTCGCGCTCGGCCTCCTCGCCGTCGTCGTAGCGGACCGTGTCGATGCGGACCGTGCCGATCCGGCCCTCCCAGATCGTCTTGCTGGCGATCCGCTCGAAGGCCATCAGGGGGCGGGGGCGGCTTGGGGGGAGCGGCCGGCCTGGGCGACGATCGCGATCGTCACGTCGAGCATCGTCTCGAGCGCCTCGACCGTGACCGACTCGTCCGGCTGGTGGTTGCCCTCCGTGCCGTTCGCCAGGTTCACCACCGGCAGGCCCGCCTGGATGAAGACGTTCGCGTCGCTGCCCCCGCCCGTGGTGATGTAGACCGGCTCGATGTCGGAGTCGCGCAGGGCCGCCGCCGCCACCTCGATCGCCGGGGCGGTGCGCGGCAGGCGGTAGCTCTGGAAGAGCCGCTCGACCGAGGTCTCCACGTCGCATTCGGCGTCGCTCGCCGCCTCGGCGATCGCGTCGACCATCTCGCTCACGGTCTCCCCCGCCCGCGTGTCGTCGAGGCTGCGGGTCTCGAGCTGGACGTAGCAGCGCTCCGCAACCACGTTCGCCGCCGTGCCGCCCTCGATGCGGCCGACGTTCGCGGTCGTGTCGGAGTCGATCCGGCCGATCCGCATCGCGGCGATGGCGCGGCTCGCTGCTGCGATCGCGTTGTGCCCCGCCTCGGGGCGGATGCCCGCGTGCGCGGCCTTGCCCTTGAAGCGGGCCTCGAGCGAGTAGTAGGTCGGCGACGCGAGCACGATCTCGCCGATCGGCGAGGCGTGGTCGAAGACGTAGCCGAAGTCCGACCGCAGGCGCGACTTGTCGAACGCCTTTGCTCCCTCCAGGGCAAGTTCCTCGCACGTCGTGAACAGGATCTCGACGCCGGCGGCCGGCTTGCCCTGCCGGATGATCCGGCGCACGGCGCCCATGATCGTTGCGACCGCGGCCTTGTTGTCGGCGCCGAGGATGGCCTCGTGGCGGTTGGTAAGAAGGCCGTTGTCGCTCACCACCTCGACCGGTCCGTCGAGCGGCACGGTGTCCATGTGAGCGCACAGCAGCACGGTCGGCGCACCCTCGGGGCCATCGATCGCCGCGAGCAGGTTGCCGGCGTCGTCCTCGTCGACCTCCAGCCCGAGCCCGCGCAGGTCCTCGGTGAGGGCGTCCGCGATCTTCCGTTCCTGCCCCGAGGGGCTCTCGATCTCGCAGTAGCGCACGAAGTCGGCCAGCAGCCGCTCGCGCTCCTCGGTGGAAGCCGCGTGAATCACGGGCCCAACGCTACCGCTCGATGGGCCAGCCCTCTCGCTCCCAGCGTGGCACGCCGCCGTCGACCACGTGGATCACCTCGCGGACGCCGAACCGCTTCAGCAGGCTCGCGGCGATCGCGGCCCGCTGACCGGAGGCGCAGATCGCGGCGACGGGACGCTCCCCGTCCACCTCCCCTGGCAGCTCGTGGATGTCGTGGTAGGCGGTGTGGATCGATCCGGGGATGTGTCCGCGATCCCACTCCGAGCGCTCGCGGACGTCGAGGAGCTGAAGCCCATTCGACCCGCCGTTCCAGCGCTCGTGGAGCTCCTCGAGGCTGAGGCGGGTCACCCGCCCGACCGGCTGCTTCTCCTCGCGCCAGGAGGTCATGCCGCCGGCGAGATAGCCGGCGATGTTCGTGAGCCCCACCGCACCGGCGAGCTCGGCCGCCTCGCGCGCATCCTCGTCGTCGCGCCCCACCAGCACGAGCGGCTGCCCGGGCTCGGCCAGCCACGCCAACCGGGTGCCGAAGCCGCCGCGCAGCGCGGTGATGCACACCGCCGACGGAATGTGCGCCTCGTCGAACTGAAGCTCGGTGCGCACGTCCACCACGAGCGCTCCGCCCTCCTCCGCCTGCTGCACCTGGCGCGGGGTGAGCGGGTGCACATCGACGGTCTCCACGACCAGCGGGCCTCGGTTCAGCGCGACGATGTTCTTGAAGTTCGGCGGCTGTGCGCCGAGGCCGGCGGTGGCCTCTCGAACGAAGTCGTCCTCGTCCCTGATCTGGAGCAGCCGCTGGTTCGCACGCTCGAACCCGATCGTCGAGGACACCTTCAGGTCCATGCCGGGCCCGCCGCACATCGAGCCACCCAGGTGCCCCGGCCAGACCTCGCACATGTCGGGCAGCGGCAGCAGCTGGTCGTGGAGCGAGTGGAAGATGCCGTGAGCGCCCTCGGCGCGGTCCACCGCGAGGTCCGGCCGCGCGATGTCACCCACGAACAGGCTGTCGCCTGTGAGCACGGCCCAGGGCTCATGGCTCCGCTCCGAGTCGATCAGTGCGAACGCCGTGTGCTCGGGACGGTGGCCCGGCGTGTGGAGCGCTCGGACGATGACCCGCCCGAGCTGAAGCTCCCAGCCGTCGTCGAACGGCTCGTGGTCGTAGTCCGGAGCCGCCTCGCGGTGGACGTGGATCGTGGCGCCCGTGGCGGCCGTGAGCCGGCCGTGTCCGGACACGTGGTCCGCGTGGTTGTGCGTCTCGAGGATGTGCTCGATCCGCGCCCCGAGGAAGCGGACGAGCCGCAGGTACTCGTCGATGTCGAGCCGCGGGTCCACGACAGCGGCGATGCCCGCGTCCCCGTCGCCGATCAGGTAGCTGGCGCAGCCGAGGTCGTCATGCACGAGCTGGCGGAAGATCACCCGTCAACTCTAAAAGCTAGGCGCGGGTCTCTGCCCGGATCTCGGGCTCGACCTCGGGCGCGCGGCCGCTGTCGGCACGCTCCGGACCTCGCTCGCGTGCGAGCGCGAGGGCCGCCCCGACGAAGTCGCGGAACAGCGGCTGCGGGCGCAGCGGGCGCGACTTGAACTCGGGGTGGTACTGAGAGGCGACGAAGAACGGATGCTCCGGCAGCTCGATCACCTCGACCAGGCGGTCGTCCGGTGAGGTGCCGCTGAACACGAGGCCGGCCTGCTCGAGCCGCTTGCGCAGGTGGTTGTTGACCTCGTAGCGGTGGCGGTGGCGCTCGTAGATGACCGCGTCGCCGTAGATCTCGCGGGCACGCGTGTCGTCGTGCAGCTTCACGGGGTCCGCGCCGAGGCGCATCGTGCCGCCCATGTCGCGAACCTCCTTCTGCTCGGGCAGGAGGTCGATCACCGGGTAGGGCGTCTCGGGGTCGAACTCGGTCGAGTTCGCGCCCTCCATGCCGGCCACGTGGCGGGCGAACTCCGCCACCGCGATCTGCATTCCGAGGCAGATCCCGAGGTACGGCACATTGTTCTCCCGCGCGTAGCGCGCGGCCTGGATCTTGCCCTCGATCCCGCGCACGCCGAAGCCGCCCGGCACCAGGATGCCGTCGCAGGTGGCGAGCTCGCGCTCGACCTCGCCGTCGGTGAGCCGCTCGCTGTCCACCCACACGACCTCGACGTGGCCCCCGTGGTGCGAGCCCGCGTGGTTGAGCGCCTCGATCACGGACAGGTAGGCGTCGGCAAGCTGGTTGTACTTGCCGACCAGCGCGATCCGCACCGGCTCGGTGGCGGACTCGACTCGCTCGACCAGGCGCTCCCAGTCGGACAGGTCCGGCGGCGGCAGCTCGATGCCGAAGTGCCTCAGGACCGCCTCGTCGACGCCCTCGTGGGCGAACTCGAGCGGCACCTTGTAGATCGAGTCAACGTCGCGCGCCGACACCACCGAGCTGACCGGCAGGTTCGCGAACAGCGCGATCTTCTCGCGGATCTCCTTGCCGAGCTGCTCCTCGGAGCGGCACATCACCATGTCGGGCTGGATGCCGATGCGGCGCAGCTCCTGGACGGAGTGCTGCGTGGGCTTCGTCTTCAGCTCACCCGCGTGGCCCAGGAACGGCACGAGCGTGAGGTGGACGAACATGCAGCGGTCGCGCCCGATCTCCGAGTGGAACTGGCGCAGCGCCTCGAGGAACGGCAGCGACTCGATGTCGCCCACCGTGCCGCCGATCTCCGTGATCACGATGTCCACGTCCGTGGTCTCGGCGACGAGCTTGATGCGGTTCTTGATCTCGTCGGTGATGTGCGGGATCACCTGGACGGTGCCGCCGAGGTAGTCGCCGCGGCGCTCGCGCCGGATCACCGAGTTGTAGATCGCGCCGGCCGTGGCGTTGGAGGCGCGGCTCGTGTTCGTGTCGGTGAAGCGCTCGTAGTGACCGAGGTCGAGGTCGGTCTCCGCGCCGTCCTCGGTGACGAACACCTCGCCGTGCTGGAACGGGCTCATCGTCCCGGGATCGACGTTGATGTACGGGTCGAACTTCTGGATCGTCACGGACAGCCCGCGCGCGACCAGCAGTCGACCCAGAGAGGCGGCCGCGATGCCCTTCCCAAGTGCGGAGACGACGCCGCCGGTGATGAAGATGAAGCGGGTTTCCGGGCGGCTCTGTGGCATCAAGTCTCTGGGAAGTCGAGTGTACTCATCGAGGCGGCGGACGGCTCGGACGGGTCACGGCGCCACACCCTCACGCCGCCGCCAGCAGTTCCTTCGCGTGCCTGCGCGCGGCCTTGTCCGAGGCCTCGGCGCCGAGCATCCGGCACAGCTCGGCCACCACGCCGTCGCCCTCGAGCGCCTCGACGGTGGTGAGCGCCGTGTCGGTCTCCGCCGACTTCTCGATCCGGAAGTGCGCGCTCGCCAGCGCCGCGATCTGCGGCAGGTGCGTGATGCAGAGCACCTGGCGGGTGTCGCCGAGCGCGCGCAGCCGCTCGCCGACCGCCCGGGCGGTCTGCCCGCCCACGCCCGCGTCCACCTCGTCGAACACGAGCGTGCGCGACTCGCCCGTGCCCGCCACCGTCATCAGCGCGAGCATCACGCGCGAGAGCTCGCCGCCGGACGCCGCGTCGCGGATCGGCGCGGCCGGCACGCCGGGGTTGGGCGCCGAGCATGAACTCGACACGCTCGGCGCCGGTGGGGCCGATGTCGGGCGGCTCGCGCGTGCCTCCACCACGACCTCGAAGGCCGCGCTCTCCATCGCCAGCGCGGCCAGCTCCTCGAGCACCCGCTCCGCGAGCCGCGGCGCCGCCTTCCGCCGTGCCGCGCCGACGCCGCTGCGCCAACCCGTCGCGCTCCGCTCGAGCCTCGGCGAGCGCGGCCTCGGCGCGCTCGGTCTCGACCTCGGCGTGCTCGAGGCTGGCTCGCTCGCGCCGGCAGCGCTCCGCGTGCGCGAGCACCGCCGCGCACGCTGCCGCCGTGCTTGCGCTCGAGCCGGTCGTAGAGCTCGAGACGCTCCTCCAACACGTCCAGCCGCCCGGGCTCGGCCTCCAGCGAGTCGGCGTAGCGGCGCAGCTCGGCGCCGACGTCCTCGGCCTCGAGGCGCAGGGCCGCGAGCCGCTCGGCGAGCGCGTCGAGCTCGGGGTCCGCGCCCGCCACCTGCTCGGCCAGCCGCTCGGCGCCGGCGAGCAGCGTCGCCACGCCCGGGTCGTCCCCGCTCGGCGCGATCGCCTCCGCCCCGGCGCCCGCGGCGGCCAGCAGGCCGTCGAGCTGGCGCAGCCGCGAGCGCTCCGCCACGAGCGACTCCTTCTCCTCCTCGCTCGGGTCGAGCTCCTCGATCTCCTCGATCTCGAACGCGAGCAGGTCCAGGTCGCGGTCGCGCGTGCCGGCGCGCTCGCGCAGCTCGGCCAGCGTCGCGCTCCAGCTCGCGCATCCGCGCGTGCGCGGCCGCCAGGGCGGCGCGCAGCTCGAGCTGCTCGCGCCCGCAGAAGCCGTCCAGCAGGTCGAGCTGAGCCGAGGCGAGCGTGAGCCGCCGGTGCTCGTGCTGCCCGAAGAACGCCACCAGCCGCCCGCCGAGCGCCTGGAGATCGGCCGCCGTGGCGGAGCGGCCCTGCACGAACGCGCGCGAGCGGCCCTCGGCGCTCACCCGCCGCGCCAGCACGATCTCGTCGAGCTCCTCGCCCACTCGCTCGCGCAGCTCCGCGAACTCCGGCTCGTCGAGCAGCCCGGCCGGCAGCTCGAACACGCCCTCGACGTACGCCTCGGGCGCACCCGGCCTGACGATGCCCGGAGCGCGGCTTTCCGCCGAGCAGAAGGTCGAGCGCGTGGGCGAGCACGGTTTTCCCCGCGCCGGTCTCCCCGGTGATCGCCGTGAGCCCCTGCCCAGGCCGCAGCTCCGCCCTCTCGATCAGGAGCAGGTTCTCTATGCGCAGCTCGAGCAGCACCGCTCAGGTGTACCAGCGACACCCGACGGAGCGGCCGGCGTTGACAGGCGGCTCACCGGATCCGCGCCGGGTGCCGATAGGTCCACAAGCCGCGCTTGCGCGCGTGCCCCATGACTGACCCCAGATTCCAAGACCTGACCGAGCTGTCGCGGCGCATGACGTCGAGCCTCGACCTGCCAGCGCTGACCGAGGACCTGGTCTCCTGGGCGATCCGTGCGACCGGCGCGGCCACCGCCGCGATCACGCTCTGGGATCGTGAGCGCGACGTCCTGGTTGCGCTGACCCACATGGAGGTCATGGACCTGGGCTCGACGGTGCCGTCCGGAGAGGTCTACGCGCGGCTGGACGAGTAGCCCGCCACCCGCCGGGTGCTCGAGGACCGGCATGCGCTCAGCGTCGATGTCGATCGCGCCCGGTGACGACCCCGCCGAGCAGGGCTGGCTTCGCGAGCACGGGCTGAGCGCGGCTCTGATCCTGCCGTTGGTGTCGCAGTGGCGAGGCGATCGGGACGATGCAGATCGCGCGGGTGGAAGGCGCCTTCAGCGACGACGACGTGTCCTACTGCGAGCTGCTCTGCGACATGGCCGGGAGCGCGGTCGAGAACGCCAACCTGCACGGCGAGCTGCAGTCGACCCTGGCCCAGTACCGGTCGCTGATCGAGCGGCTGCCGGCGGTCACCTATGTGGACGATCTCGGAACCGGAGCCAGCGAATTCGTCAGCCCCCAGATCGAGGAGCTGTTCGGGATCACCCAAGACGAGTGGCTGGCGAGTCCCGACGCCTGGCTCACGGCCGTTCATCCCGACGATCGCGAACGCGCGGCGAAGGGATACGCCGCTGCGCTGGAGGCGCGGCAGCCGTTCCGCGACGAGTATCGCGTCGTGTCGGCTGACGGCGCGGTCCGCTGGGTGGTCGACCAAACGGTGATCCTGCCGGGCGGCGACGGACACCCTGCGCTCACCCAGGGCGTGATCTTCGACATCAGCGACAGCAAGCGCGCCGAGCAGGAGCTCACCCATCGCGCCAACCACGATCCCCTGACGGGCCTGCCCAACCGCGACCAGTTCCGACGCCGGCTCGACGACGCGATCACGGAGGCACGCGGCAGCGGGCGGGCGGTTGCCGTCCTCTACGTCGATCTCGACGACTTCAAGCTCGTCAACGACAGCTTCGGGCACGAGGCCGGCGACGAGCTCCTCAGCGCGATCGCCGGGCGCCTGCGTGGTGTCACCCGAGCGGGTGACATCGTCGGGCGCGACGGCGGCGACGAGTTCCTCCTGCTGATGGCCGACCTTCCCCGACGGCTCAGCGAGGCGACGGCGAGCCGCCGAGCAGGCGGCGGAGCGGGTCCGTCGCGCACTGCAGCGCCCACTCTCGGTCAGCGCGGTTGAGCTCGACATCCACGCGAGCGTCGGGGATCAGCCTGTTCCCGTTCGACGCCGCCGACGCCCCGACGCTGCTCCAGCACGCCGACGCCGCCATGTACCAGGCAAAGGCAGCCGGGCGCGACGCGTCCAGCCTCTACGAACCCGGCGCGCGGGACGCCCAGGGACAGCTCGAGCTGGCCGCGCGCCTGCGCAAGGCGATTCGCGGCCGACGAGTTGACGCTCCACTACCAGCCGATCGTCGAGCTCGACTCCGGCGCCATGCGGGGCGTCGAGGCGCTGGTTCGCTGGAATGACCCGAGTCCACGGCTTGATCCCCCCGGACGAGTTCATCCCTCTGGCCGAGCGCACCGGCCTGATCCGGCCGATCAGCGAGTGGGTAATCACCGAGGCGAGCCGCCAGGCCGGGGTCTGGAGAGCCGACGGTTACGACCAAGCGATGTCGATCAACATCCCGCCGGACACCTGCCAGCAGATCGGCGCAGCTGCGATCGACCGTTTGATCAGGGCATCGGGTGGCAACCCCGCGCGCATCACCCTGGAGATGACCGAGTCCGCGATGATGACCCCGCTCCGCGGGCAACGCGACGAGATGGAGGCGCTGCGCGCGCTCGGGATCCGGCTCGCCATCGATGACTTCGGGACCGGCCACTCGTCGCTCGCGCGGCTCGGGGAGCTATCCCTCAGCTCCCTCAAGATCGACCGCTCGTTCGTTCAGGGCCTGCCGGAGGTCGACACAGCACGAACTCTCGTCATCGCGATCATGTACCTCGCAAAGGGGTTCGAACTCGAGGTGATCGCAGAGGGCGTCGAGACGGATGCCCAGCGCCAGTTCCTGCTCGATGCCGGCTGCCGCTACGCCCAGGGCTACCTGTTCTCACCGGCCGTCGAGCCAGCGAGGATCACCCACGACTGGCTCTCCGGGGCCGCCTCAGTAGGCCAGGCGGCCGAACTTTTCGCGTAGGCGGTGGTAGAAGCTCGCGCCCGGCAGCTGCGCCAGCAGCGCGCAGCCCCGCTCGAAGCGGATCTCGATCGTGTCCTCGCGGGGCAGCACGCAGACCGTGCGGCCGTCGGTGGTCATCTCCACGTCCTCCTCGCGCGAGCGGTTCGTGACCGCGAGCACGCCATCGGGCGCGACCACGAGCGCGCGCGCGGTCAGCGTGTGTGGCGCGATGAACGAGACCACGTAGCCCTCCACGCCCCAGGCAAGCACCGGCCCGCCATTGGCGAGGTTGTAGCCCGTGGACCCGGCCGGGGTGGCCACCACCAGGCCGTCGCAGCGGACCTCGCCGAGCTGCTCGCCCTCCACCGAGTAGGCGAGCTCGGCCACCCGCCCGGTGTGCCGGCGGTGGAAGGAGATGTCGTTCATGGCGAGCTCGTCGCCGTTCGAGGTGGCCGCGATCAGGCCGGGAAGCTCCAGCACGTCGAGCTCGCCTGCCAGCGCCATGCGCATGCCCTCGTCGAGCTCGGAGGGCTCCACGGTCGCCAGGAAGCCGATCGTGCCGAAGTTGACGGCGAAGACCGTGACGCGGCGCCCGGCGTACAGGCGCAGCGTGGACAGGATCGTCCCATCCCCGCCGAGCACCACGGCCAGGTCGGTGTCGCCGCCGGGGTCGGCCCCCAGCACCACGCCCTCCGCCGGCTCTACGCCGTGCTTCTCCCGCTCCTCCTGCGGGACCCGCACCTCCACCCCGGCCTTGCGCGCGAGCTCGATCACGCGCCGCAGCGCTTCGGTCGTGTGCTCCGGGCGCTTGTGCGTGAAGACCGTGAGGCTGCGAGGCGGGCGGCTCACGGCTCGACCCTTCGCGCGGCGGCCTCGACGTCCTCGACGGCGCCCTCGCGCCCCGCCTCCGCGATCCATACGAAGCTCTCGCGGTTCCCCGCCGGCCCGGGCAGGCCCGAGGTCGCGTAGCCCATCACCGAGGTGCGCAGCTCGTCCAGCGCGTGCCGGCCCACCGCCACCAGCGCCGAGCGCCGGTCGTCGGGCGAGCGCACCACGCCGCCCCTGCCCACCCGCTCGCGCCCAACCTCGAACTGAGGCTTGACCATCGCGAGCAGGTCGAAGCGCGGAGCGGCGGCCGACACCACGGCCGGGAGCACCTTGGTGAGCGAGATGAAGGACACGTCGGCCACGATCAGGTCCGGCGCGTAGGGCAGCTCGTCGGGCCGCAGCGAGCGGGCGTTGCGGCGCTCGATGACTGTCACGCGCTCGTCGTTTCGCAGCCCCCAGTGGAACTCCCCGTATGCCACGTCGAGCGCGATCACGGACTCCGCGCCGCGCTGAAGCAGGCAGTCGGTGAAGCCGCCGGTGGAGGCGCCCACGTCGAGCGCCCGGCGCCCGCTCGGGTCGATTCCGAAGGCGTCGAGCGCGTTGGCGAGCTTGACGCCGCCGCGGGAGACGAACGGCGGCGGCTCCGTGACCGCCAGCTCGGCCTCGTCGGCGACCATCTCCCCCGGCTTGCGCGCCGGCCGGCCGCCCACGCGGACGTCGCCGGCTATCACCGCCGCAGCGGCTCGGGAGCGCGATTCGAACAGGCCGCGCTCGGCGAGCAGGGTGTCGAGCCGCCGCTTGGCCACGGCCGGGAGAGTACCCCTGGCGCTGTGTGACCTACCTCACACAGCCCCGAAGGTGTCGGCGTAGCCTCGGTCGTGATGGGTTCTCAGCACCTCATGTCTCACTCGCTGCGCCCCGCCCTGCTGACGGTCGCGGGCAGCGCTCTGATCGCCGTGCCCTTCCTTGCGGGGCTCGACGCCCCGGCGCTCGTGACCGGCGTCCTGGTCGGCACGCTTGCGATCGCGCTCGCCCTTGCCGGGACCGAGCCCGGTGGCCGGGGCACCCTCCCCCTCTCGGCCCAGGCCGTCTACGACCGCGGCCTCGCGCTCGGGCTGCTGCTCTCCGCCGCCATCTTCGGCTTCGCGGGCGAGCCGGCGGCGATGGTCCTGTTCGCGGGCGCCGGCCTGGCCGCGCTCTTCACGACCGTGGTCACGCGCTACAGCGCGCGAGCCATCTGAAACTTCCTCTCACACACGAAACACATACGCATCACTCCTCCCTCTGAAACGGCCCCGCTCTCCCGGCGGGGCCGTTTCTACTTAGAGAGAAGAAATCGGCTGGGAAACCGTCCCGTTCTCGGTTTCAAACGAGACCTCGACAGGAGGGTCGCTTGCGGTGACGTCGACAAGGTAGACGTTGCCTACAACGGTGCTTGATGCAGTTTTTCCCGATACGAGGTGCACCGTCACGCTGTCGACGCCGTCGGGTACAACGCTGTATAGCGTCACCCCCTGGCAGACAGGCGCCGTTGTTGCACCTGACGACGGTGCGCCGCATCCGGAGAAAGCCTGAACCGGGCCCACGGCGGCCGACGCAATTTGCTCGTAGGTCCGGCAGCTCAACGAGGACCCCGCTGTCGCATCGGTTAGGACGAGGCAAACAGCGCCTCGCGCCGGCACCAGATAGACAGCTCGGTCGTCTCGAGAGAGCGCCTTCCGCGATAGGTCGACGTTCGCCCCGAAGGGTCGCGACTTCCCTGTAGACGCAGCTGCATCGGGCGGAAGGGAGTCTTCCGAGCCTCTCGGCCGATCTAGCACCCCCAACGCAATCGGAGCCGTTGCCCGAAGTGAGGGTATCGGCGGCTCCGCGCTTGGTCGGGGGCCGTCATCGCCACTCACCTGTGCGATAGCGACCACGGACGTGCTTGCGAGGACGGCTACAAGCACGCAGAACGACACCTTCAGCGGGCGCGTCATTGCCTACTCCTCATGTTTCCGCATAGCCAACGACCGTATGCGCGCAGCAATTGCCTCCCGACAAGAGTGATCTCGCGTTGTAGTCAGGCTGCGAGGTAGCTCCGTAGCTGTGCTCGATGTTGTTGTAGTCGCACCAGATGGTTCCGCCTCGGACCTGCGCGGTGCGGTCGTTCCAGAGGTACGTACAAACAAACACGTTGTGCGCCGGCGGCCCCGGATAGTAGGCACGCGCAAAGTCCCAGCTATGGAGACCATTTGAGTAACACGTCGCACCCGGGTTGAGCACTACGCCGCAGTAAGTCTGTGAGTACGCCACTGCGCTCGTGGGCGACGCGACGAGGAAAGCGGCACCGAGTAGCACCGTTGAAAGAAGCAGTTTCCGGCGTGTGGTCACGGGTATCCACCCCAGTTTCGGATAGCGTGACTTTACGCGGCCAACGCTTAGAAGTCAAGCTATGTTGAGCATTCAGTGACCGAACCGCCCCTTGCGCGTCGGCCTACTTCTGAGGGCCGGCCACGGCCTCGAGCGCCTGCTCGACGGTCCGGTACTCGTCGACCCGCGCGATCCTCCCGTCGCGGACCAGCACTGCGTAGGTCTCCGACACCTCGATCTCGATGCCGCTGCCGTGGCCGTGCAGGCGGCCGCTCCAGGGCGCAACGACCCAGTCGCCGCAGTCGATGAAGTCCTCGAACTGGACCGCCTGGCCGAAGCGGTCGGTCCACGGGTCGGCCAGGTGGGCCACGAAGCCGCGCAGCTCGGGGATGCCGCGGTAGACCCGCGCGTCGGGCTCGTCGTCCGCGGTCTGCCACTCGGCTGCGGAGTCGTAGGCGGCGAACGCCGTGTTGAAGTCCCCGCGCCCGAACGCCTCGAAGCTCTCCCGGACGATCTCCACGTTCCGCTCGGACACCCTTCTATTCTGCACCGATGCCCGACCACCGGTACGAGACCCGCCTGACCTGGAGCGGCTCCACCGGTCTCGGGTGGGACGGCTACGACCGCCTCCACAGCGCCACGGCGCCGCCGGCCGAGCAGGAGATCCGCCTGACCACGGGGGAGTCGCACGGCGACCCGAGCATCCTCAACCCCGAGCAGCTGCTGGTGATGGCGGCGTCGTCCTGCCAGATGCTGTCGTTCCTGCACGTGGCCGCGAAGGCGCGCATCGACGTCGTCGCCTACGAGGACGAGGCCACCGGCGTGATGCCCGAGGACTCCGAGCCCCTGAGGATCACCGAGATCACGCTGCGTCCGCGGATCACGGTGGCGGGTGACGCGAACGAGGAGCGCGTGCACAAGCTCGTCCAGACCGCCCACGAGCATTGCTTCATCGCGAGCAGCCTCAACAGCGCGATGTCGATCGAGCCCAGCGTCGAGCGTCGATAGCCTCTCCACGCATGGCCGCTCCCGACCTTCTTCTCAAGCTGCTCACCGCCCCTGGCCCGCCCGGGCACGAGAGCGAGCCCGCACGCGTCTGGCGCGAGGCGGCGGGGGCGTTCGCGGACGACGTGTCGGTCGACCGGCTCGGCACGACGGTCGCGCGCGTGAACGGCCGTGCCGACCATCCGCTGCTCACGATCGTCGGCCACATCGACGAGATCGCCCTGCTGGTGAGCCACGTGAGCGACAAGGGCTTCCTGCACGTGGTCCAGTCGGGCGGCTGGGACCCGCAGGTGCTGGTGGGGCAGCGCGTCCAGGTGTTCACGCGCGAGGGGATCCTGCCGGGCGTGGTGGGCCACAAGCCGCCGCATCTCACGGACGCCGAGGAGCGCAAGAAGGCGAAGCGCCTCAAGGACCTGCACGTGGACATCGGCGCGACGAGCGGCGAGGAGGCGCGCTCGATGGTCGCTCCCGGTGACCAGGTGCTGCTCGCCGCCGAGCCCGTGGAGCTGCCGAACAACCGGCTCGTCTCGCGCGCGCTCGACAACCGGCTCGGCGTGTACGTGGCCCTCGAGGTGGCGCGGCGCGTGAAGGAGGCCGGTGGCGGCGGCGGGCCCGTGGCCGGCGTGGCGGCGGTGCAGGAGGAGATCGGCGCGCACGGCGCGCGCGTGATGGCGTTCGGAACCGAGCCGGACCTCGCCGTGGTGGTGGACGTGACGCACGCCACCGACGCCCCCGGCGTCGATCCCGGCGAGATCGGGGAGCACGGGCTTGGAAGCGGCCCGGTGATCACGCGCGGGGCGGTGGTGAGCCGGCCGCTCAACGACCTGCTCGACGAGGCGGCCAGCGCGGAGGGAATCGAGTGCGCCACCGAGGCGGCCGGCCGGAACACCGGCACCGACGCCGACGTGATCCACTTCAGCCGCATCGGCGTGCCCACGGCGGTCGTCTCGATCCCGCTGCGCTACATGCACTCCCCGGTCGAGCTCGTGCAGCTCGACGACGTGGAGGCCACGATCCGGCTGCTCACCGCGCTGGCGCTCCGGCTCGAGGCCGACAGCACGCTGGCCCGCTGGTAGCTAGGCCAGCGAGGGCTCGAGCACGGCCTGCGCCACGCGCTCGGCCACGGCGGTGGGCGTGAGCCCGACCTCCTCGCGCAGCAGCGCGGGCTTGCCGTGGGTCACGTAGCGGTCGGGCAGGCCGAAGCGCAGCACGCGGGCGCTGCCGAGCAGGTCGCGATCGGCCAGGTGCTCGAGCACGGCTGAGCCGAAGCCGCCGGCGAGCACGTTCTCCTCGACAGTCACGAGCACGTCGTGCTCGGCCGCCAGGCGCTCCACCAGCTCGGCGTCGAGCGGCTTGGCGAAGCGGGCGTCCGCCACCGTGGCATCGAGCCCGTGCTCCTCCGAGAGCTGCTCCGCCGCGCCCAGCGCCACGCTCACGCCGTAGCCGTAGCCGAGCAGCGCCACGGTCTCGCCCTCCCGCAGCAGCTCGCCGCGGCCCATCTCGATCGGCTCCGGGCGCAGCGGCAGCGGCACGCCCTCGGCCTCGCCCCGCGGGTAGCGCAGAGCGACCGGGCCGTCGTCGTAGAGCAGCGCGGTGCGGAGCATGTTCACAAGCGCGGCCTCATCGCGCGGGGCCATCTGGACCATGTGCGGGAGGCAGCGCAGGTAGGAGATGTCGAAGGCGCCGTGGTGGGTCGGGCCGTCGTCGCCCACGAGCCCGGCGCGGTCCATCGCGAAGACCACGTTCAGCCTCTGGAGGCAGACGTCGTGGACGATCTGGTCGTAGCCGCGCTGGAGGAAGGTCGAGTAGATCGCCGCAACCGGCTTCGCTCCCTCGAGCGCAAGCCCGGCGGCGAACAGCACGGCGTGCTGCTCGGCGATGCCCACGTCGTAGTAGCGCTCGGGGAGCGCCTTCTGGAGCAGGTTGAGGCCGGTGCCGGAGTTCATGGCGGCGGTGATGCCCATCACGCGCTCGTCGCGGCGGCACTCCTCCACGAGCGCCTCGCCGAAGACGGTGGTGTACTGCGGCGGAGCGGGCTCCGCGCGCTTCGCCAGCGGGCTCGGCTTCTTCTTCGGCGCCGCGGTGCCGTTCACGATCGAGCCGGGCTTGGCGGCGTGCCACTTCTCCATGCCCTCGAGCCCGCCCTCCTCGGCGGGCACGAAGCCCTTGCCCTTCACGGTCTTGCAGTGGACGACGACGGGCCGGTCCGCCGCGAGCGCCTCGCCGATGGCCTGCCGCAGCGCCTTCACGTCGTGCCCGTCGATCACGCCGACGTAGGCGAGGTCCAGCTCCTCGAAGAAGAGGCCAGGCGCCCAGTACGCCTTCAGCGACTCCTTCAGAATCGGCCCGAGCCGCTCGATCTTGCTGCCGATGCCGGCGGGCAGTTTGGTGAGCGTCTCCTCGGCGTCCTCGCGTGCGTGGTACAGCTTCGGATTGAGGCGCATGCGGTTGAAGAGCCGCGAGAGGGCGCCCACGTTCGGGGCGATCGACATGCCGTTGTCGTTCACCACGATCACGATCGGCATGTCCATGCCGCCGGCGTTCAGAAGGGCCTCGAAGGAGACGCCGCCGGTGAGCGCGCCGTCGCCGATCACCGCGACGACCTTGCCGTCAGGCGCCACCCCGCGGCGCATCGCCTCCTTGATGCCCACCGCGTACGACACGCTGGTCGAGGCGTGGCCGGCGCCCATGATGTCGTGCTCCGACTCCTGGATCGAGCAGAAGGGCGCGAGCCCCTCGTACTTGCGGATCGTGTGGAGCTCGTCGCGGCGGCCGGTGAGCACCTTGTGGGGGTAGGCCTGGTGGCCGACGTCCCAGAGCACCTTGTCGCGCGGGGACTCGAGCAACGAGTGGATCGCCACCGCGATCTCGCACGCGCCGAGGTTGGCGCCGAAGTGGCCGCCGATCTCGCCGATCGTGTCGATGATCAGCTCGCGGACCTCCTGCGCTACCTGGGTCAGCTGCTCGTCGCTCAGGCCCTTCAGGTCCGCCGGGGTGTCGATGTTGTCGAGGAGCTTGGTCATGTGGTCCGCGTGAGGATGTAGTCGGCTATCTGTGTGAGCCGGCCGGTGGCGCCCTCAGCCTGCGCGAGCGCCGCTCTGGCTGAAGCGTGCGTCTCCTTGGCAAGCTCTCGTGCCCGGTCGAGGCCGAACACACTCACATAGGTCGCCTTTCCATGGCGCTCGTCGGAGCCCCGCGGCTTCCCGAGCTCTGCCTCGTCCCCAGTCACGTCAAGGATGTCGTCGACGATCTGGAACACCACGCCAAGCTCGGCCGCGAAGCGCCGGAACGGGATTGTGGCAGGTCCGTCGAGGCCCTCGAGCGCCAGGACGCTGCCGACCGATGCCGCGATCAGCGCGCCCGTCTTCAGCTCGTGCAGCCGCCGGAGGTCGGGCGCGTCTCCCCCGGCCACGTCGAGGAACTGGCCGCCGACCATTCCGTGGGTGCCGGCGGCGGTCACCACCTCGCGCACGGCCGCCAGAACGTGCGCCGGCTCGCCGCTCTGCTCGGCGAGGACGAGGCGGAGCGCCTCGGCGAAGAGGCCGTCGCCGGCGAGGATCGCCACGTCCTCGCCGAAGGCCACGTGACAGGTGGGCTGGCCCCGGCGCAACTCGTCGTCGTCCATGGCCGGGAGGTCGTCGTGGATCAGCGAGTAGGTGTGGATCATCTCGATGGCCGCGGCGAGCGGCAGCACCTCGTCGGTGGGCCGGCCGACCGCCTCGGCCGTGGCGAGCGCGAGCACGGGGCGGATGCGCTTGCCGCCCGCGAGGAGCGAGTAGCGCATGGCCTCCTCGAGACGGGCGGTGCCGGGTTCCGCGGCAAAGCGCAGGCCCTCGAGGTAGTCGTCGACCCTCTGCTGCAGCTCTACGGGGTAGGCCGCGGCAGCTTCGACCTCCGAGTGGGCGGCGCCCGCGAGCCCCCCTGTCCCGCGCTCAAAGAAGCCGCTCCTGGCCCTCCGCCTCGCTCGCCCCGCGCGCCTGCGAGTCGATCTCCCCTCCGAGGCGCGCCGCGATCTCGGCGCAGCGCTCGACCAGGTCGGCCGCCTCGTCGGCGTCGACCGCGTCGGCACGCAGCTTGTCGGCCACTGCCTCGAGCTCCTCGGCCAGTGCACTCAGTGACTCGGGGCGGTTCACGCTTCCTCCTCCCGCTGGACTGCGCCCAGCACTCCGTTGACGAAGCCGGGGGCGTCGGCCGAGCAGAGCTCCTTGGCCGCCTCGACGGCCTCGTCGATCGCCACCTCGGTCGGGACGTCCGGCCTGTTGCGCATCTCGTGGACCGCCACCCGCAGGATGTTGCGCTCGAGCGGCGCGATCCTGTCGAGCGACCAGCCGGTCGCGTGCTTCGCGATCGACTCGTCCAGGTCTCCTCGCTCGGCCTCCACGCCCTCCACCAGCTCGCGCGTGAACGGGCTCGCGCCCCGCTCCACGAGGTCGGGGGCAGGGCGGCCGGTCACGTCGGCTTGGTAGAGGGCCACCACTGCGGCCCTTCGCTGGTCGGTGCGCCTGGACACGGCCGGCTCACGCGCGCGAGACGTACTCGCCGGAGCGGGTGTCCACGCGGATGCGGTCGCCCACGTTTACGAAGAGCGGGACGCGCACGACCACGCCGGATTCGAGCGTGGCCGGCTTGTCACCGCCGCCGCTGGCCGTGTCGCCGCGGAGGCCCGGCTCGGTCTCGGCCACGCCCAGCTCGACGGCGCTGGGCACCTGGATGTCGGTAGGCGCCTCGTCCACGTAGAGCATCTCGACATCTTCGTTGGGTAGGACCCACTTGAGGGACTCGGCCACCGCCTCCTCGGGCACGGCCATCTGCTCGTAGGTCTGGCTGTCCATGAAGTGCGCCTCGGTGCCGTCCGTATAGAGGAAGGTCATCTTGCGCGACTCGGTTCGCACCGGCCGGAACTTCTCGCCCGCCCGGAAGGTCCGGTCGATCACGGCGCCGTCATCCACGCGCTTGAGCTTGGTGCGGACGAACGCGCCGCCCTTTCCCGGCTTCACGTGCTGAAACTCGACGATCCGGAAGACCGTGCCGTCCACCTCGATGTGGGTGCCGTTCTTGAACTGGTTGGTGCTGAGCATGCGCGGACGAAGGTTAGCCGCGTTGTGCCCGCCGGATGACGGCCTGGCGCTACGCGGTCCGCGACGCGGGCTGATCCAGCAGCTGCCGCAGGTCGGCCTCCAGAAGCTCGGGCTCGTCGTGGAGCTGGCGCCAGGTGACCCGGATCACGTGCCAGCCGGCGGCCTCCAGCCTTCGATCGCGAGCGCGGTCGTCCTCGAAGGCGTGCGTGGGCGAGTGGAAGGCGTGGCCATCGAGCTCGACTATCAGCCGCTGCTCGGGCCAGACGCAGTCGACCTCGTAGCCCTCGATGCGGCGGTTGGTCTGCGGTAGTGGGAGACCGGCATTGATGAGAAATGCCTGGAAGCGCTCCTCGAGCTCGCTGCGGATGACCCGCGCGCCGATGGACGCCTCCTTCAGGAGCGCGCGGATCGCCGCCAGGCCCGGGCGGCGGGGGTAGCGCTCGACGAGATCTATGAGGGAGAGCGGGTCTGTGAGCCGGAGTTGCTCGGCCTGACGGAGTGCGCTGCGCAGGGCGTCGGGATGAACCACAGCACTGAGGTCGAGCAGTGTTCTTGGGACCGTCGTGGTCGGTATTCCTCGGTGAGTTGTGCGTTCGTCGTCGCGGAGTGGGGAGCGGTGCACGATCACTCGGTTCGGCCCGCGGCAGGCGGTCCGGGTCGTCACCTCGATCCTGTCGCTCTGGCGTATTCCAAACAGTGCCGCTGCGGCCAGGTGGCTCAGGACGGCGTCGGGTCCGCAGGCGAGCACGGCGGCCATCCAGCGGCCGTGTCTCGTGAGCAGGCGATGGCCGATCGTGTAGACACCGCGGTGGACCCGGCGCAGCCGGCCGAGCTCCAATCTGTGGTCGATCGCCCGGCGGCCGAGATCAAGCTCTAAGAGCTGAGCCCGTGTCACCACCCCGTGTTGGCGCTCCGCGAGCGCTCCGATCGCCCGATCCGTCTGACTCTTGCTCACTTTTCCCCGCATGACGGGGTTAAGTGATCAAGAGTGGAGATTCGGCCCCCGCTGGGGCCCCCTTCGGTGCTGCCGTTCGGGCTACCCCGCGTCCTCGGGGAGCCGGCCTTCTTCGGCGAGCTTTTCCAGGTGGGCCGCGAGGGTCAGCGCGGCTGCCTGGCGGAGCTCCGCCGGGGCGTCGGGCCAGGCGGCGTTGAGGAGCTCGTCGCGGGTTCGTAGGCCGGAGTCGAGCGCATCGAGCAGGCGGCGTTCGCGGTCGAGGCGGTGGGCGATGTACTCGTCGAGCTTTGCGGCGGGGTCGCGGACGTAGGGGCCGTGGCCCGGGCAGAGCACCTCGAGGTCGAGCTCGCGCAGGCGGCGCAGCGAGTCCAGGTAGGCGGACAGCGAGCCCTCGCCGGGAGCGATGAAGACGCTGCCCGCGCCGAGCACCGTGTCCCCGGTGAAGCAGGCGCGCTCGAGCACGAGGCAGACGCTGTCGGCGGAGTGCCCGGGCGTCGCAACAACGGAGAACGGCCCGACGGTCTCGCCGCCGGAAGGAAGGACGACCGGCGCCCCGAGCAAATCGGCCGCCTCGGCGTGATCGGCGTGGGAGTGCGTAAGAACAACCCCCTCAATGCCGGAGTCAGCGGCGTGCCGGATAGCAGCCACATGCGAAGGGAGCGCCGGCCCGGGATCGACAACCCACGACCCGACCACGTAGGTGTTCGTGCCGTCCAGCGTCAACGGCGACGGGTTCGCCGCGCGGATGCGGATGATTCCCTGCGGATCGGTGTCGTCAGGCGGCACGCCCGGGTTTGTAGCGCAGTATTGTCGCCCGCGAGTTGGGCTCGCACCTTAATTCGGGGGACTCGTCCCGCGGACGCCGCACGCTTCTTGCGGGGCTCGCAGCCATCGGCATCGTGACCGCGATCGACCTCGCGGTGGGTTCGTCGGTGATGCTGGTGCAGCTGCTCGTGGCCGGCCCGCTGATCGCCGCGATCGGCGCGAGCCCGCGCCACACCACCGCAGTGGCCGTGCTCGCGCTCGTGCTCGCGCTTGTGCTCGGCTTTCGCTCCGACGCGTTCGGGAGCAGCGAGCACCTCGTTGGCGCCGGGGTGGTGGCGGCGGGCGGCCTGCTCGCGGTGGTGATCGCCACCCTTCGCTCCCACCGGGAGCGCGACGCGGCCCGTCTCCAGGTGCAGTACGGCGTCGCGCGGGCGCTCGCCGAGGCGAAGAGCTTTGACGAGGGGGCGCCGCGCCTGCTCGAGGCGATCGCGCGGCCGCTCGGGCGTCAGGTCGCACAGTTGTGGGCCATCGGCGACGACGAGCAGCTGCACTGCGTGGCCCACTGGCACGAGGACGGGATGGACGTGGGCGACTTCGAGCGCGCGAGCCGCGAGATGGTGTTCGCACGGGGCCAGGGACTGCCCGGCGAGGTCTGGGAGGTCGGCCGTCCCGTCTGGCTGGGCGATTCACGCGCCAGGGGCACGTTCCTGCGCGAGAAGGAGGCGCGCGCCGCCGACCTGAACGGCGGCATGACGTTCCCGGTGAGCAACGGGGACCAGTTCCTCGGCGCGATCGAGCTGTTCTCGCACGAGATCCGGGAGCGCGACCCCGAGCTGTACGCACTCACGGAGGCGCTCGGAAGCCAGGTCGGCGAGTTCCTCGAGGCGCTTCGGGCGCAGCAGGCGGTACGCATCAGCGAGAGCCGCAAGCGCGCGGTCCTCGACTCCTCGCTCGACGCGGTGATCACCATGGATCACGAGGGTCGCGTGGTGGAGTTCAACCGCGGGGCCGAGCGGCTCTTCGGGTACCCCGAGGACTCCGCGATCGGCCAGGAGATGGCATCGCTCGTAATCCCGCCGGCCCTCCGGGAGCGTCACCGCGAACGTCTCCAGCGCTATCTCCAGACCGGTGAGAGCACGATCATCGGGCGCCGTATCGAGCTGACCGGCCTCCGCGCAGACGGCGAGGAGTTCCCGATCGAGCTGTCGGTGAACCGCATCGAGGAGGCGGACCCGCCGATGTTCACCGGCATGATCAGGGACATCACCGGCCGGCTTCTCGCCGAGCAGGAGCGCGAGGACGCGCGCGGGCAGCTCGAGGCGATCCTCCAGGGCGTGGCGGACGCGGTGACCGCCCAGGGTCCGGATGGAAAACTTCTCTTCGCGAACGACGCGGCCGTCAGGACGCTCGGCTTCGACTCCACCGAGGAGCTGCTGAGCGCCCCCATCAACACGATCCTCGACCGCTTCGACATCCTCGACGAGGACCTCCGGCCATTCCCGCTCGAGGCGCTCCCCGGCCGCCGCGCGCTGGCGGGCGAGGACGCGCCCGAGGCGATTGTCCGCTTCCGCGTGCGGGGAACCGGCGAGGAGAGCTGGGCGGCCGTGAAGGCTACGCCGATCCGTGACCAGGACGGCAACGTCCGCATGGCGATCAACGTGATCGAGGACATCACGGCGCACAAGCGCGCCGAGCTCAGCCAGCGCTTCCTCGCCCGCAGCGCCGAGGTGCTCGCCTCGTCACTGAACCCGGACGAGCTGCTCGTGGAGGTGGCGAACCTGGCCGTCCCCGAGGTGGCCGACTGGGTGGCGGTCGATCTCGCGACCGACAGCGGCAGGCTCGACCGAAAGGCGCTGGCCCACGTCGACCCGGATGTGCGCGAGTGGGCCCTGGAGATGAGCCAGCGCTACCCCTCGCAGCCGGACGCGCCGGCCGGCGTCTACGAGGTGATCAGGACGGGCCAGGCCGAGCTGTATCCCGAGATCCCGGACGAGCTGCTCCGCGAGGGAGCCCAGGACGAGGAGCACTACCGCATCCTCACCGAGTTCGGGATGCGCTCAGCGATCATCGTGCCGATGACCACGCGCGGGCGCACGATCGGGGCGCTCACGTTCGTGAGCGGCAGCTCGGGGCGCCGCTTCGACGAGCAGGACGTGGAGCTGGCCCACGAGCTGGCGCGACGCTGCGCCACGGCCATCGACAACGCCCGGCTCTACACGGAGCGCTCCTACATCGCCCGGACGCTCCAGGAGAGCCTGCTGCCGATCGAGCTTCCGGACATCCCCGGCATGGAGGCCGCCGCGCGCTTCCGGCCCACGGGCGAGGGCAACGAGGTCGGGGGCGACTTCTACGACATGTTCGAGACCGGCGACCGCGGCTGGACGGTCGTGATGGGCGACGTCTGCGGCAAGGGGCCGGACGCCGCCGCGGTGACCGCCCTCGCCCGCTACACGCTGCGAGCCGCCGCGATGCACGAGCGCCTCCCGAGCCGCAGCCTCGCGCTGCTGAACGAAGCCCTGCTGCGCCAGCGCGACGACCGCCGCTTCTGCACCGTGGCCTACGCCTACATCGAGAAGCTGGACCGCGGCGCACGGGTGGGTGTGGCGTCCGGCGGGCACCCGCTGCCACTCCTGCTGCGTGCGGAAGGGACCGTTGAGGAGGTCGGTGCGCCGGGAACGCTGCTCGGGGTGGTCCCCGACCCGGACCTGGAGGACCGCGCCGTGATGCTCGAGCCGGGCGACGCGCTCATCTTCTACACCGACGGCGTGATCGAGAGCCGTGGGGATTCCCACATGGACGACCGCCGGCTCGCCGAGCTGATCACCACCTGCGCGGGCGCCGGGGCCGACGCGATCGCGGCCAAGGTCGAGGAGGCCGCGGTCCTCTCACAGGGCGGGCGCCCGCGGGACGACATCGCCGTGCTGGTGCTGCGGGTGGCCGAGTAGCGCTCGTCCATTCGTTGGTGCCCGGGTTGCAGAGGGTTGAGCGCAGGCAGCACCCGGGTACATAGAGGGCATGGCCACCGAAACGCGCAGGGGCGTGGGGCGGCACGATCGCAACGGGCTCAGCATGAGCCTCGGGAATGGTCCCGAGGCGGCCGCCGAGGCTCGCCGTGCGATCGGGAAGCTGCGAGCCGACCTCGATCCACCACTAATGGAGACGCTTCGCCTGCTCGTTAGCGAGCTGGTCACGAACAGCGTCCGGCATACCGCCGCGGATTCCGTGACCCTGCGGGTCGCGGTCGGGAAGGCCGCGGTGCTCGCCGAGGTCGCGGACACCGGCCCCGGCTTCGACCCGGAGTGCGTGGGGCAGCCCGGCGACCACAACGGCGGCTGGGGGCTGTTCATGGTCGAGCGACTCGCCAACAGCTGGGGCGTGAAGCACGACGGCCCCTCGAAGCGCGTGTGGTTCGAGCTGCGCCGCGCCTAGAGGCTGAGCTGCTGCCCCTCGGGCTCGGGCGGCGCCTGGCCCAGTAGCGAGCGGAAACGCTGCGCGGCCGTCGGCGCATCGTCGCCGCGGTTGTTGTTGAAGGCCACGTGCACCTCCCCCGCCCGCTCTGCCAGACCGGTGGCGCGCTCGGCGATCTCCTCGAGCTCGTCGTCCGAGTACTGCCACGCGAAGCGCTCCGCCACGGACTTGCCGGTGAGGTAGCCCTTCGTGTTGCGGCCGTGGGCGCGCAGGTAGGCGATCCGCGGGTTCGTGACCGCGTCGAGCGGCGGCATGATCTGGAAGTTGTCCCCCGGCGGGGCATCCACTCCCACGAATGTCACGTCGCGGTCCGCGAACCAATCGAGGGTGCGCTCGCGGCGCGCGTCGTCGACCCAGTTGCGGTTGCGCAGCTCCACGGCCAGGCCGTGCGGGCCGAGGATCTCTGTCAGCTGGTCGAGCTCCTCGAGCTCGTGCTTCCTCGGCGAGAACGCCGGTGTGAGCTGAAGCAGGTAGGTGCCGAAGCGCTCGGCGTCCCTCAGCGGCGCCGTCTCCTCGACGAGGCGCTCGGCGAGGGCGCGCTCCAGCTCGGGGGTGCCGTGCAGATCGCGCAGGTCGGGAGGCAGCGACTCCACGGGCGCGGCGTGACGCGACAGCGCCCGGTGCGCCTTCACGTCGAACGTGAAGCCGGGCGGCGTGACCTCCACCCACGAGTGGGCCGTGTTCCGGTCCGGGATCGCATAGAAACTCGAGTTGAGCTCGACGATGTCGAAGTGCTGCGCGTACCAGGGCAGCCGCTCCTTCGCGGGCAGCTTCGGCGGGTACCACTCCTTCACGAAGCCGGGGTCCGCCCAGCTCGAGGTCCCGACGCGAATCCGTCCAGCCATTGGGGATAGTGTGGCGTGATGGAGCACCTGGAGGGGGCGTGGAGGCTGGAGCGGATCTCGCCCCGGGCGTACCAGCACCCCGCCGACCGCGCGGCCACCTCGGCGCTCCAGCAGGTGCCCTACCTCGACCAGGTGGTCCGCAAGCTGGTGGCGCTCGGCTACGAGCGCGCGCTGCGGGCGGCGTCGCTCGGCTCGGCGGTGCGCCTCGGGCAGGACCAGCTTCCCGGGATCTGGGTGCTGCACCGGCAGGTGTTCAACAGCCTCGACATCGAGCGCGTGCCGGACCTCTATATGACCCAGTTCCCGCTCGCGAACGCCTACACGATCGGCACGGACAAGCCGATCGTGGTGCTCAACTCCGAGCTGGTGCGCATCCTCGACGACGACGGGCGCCGGGTGGTGCTCGCGCACGAGGCGGCGCACGTCCACTCGGACCACGTGCTCTACCGCACGGCACTCCTGATCCTGCTCCAGATCGGCACCTCTGTACGGCTGCCGCTGCTGGCCGGACTGCCGCTGCTGGCGATCCAGTACGCGCTGCTGGAGTGGTCGCGCGCGGCCGAGCTGTCGTGCGACCGCGCCGCCGCACTCGTGACCCGCGATCCGAGCGCGGTCTGCCGCGCGCTCATGACGATCGCCGCCGGCGAGGCGGCTGAGGACCTGAATCTGGACGCGTTCATCGCTCAGGGAATGGACTACAGCGAGGGCGGCGGCGGGCTCGAGCGGCTGACCAAGCTGTTCCAGGACCTTGGCCTGACCCACCCGATGCCGGTGCGGCGCGTGCGGCTTTTGCTCGACTGGGTCCACGACGGGGAATACGACCCGATCGTGCGCGGGGAGTACCTGCGAGTGGGCCAGGAGGGCTCGGTCCGCGAGGAGGCGGATGCGGCGAGCGCCTTCTATGGCGAGCGGATCTCGAACGCGTTCCAGGCGGCGGGCACGTCGATCTCCGAGGCCGGCCAGCAGCTCGGCGACTGGCTGAAGCGTCAGCGTTCCGAGTAGCTCAACCGCTCGGCGGCTCAGCCGCGCCTGCCGAAGCTGTGCGCCCGCGGCACGACCGCGCTCAGCTCGCCGGCGTCGCTCGACCACACCCGCCGCGGCTCGATGTGCTTCACCTGCGCGTTTGGCAGGTCCGGCCGGTCGAGGCGCTCGATCCGGTCGACGATCACGTTCGCGGTGCCCTCGCGGCGCTCGAGGCGCCCTGAGGCCACCACCAGCGGCTCGGAGCGCACGGCCAGCCTGAAGCGGTCGTGAACCGGCGGGGAGACGATCAGATTGATCGTCCCGAGCTCGTCCTCCAGCAGCATGAAGGTCACGCCCTTAGCCGTGGCCGGGCGCTGGCGGGCGATCACGAGGCCGGCTACGCGCACGCGCCGGCCGTGCGGGTGGGTCTCGAGCTCGGCGCTCGTGCTGAGGTCGGCTGGTAGCGCGGGCCTCATCAGCTCGAGCGGGTGCTCGCGCAGGGTCACGCCCGTGGAGCCGTAGTCGGCCAGCATCCGCTCCCACGCGCTGAGCGCGCGCAGGTCCGGGCCCTCCTGGGGCTCCAACGGCAGTGCGAGCTGGGTGCCCTCCGGCACCTGGGTGCCCGGCACCGCCACGCCCAGCATCCAGAGCGCACGGCGACGCCTGCCCTGCTCGTCGCCCTCCACGAGGGCGTCGCAGGCGCCGGCCCAGGCGAGCCGGCCGAGCGTCTCCGCCGAGGCGCCCGAGCGCCCGGCCAGGTCGCCGAGCGAGCGCCAGCCGGGGCCTCGCTCGGCCGCCATCGCGCGCACCTCGGCCTCCTTCACGCCGGTCACGTAGCCGAGGCCGATCCGGACCGCTCCGTCCTCAACCAGGCACTCCGCCCCGCTCCTGGCCACGCAGGGCGGCAGCACCTCCACCCCGTGCCGCTGCGCGTCGTGCACCAGCGCGTCCGGCGGGTAGAAGCCCATCGGCTGCTCGTTCAGGAGCGCGCAGAGGAACTCCGGGTGGTAGTGCACCCGCAGCCAGGTGGACTGGTAGGCGAGCAGTCCGAAGGCCGCCGAGTGCGCCTTCGGGAAGCCGAAGCCCGAGAAGCCGACGATCTGGTTCCACACTGTCTTCGCGGTCTCCGGGGTGGCCCCGCGCTCGGCCGACCCATCCAGGAACTTGTCCTCGTACGCGCGGATCGCGGCCTCGGAGCGGCGCCGGCTCATGGCCCGCCGCAGGCCCTCCGCCTCCCCGGCGCTGAAGCCGGCGAAGGCCATCGCCACCTCGAGCACCTGGTCCTGGAAGACGATCGTGCCGAGCGTGTCGCGCAGCACTGGCTCCAGCGACGGGTGCTCGTAGGGCACCTGGTACGAGGGGTCCTCGCGCAGCGCCCTGCGCCGCTCGATGTAGGGGTGCACCGCCCCGCCGATGATCGGCCCGGGCCGCACGAGCGCCACCTGCACGGTGAGGTCGTCGAGCGTTGCTGGGCGGGTGCGCTTCAGCATCTGCATCTGGGCGCGCGACTCGATCTGGAACACGCCCGTGGTCTCCGCCTCCTGGATGCGCGCGTAGACCTCTCCGTCGTCGTACGGGATGCGCGACAGGTCGATGCGCTCGTTGCGGGTGCGCGCGATCTCGTCGATGCAGCGCTCCACCGCGGACAGCATCCCCAGGCCGAGCAGGTCGATCTTGAGGAAGCCGGCGTCGCCGCACGAGTCCTTGTCCCACTGCACCATCTGCCGGCCCTCCATCGAGGCGGGCTGGACGGGACAGAGGTCGATCAGCGGCTGGGTGGCGATCACCATCCCTCCGGGGTGCTGTGACTGGTGGCGAGGCAATCCCCACGCGTCGTGGGCGAGCTTGACGAGCGCGTCCCAACGGGGCGAGCCGCCGCGCGGCACCTCGTCAGTAATGTCATTTCGGTCCTTCCAGGGGTCCACCTGGCGCGCCAGCCGCTCGATCTCACCCGGCGGCAGCCCGAGCGCCTTGGCGAAGTCGCGGACCGCCGAGCGCACCTGGAAGGTCGAGAAGGCGGCCACGAGCGCGCAGCGGTCGCGGCCGTAGCGGTCGTGCACGCGGGGGATCAGCACGTCGCGGATGTCACGCGGGAAGTCGAGATCGATGTCCGGCAGCGCCGTGAGCTCCTCGTTCAGGAAGCGCCCGAGGAGCAGCTCGTTGGCGATCGGGTCCACGTGCGAGAGCCCGGTGAGGTAGCAGACCACCGACGACACGCTCGACCCGCGTCCGCGCCCCGGCGGCAGCAGGCGGCGCGCCGACTCCGGCCCACGCACCTCCGCGGCCACCTCGCGGGCGAGCTCGAGCATGTCGCGGTGGAGCAGGAAGAAGCCGGATAGGCCGAGGTGGCGGATCACGCGCAGCTCCTCGTCGAGCCGGGCGGCCGCCTCGGAGCTCCTGCCGTAGCGCTCCTCGAAGCGGTCGCGGCAGAGGGCGGCGAGCTTCGAGTCCGCCTCCGGGTCCTCCGATCCGGGGTAGCGGTAGCCGAGGTCCTCGGTGAGGTCGAAGCGGAGGCGCTCCGCCAAGCGCCCGCTCTCCTCCACCGCGTTCGGGTGCTCGCGGAAGCGCTCCGCCATCCGCTCGGGGGCGGCGAGCACGTGCGATGAGTTGCCGCGCCGGCTCGGCTCGGTCTCGTCGAGCGTCTTGCCGAGCCGGACCGCCACCATCGCGTCCTGGAGCGCGATCCGGTCGCGCTCGTGCACGTGCGCGTTGCCGGTGGCCACCGCGGGGACGCCGAGCCGCTCCGCCAGTTCGGCGAGCAGCCTGTTGCGCCGGCGGTCGTGGCGCCAGAAGGGGCGCTGGAGCTCGATCCGGAAGCGCTCGGAGCCGAAGATCCGCAACAGCCGGCGCGCCGCCGCCGCCGCCTCGGCGTGGCGGCCTGCCTCCACCCGCGAGGCCACAGCGCCGTCGCGGGCGCAGCCGGACAGGCACACGAGCCCGGCGGCCAGCGGCTCGACGTCGTCGAGCGAGATGTGCGGCTCGCCGTCGAGCGGGTCCTGGCGGCGGCCGGCCTCGACCCAGCCCTCTCGCGCCCAGCGGCGGGTGTGCCAGTGCGAGGCGGTGAGCAGGCGGCAGAGGTTCGTGTAACCCTCGCGCGTCTCGCACAGGAGCGTGAGATGGGTGCCGTCGTCGAGCGTGACCTCCGCACCCGTGATCGGCCGCACCCCGAGCGGCTTCAGCGCGTGCGCCATCTCCATGGCGCCGTGGAGCCCGTCGTGGTCGGTCAGCGCGAGGGCGGCGTGGCCCTGGTCAGCGGCGGTGCCGGCCAGCTCGGCCGGATGAGACGCCCCGTCGAGAAACGAGTAAGCCGAATGGCAGTGAAGCTCGACGTATGGCACGAACACATGTTCGCATAACTTAAAGGGACAGTCCCTTTAGGTTGGCGGGCGCTCAGGCCACGATCTCGCGGCGGCGGCGCTTCGACTCGTAGAGAACGGCATCGGCGCGTGCGACCAGGCGGTCCGCGCTCTCCCCCGGCTCGTAGACGGCGAGGCCGAAGCTGGCCTCGATCGTCGCTATCGGCGGGCGTGCCGCGCGGGAGACCGCGTGCTGGAGGCGGTGGGCCACGCGCTCGGCGTCGATCGCCGACGCGCCGGCCAGCACCACCGCGAACTCGTCGCCACCGAGGCGGTAGGCGTCGTCGCGGCGCAGCCCGGTGCGCAGGGCGTCCGCCAGCAGCCGCAGGGCGAGGTCGCCGGCCTCGTGGCCGAGCGTGTCGTTCACCCGCTTCAGGTTGTCCATGTCGCAGAGGATCAGCGCGAACGACGCGTCCGGCTGCGCCGCCTCGCGCGCCAGCCGGGCGCGGAACGCGCGCCGGTTCAGGACGCCGGTGAGCGCGTCGTGGGTGGCCTCGTGGCGGAGCTTCAGCGCCTGGTCGGCCGACTGGAGCGCTGCCACCGCCTGGTTCGCGAACAGCCGCAGCGCCTGCAGGCGCGCCTGGGTGGGCAGCAGGCGGTCGCGCGGGTCGTCCACCCAGATCAGCCCCAGCGTGCGGCCCTGGGGCTCGGCCAGGGGCACGAGCAGCCAGTGGCGCGACCACGCGTGCGGGCCGCGGCCATTCAGCTCCGAGCGGTAGTCGACCGGGTGGCGCCCGAGCCGCTCCTCGGCCACCTCGGTCGGGACGAGGTAGCAGCCGGCCACCTCGAACTCGTCGGTGAACAGGGGCGCCAGCGTCTCGAGCGAAATGCCGTGGTTCACGGCGTCCGCCTCCATGTCCCAGCCGCTGGCGGCGTAGGGGGTGAGCGGCGCCGCGCGCGTGGGCGCAAGTTCGATCACGACCTTGTCGAAGCCGAGCGCGTCGCGGATCCCGTCGCAGACCGCCTGGAGGATCTCGTCCGGCTCCTCGGCCTCCGCGAGGCGCGCCGAGACCTCAAGGATGCCCTCGAGCATGCGCTGGTGCTGGACGTCGTTCGCGGTGTCCTGCGCGATCCGCAGCGCGAGCGCCGCGTGGCGCGAGATCGCCACCAGGGCGTCGAGCTCCTCGTCGGTAGGCCGGCGCCCGGTGTCGGGCTCGTCGACCGAGATCACTCCGATCAGCAGGCCCTTGGGGTCGCGCAGCGGCACGAACAGGGCGTCCTCGGCGGTCCAGGCATCCGGCCCCTCGCTCTCCACGATGCTCGGCACGTAGCTCTCCACGCCTAGGCCGTCCCAGTCGAACTCGCCGCCCGGGATCAGGTACGCGCCGCGGCGCTCGAAGCGCTCGTCGAGGAGCGGCACCCAGGTTTCGCGCGGGGAGCTCTTCCCCACCAGCTGCGACACCGACTCCTCCGAGCCGACCGCGGCCGAGGTGAGCATGTCGTCGAAGGCCGGGCGGTACACGTTCACGACCACGGCCCGGTAGCCGAGCAGATCGGCGATCGTGCGGCAGACGTCCTCGAGCACGTCCTCCAGGTCCCTCTGATCGCGCACGTCCGCTGTGCGCTCGAACATAGTGCCGAGGCGCGCGATCATGGGAAGCCTGCCGGCACGCATCACGCGTCTCTGTCCGGCACGCGGGGGCTAACGAGGCGAGTCACTCGCGTTTTGTATCGGCGTGAACGGCCGGCAACTGAAGTGCCATTTCACGAGTTCTGCTGGCGAATTACCGCAAAGTGCGGGCTGTTGCTCAAAACCGCTCGTGCTCAGGACCGCTGGAGGAACCACCCCCCTCCCACGAGATCGCGGAACACGACGACGTTGCGCCCGTCGAGGAGCACCACCTCGAAATAGCGCCGCCGCAGCGGCCGGCCGGTCCACCAGCGGTCCTCGACCACCCATT